>CALRXU020000012.1:0-160191 GCA_943372215.1 Chitinophaga pinensis | reverse complement strand
TTTTGAGGCAGTGATTGTTTTGTTAGTACTAGTTTACTTTTTTGTAAATACCTCGCATATAGGTTGTGAGGTAAAACCATTATTTCGGATATATTGAACTACTTCACTTTATGGAAATATTAAACAATTTCACAAACAAGTATTCACTTTCTAAAGCATTGAGGCTTGAATCACCACCTATCGATAAGATGTATAATTAGAGCAAATCCTTTTTTAAAACTCAATTTATTACAGAAAGAGAGACACTGATAGAAAAAAATGCAGGCTTCGATAATTCAGATTTAGCAATCTTTTTTTAACATTATAAATTTGGAGGATTGATTGAAATAGTTAAAATTCGAAGCCAATTTTATGTTAGGAATGAAAAGATTAATCCAATGCCTTTTTCTCATTTTTTTTACTTCGATTTTTCAGGCTAGAGCTAACTCAAGCCATGATATTGGCGCAGTGTCTATTGATTCACCGTTAGTTGGATTCTGTGGCAGTAACCAAAATATATATGTCAGAGTAGCCAATTACGGAAATATTAAAGTAGATAGCTTTATGCTTAATTGGAGTATTAATGGGGTATTACAGTCGCCTGTTAAAAGAGTACTTTCAATTGATACTTTAGGTTCAACAACTGGCAATACGGCCTTTGTCTATTTAGTAAATCAATCGTTTACAATTGGTGTACCAACAGTAATTAAGGTATGGACTTCATTGCCTAATGATACAGTGGATGTGAATCAAACCAATGATACTTCTACCGTAAGCAGAGTACTCTCTTCTTTAAGTGGTCGTTATACAGTAAACCCGTCAATCACAGGGTCACGTAATTTTAGTAGTATTGACAATGCACTTTCTGCCTTAAACGCATTTGGAATATGTGGGCCAACCGTAATAGCGATTACTCCTGGCATTTATAACAGGATAACTACGCTTTCTATTGGGAACGTGGTTGGGACTAACTCAGTAAATACGCTTACGTTCACTAAAGATGGTCAAGATACCTGTCAAATTGTTGGAAGTATTTCAGGTGCTGCTATAGTTGTTCTAAATGGATCCAGATATGTTACGTTCAGAGACATATCTATAATTAATAATTCTACTGTAAATCCTGTTGCTTTAGCTGTGGTTGGTACAACAATTAAGGTTTCAATCATAAATTGTTATCTCAGAGTACCGCTTGTTTCCGGCTCGTCAGAAGTGGGTTATGGGCTTAATTTTACAGGCACAACTAATGGAGCGGGCTTAAGTTCAGCCCAAACAGATAGTGCTTTAGTTGATAGTAACAGGGTTATAGGAGGAGGCTACGGGATTTCGATTATTGGCAATCTTTCAAACCTTAGTAACCGCAATATTATTGTAAGTAATAATATACTTGAAAGTGTAAATGCCTATGGTATCTATGTTATTGATAATTATAACGCAATTAGAATAAGCCAAAATAGAATTAACATGCACTTAGCCTCAACTATGGCTAGGGGTATTTTTTTTAATAATAATCTCAATAACTCTATTATTCCACACATCATTTCACAAAATGATATTAGTCATTTTGTTACCTTGGGTATTTATTGTAATAATCATATTACACTAGGAAGTATAGCCTCACCCACTATCATATCTAATAATTTAATGCGTGGATATAATAATAGTGTTAGCGTCAGTATAAATGGAATAAGTGTATCTACTAATGTCGGTGATTACAGAATAAGAATTTATCATAATACCGTTTTAGTAAGAAGTGCACAAACCACAATGCCTCCTTTTAATGAGACAATGGGGGCATTAAATCTTTCAGGTTCAACTACTGCGGATATTAAAAATAACATTTTCTTAAGCAATGGAGGAACTACTATTTTACCAGTACTCATTTCTTCTAATTTAGCTGCCAGTAATCTTAATTATAATATTTACTTTAATAACACCGCCAATGGTAACCTTGTAAAGAGAAATAGTTCACTATTTAATTCATCTAATTTTTTAACTCAACTTGCGGGGGGAGATTCTTCTACTAATATTTTTCCACCTTTTTTTGATACACTTTCCTTAAATTATCGGTTAAGACATGGATGCTTTTTTAGTGCGTCATTAAATAATATTGTTCAAAATGATATTAATAATGTAACGCGATTAGCTAAACCAACTGTGGGTGCCTATGAATATCTAGCATTACCTAATAACATTTCTCTCTTAGATGTAATAACTCCTTCTAATAATGCAGGGCCCGTTTTTTTAGGTCCACAAGATGTTAAATTTCGCATTATAAATGCTGGGAATAATACGTTAACCTCTTATCAGTCGGCTTATCGAATAGGAAATAATCTACCAATTGTAATCACCAAAACGGATTCAGTTAAGGTTTGTGCAATTGATACTGTGGTATTTACAGGAGCGAATAAGGCCAATATTCAACAAAGTCAGGATATCGCCTTTTTTACGCGAAACCCCAATAATAATTTAGACACTGAAAGGCAAGGTGATACCATAAAAATGAACCTTTTTGCCTCGTTAAAGGGTAATTATACAATTGGAGGTGTAAATCCGGATTTTATAACGCCACAAGCAGCCGTAGCAAAGCTTTTGGAACTGGGGGTAAGCGGACATGTTTTATTCCAAGTTAGAGCAGGAACGTATAGCGGTCAGGTTCAGATTTCAGGAACAATTATGGGGTTGTCAGATACGTCAAGAATTATATTCGATGGTACTCATACAGATTCAGTTATTTTTTCTGCAAGTACAACAGGAGCGGTTGTATTTATTAATCAACTTAGCTATATCACCTTACGCAACTTAACTATTTCAAACTCCTCTGCCGGAGTAGGTATAGGAATTTGTAGCCCAGTTACAACCAGGTTGTCATCGTGCAATATTATTAATTGTAAAGTACTTCTTCCTGTGCAAACAGGTTTTGGTAATTCAGGAAATGGGATTCTGGTTACTGGAGCAGTTAATCTTTCGGTAGCTCCAAGTAGAGCAGATTCGATATTGATAGATAGTTGTATCGTTGATGGCGGAGGAAATGGGATAGTTTTTTCAGGGTGTTCAGATACATTAAGAAATGTAAATATTGTTATAAGGAACAACGTGATTAGCAGAAGCAGTAATGTTGCATTAAATGTCTTCAGTATATATAATCCTGTTCTCCTTGAAGCGAATCAAATAAGTATGTTAGCTATTGGAAACAATTACGGGGCTAGAGGGTTATCTTTTCAAGATAATCGTAATTATAACAAAAATAACTCCCATGTAATAAGTAGAAACAAAATACGAAATTTTAGGGAATACGGAATGTTTGTTACCAACACAAGTGTAGGTGCTAATGCCCCAACCAACATTATAAACAATGAGGTAATTAGCTCTCCATCTCAATCTGTAATAGGTGGTATTTATATCAGTCAGTTCTTTAATAATTCACCTGTCATAGTTTCTCATAATACAGTATTTGTTACAGGGAAAAACACTATCACAACAAATGGTGCTTTGATGGCATTGACCTCAACAAACATAAATATAAGAAATAACATTTTTGTTGTTAACTCTGGTGGTTACCACCCACTTTATATGACGGGTAACCAAACCAATAATATCGTTAATCAAAATTTATATTTCAATGCAGTTGCTACTAGACTTGTTGCTAGAGATGGGTTCTTTTTTACCTCATTGAACTATAAAACAGCAAATGGAGGGGGGGAGGTATCGCTTAACTTCAAACCGCCTTTCGTAAGTACCGATTCATTGGCCTATAATTTAACCTTAGTGCATAAATGCATGTCTTCAATTTTAAGGGTGCCGGGATTTATTAAAGACATTAACAATAGCCTTAGAGATTCTATGACAACAGTTGGTGCGTATGAGTCACTAAAATTAATGAACAGTTTAAGTTTGGAAGATGTTATTACTCCTTCATCAACTTTGTCAAAAACGGGACTCACTGACGTAAGGTTATTGGTAAGAAATTCAGGAAATAGTCTTATCAATCAATATCAGGCAGGTTATATTTTCAATAATGGAACACCTGTTAGTACAACACGGACTTTAAGCTTAGCAGGTTGTGGTGTTGATACGATTACCTTTACCACTCCTAATCAAGTAAATTTAAAAGTAGTAAATAATTCATTAAAATCGTTTGTTTCTTCTCCCAATAATCAGGTGGATACTTTTAGGTTAGACGATACCTTAACTAATAATTATTTGCCAAGGCTTAGTGGCACCCTAACTATTGGAACAGCATCTGCTGATTTTAGCTCTATTCAACAAGCCATGGCAACTGCCATAAGCAGGGGCATATCTGGTCATGTTAACTTTATGATACAACCTGGCACTTATCAAGGACCCGTTATTTTATCAGGTGTGGTACCGGGGTTAAGTGCTTTATCTAACATTACATTTAACGGAGGGGATGCTAATTTGGTAAATTTTATTGCAGACACAACAGGTGCTGTTTTTACAATTAATCAAATGAGCCATATCAAATTGAGGAATATTACACTAACCAATAGAAAAGCTGGTATGGGGGTGTTTATCAATGGATCAGGTTTTGATGCTTCTGGAACCGGATGTGAAGTTAGGAATTGTAGAATCATACTTCCTGCTCATAATCAATTAGCTACAGCAGGGCATGCAATACGAATCGCTAGGGCATTTAATAATTTTTTCCTTACAACAGTTATGGATTCAATAATTATCGATAGTAATTATTTTTCCGGTGGGGCTAATGGTATTCTATTTTCTGGAAGTTCAAACTCGTTATGGAATAGAAAAGTTGAGGTTACAGGTAATACTTTTGATAGTTGCAACAATGCCGCAATTAGTATATCTGGAGTACACAATCCAGTTATTATAGCGAGGAATATTATTCATATGAATGCACGAGATTCATTTAGCAATGGGATAAATTTTTCAGATAACCAAATAAGCTCCGGTAGCCATATTATTGATAGAAACAGGGTGTATAATTTTGGAGGGTTTGGAATTTCCTGTGCAAGAAATTCGTCAAATATTTCGTCAAACTTGTTTATTACTAATAATATTTTGGTTAGTGCTGATTCTTCAACAGGCACTAGGAGTGGTCTTAGTGGAATAAATCTGGACGTAGGCGGGCAATATAATGCAAGCGTATTACACAATACTGTGTTGATGCGCGGTAATCCAATAGGTTATGTTCCTTCGTGTTTAAGTACCCGAGGTTCACAACTAACACAAATTTATAATAATATTTTTGCTGTTTACAAAGGGAGTTACACTCCGCTTCTTGCCGACTATACGCCTTATCTTAATCCAGGCAATATTGATGCAAATGTATATTATGTTGAAGGTGCAGGTCTTTTGCGTAATTTAGTAAGTACAAATGGGAGTTTTAATGCAACAAATTATGCGAATAGTAACTCTGGGGGGGCAAGATCTTCAAACAAAAATCCACTGTTTAAAAACCCGCTGGGCATTATTCCTGATTTGAGTTTGCTTAGAGGTTGTGTTGTTCCATGCCACTTTATGAGTGGAACCAGTTCATTTGATAATTTAGGGAAGGTAAGGGCCATTTTTCCAACAGTAGGAGCTATAGAAAATATTGATAAAAACATAGCTGTGAATGCAATTATTCCCTTTGCCATACCTGTAGCCTCTGGTGTACAAGAATTGAAATTTACGGTTCAAAATGTATCTACAGATACTCTTTCTTCTTATCAAGGAGCATATATTCTTAATAATAATCCTCCAATTGCCATTAATAAATCAAATCAGTTAAAGCCTTGTGATATTGATACATTTACTTTTGCTGGTGTTTTAAGACCAAGCCTAGTGCCAGTTAATAATTTTAAGGTTTACTCTGTAATTCCATCATCTTTTACAGGTGATGATACGATTAATCAAGTAATATACACAGCACTCTCCGGCTCTTATACTATTGCAAAAAGTGGTGGTTATTTTAATTCATTTAAGGAGGCAGTTTCAGGACTGCAATCGGGAGTAGTTGGGCCGGTAAAGTTTCAGGTTCAACCTGGAATTTATAATGAGCGACTAATTATTGAAGGCCCTATTATTGGAGCAGATAATATACGAACTATTTCATTTGAGGGGACTAATCCTGAAAATACAGTTTTAAGTTTTGATTCGAATTCAACAACGGCAAGTATTAGTAATGTGCCGTATATCAGTTTTTACAAACTTGGCTTCCTGTCTTCAGTTGGTGGTGGAATACTATTCATAGATAAATTTGCAATGCCTAAAACTTCTAATATAAGGGTAAGTAACTGCATTATCACAACCAAACCTAATGCGTCATATTATGGAATATCAAACGGTGACGTTGGAAATTCGTATGATACTTTAATAGTAGATAGTAATAAGATTTATAATGCTGATCATGGAATTGTAGTTCAAGGGGCAATAAACAGATTGGTGAATAAGCGAACATTGATAAGTAATAACTTCATTGAAAATTGCGGTCAAAATGGAATTGTAGCCCGAGAAATTTTTAATAAAATAAACATTGTTAACAATGAAGTAAACTTAACTGGATATTCAACAGCAAGCACAGTTGGAATTAGATTGTTTCATTTGGCCGATAATGTAACAACAAATATTAAGGATACTAATCTGATTATGAATAATCGGGTGAATAACTTTCGTGATATGGGTATTAGTGCGGTAGTTTCTGGCGGCTACAATCGATCAGGGGTCATGATTATTAATAATGTTGTTACAAGTGCAAAAGAAGGCTTTAGCTTCTCTAGTGGGAAATATGGAATATATGTTTCGTTGAACGCTTGGGGTACGCCTGGAGCAAATGTCTTTCATAATTCTGTGGTGATGCAAGGAAGTTCTACGGATATTAATCATGCTGCACTTTATGTTTCTGCATACGATTATAATGTTCGCAATAATATTCTTGCTGTTTACAGTGGAGCTTACACGGCATTTCGTTTGAGTCAGAGCGGATTTTCTCCATCTGTAGTAAATCACAATTTGTACCATAATAGCAGTTCAATACTACCTCGTAGGTTAGTGAATGGTTTTGATAGCTCCAATTTTAAAAATAGTACTGGAGGAGACTCTAGTTTTACTGTGGTGCCTCCTTTTGTAAATAGGGAGTATTTCCCATCCAATTTGGCACTAACAGACCAATGTGGTTTAAATAGGGGAAGTAATTTGACAGCCGCAGTACCAAACGATATTAACAATGTGGTTCGACCAATATTACCTACTGTTGGAGCCTTTGAATTTGTACCATTGGCTAATAATGTCTCAGTAAAAAATATTCTGAGTCCATTGGATACTGACTCTTTTCCAACCGGTTTACATGATGTAAAGTATAGGGTAATTAATGCCGGTACTAATACAATTAATCAATATACGGCCAACTATACGAATAATAATGGAACTATTTATTCGAAACTAAGGAATGTAAATTTAGGAGCGTGTCAAATTGATACGGTAACTTTTAATGCTTCTGAGAAAGTATCGCTTGTTTTAACTAATGTTTTAACAGCGTTTACAAGTAATCCTAATAGTGTCGCTGACCCAGACAGGTTAGCGGATACTACGCGCTTAATTTTAACACCACTAATGGCAGGCGATTATACTATTGGCAAAGCACCTTCAGACTTTTTAACGATTAAGGCTGCAAATGACCGCTTACAAAGAGGGATTGCGGGTGCAGTAAAATTAAAACTAAAGTCGGGATCATACCAAGAGTTTGTGAGTTTTACGAATGTTAAGGGTGCATCTGCAACCAATACAATTACCTTTACTTCAAATGATGCTAATCCTGATTCAGTGTTGATTTTTCAAAAGTATAATGGAATTTCTTACGCTCATGGATCAAGCCTCATTGACTTTGGTACAAGTGCTAGACATTATATATTCGATAAATTAACTTTACAAACTGACGGTGTTGCCGCTTGCTATGTAATTCAAGTAACAGGGACTGCCTCATATGATACGGTGCGTAATTGCATTATCCGACAACCTTTTACAACAGGGGACATATCCAGTCATTACCCAACAAACATTATTGGAACGAATTATACTGGCGAGGGTTTATGTTTAACGGGGAATAAAATTATTGGCGGTTATTATAGTCTTTCTATGCAAGGTGCAGCTAGAAGTAATGGCATGAAAAATTTGGTTTTTGAGAATAATCAATTTAGCAAATTTTACTACTGTATTAGGTACTATAGATATGGGAAAGCCGGTAGATTCTCTAAAAATACAATTATAATGGATTCAACTTCAAGTCAATTCCATCCAAGTTTTTACCAAATTGATTCCGGTTTCCAAATTACGGCCAATACTTTTAACGGTTTAGCTAATAGATCGTTACATGTCTATTTAGATGATTGTAAAAATCATCCTAACAATAAATGTATTATAGCTAATAATAAATTTAGTGGAGGAGTGGTTGGATTAGCTTTTAGCGGTAATTCTTCAAACGTGGACATTGTTCACAATACAGTATCCGGATCAACCGCCAGTATTGAGATTTCTATGACCAATAGCCAAAATATTCGCTCATTAAACAATGTAACTACTGGAAGTTATTTGTTTTCGTCATCAGACTTTACTGGTTTAACCAGTGATTACAATTCTGTGCAATCATATAGGGTGGCGTCTACTAACCTCACTCCTTTGCAATTTAAAACAACTTATAAGACAGTGGAAGTTAATAGCGTTAATGCACCATCAGGTTTGATAAGTTTAACAAACCCAACTCCTGACTCTTCAAACTCATCGAGTTGGTCATTGAATGGAACGGGGACACATATTGGTTATTCTCTTAACGATTTTAATAACGCACCTCGCCCTCAAACGTTTATACAAGGTACTCCGGATATCGGTGCTCAGGAATTTACACCAATATCAATTCCTGCGGCACTTACACGTGTTAGTACAAGTGCAACAACGGCTGTTTTTTTGCTAGGAATAGATACCGTGGCCAAAATTAAATGGACTGGAACGCTTCCCATATCTTCTGTAATAGGCAGACGGTACACTGGAGCTTATCCTCCAAACATAAATGGCAATTTACATAAATCGCTCAATTTGTATTGGGACTTCACTGCTCCGTTTGGGTCATATAATTATGAAGTAGATTTGTTTTATCGCTATCCTTCTCGTGGTTCGATTCCTGCCATTTTAAACATGATTGGTGCTCAAAAAACCGGTTCAAGTCCATGGGCATTTTATCAAGGAAATGCAGTTGCTATTGATTCCGTAAGGAATATTTTAACCATAAAGGGTTTGACAAATTTTTCAATGCTTACAGGCACAGACTTAAATAATCCCCTTCCAGTTAAGTTGCTTGATTTCAGTGCTTTAGCCATAAGTAGCAACGCATCATTACAGTGGACAACTGCTGAGGAAAAAAATGTATCGCATTTTGAGGTTTATGCTTCAGATAACGGGATTGATTATTCTCGGATAGGGGATGACATTAAAGCTAAAGGAAATACTTCTACAAACACGGTTTATAGATACGTTGATAATGATGCTTTTGCGAGTACTAGTGTGAGGTATTATCGTTTAAAGAGTGTAGATATTAATGGTGATGATTCATGGAGTAACACAGAAATTGTTTCTAGACAATTGATATTTAAAAAGGATGTACTTGTTTATCCAAATCCTTTCAGTAACAATATTACGATTTATATGAACGACAATTCCTTAACAGATATAATGATTTCCGACTTAAGTGGTAGGTTATTGTATCACAGAGGATTAGTTCCTAATAACAACCAAATTAACTTATTAGATATTGATGGATTAAATTCAGGTATATATTTAATAACAGTAAAACAAGGTAATGAGATTTACTCGAAGAAGTTGATTAAAAACTAAATTGGCTCACCGAAAGGTCCGAATGGCTTTTGAGGTGCGATATAATCAGTATCTTTTACGAATAAATTCAAATAACTTCTAAATTCGTGCTTAATTGCACTATACAAATAACAACATGGAAAACAATCAAGAAAACCAATTAAATATAGAATTGAGCGAAGAAATGGCAGAAGGCATTTACAGCAATTTGGCCATTATTACCCATAGCAATGCAGAGTTTGTAATAGATTTTATTCGAGTAATGCCTGGTGTGCCTAAGGCCAAAGTAAAATCTAGAATAGTGCTTACTCCTCAGCATGCCAAGCGTTTGCTATTGGCTTTGGGCGACAATATTATGAAGTTTGAAGAAAGTAACGGGACCATTGATATTAATGATGTGCCTGCTTTCCCTATGAACTTTGGCGGACCTACTGCACAGGCATAAAAAAGGTTGGTTGTCTTTTAGACAACCAACCTTTTTAGTAAATAATATGGCTAGTTAAATATGCTTAGTCTACTTTAATACCAATTACGTGAGCAAAACCTGTCTTTAAATTTTTAGATAGCACTTTTATTTGATTTCCGTTGTTTACTATACTTAAACTTGGGTAAAGTATAAAGTCGCTTTCCAATCCAAGTTTACGATCTATTTGAACAGGAGTTTGTAACAATCCATCATTACTTATTTGTGCTAAGGTATGTATGTATTTGTCATGTTGATAAAGCATATCCTCTCTGTCACGATCATTGCTGTATAAAAGGGTAAGTTTGTTGTTAATAACAAACACTCCGGTTTGAATGTGCTGTGAAGCGTTATATCCACCAATTAATCTAGCTAATTCTACATAGAATTTTTTTGAGCCATCTTGAGAAAAACCGAAAACAAAATTACCTTTACTTATATAAATGTAATCATAGTCTAATGTCATGCTTCCGTTTGGATTGTTTTTTGATCTACGTTCCTCTTTAAATTGTTCTGCAATTAAAAAGTAAGTATTACCATTAAAAATAATCTTTCTTGATACTAGATTCTCGATAGGTGTATCTAATAGTGTAAAGTTGGTAACTCCTTCGGTTAACTTTGATGTGTAAAAATAAAACACACCATTTGCTTTCATCTCACCACTACTAAAGGTTTGGCGTAAACTCGTTACACCGGCAATAACCAACTCACCATTTGGATTAATAGCTGTAATGTAGGACATAATGCTGTTAGGCGCTTCTACGTTAACAAAATATTCCTTAACCTCGGGACCAACCTTAGAATCAACTTGGTAAATATTTAATTGAGTATCGCCATTTTTAGCAGAACGTACTCTGACAATAAACACAACTCCATCATTATTTACGTATGTATGAAGAACATTATAGCGTTTGTTTTCTCCTGGCAAAACAATCTCTTGTTCACTTTTCCTTGCTAAAAGGTTATCGTAAATAGCAACCTTTAACTTACAAGATTGTTCTTTTACAAAAGGTAATTCGCCAATTACAGCTATTACAGATTGATTAGGTGATACAGAGAATTTGCAATCCCCCATATTAGTCATTTTTTCAGCAGTAAAACTTATTAACTCGACATTATTCTCAGAAACAGCACCAGTTGTAATATCAACCTCTCTTAACGACAAAGAATGTTTAGTATCTTGTTTGCTGAAATGATCAACTGCTGCATAAAGTTTATTATTAAACTGAAAAATGTCTTCAATTTGATGAGAATTTCCAAATGACCCCATGTCAATTCTAGGGGTGTACTCCCTTTCAAAACTCCCGTCAGCCAAACAAATGCCATGTTTTATTTCACCGCTAATTCCTGGTGTTTTATGGGTGAAATGTATTTCGTTACTAATAAGCATACTACCCCATTCATCCTTCTCATTTACTTCAAACTTAAAAGGTTCGCCTTGGGTAGATAAAATTACTTGAGCTTCAGAGGACATAGTGAGTAATGCCAATGCCGCTAGATTTAAAACTTTGCTATTCATATTTGTTATGGGTTAAGGATTATTTATTACTCGTTTTTTTAGGTCTACAAAAGTTTTTTCAAAATCTTGCTTAGTTTTACGTTCACTAAATGATAGAATAAGCGCATTCAATTTGATAAAAACCGCTTCTGCATCAGCGTAATTCTCAAGAGCGAAATAAGCCTCTAACAAGTTAAAATAGACAGCTATCGTTACATCTTTGTCAATACGTGCCTTTTTGTTGTTTACATCAGATTCATTAATAGCACTTTGCCAAACTTTAACTGACTCCAATAACTTAGTTTTGCTTGTTTCAACATCTTGAGTAAGTATAATAAGACCACTTATAGCTTCATTAAATGCAATCAAAAGATCTTGGTATTCTTCTTTTTTAGACTTTACGAAATATAGAGTTGCGCTACGATTGGTCGGTTGAAAACCGAACTTATCATTTACAAGCTCATTAATGAAAGTTAAATTCTTTTGCAAAACCTCCTCTTCGGAGCTTTTTAATAACAAAGGGGCGTTAATATCTGGATAAGTCTCTGACTCTGAATATTTATGTGTTTTGTAATTATTTAACTCTTGCGGAGTAACATATAACAACTCTTTTCCATCGGGTGCGGTTACTTTAACAGCCATTGGATGCCTATAAGAGTATTCAATGTAATAAAAGGTTCTTTTGCTGGTTGAAGATACTCCCCGCTGAACACTGGTATAATCCTTTTGAACACTAGAAACGCGAGGTTGAGTATAATCAAATCCATATAAAACAACTTCAATTTTTAAAGCATTTTCTGGCGCCTTTTGATATCCTGACAAATAAATATATGTGCTGGCTAAAGTCACATTATCATACCCAGTTTTTAAAATAGGGGCTTGAACAGATTCTTTGTATGGTCGAGATGGTTCCCTTAAAACCGGCTTAGTAGTTTGTCCATCAATTATAGCACGTCCTAACGTCCTCTTATTATATGCATCCACCTCTGCTCTATATGTTTCCTGAGCTTCTTTCATCTTCTCCTGATAAATTACTAATTCCTTTTCATAATTAGCTTGAGATAATTGAAGCTCTTTCTGATAATCGGCTTGTTTTCGTTTGTTCTCTTCATCAAATCCATTTGAAACAAAACTGACATAATTTTTTATGTCTTTGGATAGTGGAGTTAGAGGTTTTTTAACGTAGGTGTAAGAATTTTGTTGTTCTTTAATGTTTTGAGCTTGAGCGCTGATTGCGAGACAAAAATACAGAACGACTAAGTGAATTTTGAGTTTATTCATGGTTAAAAAAAGCGAATTTAAGTTATGCAATATAGTAATGCAAATGCTTTATCCAAGATGTCGCATAAATCATTTGTAGCCCCAAATAGTAATTTACCCCTCAAATGGTAAGTTGCTGTTGCAGAGGGTATTTAAAGCAATTTGGCCATTATTATCCATAGCAATGCAGAGTTTGTAATAGATTTTATACGGGTAATGCCTAGTATGCCTAAAGCAAAAGTAAAATCTAGAATAGTGCTTACTCCTCAGCATGCCAAGCGTTTGCTATTGGCTTTGGGCGACAATATTATGAAGTTTGAAGAAAGTAACGGAACCATTGATATTAATGATGTGCCTGCTTTCCCCATGAATTTTGGCGGACCTACTGCACAGGCTTAAGGAGAGCCGAATACGTTCGTACTTATTTATTTAATTCAATTAGCCACGTAATTACATTTACTCCCGATATTGCGCTTGCATAATACATACCACCAAGCAGCAGTAAGTTAAAGTATAATACAACGGCTGTAATGATGGTGGTAAATTTAAATGCTGTGCCTCCCGCTTTTTTACTGATGAGTTGCAATTCAGTGGCCAAAAACAAGCTACGCACCAAAGCTCCAATGGCTACTAAATAGCT
The DNA here is from genome assembly GCA_943372215.1 of Chitinophaga pinensis. Classification (GTDB taxonomy): domain Bacteria; phylum Bacteroidota; class Bacteroidia; order UKL13-3; family UKL13-3; genus UBA6183. Next base: position 146,529 of record CALRXU020000012.1, on the reverse strand, counting down.
AATGGCTGCCCAAGTTTGGTTGTTGCGAAAATATAAACACCAAATTGAGGTGGTAAAGAATAATACAAAATTTAACAACCAGGTTTTTCGCCTGTAGTTGGTTGAGCGTAAAATATCCGATTGGTCGTTAAAATCAATCCTGAAATATTGAATAAACTGGAGCAAGGCCAATAAAAAGAAAAAAAGTACCACCACCATTTTAATGGCTGTAATGTTAAAATTGCGCATATGCAATTGTTTATCGGTCAACAGATCGCGTTTTAGTTGGGCAATTTTTGCTTTGGCCTCCTCGTCTTTGGGGTTTTCGTGCGCATAACGTTGCAGGTGGCTTAGCTCCACCCTTATGTTATAGTGTTCAATTTCAACGTTTTCTGAAAATTTATTATTCTCATTAGCCGTAAACGACAGCAGTAAAATAATCACAAACAAATGCAATAGGTTAGCTAGATTCATGGTGGTTGTATAAAATGTTGTGGGCAAAATAAACGGAATCTATATATTTGCCAAAATCTAAACCACCTTGAATAAATCAATTCATAAATTTCCTGCCGTGTTGGTTTTAGCAGACGGCACTGTTTTTAAAGGGACTTCAATCGGGAAAATAGGCACCACCACTGGAGAAATTTGTTTTAATACCGGAATGACTGGGTATCAGGAAGTATTCACAGATCCTTCTTACTTTGGTCAAATTTTGGTTCAAACCAATGTGCATATTGGCAATTATGGAATTCGTGCCGATGAGGTTGAATCGGACGATATTAAAATAGCTGGTTTGGTTTGCAAACAATTTAATGTACCTTTTTCGCGTAAAACTGCGGGAATGAGTGTACAGGAATATTTTACCTTAAACAATGTAGTGGGTATTGCCGATGTTGATACGCGAGAGTTGGTACTTCACATCAGAAGCAAAGGAGCCATGAATGCCATCATTTCTGCTGAGGATAAATCAGTGGAGGAGTTGTTGGCCCAACTGAACCAAGTGCCTTCTATGGAAGGTTTGGAGCTGTCTTCACAGGTATCAACACCTACCACTTATTATGTTGGTGAAGCATCTGCATCAAAACGTGTAGCAGTACTTGATTTTGGGGTTAAAAAGAATATTTTAAGAAGTTTAGCGGAAAGGGATTGTTACTTGGCCGTTTACAACGGAAAAACAAGCTTTGAAGAGTTGATGAAGTTTAAGCCTGATGGCATTATGTTGAGTAATGGCCCTGGTGACCCTGCAACCATGGAGTATGCAGTAAATACCGTAAAAACCATTTTGGCAAATAATGTTCCGTTATTTGGTATTTGTTTAGGGCACCAGATTTTGGCCGAAGCTAATGGCATTTCAACTTTTAAAATGCATAATGGGCACAGGGGATTAAATCACCCTGTAAAGAACCTGATTACAGGCACTTGCGAAATTACTTCGCAGAACCATGGGTTCAGCATTAGGGCCGAAGATGTAAACAACGCCCCTCATGTTGAAATTACACATATTAATTTGAATGACAATACCGTTGAAGGTATCAGGGTTAAAGATAAAAAGGCTTTTTCAGTGCAGTATCATCCGGAGGCAGCTCCCGGGCCGCATGATAGCCGTTACCTGTTTGATGATTTTGTAAAATTGATGAATTAATTTACCAACCCTTCTTTGATATTTGTATTTAAGAAGGGTTATTTTTTTACCTAATAAACAACAAATACAATGAGTTCAATTATTGACATCCACGCCAGACAAATTTTAGACTCCCGCGGTAACCCAACTGTGGAGGTAGAAGTAATTACAGAAGAAGGAGCAATGGGACGTGCAGCAGTGCCAAGCGGAGCAAGCACAGGAGCACATGAGGCTGTTGAGTTACGTGATGGCGACAAAAAAGTTTACATGGGCAAAGGTGTTTTAAAAGCGGTTGACAATGTAAACAAAATCATCGCTGAAAAATTACTAGGTGTTGACGTGTTTGAGCAAAATGAAATTGACCGTTTAATGCTTAAGTTAGATGGCACTGACAATAAGGCCTCGCTTGGAGCAAATGCAATTTTAGCGGTTTCATTGGCTTGCGCAAAAGCTGGTGCTATTGAGAGCAACATGCCTTTATACCGTTATGTGGGTGGCGTAAATGCCAACACGCTTCCTATTCCATTAATGAATATTTTAAATGGTGGTTCACATGCTGATAATTCAATAGACTTTCAGGAGTTTATGATTATGCCTGTGAAAGCGGATAGCTTTAGCCAAGCATTGCGCATGGGTACTGAGGTGTTTCATCAGTTAAAGGCGGTGTTAAAGAAAAAAGGATACAGCACCAATGTGGGTGATGAGGGCGGTTTTGCACCTAATATTCCATCAAATGAGGAGGCCATTGAATTGGTGTTGAAGGCTGTTGAAGAGGCTGGCTATAAACCCGGTAAGGATATTTATATTGCCATGGATGCTGCCACCACCGAGTTTTATGATGAAAAAACTGGGTTGTACACCTTTAAAAAATCAGATAAAAGAGAAATGGATTCGTCAGCCATGGTGGCTTACTGGAAAGAATGGACAGAAAAATATCCGATTATATCTATTGAGGACGGCATGGCTGAAGATGACTGGAAGGGTTGGGCTGAATTAACCCAAAGCATTGGCAGCAAAGTACAGTTGGTTGGTGATGATTTGTTTGTTACCAATACAAAACGTTTGCAAAAAGGCATTGATAAAGGAGTGGCCAATTCTATTCTGGTTAAAGTAAACCAAATAGGTAGCTTAACAGAAACCATTGAGGCTGTAAACTTAGCTACGCGTAATGCTTATACCAATATCATGAGCCATCGCAGTGGTGAGACCGAAGATACCACTATTGCGGATTTGGCCGTGGCTTTAAATAGCGGACAAATTAAAACTGGTTCAGCAAGTCGTACAGATAGGATTGCAAAATACAACCAGTTGTTGCGCATAGAGGAGGAGTTGGGTAAAAATGCCTACTACCCTGGCACTGATTTTAAATACATCAAATAAGCAGAAGATATTATAGGAGCGGAAAGCCCTAACCTAATGATAATTGGGTTAGGGCTTATTTATTGCCTTTAATTAGGGCAATTTACTTTACGAGGTTTTGCCAACCACTCAATGTATTCTCTTTTGGCATTGCAAGTTATTTTGTAACATAGCTCTACTTTTAAAGCGATAAAATTATCGTATTTGCTTTCTTCGGGGTTGGCATCAAGGTAATACGTTTGCGGCAAACGATCTTCAACAGCAACCAAAAGGTCGAGATAGGCACTAAGTTTATACCTTACTTTACAACCTAATGTATTGGTATAAACATTGTAGTTGTAGGTGTTGGTTGAGTTTGCATTGTCATTTTGATGTAGGATGGACCGAAAGTTTAGGTAGCCAAAGCCTGCGTAAACATAAGGAATAAATTTGCGTGGTGCTTTGCCTGGTTTAAAGAGCTTTATTAAGTTTAAACTGGTAATTATACCAGAGTATTGATAGGTGGTGTAGTAGGGTTCTTTTTTATTGGAGTTGTTTGAAACACCAACATGAGCTCCGTTTAGTTCACCACGCATGTATTCAGCCTCAATCATAAACAGGTGCATTGGAGTGAAACTAATACGGCTCGACCATCCTAAGCTTAAATTGTTATCATCTGCTGCCAGGTTAAAATGATTACCAAAACCGGCATTTAATGAGAAACGCTGAAGAATCTGTTGTGCGGGTGATGACAAATATCCTAATACCAGTATAGCCGTAAATAGTTTTTTTATTGAAGCCATGTTCCGAATATATGGAAAATCATCAACTTTTAAAATAACAGGAGTTTAGCAGGAAAAGCAATTTTTGTTGAATAGAGGAGAGTCAGTTTGTAAGATTATACACGCCATTGTTGTTTACATCTTTTTTGTTGAATAGGGGTGTTGTTGCTTATTTTTGATACAACAAATGAACTGGAAAAAACTAGTTACCAATAAATACATTATTGCCTCATTGGCATTTGTGGCATTGCTGTTTTTTTCTGACAGAAACAGTGTGATTGATCAGTTTAAACTTCGCAAACAATACAGCAAGGTTAAAGCCGAACATAAATTTTATGAGCAACAAATTGAGGACGCCAAAAAACAACGTGATGAGTTGTTTACCAGCGATAAAAACTTAGAAAAGTTTGGACGCGAAAAATACCTGATGAAAAGAGATGATGAAGATGTGTTTGTGTTTGTAAAAAAGGATTCGATTACAGATTAAAACCGCCTCATTAAGAAGAATAAGCCTTCCTGTTTTTTAACCAATTGCTTTCTTTTTGTACACTTTCTTGCACCGCATTCTTACCTGATTGCTGCTCACCAGTAAACAAAGCACCTGCCGCAATAGCGGCAACTTCTTCATGCTCATAAACTGGTTTTAGGTGGTCAGGGTTAAAGTGTTTTTCAATAAACTTGGTATCAAAATCACCACTTAAAAAAGCGGGGTGTTGCATCACATATTTACCAAATGAGAGGGTGGTTTCTATGCCACTTATCTGGTAATCATCTATTGCACGAATCATGCGGTTAATGGCTTCTTTCCTTGTTTTACCAAAGGTAATCAGCTTGGCTATCATGGGGTCATAATGAATGGGAATAGCCATGCCTTCTTCAAAGCTATCATCAACCCTTACGCCATAACCTTGTGGTGTTTTGTAGGTGTTTAATGTACCGATGTCAGGTAAGAAGTTATTCATTGGATCCTCAGCACAAACCCTCAACTCCATGGCATGTCCATGTATTTTTAAATCATCTTGGGTATAGCCCAAATGCTCTCCTTTGGCCACCCTAATTTGTTCTTTCACCAAATCTAAACCAACAATTTGCTCCGTAACCGGATGCTCCACTTGCAAACGGGTATTCATTTCCAGGAAATAAAAGTTCAACTTTTCATCCACCAAAAACTCCACTGTTCCAGCACCAGTGTAATTACAGGCTTTGGCCACATTAACAGCGGCTTCGCCCATGGCCTTGCGTATTTCTGGAGTTAAGCAGCTTGAAGGAGCCTCTTCAACCAATTTTTGGTGCCTGCGTTGTATGCTGCATTCCCGCTCAAACAAGTAAACAATATTGCCATAGTTGTCTCCCAGCACTTGAATTTCAATATGCCGCGGAGAGCCTACGTACTTTTCAATAAACACGGCATCATCGCCAAAGGCGCTCATGGCCTCGCCTTGTGCCATTTTTATCTGGACTTCAAATTCTGCTTCTTCATTTACCACCCGCATGCCTTTACCACCACCACCTGCTGATGCTTTAATCAATACCGGATATCCAATAGCTGAAGCTATGCGTTTACCCTCCTCAATGTCTTTAAGCGCTTCTTTGGTTCCAGGAACCATTGGCACATTAAATTTTTCTACCGCTTGTTTAGCTCCGATTTTACTGCCCATGGTTCGCATGGCATCGCCCGTTGGGCCAATAAAGGTTATGCCAGCCGCAGCTACTTTATCAGCAAACATGGGGTTTTCGCTTAAAAAACCATAGCCTGGGTGAATGGCGTCAACCCCTAGTTGTTTACAAACATCTAAAATGGTATCCATTTTAAGGTAGGATTGAGAGGAAGCCGCAGGGCCAATACAAACAGCCTCATCAGCATAACGCACATGCAATGCATTCCGGTCAGCCTCGCTAAATACTGCTACCGTTTTAATTCCCATTTCTTTAGCGGTGCGCATTACACGCAATGCAATTTCTCCTCTGTTGGCTACTAATATTTTTTTCATGATAAATGAAACGACTTAAGGGCAAATATAAATACTATTGCCAATGCTAATAAACTTTTACAGGTCTTTTAATTTCTCCCCAAACAAAATTTATCCCAAAGCGAAAATTAAAGAATACTGTTGATGAAGGATTGAAGTAAAACAATACATTATCATGCACCATATAAATCTGAAAAACACTGGTTTTTAGTGCAAGGCCAAGCCCTAACGTGTTTATGTTATTGGTTTGCCGGCTATAGTTAGTGGTTACGTCAAATCGTTTTCCAAAACGTCTGGCATAACTTAGCGTAAAAGCTGAAAGGTTTTGTCCTAATCCGTATTGTCCTTGAAGCATAAGTCCTATGCTGTTTTTTTTGTTAACCTGATAATTGGCGTTTAAAAAGTAACGGGTTGGAATATTGGTGGTAAATTGTTGGTTTGTTCCTTTGCTTTTGAACAAATCCCCCAAACTATCTAAGTATTCTTTTCTAGAACTATCATACTGCACTTGGGCATAATTAAATCCTGTAAAGTTCAAGTCAATATCATCAAAGGCGTAATTGTAGGTTTGGTTTCTCCATTTAATGTGTGCACCTAAATCAGTAATAGAGGCCCCAATAGTTAGTTTGTTGGATACATCGTAGGTAACCCCTAAGTCAATTCCTGAGCCTCGGTTCTGAAATCCTATGGTATTGTCTATTCTTTTTTCTTGGTCAGTTGCTTTGCGTCCATCTAACGTATTCCCCAAATACCCAACACCCGCGGTACGCATATTACCTGCCAGTTGCACACGTATAGAATCAGTAGGGTTTACAGGTGTGGTTAGGTTAAACCTTAGGTTATCTGAAAAGGCAGTTGACAAACCTTGGTACATTTTAACACGCAAACCGAAGTTAAACCGGTTATATGTTTTTGCCAAGCTGATGCCGTATTCATTAAATGCAACGTTTGTTAATTTTGTATCAGAAAAATCAGCAATTTTACCAGTAAAGTAGGCGTTTCCATGCACAATCAATCCCAACAAATCTTTGGAAATAGCGGTGTTACTTATTACTCGGCTGTTGGCGTGCACTCCAAAATACCATTCTTTCACCTTAAAACGAAAATGAAACAGCTCAACATTGGTGTAAACATTTAAACGTAACGCGTTTCCTTTAATCTGTTCATGAACTTTTGACAAATCAACTCTCCCAGAATCATCAAGATTTTTGGTAACATCAGCTAAATTAAGGCCCGCTATGCCCATTTGAATTCCAAATCCTGATAATGCTGGAATACCTAAAGAGTATTTATAAGTTGGCACTATGGCTGGATTAAGATAGCTGGCCTGGTTTAATCGCATTAAGGCGGGTAGGGTAGTTTCGGTTTGGGCAAACAATCCAATACCAAACAATAGCATTATACCAACAAATAATGTTCTCATTGCAGTTAGCTTTTGTATGATATTTTAGTTTTAAAGCCCACCTTCATTTTAATTTTTTGGTCTTCATAGAAGCGCACAAAAGGCAGGTTGCCATTGTCTTCAGATGTTCTTAGCCTTACTCTTAAGCGGTAGCGGTTGCTCTTTTTTATCCGGTTAAATTTATCACCATCAATATAGCTATTAACCAGTTCTTCGCTTGGTGCTATAACTGACCCAGTTGCATCAATCTTAGCACCTGGCATTACAAATGGTGTGTTATACAAACTATCATAAATAGTTCCAGTAATACTGTCTTCAAAGTAAATTTGTACAAAACCATTTAAAGGAATCGTACTTTTTATGTTGTTAAAAACTTCAGCAAATTCTACCCTAAAGTTGGCCGTATCTAAATCACCATCAATATTTGATAAATTGAATGGGGCATTAGACTCAACAACATAGTTGAAAATTTTGGCATCAAAAGGAATTTCAAAAAACGAACCTACCCTAATGCTGCTGTAATCGTACAAAATATTAGGAGTAGGTTTATTGCCTTTATTTGCAGTAAAGTCGATTACATATTTAATAGATTGCGGTGCAGTGCTTAAGATTTCATCAATATTGGAGTTGGTTTTATCAATAATATATTGCGTTTTGGCACTCTGTCCGATAGTGGTTGTGTAGTTCACACTAAATGTGTCGGCAAATTGATCGAGTATAATGGGGACTTTTATTCCGCTTCCTGATGTTACAAATATCTCTTTTACTTTCCCAGTAATAGGCATGCCCACAGTATTGGTAACATCAATAAACAGTTTGGGATTATTCACAAATACTTGTCCCTCTACATTTTTGTCAAACAGGGAAAGCACATTAACTTCATCCAACGTTAACAAATCCAACTCCCCAAAGTACCCCTCTATTCGGCTATATTCATCAAGTTTTATAGTTTCAGTAGCTGTAATGTTATCGGTGGTACTTACCGGATTGGCCAAGTTTCTGGTAATATTTGCTTTAACGGTGTATTCAAGCGTATTATTGGTTGCTCCATTTTTGGTAAAATCCACTTCGTACCCTACTAAATCGGTTACTCTATTAATGGTTTGGGTTGAACCATTGTATATGATTATGAAACTATCAATTAACGGTATCCCATTTTTAGTGATGCCTGGGTAGGTAATGTAAACTTTGCAATCGTGTTTAAAGCTGGATTGAACATTGGCTGTTATTGAGCCTTTTTTTACAATAGCTCGTTCGGCATAAGCAGAGTTCGGAAGCACTAATTTCTCTTCAGTAGTAACCTCTTGTTCAAAAGCGCCTAATGCTTCAAACAATGCAATGGCAGGGGGAGTCATACTAAAGATGACGTTATCACTAACCTGAGGTAGGTTAAACAAATTTTGCTGAGGTAAACTATCCGCACTAATAAAAGTAAGCAACAGCACTTTATCGGGCGTTGTACCAAGATTTACGCCATCATCGATGGCACCAACAAAATCTTTTAATCCAGCTTCAGCATTAATAACTGGCAATGCCCACGTTGGGGCAGCCTTAAATCCTTTAATGGCTTGTATATCATCAATTGGTTCTTTGAGGCATGATGAGGTCACTATGATAATAATAACCGCAATGCCAGATATGATTTTGTTCATCCCATTGTCATCAATAGGCCGAATATACGAATATATTTTTACTTAAGTTTATATAGAAAAATATTGTTTGCTCCATCTCCCCCAATTAAGCAATTATTTCTAGTGCCTAACACATCACCAATTCCAAACCTATTTGTACCTTTAATTGGAAAGTCAGGATAAAGTTTACCATTTAAATCATACCAATAATACTCATTAGCGCGCGGTTTGCTGAGGGCTATCATTACTTTACCTGAATAATTATGTGTAAAGTAAACCTGTTCAAACAAGGTATCCGTAACACTAAGTTCCATCAGTTTCTCAAACTGGTTATTATAAATAACTGCTTGGGATGATGATTGCAATAAATAATTTACATCTTGATTACCCGAAATATGGCTTGATGTTACAAAACGTTTAAATGAAATGACTTTGCCAACAGGTTTTATTTTAGTTAAACTATTTAAACTATCAAAAGTAAGCATGGTAATATTGCCCGTGCTGTCGATAGCATTAAACAAGGTAACCATGCTATCTGGTTGGTTCACATAGGTGTAAATTGATGCCGTAACTTCAGTACCATAGTTTAATTGTTTACCCTTAAGGTTAAACACCAACAAGTTACCTTGTACATCCGTTGAATACAAGTGGGTTTGGCTTCCCCTTACAAAATGAGCTATTGGTGCAGTTAGTTTAGCCGTTAATTTTTTGGGATTAAACCCTGGAATAGATTTACCATTGATGTAATAACCAACTATTCGGCTATTTTCTAAAGGTGCATAAATGTATTCGTTGCTATCGTTGGAAGTGCTCACTAACGAGAACGGCAACACCATTTTCCCTGGTAGCCCAATTGGATAGTTGGGAAGACTTACTCCTTCTTCATCAACCAAAAAGAGTTGTTTTTCAGTAGCAAACAAATAACAATTGCTTCCATTTTTGCGTGCATCAACGGTAATAAAATCTCCTACAATTGGAGCACTTAACTTACTTCTCCATATTAAATTGCCCGAAGCGCTTAAACAATACAAGGTATTTTTTACATCCTGAACAAATATCATCTGCTGCCGCAAGGTGGTGCTATATACTACTTGTGGTACCATATTAAATGCGGTATCTAATTTTGACAACCACAACTGTTGTGTTTCCCCAGCAGTTATTGTGTTGTATTTGTAATTAACCTGGGTGTAAAATGCCTTGTTATTAGTATTGGAAAACTGGATGTTTAAGTATTCAAATTTTTTAAAATCAAATTGGTGGGTATTTAATGTGCTAAACATTTTTTCAGAGGCAAACTTTGCAGCCAAAGGAAAAGCTTTAACAGGGCTAATAAACAAGTTAATATTGTTACTTTGGGCTAACTCCTTTTCATAACTTTTAAAATGCTCATAGTTTGCAAGGGTGTTTCCAAGTTTATACTCATCTATAATAATTTTTAGTGTATTAATGTTATTAGCAAAAACGAACACGTCATTTAAACGGGCGAAGTAAGGTGAATAAATACACGACATGATTTCACCATAATACAGTTTAAGAAAGTTGGCTAACTTAATTCGATCAATCTCTACGCCATTATATGTTAAGCTAACTGAATCCGTTTCTCCTTTTTTATGCATTTGTTCAACGGCACTTTTCAAGGCAAGTCCCATTCCACCTGCATTTTTAAAACGAATAAATGCTGCTAAGTTGTTTTCTACTTCTCCATTTATAGGCTCCATCATGGTTAATGCGGCTTCCCCATCAATAAAAGATAAAATTTTCTTCGATATGTCAATCTGATAGCGATTTTCAATGCTATCAGTAAATAAATTATAGGCCTCTGATTTTTGATGTGCCTGTAAGTATTCGTTTAACTCTTCATTAAACTTCATATAATCTGTAAAGCCCATTTGCAAAGCAAAAGCAGTGTTAGCGGGCATGTATTGTTGCAGTGTTAGCTGTTTTGGGGTTTGGTTTTTAAATAAATCTAAAAATTGAAATAAGGAATCGTCAGTATACGTCACCCCTTTAAATGAGATGGCATCAGTTGATACATTTACCCCCAACATGCCCCAATTGGCAAAGTTACCGAGGTGTTTAAACAAATGGGCAAATTCAGGTTTGGTGGTGAGGTTAAACACCTCATATAGTTTTTGAAAATTAATAAACAGTGTGGCATCATCATTGGCATCTGCCATTAGGTTAACCTGTTCAAACCCTTTAGTGGTTTGGGGTAACCTAAACTTAAGTCGCCTGATGGCTTCTTCTACCAACACGCCTTGTGGTGAGCAAAACAATAAATCATCCCGATAACAAAGGGTTAATAAAGGGTTTGATTCACCATCAACCACATCAACCACCACTGTTTTTTCGAAACTTCTCTTGGAATATGAACCTTTTACCTCACCAGCGATAAAAGTGGCTAACTCCTCTAAATCGGCTCCGCTACCCATTTCATTCACTATAAAAAATGCCAACTCATTGTTTACTTGATGTAAAGATACGAAGGTGGTGTTGTCATTTATAGCCTCATCAATAGGTTGGTTCTTTTGTATGGTTTGTATCAACTGCTCAAGCTGAGCCGCTGTTTTAGCTACACTGCTATTCTGTGTCAGGTCCTTCCATAAAGAGGCACTTTTTACACTCTTCCATGTTCCCAAAATGTCTTGGGTTTTGCAAATTAAAAAAGCGTCCGCAGGGATAGCTTCCGTTGCGGCAATTTTTTTTATCTTAATATTGTTAAAATAAAAATATATTGCAATGCTTGAAATGAGTGCAATTGTAGCAAGTATACCAATTAATAGTGATCTGTTCATTTCATAAAATGTCCCAATCAAAATTAAATGGTAATAAAAATATTGATACCTGTCTTTTGCACACTAATTTTGTTAAACATATGACAAACTCTACACTACAAAAACAATTCATCCAATCAGGTGCAGCATTTGCTGGCATAGCTGTTGTCGCAGGAGCCTTTGGCTCGCATTGGTTAAAAGATATAATTGATGGTAATGATAGAAACATGTACGAAATAGCTGTGCGCTACCAGTTTTACCATGCATTGGCTATATTGGCCATGGGATTTGGCTTAAGAAGAATGCAAGATGCTGTAGCCCGAGTTTGCCTGGCTTTTTTTATTATTGGGATATTCTTGTTTTCAGGAGGGTTGTATTTGCAATCAACCAGCTTAGTTTGGGCAGGTGCGCGAATTAAATGGCTGGGTTGGGTAGTCCCTTTTGGAGGGTTGAGTTTTGCAGTAGCCTGGTTTTATTTAGCCTTTAAAGGATATAAGCCTAGCTCATCCATTTCGGAATCATCCAAAAAAGTAATGCAGATGCAAAAGCGTAAAATAAAAACAGACGAATAATGAAGTTGAATTTAAAACGCCCTCTGGTGGTGTTTGATTTGGAAACAACCGGAACAAGCATTAATGCAGACAGGATTGTAGAGTTAAGTTATATAAAGCTGATGCCTGATGGGAAAGAGCATAGTAAAACCATGCGCTTTAATCCAGGCGTACCAATACCGCATGTGGTAAGCCTAATACATGGTATCTATGATGAAGATGTGGCTAATGAACCTGTTTTTAAAGTAAAGGCAAAGGAATTGGCAGAAGAGTTTAAAGGATGTGATTTTGCAGGCTTTAATTCTAATAAGTTTGATTTCCCTTTGTTGGTTGAAGAGTTTTTAAGGGCGGGAGTGGAGTTTGATGTGGAGAACAGAAAGTTTGTAGATGCGCAGCGCATTTACCACATGATGGAACAGCGCACCTTGGGTGCAGCGTATAAATTTTATTGCAACAAGGAGTTAATTAATGCCCACAGCGCAGAGGCCGATACCAGAGCCACTCTTGAGGTTTTGTTGGCTCAGTTAGAAAGGTATGAACAATTACAAAATGATGTGGATTTTCTTCATCAATTTACTAAACAAGATAAAAATGTTGATTTAGCCGGGCGCTTGGTAAGCAACAATGATGGTAAGCCTGTTTTTAATTTTGGAAAGCACAAGGGAAAGCTGGTGCAAGATGTGTTTAAAACAGAGCCGTCTTATTATGATTGGATGATGAATGGGGATTTTGCAGAAGATACCAAAAGAAGGCTCACCCAAATTAAATTGCAAGGTTTTGGAAAGTAAGAAGTAAGCAAGCAGAAGCAAAAAAGGCAGTGGTTTTTACCACTGCCTTTTTTGCTTCTTTAAATACCAAGCTTATTACTCTTTGGTAAATTTAATCCGTTGGGTATTTCCAAATTCATCTGTTAATTGAATAACATACAAGCCACTGTTTAAATCAGCTGGTAATGTAATAGTCAACTCCTCAAACAAATCAGCACTAATAACCTGTTCATCTATAATTTTATTGCCAGTTATATCAAAAATACCGTAAGTGATATTGCCTTTTAAATCATTGCTAAACTTAGCGGTAATCTCATTTTTAGCAGGCACAGGATACACGCTGGTTGCTAACACAGCATTGGTTACAACCCCATCAGTATAACTTACAATTTGTATTGAACTGTACTCAAAGCTACCATCCTTATCAATCATTTTTAAGCGGTAGTAGTTATTTTCATTCATTGCAGGATTAAGGTCTACAAAACTATATTGAGTAAGAGTGGCTGAATTGCCTTTGGCAGCAACAACACCAATTTGTTTGTAGTTTTCAGCATCTATACTACGCTCAATAATAAACAAGTGGCTATTCACCTCAGTAGAGGTGCTCCACAACAATTTGCTTTGATTTTCACTTCTTAATGCGTTAAAGTTAGTCAGTTTTACAGGCAATGGTGCCAAGTTTTGGCCAATAAGAATAGAAAACCTGTTGGCTCCTTGCGTTGCAGCATTGTTGGCTATAGTGGCAAAATTGTAAACATTGTTTAATCTCAAATCGTGGTTGGTGTTTAAATAATTATCGTGTAAATAAACTTTAGCCTGTGCATCAATAATGCTTAAGCCATCAACACTAATGCGGTAATTAGCACTGGTATTTGATGGAACACGCACATGTAAATACAAAGTATCAATAGCATTGATATTAATAGCTGGCAATGTATTTATAGAATATCGTGTAGCGTCACAACTGGTATAAGACGCTAGATTACCAGCATTTTGTGCAAACTGAAATTTTTCTACATCAATACTGTTATCCATGCACTTGGTTGCCCCACTACTAAAGCCAACTATAATTTCATCAGAATAGTTGTTTTGATCCAATACTTTGATGGATAAGTTTGAAGGACTGCCAGTTTTAAACAATACCGTAGCTGAACCCGTTTGAGTAACTGCTTTATCTGCTTCCTCAATAGCAATTGTTCCACCAGCGGTAGCCTCAACCCAAAACGATTGTCCAGGGCCAATATACCTTGATGTGCCATTTGTTCCAGAACCACCTACGGTGTAATTGCCATAAGCACCAACACCACCAATACCAGCGGTTGGGTTAAATGTAACATACCAAGGCTGTGCATTTGTTCTTCCTACATTATCCCAATCAATAATAGCTTGAAACGGGTTGCCAATTAAATTCCATCCATTTCCAGTTCCGCGGGTAATGGCAATATTTTGCGTTCCTGTGGCCAATGTTCCTGTTGCACTTAAAGTAACATCATTGGGCGTTGGATTTGTGCCATCTAATAAACCACATCCTTGCGAACGAGGGCCACGTACCAGTACCCGGTAACCAACACCAGGAGCCAAATTTACGCCCGTTGTTGATGCAATGGAAGCCCAAGCATTTGTACCTTCATTAAAAGTAAACATGGATGCTCCATTATTTACGGTTCTATCAAAACCATTATCATTTGCTGTTAAAGTAGGACAGGCAGTACCATTGGCACCTGCACCTGTAATGTGTATTTGTTGTTGCCAATGGTCGTCAATGCCTCCTGTGGTGGTAACTGGAGAGGCTAGGAAACGGAATTTACGACCAGTTGATCCAGGAATAAAACGTTGTACGGTAACATTTCCACTGATGGTACCTGTTACAGCAGCTATTTGTCCTGAGGTATTGGCAGCTGTTGAACGCATTACAATTTTACCGTTGGTGGTTAAAGTACCAGCTGTTACTGTTAAAACACTGCTAATTCGTATATTGGGTGTGAGTGTGCCTGAAATTGTTAATGATTGTCCTGATTTGTCAAGGATTAAGTTAACCAAATCAATATTGGTTAAGGTGGTTGCACCACTTAAAGTGCTGGCAACTGTAGTGCCTCCAAATGCTAACGTAGACCCAGAGTTGGCTGTGATACTTCCGTTGCTGGTGATGGTTAAATTCCTGCCAATATTAACACGGTCTGAAATTGTAACACTACCTCCTCCTGCTTGGTTAATAGTTAAATTGGGTAATAACCCATCAGGGTCGTTTGACGAGTTGCCTGTAATGGTTTGATTGCCTGAGCCCACTAAATTAATGGTAGATGATCCAATTGTACTGAAACTTCCGAGGTGATTGGAAACATTTAAGCCTCCTGAAACATCTATTTGATTCGTATTTATGGCCAAGCCAACTGAGCCAGATGTTTCAAATGCAAGTGTACCCGACACAGCTACCGTTCCATTTATGGTTAGAGAACGAGCAGATGCTCCTGATACGCCTAAGGTAAGGTTGTTGAACCCATTTGCACCAGTAAAGCCAGAGCCAAGTGATCTGCTGGCAGCACGAATGATGTGACGAACAGTGCCTCCGTTTGCGGTGAATGTTCCAGCAGTTCGGTTGCTAATGTTACCTACGATAATCAAATTTGTGCCACTTGGCGCAGTAAAAGTACTTCCGCTCATATTAAATGCCCCTGTCCCTGCGCCCACATCAGGACTGCATTCAAAGGCTTCAGCATTACCAGCATTAAAAG
This sequence comes from Chitinophaga pinensis, assembly GCA_943372215.1. Taxonomy (GTDB): domain Bacteria; phylum Bacteroidota; class Bacteroidia; order UKL13-3; family UKL13-3; genus UBA6183. The sequence goes on along the minus strand of CALRXU020000012.1, from coordinate 130,982 downwards.
TACCTGAGTTTACTGTTAAATTTCCTACGTATAATTCCCCATTAATGGTGTAAGTAGCAGCCCCGTTACCAGTAGCACTAATTGTCATGGAGCCAATTACAGAAAGCACTCCAGTGCTGTTTAACAAAATGGTGCCTGAAAACCCTGTTCCACTTACCGTGAAATTGCCATTTACCGTAAGTGATGCTCCTGCTTCAATCTCTATGGTGCCTGTATAGTTATTTTGAATGGTTATTGTTAGTGCTTCTTCCGCAGCATTGATTACGCAATTTTCATTGCTAACAGCTCCGTTAAAAATAACAGCATCACCGGCAGTAGGTGAAACCCCAGCACCACTCCAATTGTCAACATCATTAAAAAGATTTGACCCATTGCCATTATCCCAAACAAGTTGCGCAAAAGAACTTGATGTTACCAAAGTAAAAACAAGTAGTAGGAGGTATATTTTAAATTTCATATTCACTAAGTTAATTCAACTAGCAAATAAACTCAATTTTAACCACAATAACAATAATTTTATAATCATATCCACAATGCACTTTTGGTATTGATTATTATTAAGTTAAGGGCTAGTTTTGCGGTTGATTAAATTTATAAAATTATATGAAACATAAATTACTTCTTTTAGCCATTATCGGATGCTTTGCTTTGGTGGGTAACGCGCAAACAACCTATACATGGAATGCCATTTCAGGTGATTGGACTGTGGCTGCCAACTGGACACCAAATAGAACGAGCCCTGCAACTAATGATATTTTAGTGTTTAATGGCAGCACCACACCCAATGCAACAGCCACTAATATACCCCGCCAAACCATTGGTAAATTAAGGTTAATTAATAACGTAAATGCCCGTTTGGTTGCCGCAGCTAGGGTAGCAGGTACAGGAACAATATCCAGAACTTCTACCACTATAACAGGAAGCGGTACTTCTTTTTTAACTGATTTATTGGAAGGTGATTTATTGTTTGATGCAGCCACTACGTTTTATGGAGAAGTAACCAATATATCTTCCAATACTTCTTTAACCACAAGCGGTACGGGTACTTTAACCTCCGTTCCGTATACAATCGCATCCAGCTTAAGTGTAGGTGACGGAACGGTAACAGCCATTGATGTTACTACAGGAAGTACCTTAACATTGGGCAACTCAGGGGCTGAACCTCTTGTGTTAAGGGTGTTGGCAAGCAGTAAGGCCAATATTCAAGGTTTGGTACGAATGTTATATGCACGCCAACGAATTGTAGGTACAGATTCAGCATCAATTTTGGTAAAGTCTGGTGCTATCATAAGAACAGATTCCACTTTTTCGGGTAATCCCTTTTTATTAGTAGGTGGACAAAACAGGGTAGTTTTTGAAGCAGGTTCCAATTTTGAGTTTTACACAGGTTCTAACCCATTTGGTTTAACAGCTCCTTTGAGTAAAGTTGTTTTTATGCCTGGCAGTAATTATTGGCATTTGGGCAGTAATGCGCCATCCGTTTCAGGAAGAACTTACGCAAATTTTAGGTATAATTTTAGTGGGGCAGTAACCATTACACAAAGTTCTGTTACGAGCAATGCTGTGATTGATACGTTGCAGGTTCAACAAGGTTCTCCGTTATTAAATGTTACTGCGGGCACGTTGAATTTTTTAGGTAGTTTATCTATTAGTGCTGGTGCAACGTTAACCATAAATGGAAAATTCACAACCTCTCCTGCAAATGTTTGCTTTAGGGGTAATGTACAACAAAACATAAGTGGCACTGGTAATTTGCGAATAGCTACAACTGCTGATTCAGCAGTACGTTTCAGGATTCAAAACAACGCAGGCGTTTTATTGCAACGTAATTTGGATTTAAATGCTGCCATTTTAGACCTAGATAGTGGTTCGTTGTTGTTGAATGGCAATACAGTTACTATGGGTTCAAGTGCGCTTGGTTTTCACGGCAGATCCACTCAATTAAAAGGAGTTGTAAGAGGTTCTGGTGTTTTATCACGTTGGTATACCACTGCCGCAAACTCATTTGGGGATTCTAGTTTGTTTCCCGTAGGTTCTGCCACTGCTACTTACCCTATTTGGGTATCTGGCACGGCCACTACAGCAGGCACAGTTTCTTTAACATCATTTGTGGCAAACAATGGAGTTACTAATTTTACAACACCATTTGCAGATGTTGCCCCTCATGGAAGTATTAATGTGAACCAACGCTTAAACCATGCTTGGACTTTAACCAGCACAGGTTTAGCAGGTAGCAATTTTTCAGTAAGGGTAAGCAGCCCTGTGGCCAATGGCTGGGTGTTGGATACCAATGCCATGCGGGTAACTTTAGTTAATGGTATAGCCCCAGGTACATCTGCCAATGGTGGTGGCACATTGACACAACCCATAGCAACCAAAACAGGACTTACTGCTGCACAACTAAACAATACCTTTTACATTGGCACAGCAACCAGTTCTAACCCTTTGCCAGTTACCTTTGTATCTATTGATGGGAAACAAAATGATAATGCCAATGAAATACAATGGGTTACAGCTTCTGAAATTAACCTGTCGCATTTTGAGGTAGAAAAGAAGTTACCCAACGAAGAAGAATACATAACAATAGGCAAGATGCTGGCTACAAACGGCCGCGGCATTATGAATTACTCGTTTAGTGATAACGAAGGCGGTTCTGCAACCTACCGCATAAAGGCAGTTGATTATGATGGAAGTTTAAACTTTAGCAAAGAGTTGGCATTGATAGCCGCAGATGTAAACGGCTTGACACTTTCTCCAAATCCTGTTTTAGATTATGTAACTGTATCAACTTCGCAACAGGCACTTGCCATAAGCCACATTGAGGTGTACAATGCCATGGGAAAACAAATGCCAGTGCAAATTAATGGCAATCAAGTAAACGTGGAAACCTTGATTGGTGGGGTGTATTATTTACATGCCATTACTGTTGATGGGGTTAAAGTGGTAAAATTTGTAAAACACTAAAAAAATATCCTACATTTGAAAATAGTGAAAGCATCGGTACATTACCGATGCTTTTTTTATTATCTTCCATTATGGAAAGGCCGCAATTACTTAAACAAAAACGCCTTTGGGTTTATTTGCTGGATGTACTCAAACTGGCACTTACTGCATTTGGCGGCCCACAAATGCACTTCACCCAATTTCATAAAACCCTGGTTTTAAAACGTCATTACCTAACCGAACATGAGCTTAAAGAAATGAACTCTTTATGCAGTATGTTGCCGGGTCCAACATCTACGCAAACCATTACAGCCATTGGTTTTAAACTGGGAGGCCCCACATTGGCTTTTATTACTTTAGGTATTTGGGTGCTTCCTGCATGTTTATTTATGATGTTGTTTGCCATGGTGTTATCCTTGTTTGACATGGATAATCCCAAGCTTGATTTTTTAAAATTTATACAACCCATGGCGGTTGGTTTTATTATTTATGCGGCTTATAAAATTAAAAATTTATTCGTTACGCGCATACACCATTGGGTATTGATGCTGCTTGCAGCCGGATTGGCTATTTTTATCAATTCGCCATACGTATTTCCAGCTTTGATGCTCACGGGTGGTTTTGTTTCTACCCAAATCAATAAAGCAAACTATCGTGATGTGAGGCCGATAAAAAATATTAACTGGAGCAATTTTTTGCTGTTTTTCGGTATTTTTTCGGTAATCGGTATTTTAGGTTTGGTAACACAGAATAAAGCCATATTGGTATTTGAACACACTTACCGTTTTGGCAGTTTGGTATTTGGTGGTGGCCACGTGCTTATTCCTATGATGTATAACCAGTTTGTGGAATTTAAACATTACCTGAATGACGAGGTGTTTTTGGCTGGGGTTGGGGTGTTGCAGGCCATTCCTGGTCCGGTGTTTAGCTTTGGTGCTTTTACCGGGGCCATGAGTTTAAATGATTGGGGAGTAAGTGGGCAGGTACTTGGTGGATTAATTGGTACCGTGGCTATTTTTCTGCCCGGCATACTGCTTATTTTTTTCGTTTACCCCATTTGGGCACAAGTAAAAAATTATTCACCCATTAAAGGGGCTATCGAAGGAATTAATGCCACTTCGGCAGGGTTGGTAATTGCATCAGCCTATTTGTTGTTTAAGCCCATTGAGGTAACACAAGCCAATATGATGGTGCTACTGGCAACCCTTTTTTTACTTTTAATTACCAAAATACCAAGCCCATTGTTGGTTATTGGTTGTATTGCGGCAGGGTTTTTGTTCTAATAAAAGCGTATGCTTTGGCTGTAAAATATAGGTTGGTAAGGCAGCAAATTATTTTTAATATTGCTTAGCTGAAACTATTTTTACCGAAAGATGTAACTATATTTATCATTGTAAATTGTTACTTTGTACCCATGTTTAAATTTATTCTAACTTTTTTTGGTAGTTTATGCATAACTGGTGTTTTGGTAGCTCAAACTCCAGCACCTAAAACCAATGCTTTAATTCAATTATCAGGATTGGTTGTGTCATCGGATAGCTTAAGAGGTCTGCCATTGGTATCTATACGTATAAAAAACACCAGTAAAGGTACTTTTACGGATGATGGTGGCTTTTTCTCTTTTGTGGTGCGAAGAGGAGATACCATCTTGTTTAGTTCAATTGGTTATAAAACCATTTCTTATGTAGTTCCTCCAGATTTAAAGGGTGTAAAATATACTTTAATACAGCCTTTAAGTGAAGATACCGTATTTCTAAATACGGCTGTTATCCGTTCTTATCCAACACCTGATGAGTTTGATTATTTTTTCGTGAAAGCCACCATACCTGATGCCTATTACGAGTCTTCAACACGCAATTTGAGGAAAAAAACTTTGCAAGGCATTTCACAAAGCATGAGCATGGATGGAGTTGAGCAACAACAATACGCAACCCAACAACAAGCCTACCGTTACTATTATAATGGACAATTGCCTCCTAACCGCATTTTTGACCCCTTTGCTTGGGGACAATTTTTTGATGCTTGGAAACGTGGTGATTACCAGAAAAAATAAGCAGCCACATGCGCATAGCGCTTGGGTTTAAACGCGCACACGCTTTTTGAGCGCTAATCATTGCTTTATCCCTATTTCTGGAATTTATTTACTGGAAAAGATTGTTAACTTCGCGCCCACATTATGGAAGAAAAAGTATTGATAATTGATTTCGGATCGCAATACACCCAGTTGATTGCGCGCAGATTAAGGGAGTTAAACGTGTATTCTGAAATATATCCTTGTACCCACTTGCCAGAGTTTGATCAAGATGTAAAGGCTGTGATTTTATCAGGCAGCCCCTATTCAGTAAACGATGGGTTATTACCGGATGTGGATTTAACGCCTATTAGGGGTAAATATCCGTTGTTGGGTGTTTGTTATGGTGCCCAGTATCTGGCAAAAATAAACGGGGGAAAAGTAACCCCATCAAAAATAAGAGAATATGGTCGTGCGCACCTAAGCACGGTAACTGATAATGTGTTGTTCAAAGGCATTTCAGCTGGTTCACAAGTTTGGATGAGCCATGGTGATACCATTACCGAAGTGCCAACAAATTTTACGGTGATTGCGGGCACTGATGATGTAAAGGTGGCCGCCTTTAAAATTGAAGGAGAGCCAACTTATGCCATTCAGTTTCATCCCGAAGTAACCCACAGTGAAGATGGTAAAACATTATTACACAACTTTGTAAAGGAAATTGCGGGATTAAGTCAAAACTGGAATCCTGCTCATTTTATTGAGAATACCACCACTGAGTTAAAGCATAAATTGGGCAACGATAAGGTGATACTTGGATTAAGTGGTGGTGTGGACTCATCCGTTGCAGCCGTACTGTTGCATAAAGCCATTGGCGATCAGCTTACCGGGATTTTTATAGATAACGGGTTGCTTAGAAAAGATGAGTTTACCCAGGTGTTGGATGCATACAAGGGCATGGGCCTTAATGTAATTGGAGTTGATGCTAAGGAGCAGTTCTTAAGCCAGCTAAAAGGTATTACAGACCCTGAACAAAAACGTAAAACCATTGGCAGGGTTTTTATAGAAGTATTTGATCAGGAGGCGCAAAAACTACAACAGGTAAAGTGGCTTGCACAAGGTACCATTTATCCTGATGTGATTGAATCCGTAAGTGTAAAAGGCCCATCAGCCACCATTAAGTCGCACCACAACGTGGGTGGGTTGCCTGAAAAAATGAACCTGAAAGTGGTTGAACCTTTACGCATGTTGTTTAAGGATGAAGTACGTGCGGTAGGAACAGCTTTAGGTATTAGCGAGGTGATCTTAAAACGCCATCCTTTTCCAGGTCCAGGCTTATCTATTCGCATTTTGGGCGAGATAAGCCCCGAAAAAGTAAGCATTTTACAAGAGGCTGATGCCATATTTATTGGGGAGTTAAAAGCACAAGGATTGTACGATAAGGTTTGGCAAGCAGGGGCTATATTTTTGCCGGTGCAAAGTGTGGGAGTAATGGGTGATGAACGTACCTACCAGCATGTGATTTGTTTGCGGGCAGTAACCAGTGTTGATGGAATGACTGCGGATTGGAGCCATTTGCCTCACGCATTTTTGGCGGATGTTTCTAATAAAATCATCAACCGTGTAAAGGGAATAAACCGGGTGGTGTATGATATTAGCTCAAAACCTCCCGCAACCATAGAGTGGGAATAGCTTTATTTATACTATAAACGCGTAAAATAATATACCATGCGATACTTGATTTTTAGCTCACTGGTTTTGCTCACATTAACCGCAGCGGCACAAAATAAAAAGGCCACCAACATTAGTGTGTTGTTGCCATTTAGCAGCAAGTATATTTTAGAAAATCCAAATCATCCTAAAGCGGAGCTGGGTAACTTATGCAGGGAGTATTACCAAGGTATGCTTATTGCACTTGACTCGTTTGAGCGGGCAAAGACCAGCATCCGTTTAAGTGTGTTTGATACGGAAGATGATAGTTTGGTTACGGTTGACATCACCAAAAAAGCAGCATTTAAAGAAAGTGAACTTATTATAGGTCCTGTTCGTTTAGGTGGCAATAAAGTGGTGTCTAATTTCTCAAAAAGCAACAATGTGTTTCACATTTCGCCTTTAATGACGTTTAGCAAATCCAAGTTAGAAGACCCTTATTGGGTTTCTGCAAACCCTGATTTGCCTTCATACGCCACTATTTTATACCAACAAATCATCAAACAACAACCTGATGCCCAAATTACGGTAGTGGCCGATAAATCGGCAACAGGCAAAAGCATAGGGGCTGCTTTTAAACAATTGGCTGCCGAAAAAAAGGTTAAGATAAAAGTGGTTGATTACGGTGCTGGTTTCACCATTACGCCACATACGGCAGGCAACACGCAAAATCACATCATTATAGCATCCACCAACGAGCAATGCGTAAATGCCGTGCTTCGGTCAATAAAAGATACCTCATCCGTTGCTGGGTTGCACACTTATGGTTTTATGCAATGGTTTGATTTTAAAAACACAGAATACAACTTGTTGCAACGTTGCAATGTGGTAATAGCTACACCTTTTTTTGTAGATTACCAGCAGCCTGAAGTAAAACAGTTTATATTGGCTTATCGTAATCGTTTTAATACTGAACCAACCGAGGCTGCTTTTAAAGGCTTTGACCAGTTGATGCTGCTGGGGTTTGCCGCAGCAGAAAAAGGTAAAAAGTTGATGGATGTTTTGGAGAATAACACTTATCCTTTGCTTGGCTCAACGTATTGTTTTACTAAACAAAAGGAAGGAGGGTATCAAAATAAGTACCTTTATTTCCTTAAATTGGATGGATTTGCCCTTAAGAAGTTAAACTAGTTATACAATCCACTTTCAAACCCCTGGTCAATCAATAATGTTGCTGCGTTATCTGCGGCTTGTGTGGCCAACACATCACAACGTTCATTTTGAGGATGCCCAGCGTGGCCTTTTACCCAGCGAAAGGTGATGCGGTTTTTGGGATACAATGCCAAAAAAAGGTCCCACAAATCTGCATTTTTTTTGCCTTTAAACCCAGTAAGTTTCCATTTAAACACCCAGCCTTTTTCAACGGCATCACATACGTATTTGCTATCGGTATAAATGGTAATAAAAATGCCTGATAATTTTAGGGCTTCTAATCCTTTAATTACAGCAAGCAATTCCATCCTGTTGTTGGTGGTGTTACGGTATCCCGCTGAAAGCTCTTTGTAGTGTTTGCCTGATATGAGCACAACGCCATAACCACCAGGGCCGGGATTGCCCCGCGCAGCCCCATCTGTAAACATGTTAACCTGCATTTGGTGCCTTAAACTCGCCTTTAAATGTTACTTTTTTGGTAGTGCCTGTTTCATATTTTATGGTTAAACTACCCTCAATAAAATAATTGCCATTGGGCAGTTTTTTACCTTTAATGTATCCTGAAACAGGCTTGTAGTAACCCCTGCCTATGCAAAAACAACTGAAGTTATAAACAGGTTTACACAGGTCTAGTTTCTTTTTAAAGATAAAATTATTCCAAGTGGGGTCAACTTCAAATTGCACACTTTCGTAAAGTTCATCGTCAGAAATTTCAGGGTTCTCTGCATGTTGTTTGCTGTATTGAAATACCACCATTTTACCTGCTTTTATCTCAGGGTATAGTTTTTTCTCATTCTCTGTAAATGTGATGGTTTTATCACTAAAAAAGTCATAACCCAAGCGGGCTGGAGTAATGCTGTCTGTTTGTGCCTGGGTTGCAAGTTGTAGCAATAAGCACGTTAAAATGGTAAGTTGTTTCATTGTATCAATTGTGTGGTAAAGTTACAAGGCTTCGGCAACAATAAAAGTACTTCCGCCAATAAAAATCAAATCATCAGGCGCAGCGGCCTCCAGAGCTGCATTTTTAGCCGCTGTTACGCTGGCATAAATCTGGCCTTTCAGTCCAAACTCACTGGCCAATACTGCCAGTTCATTTGCGGGTAAGGCTCTTGGTATGGCTGCTTGTGTAAAATAATATTGGGCATGCGTGGGCAACAGGGCCAATACTTTGCTAATGTCTTTATCCTTTACCATGCCTATTACCAAGTGTAATTTGGCATACTGCTGTTGTTTAAGTTGGTTTAACACCCATTCTAGGCCATTTACATTGTGCCCGGTATCGGCAATTACCAATGGTTGTTGCTGCAATACCTGCCAGCGTCCGGCAAATCCGGTAATTTGCTTCACATTTGCCAGTCCTTGTTTAATGGCTTCTTCATTAATGTTATAACCCAAAGCAATCAATTCTTGTAGTGCAGCAATAGCTGTTTTAATGTTTTGTTGCTGATAAAAGCCAGGCAGGTCGCAGGTAAGTCCGTTTATAAAAGGAACACCATTTAAGGCTACATCAGTTTGTAGCAATTGGTTGGTAAAGGTTATGTTTGTTAGGGTAACGGCCTCTTGTGCCAACACCACTTTGCTGTTTTGCAGGGCTGCTGTTTGTGTAAACACAGGGTAGGTTTCTTGTTGATACTCGCCAATTACAACGGGTACTTGTGGTTTAATAATGCCTGCTTTTTCTGTGGCAATTTTGGGCAATGTGTCGCCTAGCATATCCATGTGGTCCCAGCCAATATTGGTAATTACACTCAGTTGTGGGGTAATTACGTTGGTTGAATCTAAACGTCCGCCTAACCCCGTTTCAATAATGGCAATATCCACTTGTTGTTTGGCAAAATAATCAAAACACAAGGCCACGGTCCACTCAAAAAAGGAGGGTTTAATCTCATCAAAATGGGGTTGGTATTGCGCCACAAAATCTTGTACCACATCTTCACCAATCATTACACCATTAATGCGAATGCGTTCCCTAAAATCTTTTAAATGAGGGGAGGTGTATAAACCCACCTTGTAACCTGCTTGTTGCAACACAGCAGCCAGCATGTGCGATGTAGAGCCTTTGCCATTGGTACCTGCCACATGCACGCTATTAAAATGCTGTTGCGGGTTATTCAGCAGTTTGCATAAGGCGAGGGTATTGGTCAGGTCTTTTTTAAAAGCTGCCGCTCCAATGCGCGTAAACATGGGGAGTTGGCTAAATAAGTACTCCAGTGTTTCAGAATAAGTCACCTCACAAGATTAATCAATTGTTGTGCATTAACCAAGTTGCAGGATGGGGGAATGGGCGATGAAAGTTTGCGACTTTAAGAAGTGGCAGATTTTCTGCTACAACTATTCATGCAATGCAAGCTTTATTCCGATTGCTGAATGTGTAAGAGCTGTGGTGTCGGCAAGGCATAAAAAAAGCCAGCGTTAAGCTGGCTTCTTTGTCATCATCACTTGCACTATGCAACGGCTTTGGTTGCTCCAATAAGCGCAAACTCTTGCAATACCACTTGGGTGGAATAGCGTTGTACTCCTGTTTTATCGCTGTATTTGCTCATGTTGAGTTTGCCCTCAATAGCAACCTCACAACCTTTTTGTAAAAGTCTGCTTGCAAGTTCAGCTTGCTTGCCCCAGGCGGTAATCTGGTGCCATTGTGTGCTTGTTACCATTTCACCCTCGTTGTTTTTATACCGCTCATTTAAGGCAATGGAAAAGGTGCAAATGCTTTTGCCATTGTTTAGGCTTTTTACTTCAGGGTTTTGTCCGATACGGCCAATAAGGCGTACATTGTTTTTTACGTTGTTCATACGTTTGTTGTTTTAATTGGTTTTAAAAAAATGGAAAGGTTGGTTGAGTTACGTTGGTGTTTTATCAATCAACGTTGCAAAGATGGAGGATGTAAAAAAGAGGAGCCGTATATTATTCGGTTACTTTCGGATATAACCGTGTATAAACGGGTAAATTGGGCTTTGATGTTGATTTTGTTATAATTTGGGAGTAACGCTGATTGGTTTTCAGGTATCGTTCACTTGCTTAAATCGGTTTGTTTTCAAGCAATAAGTCGGATGATACAGAAGGGTAGTGACTAATAGTATGTTAACGTAACATAATGCATTTGTACTAAATTATTTAAATACAAAAAGTAATGAATAACTTGTATTGTTCACTTACTTCTTTTTTGTTTGCAGGAGTATAACACCAATCTAAATGAATGCTTCCGGTTTAAAAAGTATTTATTAGTTGCGGTACCCAAAAGTTAACGGTCATTAAATATTAAGGTTTAAGGTGAAGATAAAGTTGAGTCACTTTTTTTGCGGATTACTGTTTGTTCTTGCAGTGCAGGTTGGTGCAGGTAATCTTTCTTCAGAGCAATCCACGGAATTAGATTCTTTAAAAAGAGTGCTTTCACGCACTAAATCTGATACGGCCCGTATTCGGTTGTTGTATGCAATTGGCATTAAATCAGATATTTCCAGGTTGAGTTATTGGGATAGCTTATTGGCTGATGCACAATTACATTATCCAAAATATGAAACCCAAATTTTAACAATAAAGCGCCATATCTATTATAAGGAAGGTAATGCGCAGAAAGCTATTGATATGTTATTAATGGGCTTGGTCTTAGCAGAAAAACATCAAAATAATAACGAAATGATTTCTTTTATTAGGGATGTAACTTATTTGTACATTGAGCAGGCTGATAGAAAGAATTCGTTGTATTATTTATATAGGTGGATAAAAATACCCGAAGTACTAAACAACAAAAAAAACGAATTTGATTTTTATTCAGCTATGGCTTTCTTTTATTGGTCATCTGGCGAAACTAAAAAGGCACTTCAAATACATTTTAAATGTTTGGAAATAGCTAAGGAACTGAGATACTATAATGGTATAGTAAGCGCATTGGTTGATATTGGCAGCGCCTACCATACGCTTAATCAAGATAAAAAGGCAAGTTCATTTTATTTACAAAGTCTCCCATATGTTCCCAAATTAAAGGAATTTCCTATGGCAATATACCATATTTATAATTCAGTCAGCGCTGCATACCTGTTTACTAAAAAATATGATTCTGCTTATTATTATGCGCTTAAAGGTAATGAAAAGGCAATAGAATTGAATAATAAACGAATGATAATTAGTGCCAAACTTTGTATAGCGGAAATTAAACATGCAACAGGGGAAAATAAACAAGCTGAAAAATTGGCTATGCAATGTTTGACTATGTCCAAGTTGTCCAATTTTATAGTGGAGTTGCCTCTACTGTATCATTTACTTGAAAGAATTTACACTAAAACTGGCCGCTATAAAAAAGCTTTGAATGTATATAAATTGAATATTGCTATAAGAGATAGTCTTTCTAATGAGCAAGTAAGAAAACAAGCCATGGAGAAAGAATTTGCCTATACTTACGAAAAAAAGGAACAGGCCTACAATATCTTGGCTCAAAAAAATCAAATTCAAACGCTGCAATTGGAACAAAATAGGTTTATGATGGCAGGTTTTGTTGCTTTATTGCTTGCAATAATAGCTATAGCCTATTTGTATTACAAACAGAATAAGTTCAGAATAGAGCACACCAAAATACTGATGGAACAAAAGCTGTTACTTTCACAAATGAATCCACATTTTATTTTTAATTCGCTAAACTCCATACAGCAACTTATTATGAAAGGACAGAATACACAGGCAGAAGTGTACTTGTCTAAATTTTCTAAACTTATACGGGAATTATTGGAAAACAGCACCAGAGAAAACCTCACTGTTCAAGAAGAGATAGAGATGTTGCAAGTCTATTTAGAAATGGAGTCGCTTAGGTTTAGTGGGTCTTTTAAGTATGATATATTGGTGGATAATACCATTGATATTACTCACGCGGCTATTCCGCACTTGATGGTACAGCCATTTGTAGAAAATGCCATTTGGCATGGTTTATTGCCAAAACCCAATGATCGGTATTTACAAATTAAATTTGCCTATCATACCAACCAAAGCATTCAATGCACCGTATATGATAATGGAGTAGGACGCACCGCAAGTGCACAAAAACAGCCTTTACTAAACAAAAAATCGCTGGCCATGGATTTAATTAAAAAGCGCATTGGGGTAATGAATCAATCAAACGCCCAAAAAGGCAATATCACCGTAATTGATAAAAAGGATGCCGCAGGAAACAGTTTAGGAACCACTATTGTATTGGTATTGCCCATTTTAAATGTATAACTAGAACAATTGTAAATATGTTAAGAGCCATTATTATTGATGATGAAGAAGCAGGGATTGAAACGTTAAAAATATTAGGAACAAGAAACAGTCACGTTATTCGAGTAATAGCAACAGCTTTAAATGCCGAAGAGGGCATCACTTTAATAGAAAATTACCACCCTGATGTGGTTTTTTTAGATATTAATATGCCCAATATGAATGGTTTTGAGCTTTTGGATAAACTTACTTTCAGGGAGTTTAAACTCATTTTTACCACGGCACACCGTGAGTATGCCATACAAGCCATTAAAAACAGGGCTTTCGATTACTTACTCAAGCCGATTGATGATAAAGACTTTAAGGAAAGTATTGAACGGTTATTAACCGAACAACAACAGGTGTTTCCCGCAGCCAAAACAGAAACAAGCGGTCTGCTTGAAATTCAGGTAAAGGATGGCATTATTTATTTAAAACAAAGGGAGATCGTGCGCCTGGAAGGCTCAAGAAGTTATACGGATATTTATATGGACAATGGGGTAAAATATATCGCCTCCAAACCATTAAAAGATTTTGAGCAAAAATTGGATGCAGAGCTTTTCTGCCGTTGCCATAAATCGCACATTATAAACCTGCAAAAGGTACAAAAGTTTGTAAACCATGATGGCTTTTTTGCTTTTATGAGCGATGGTTCCAGCCCTGAAATATCTAAGGCAATGAAGGATATTTTCTTAGATCGCTTGAAGAGTCTATCCTTATCATAATACCTCATTGGCTAAAGGCCATTATTCGCATTTATTCTTATTTTTTCCTAAAGTGGAATTGTCATAGGGAAGTTTAAAGCATGCTTTTGCAGTTTGTGCAAGGTGTTTGGTAAACCCACAAAAAATTGTTAAGTGGTATGTTTTAAGTTTGGGTAATTGATATCAATTAAATTTCTGTTAACCTTAAAATAACCAACCACTACAAACCAGCTAATGACTAAAATTATTTTGACGAAGTAAGGCCAGGCTTTACAAAGTCAGTTTGTTTAGGGCTTATCAAAGTGCCTTAATTAAATGAGTATTATGATACAAGCGAATACCGAAAAGCTTAAATAGAGTAGGTAAACTTTAAATCAGTGTATTATTATGAAAAGAAAAACAATATTATCTGTGCTACTTGCTTTGGGTACAGGTGTTTTTGCGCAACCGTTGCAACTTAGCAAATGGTTTGCTGCACCTAACGAAATAGATTTGAGTGTGGCTTCTCCAACCACCACCAACATTGCTGGAGCACCTTCAGTGGGTGCTGATGGTTACAATTGTTGGTATGAAAATGGAAAGTTGTTGTTTTATGTGTTTAATTCACCCAACGGAGCTGCGGTATATACCAGCAACCATGTTCAAATTGGGCAAAATCTTTTCAGTACTGGTGTGTTTCAAGGAGAAGTTGGTATTATCCCACATCACGACAACTTTACCAACTTATGCAGTAAAAAATTCTGGATAATTTTTAATTTAAAGTTTGGTAGTAACCTTACTGGAGATGTTTTTGCTCGTTTGCTTGATTTGAATAGCACTAATCCTGTGAGCATCTTGTATAATTTTGGCCAAAGTAATAGTAACAATGTTCCAATAGCCATTAGTAAATTGTATGCCAATGGGGAACGATATATTTACTTAGACTATGATGGTACTGGAATTAAGATTTTTAGGCTTAACTCAACTGGGTTCAGCAATTACTCTAGTACAGGATTTATATCAAATGGAAAGGAAATGGAGTTAACCAATGCTGGCGACAAACTAGCCTATTCAGTTGGTAACTCGGTTCGTATTCATAACTTAACCAATGGGCTTCCCACTGGTTCTCCAACCATCATCTCTGCCACTTCTCCTGTTGGTCTTGAGTTTAACAATAGTGGAAGTAAGTTGTTCTATACCTCTTCAGGGGGAGTAAATGTTTATAATCTGAGTACCAGCACAAGTTCAAGTATTGCCAGCACCAGCAGTTATGCGTCTGGTATGCTGGAAAAATCATTCGAGTTTGGGAGTATTGGCTCGCGCATTATATGCGGAAACGCCAGTGCACTAGGGCGCATTGATCCTGCAACCAATACCTTGGATAACAGTTGGAGCGCACCTGTTTCTGGGCTGATTATGCCCGACCAGATTGATGGGGAAGATGTGGATGATAAAATGTTTAATGTGATTTTACCATCAGGTTTTGTAGCACCTTGCGGGGTGTCTTCTGCAACATTTACGGTTAGTTACCGCATACATCCTTATATACTTGCTTATTATGCATCGCAGTTTGCTATTAGCAACAAATATATTGGCGATTGGACAGGACCCTATGCACCGCAATATTGGACCACCCTTGCAGCTCCATCCATTAGCCAAACTTCCGTTACTTACACCATATATGCTACTTCATCTTACAGGCTTGAGTTTTATAAAATATCCAATCCCACTTCTTGCCCCATCTGGAGAAGCTTTTCTTTTTACATCAGGGCTTGTCCTTCTGGTGTGGGTAATTTTAACAATAACCCCAATTTTAATCCAACCAGTGCTCGTGTAGTTTCCGACCCCAACCTACCAATAGAAGAAACCATTCTTCCTGGTTTTAAAAATAGCTGGGTTGTTTCTGAGCTTGATCCTGAAACGTATTTTCCTAAATACGCCATTGCAAGACAAACCTGCTGGGAAACAAGTGCTGGCCAGCCAAACGAGTTCATTGGTTTTGATGCGGAGAAGTATGATTATGAATCAGACCCAACGCTATTCAGTTGCAGCAATCCAAGCAACGGCACATTTTTATATAACCGTACCTATATGATAAGCCGCATGGTTTGGGCAGATGCAATGGATCCAACCTTATACACCGAGATATTTACCATTGATGATCCTACACTTGCCGTTGCTAAAACCAATCCTTTTTTAACAGATAAAGACAATAAGCAAGCAGCCGCAGTTCAAGGCATATCAACGTTGAATGCATCATCTTTAACCAACCGCAAAAAACAAATCAATCAAGTTACGGTTTACCCTAATCCGAGTACCGATTTGGTGTATGTAAAAACCAATTTGGCCGAAGCAGGAGTGATTGAAGTGTACAAAATAGATGGCACTAAGGTGTTTGAAACAACTGTAAACGCCAATGCCGCTGTTTCCTCATTTGATTTATCGCCATTTGCTACTGGTCTTTATTTTGTAAAAATTAAATCAGGTAGCGAGCTTCAAGTGCAAAAAGTGTGGATTAGATAATCCATCTCTTATTTTTTGAATAACCCCTGTTATCGTTTAAATGATAGCAGGGGTTTTGTTTTATGCTAGGCATTACCAAAGCTAATTACGTTTGAAGCATTAAACCGTTTACGAGCATTAAATTTTATAGGAAGCAAAGCTTGTTCCGCTTGCGGGGTGGGTGTGAGCAGTAATAGCCTACACACGCATTATAAAATGCGCGTGAGCTAGGGGAATATAGCTTCATTTAAGCACTGAACCCGCCACTTTTGGGTAGGTGCTGTTGGTGGCTGGCGTCATTTTCATTTTGGCCTGTTTCGATTTCATTTAACTTTCTTGGTCATAGTAAATTTTATAGTATTTACGCCCATCTTTGTCAACTCCTTGTTCTATCATGTCTCTATTGCCATGAATGTAAATGTGAAAGTTCTTGTCCAACTTTACAACGCTTTTAAAAACTCGTGCCTGCTTTTTTACAGCTTGTGGTGAAATGTCGAAACTGTCGGTAATTTCTATTTCGTTTTCCTGTCTATAAGAGTCATCGAAGTTGCGGAATGATTTTATGATGCCTGAATCTTGAAAAACTTCTTCTTCAAACTCTTTCTTGTCAAAGGTTTCATGTGTCTTGAAATACTCAACTGAACGGTTAAGCAAGTCAATTTTGTCGGCTTTGCTTACTTTAAATTCTTCATCAAGTTGTTTCGTTACAAAGTTCTTTGCAATGCCTAAAAACTGATTTGTTTGATGAAATTCATTTGCAATTGGTTTTAGTTTCAGAAAATCATCTTTCCAATATTGTGCCTCTACAGATTTATTTGAATTGTCAATGACTAAAACCTTGAAGCCTGTTCCCTGATTAGTATTAAAAATAATGCAGCCTTTATCTACTCCTTTTATCTCAAAACCAAATTCATGATTGATGTTATATTTTTCCTTTCCAATTTTCATTTTCAAAAATGGAACATCAGTTTCTGACTTGTAGATGCCTATTGCGTCAACAATTTCATCATCTAATACAACATTTGTAAAGAAAGCTATATTTAATTCACCCCCCTTGATTTTAGGGTGCATTGAATTTTCATAAAGTAACTTTGCTAAGTCTTTAGAATGAGTAATAAACTCTGTTGAATCTTTAAATATGTCTTTGATAATTGAATAAACATCGTTCATTTCTAGGTTTACTGAATGAGTAAACTCGAACAATTCTTCAGATTTTAGAGGCAATAAAAAGTATCGCAACAAAAACTCTTTAGTGTCATTATTATAAAACGTTGCCTCATGAGTTAGTTGGATATTTTCATCTCTTAGTTTGTTGCCAACTTTGTGAGTTATTAAACTTAGTAACTCTATTTGACTAAAATCGATTTTCTTCATTAGCTTTCATTGGATTGTACTGCTCACTCAATTTGGTATAAGAAAACAGCTTATAATTCATCATCTTGATTTTTTCGAATTCTTGCAAAAGATGCATTCTAACTTTTTCTTTATTTGAATTTTTGTGATTAGCTGAAAAGTTAATGTCTGAAACATCAATTGAAAATTCAATATTTTGATTGTTTTTCTTACCCAGGTATCCCAAAAAGCCAAACCAAACGGTACAATTCCCCTCAGCTGCATGATAAGAGAAATCGTAAACTACTTCCAATCCAGCTAGTTCAACAAATTTGTGATTATTCTTGTTTTTTAGGAAATAGTTTTCGTGTAATCTTTCTCCGTTGATTTTTAATTCCTTTACACCTCCAGACATGAAGTTATTTATTTCTGCTGGTAAGTCTAAAGTTTTATCAGGTCCTAAATCAATATTCTTAACTCCTTTGAATTTGAACGGGTCAACATCATTTGTTAGATTTAGAAAAAAGGCAACACGTTCCTCGTTATTAAAGTTTTTGTATAGAATCCTTTCTATTACTGCATTTGGCTTTGTGTACTTTTTCTCTTTAAAGACTTGTTCCAAATGCTTTACCCCCAAGTCAGCAACATTAAATGTCTCGGGAGAAGTATAGAAAATCTTCATTGCTATTTGATTATTATTTTCGATTTTCTCGATAATAATTTCGCTATCAAACTTTTCTTTATTTCTATACCAACTCGCATTGAAATTATTGGAAAAGCAAGTGAATTTTATACCTACTTTATTCGGATTACCATCAATTGGAGCAAAGTTTGAACTACTGTCAATTTTAATTCTTGGGAATTTTTCAGTAATCAATTGTTTAAAGTCGATTTTTTCAGGAATTACTTTTATTAAATCTTCGGTATTATGCCATTCAAGCATTCTAGTAGATAATTTTCGGTTATCTTCCTTAGCTTTTAACGTCTGTCTGATATCTTCAAATTCAAATGGACTTAATATTGTTGATTGCATTATAGGAAATGTAACATTGTCCTCAGTTTCTTCAAGAAAGATACCTCTTGATTTTAAGATTGAATTTAACTTTGGTTTTGTTATAGATGGGTGCTCTATAACCTCCTTAAGTTGAATGCCATAAGGCAAAAATTTGTTCACATTATGATTTTCCATTTCTTAATTATTTAAGTAAGCCATACGGAAATCTATCAACTTTCAAGTTTCTTGTAAAGTCTGAGTTTCCAAAACTTTGTTTTGCGTTTTCAACTAGCGGTAAATGCTCACTTTCTTTATAGTCATAAAAACATAATAATGTTGAGCCTTGAGTGTTGTTTCCAATTGTATTTGCTATGCCAAACAGTTTTAATAGGTCATCTTTACTAAAACTATCAATAGAGAAAATTACAACCGTTGTTTCATTTCCTTTTCTTGCTATAATTGGCAAGATGCTCCCATTTATGTATTCAATAGGAAGTATATTCCCACTTCTTAAGTTGCCATCACCTGCATTCAGACCTGATAAAAAATAAATGAACTCAACTTTATACTCTCCAACTGGGAAATTTATTTTCATGTAATTAATTGCGTCATATATGAATAATATACGCTTGTTATCAACCAGAAAAACACCATCATGTACTACACCAGTATTCAGTTCAATTTTATTTAATCTTGTTATTAAATCGTCATTTTCACTTTCCGCATTGTTTAACCAAAATAAAATACCTCTATAGAAAAAAGTATCGATGTTGTCTGAGTTTGTTTGTAACTCTTGATTTTGCTCAGATTTTTTATATGACTCGATTGTCTTTACTAAATCTGTATAATGTCCTTTAAAATCTTTAACAAGGCTTGATGGATATGTATTTTTACTGTATTTAGATGAATAATGTACAACAACAACTGAATTACTTATCATTGGATTAACATAGTGAAATAGTCCGTCTAAGCCATTTGAATTTTTCCTGTGTTCTTCATCAATACTTACTATATCAATATTTCGTTGAGGGTCAAACCACCCAATAGATTTAAGAAATTCAATAATTACTTTTTCACCTATATCGCCTAATCTTTTTGAAAATTCTCCCATAATGTAATTTTTATTGTCTATTACTTATTTAACGTGTCTGTTTTTACGCTTGCCACCAACGGTTTCGGGCTTTGCGTTCGGGCGGGTTTCGGAGCACAAAACTTTCAACCTGCACTAATGTTTATAAAATGCACTAATGTTTCTTTACTTCCGTCCGCCCCACTTTTGGTAAGGTGATGTTAGGCATAGTAGCTTTTTTCATTTCGTCAATTTGCTTTGTTAGTTTGTTAATGTCGTCACTAAGTCGTTGCATTTCTTTTACTCTAAACTCGTCCTTAGTCCTTAATTCAATAATAATTTTGTCTTGTTCGTTAACTTTTTTCTCTAAATTGTCTGGCTTTTCCTTTCCAAGAAATACACTTACGCAAAATAGAATGATACCAATTAATGCTGTAATTGCTTGCCAATTAAAATAAGGATTTGGTGTCTTGGTAGCTCCCTTTCCGCTTAGTCCTTTACCACCTACAAAAATGCTAATCACAAAACACAAGAAAGCTAATCCTGCTGTCAAGTAATACCATGGCCCAATTTCTCTTTTTTCTATTATGAATACAGCAAATGCCCCAATTACTGTAATCATCGTCAATGAGGCAGAAATAACCTGAGTGCTGATAGTCGTATTTTTATCTTCTCCGTTGCTCATCCCCAAAGTTCAAGTCTTGTGGTTTTTAAATTCTTCCAAACCCTGTCAATAGTCTGCATTATTTGGTGTCCACTGATTTCTCCTTGTTCGGCTTCCTTCTTTGTCTCGGAAACAATTGTCGCAATGTCGGCTTGTATGTCATCTTCTATTTCGGCAAATTCTTTTTCAGGCCGAAATTCCCGATTGGGTCTTTGCTCAAATAGTGGTCTGATAATTAAATGATGAAAATTTACAATTAAAAAATACTTTGCGTCTGGGCGAAGTGTATTTTCTTTGTCAGCGGTGTCAATTGATTTTCTGATTGTCTTGATTATATAGTATTCGTCATATGGGAATGGTCGTCTCCGTCTGAACTCGTTTTCGTAAATGTATTCAGCGTAGAGCATTTCGTATGTGTCGTAAAATTCTTTTTTCATATTATGTCGTTTTTGTCTGTCTTGCTATTGTGCCTGATTTATTTATCTATCTGCGCACCTAGTTTGTTGGCAAGGTGTACACTATTTCTAGTCATGCAGTTTTAATTGGTTTAATGGGTTTGTCAAGGTTGCTTGTTTTATTTTCTACATCAAACATAAACCAAACCCGTTATCCAAATCAAGAGTAGAAATACCCTTTTTTCATAGGGAAAACACTCTTTTTTCTAAAAGGGGGTATTTTGTTTCTAAAACACCCTTTTTTGGGGTATGAAACGGGAAAAATGGGGAAAAGGGGAAAATGGGAGCGGGGGCAAAAGCAACGAAATAGGGTAATTTTTAAAAGAATGCACATAAAACATGGGGGAGACTAGGAGCTGATTTGTACTTAGGGTGAACTTGCACTTAACAACTTAACTAGGAACTCACCACAAAGAGCACAAATAACCCACAAGGAGCACAAGGAGCAGTATTTAGAAAAACCTAGTGGCCTTAGTGCAAACTTTGTGTCCTTAGTTGTAAAACCTATCCATCTATAACATTCAATGCGTTGCGGTTAAAGCTCACCACAAAGTACACAAAGGAGGCACAACGAGCACAAAGAAGGCGCAACGAACACAACGTTGTGGCCTCTGTGTTATCGCTGTGAACGCTGTGGTTAAAACCCACCACAAAGCACACAAAAAAAGTCCGACTCAAAGAGCCGGACTTAAATGGGTTTAAAAGCTGTGTAACTAACTAGTAACGATCTCCGCCACCGCCATTACCACCTCTGTTGTAGCCGCCACGGTCTCCACCACGGTTGTAACCACCACGGTCTCCTCCGCCACCACCACGATTGTAACCTCCACCACCACCAGAGCGGGGACGGTTTTCATCGAAAGTACGCTCGCGTGCTTCGTTCACTTTAATGCTGCGTTGTGCAACTTCAACATTGTTTAAGCCATTAATGGCGTTGTTTGCTTCAGCATCGTTAGGCATTTCAACAAAAGCAAAACCTTTGCTGCGACCAGTGAATTTGTCAGTCATAATCTTAACTGAGGTTACTTCACCATAAGGTGTAAAGACGTCTTTTAAATCGTTCTCGCTCAAATTATATGAGAGATTACCAACGTAAATTTTCATGTAAAAAATAAATTATAAATACCTTACGAAGATGGGGTTTAAATCTGAAAAACAATAGCTTTTAAAAAATAAAGTAAATATTAACGGTTATTTTTCCATCAATTTGTGGTGGAATATTGCAGTGTGTCCCGTAAACATTGGCTAAAACACGGTTTTTACTTACCAAGTGGCTGTATTTTAAATTATTGTAAACAGTTGTTATTTTTCCTGTACCTCGTACATATCCAGCCTTCTGTCTTTCCAATTTAACACCGTTCCGGTGTTTCTGGCCCGCTCAATGGCCGCCAAATCCAAATCTGCAATCACCACCGTTTCAATGTTGGTGCTGCACTCTCCGGCAATGGCATCAGGCGGAAAACTAAAATCACTAGGGGTATAAATCCCTGATTGGGCATAGTTAATGTCCATGTTATCAACCGATGGAATGTTACCAATAGTACCTGCGGTGGCTACAAAAATCTGGTTTTCCACCGCACGGCTTTGGGCGCAAATTTTCACCCGCAGGTGGCCATGTTTTTCGTCAGTGCTAAATGGCACAAACAATATTTTAGCCCCTTTTTGGCAAGCTATTCTAGCCAACTCAGGAAACTCCACATCATAACAAACATTAATGGCCACTTTGCCACAATCGGTATTAAACACCTTAATTTCATTACCCGGTTTTACACCCCACCACTTGGCCTCATTGCTGGTAATGTGAATTTTGTATTGTTTCTCATACGTGCCATCCCGTTTAAACAAGTAGCTTACATTGTACAAATTATCGCCTTCAACCTGCAAGTGTGTTCCCGCAATAATGTTAATGTTGTACTCCATGCTTAGGCGCGAAAACAACTGCACATAATCCTCTGTATATTCATCAATTTTACGGATACTATCCTCCGGGCTCATGCTTTTGTACTCATGTAACGAAAGCAATTGCGTGGTAAACAATTCAGGAAACAAGGCAAAATCACTTTTGTAATTGCTGGCCACATCCGTAAAATACTCGCACTGCTGGGCAAATTCCTTAAACGATTTAATCTTTCTCAACTCATATTGGATGCAACATACCCGCACTTTTTTCATCAACACACTTCTTTCGCGGGTTTCAGGGATGTAATCCAAGTTAATCCATTCCAGTAAAGTGGCGTATCCTTCACTGTCAATATCATCAGGCAAATAATCTTTAATAATGCGCTGTATGGTAAAACCCTGCGAAAGCTGAAAAGTAAGCACGGGGTCCTTAATCTTTTTTTCAATTACCCGTTTTACATAAGCACGCACCCCAAACTTGCTGGAGTGCTTGTGATAATTGGGCAAACGGCCTCCAATTAAAATTGATTTCAGGTTTTTATCCACGCAAATTTGCCTGCGCATATCATACAAACGCCTGCCAATTTTTAACCCTTGGTAGTCTGGGTGAACCATCACCTCAATGCCATAAAGGGTATCACCCTCCTCATCGTGGTTGGTAATGTAGCCATTGTCGCAAATCTCTTTCCAGGTGTGGTCATCATCATACTCATCCCAGCTAATAATTAAGCTGCTGGCTGATCCTACAATTTCTCCTTCATACTCAATTACCTGCATGCCATCACTAAAAATTTTGTATTGGCTCTCCAGCATTTCTTCCGTCCAAGGTTCAGCATCAGGGAAACAGATTTTAGACAACTTAATAATTTCGCTAAAATCATTTCGGGTAGCAAGGCGTTCAATTAACTTGGGTTTTCTGGGCGATCTAATTCTCATTTGATTTACATTACACGATTAAGTGAGCAATAAGCAGATGCAAGTTTAAGCTATATTTTTAATACTTTATAAGTTGGGTGTTGCGTAAACAAGAGTTAATATTAATTTTACCGCAACATTCAACTGGATTTTAAACATGAGTTTACAAAAAGTAATTGAAGAGGCTTGGGAAGACCGCACATTGCTTAAAAAAAGTGTGGCACAGAAAAATATTAGAGAAGTAATTGATTTGTTGGATAAAGGCAAATTGCGTGCTGCCGAGCCAACCAGCAAAGGTTGGGTGGTGAATGATTGGGTGAAAAAAGCCGTGATTATGTATTTCCCCATTCAGCAAATGGAAACCATTGAAGTAGGGCCTTTTGAGTTTCATGATAAAATGAAGTTGAAAAACAACTATGCAGCCCAAGGGGTGCGTGTGGTGCCACATGCCGTTGCCCGTTATGGCTCATTTTTGCAAATGGGGGTAATTTTAATGCCGAGTTACGTAAACATAGGGGCTTATGTTGATGAAGGAACCATGGTTGATACTTGGGCCACCGTGGGCAGTTGCGCCCAAATTGGCAAACATGTGCATTTAAGTGGTGGCGTAGGTATAGGAGGGGTGCTTGAACCCGTGCAAGCTGCTCCTGTAATTATTGAAGACCATGCCTTTATTGGCTCGCGTTGTATTGTGGTGGAAGGGGTGCGTGTGGAGCGTGAAGCAGTGCTGGGTGCTGGCGTTACCTTAACCATGAGCACCAAAATTATTGATGTAACCGGAAAAGAACCCGTGGAGTACAAAGGAGTGGTGCCAGCCAGAAGCGTGGTAATTCCTGGTACGTACACCAAACAATTTCCTGCCGGAGATTTTCAAGTGCCTTGTGCCTTAATCATTGGCCAACGCAAAGAATCAACCGATAAAAAAACCTCCCTCAACGACTCGTTAAGGGAACATAACGTTGCTGTGTAGTTCATGAAAATAGGGTTTGATGCCAAACGTGCTTTTAACAACCAAACAGGATTAGGCAACTACTCCCGCTTTGTAATTGAGGGCATGTTGCAACAATTCCCCAACGATACCTTTTATTTATTTACACCCAAAATTAAGCCCGAATTTGCTGGGCTGTTTGCTACCTATAAAAATGCCACCATCATTACCCCGCAGCAAATTTGGGGCAAAACGTTTCAGGCATTGTGGCGAAGCACGGCCATTACAGGGCTATTAAACAAGCTGGGAGTTGATGTTTACCATGGGTTGAGTAACGAGTTGCCCACCAATATCAATAAATTTAAGGGCAAAAAACTGGTAACCATACACGATTTAATTTTTTTGCGTTATCCGCAATATTACAAACCCATTGACCGCAGGATTTACAATGCCAAATTTAAACAAGCCTGTTTAGATGCTGATGTGATTGTAGCCGCCAGCAAACAAACCGCTGCTGATGTACAAACCTATTACCAGCAACCCACCGCAAGACTGGCCGTGGTTTACCAAAATTGCGCCCCGCAATTTAGCGAAGCGCGCAGCAAAGAAACCCTGTTGCAACAAGCTGCTAAATACCAATTGCCGCAGGATTTTATCTTGTGTGTAGGCACCATTGAAGCACGTAAAAAACAGCTCAATGTATTAAAAGCCTTTCACCAATCAGGGTTAAACAACACCTTGGTATTTGTGGGCAAACAAACGCCTTATGCGTTGCAATTGCACAAATATGTAAACGAATACCAATTGCAGCAAAAAGTACGGTTTATTGAAGGGGCTTCATTTGCTGATTTTCCGGCATTTTACCGTTTGGCCAAAGTGGTGGTGTACGCCAGCGAGTTTGAAGGATTTGGCATACCCGTATTGGAAGCCCTGCGCAGCGGAGCCACAGCCGTGGTGGCCAAAACATCCAGCTTGGTTGAAGTAGGCGGAGAGGCCGTGTATTATGTTGAACCCAATAACGAAACCACATTTGCCAATACCTTGTTACAAGCATACCAACAGCCCATCAGTAAAGAAAAAATACAACAACAATTGCACCATTTTGAAACCCCGTTGTTGATGGAACAATTGAGGGTGTTGTATCAGTCATGATATTTCTTATAGTTCAGATAAATAAATTTTGATTTTAACGTAAGATGAAGTATATTGTTGGTGAATTTATAGCTAACTTTATAACCAATTTATCATTATGAAAACCAAGTACATTTTACTAATCATTACCTTAAACATTTCTCAATTGTTGTTTGCACAGGAGTTTAAATGGGCAAATAAGGTAACAACAAATCATCATTCTTTTGGTCAGGATATTAAGCTTGATGGTAATAAAAACGTGTATGCCGGAGGTTCTGTTCGGGGAACGGTTACTTTTATTAGTGGAAAAGATACCTTCAATTTTGTCTCTGATACCTCATCAAGTTACATCATTAGCAAATTAAATCGAACAGGGGAAGTACTTTGGGTAAGGGCAGTAAATTCTGGAATTACCGACCAAAGTGCGGTGATAGATATTGCGGTTGATAATGCAGGCAATGTATATGTAACAGGTGAATTTAAGAGTACTTGTGACTTTGACCCAGGAGCAGGGGTTGTTAATCTCACGGCAGTGGGTAGTCGAGATGCGTTTATCTTAAAATTGGATGCGTCTGGTAATTTTTTATGGGCTAAACAAATAGGTGGCCTTAATGCAAGTTGTATTCCACGATCTATTACTTTAGATGGGAACAATAATATTTTTATTTCTGGATCATTTATTAATGGCACTGTAGACTTTAATCCAGGGACATCGGTTAATAATTTAACTCCTAATGGGATGTTAGATGCGTTTGTCTTGAAATTAACCAATAGTGGCGATTTTGCATGGGTTAATCAAATAGGGGATGTGGCTGATGATGGCTGTACTGATTTACAAATAGATCAATCTGGTGATATCTATATCACAGGAGTTTTCCGAGGGACTATTAATTTCAACTTAACCGTGGGTGGTTCAATTGGCTTCAGCTCAAAAGGTTCAAGTGATACTTATGTGTGCAAATTAAACACTGACGGACAATATTTATGGGCAAAGCACTTTGGAGCAACAACAACTACAATGCCTTATTTATCACTCACGGTTAGCTCAGGGCTTGCTTTAGATCATGATAAAGGGGTGTATATTACTGGATACTATCGTAGAATCACTGATTTTGATCCGGGGGTGAATACCTACTACTTAAGTACAGTTGATTTAACTGCAGATAATGTTTTTATCACAAAGTTGGATGCCAATGGCAATTTCGTTTGGGCCAAAAGCATGGGTGGATTGAATTTTAGCGGTGCTAGGGCCATTGCGGTTGATGGCAATAAAAATGTATATACAACTGGGTCTTTTATTGGAGAGGTAGATTTTGATCCAGGGTCGGATTCGGTCGATTTAGTTGCTAATAATTCTGCTTCATCACCTTTTCAAGATGCTTTTATCTCCATGCTTGATTCTTTAGGCAATTATATGTGGGCGAAAAGGTTAGGTGCAACATCAAACGATGTGGGAGAGGCAATAAGCGTAACTAGCAATGGTGACGTTTTTGTAACAGGAAGTTTCATTGGAACAATTGATGTAGATCCGGGAAGTAATGATTACTTACTTGCAGGTTCTAATGGTTGGAGTAATATGTTCTTATTTAGATGGAACCAAAATATTGGGGTTGGTTTACGTGAAACCAAAATAAATGAGGTGAAAATATATCCAAACCCTGCCAGTCAGCAGCTTACTGTAAACTTAACTAAACCTGCTGCTGTGGAAGTTTATTCCATAACCGGAAAATTGATGGGTAGTTTTAGTGAAACAACTAGCCAAACCATTGACGTTAGCGAGTATGCCCCGGGTATCTATTTTTTAAGAACAACTTACGGCAGCCATAAGTTTATTAAAGAATAAATCACATCAGGTTACCATTGGTATAGTTGTTCCAACAAGTTGCTAGTATGCTAATAATAGCAACTTGTTGATATCCACACCCAGCATGTGAGTATTCTGCCATTCATTTCAGGGGTTTATTGCTACATTTGTGTTTCATTTAACAATTGTTGCTGTGAGCGAATCAGAAACCACCATCAAAAAAAGACGCAAAGTCTCTTACCTGCCATCGGTAATTAGCATTGCCATGGTATTGTTTATGCTGGGCCTTTTTGGGGTAATCCTCATTAATGGAAACAAGCTCCAACAATACCTCAAGGAAAATTTTCAGCTAACAGTATTCTTTAAAGAAGAAGTGCCTGAGGCAGAAATTGCCAGGATATTAAACACCATTAAACAACAGGAGTTTACCAAAACAGCCAATTACATCAGCAAGGAGCAAGCCGCCACGCAATTCTCCAAAGAAATTGGGCAGGATTTTGTGGGCTTTTTAGGTTTTAATCCATTATTGCCTAGCATTGAGTTGTTTTTAAAATCGAAATACACGGGAGAATCGGCCATAAAAACAGTGGAAATTGAGTTGCGCAGAAACCCAGAAGTACAAGAGGTGATTTACCAGAAAAATATTTTGGAGGTACTTAATAAAAATGTAAATACCATAGGTATGGTACTCATTGCCATGAGTTTGGTGTTTTTACTCATCTCCATTGTACTAATTAATAACACCATACGTTTAAACCTGTACGCACGCAGGTTTATCATTAAAAGCATGCAAATGGTGGGAGCAACCCATGGTTTTATTATTAAGCCTTTTGTTATCAGGAGTTTAATACACGGTTTGCTGGGTGGGTTGTTGGCTTGTTTGCTTTTAGGCGGTGTATTGTCCCTTATTCCAAACTGGATTTCGGGCATTGAACTGCTTTACGACAATATACAGTTTGCAATATTGTTTGTTGTGGTTATTATTGTAGGAATTATCATCAGCATGGTGAGCAGCGCAATTTGCACCAACCATTACCTGAAATTGAAAATAGACGATTTATATTAAAGAACACATGCAAAAAGCAACCATAAAAAAAGCCGCAGAAAAAACTGCCCTTCCTAAAGCGGAACAATACTTTATCTTCGGTAAAGAAAACTACATGCTCATGATTGCAGGGGTTTGTTTAATCGCATTGGGATTTGTACTCATGTCAGGCACTGAAGATATTTTTAGCACCACCAAATTAACCGTAGCCCCCATTTTGGTAATGGCTGGTTTTATTGTTGAGGTGTTTGCCATTATGCGTAAAAAGCAATAATTACCTATGAGTATTATTGAAGCAATAGTGCTGGCTATTGTAGAAGGACTTACTGAATTCCTCCCCATTTCTTCCACCGGACACATGATTATTGCCTCCTCGGTAATGGGCATTGCCAATAACGATTTTGTAAAAATGTTTACAGTGGCCATTCAATTTGGGGCCATATTAAGCGTGCTGGTGTTGTATTGGAAACGCTTTTTGCAAACCTTTTCTTTTTACACCAAATTATTTATTGCCTTTTTGCCTGCCGCTGTTTTTGGCTTTTTGTTAAGCGATTATATTGATGCCTTGCTGGAAAATGTGGTGGTGGTGGCATTGTCTTTATTGTTGGGTGGGGTGTTGTTGTTGTTTATTGACAAATGGTTTGCATCAAACGAAACCAATGGTGTTACCGAAGTTGAATTGAAGGGCGCATTTAAAATTGGGTTGTTTCAAGTGTTGGCCATGATTCCAGGGGTATCGCGTTCGGCAGCCACCATTATTGGTGGGTTAAGCCAACAACTTACCCGCAAAGCAGCCGCAGAATTTTCTTTCTTTTTGGCTGTGCCAACCATGTTTGCCGCAACGGCTTACAAAATGCTTAAATACCATAAGGAAGTGGGCTTTAACTCAGCCGATATGTCAACCCTAATGATTGGCAATGTGGTGGCTTTTGTAGTGGCTTTTATTGCCATTAAGGCTTTTATAGGCTTCTTAACTAAAAATGGGTTTAAGGTATTTGGCTGGTACCGCATTGTACTTGGAGCAGCTATTTTAATCTTGTATGCACTTGGCTACGAGTTGCAAATTGTTTAGCCATTGAAAGGTGCTACCATTAATTTAGAAAGCGGCAGTGTTTTATTGCTGAACAAACCCTTAAGCTGGACCAGTTTTGATGTGGTGAACAAATTGCGTTACCACCTAAAACAACAACTGCACCAATACAAAACGCTAGCTCCCGGAGAAAAACGGAACATTAAAGTTGGGCATGCTGGTACATTAGACCCATTGGCTACGGGTTTGTTGATTATCTGTATTGGTAAACAAACCAAAAATATTGACCAATACATGGCCACGGAAAAGGAATACACGGGGAGTTTTTGTATTGGAGCTACACGCCCTTCCTACGACATGGAAACGGAGATTAACCAGGTTTTTCCTATTGAACACATTACAGAACAATTGATTGTTGACACTGCACGAACATTTGTTGGAGAACAGTTGCAGTTGCCACCAGCGCACAGTGCCATTAAACAAGATGGCAAACGTTTGTATGAGAGCGCAAGGGCAGGAGTGGAGGTGCAATTAACCCCACGCCCCATTCATATTATTGAGTTTGAAATTACTAAAATAGCGTTACCTGAAATATACTTTAGGGTAGTTTGCAGCAAAGGCACTTACATCCGATCATTGGCTTTTGATTTTGGTAAAGCATTAAACAGTGGGGCTTACTTAAGCAGTTTGTGCCGCACCAAAAGCGGAGCTTTTTCTTTAGATGATGCACTAACGGTTGATGAAGCCTTGGCCTTGATTGCAGGAAACCCAGTTGCTTAAAGCATCAGTTGCATCAAGTGCACATCAATAAACCGATTGAATTTATTGCCCACTTCTTTTAAAGTACCTACGGATACAAATCCATATTTGTGGTGCAAGTGAATACTGGCCTCATTCCCTTTAGTAATGCGTGTAATAATGGTGTGTAATCCTGCTGTTCTACCGGCTTCTAATATGGCCTTTAACAATTGGTTTCCGTAACCCTTACCTTGATGTTCCGGGGTAAAATAAATAGAAATTTCAGCCGATAAATCATAAGCCGCTTTGTTGCTCCATTTGGTTAAACTGGCCCAACCAATCACTTCATCTTGCTCAAGCATCACCAATATGGGATAACGTTCTCCATGCTCAATAAACCACTGTTCGCGGTTTTCTATGGTTTTGGGTTCAGTGTCAAAAGTGGCAATACCATAAACAACAGCATGGTTGTAAATGGCTGTGATGGCAGGTAAATCAACGGTTGTGGCCGCGCGAATCATGGGCGATTATTCCGTTTCATAAATAATCAATCCGGTTCTGAGTTTAGGTTCAATCCAGGTTGATTTTGGTGGCATAATCAAATTGTTTTCTGCAATGGCTTTTACTTCTTCAATAGAAGTTTGGTATAATGTGATGGCCAAATCAAACTCTTTGTTGTCAATGGTCTCTTGCAAGGTAAAAATACCTTTGCTGCCATCTAAAAAAGACAACCGCTTATCGGTTTTGCTATCTTTAATGGAAAAGATGCGCTTTAATATAAACTCTTCAACCACGCTCACATCCAAGTTATCCAATACGCCTTGCAGCCCGTTGGCAAACTCCTCCTTTAACTTTAGCATGTATGCCGTGTGGTTAAAATAAAGTCCAAACTCTTTTGGCTTTAGTGGCTGAACAGGTAAATGGCCGCTTGGTATCACCTCAAAGTATTTGGCTATTTCAGCCATAAATTCGGGCTTGTAAACCAATTCATCCTTCACCAAACGGTGGTACTCATAAATGTGCAGTTTGGAAAAAGGAATTAAACAAACGGGAAAGTAGTTAAATGCTTCCGAGCCATCAAACAATGGATTGGCAGTGCGCTCATACTCGCAATATGCAGAAGAGCCTGCACTGCGGTGGTGTCCGTCAGCAATATAAAGTTTAGGAATGTTTTCAAACTCTTCACGAATGAGTTCCACATCCGCATCATGACTCACCACCCACAGGTTGTGTTTTAGCTGATCAGGGCTAATAAAATTGTATTCCGGAATATGGTTTTCAATGTAATGCTCAATCAGCTTTTCTATTTTATCTGAATCAGGATAAGTTAACAGCACAGGGTTACCCAATTGTTTAAACCAACGAATATGGTCAGCCAATTCGTTTTGTTTTTCCGTTAAGGTATTCTCGTGTTTTAGGATATTGTTGTTGTTGTAATCATCAACACTTGCGGCTGCAATAATTCCGGTGTAAGCATAACTGCCTTTTATTACCCGATAAATGTAATAAGAGTCGTGTGCATCCTTTACAAACCAGCCCTGTTGTTTAAACTGACTAAGGTACTCTAAACCTAAGGGAAAATGTTTTTCCGGGTTTTTCCGCTCTCCTTTAAAATGCAAATACGGTTTAACAATGTGCAAATAACTATAAGGGTTATGCGCTAACTCTTCTTGTGATTTGTCTCTGCTGCTTGCATCATAAGCGGGCGCAGAAATTTGCGCTACTTTATCACGTGTTGGGCGAAGTGCTTTAAAAGGTTTTACTTTAGCCATGTTTATTCGTCAATCATTAGTTCACAAGTTCATTAAAGGCACACTGCCTAATCAACCAAACTAATGGGTTATTTCTTAAAAAACTCAATTACTTTTTCGGCCAACTCAATACCTATGCGGTTTTGCGCCTCAACGGTACTACCACCAATATGTGGGCTTAAACTCACATGGTCGTGTTGTAAAATGTCCATGTTCACCGGTGGTTCTTTTTCAAATACATCTAACCCAGCAAAAGCAACATGCCCGCTATTTAAATTAGCCAATAAATCAATCTCGCTAATTACCCCACCACGCGAGCAGTTAATTAAGCCAACTCCTTTTTTCATTTTAGCCATTTTAGCGGCATCTATTATGGCTTTATCGCCCTCATTAAATGGCACATGAAAAGTAATAAAATCAGAATGAGCCACTACTGACTCTTCACTTACCGTATTAATACTTACTTTAATTCTAGAGTGTTGTCCCAGCCCAGGCAAATCTAAACTCAAATCAACAGTGCTTACATAAGGGTCAAATGCAAGAACTTTCATGCCTAAGCCAATAGCAATTTTAGCCACTTCTTGGCCAATGCGTCCAAAGCCATAAACACCCATAGTTTTACCATGTAACTCAATGCCGTTGCTGGCTATTTTTTTCAAGTTGCCAAATTCAGTATTGCCTTGCAAAGGCATTACCCTATTGGTAATTTGCACAAAACGAGCTGCAGAAAAGATATGGGCAAATACCAACTCTGCTACCGATACAGATGACGATGCAGGAGTATTGATTACTGCAATGCCTTTATGCTTGGCATGGGCCACATCAATATTATCCATGCCAACACCACCACGGCCAATGAGTTTAAGATTAGGACAGGCATCAATCAATTCTTTCCTTACCTTGGTAGCACTGCGCACTAAAATACCATCAAACTGGTTTAATTCAGTCATCAGGTTTTCTTGTGCAATTTTTTCAGTTACTACGGTAAATCCTGCTGCTTCAAGAATTTTTTTTCCGTTGGCATCTATGCCGTCATTTGCGAGTATTTTTGTCATTAGAGTAAGTTGATATAGTTATTGGTTGATTAGTTTTATTTTGTTTTTACTTTTTGTTTTTCAAGAAAATTGATGTAACCATTAATGAGTCGGATACAAGAATTAATGAGTTCAACTGTCGTCTCGTACTCCTCAATTGAAATGTATTTTTCATCCAATGCATCAGTTAAATGATTATGCGTTTCTGTTAAAGAACCTCTTGCTATTCTGCAAAACTGAATGTTTTCTTGGTAATGATACCGCCCATGTCCCTCTGCTATATTTGCGCAAGGAGATTTTGAAGAGCGAAGTATTTGATCGGTTAATTTATATTTTTCATCATTAGGGAATTTTTTACTGAGTGCAGAAACCATTAAGCGTAATTTTCTACACACTTTCCATGCCTCCAATTCCATAAAAGATGAATACATATTAACCAATTACCTATCAGCCCTATCAACCAGTTACCTTCACCTCAAACTCCTTCATGGCATCCACTAAAGCTTGTACACTCTCTATTTCTAGCGCATTGTAAAGGCTGGCTCTTAATCCACCAACAGAGCGATGTCCTTTTAACCCACTCAGGTTTTTACTTTCGCAAAACTTTAAAAACTCGGCTTCATGGTCTTTATTGTTTAAAACAAAGTTTACATTCATGCGGCTTCTATCTTCTTTTGCAACTGTGCCAACAAACAAACTATTGCGGTCAATTTCATTGTACAATAAATCAGCTTTGTTTTTATTGCGCGTTTCCATGCCTTCTAAGCCAATTTCTTTAATCCAACGTAAGGTATGCATACAAACAAATATGGCAAATACACTAGGAGTGTTGTACATGCTGCCATTGTCAATATGTATGGAATAATCTAACATGGTTGGCAGTTTTTTAGTTACCCTCTTTGCCAAAAAAGATTTTTTTACAATCACTAAAGTTGTGCCAGCCGGACCCATGTTTTTTTGCGCTCCGGCATAAATCATGTCAAATTTATTGGCATCAACAGGCTTGCTAAAAATGTCCGAGCTCATGTCGCAAATTAGTGGAACCCCATTGGTGTCTGGAAATTCAAACATTTCAGTTCCATATATCGTATTGTTGCTGGTACAATGAAAATATTTGGCATTGGCGGGAACGGTATAGCCTTTTGGAATGTAGTTGAAGTTTTGGTCTTCGCTGCTTGCAATAACATTTACATCCCCAAACATTTTAGCCTCTTTAACGGCACGGCTGGCCCATACGCCAGTGTTGGTATAAACAGCGGTTTCGCCTTCACCCAACCAGTTCATCGGTATCATGTCAAATTGCATACTGGCTCCTCCATGCATAAATACTACCGAATAATCATCTCCTAAATTTAGAATATCTCTAACCAGTTGAACGGCTTCATCAACTACAGCCTCAAACTCTTTGCTGCGGTGTGAAACTTCAATTAAAGATAATCCAGTTCCCGCAAAATTTTGAAGGGCTGCTATAGAAGCGTCAATAGCAGATTGAGGAAGAATGGCTGGTCCTGCCGAAAAGTTATGCACTTTGCTCATAATGTAAATGACTTTATTTGCTGCGAAATTATAGGTAATAACAATTAAAAAACTAATTAATACGTTAAATAATTTGCACCTTAACCAAATTGGTGTTTCTTTTGTATTACATAATCATATGAGTTTTAGAATCATTCTATCTGTTTTTTTATTAAGTATAGCCTGCAATGTGGAGCTTTGGGCCCAACGTAAAGTAGAGCAAATAGACCCCGAAAAAGAAGAGGTGCAAAAGAGTAAGCCAACCCCTACCAAAAAAAATCAATGGAAGGAGAAAATTTCTTATGGTGGCAACGTGGGGGCGCTTTTTGGCAATACAGGAAGCTTAATTACCCTTCAACCCATGGCCCTGTATCGTTTTACAGACAATACTTTTTTTGGAGCAGGTGTTTCTTATTATTACTGGCAATTAAAGTACACCAATAGTTTAAATCAGGTTCAAACGGTTAGCGACAATGCTTATGGGTTAAATTTGTTTGCCAGGCAACAATTGTTTGACCCCTTATTTGCTCATGTGGAATTTATGCCCATGAATTTTAAAGTGTATGAACCATCTGGCAATGATTTTAAGCGACAATGGGTAGGCTCTTTCTACGTAGGTGGGGGAATTAATCAGCGGTTTTCGGACAGGGGAGGGTATTATATTATGTTTTTATACGATTTGCTTTACAACGAAACAAGAAGTTTTAGGGTGAGCCCTGTGGATTTACGAACAGGTTTTTATTTTTAGTGCCCCAATAATTTATTAAAAAACAACAACCCAACCTGTGGTTTAAAAACAAGGGTAAAGGCAATGCCGTAAATGGCACCATAAAAATGGGCATCGTGGTTTACATTGTCCGTTTGCTTTTGACTCATATAATAGCTGTATCCTAAGTACAATAAGCCAAATACAATACCTGGCAGTTTAATAATTCCATACAAGTATAGCGGTTCATATGGTTCAAATAAAATGGCTGTAAACAACACTGCACTAACCGCCCCACTGGCACCTAACGAGTTATATTGGGGAATGTCCTGATACTTATATTGTGAAGCGGCACTTGAGGCGTAAATGGCTGAAAAATAAAGCAGTAAATACACAAGTGCGCCTGCTCCGCCAAACAGATTGGCGTAATAAAATTCTACCGCACTCCCAAAACTATACAACACAAATAGATTAACAAACAGGTGTATAAAATCTGCATGAAGCAAGCCACTGGTAACTAGCCTGTACCACTGGTTTTTGTGTTTTACCAAATAAGGATTATGGATAAGCTTGTCATTAAAAGCGTGGTTTTGAAAAGCATACAAGCTTACAATAACAGTGATGATGATGATAAAAATTGTCATTCAGTTGTTTATTTTTGAACGATGTTGAAAGTAGGAATTTTATCGGATACGCATGGTTTTGTACCTCCACAATTATACCGTTTTTTTGATGAATGTGATGAAATATGGCATGCAGGTGATTGGGGTGACCCCGAAATATTTTTCCAAATGCAACAGTTTAAACCTCTTAAAACAGTATGGGGCAATATTGATGGTTCTGTAATCAGGCATGAAATGCCAGAAGTACTTTGCTTTAAAGTAGAGGAGCTGAAAGTATTGATGTTGCATATTGGTGGTTATCCAGGAAAATACAGCCCCAAATGTTTACAATTAATTAAGGAGCAAAAACCAGATATTATGGTGTGTGGCCACTCTCACATCCTTAAAGTTATGCGTGATAAGCAATTTAATCTCATGCATTTTAACCCAGGTGCTGCCGGTTATAAAGGTTTTCATACCCAATGCACTGCCCTCAGATTACATATTGACCAAAGCAAATTAAGCAATTTAGAAGTGTGGGAAATGTCCAGAACACAGTTATTAACAAGTAATGGTTAGTCATTATTTGGTTATATATTGCAATGAAACAGCTTTTTAACTGGCAATAGGGGGTGTTTGGTGCAACCAAATGAATAAACCAGTTGTCTTATCATAAAAAAGTTATTATTTTGCTCACAGAAAAATTAAGTTCAATTATGAAAAAAATAGTGTTTACTTTATTTACCGTCTTGTTTGGAACTGCCTTTGTTCAAGCGCAAAACATAGGTAAATGTGGTTCTGATGAATATAATCATTCATTAAGAGCAACTGATCCTGAAGCATATGAGGCGCAAATGAAAGCGTTTGAAGCAGCTTGGAGAGAATACCAAATTGCCAATGCCAATGACAAAAAGTTGGGCAAAACCAATGAAAAATACACCATTCCAGTTGTTTTTCATATTTTTCATGAAAACGGAGCAGAGAATCTTTCTGATGCCCAAATAAATGGAATGCTTAGTGAATTAAATAAATATTACAATGCTGACCCTGCCTTGGTAAGCGGAGTAAGGCCAATATTTAAACCCCTTATATCTAATTGTAATTTTGAGTTTAAGTTAGCAAGAAAAGACCCTAATGGCAATTGCACCAATGGCATCATCAGGGTGCAAACCAATTTAACAGGTAGAGCCACAAACGAAATTAAGAAGTTGAGTACTTGGGATACCAAAAGATATTTAAATATTTGGGTAGCTAGATCAGTATTCTCTAACGGAAGAGCCGTTGGAGGATTTGCTCAATTGCCTTTTGGCTTTGGAAGTAGTTCAACCACTGATGGATTATTGGTTGTGGCTTCTCAATCGCTTGCTGATAATACAGTAGCCCATGAAATAGGGCATTCACTGGGGTTGTATCACCCTTTTGAAGGAAGCAGGGAAGATAGCTGTGGCGATGGTGATGAGGTTAAAGATACCCCACCAACATGGTTTTTATATGCTGAAGGAAGCAATAACAGTGGCCGTGGAAACCAATGTGGTAATCCTAATTTTAACACTTGTGGTAGTGTTGATACCCCTGATATGCAAGAAAATATTATGGACTATTTTTCGGGCCCTTGTTCAGGAACCATGTTTACTTTAGGACAATATGAAAGAATGAAGTTTTGCTTAACCTATTATAGAAGGGTATTATTCTCACAAGAGAATCTAATTGCTACAGGGGTGCTTGATCCTGTTTCAGCTTGCGCACCTATTCCTGCGTTTGGTGTGAAGTCAGGCAATACCAATACTTTTGGCCGCCAAGCTTGTGTAGGTTCACAGGTAAGTTTTAGCGATCTCTCTTACAATGGTGTCGCCACTTCATGGAGCTGGAATTTTGGAGAAGGAGCCACCCCTGCTACCTCAACCGATAAAAACCCAGCCAATGTAACCTATTCGACTCCAGGCTATAAAACCATTACTTTAACGGTTTCAAATGCCACTGGAAGCAATACCAAAACCTGGACCAACGAAATTCTAATTTCTCAAGCAGCTCCACTGGGTAATATAGCTTATGCCCCTGACGTACCAACTGCTGCTGATGGATGGGAAATGACCAGTGAGGGTACAATATCTAGCTGGATTCCTTCTAATACAGGTGTTTTAAGCGGGTACCAAAGTATGTTGTTGCCATTTGATCCATTTGGCCGCTTGTTTTCAAGACAGTTTGCTTTGGTTTCTCCATCTTTTGACTTATCGGCAGCTACTTCTCCTTACTTTAAATTTGCTTATGCTTTTGCCCAAACTATTCTTACTGCAACTGAAAATACTGCGGATGAGTTAAATATACAGGTATCAACTAATTGCGGTTTAACCTGGAGCAATTTGCGCCCTGTTGTAACAGGTAATAACCTTGGTACCGTTTCTGCTTTAGCGAGCAATGTTACTTTTACTCCAGTGAACAACAGCATTTTTAATGCAACGTCAAATCCTATCGGACAATGGAAGGAAATTTCTATTTTAAGTAATGCTATTCCTAAATCGTCAAACGTGCGTTTCCGCATCCTATATCAAAGTGCAAACGGTAATAACTTATATGTAGACAATATTCAATTGGGTCAACGTACCGGTTTAAAAGAGCTTACAGCTTCAGATATCAACTTGTTGGTATCTCCAAATCCGTTTAATACCACCACCAAATTAAGTTATAGCCTAGTAAAGAGCAACAATGTTGAGATAGAGGTGTACGATGTTGTTGGCAAAAAAATGGCTACTTTGTTTAATGGTACTCAACAAGAAGGTGTTCAAGAAATCACTTTTGATAGAACTGAGCACAATTTGAACAGTGGTTTATACTTTGTGAAATTTAATATTGAAGGCTCAACCTTTACCCAAAAGGTAATTGTGAACTAAAATATTTCAAATGATTCGAATAAAGCCTGGCATAAATGCCGGGCTTTATTCGTTTTAGGGTTTGCCACTCAATTGCTTAACAATTTCTTTAAAATAATTTTTGTGTATTAACTGTCAACCTTTACTTTTGCACCGGAGAGTTGGCAGAGTGGTCGATTGCGGCAGTCTTGAAAACTGTTGACTGTTACAGGTCCGGGGGTTCGAATCCCTCACTCTCCGCCACAAACAAGAAGCTACCATTTGGTGGCTTTTTTTATGAACAAGAGGTAACAATGCCGTTCATGGTATATGCCATTTCAAGCACCCACAAAAATTGGATTTATGTTGGTTTTATACAAAACTTATCGGAAAGGTTGAGGAGACATAACGGTGGTTATGATAAAACCACAAAGCCATATGCTCCTTTTGAGCTCATTTATACGGAGGAGTGTGCTGATAGGATACATGCTCGTGAGCGGGAAAAGTATTGGAAATCGGGTGTTGGTAAGCAACAATTATATCTACTAAAGATCAATTCAAGTAGATTGTCTCCCGATAAGTAGACTTGTCTCCCAATAGGTAGATTCGAATCCCTCACTCCCTAGCACGTTAGGTAAATCCGCCACAAACAAGAAGCTACCATTTGGTGGATTTTTTTATGATAACGAATAGCCAGCTCTTTATAATTGCAAGCGCCTTGCTAAAGTTAAGTGGTTCAAGGTTGCACCAATGCTTATAGGTGACCCCAAGCAGCTAATAAAATGGCAAGGCACAATACAACATTTTTGAATAGCCGTTTCCACCTCATAACAACACATTTATTACATTGGGTTATTTTTTGTTGAATAATGCACTGTTTCTGTGCATAACTTGTGTTGAAATGCACCTTATCCAAACCTATTTTCGTACCATATAGAATTAACCAAAATGAAATTCATCGTTAATAGCTCAACGCTTTTAAAGCATTTATCAAATATTGATGGGGTAGTGGTATCAAAACCAATTATTCCAATATTGAATAATTTTTTGTTTGATATTAAAGAAGGAGAGCTTAAAATCTCTTCTACTGACTTGGAAACTACCATGACAACTGGTATCAAAGTTGAAGCAAAGGAATCAATGAGCATTGCGATACCTTCAAAAACAACCATTGACTTGTTGAAGACATTGGTTGATCAGCCATTGGCATTTAGCGTGAATTTAGAGAAGGGTGCAGTTGAAATTAAGTATGATACTGGTCGCTT
The DNA here is from genome assembly GCA_943372215.1 of Chitinophaga pinensis. Taxonomy (GTDB): domain Bacteria; phylum Bacteroidota; class Bacteroidia; order UKL13-3; family UKL13-3; genus UBA6183. Next base: position 91,032 of record CALRXU020000012.1, on the reverse strand, counting down.
TAAGTTAACTGCTCAAAAAGGTGATGAGTTTCCTAAGAATCCGGTTGTTGAAGATGGAAAAAAATTCACCATATCATCAAAGGTGTTGTTGCGTGCAATTTCTAAAACTGTTTTCGCTACCAGCAATGATGAATTAAGGTTGAATTTAACTGGGGTATATGTGCAACTCACCAATGACGATATTACATTTGTAGCTACAGATGCAAATCGTTTGGTAAGGTATAATCGCTCTGATGTAAAACCTGGCGTTGAAGAAAGTTTCATACTGCCTAAAAAGGCCTTGAATTTGCTGAAATCTGCTTTAACCAATGATGATACAGAAGTTACTATTGAGTTTAATCGTTCAAATGCCTTTTTTACATTTGGCGAGGTAAGTTTAATTTGTCGCTTAATTGATGAAAAATACCCTGATTACAATGCGGTAATTCCTAAAGAGAATCCAAATGTATTGCAGATTGATAAAAATGAATTTTCAATCGGGGTAAAACGTGTTTCCATCACTTCCAACAAAACCACACATCAAATTAGGTTGCGCATTGCGGGCAGCGAACTAACCATTAGTGCTGAGGATATTGACTTTGAAAATGAGGCTCAAGAAAAGTTAAAATGCCAATATACTGGCGAAGATTTAGAAATCGGTTTTAACTCAAAATACTTATCTGAGATGATATCTGCAGTTGATAGTTCAGAGCTTAAACTAGAAATGAGCCAACCTAATAGAGCAGGTGTACTTACCCCTTTGTCTGGTGATGAAGGTGAAAATATTTTGATGTTGGTGATGCCAATGATGTTAAATAGCTACTAATTCTTAAAAAATATAAATAAATTGGCCCGATTATGTTTCATAATCGGGCTTTTTAATACATCATAATTATGCGTACAATGAGGTTTTTATTATTACTATTGGCTTTTGGTTATAGTTTTAATGCTGTTTTTGCTCAGGAAAAATTACTTACTATGGAAGAGGCGGTGTTAAAACAACGCACTACTTTGGGCCCCGGCAGATTAAATGGCCTGACATGGGTGCCAAAGTCGGTAAAGTTTAGTTATACCGTTAAAAAAGATGGAAAAGACTGTGTGGTGATGCAAGATGCAAATACCTTGCAAAGAGATACGGTGCTTACTACAGACATGTATTATGATTTTGTGTCGAAAGCAGTTGGTAACATCAATAAAACAGATAGAATTGGCCCAATTACTTGGATAAGTGAAGAAACTTTTAAGTTTAGCCACAAACAAAGCATTTATAAGGCAAATATTAAAACAGGGGCAGTTGATGTAATTTGTTATTTACCTGAAGAAGCTGAACACATCACTGAAGAGCCAACTACCGGAAAAGTGGCTTATGTTTATCATTACAATTTATTTGTAAGCAGCAAAAACGCTAACCGTGATGAAACAGATGGTGCGTCACGTCCATCAAAAGCTGATGCAATTACCACTGATGGGAAAGAAGGGTTGCTGTATGGTACTTCCGTGCATAGAAATGAGTTTGGCATAAAAGAAGGAATGTTTTGGTCGCCTAAAGGAAATCGGTTGGCCTTTTATCAAATGGATGAGCAAATGGTGAGCAATTACCCCATTTATGAGTTGGATAAAAAGCCTGCTGATACTAAGAATATTCGTTATCCTATGGCTGGAGGAGTAAGCCACCATGTGAAGATTTGGGTAAAAGACTTTGTTAAAAATAGGCTTATCATGCTCAATACAGGCGAACCGGCTGAACAGTTTCTAACCAATGTTACGTGGCATCCAGGTGAGGAAAAAATATATGTAGCGGTCGTAAATCGTGCACAAAACGAGATGAAAATGAATGAGTATGATGCAGTGAGTGGCTCATTCATCAGGACTTTATTCACTGAAACGCATCCGAAATATGTGGAGCCTGAAGAACCCATTGTTTTCTTGAAAAATAATCCCCAACAGTTTCTGTGGCTTAGCGAGCGAAATGGTTTTAATCACTTATACTTATATCATGCCAACGGAAGGTTAGACAGGCAATTAACCACAGGTAATTTTGATGTTACCCAATTTTTAGGTTTTAATAAGGAAGGAAATTTCGCTTATTACATGGCAGCCAGTGAAGATGGATTGGATAGGTATTGTTATAAGCTGGATATTAAAACGGGGAAATCGGTAAAACTTACCTTGGCCAGCGGTACTCATAATATTTTATTAAGCGATGACGGCAACTTAATGCTCAATACGTTTAGCAATACAACCACACCCCGTAAAGTTATTTTAATGGCAGCAAATGGAGAAGAGCGGGCATTGTTGCTGAATGCCCCAAACCCCATTGCCGAATACAAAAAATGTGAAATGACACTGCTTAAATTAAAGGCAGCTGATGGAACAACAGACTTAAATGCCCGCTTAATTTTGCCTGCGGGATTTGACGAAAATAAGCGCTATCCTACCTTGGTTTATTTATATGGAGGACCACATGCGCAAATGGTTACCAATAGTTGGCTTGGAGGGGCTGACATGTGGCTTTATTTAATGGCCCAACAAGGTTTTGTGGTGTTTACTATTGATAATAGAGGTAGCGCAAATAGGGGATTAAACTTCGAAAATGTTACCCATAGAAAGTTAGGTGTTGAAGAAAAGGCTGACCAGCTAAAAGGTATTGACTACTTAAAATCACTGAAATATGTTGATGCGGAAAGGATAGGCATTTATGGTTGGAGTTTTGGTGGGTTTATGACAACTACCATGATGAGCAAGACCAATCTTTTTAAAGCAGGTGTAGCGGGCGGTCCGGTAATTGATTGGAGTTTGTATGAGATTATGTATACGGAAAGGTATATGGATACCCCTCAAGAGAACCCTGAAGGATATGCAGAGAACAACTTATTGAACGATGCCAAGAATTTAAAAGGTAGGTTAATGCTGATACATGGAACTGACGATGACGTGGTGGTGTGGCAGCATAGCCTTAAGTACATAAAAAAGTGTGTAGATGAAGGCGTGCAAGTGGATTACTTTGTTTACCCAGGTCATTTGCATAATGTGTTAGGCAAGGATCGTGTGCATTTAATGAACAAAATCACTTCCTTTTTTAAACAAAATTTATAAGCTAAACTCCAGCAAGGAGTTTAGTTTAACATCGGCAATAGCGAAACGAGGGTCATTAAAAGACGCTTCCTCAGGAATGGCTATGCAGCGCATACGTGCTGCTTTTGCAGCGATTACACCATTGATGGCGTCTTCAAATACCAAACAATTTGAGGCTTCAATACCAAGTTGTTTAGCAACGCTTAAAAAAATGACTGGGTGTGGTTTGCCATATGTTTCAAATTGGGCACTCCACAACAAATCAAAATAATGCCTGATTGCCAGTTTATCAACCACCACATCAATTAACTCCATTGCACTGGAAGAGGCAAGGGCTATTAAATGTCCTTGGCTTTTGAGCAGGTTTAATACATCATAAACCCCTTGCATGGCTTCTGCATTTAAAACAATGAGTTGTTTAACACAGGTTAAGATATCGCTTTCTGTTTTGGCGAAATCAGGGTTTTCCCAAGGTTGGTAATTGTACCAATATTTTACCACCTCATTTAGCCTAAAGCCCATTACCTGGCGCAATTGTTCATCGTTTAATTGGAGGCCTAATTTTCCAAAAATCTCTTTTTCTGCCATTTTCCAATAAGGCTCGGAGTCAATTAATAAGCCATCCATATCAAAAATAAATAGTTGGATGGAAGATGCGTTCATGAATACAGGATATATATAGGGATAAAGAAAAGTGCTATTCTTTAATGGTTAACACCCAAGCTTCTGGGTTTTCAGTTGCTTTTATGCTATCCATTAGGGCAATGGCATCGGCAAGGTTATCGAACCTTTTATACCCAACTCGGTTGCAGTTTAAACGTTTGTTCAAAATAAGGTGCGCATCAAACCCTTTTTCTTTAAGTTTATCAAAATACTTGCGGGCATTTTTTTCTTTGCAAAACACTCCTCCAATTACGTAATAATGGTTTATTCCAACAGTTGCTGATGCGGAAGGTTGAATAACTGTTGACTCAACATCAATTGAAGTTATATTATCGCTGTTGTTTGGTGTTTCTTCTGTAACGTTAAGGGGGAGGATTAAGCTGCCATCTTCTGCAAAAGTGTTGCTTCCGTACACAGGCGCTTCTTTGGCTGAATAAGAAAATGCTTCTGCAATGTTTAAGGTGGTTAATTCATTGTTATAGTCCAGGTTTTTAGCCTGAGGTGTATGAATATCAACTGATTTTTCGGTTTTAGGGGTTTGAATTTCAGGTGCTTGTATTACTGGAATGGTGGCCTGTGTATCATTTGACATGAGCGAGTCAAACCAACTGTTAATACCAGTGGTACTTAACCCAGATTGTTTAAACAACATGCTATCACCCCAAAAAATATAGGTATTAACAACCATTAGCAATACTACTGAAACGGTGATAAACTTGAATCCCAACGACCTAGATTTAGACAGGTTTTTCGCCTCTTTAATTTCTTTTCGGTCCTTAAACAATCCCGTTCTTTTATTTGAACGTTTCACCATATCAACAACTGTAGTGGCTTGCAGTGGCATTAATCCAAAAGAAGAGTGCAGGTAGTTATTATATTTATCCGGCAAAAAAACATAATTGGCGTCTGCATTCAGCCTAAAGCTACCAAACGTGTTAATATCCAGTTGTTTGGTTTCTTCTAAATATCCGCGCAGTTGGTTCACCAAATCATCCATTTGCTTCAATGCTTCATTGTAAGAAATGTTGAGGCGGTTCGCAATTTGTTGAGCCAATAAACCATCATTTGATTTGAGGTTTTGATTAAACATAACCCGCTTAGATTCAGGTGTAATTACATGAGAAACCTGGTCAATACGGGCATGTTCTTTATTGCATACAAATCCGCCAAAATTGGGTACAATCACACAATCATGCTGGTAGAGCAATTCCTTGATGTTGTTCCAAATGTAATGCTGGCTTATTTGTTGCATATATCCCTGCAAAATAAAAAGCCCGCCTCAGTTTAACAAATGATGGCGGGCTTTTTATTGTAAGGTAGGCTATTATCAGAAGGTTACACTTATACCTCCTAGCACATTTAGCCCTAAAACCTGGTAATTGTACCAGCGTTGGTAGTTATTGTTGGTAATATTGTTCACGTTTAAAAATAACCCAATGGTTTTGCTGTAGCGGTAATCAATCCCTAGATTTACGTCCACTAATCCATCAAATTTTTGCTGGGTATTTGTCGGTAACCTAACGCCAGTGCGGCTATTCATGGTATAAATGTCTCCTCTGATGATAAATTTATTACTCATGTTGTACATTAAAGCTGTTCTGGTAGTAAATGTGGGTCTTCCAAAAGGCTTTTCGATGTCCAAATCATAAGCGAAATAGTTGAGCTTGAAGTTGAAATGAAACTTCTCCGCAAATTCATGGTTCAGTTCAGCTTTAATGATGCTCAAACCAGAGTTAGCGGTATCATATATGGTGGTTTGTCCATAGGTTGTGGAATCAAACCCATAAAATAATAAGTTTTGTACACTTGCTCTTGAGTATTGTAACATAAAACTAGTTTGTGGGCTTATTTCTCCTCTCAAACCAACAAATGCTTCAACACGGTTATTGGTATTACGCAGTTCCCAATTGCTAATAAAGGGATTTTCATTTACCAAACCACGGTAGGTATTGCGTTGGTAGTTTCCGGTAAGCCCGCCATAAATGGTAATTGATTTAGGGATGATTTGGTAAGCCACCTCTCCGTTAAAGTAAGGGAAAAACTTAGAGCCATTAGAGTCGTTAAATAAGGTGGTATTGAATCCAAGTTTGATGTAAGCCCTATTGCCAAAATTTAATGTGTAGGTCGGGTTCAAATCAACAAATACTCGGTTGTATTTTATGGTATTTTTCTCTGTGTTGTTGGTATTTACACCTACAAAAATCTGCAATGGATTTCCATGGATACGTTTACTAAAATCTGCTTGTAGTTTAAAATCATTTTCAGATACCTCGTTATTGTCTCTAAAGTTGTAATACTTGGCACCAACTTGGTACTTTAATTTAGAGGTGTCTTTAATTACATTGGTGTATCCAACACCTAAATCAAATGCACCATATTGCCTGCGAATGTCTTTTTTTGGTAGTTTTAAACTTTCAGGGTCAAAACCGTAGTAATGAATTACGTTTCGGTTGTAATCTACATTGGCACTTAGCATACCTTTAGCCACAAAATGTTTGGCCCACATTTTTAATTCATTGTCGCTAAAGCTTCTGTAATTATTATTGGTAGGATTGGCACTGTAATGTTTGTAATACACACCTGCCTGGTTCTTTTTATTTCGAACGGTACTCACATAGGCTTCAAAAATAGGGGCGTTGTAATTGCCGTAACCCAATTTAAAGTAGTTGTTTTTAAGTTTAGGCAATAAGGCCGTTCCCATTGATAATGGTTTAATGGTGTAAATGGTAGGGCTTACGTTTAACTTGATTTCAGGAAGGGTATAAGCCAATTTAGGAACTGTAATTTCAGGAATTTCAGGATTTGGATTGCTGGCTATTTTGATGATTTCAACAAGCGTTGGTTTAAAGGTTTTAATTACATCAATTTCATCTGTTCTCAATGTGTCTTGAGAAAAAACGTTTGAAACTGATAGGATAAGTATAAAATATATTGTTAGTTTTTTCATGCTCATTAGTTTAATAAAAATGTTGGTTACAGTTTTTCAATTTCTTTTTCAGGCATTGGTTTTGGAGCTGGTTTGCCGGCTTCTTCCGCAGCAATAATTTGCTTTAATCGGTCTGTGGCCATTTTTTTATGAGTGCCTTCATCTAAGTTTTCAATTAAACTTTGCAAAGTGGCCTTTGCTTGAAAATTATCTTTTTGCGCATAGTACAAATCGGCCAACAACAAAAATGCTTTTTCGTACCATGTGCTATAGTTGGCATACTTTTCCGTGATTTCAAAAATGGTTTTCTTAGCCGCATTGTAATCTTTATTGTTGTATTGAATATAGGCAATATTGTATTTGGCCTCTGCTGCATATACATTTTTGGTTTCTTTAACCAAATATTGCCAACCAATCAATGCGCTATCGTATCGGTTAATACTCATAAAATACCTTGAGATGTTTAGGTTGGCATCTAACAAACCTTCTTTAGTGGTAAGCGCAGAGTTAACATACTTAAAAGAGTAAATAGCAGCCGTATCAATAGGGAAGGCCAACATGGTTGATTTCATCATACCGGTAACGGCCACTTGAAGGTTATCTCGTCCACTGGCAATACGCTCTAATGCGCTATAGTAATCAAAGGCTTTGCGGTATTGCTTTTTGTTGTAATACAATACAGCGGTTTGGCGAGTAGCCCTTTCGGTAAAATCATTGCGGTTATAAGTGGCTACATATTCATAATTGATCAATGCCTCATCAAGGTTTTTTAGTTTAAAATCACATTCGGCTTTGTAGTAGTTGGCTTTGAGTATAAAAAAGCCTCCAGCAAAACGGTTGATGTATTGTCCAAAGAGTTTAGCAGCTTTAGTGCAATCGCCATTTTTGTATTGGTTAAATGCGGCCTCGTAGCTAATGCTATCTTGGTAAGTAGCAGAAATAGATTTGCAATCTGTAGCTTTTAAAAACTCAAGGTATTCGTCCGTTTCCCCTTTTGAAACATAAATACCTTCCACAATCATAAGCCCTTGACGCGCTTCTTCAGAATTGCAATGTTCCAAGGCTAATTTTTTAAAGGTGGCCAGTGCTTCGTTATCGTTTCCTGCATTGCGCTGGGCCAATCCTTTATTTTGAATAGCCTTGCGGATGTAGGCACTACGTGGGTAATTTTGGATGATGTTGTCAAAGCCTTTAATGGCTTCGGTGTTGTTTTCAGTTTGTAAGTTTTCGCTGGCTATCAGGTACAAGGCATCATCAATGTAAGGTGATTTTTTGTATCCGCTAATGATTTGTTCCAGTTCTTTTATTTTTTCAGCAGACTTACTTAACACCCCATAAATCATGGCTTTTTGGTATAAAGCGTAATCACTTCCGTTCAGTTTTTTAGTGATGATTTTTTGGTAATAATCTAAGGCTCTGTTATATTCTTTGGCCACAAAGTAGCAATCAGCCACCCTCATGGATGCATCTGTAAACAACTCAGGATTGTTTTGGGCATGAGGCGTTTCTAGGAAGCCATTAAAATTGGTAACCGCTTTTTCAAATTCATCCAACCGAATGTAACAATACCCAAGATTATAATAAGCCAATGGAAAAAATCGGGTTTGGTTCACGTCTTTTTCAAAGGTTAAAAATTTGTCGTAGTTGTTTACTGCCTCCCTAAAACGGGCTTGTTTATACCCAATTTCTGCCTGCCAGAAGTAGGCTAATGCAAATAGCTTTTTGTCAAAATCAAAAGTCTGTGATTTGATAAAAGCAAGGTTTGCATCGTTATAGTTGTTGTTTAGGTATAACTCTTCAGCATAATAATACAATACGCGTTGGTAGGTTTGGTTATTGGCCAGTGTTGGTTTTTTAATGCTTTCAATAACTGCAATGGCTTGCTTGTAATTGCGTGTACTGGTAAGTAAATCACCCAACACCCCTCTAGCTTCATCAATATAATTGCTTGTTGGGTAATCATTAATAAAACGGGCCAAGTCTTTTAAGGCATCGGCCTGATTTAACTCGTAGCTTATTTTTGCATAATTAAACAAGGCCAACTCTGTAATTTCTTTGTTAAAGCCAATTTTATAAGCCCTATCAAAGGCCAAACGAGCCGCAGTTTTTTTATCAGTTTTGATGTAACATTCAGCTAAATGGTAATGTGCAAATTGCGAAGTAGTGTCCGTTTTATCAGTTATTTTGGTAAACTGCTCAATGGCTTTTTCGTAGTTAGCACTGGCGAAATAGGCATATCCTAATCGGTAAATATCTTGTGGTGATAGTGGAACCGGAGGGTTAGCTGCATAGCTATTGAGGTAAGGAAGGGCTTTCTCATACTTGCCAAGGTTAAAGTAGCTTTGTCCGACAATGCCAGCCACATCATCTGCCACATCTTTATTATTAATACTATCAGCAAAGGCAACAACTTGCTCATATTGTTTTTTAGCAAATAAAATTTGTGCTATGTATACTTGTGCTAGCGGGCCAAAGGTTTTTGACTGCCTGATGCGCTCAAAGTGGGTAATGGCATCATCATATTTACCTTCTTTGTACACCACATATCCATAATAGTAATTTGCCGGGTCGTAGTATTTATTTTTTTTATCTTTAATGCTGGTGAATGCCGTTTTACTTTTTGCAAAATCATCTGTTTTAAAATAACAGTAACCTTTAATAAAGTAGTATTCATCAGCCTCTTCACTGGTTAAACTTAAGGGGTCAACTTGTTCCATGTATTGTATGGCCCTTTTGTTATCCTTACTGCGGTAAAAATACCTGCCGAGTTGAAAAACGGCCAATTTAGCTTTGGGATGCTCCGGATAATTGTCAGTTACTTCTGTTAGCGCTGCAATGGCATCTGCATTAAACAGCTCCATTGCGCATACTCCTGCATAATACCTTGCATTAATTGCAGTTTCTCTATCTGCTGTGGTATTAATGTATTGGGTAAACAATTGCTGTGCAGGGGCATACTTTTCTTTAAGAAAAAGTTCGTAAGCATCTTTGTAAATTTTATAGGCATGCTCATTGTTTAATGTTTTTTGGGCAATGGCGTTTGAAAACAAAAACAAGAATAGGGAGACAAAACAAAGTTTGTTGCTGTTCATATGCGGTAACTGCGTAAATTTAAGTTACCGAAGCTAATAAGTAAGGCTTATTTAAAAGGTGAAATTTATCCCCACAGTGGGAATAATAGGCAACTGATTGATGCGTGTAAACCTGGCTCTGTCAAAATAAAAAATGTTCTCTCGGTTGTATACGTTGGTAGCCGCAGCCGTTAAGGTGAGCAATTTATTTTTTGCGAATTTCATTTTTTTAGACACTGAGGCATCTAATCGGTGGAAAGTAGGTAGTCTGCCTCCATTAATATCGGTGTAATAAACCCCAATATCGCCATTTTGGTTCAGCAAGTTACCGCTCACACTTTGGCCAACTACTGCGCGCTCATAAAAACCTTGTGTTTGCGTAAAAGGGAAACCAGAGCCAAAATTCCACCTTAGGTTTAAGCTTAAGGTTTTAGCCTTATCGAAGGTATAAGTACCTACTAAGTTAACATTATGTCGCCTGTCAAAATGGGGGACGTAGTGTCTGCGTCCATCAAAACGTTCAACGTAAGTTAAACTATATACCGCCCATAAGTACAGATTTCTGAATTCATATTTATATTTAAAATCCATACCATAGCTGCTTCCAGTTTCTAAGCTATAATCTAATCTTAAATACTCTGGCTTACTCAGTTGGTCCTCATCATAGATTTTGTCGCGGTTAATGTTTGTAAGCTGGGTAAATTTTTTATAAAATCCTTCTATGTTGATTTCCTGATGTTGTCCAAGGTCTATTTCTAGGCCAGCACCCGTATGCCATGCTTTTTGCAAAGCCGTGGTAACATCTTTGCCATTAAATGAGTTTTGCAGGTTATCTGGCCCCGATAAAAAACCGTAGAACAGATTTACCACATCTTGGTCGCTTACTGCACTCATTAAATTTTGTGAGTAAAAACCACCAGCGGCCTTTATGCGTATTTTATCGGTAAGGTTATACTTTGCGCCAATTCTAGGCTCAGGTGATACCTCGCCCAAAGAGGCGTATGCTTGTAACCTGAAACTTGGTTCTATAATTAATCGCCCCCAGCTCTTTTTATAACGCACATAGCCGCATAGTTCTGTTGTAAATTCTTCTTGCTGCAATGTTCTTTCATTTACGTTTACATATTGAAAGTTGGTGCTAAAACCATTCATTTCAAGTCCGTATTTAACATCATCCTTACCAATGAAATAGGTGAAGTTTAACCCCATATTAAATCCATTGATGCTGCTCTCACGGGGTCTTCCATCAGCTTCAATTTGTTTCATTTTATATTGAGAGTAACCAATGGCCCCATTAATTAGGGTTGAACCCTCAGGCACAATGTAAAAGTTAGTACCCATGCCAGAGGAAGACCAATCGTATTGGGTTTGTGGGTAATCTACCTTGTCAGTAAAGTTAAATCCAAATAAATTCAATTTGGTTCCTGATCCTCCGATAAAACTCATTTTGCCATATAAATCATTAAAACTAAAAGGCAATCCCTCTTTTCCTGCGTAGGGGTATAAAGTAGGGGCAGTTCTGTCTAGGTAAGAAGTTTTATAAGAAAGGATAAAGGAAGAGGAAGCGCCATTGTCAAATTTTTTCATTGGACCTTCGAACAATACTTTAGCGCTTATTGGGTTAACAGATACTTTACCGCTTAAGTCTTTTTTGTTACCTTCTTTTGTGTTTACGTCAATAATCGCACCCACTCGTCCTCCATATTGTGCACCAAAGCCACCAGCGTAAACATCAGCACTTCTAATAATATCAGCATCAAAAACACTAAATAACCCAATAGAATGGAAAGGGTTGTAGATAATCATACCATCCAGTAATACCTTATTATGAACAGGTGTTCCTCCCCGGATGTATAGCTGCCCACCTTGGTCTCCACTAAAAACAACCCCTGGTAATACCTGTAAGTATTGAGCTAAATCAGGTTCACCTCCAAAAGCGGGTAATTGTTTCAGGTCTTTTTGAGTAATGGTATTCACCGATATTTTAACCTCATTTTTAAGCTTATCTTTTTCGGCACTCACATTGGCTTCTTCTAATTTAACGGTGCCTTTTACCAAAAAGAGGTTTTGGTTGATAATTTTTCCAGCAACAACTTCTATTACTACAGAAGATGTATCATAACCTATACTATAGCATTTGAGTGTGTAACGGCCGGGTTTTAACTTGGTAATTGCGTAAAAGCCATTGATGTCGGTTGATTTACCCAATTTTAACTCTGGAATAATTACATTGGTGAAAATAATGGGTTCACCATTTTCTTTGTCATACACAAATCCCCTAACTTCACCAGTTTGGGCCAACAATGACAGCGATGAGAATAGGCCTAAGAATAGGAGCCAAAATTGTTTTTTAATCACTTTTTTAAGAAATACAATACTGCAAGAATAGTTTTTTAACAAGACACTTTAGCATGTAAATTGGTTGTATGGGTAATTTTACAATACACTAAAGCCCTTGTTTAGCGTTTATTTAATGTTATTTTTGCCCGTATTGCACGTGTTTTTATGAATAAAAAAATAGTCGGAGTAATTCTTTTGTTTTGTTTTTCAGTGTATTGTGAGTGTTTGTACGCTCAACAGAAAAGCATTTCTATCCAAAATATTGCTGAAGTAAAAGTAGATAACTTAAGTGATGACCAAATCAAACAGTTTATCGCAGAGTACAAAAGCAATGGATATACCATCAATCAAGTGGAGCAATTGGCTGCCCAACGCAAAATGCCTCAAGATGAAATCCAGAAGTTACGTTCAAGAATAGATAAGATAGAACAAAGAACTGGTAATTTAACACAAAACGCTGATAGAAAGGTAAGTGATGATGCTGATGCTATTGATGATAAATCTACAGAGGTTTTTAAGAGTTTAGAAAAAGTGGTTTTTGGAGCTGAATTATTTAATAACAAAAACCTCACTTTTGAACCAAACTTAAAAATACCTACGCCAGCCAATTATCAATTGGGTCCTGACGATGAATTAATTATTGACATTTATGGATATAGTGAAGCCACTTACAAGCTTAAAATAACCCCTGATGGCGCGTTAAGGGTGCCTTCGATAGGTCCTATTCAAGTTTCTGGCAATACCATTGAACAAGCTAGAAAGAAAATAACAGCAAAATTAGCAACAGTTTATTCAGGGATGTCTAATGGCCAAACCTCTGTAAATATTACACTAGGGGCTATTCGAAGTATTAAAGTTAATATTCTTGGAGATGTAAATCTTCCAGGAACTTATACTATTTCATCACTAGCCACGGTTTTTAATGCCTTGTATGCTAGTGGAGGGCCCAACAAAAATGGGTCGTTCAGAAATATTAAGGTAATTAGAGGGGGTAAGGTAATAGCGGTTGTAGATGTGTATGAGTTTTTATTAAAAGGGGAAACAAAGAATAATATCCGATTAAACGACCAGGATGTTATTAAGGTAAGCCCATACGAGAATAAGATTGAGTTGCTTGGTGAAGTAAAGCGTCCTGCTTATTATGAAGTGGTTAAAAATGAAACACTTAAGGATGTTATTAATTTCGCTGGAGGTTTTACCAATGAGGCCTACAAAGACCGAATTAAGGTAACAAGAAATGGGTTAAAAGAACGGGTGATTGCTGATGTTCCCAATGAAATGTTTGGAATATTTACACCACAGTCGGGTGATGTATACGAGATTGGTGCCATAAGCAATAGATTTGGCAATAGAATTACCATAAGCGGGGCAGTATTTAGGCCAGGAGAGTATGCACTTGAAGATGGCATAACTGTTTCAAAACTCATTAAGAAGGCAGATGGATTAAAGGAAGATGCTTTTACCGCAAGAGCAATTATCTATAGACTAAAGGAGGACAATACAGCTGAGCTCATTAGTTTTGATGTATCAGAGGCATTAGGAGGCACCAAAGATATCGCACTAAAACGCGAAGATTTTATAGTTATTAACTCTAAGTTGGAGATGATGGAGAAGTATAGCATTACTATACAAGGGGAGGTTTTAAAGCCGGGTGTTTTTCCTTTTGCTTCAAATGCAAAGGTTGAAGACTTGATTGTAGCCGCTGGAGGGTTAAAAGAAAATGCTGCGTTAAAAAGAATTGAAATAGCCAGGCGATATTTTGGGGATGGACTTAAAGCTGGTTCTGAAACAGCTAAAATAATCCTTTACGAGGTTAATGAAGATTTAAAAACAACATCAAACATTGTATTAATGCCTTATGACATTGTTACCATATATGCAATACCAGGATACTCTGAGCAACAAAATGTTTTTATAGAAGGAGAAGTACAATTCCCTGGGCAATATATTATACAAAGTAAGACTGAACGGATTTCGGATTTAATTAAAAGAAGTGGGGGTGTTACTGATTATGGGTTTTTAAAAGGAGCCGTATTGATTAGAACACGCTCGCTAAATCAGGCAGAGAAAAAGATTAGAGAAGAAAAGATAAATGCAATCATCAAACAAACTAAAGATACCACTAGAATTCAAGATTTAATTGATAAAGAAGTTGGAAGTTTGACCTCAATAGTTGGCATAAATCTTGAAAAAATAGTGAAATACCCGAACTCAAAATATGATTTATTTGTTACCAATGGCGATTTAATTAGCATCCCGAGGCAAAATCAAACGGTGAAGATTTCAGGAGAGGTTCTTTATCCGATTAGCATTCCCTATAACAAGCGCAGGTCTTTTTCAAGTTATATTAATGGTGCAGGAGGCTATTCGGAGCGTGCATTAAAACGGAAGGGATATGTGGTTTTTTTAAATGGATCAGTGAAATCAACCAAGTCTTTTCTTGGCATAAAATCTCGTCCAAAAATTCAGCCTGGGGCAGAAATAATTGTTCCGCCTAAAGAAGAGCATAAGAAATTAACAAGTGTTGAATTAATAACCATTACAACTAGTATTACAACACTTGCTGTTTTAATGGTTTCGCTTTTCAGATAGGGGTAAATAAGCATACAGCATGAAAGAGAAGATTAACTTTGCGGTAATAGGTTGTGGACATATTGGCAAACGCCATGCCGAAATGATTCACAGAAATGAGGAGGCGAATTTGTTGGCTTTAGTGGATGTTCAATCAAAGGATAAACTTGGACTAGGCGCATTAAGTGATGTACCATTTTATTCTACTATTGAGGAAGCATTAGCAGAACACCCTGAAATTGATGTGGTAAATATAGCCACACCCAATGGCTTTCACGCAGAACAAGCATTAACCTGTTTAGGGGCAAAAAAACACGTGGTTATTGAAAAACCAATGGCATTAACCAAAAATGATGCAGAAAAAGTGATTTTTAAGGCACTACATGTGCAGAAGCAAATCTTTGCCGTAATGCAAAACCGCTATTCCCCGCCAAGTATTTGGATTAAAGACTTAATTGACAATGGTACATTGGGTAAAGTTTTTATGGTACAACTTAATTGCTACTGGAATAGAGATGAGCGTTATTACAAAACAGGAAGTTGGCATGGAAATAAAGCATTGGATGGAGGGACTTTATTTACTCAGTTTTCTCATTTTATTGATATTATGTATTGGCTTTTTGGTGATATTGAGCATATCCAAACTAAGTTAAATGATTTTAACCACCAACAGTTAACTGATTTTGAAGATAGTGGCTTTGTGAGTTTTGATTTTGTAAATGGAGGAATGGGATGCATTAACTATTCAACCAGTGTTTGGGATAAAAACCTGGAGAGCAGCATGACAATAATTGCGGAGAATGGTAGTGTAAAGATTGGTGGCCAATATATGAATGAGGTTGAGTATTGCCATGTAAGAAACTACCAAATGCCTGAGTTGGCACCTACCAATCCGGGGAATGACTATGGAGCCTATAAAGGTAGTGCGCAAAATCATCATTATGTGATAGAAAATGTAGTGGATGTATTAAAAGGAAGGGCGCCAATAACCACTAATGCATTAGAAGGGTTAAAAGTGGTTGATATTATAGAACGCATTTATCAAAACAGGTAGGAATAATAACCAACTGAAAAGACAGGATATGAATAATCAACAGCAGGAAATTAAACTAAAAGACTTGATTTTGACCATTGCAGATTGGGTAAGGTATTACCTTTCAAAATGGAAAAGCTTCGTGTTGGCGGGTTTGGTTTCGGCTGTTTTGGGCTTGCTATATGCGTTGTTCCAACCACGTATATACACAGCTGAAGTTACTTTTGCATTAGAGGAAAAAACTTCGTCCATGGCTGGATACGCAGGTTTGGCAAGTCAGTTCGGAATAGATCTCAGCAAAGGAGAGGGAGGGGCTTTTACAGGAGACAATATCCTTGAGTTATTTAAGTCTCAATTAATTATTGAAAACACATTATTAAGCGAGGTTAGCATTGAAGGAAAAAGGGAGCTTTTAGTAAACAGGTATATTTCAGCATATAAGTTAGATGAGGCCTGGGAAAAAAAGGAGTCATTAAAAGGGATTAAATTTATAAGCTCACAACCTCGCAATCAATTTTCAAGAGTACAAGATAGTCTTTTACATAGCATATCTTTTCTGATCAGGTCTTCAAATTTAATGGTGAATAGATTGGATAAGAAATTGAGCATCATGACGGTTAAAGTACAAACGGAAGATGAATTGTTTTCAAAAGAGTTTACAGAAGTATTGGCCAAAAATGTTTATGAGTTTTATATCAATACCAAAACAAAAAAGACAAGAGCTAATGTAGATTTATTGCAGGCAAGGGTTGATTCTGTAAAAATGGCACTTGATGGTGAAATGTACGGAGCAGCAGCAGCGCAAGACCGCAACCTAAATTTAATTATGGCAAAAGGGCGACTTAATCTTGCACAAAGTCAAATTAAAATTCAACTTCTTACAGCTTTATATGGCGAGTTAATTAAAAATTTAGAACTATCTAAACTAACGCTTATGCGAGAAGAGCCTTTAATACAAATTATTGATAGACCAATACTTCCATTGTCTGTAACTAAAGCTGGAAAATTGATGTCATTAATTTTAGGAGGTATTGCAGGTGGAATATTGATGCTACTTTTTTTAACCGCAAAACGAATATATAAACAAACAATGCAAGCAGATTAGACTGCTGGTTTAAAATTAATGAACTCACACCAATAATTTTTTTTCAACTCAATAGAGACAAAAATGTATAGTTAAAAAAATGGTATCTATTATCGTACAGATATTCTACAATGCAGGCAAATTTTTTGGCCTTGTATTTTCACATAAATTCAGTTCATTGTTGAACCAATTATGGAATACATTTTATAGTGGATGGGTGGCAATTGGCATGAAGAAAACAAACAAAATAAAGCTGGAGTATCCTGCTTTTATAGTCGGACACCGTTATATCAGTATTGGGAAAAATTTTAGTTCAAGAGGCCGTTTACGCATTGAAGCTTACGATACTTTTTTACAACAGCAGTTCTCACCCTCAATTATAATTGGCAATAATGTTTGTTTTAATTTTGATTGCCATGTAGGGTGTATTGATAAAGTTATTATTAAAGACAATGTGCTTATTGGTAGCAGGGTGTTAATTATTGACCATGCCCATGGTGAGTTAATCAAAGACTATCTTAATGTTGCACCAGCTCTAAGAAACCTTACATCCAAAGGACCAGTTGTTATTGAGGAAAATGTTTGGATAGGCGAGGGGGCAGCAATTTTGCCTAATGTAACTGTTGGAGCAAATTCAGTAATTGGCGCCAATGCCGTGGTTACTAAAGATGTTCCAGCTAATTCTATTGCCATAGGTATTCCAGCCAGGGTAATTAAAACAATAAGTAAATGAAAAAAGCAAGACTTATCGCATCATACTTACCGCAGTTCCATCCTATTCCTGAGAATAATGAATGGTGGGGAGAAGGTTTTACTGAATGGACCAATGTGGGGAAGGCCGAAAAATTGTTCGCCAATCATTACCAACCAAGGGTACCTGCTGATTTAGGGTACTATGATTTGCGACTAAAAGAGGTGCATGTAGCACAGTCGGAAATGGCACTACAATATGGGGTGGAATCCTTTTGTTATTGGCATTATTGGTTTGGTAACGGGAAGCGGATTTTAGAGATGCCTTTTAATCGCCACCTTAATGATGAAGATATTAAAATTGGATTTTGTTTAGCATGGGCCAACGAAACTTGGTCGGGTATTTGGCATGGTGCTGAAAATAGGATTTTGGTTGAGCAGCTCTATCCAGGAAAGCAAGATTATATCAATCACTTTAACGCAATACTACCTGCATTAAAAGACAAACGCTATACACGTATTGACGGTAAGCTTGTTTTTATGGTGTACAAACCAGACTTAATTCCTGATAGTGCCATGTTCTTTGAAACCTTTAATCAATTAGCAAAACAGCATGGGTTAGAAGGTTTTTATTTTATAGCACAAACTGTAAAGATAGAAGATAAAGAACGACTGATAGCCAAAGGATTCAATGCCATCAATGTAGTTCGGATGTATGATTTTGAAAGGTTAACCCAAAGTAAAATAAAACGAGGTATAAAACAGCGTTTATTTAATCAACTTAGGGTTTATCAATATGCTGATGCGCTAACTTATATGGATGGAATAGAGGATGAATTGGAAGATTGCATTCCCAGTATTATTCCAAACTGGGATCATTCACCAAGGAGCGGCAAAAGAGCTTTTATTCTTCATGAATCAACTCCAGAATTGTTTAAAATCCATGCAGAAAAAGTGATTAATCGGGTACAAAATAAAGAGAATAAGGTGGTGTTTATTAAATCATGGAATGAGTGGGGAGAGTGCAACTACCTGGAGCCTGACATTAAGTTTGGTAAAAGATACTTGGAGGAATTATTAAAAGTAGTAAGCGGTTAGCATGAAGAAGTTGTTATGTATTTTCGGTACAAGGCCAGAGGCTATAAAAATGGCTCCTTTAATTAAAAAATTTAAGGAATATCCGGGTGTTTTTGATGTTAAGGTTTGTGTAACTGCCCAACACCGAACCATGCTCGATCAGGTGTTGGATTTTTTTGAGATAACACCAGATTTTGATTTGGACCTAATGCGTGAAAATCAAAATTTATTCCAGTTAACGGCCAATGTAATTAATGGTTTACAGCCGGTTATGGAGTCGTACCAACCAAATTATGTGTTTGTTCATGGAGATACTACCACATCAACTGCGGCTGCCTTAGCTGCATTTTATGCTGGCGCTAAAGTGTGCCATATTGAGGCGGGGCTTAGAACATACAATAAAAATGCGCCCTACCCTGAGGAAGTGAACAGGCAATTAACAGCAAGACTAGCAGATTTTCATTTTGCCCCCACACAATCATCAGCGCAAAACCTCATTAATGAAGCCATTCCGGCCAGTAATGTATATGTTACTGGAAATACTGTTATTGATGCCTTATTTGATGCAGATAAAAAAGTAGAACTTTTTGAAGATGCACAAATCAACACGATAAAACAGGTACTGGATACGCATAAAAAGTTGGTGCTCGTTACTGGTCATAGGCGTGAAAACTTTGGGCAAGGTTTTGTTAACATCTGCAATGCACTAAAACAAATTGCATTAAACAACCCACAAGTACAGATTATATATCCTGTGCATCTTAATCCCAATGTTTATGATACCGTTCATGAGTATTTGGATGGCATTAGTAACATTAATCTTGTGGAGCCACTTTCATACCCCGCATTTGTATGGCTGATGAAACGAGCTTATCTTATTTTAACAGATAGTGGAGGAATTCAAGAAGAAGCCCCTTCGTTTGGGATACCAGTATTGGTAATGCGCAATACCACTGAAAGACCTGAGGCACTTGAAGCAGGAACGGTGAAATTAGTGGGTACTGATTACGAAAAAATTGTGTCAGTTACTGAACACTTGTTACATAATGAGAATGCATATAAGGCAATGAGCAACACCATTAACCCTTATGGCGATGGGAAAGCCTGCCAAAGAATTGCTGACGTTTTACTTCAATTGTAATAATAATCTAGCTCATGGTATACTACCTCATATTATTGATGCTATTTGTATTTTCTGTGGTAGAGTTATTTGCGGATAAATCAGCAAAAATTATCCTGCTGGTTATTTCGTTATTGTTTTTCGCTGTTTTTGTTGGACTTAAGTTTAATGTGGGTACCGATTATGCCCAATATACGTATTTGTATAAACTGGCTCATCTGTATGCTTATAAAGAAGCTTTTGGCGTAGAGTATATTTACTGGGGTTGGATGAAAATGTTTATTTGGTTTGGGGTACATTTTTACCTGTTTTGGTTTATCACCTGTTTCATTAATTTGGTTGCCAAGTTTTACCTGTTCAACAAACTTTCTCCTTACTTTTTTCCTTGTTTGTTGGTGTATTTTGTAGGCTTATTTTTCGAACGGGATTTTGACGGCATACGTCAAGGAATTGCCATTGGAGTGTGCTATTTTGCTTTACAAGCGCTTTTTGATAAAAGACACTTTGTTTATGTAAGCATTGTTTTGTTTGCATCCCTTATTCATGGAACCAGCTTGGTATTCCTGCTACTGCCACTTTTAAATAAAATTAATCTATCCATGTTAACCACGTGTGTTATTTTAGCTATATGTTTATTGTTGGTAGTGCTTAAAATAGATGTTTCTGAAGTTGTTTTTTCTAACTTACCTAACTCATTTGCAAAAGGTAAAATTGATACTTATTTAGCCGTAAAGGATGAGTTGTATATTAAATCTACCGGCATATCCTTAGGAATACTCTTTAGGATTGCTATTTTATTGCTGTTTGTGCATTTTGGTAAAATCTATTACCAAAATAGTTTGCTTTATACCACGTTAAAAAATGGTTTTTTAATTGCTATTGTTTTTAGCTTGCTATTTAATGCTATTGATATAGTGGGGCATCGGTTGGCATATGGATTAAGGGAGTTTCAGATTTTTATTATCCCTTCCTTTTTGCTAATTACGCAAAACAAATGGAAGAGACTTTTCATTTTGACAGGAGTGTTTTTGTACAGTGGATTTTTATTATTTAGGCTACTCAATACGGAACATCTAAAGCCTTATTATGAATACCACAGTTTAATTTTTGAGTTATTAAAATAAACATGCAGTTGAAAAAAATATTGCTGATAGATAGCGCATATCCAATAAATGTTCGTAATAAAAAAATACTGAATAGTATTGCCAAGGAACCTTCGCTAGAAACACGTTATTGTGCATGGAACAGAACGGCCAAGGAAATTGAAGCAGGTGATTTCGGCCAATTTATATTCTCCAAAACATCAGGTTATGGACAAAAGTTGAAAAAACTGTTTAACATGGTTCACTATGCCAAGTTTGTTGGTAAACAAATTAAACAATACCAACCTGATGTAATTATTGCTTCACATTGGGACTCGTTATTAATAGCGTCATTGTATAAACAAAAAAGACAAACCTTGATTTATGAAATTTTAGATATACCTACATCATTAAATCGGTTAGTAAGAGCAGTACTGAGATTGTTAGAGATATGGGCTCTACAAAAAACAGATAAACTCATTTTTGCATCTCGTTTCTTTACACCGATCTATCAGTCGTTTAAAGGTGAAACAGCATTAATTGAAAATAAGCCTTATAAAATTCCATTGCTTGAACAAGATGGAAATGCGCCTGTTAGCAATAGATTAGTGGTTACTTTTTTGGGTACAGTAAGGTATTTAGATATTTTAAAAAACCTGGTTGAAGCGGCAAAAAAAGCGAATGTTGAGGTGGAGATTTGGGGCGATGGTCCAGATGAGAAGCAACTCAGGGAATATGCGAAAGAAGATGCACAAATTCGTTTTTACGGACGTTACAATTACGACATGATTGGTAAAATATACGAGAAGTCTGATTTGATTTGGGCCGTATACCCATCAAATGATCATAATGTGAAATACGCAATTTCAAACAAATACCATGAGTGTATTTTATATGGTAAACCGGGTGTTTTTGCAGATAAAACCCAATTGGGTAATATGGTAAAGGAAAAGAAAATGGGTTTTGTTGTAAATCCTTATAGCGTAAACGATATGGTAAACCTCTTTCATGAGCTTTCACAAAATAAACAGGCTCTGGAGCAATACAAACAAAACTTGAGACAAAGCCCTGAGCCAAGGTTTTGGGAGGAGATAGAAAAGAAATTAGTTGAAATAATTGTAAATAATTAATTTGCCTTCCAATGAATTTAAGTCAGGTATCCATCGTAATGCCTAATTATAACGGAAGTCGTTATATATCAGAAGCCATAAACTCGGTGCTTAAGCAGACCTACACCAATTGGGAACTCATCATTGTGGATGATTGCTCTACAGATGAAAGTTTGTCAATTATTAAGCCTTTTTTAGTAGATACCAGAATCAGGCTGGTAACGCAATCCATCAATCAAAAAATTGCAAAAACCAGAAATAAAGCCATTGAACTTGCTCAGGGAGAGTATATTGCTTTTTTAGATAGTGATGATACCTGGATGCCAAATAAATTAGAAAGACAGTTGGGTTATTTTAAGCATGATAAGCAAGTTGCTGTTGTTTACGCTTACTACAGCCAAATGGATGAGCATGGAAGGGATTTGGGAAAAACAATAAAAAGTAAAACCAAAGTTACCTATAACGACATGCTTAAAACCAATTCAATAGGTTGTTTAACAGCCATATATCATGTTGCAAAAGTAGGGAAGAGGTATTTTGTGAACCAAAGCCATGAAGATTATATATTTTGGTTGTTTATGCTCAAAGAAGGTTTTATTGCAATAGGCATTGATGAAGTGCTAGCCAAGTATCGTGTAAGCAATTCGTCACATTCATCCAATAAGTTAAAGGCGGCAACATGGCAGTGGAATATTTATCGTAATGTATTGAAAATAAATTTTATAAATTCTGTTTATTATTTTTTTTGTTACACTTACAACGGTTTAAAAAAACACTATTAATTGATTAATCCGAATCCTTAAATTATATTGCCACAGGGTTAAACAATCTATGAAGATACAAGTTATAGGGGGGTCTGGATTTATTGGTTCAGATTTTTTGTCCATTTATCAAACAAGCAATGAGGCGATAAATATCGACAAACGAAATTCTGTTATTTATCCTAAGCTCACAAAAATTGCAGATGTGAATCAGGAGACGACACTAATGGATGCCATGGTACATTCAGAATGGGTGGTTTTGTTAGCTGCCGAACATAGAGATGATGTTTGGCCTCGGGAGAAGTACTATGATGTAAATGTTGAAGGGACTAAAAATGTGCTTAAGACAATGGATGCGAAAGGCATTAATAAAATTGTATTTACCAGTTCAGTCGCTGTTTTCGGTTTAGACAAGCAAAATCCAGATGAAGAGCATCCTCAAGACCCATTTAACGATTATGGGATAAGCAAATGGCAAGCCGAAGAAGTTTTAAGAGATTGGTATCACCAAAAGCCAGAAGAAAGGACACTCATCATTATTAGGCCTACTGTTGTTTTTGGCGTGGGGAACAAAGGTAATGTTTATAACCTGCTTAAACAGATAGCTTCTGGCAGGTTTTTAATGGTAGGTAACGGAAAAAACAAAAAATCATTGGCATACGTTAAAAATGTAACAGCCTTCATTCATCATTGCATTAATCAAAATAAGCCTGGTTATCAAGTATTTAATTACGCAGATAAGCCTGATTTAACTATGAACGAGTTGGTTAGCACGGCAGAGAAAAGCTTAAATAAAAAACTTCTCCCTTTGCGCATGCCTTATGTTATTGGATTGATTGCAGGTAAGATCTTTGATGTGTTGGCTTTTATAACACGCAAAAAGCTTCCAATTAGTACCGTTCGCATTAAGAAGTTTTGCGCAACAACCCAGTTTTCATCTCGTTATATTGCGTCAACTGGATTTACAGCACCACACCAATTGGCAGATGCGCTTCAGGAAACCATTGTAAGCATAGCCCAGGAAACATCCTAGCTCAATTAAACAGAATAACTTGCTTAAAGTATCTATTATAACAGTCGTTCTAAACAATGAAGATGTACTTGCAGATGCAATAACCTCTGTTATAAATCAATCTTACCCAAACATTGAATATATTGTTGTTGATGGTGGCTCAACCGATAAAAGTCTTGACATCATCAACCAGTTTAAACATGGAATAGCTTGTTTTATCTCAGAACCGGATAAAGGTATTTATGATGCCATGAACAAAGGTTTGGCATTAGCAAGTGGCGATGTAATTGGGTATTTAAATGCCGATGATGTTTATGCCAGTAATCAGGTTATTGAAACGATGGTAAGCGTGCTTACCAACAGCAATTGTCAGGCAGTTTTTTCTGATTTAGATTACGTTGCACGTTACAATACCAGTCAAATTGTGCGTAAATGGCGCTCTTCTGGTTACAAAAAAAATAAGTTTATCTATGGATGGATGCCTGCTCATCCCACTTTTTTTACCTATAGATCCCATTATCAGGAGCTTGGAGGGTATAATACCGTGCAGCAATTGGCCGCTGATTATGAGCTGATGCTGCGTTTTTTGTATAAGCATGGATTAAGCTGCCAACACCATCCAGATGTTTGGGTAAAAATGCGAGTTGGAGGAATGAGTAATCGCAGCATCAAGAACCGAATAAAGCAAAACCTTGAAAATCGTAAGGCGTGGACAATGAATGGATTAACTCCTAAATGGTACACCCTTTTATTAAAGCCACTAAGTAAAATTTTTCAATACTTTATTTAACCTATTTTTTACACGAATGCTGAGCTGAATTGCCTAATTTAGCGCGACAATAATAAATAGCTTGATACACCGTTTTCAAAATATGTTTTTTAGAAAAGTACTCTTTACCATTCTATACGTTTTTTTGTTATTCACCAGCCAAGCCCAAAATTTCGGATTTGAATGGATTAAACCTTATCAAAGTTATTATAAATTTAAAGTTGGCAACAATGGAACCTATCGCATTGACTACAATGCTTTGCAACAAGCAGGCATAACTTCAATTAACCCTAAACGTATTCAATTATTCTATCAAGGGTTTGAAGTTCCTTTATATATAGCTGGTGAAAATGACAATCAATTCAATACAACAGACTTTATAGAGTTTTATGGGAGCAGAAATACTGGATTTATAGATTCTTTATTGTATCAAAACAGCACTTGGCAACCCAATACTTTTAATGGGCTATTTACTGATACTTCGGTATATTTTTTAACGGTATTGCCTGATACAACAGTTGTTGCCCCTTTAAGATATATAGATACCGTTGACAATAACTTTGCTGGATTACAGCCAGAATTGTATTTTATGGACACCAGTTACGTTGCACCAGCGGAAACTTACCTGGATGGCCCGGATTTGATGAGTGCAAGCGAGAAATACATCGGCTCTGAGTATGAAGCAGGAGAGGGTTGGGCAAGCGACCGTATTAGTTGGTTTAATCCGAGGGTGTTTGAGTTAAACACCCCATTTCCTTATTTGGGAGGTCCGCAAGCTAAAATTGAATTTAAAATTATAGGTGCTTCCAACGCTCGCATTAATAGCCAATTGGTATTTCCAAACCACCATTATCAGCTAAGTATAAGTAATAATAATCTCAGTTACTCCCTAATCTCCGACCAAAAGTATAATAGCTACGATGTTGTTAAACAAGAACAATCGTTAAACCCCAATGCCCTTGGGTCGCCCAATACTTTTATAAAATTAGTGGCCATTAACGATTTGGGACTCCCTTCAGACTTCAACAGTTTATCATATGCATTAATTACCTATGCTAGGCAATTTAACTTAAATGGTGGTAGTCAAAAGTGGTTAAGTATTGTACATCAACAAGGTAATTCTAAATCATACGTTCAATTAACTGGAGTAGGTAATGGAAGTCAAAACAATGCCATTGTATATGATGCTACCGGACTAAAACGAATTCGTGCTCAATTTAATAATTCAACGGCAAGCTTTATCATAACAAATGATGGAAAACCACATCAAATATGGATATTTGACAGTACCAAAGTAACTTCAATAGCTTCTTTACAGCCGATTACATTTCCTCAAATTAATCCAGCTGCAAACTACAATTATCTTTTGGTGGGGCACCAAAAACTAGAACCAGCTCTTACCAATTATGCCCAATACCGCTCTACAAAGTACAATGTGTTAAAGGTAACTTCTGACGAGTTATACGATTATTATTATTATGGAAATAGACATCCATATGCCATACGGAGGTTTATAGAACATTTAGTAATAACCCAAACAGAAATGCCAAAATACCTTTTGTTGGCAGGTCGCGGTTACCAAAATGATAAAGCAAGGTTTAATAGCATTTCTTCCCCGTCCTATTTAGAAAATTACAACAATAATTTAGTACCGGGTTTTGGAGTCCCAGGAGCTGATGCATTGTTTTCTAATGCCATTAAAGGGGATGGATTTTATGCAGAAGTTCCAACGGGAAGAATCCCTGCTTCAACCAGTCAGGAACTTCAAAACTATTTGAATAAGTTATCCTACTATGAAACATCGCCAGATTCTATTCAATCCTGGCGCAAAAAAGCCCTTCATATTAGTGGTGGAACAACCTTAAATGAGCAACAATCGTTTAAAAACACTTTAGCTAATAATGCCCAAGTCCTCACAAATGGATTAACAGGATCATTTTTGAGGTCGTATAATAAGTCATCCAATCTTCCCACTCAGGTTGATTTAAGAGATAAAATTATTGCAGACCAAAATGCTGGTGTGAATTTGGTTTCTTTTTTAGGCCATGCCTCACTCACTATTTTGGATGTGGATATGGGTGGCATCAACGACTTAAACAATGCCAATAAATATCCATTTTATTATTTTAGTGGATGTAATGTAGGCAATGCAACTGAAGTAGATCCCACTACAGGCGGAGCCATTTTTGCCAAGGAGTACATTTGTGCTGCAAACAAAGGGGCCATAGGTTGGTTGGCGCACTCTAACTTCACATTTGATGGCTTTTTGCCTCCGCTAATCAATGGTTTTTATGCGATGTACACCCAACAAATGTATGGCAGTAATGTTGGTGATATTATTAAACAGGTGTGTAAACAACTATCCAATACGTCTCCTATTACCAAAGCCCATAATATACAATGGGTGTTACAAGGAGATCCCGCGGTAAAATTATATAGTCCTCAAGCACCTGATTTTGCAATCAACACAAATGACTTTTTTGTAAGAAACCCGAATTTAAGTTCACAAGATCAATACCTCGATTTGGGTATTATTGTGAATAATTTGGCAAAGACAGTTGATGATTCGTTTAATGTTAGTATCACCAGAAGGTTACCTAATAATCAAAGTATTGTTTATCCCATTCAACGGATTAAAGCTCCCTTTTACCAAGATACATTATTATTAAGGGTTGAAACACTTGGCGATTTGGCTTTAGGAAATAACCTCTTTGATATTAAACTTGATGCCAATAATGAGGTAGCAGAAATAACTAAAGCCAATAATGCGGTAACAACAAACCTCTTTATTCCGGGAAATGGCAGCATCCTAATATCTCCGGCTGTAGATGCTGTTGTTGGAAAAGACACTGTTTGGTTGATTGCTCAAAACAATAATATCCTCAATGTCAATAATGAATTTATTGTTGAAATAGATAAGGTAAATACATTTAATTCACCACAAAAAATAAGCGTTGGCCCTATTCAAAGTGGAGCATTATTAAGGTATGCATTTATGCCTAAAACCAACGATACCACTACCTATTATTGGCGCGCCCGCTTAAATTTGTCAGAACAGCAAGGAGGGCGATGGAACTATGGCGTGTTTACCTACATTCCTGGACATCCCAACGCCTGGATGCAAAGAACCTTTGATAGAAAGATAGACTTTTCATATACCGATTTTTTGCGTATTGATACACCAAAACAAGCAATTGACTTTACTGAAAATTCAAAAGCCATAAAGGTTTCAGGCAACAGCATAGCGCATGGTGGTCGAGGCGTTTTTTTTGAAGGAGAAAATCAAAATCCAGGAAATCTTGGTTGTGTTGGGGGGAATGGTTTTTCAGCTATTATTATTGATAAGCGTACATTGCGGATGACACTCAATCCGCGATTCCCATTAAACTGCCAGAATGTAATTGATAATAACCTCGATCCTGCTAAACGGAAATTATACTATTACGCATTTCCAAATACTCCATTTGGTCAAAATGAATTTGTTCGCTTTGTTGATTCTCTTGACAACGGAACTTATGTTGCTGTTTTTAGTCAGTATAACTGTGGCAGTACAAATTGGCCAACAGCATTAAGAAACGCATTTGCCAAATTGGGTTCGGCCAAAGTAGCAAATGGCAATCACCCTGATTTGGCTTTTGCAATGGTTGGTGTAGTTGGCGCCACACCAGGAGTCATTAATGAAGATACCACCACACAAGTTGGACTAGATAAAGATGTTGTTGTTGAGGGGGTATTGCTTGGCAGTTGGTTCACTTGCAGTGCAACGAGCAAGCCGATAGGTCCGGCTAAAACCTGGGAAAGTTTGAGTTATTTGTTTAATCCAACAGAAAATGATGGGAACGATTTCAATAAAGTAAGTGTTTATGGTGTTAATAGTACTGGAGCAGATACCTTATTGTTAGAAAATGTAAATCAACAAACTTCACTTGCTGCAATTAATGCAAATCGTTTTCCTTATATAAAACTAGGTTTTAATTTGTTTGATACCACTTACAGAACTCCTGATCAATTGGCTTATTGGATTATTAAGTATCAGGCCGTACCTGAGGGTACTATATCAGTAGCAGATAGTTTTCGCTTTTATAATACACAATTAGAACAAGGAGATAGCTTAAAGTTGTTGGTAGCCTTTCGCAATATTTCAACAGAAAAATTTGATAGCCTTCCAGTGTTACTTCGTATAATTGATGCCAACAGAAATGTACAATACGAATGGCAGCAAACGTTGCCAAGCCTCAGTAAGGATCAAATGGCCAAGGTTGAAAAAAGTATTTCTACCTATGATTTAGCTGGGCAGTATTCTTTGGAGCTATATTTTAATGATGGGCCACAATTGGAACAAACCAAATTAAACAACTACTTGTTTAAGTCTTTTAACGTAAATGCTGATAAAGTTAACCCATTGCTTGATGTAACTTTTGATGGTTATCGCATCGTAAACGGTGATTTTGTATCGCCAAACCCACTCATCAGAATATCTTCAAAAGACGATAGTAAGTTTAAATTACAAAACGACACGGCCTTGTTTACCCTATTGCTGCGCAAGCCTGGCCAAGACTTTGAACGGATAAATATGAGTGAGCAATCAGTGGTATTTAAACCCGCTACTGATGATAAAAACAGAGCCACCATTGACTTTAGCCCTACATTAACTGCCGATGGACGTTACACTTTAAAAGTATTGAACAAGGATGCGAGTGGCAATACCTCAGGAAATGATTATTACGAAGTTGATTTTGAAGTGCAGAAAAAATCAACCATCACCCATTTTTTTCCTTATCCGAACCCTGCTACCACCAACGTGCGATTTGTGTTTACATTAACAGGATCGGCTCCTCCAGATCAATTGCTTATTCGCATTATGACGGTTTCTGGTCGAGTGGTAAAGGAAATCAATAAAGACGAGTTTGGACCTATTAAAATTGGTCAGAACTTAAGTGAGTATAGCTGGGATGGCACGGATAATTATGGAGATAGATTAGCGAATGGTGTATATTTGTATCAAGTGCTTACCAAATTGAACAATACAACAATTGAACGCAGGAAGGTAGATAAAGCCGATGCGTTTTTTGTTCAAGACGTTGGTAAGATTTATTTGATGAAATAATTTGCACAACAACGGCATACACTATATCTCTCATGGAAGCGTAAAAACAGGCGGTTATCGGCATGAAATGATGCTCGGCCATCACCTTGCCCAATGTCTTAATTTAGAGTTAACCAGTTTTCGCTACCCACAACAAACCAAAGGACTTTTTTCCTTTATTAAACTTTGGTATTACGCCTTTAAACATGCCACTGCTAAAGTGCAAATTACCGTTCAACGGTTGGCAATCCCTGTGTTGCTGGCTTGCTTATTTCGGAGAAGTACCATGGTTTTGGTATGGCATCACTATCACCACCAACAAAAACACAGTTTGTTTTACCACCTTAATGCCAAATTGCTTATTCATGTGCTCAAAACTGGGTGGATGTCTCTACAAGTAGTAGTGGTATCCGAATATTGGAAAACCTGGCTAATCAATCAAGGGGTTTCAAACGAGCAGATACACCTTGTGCCAAATTTATATGATGTGAGCCTTTATGAACGGTATAAAACATTGGTTAAACAGCCTAAGCTGGTTTGTTTTGGGCAATATGGCATTAAGCAAGATCAGGAAATATTTACGTTGATTGGTCAATTAAACGCTTCCGGATTTATCTGCTATTTTACAACCCCAGATCCAACGGCCGCTAAAAAAACAGCTACTTATAAGGTATTGCATCTTTCCCATCAAGCATACCTAAACCAATTGGCATCTTCACAATATACCATTTGTTTTAGTGCTTTTCCTGAGGGATGGAATAGGGTGGCTCATGAAAGTTTACTTGTGGGTACTCCTGTTATTGGTAATCATGCAGGTGGGCTGAGCATATTGTTAAAAGAAGCCCAACAACCTCTCATTACTAAACCAACAGAAGCCCTGCCTATTATTACCAGCCATACAAAGCTACACATATCCGATACCTTCTTACAACGGTATGATATCAAACAAATTTCGTATTATGCAGGTTCGTTAGTGTTTTTTTGCAAACATGCTATCCGTTAAAAGAAATTTCATCTTCAATATTTTATTGATAGGTAGCAATATCATTTTTCCGATATTGGTTTTCCCGTACATTGCTCATGTGCTTGGGCCAGAAGGTTTGGGAAATGCCCATTTTGCCATGCAATTTAGCAAGTACTTTATGCTAACCGCTTCCTTGGGCATTCCCATTTATGGGGTAAGGGAGGTGGCCAAAGCAAAGGACAATAAAGAAGCACTTCATAAACTGGTTAGTGAACTCATTCTGCTTAACTTGATTACTGCAATCATCAGCTCCATTGTTTATGCCATTGTAATATTTACAGTACCTTTATTGCAACAAAACATTGCACTATTTGCCGTTGCTGGCTTACAAGTGGTATTGGGTTTTTTATCTATTGACTGGCTATTTTCGGGTCTAGAGGATTTTAGAATCATTACCATAAGATCAGTGCTCATGCGCATTCTTACCGTAATATTTTTGGTGTGGTTGGTAAAACAACCGGATGATGTATTTAACTATTTGGTGCTGGTGGTAAGTGGTGTTATTCTAGGACATTTACTTAATGTAGTGTATGCGCTCAGCAAAGTGAAAATTACATTTTCAGGGTTAAATATGTCCAGGCATTTCAAACCCATTTTTCTCATTTTTCTGATGAATGTATGCATTACCATGTATACTGTATTTGATACGGCTTGGATTGGTTTTTTAGGAACAGCAGCCTCTATTGGCATGTACACCTCAGCTATTAAGCTTACTAAAATTGGAATACCTATTGTTACAGCCCTTGGCACAGTATTAATACCGAAATCGGCACGTAATTTTGCTGCAGATA
Organism: Chitinophaga pinensis; assembly: GCA_943372215.1. Lineage (GTDB taxonomy): Bacteria > Bacteroidota > Bacteroidia > UKL13-3 > UKL13-3 > UBA6183. The sequence continues at coordinate 59,769 of CALRXU020000012.1, read as the reverse complement.
TCAAGCATCCTCAGCACCTTACTACTTCTTATAACTTTATTGTTGATTTAGCTATACCTATAGGTTTTGGATTATTTTATTTGGCTCCTGAGCTACTGCGTATTTTTTCGGGAGTAGCTTTTGAGCAAGCAGTGACCGCTATGCGGTTGTTTAGTTTTTTACCTTTAATTATTGGGTTAAACAATTTGTTTGGTATGCAAATTTTATCAGCATCAGGTAATGATAAGCTACTGCTTGTTGCTGTTTTTTTTGGGATGCTGATTAATGTGGTGCTGAATGTATTGCTTATACCTCATTTTTTGCATAATGGCGCTGCACTAGCTATGCTGCTTACAGAGTCAAGTGTTATGTTGATTACCCTTTATTACGCCAACAAGAAATTCGCCATTCCATTTAGGATATCCAGAATGTTGAAATCTGCTGTAATTAGCTGTTTGTTTATTCCTGTAATGTACTTAAGTAAACAACACGTTCATTCAGGCGGATTATTAATTTTATTTAATGTTATTACTTGCTCGTTTATTTATGCTGGCCTTCAATATTGGGTATTTAAAAATGAGTTCATGTTGATTTTTATCAATTTGGTTCAACGCAAAACCAACCTAGCTTCCAAAAACAGTGCATCCTAATCGTATACTCATATATTGCCCTGTTTTTTTACCTCAACAAAGTGGTTATGTTCATGCCTTTGTTCAGCTGATACAAACCCTCCTTAATCAGGGAATTCAGGTTGATGTGTTAACGCCACAATTGTTAGATGCAAAGGAGCAAGAACCGCTGGTGCATAAACTTCTTCATGTTCACAGGTATCACCCAGAATTAAAAGTGTGGGCTTTGGGATTATTTTATGAGTATGGTAAACTTGCCGGAAGAATAAATGCATTGCATAGCAACCACCATTACGACATGATTTTGGTAGAAACAGGAGATGCGCCATTGTTAATAGCTTCACTCAACCAGCAAGTGCTGAAAAAAACGGTGGTTCGTTTTCATTCCACCAGCGATACGGAATATTTGCTGTTTGGTAAACACAAAAAATACAAATTGCGCAGGTTTTTCTGGAAGTACCTCGCTGCAAATCATGTTAAACACCTTTCAGCAACCAATTCATACCACCTTAAGTTTGCGCACCAGAAGGTGTTGTTTGGCTCGCAGCTTAAAAGTGCCGGAATACTAACTAACATTATTCATCCCACAAAGCAAAAAGTACAAGTTATCAATAAGCAGCGAAAATTCTTTATGTTAGGACGGATGGATGAAGAGGGATACAAACAAAAAGGGTTTATTCAATTATTAGAAGCATTGCCATTGGTTGAAAAATATTTTAATCAATTAGGAGCAACACTAACCATTGTAGGAAATGGCAGCTTGCATGGGTATTTTGCAAACCAAATCAAACCATATGCGTTTGTCGAATTGTTGAAAGAGCTTCCCCACCATGAGGTATTGAATAAGTTAGATCAAGCTGATGTGGTGTTATTGCCTTCATTATACGAAGGGGTCTCCATGTTTGCATTGGAGGCACTAAGCAGAGGCAACGCAGTGATATTTTCCAATACGGGAGGCCTAGCAAGCATGGTAAGTGGCAATGGTATATTAATAGAACCAGGCAATGGTGCAGAATTGGCTCAGGCCATGATTGCATTATTGGAATCAAAAGACCTTGAGCCACAAAAGCAAAAATCAGCACAGATAACCGCAGAGCAGTACAATAGCCATATTCAATTTGAGCAGTTTTTATCTTTGTATAGGGCCATACAGCTATGAAAAGCGCAATTTCATACCAACCTCTTGTTTCGGTAGTGATGCCTGTTTATAATGCTGCATCAACCGTTAAGCAAGCCATTCAAAGCATACTCTATCAAACATATACTCATTTTGAGTTTATTATTGTTAATGACGGAAGCACTGACAATTCACTCGAATTGATAAATGGTTTCACAGATCAGCGTATTAAAGTGATTCATTTTGCCAAAAACCAAGGTATTGTTGCGGCTTTAAACAAAGGTGTTGCTGAGGCTAAGGGCGATTTTATTGCCCGCATGGATGCTGATGATGAGTCATTGCCCGAACGTTTTCAATACCAGCTAGACTACATGAGACAACACCCTGAGATTGGGGTATGTGGAACCTGGTTTAGGTTGCATACTGGAAAAGTTATTCAACCTCCAAGTAAGCACCATATAATGTTGTATGAATTGATGAACAGGTCTGTGTTTCACCATGCCAGCATAATGATAAGGGCCGATGTGATTAAACCATTTAAACAACAGTTGTATGATGCCCGCTTTGAATTTACTGAGGATTTGGAACTTTGGATGCGGTTGATTCGTACAACAACCTTTGGAAATGTAGAGCAGGTATTGCTTGTCATCAGGGCCAATCAAGGTACACATCGTGCACACCAAAAAACAGTTTCAACCCACAATGTTTTGCTCAAGCAATTACACCTCGAGTATTTATTTCCCAAACTAAGTAAGGATGACGTGTTATTTTTGGCGCAAGAACTCAACAGAATTCAACCTAAGCGAACCTCTCAACAAGAATTTAGCAGATTAATGCACTTACTTAACAGGTTATATCAGGAGAATGCTGATAGCAATGAGTTGTTTACAGCATTACAATCTGCTGTTTGGTTTAAACTGGCCTCTAACGCCCCAAGGTCTTTTGGCTGGTTGTTATTATGCAGGCATTATATTTTTGCCCAAACTTCCTTTTGGCAAAAAGGTTGGTTATTGGCGAAGCCAGTTTTAAAAGCAGTTAAGGCTTAAATTTAAATACAATAGTCATCGTACCAAATTGCTCCTCTGGCGCATTGGTGTTTGGAGAAAAGCGGGTGTCTAAAGCAGCTTGTTTGGCTTTTTCCAACAAGGTTGGATTTAAAGTAGTGGTTCCTTTTTGGTTTGGCATGGCCTTGGTAACCCTTCCTGAACGGTCAACCACAATACTTACCACCACTTTGCCTGTTTCTTTGGTGTTGTCTTCAATAACTGGTCTACGCGATAAGGTGCGGCCTTTTAACTCATAAGCACCTACTCCGTTACCACCACTGCCACTACCTATACCATCGCCTATGCCAGTTCCACTTCCATTGCCTCCGTTTCCGTAGCCATTTCCATTAGGGTCTCCATTGGGATCGCCATCTGCGGCACCTTGGTTACCCGGTGCTTCACCAGCCCCATAACCACTTTCATCTGCACGCGTGGTGGTTCGTTTCTTGAATAAACTTTTCTCGTCAGCTTTCCTGGGTTGTTCTACTGGCTTAACGGCTGGTTTTTCTATGGGTTTAACAATTGGTTTTTCTATTGGCTTTTTGGGTTCTGTTTTTTTAGGCTCAGTTTTGGGAGGGTCAATAACGGTATTTTCTTCACCCTCATCTTGGGTTACTACGGGCTGCTCTGTAGTTTGTGGGTCAGGAGTAGGAGGGGTAGGTTCTTGCACACTGGGGTCATCAACGGGAACTAAACTGGAGCCACCCGCTTCTTCAAGACCCAACGCTACTGTAAATCCTGAGCCTCCAGAATCTAGCGGAGGGTCAGGTTGTCCCCAAACCACCATCCATAACAACAGCAAAATAAGCCCATGGAAAAGCGTTGTTGTTGCGTATCCAACTAATTTGCTGTTTCGTTCTTGTACTGATACATTTTCCATCACTTTACTGATTATATTGATAACGTATGCATGTGCGTTGTTAGTATTAACACACAACAATACCAACTGCAATTTAGGGCATACTTGTTGGTGCTTGAGCTACAATTAATCACATTTGCACAGGTTTTGTAAACAAGTGTATATTCTAAAGTTATCATTCATTTTTGTGTTATTTATTGATAAACAGTGTTTTGTGACTAGTTTGGTGAGGGATGATATGTCTTGTTGGTTACTTTTAAGGTGTTACTATACCCCAAACTAATTTACAATTCCTCAAATTATGGCGAAGCCCTCCGCAGTTTAGCCTGAATATTGGCCGATTATTGATTCAATTCAAAGGCAGTTTTTTACTCTTTTGGGTGTCGAGGTCAATGATATTAAATTTAGTTTTCACAACTTTATTTGTTGACTATTGTTTATGCTATTGAATAGTAATAATATTGTAATTCCTTTATGAATATTCAGGAAATTGATAAAACCAACGATAAACCCTTGGAATGCCCAGTTCCACATGGGAAACGTAAGGGCGCGATGCAATGGATTAAAAGAATTGGTTGGGTTGGTTTCTTCTTTTTTCTTATTAAAGGATTGCTTTGGCTTATTGTTCCTTACTTAATTGCAAAGGGGTTGTTTAAATAGCCATTCTAAGTAACCTAAAAATCGGCTAATAATCCATGTTCAGTAGCCCCAATTACCATTTCATATAAACTAAAAAATCTTGTTGAGTAATGAAGCGAAAAGAAAGATTTGAAGCGTTTGTGGCTTACTTTAGTAAAAACCAACCGGATGCAGAAACAGAACTTTATTACGAGAATCCATTTCAGTTATTGATTGCCGTAATTCTATCAGCACAATGCACAGATAAGCGCATTAATCAAGTAACTCCTGCTTTGTTTAAGGCTTTTCCAACACCAGAAATATTAAGTAAAGCGGAGTTTGAAGATGTGTTTGGGTACATCAGAAGTGTGAGTTATCCCAACAACAAAGCCAAACATTTAATAGGGATGGCTACTATGCTGGTTGCCGATTTTAACAGCGAAGTACCTGCTGAGATAAATGACTTAATCAAGTTGCCCGGAGTAGGCAGAAAAACAGCCAACGTAATTGCTTCTGTTATTTTTAATCAACCTGCTATGGCTGTTGATACGCATGTGTTTAGGGTAAGTAATAGGTTAGGTTTAACCATAGGTGCAAAAACTCCTAAACAAAGCGAGGAGCAACTCATCAAGTTTCTCCCACAAGAAGTGGTATCGCGCGCACATCATTGGCTCATTTTGCATGGGAGATATGTTTGTGTGGCCAGAAATCCAAAATGTTTGGAGTGTAAAATTAGTTCGTTTTGTAAAAGCTATCCATCTAACATGAAGAAGGCCGAAGCAATAACAACTTAAATTAGGGTCCTGCCTTAATCAATTTCATGCCTACCAATTCATCATACTTAAACTGAACGTGTTTGTGGTAAATCAGAATGAGGTATTCGTTTTCAGTTTGTGCGTGGTTGCCTTCAAATGTACTTTCATCTGGCGCACCATCACTGTTGGCAACAGCATACTTATATTCATAACGGCCTTGCTTTAAGGTTGCATCTAGCTCATATCTAGCCCTGTTTTTGTTGTAAAACATTTTGTTTTCTGGTAGCAAACGCCAATCACTAAATTCACCAAAAACATACACATCCTGTTCCAGTTTATTCATACTTAACAAATAAAAAGTGATGGCCGCATAATCTCCATCAATGGCTACATTTTGTCCTTCTCTGTTATCGATTACCCGTTTTCCGTTAAAGTCGTTGTAAAAAAAGTATTGTTTACTACCCCTTGATTCTTCAAAGTTGAGGTAACACCTGTACATGCTGTCCAGTACTTTGGTGCGCACATTTTGGCTAAACTGCCTCAGGTTTCTGATGTCAAAAAAACGAAACTCGTTACCACCATCAAACAAGGTTTGGTCAAAATAATTATAATCTAAGGTATTGTCCCTAATAAATAAAGGTTTTAAGCCAGTTAGCGCATTGTCCCACCGAGAGTTTTGCATAATCACCACACTCACATCCCTAAAGGGATCAGGCATGATAAATCCCCTATAATTCACCGTAAAGTTTAATTCCTGTTTGGTGTATCTTGCTTGTGCCAAGGAGGCTGGTCGTGCTGTGCCTTCAATACTAATTGCCTGATTAATCACCATCATTTTTCTGGTAAGCAACAAGTCTTCTTCATCAAAATTACGGTACACTTTAATGATATAGTTGCCTGCAATGAGTGGCCGCATGTTCTCATTGGGCAACAGCACAGAGTAGTGTACATATTTTACGTAGGTATTGGTGGAGAATTTAAAGTCATTGATGTTATCAAATGTTAATCCTTTAATGTATTCGTTTTGATTCAGTGGGGTAGGACTCCAATTTGCATCACAATGAATAATGGTGTACTGAAAGTACTCGTTTTGGTTGCCTAACATATCAAAACTCAGCTCAAGTTTATCCGAGCCATTTAACGAAACAATAGGATACCTGTCTTGCGTACCTGGTTTAATAACCTGTACTGTTTTAACCTTGCTGTCATAAATCTGATTGTCATAAACCAAGGCTTTAATTTGGCTTGTTACTAAAAGCAACAGCAGGAATAATACAGACAGCTTTTGGCGCATAGTTTAGTTGTTTTGTTCTAAGTTTAAAATGGCTTCAAATTTTTGCTCGTAATCTGTTTCCAATTGAGCCAACGTTTTTTTAGCTTGTTCGTATTTGGTATTCAGCTGTTGCAACTCAGCTGTGTTTTGCATCACCTCAGGACGAAGAAACTGTTGTTCAATATACTCAATATCTTTTTTAGTTTCTGCCATTTTTGTTTCTATCCCTGCAAATTCTTTTTGCAATTGTTGCAGCGTATTGTTGTTGGTATTGGTTATTTTCTTCGCGGGTTGTTCAACTTTTACTGTGTTTTTAGGCGGAGCAGCAGCTTTTGTTTTAGCATCATCCAACTTCTTTTGTTCGTCCTGTTTTTTACGCCAATACTCATACTCCTCATAAGTTCCTAAATACTCTTTAATCTCTCCGTTTTCAATCCACCATATTTTGTTGGCAATTTGCGATACAAAATACCTATCGTGGGATACAACGACAAATGAGCCTTGATATTGCTGCAATGCCTGTGTGAGGATATTGATAGAGCGCATGTCCAAGTGATTGGTAGGCTCATCCAATAGCATAAAGTTGGCTTCAGCCAAAAGGGTTCTGGCCAAAGCAACACGGGCTTTTTCACCACCACTCAGCACTTTTATTTTCTTAAATACCTCATCGTTGGTAAACAGAAAACAGCCCAAAAGGGTGCGCAATTCTGTTTCACTTCTATCAGCCCCATAACTGCGCATTTCTTCAATTATCTCATTCTCTACATTTAGTGATTCCAACTGATGTTGGGCGTAAAATGCTTGAATGATGTTATAACCTGGGGTAATTGTTCCTTCAAAGGGCTCAGTGCCGGCAATTAGGCGCAAAACGGTAGATTTACCTTTTCCATTGGCACCAATCAGTGCAATTTTATCTCCACGCACAATCTGTGCAGTGGCATGTTTAAGGATTTCAATATCTGGAAATGCCTTGGAAACATCAACCAAATCAGTAATAATTTTACCTGATTGGGTGTTGATTCTGAAGTCTATATTAATTTCAGCCGAATCATCTTCGGGGGCATCAATCCTATCAAGCTTTTCCAATAATTTTACCCTACTTTGCGCAGCGGTGGCTTTACTTGCTTTGGCTTTAAACCTATTGATAAACTGCTCTTGTTGTTTAATAAATTGTTGTTGGTTATCAAACTGCCTTTGTTGAAGGTCCATGCGCTCACTTTTTGATTCAAGGTAAAAGCTGTAGTTACCGCTGTATTCAAATATTTTTTGCATGCTCACTTCCACAATCTTGCTTACCATCTTATCTAAAAATTCCCTATCGTGAGAAACTACTATTACTGTTCCATCATAATCTTGTAGGTAGTTTTCCAGCCACTCAATGGTTGGTAAATCCAAGTGATTGGTTGGTTCATCCAGCATAAGTAATTTTGGATTTTGAAGGAGTAATTTGGCCAGCATTACCCGCATACGCCAACCTCCTGAGAACTTTTTATAGGGCTGTTGCAACTGGGCCGTAGTAAATCCCAATCCTTCCAATACTTTTTCGCATTTGTGGTGAATATTGTAACCATCCAATGCGTCAAATTCCATTTGTAAATCACTTAAACGGTTCAGCACTTCATCGCTGTAGTCCGTCTCCATAATTTTCAACACCTTTTCAATTTCAATTTCTAAATCAAGTTGGCGTTGAAATGCGCTCATAGCCACTTGCAATATGCTGCTTTCGGTTTCAAAGCTCAGTTGGTCCTGGTTTAAGAAGCCAATCGTTAAATCTCGTGGTTTTGAAATAGAACCCTCCGTGAGTTGGTATTCTCCATTTATTACCCTTAACAAGGTAGACTTTCCCGTTCCGTTCATGCCAATTAGGCCAATACGCTCATTCGGTTTAATGTGCCAGTTGGCGTTGCGGTACAAGAACCTGCCGCCAAACTCAAATCCAATATCTGTAAGTGCTATCATTTTTTGTGGCGCAAATATAAGGATTCACCAAAGTAATTGAGAAATATTGCTTTGCATAAACAGATTTAAACTACGGGATAAAAAAAAGCCTATTTACTTGGAAAGTACGTGGGAATAGAAGTATTTTAGGCTTTTTAAATCAATTATAATAGGATATGTTGTCTTTCCCAGGATCCATTAAATCTAAATTACCCAAAACAGGAACCACCATTTTTTCTGTAATGAGTGCATTGGCACAGCAACATCAGGCTATTAATCTAGCTCAAGGTTTTCCTGATTTCACGTGTTCGCCTAAGTTGATTGAGTTGGTAAATCACTACATGAAAGCTGGGCATAACCAGTATGCACCTATGCCAGGTGTAATGAGTTTGCGCGAAAAAATTGCCATTAAAACTGCCCAGTTATACAGCACCAACTACAATCCTGAAAAAGAGATTACCATTACTCCCGGAGGTACGCATGCTTTGTATGCGGCCATCAGCGCATTTGTTGGCGAAGGAGATGAGGTGATTATTATTGAGCCATGTTATGATAGCTATCTGCCTGCCATACAATTAAATGGAGGAAGGGCAGTGTTTGCTGAATTGAAATATCCAGACTATCGGGTGGATTGGAATGAGGTTAAAAAATTGGTTACCTACAAAACCAAAATGATTATCATTAATACCCCGAATAATCCAACTGGCACAACACTAAGTGCGCAGGATATGCAAAGGCTTGAGAAAATTGTTAAAAACAGCGAGATTATTGTGTTGAGTGACGAGGTATATGAACACATTATATTTGACGGACTAGAGCACCAAAGTGTAGCCCGTTATCCAAAACTGGCTGAAAGAAGCATTATTGTTTCATCGTTTGGGAAAACCTACCATACCACGGGCTGGAAAATGGGTTATGTGCTTGCCCCAGAAAATATAACAACTGAGTTTAGAAAAGTACACCAATTTATGTGCTTTAGTGCAAATACTCCGGTGCAATATGCCATTGCTGATTTTATGGATGATGCAAGCGCATACCTGGAACTTGCTGATTTCTATCAATCCAAAAGAAACTATTTTCAGCAATTGATGAAGGGGTCGAAGTTTAAAATTTTACCCTGCGAAGGCTCCTATTTTCAGTTGTTAAATTACAGCAAAATTACCTTAGAAAAAGATACAGATTATGCAGTTCGCCTAACTCAGGAGTATAAAGTCGCCTCTATTCCCACATCTGTGTTTTACCATAAAAACATTGACCATCAGGTGTTGCGTTTTTGTTTTGCCAAACAAAATGAAACCCTTGAGAAGGCCGCTGAAAAACTCCATAAAATATGAACACGCTAAAGATTGCGACTATTCAAAGCGACTTGGTTTGGGAAGACATACAAGCAAACTTGCATCGTTTTGAAACAAAAATAGCAGCTATTACTGAACCAGTAGATTTGGTGGTATTGCCTGAAATGTTTACCACAGGTTTTAGTATGAATACCAATTTGGCCGATAAACCTGATGGAGTTGCCATGCAATGGATGCGAAAAATGGCTAAAACACATCAAACGGCTATTTGCGGAAGTGTGATGATAAGGGCAGAGGATGGCCATGTGTATAATCGACTGGTTTGGATGAACACAGATGGCAATTTCCATACTTATGATAAGCACCATTTGTTTAGCATTGGTAGCGAAAACAACCACTTTAAGCCAGGCCAACAAAAGGTGATTATTCCATTTAAAGGTTTTGATATTCAGTTGCTTATTTGTTATGATTTGCGTTTTCCTGTTTGGGTAAGAAGAACGTTGCAAGAAAACTTTGATGCCATTGTGATTGTAGCCAATTGGCCTGAAAAGAGGGCTGAACATTGGCGAACATTGCTTAAAGCCCGTGCTATAGAAAACCAGTGTTACGTGATTGCTGTAAACAGGGTTGGACATGATGGGCATTCAATCAATCACAAGGGCGATAGCTGTTTGATTACACCAACTGGATTGGTAACCTACGAAAAATCATTTGAGGAAGAAACCTCGATACATACCATTGATATAGAGTTGGTAAACCAATATAGAAAAGAATTTCCGGTAATAAATGATGCGGATGATTTTAAACTATTGTAACAAGTTTGCAACTAAAGCCGTTAATATTGCATCATTAGCCATATACATACTAAAAGATGAAAAAAATAATAGTAAGCTCCCTCTTTATAACCCTTAATATATTTCTTGTTACCCCCTTGTTTGCACAGAAAAAGGCTACTGGTGCAACTAAAAAGCAACAGGTTGTGGTTGAAAAAGGCGCACTTTTTTTTGATCAAACCAGCATTGATCTTGGAAAGATTGAAGACAGGGAAGAGCCATATAAAGTGGTTTTTGCTTTTAAAAATATTGGCAAAGGCCCTATCAGCATAAAAGGGGTAACCATGTTGTGCAATTGTTTGTCATCAGAATGGCCTAAAGAGCCCATAAAATTTAACGAGGTGGGTAAAATTATCATTTATTACCATCCGGAAAACCAAAGCGGTGCTCAGCTTAAATCGTTTAAAGTGTTTACTGATGGAGACCCCATAGAAACAACCTTAAAACTAACTGCCTTTGTAAATGATGAAAATGCGCAACGCAACAGGTATTTTATTTCAAAACAAGGTAATTTAAGTTTTACCAGGTATGACTTAAACTACGAAAATATTAATGCCCAAAGCAGTGACACACTTGAAGTGGGTATTTACAACCCAACTGACAAAATCATAACGGTAAAAGGATTTAAAAACCCACCACATATTATTGTAGATGCTCCGAAGAAGCTTATACTACCTAAATCAACTATTGCTGTTCAGTTTATTTATTCAGCCCTTGCGGCAAATGATTATGGCAATAAGCTGGAAGAGGTGTTGATGTTTACCAACGACAGTTTGTTTCCTCAAAAGAAGTTTATTGTGCGGGCGAATTTGGTAGAAGATTTTAGTGCCCTCACTCCTGAGGAGGTAAAAAAGGCGCCTGTTTTTGCTGCAATTACCCCAATTGTAACCCTCGATACCGTGCCTACCCGAAGTTCGGCTACCGCTACTTTTATAATAACCAATAAGGGAAAGGCCCCAATGTACATTCGCAAGGTGTATGGAACTTGTGGCTGCACAGATATTACGTATGATGCAAATACGCCAATTAAAAAAGGGAAAAAAGCCAAAATTCTGGTTACTTACAATACCAAATCAGACATTGGGCCTGTGAGCAAAAAAATTGTGGTTATTACCAATACCCCTGATAAGCCGGTAAACGAGTTGGAGTTAAAGGCCAATGTAGTGTATAAAAAACAACGGTAACCCCGCTTGACTAATCGCCATTTTAATTTTTATTTTGTAAAAAAGTAGAAAATGAAAAAGCATTTCGGAACCATTATGATTGGATTTATAAGTGGCTTAGCTGGTGCGGCTGCTTTGTATTGGATTCAACCCAACAGGGTTGTTCTTGCTTATAACCAAGGAGGGAGTACAGAAAATAATCAAACAATAAGTCAGGTAAATAACCAACGGGTACTTACGGCTGGAAATGAAGACATGATTAGGGCTTCTGCGATTAGTACGCCAACCGTGGTGTTTATTAAAACCATTAGCAACCAACAAGCCGCTGATCCATACAATGATTTTTGGTCAGCCTGGGATTTTTTCGGAAGAAGAGGGCCTGTAACCAGTTCGGGTAGTGGCGTAATTATTAGTGCTGATGGGTATATTGTAACCAACTTACACGTGGTTAAAGATGCTGACGTGATTGAGGTGATTACCAATAACAATAAACACAGTTATCCGGCTAAAGTAATTGGTACTGATGGCTCAACAGATTTGGCTTTGCTTAAAATTGAGGGCAAAGGGTTGCAACATATTGTTTTTGGCAATAGTGATGAGGTGAAAATTGGGCAATGGGTAATGGCCGTGGGCAATCCTTTTAATTTAACCAGTACTGTAACTGCTGGTATTGTTAGTGCAAAGGGCCGCAATATCAATATTGTAAATAATCGGTTTCCCATCGAAAGTTTTATACAAACGGATGCCGCTATTAATCCGGGTAACAGCGGTGGAGCCTTGGTAAACACCAATGGGGAGTTGGTGGGCATCAATACGGCCATTGCTTCTAACACAGGAGCTTATAGTGGTTATGGTTTTGCTATTCCCTCTAATTTGGTGCAAAAAATAGTGCGCGATTTAATTGAGTATAAAGAAGTGCAAAGAGGATTTACCGGAATGGACGTAAAAGACATTGATGCTGCATTGGCTGGTAAACTCAATATCAATAATAACCTCGGGGTTTACGTGCAATATGTATTGCCTAGTGGTCCGAGTGATGAGGCGGGGGTTAAAAGTGGTGATGTAATTATTAAGGTGAATGAGAAGGAAATTGAAAGCAAATCGTTGTTTGATGAGCAGGTAAGTTATTTCAGGCCTGGAGACAAGATAAAACTCACCTTATTAAGGGCAGGAAAACAACAAGAGTTGTATGTAAAACTGATTAATAAAGAAGGCAATACAGAAATTACCAGAAAACAAAGTGTAACATCAAGTTCTTTGGGAGCAGATTTCACGGTATTGCCCAAAATTGAGGCCGATAAGTTTGGTGTTAAAAATGGAGTGAGGATTTCTAACATTAAAAATGGTAGAATAAGAAGCATGGGTATACCAGAAGATTTTGTGATAACCAGCTTTAACAAAAAGGAATATACCAAAGCGGAAGAGTTGATTAAAGATTTGGAATCAGCAAGAGGCCAAATGGTTATTGAAGGCATTTATTCAAATGGAAGCCGTGGTTTTTATTCGTTTTATTCTTATTAATTGTTCTGTTGTTAGCATTTAACCTAAAAGGCGAGAGCCTACATTTATTAACGGAGAAAGCAATTTGGTGGCCCAGTAAAAAGGCACTCATCATGAGTGATGTGCATTTGGGAAAAGTAACCCATTTTAGAAAAAATGGCATTCCGGCACCAGCTGCTTTAATCAGCAAAGAATTTAAAAAGATAAAGTTATTGCTAGAGGAATATCAACCAGAACAATTAATTGTGGTTGGAGATTTATTTCATAGCAACATCAATACGGAATGGGACGCGTTTGTGAATTTGATTGCAGATTTTAAACAAACACAAGTTGTTTTAGTGCGTGGCAACCATGATAAAATGGCGGCTTATTTGCTAAAGCAATCGGGTATAAAGGCCATGCACACATACTTAATTGAGCCTTTTGAGTTTAGTCATGAACCTATTGAGCACGCAAGCCACTATGTGTTTAGCGGGCATGTTCATCCCGGGGTTTCTTTATACGGCCATGCAAGACAAAGCCTATCTGTACCTTGTTTTTATTTTGGTAAACATTATGCACTATTGCCTGCTTTTGGTAACTTTACGGGAATGCAAATGATTACCCCCCAAAAGTCAGATCAGGTATTTGGTATTACAACCACGCAAGTGATGCAACTTAATTAATAGTAGACATGAAAAATAGCATAGTACTTTTATTGTTAGTTTCTTATACGGTTTGTGCTCAAACCACTGAACCCAAGAAGTATAAACCCTCTGTATTGGTGGAGTTTTTTACCTCAGAAGGTTGCAGCAGTTGCGCTGAAACGGATGCTTTTGCCCAGGAAATTCGGGCAATATCTGATTCCAATGATTTGATGGTATACACCCTAGATTGGCATGTTGATCTTTGGGATAAGTCGGGTTGGAAAGATCCTTTTTCAGATTCAACTTACTCCATGCGCCAACAAAGTATGGCAATAAAAAACAAGCAAAATGCCATTTTTACCCCCATGGCTTTTGTAAATGGCAAGGGTGCTTTGCCCGCAGGAGCTAAAAAAGATATTGGCGCCATGATAGAAAGAGTAGCCACTCAACCTTCCAACCATTTTTTATTATTTTCTGCAAGCTGGTCACCTACTGAAAAACAGTTAACCTTAGAATATGAAATAAAAGGCAAACCAGATAGCTTAGATGTGGTGTTTGTATTGGTTGAAAAAGAGATTCACAATTTTGTGTCGGCAGGTGAAAATAAAGGGAAAACACTGCATCACCATAACGTAGCCCGCAAAGTAGAGGTAAACCAAAGGCAAACGGCTTTTGGAACCTCATTTATTAAGTTTGCTACTGCTGAAGTTGATTTCTCGCGATACCGCATTATTGCTTTTTTACAACACAAACGCACCTTTGAAATTATGGCCTGCCAAATGTTAAATTTTAAGCAGTAGCGTTAACAATACTCGCTACTCATTAACGCTGTTTACGCCCTAATATCACCACTTTATCTAACCACTTTTTTCTTAACGCTACGTCAGCTGTTTTTACAATTCCAATATAGGTTACCTTTACGGGCTTAATGCCACAATATTCCAAGGTTGATTTTTTTAACTGGTTAACACTTGGCCTCCCAAATGCAAACCAATAATACCAACTTGGCTGGTCTAGTGTTGTTATAATATTGGCTGTTTTACCAGCAAGGAGTTTATCCCACCAAACCGAGTTTTCGCGGAACTTAAATGCAAATCCGGGTAAAAAAACTCTATCAATAAAACCTTTGGTTATGGCTGGAAGTCCGCCCCACCAAACGGGATGAATCCAAACCAAATGATCGGCCCATACGATCTTATCCCAAGCCTCAATCAAATCAGGCTCTAGCTCAGTTCTTTTTTGGTAACCAAATTCAAGATTTGGATTAAATTTCAAGTCAGCAATGACAACCTCTTTTACTTCTGCTCCAGAACTTTCTGCCCCTTGTTTGTAGGCGGCCGCTATTCCAAAGTTGAAAGAGGATGCATTTGGATGTCCGTTAATGATTAATATTTTTTTGCTCATTATGTTCCTTATAAGTTGAAGAAACAAAAGTAAAGCCAGTGTTTTTGTTCAAACAGGACATTTGTCTAAAAAGAAATTTCTTTTCTGATTCTACTTAAATGGCGTTGTGTAATTCCGAGGTAAGAAGCTAAATACTGTAGGGGAATATTTTGGATATATTCTGGTTGATTCTTAAGCAAATCACTATAACGTTGTAACGCTTTGTTCTTTTGCAATTGGAATATTCTTTTTTCAAGTTCAATGTATTGCAGTTCAGCCATAACTTTCAAAAATGTTACCCAATTTGGACTACTCATTGCCAAATCATCCATATCTTTTTTTGAAATGATGAGCAATTCAGCAGGTGTGATTGCTTGGATATTTTCTTCAGTAGCCTGTTTGGTAATAAATGACGAATAAGCTGTAATCAGATTATTGGGGAAAGTAATACAATAGGTAATTTCTTCACTTGTGTCAGAAATGTAGAAAGAACGCAAGGTGCCGCTGCAAACAAACGCTACCTCTTTACAAACTTCACCTTCATGAATAAAGTAATCCCCTTTATTTATAAATCTCTTCGAAGTTAAGCTGATGAAAGTTTCAATTTCATGAGTAGTCAAAATATGAAAGGAATCAAGGTAGCTTGTTATCATCTTTTTTGGATATTGGCTTTCTTAACTTTGGTACTTATCATGTTCTTGTAGGCATTTACTTTGTGCTTATATGTTTAGTTATTGCATCAAAAAATCAAGCACCGCTTTGCCAAACAATTTGGGTTGGTCGGCATGCAGCCAGTGCCCTGCTTTTTCTATGGTAATCAAATGGTGGTTTGGGAACAACTCCTGCATCAATGCAAAATCCTTTTCCTGAATATATAACGAAAGCGCGCCACGTAAAAAAAGCACAGGTCCAATAAAAGGTTGAACAGTTTCAATTTGATGTAAAATAGACTCGTAATCTTTTTGCAAAGTGGCCACATTAAACTTCCATTTGTAATGTTCATCATCCGTGCGCTCCAATCCTTTCATTACAAATTGCCGTGTGCCAAAATCACCCAAATAAACAGCCATGGCCTCATCAACTTCTTTTCTGGTTTGCGCTTTACTCAAATCAACATTATTGATGGCATTAAACACATCATCATGCGCACCAACCCGGTACGCCCTGGGCGCCATATCAGCCACCAACAGTTTTTCAGTTAACTCAGGAAAATTTAAGGCAAACTGCATGGCCACCTTGCCACCCATGCTATGTCCCAATACACTTGCGGTTGTGATATGTTGCTGCAACATAAAGTCCTTCACGTCCTCAACCATTAACGGTATGCTATGTGTATCCGTATGTGGAGATTTGCCGTGGTTTCTGGCATCTAGTGTGAACACATGTAAACCTTGGTTTCCCCATTCTGTTGCTAGGCTGTGCCAATTGTCTAACGAGCCTAAAAAGCCATGTAAAATAATGAGTACTGGACCTGTAGTACCGTATTCTTTATAATTCAATTGTATCATGTTGTAAATCGGGTAAGGTTAACTTCTTTTGGTAATTGTTTGTTTAATAATATAAAATCAGCCATTACTTTGCTAAAGTAGGGGGCCAGCATCACGCCTTTGGTTCCTAAGCCATTAAACAAATATAACCCTTGGTGGTTTTGGTGTTGCCCCAAAACAGGTCGCCTGTCTTTTGTTGTGGGCCTTATTCCAGCAAGGTGCTGTTTTACTTCATAATCACCCTGAAGCAATTGGTTTACTTTTTGTTGTAGCTCAGCATACCCTTTTTCATTGGGTTGCTCATGGTCATTATCCCAATGGTAAGTGGAGCCAACTTTAAATTGTGTTGGACCTAAGCAAACCGCATAAGCTCCACGTTTATAAATTTTAAGCCCATCCAAACAGCTGGTTTGCAGTTGGAATACATCTCCTTTGTTTGCAATAATTGGAATATGTTTGAAAAAAGGGTTGTTGGCGTTTTTATACCCTTCGCAAAAAACAATGCCTTTGGAGTAGATGTTTTTGTATTGCCAACCTGAATCAGTAGGGGTAAGCTGTGCATAATCAAATGCCTCATTTAGGTATAGGTGTTTACTTACGAGGTTATCTTTTATAGCCTTTAGTAAACCAGTGGTATTTAACCAACCGCTTTTAAGCACCTCAAATCCGCCATAGGGGGCCTGCAAACCGTTGTGCATGGTTACATCAGTTTGCAGGTATTGCGCTATATTGGCATGTTGTGCGCCATAAAAATCATTTTGCTCTTTAACCGATGAGAAGCTAATTTGAATAGGTTGGTGGGTAATGAATGATTGTTTGAAAAGTTCTTCCATTTCAGCATAGGTGATTTCAGCTTCACCAATTAATTCATCAGCCATCCAACTTTTGGCCAAACGTTTTCCGCTTAAAGGGGTAAACATGCCTGCCGCTATTTTTGATGAGGTATGGTTCAATCCTTCATCAACCACCATGATGCGTTGTTGGTGTTGCAATAAACGGTGAGCCATTAAACTTCCTGCCAATCCTTGGCCAACAATAATATAATCACAAAACATTCAGCTACTTGGTGTTAAGTGTAAGTAATAGGTGTTTTTGGTACATGGCAGTTATTGATTAACAGGCTTATTTTGCTCGCAAAGTTAACCTTTAAAATTACAATAAAATGTGTACTTTTGCTCTGCATGCTTGAATTAAACATTGGAGAATTACTTGAAAAAAACCATGCTTATGCCTCAGTAATGCATTGGCATGGGATTGATGCATTCAGTTGCCTGAATTTTACGCTGGGTGAAATTTGTCGTTTGAAAAATATAGACGAAAATGCCTTGCGTTTAGAAATGTTGAAGCGTGAAGCAAAGCAGGAAACCAATCACATGCAATTGCGTGGATATTCACCTGGTCGGTTATGTAATTACTTAATCAGCAATCACCATAATTATGCGCAGCGTTTATTACCAGTAATTGAACACCATATTCAGCAAACGCAACTCCAGTTGCATCAAGCTTATCCACAGTTGCATTTATTGGCCAATATATTTGGCACGTTTAAAGCCGATTTTTTAAAGCACATTGCTTACGAAAACAACAAAGTGTTTCCATACATTAAAAAGCTGGAAGATTTAAGCATTGGCTTTAATAATAAACTTTGGCTGGTGCTCAAAGATTTTAGCATGGAAGATTTTATCCAAAAGCACCACCATGATGATGATGAGATGCACAACATTAGAAAACTCCTGAAAAATTATAAGGTGGATGAAAATGATTCCATTGCTTACAAGGTGCTGGTAAATGAATTGTTGGCTTTTGAAAATGATTTAAAGGAACACAGTTTGATTGAAGAGGAAATATTGGTGCCCATGGCATTGCGCATGGAGCAAAAGTTGTTTAAAAAAGCAAACGATTTGGTAAGGCTTAACTAATGGCTATTCTGATCGCTGCAAGTCTCGCTGCACATCCCTTTTCTTGATATCTTCTCTTTTATCAAAGTTTTTCTTGCCTTGTGCCACTGCAATTTCAATTTTAGCGTAACCACTATCCGCTAAAAATATTTTAATAGGAACAACTGTAAACCCCTTTTCAAGGGCTTTGGCTCGGATTTTTTTTAGCTCAGATTTTTTTAACAACAATTTGCGCACCCGCATAGGTTCGTGGTTGTAATAAGAGCCTTGTTTCCATAAGCTAATGTGCAGGTTACGCACAAAAAGCTCATTGTCTTTAATAAAGCAAAACGCATCGCCTAAATTAACCTGTCCTGCTCTGATAGATTTAATTTCAGTACCCGTAAGCACCATGCCAGCAGTATAGGTGGTGATAAAATGGTACTCGTAACTGGCACGCCTGTTAACTATATTTAATCGGTTCTTCTCTATCATATCAGGCTACAAAGGTAATTAAAAAGCAGCAGGAGCCGATATTGCTGAGTGATAAACAATACCATCAGACTCATGCGTTAACCGTAAAGGTTCATTTTTAACAATTAAAAATCCATCTAAATCGGCATAATCCGCATATCCGCATAGGTTTAACGCACTTAAAATACCCAATGAAGTTTCTACCATGCAACCAATCATGGTTTGCATGCCGTGCACTTTGGCTTGTTCTAAAATACGCAACCCGTTTAAATAGCCGCCAGCTTTCATCAGTTTCATGTTCACGCAATCAAACTGCTGGGCAATCAAGCTAAAATCAGCATCATCGCAAACACTTTCGTCAGCCATTAAAGGGAAAAGCCCTGCTTTTTTAACGGCTATATAGTCTTCTACACAGTTTGCCGGCATGGGTTGCTCCACAAGTTTAATGGGGTAGGGTTTTAGTTGGTGCAAAAACCGAAGCAAGTCATCTGCATTGGTGTAAGCCTCGTTGGCATCAATAATTAAGGGTTGGTTGCTAATGCTGCTGAATTTTTGCAGCAACTCCAATCCATTTTCGGCATTAATTTTTAGCTTAATCATAGAAAATCGCTGGAGGTTATTGTTTTGGTAAAAGTTTACCACCTCATCTAACTCCAATATTGGCATGGTGTAACTGGTGGTTTTTTGCCAGCAGGGCGTAATGCCTAAAAAATCAGCTACGGGCATTTTTTCAGCATGGCACAACATATGGATGTATGCACTTTCAATCCCAAAACGTAAGGCATTTTTTAGTTTAAGTTGGTTCAACAACTGGGTAAGTTCATCCAAATCGTTTACCTGATTTCCGCCTGATTGGATAAATCTTTCAAATTCCTGAACCATTACCTCTGGCGTTTCATGATAACGAATGTTTGGTGCAGCTTCTCCAACGCCTTTCCAGTTGTTAAAGTTGCAGGTAATGATAAAGTTTTTTTTGTGGGTGCTACTGTTCCGAGATATTTTCCAGGTGTACTTCAATTCCAGTAGTACCGCCTCTATTTGCCAATTTAACATATTAGTCAATTACTATACCGTTGGCAATAATTTTAGGAATAGCCTTACCACCATCAGCACTATCCATTAAGGCAACGCCTTGCACGGTTGCTGTTTTCCCATCAATGTGGTATGGCAATACAAAAGCATTATTTTTCACCTCAACCAGCAAGGGTTCACCGTTATTGTTTTCTAAAGTTAACCAGCAGCCCTCGCCTTTGCAAAAATCTGCAATAGCACCTTTTACGGTTACATTGAGTTGTTGATTGGTTTGGAGTTTTTGGATTAGGGTAGTAACATCCTCACTCGCAGCGTTTTCAATAATAGCTCCAAATGAGCCTGTATTGGAAAGTTCTGCTCTTGGATCTTGGTTACAAGCCCAGAACAACATCATTAACGATATAACCAATAAGTTTTTCATACATTATAAAATTACCGGATTCGAAAATAGTAATTTTAATGAGCGATTTTTTATTTGTGTTGATTAATTTCGTGGCATGGCCGAAGCGCACATCAAGAATATTCTGCAATCCTTACCTGATACCCCTGGAGTATATAGATATTATGATAAAGACGGCAACCTCATTTACATTGGTAAAGCAAAGAACTTAAAAAAACGGGTTTCCAGTTATTTCACCAAAACACATTATGAAAATCGCAAAACAGCCGTAATGGTTAGTAGGGTGGTTGATATTGAATTTACCTTGGTTGACAGTGAGATTGATGCTTTACTGCTCGAAAACTCATTAATTAAAAAATACCAGCCCAAGTTTAACATTAACTTAAAAGATGATAAAACCTATCCATTTATTTGTGTAAAAAACGAGCGGTTTCCGCGAATTTTTCCTACAAGAACCCCGGTAAAAGATGGGAGTGATTATTTTGGCCCATATGCCAGTGGCACGATGATGCACACCATTCTTGATTTGATTAAAACGCTGTATCCTACACGCAATTGCAACTTAAATTTAAGTGAGGAAAACATACAAGCACAGAAGTTTAAACCCTGTTTGGAGTATCAGATTGGAAATTGCAAAGCACCTTGTGTGGCTTACCAAACAGAAGAGGATTACATGGAGAGCATCAAAGAAATTAAAAACATCCTCAGGGGCAACCTTTCCGAAGCCACCAACCATATCAAACAAATGATACAAGCAGCCGCTGCTGATTTAAAGTTTGAACAGGCTGCACGGTATAAAAAAAAGCTGGATGTGCTGGAGCATTACCAAAGTCGGTCAACCATTGTAAGCAGCACCATTCATAATGTAGATGTATTTAGCTTAGTAAGTGATGAACGCTTTGCATTTGTAAACTTTTTAAAAGTGGCCAATGGCATGGTTATTCAAACACAAACGTTTGAGTTAAAAAAGAAGTTGGAAGAAACAAATGAAGAATTGCTAGAGTTGGCCATTGCCGAGGTTCGGGAGCAATTTAAGAGCACCTCAAAAGAGATAGTGCTTCCGTTTCCATTAGAACTGGAGATGGAAGGCATTACCTTTACACTGCCCAAAGCAGGGGATAAGAAAAAGTTGCTGGATTTATCGCATAAAAATGCCGTGTATTACAAACGTGAAAAGCTGGCACAATATGAAAAGTTGAATCCTGAGCTACGCACAGACAGGTTGCTTACCCAAATGATGAAAGATTTGAGACTAACGGCTTTGCCTAGGTATATCGAATGTTTTGATAACTCAAACATTCAAGGTACCAATGCCGTATCGGCTTGTGTGGTGTTTAGAGATGGAAAACCAAGCAAAAAAGACTACCGACATTTTAACGTAAAAACGGTAGTTGGCCCAGATGATTTTGCCACTATGCGAGAAGTGGTTCAGCGCAGGTACTCGAGGTTGGTAGAGGAAAAAGCACCATTGCCTGATTTGATTATTATTGATGGAGGCAAAGGACAGCTTAGTGCTGCGGTAGAGAGCTTAATGGCTGTTGGTATTTATGGTAAAGTTCCGGTTATTGGTATTGCCAAAAGGCTGGAAGAACTCTATTACCCAGATGATGAATTGCCATTATATATTGATAAAAAAAGTGAGACACTCCAAATTATTCAACATTTGAGGGATGAGGCCCATCGTTTTGGCATTACCCACCACCGAAACCGCAGGAGTAAAAATACTTTTGTAAGCGAATTGACCAATATTAAGGGGATTGGCGAAGAAACAACCAAGCTACTTTTGTCATATTTTAAGTCCGTTAAAAAGGTTAAAGAATCAAACGAAGATGCAATAGCTGAGGTAGTTGGCATTGCAAAAGCCAAATTAATTAAACAATATTTTGATAACCACTTATCATAATAATAGCGGTTGATTGCAACTTTTTATTAAATTTGTTCTTCTAAAAAAACTATACAAACATGAAAAAAATCTTACTATTATTGGTTTTAGCAGCATCAACTGCTGTTGCAACTAAAGCTCAAATTATTGATTGGTCAACAGAAAACATCTTAGGAGTTGACACAATAAGAAGCACTGACTCAGGAACACCATTACCTATAACCATTGTAATGAAAAACAATGGACCTGATACAGCTAAAGTTGGAGATACCGTTTTATTCCAGTTTGTAATTACTTCGGGAAATAACATACTTTTGGCTTATCCAAACACTACATCATTGGCCATCAGAGTACTAACCAAAAACATGAATCCTTCTGATACCATGCATGTTGCTTTGGGATTAGCTGCAAATTCATTTGTTAGAACATCTGGAACAGTAAGTATAGGTGCCATCTCTCATTTGATTAATCGTCCAACAAGAAACTTTGAAATTGCTCCAGGTAATACAAATAACAGCATAGCTAAAACCATTGTTTGGTTAAACCCACAAGGCTGGGGCGTTGGTTTGGCTGAACTTACTACAGCTGCTAATAGCTTAAAAGTATTTCCTAACCCAACTAGTGATGTGTTAAACCTTGAAATGGATTACAACAAAGCAGCCAACGTAACTATTTTAGATATTACTGGCAGACAAATTGCTACTGAAAGTTTTGCTTTGGGTAAAGCTTCAGTTAATGTAAATAACTACAATAAGGGCATTTATTTATACCAAGTAACCAACGAAGAAGGTAAAGTAATTAAAGCGGGTAAATTCACTGTTAATTAATTTATTACCACATTTTTAGGAAAGGCGTTTATGTAAATAAACGCCTTTTTTGTGCGCATATATTTAGATAAGGCTCACCTTCGGTGACAAAAGCTATAGGATTAATACCCAATGTTGTGTAAAATTAGCTTAATCGGTTATTTCATGCAACCAAGTTATTGTCAACAAGGACTAAACGTTAATAAACAAAGTAAAAATGATGAAAAAATGCTTACTTCCTTTAGTGATGCTAATTACCTTTAGTGCCTTGGCCCAAAAAAACATATCCATTAATTTAACAAGACCTACTGATGGAGAGATTGTTTACGATAGGGTTTCGTTCTATCCAGAGTTTAAGTTAACCAATTTAGGCGTTCCGCTTACTAAATCAGATACCATTTATTACACTTATATGGTAGATGGAGGCCCTCTTATAGACCCAAATATGAATCCTATTCAGTGGGCCTATAATCTTACAGGAACATTGGCCACCAATGCATCAGTGGATATTTCTGCAGTCCCATTCGGTTTTGGATTTGCAGAGAATAATACTCTTTTTAATTTTTGTGTAGTTGTAAAGTTAGCCGGTGATGAAGGGGCAGCAGAGGCTGATAATACTTCTTGCGTTGATATTAGGCTATATGTAAACACTGCGCTCTCAGAAATTACCAATGCCGCGGCTTCATTAAAGGTTTATCCCAACCCGGCAGTGGATGTGGTTAACTTTGAAATAGATTACAACCAAGCGGCTAGAATAATAGTAACTGATATAACTGGAAAACATATCGAAACTACAAATTTCGAATTGAACCACGCTAAATTGAGGGTGAGTAATTACAATAAAGGTATTTACCTATATCAGGTAATCAACTCTGAGAATGAACTTATTAAATTGGGTAAATTCGTTGTAAATTGATCACTTGCCGAATTTTTTAAAAAAGGCGTTTATGAAAATAAACGCCTTTTTTAATGCATCAGGCATCGCATAGTATCCTATTTTTGTCTGAATAAAGAAAAAAGCTGGCTTTAATACTGAAACATAATATCAACACTTTAACCGATAGGGAATTGGTTGAGCAGTGCATTGCTGAAAATCAAGTGGCTCAGCATGCCCTTTTTGATAAGTATGCTCCTGCATTATTGGGGATTTGTTTTAGGTATGCGCATAACAAACAAGAGGCTGAAGATATGATGCAAGATGGGTTTGTGTTGATATTTAAAAATTTAAAATCATTTAAGTTTGAGTCGAGCTTAAAAACCTGGATGACAAGAATTATGATTAACAACGCCATCAATTACATCAACAAATACCATAAAATAAATTGGGATTTTAACCTTGAGCCTGTTGATGACCATGTTTCATTCAGCGAAACCCAGTTGCATTCTTATGATTCAAAGATTGTGATGGATTGCATTCAGCGTTTGCCTTTAGGATACAGAATGGTGCTTAATTTGTACGCAATTGAAGGATGCTCGCATAAAGAAGTTGCTGAACAATTAAATATTAAAGAAGCCACTTCACGGTCACAATATGCAAAAGCCAAAGTACTGCTGGAAAAAGTGCTGTTAAAATATGGAATAAAATTGCCACATCATGGAACGCGATCAATTTAAAGATACCCTGAAAGAAATGGCTGCTGATTTTACCGTTCCGGTAAATGAGCAACTTTTTACTGGGGTTTTAAAAAAACAACAGCAAGCCGCAAAACAACGTAAAAAACGTTTGATGGGATGGTTTTTTGCTGCTGCCATGATTGGTACGCTAACGGGTGCATGGTTGTTGTTTAACCACAGCCAATCCCAACATAATGCCAGTACAATGGCTTTAAATAAAGTGGAGTCAGCAAGTAAAATGGATAACCTTTCTATTAACGCCCAATCAGCATTAGCGAAGCAAGAAAAAAACGTACCAGAAAAAGTAATATCACAGGGTGCAAGTAGCAAGGTTAAGATAACACAACATCAGCAACCAGTGGACAATCCTCAGCCGCAACTTGCAAGCACAATCCACTCCCGCGTGGCAACAAAAAATCAGCCATTCGCAACTAGAAAAGCTAAGCCAACCCATCACATTAACGCATCGCCAGTCACTAAAGCTACTCAACATACAACTTTAACTTTATCTAATACAAAAGAACTAAGTTTGGTAAAATCAGATTTGGCTGTTACCTCAAAAGAACAAGACGAAAAGCCGGATGAAAAGCAAAACGTGAAGGCTGAGGCAGCAATACTTACCAGTCAAATTAATAAAGACAATACCAATCAAGAAAAGAAAGAAAACCAGGTTGAACCATTAGCGGATGAAAGCAAACCAACAAAACCAGTTGAGGCACTAGCTACGGATAGTAACATGAGTTTGCCAGTAAAACCTGCCAGTAAGCCTGTTTTTGGTATCTATGCCCAAGGTGTGTACCATCCATTTACCTCAGCAAAAAATGTATCTTCAAAATTGCCCGCCAAGTTTTCTGATACCTTAGGGTTACGAGAACAAGCAAGATATGCTTACGGGTTTGATGCAGGATTTATTTATCAAGTAACGCCAAATGTAGCCCTTACACTTGGAGTTGGTTACCACACGGTATTGTTTGACGAAATTCGTCAGGCATACACTCTTCCATTCGATTCATTAGAATTTGCGAATGCTGCAACTTCCAAGACTCTTGATGGTATCCCTACTTTTTATACCACTGAAACACGTTTAAATTGGCTTGATTTTCCCGTATCTGTGAAGTACAGTTTTCCTACAGTAAAAAAAGTGGGGTATTATGCCCAAACGGGTTTTAGTATTCAGCGGTTGATTGCTCAAAAAGGATATGCCATAGTTGAAAATCCAGATCTCAGTTCTACGTTTACTGCTGTTAGCGACCATGAGTTGGAACGCTTTAACAAAACACAATTCGCTTGGACAGTTGCTGCTGGTATGGAGTATCGAATTACCAAACAATTGCATTTGAATGCAGGTATTCATTATAGGCAACAGTTAAATAGTTATTATAAATCATCTTACGTCAACCGAAATCCTGCCGGATTTGTAGGCTTTACTTCAGGATTATCTTTTGTTTTCTAACAAGCAACATGCAGTTACGTTTGCTTGTCAAATGTATAAATCGCTTTAGTTATGAATAGAAATTATTTTATTGGCAACAAATTAGCAATAGCATTTGTTGTTTTTGCATTGGCTTTTACTGCCTGTGAAAATCCATACGACCCAGATGGTGGTTTTAAACCAGATACCACAGCCATGCCATGCAAAGTAATGGCCACCTTAGTAAGAATGCCTTATGGTAGTAGTATCTATGGTAATTTGTGGTTAAAAACTGATGAGGGTAAATTTTATTTACCCTGTGAACAAAGTTTCATCACCATTTGCCCTATTGATGTTAAAGAGGGGGATCGTGTCCAGTTTGGGTATAGAAAATTACCCGCAGGTAAAGATTGCTTAGAAGGAAATCCAGAGTTAAATGTACGGGATGCTATACCATTAAACTATCAATCCGTAATCATCGATTGCTTGCAACCCATTGTAAGATGCGGCACACCTCCACCTTGTTCAAGTTTAGTAATTGATTACAAAGACTACCCTAAAAACTACATCACCGTACTTGAGTCAAACATTATTGGCAATGAGCTAAAATTGAAGGTAGGATACAGTGGATGTAGTCCTTTACCTAACTCAAGTTTTACCTTAGCTTGGAAGCAGAGCTTGGCAAAAAGCAATCCTATGCAAACCGAATTGCAATTCGTTATAGATAATGTGGACCGCTATACCTGCCAGGCTTATTTTACCAACGATTTATGTTTTGATATTTCTGCGATTAGAAACCTCACCAAAGAGCCTGTTTTACTTGCAATAGGTGAAAATAAAATACTGTTTAAATAGGTGTAATTTTGTCAGTTAATCAGGGCTTTAAGTGTAATGCTTAGAGCCCTTTTTTATGAATTGACTGCAAGTATATTGCCCCACTTCATGTTTCTTTTGTCATTATTTTTATTACAAGATTACTGAGGCAACATATCAAAACAGGTTCCAGTCAAATGTGATAAATAAACCCAATTTATTATGAAAACAATTCAATTGATGAACCACAGATTTGTAACATTTCTTGTTGCCTTTGTTTTACTATTTGCTTCATGCGACAACCCCATTTTTGATCCTGGAGGAGAAGGAAATGGTGGCGGAAAACCCAAAGATCCTCCATCAACTGATTGCAGTATTAAAGGTACCATGGTACGTGTACTTTGTGCCTCTGGTATCTATGGTGATTTATGGATTAAAACTGATAATGGTAAGTATTTACAGCCCTGTGAACAATCATTTATGACTACGGTTTCCATTGAGTTAAAAGAGGGAGACCGTGTTGAGTTCGGTTACGCTAAACAAGGCAAGTCATCGTGCGATAATGATAAGATTCGTTGCCTGGCTGCATTACCTGAACACCAATCAATTTCATTAAGTTGTATTCGGGTAATAGATACAAAACCAATTGGCGATTGCCCTTCTCTGGTTGTTGATCATACCAACTATCCTGAAAATGTGATACAAGTTTTAGAATCGAAAATGGATGGTAATTTGCTTAAGCTAAAAGTTGGTTATAGCGGATGCAGCCAGGTTGATAATGAAGATTTTTTATTAAGTTGGAAAGGTGAAATTCAAGAAAGCTATCCTGCCAGAGCGCTTTTGCAATTGTCAAGCCCATTTATTACAGATGGAATAACCTGTCAGGCATATTTTACCAACGATTTATGTTTTGATGTTGCAGCTATAACAAAGCTAAACCAAGGTGCTATTTATCTCAATATAGGAACAGATAATATACTGGTTAAATAAGTGTAATTTCCTCAGTGAATTAGGGTTTTAAGTGCAATGCTTAAAGCCCTTTTTTATTATTGGGTATGAAGTGTATTACTACATTTAGTGTTCATTATGTCATTATTTTTTTTACAAGCAATATAAGGCAACATATTATAACATATTCTAGTCAAATGTCATATATAAACCAAAATAATTATGAAAACAATTCAATTCATGAACTACCGATTAGCAACATTTCTTGTTGCCTTTGTTTTACTATTTGCATCATGCGACAACCCTATTTTTGATCCAGGAGGGGAAGGCAACGGAAACGGTAAACCTAAAGATCCACCGCCAACTGACTGCAGCATTAAAGGCACAATGGTGCGTGTACCTTGTGCATTTGGTATTTATGGCGATTTATGGATTAAAACAGACAATGGCAAGTACCTGCAACCTTGCGAGCAATCCTTTATGACTTTAGTTGCCATGGAGTTAAAGGATGGCGACCGTGTTGAGTTTGGCTACAAAAAAGAAGCCAAATCATTATGCGATGATACAAAAATCCGTTGTCAGGCAGCTTTGCCAATGCATGAGTCTGTTACCATCAACTGCTTGCGTGTAATAAGTACCCAGCCCATTGAAACTTGCCCGCAAATTGTTGTTGACTTTACCAATTATGGAGAAAATGGTATTCAAATTTTGGAATCGAGTATGGAGGGCAGCTTACTTAAATTAAAAGTGGGTTACGGAGGTTGCGCCCCAATTGAAAGCAAAGACTTCTCATTAAGCTGGAGAAATGAATTTGCCAAAAGTAATCCTCCGCAAACCACTTTGCAATTGTTTAGTGCAAAGGTAATGGAAGGAATTGCTTGTGATGCTTATTTCACCACAGAATTATGTTTTGATGTAGCAGCCATCAGAGCTACGGTTAAAACTGCTGATCCCATTCAGTTAAATATTGGTGAACACCAGATTTTATTTAAATAGGTTTAATTATCCATTTCAAACAAAAGCCTTGGGTTTATTTGCTCAAGGCTTTTTTTATGCCAGTAAGCAACTAACATTGTATACTTGTAGCGGGCATGAAAGGAGTATCACAACTAAAACAATGGTTTAAACATAAAGGTTGGCAGGCATTTGCTTTTCAGCAACAATGTTGGGATGCTTATTTATCGGGTAAAAGTGGGTTATTAAATGCCCCTACCGGAAGTGGAAAAACCTTTGCATTGGCTTTGCCCATATTGTTATCAGGTAGTAAGCCAAAACCATCCAAGGGGATTAAAGCCATTTGGATTTCGCCAATTAAGGCCCTGAGCAAAGATTTGGTATCAGCAGTTGAAGAGCCTTCATTGTATTTAAAAACAGGCTGGAAAATTGCTACCCGCACAGGTGATACCGCGACTAAAGAAAGACAAGCCCAGAAAAAAGCACCACCCGATTTTTTAATCACCACACCAGAAAGTTTACATTTAATGTTGGCCCAAAAGGATGCATCCGATTTTTTTAAGCAATTGGAAGTGGTGGTGGTGGATGAATGGCATGAGTTACTGGGAAATAAAAGAGGGGTGCAAATGGAGTTGGCCTTAAGCCGCCTAAGGGGCATAAACCCAGATCTAAGAACCTGGGGCATCAGCGCTACCATTGGCAACTTGGAAGAAGCCATGCAAGTGTTGCTTGGCAGCAAAGCGGATGAAGGTGTTTTAATTAAAGCCGATATTAAAAAACAAATTGAAATCACCTCCATATTGCCTGATGAAGTGGAAAAATTTCCTTGGGGTGGCCATTTGGGTATTAAACTCATTCATAAAATTATTCCGTTAATTGAGCAGGCATCCACCTCATTAATATTTACCAATACCCGCTCACAAACAGAAATATGGTACCAGCAATTGTTGCATCATGCTCCGCAATTGGCGGGTTTAATTGCCATGCACCACGGCAGTTTAAGCGGTGAAACCAGAAACTGGGTAGAAGAAGCGTTACACAGGGGTTCGTTAAAAGCGGTGGTTTGCACCAGCAGTTTAGATTTAGGAGTTGATTTTAGGCCAGTTGATCAGATTATCCAAATAGGAGGTCCAAAAGGTGTTTCTCGTTTTTTACAACGGGCTGGTAGAAGCGGACATCAACCCAATGCCATCAGCCGCATTTATTTTTTGCCTACTCATGCGCTAGAGTTAATGGAAGCTTCAGCACTACGTCATGCCATAAAATGGCAACAGTTAGAGGGTAAAACACCTGTTATTAGGGCGTTTGATGTGCTTTGTCAATACCTGGTAACACTGGCTGTGGGAGAGGGATTTGATGCGGATACCATTTATCAGGAGGTAATACAAACATATTGCTTTAGCAGCATGAGCATTGAGGAGTGGGGCTGGGTAATGCGTTTTATCCATGCGGGTGGGGATAGTTTACAAGCTTATGATGAGTTTAAAAAAGTAGAAGTGATTAATAGCTTGCATGTGGTTACCAACAAAAAGATTGCCATGATGCATAGGTTGTCTATTGGCACTATTGTAAGCGACCAGATTATGCAGGTAAAATATTTAAGTGGCGGGAGCTTAGGAACCATTGAGGAGTATTTTATTTCGCGATTAAATATTGGGGATGTGTTTTGGTTTGCTGGGCGCAACCTGGAATTGGTGCAGTTAAAAGATATGACGGCATTGGTGCGCAAATCGTCAGCCAAAAAAGGACTGATACCCAGTTGGGCAGGAGGCAGGATGCCATTGTCAAGTCGCCTGAGCGAGCAGTTGAGGCATGGACTTACTCATTACATTGAGCATGGAGCAACGGATGTGGAGTTTGAGGCCATCACCGATATTTTGGAGCAACAAAAAAAATCGTCAGTATTGCCTGATGAGCGCACTTTTTTGATAGAAAAGCTCACCACAAAAGATGGATACCATGTTTTTATGTACCCTTTTGAAGGACGGTTTGTGCATGAAGGGCTGGCCAGTTTAGTGGCCTACCGCATTTCTAAAATTGTGCCCATTTCGTTTTCAATTGCGTTTAATGATTATGGTTTTGAGCTGCTAAGCGACCAGCAAATTCCCATTGAAGAAGCATTGGGTGATGATTTGTTTACCGATGATGACTTGTTTAATGACATGTTGCATGGCATAAATGCTATGGAAATGGCCAAACGCAAGTTCAGGGACATTGCCCATATTGCAGGGTTGGTATTTACAGGTTATCCCGGAAAAGCCGTTAAAAGCAGACATTTGCAGGCAAGCAGCTCCATGTTTTTTAAGGTGTTTTTAGAGAACGAACCCGAGAACCTGTTTATTAAGCAGGCTTATGAGGAGGTGATGAGCGACCAATTGGAGGAGGTAAGGTTGAGAGGTGCTTTAAACCGTATTCGTAATCAGCAATTAGAGTTGGTGGAGTTGGCTCAACCATCGCCTTTTGCTTTCCCCATTTTGGTGGAAAGACTAAGGGAAAAAATGACCACCGAACAATTGGAGGAAAGGATAAAAAAGATGAAGATTAAACTGGCTGACTAAGTGTTATGCTGTGCACTACCCACCACTACTTGTGCCGCTTTACTGCTGGCTCCTTCTCCACCTAGCAGCTCACTTAGTTTACGATAATCAGCCATTAGGGCCTCATGTTTTTGCCCACCCGGTAAAACAGCTTGCAGTTCAGCCGTCATGTTTTTTACCGTAAACTCTTGTTGAATCAGTTCGGTTATAGCTGGTTTATCTAGGCATAAATTAACCAACGAGATGTATTTGATGTTCACCAACCAACGGGCAATGCGGTAGGAAATGGGGTTGGCCACGTAGCCGCAAACCTGTGGCACATTAAACAACGCAGTTTCCAAGGTGGCTGTTCCGCTGCATACAATGGCTGCTTCGGCATGTTTTAGCAGGTTGTAGGTTTCCCCAAACACCAGTTTAATTTGTCCGCTCAGGTATTTTTCGTAATGCTGCGCATCTAATCCAGGTGCTCCTGCAATCATAAATTCATATTCGGGAAAATGGCTTACCACTTGCAACATCAATGGTAAAATCTTATCAATTTCCTGTTTTCTGCTTCCTGGCAATAACGCAATCATGGGTTTGGTAATGCCTTGTTCTTGAAGAAATGAAGGATTATAAGAATAGCCTGCAATGGCATCAATCAATGGGTTACCCACATAAGTGGTTTTTACCTTCCATTTTTTAAAATAAGGCACTTCAAAGGGAAAGATAATCAACAATTCATCTACAAATTGCTCCAGTTTTTTGCCCCTGTTTTCTTTCCATGCCCATATTTTTGGGGCAATGTAGTACACCGTTTTAATGCCCAATTGCTTGCAATGGGCGGCAATTCTCAAGTTGAATCCTGGATAATCAATAAGCACCACCACATCTGGTTTAAACGCATTAATATGACTTTTACACAAGCTAATATTGCTGAAAATAGTGCGCAGGTTCATCAATACTTCTACAAACCCCATGATGGTAACTTGTTTATAGTGCATTTGCAAACCTGGAGCTTGTTGCGCCATCGCATCTCCGCCCCAATACTGGAATTGGGCCTCTTTGTCCTGCTGTTTAATAGCGGCCATCAGGTTGGCACCATGCAAATCTCCCGAAGCTTCTCCGGCAACAATAAAATACTTCATGCAGCAGCAATGTTAGTAAAGAGTTTTTTAAACTCATACTAAAACCTATTTTTGTTTAAATCAACTACACTTATGGAAAGCCAAAAACAAAACAAAACTACCCAGTACGCGCTACTTGTGCTACTGCTGCTATCCCTTATCGGGAATGTTTTTCAATTTAAAAACAACAAAGAGGATGTGCAAACCCGCGATTCTAAAATTGACACACTGGTAACCGTGCAGGGTGAGCTGGAGAAAGAATTGGTAGAAACCAATAAGGAATTGGAAAGCTACCGTGGTATTTCTGCCAATTTAGATTCGTTGTTAAATGATGCCAACAGCAAAATCGCGGCTCAGGAGGCAAAAATTAACAAGTTGATTTCAGGTGAAAAAAACCAATCTAAGTTAAACTCTAAATTAAAGAAAGAATTGGCTGAGTTAAGAAAACTAAAAGACCAATACTTAGAAAAGATAGATCAGTTGATTACAGAAAATGCTCAGCTTAAAAAGGAGAATGAAGAGAAAGCGGCTGCCATTACACAATTAAACGAAGAAAAAAGTGGCTTGCAAAACAAGGTATTAACTGCATCTCAACTACAGGCTGAATACATTAAAGTAAACTCATTTAAAAAGAGAGGCAATGGCAAATATGTAGAAACCAGCTTGGCCAAACGCACCAACAAAATTGAAGTGAGCTTAACCGTAATGGACAATAAAGTAGCCGAGCCTGGTGATAAAATGGTGTATGTGGTCATTAAAGAGCCAGCAGGAAAAACACTAGCAGGAATGAGCAAAGCCACATTTACATCAACAGATGGTGGTGAAGTTTCAGCGACAGCATCGTATAAAGTAGCTTACAATGGACAAAAACAAGAAGTTAAAGTAAATTACGAAAGCGAAGAACGCGAGTTAGAAGCGGGCAATTACACCATTGATGTTTATATTGATGGCACGTTGGTAAATACCTCAACCTATATTTTAAGGTAATAAAATTAAAAAGTCAATCTGTGAACGCGGCAGCCCCGAAGGGGCTGCCGCGTTTTTTTTGTCGCCAAATTTAGAAATGATGTGAAATAGAAAAATAAGCTTGTTGTTCAGGGTTTCCATTGGTTAATGTGCCCCACGCTCCTTGCAAATAATTGATGCTTAAACGGCAACTCAATACCAATGTTTTTAACGTATAGCTGGTTATGGTATAAACTCCCTGTCTTGTCTTTTGGTCTTTCATGTATTGGCCCGTTAACCCCGTAGTTAAATTTATTTTCCTTTTTAGCAATGGCCAAGTAAAAGCCACGTCATGCAATTGGCCAGATGTGGCTTTTTGGCCAGTTTCATAAGCTGCCACCTGATAATTTATTTGTTTTCCGCCAACCATTACAAAGGCCACATTACCCTGATAAGTTTCTTGCTTATAAACCATTCCAATGGAATTTTGATTCACACTTCTATTATAGCTGGTGGTGGTTTGTAATTGACTGGAATTGATTTTTTTGTGGTAAAACACAACAACATGCAGTACATAAAATTGTTGGGTAATCAATTCGGCAGGCTCATTCCACTCCACTGATTTATTTTGCACAATAAGTTGCGAATTAAAAGGTTGGTAGCTCACTAAAATATTGGGCTTGTTTCTAAAATGTGTTTTTAAGGTGGCACCATAACCTTTTAAGATGGTGGTGTTGGATTTATTCCCCAATAAATTATCCCTGTTTAAGGTGTATTGCAAAGTTGTTTCCAATTGTTTGTGCCAATAATATTGTCCCCATGTTAACCCATATTCTATTAAATCAGTGCGTAGAAAAGGCATGCCAAGTGAGTAATACCCTGCATCCAGTTTTCTTATCTTGGCATCAAAAAAAGTATTACCACTTAAACGGTATTTGGTTTCAAACAAATACGCCATATACCCATTGTTATTGCTAAATGCATTGTTTATGCCGTTGTAATTTTGGTATTCCCTGCCATTAACGTCATTTACAAAAAACGATTTGGCCACTTCCAGTTTTACCATTAAATCCTTAACCTTACTGCCTTCTACACCGCTACTGATAACATGGTTTTCAGAGGTGGTTGTTGCAAAATTGTTGGGCTGGTTTTTAAAATAATAATAGCCGCCATATACCTTTAGGTGATATCGCCTATCAATTATCCCCAATTGTGTTGCAAAAGTTTTATTGTTAAACTTGGGTACATTTAAGTTTCGCAGCCCCAATGATGGTTGAAAAGCCAAACGATTGCCAAAAGTAGTTTTAAAGAACCAGCGTTTAAACTCCATATCTACATGCACACCATAAATGGGTGCTTGCGATAAAATATGTGGCGAATAGTTCGGAGTAACCAGTCCTATTTTAAACTCATTTAAGGCCAATAAGCCCCTGACTAAACCCTTGTATCTTTCGTTTTTTATAAGCCTGTTTAAGGTGTCGTTATATAATCCCTGGTGTTTTTGGCGGTGCAGCAGGAGGGAGTCTTTTTGAAGTGTTGTTTTTAAGAATTCCTCACGTTGTTCTAACTCTTTTAGCTTATTTAAGGCTTCCTGCTCATTGCGGGCTTTGCGTTGTCGGAATTGATTGTTTCTGATGCCACTAATGCTATCTGTAACCATGGCTGTATCTAAAGGCATTTGGAGTTGTTGCTTGTCCCGTAACTTTTGTTTTTGTTGATAGATGGATTTAGATACCTCACTTAACTCCTGCTTATGATTAACCAAGCGTTGCTCTGTTTCTACTTGTTGGGTAATTAAGTGTTGCGAAAAATAAGATTTAAACTGATTGCCATCAATGCCTAATTGAAAAGCATTTACAGGAAATAAGGTGTTGTTTTCTGTACTAATGGTTGAATTAAACGTAAAAGGAATGCCCAACAATGAAACCGTTGGATTTACCGTAAACCGCGTATAAATGGGTTGAGATAGCTGGTTAGGATAGGTGATGTTGGTGTAGCCACTTTCTAATAAAACAAAAGAATTTAAAGCAACAATGGGTCGTTTTTGTTGAACAATATTTTTGGAAGTATCCATTTTTACGCTGGCAAGTTGATGCCAATGCTGATATTCGGTTTTACCAACCAATATGCCTTTGTAATACAGCTCACTTTTAAACAACATGGTATTTTGTTTGGTGGTATCTTTAATAAACTGTTGTTTATTTATTAAGCAGTTTGTCATTAACGTAGCTGATATGGGTTTTGGGTGATGGCGCAGTTTACCCTGTTTTGCTGAAATCAAATACAATTGTAAAGAAGGGTCAGCTGGTACGGACTTGACTTGGTATTGCTGACCTTCCTTGGTTTCATAAGTTACTTCAAATGGGGGAACGTTAAACTCTTTAAACTGATGAATGCTATCTCCATTTTTTAATAAGAAAAGTATCTTGACTCGATAACTTCCCGGCAATAAATGGCCATTGGCAGTTAAAAAGGAACTCGGTTGAAGCGTAGAATCTGCATTAAAAACAGAGATACCCGGCTGAATAGATTGAGTCAGGTTTTCTTTTTGGTATATTATTTTTTGGTTAACTGCAATGCTACAAGACCAATCCGCCAGAACAACCGAATCAGTTTCATTTTGCACAATGCCGCTGGTAAGGTCTGTTATTTTGGGATAAACATCATGATTTTTAGGATAAAACCTGATTTTTTGTGCATGTACAGATGTGTAAAAAGCAACAAGTGCCAATAATAGCAATATTGGTTTAATGTTATCTTTAATTAGAAAATGAGTTGACAAACAAAATATTGATCTCATTAGTTTGTAAATATGAAATATTTTTTCCACATTCGTTTTACGTATGACTAAAAAAATATCCATTATAGGTTTTTTAACCTGTGTGCTGATGTTCATGTACAACCAACTTTCGGCACAGCAACTTTCCATCGGCACACGCCCTCAATTGTCAAACACTTTTGGTGCTAAAGATTTTTGGAATATTGATGTGATGAAATCAGATCAAACCAATCTGTCCATTCAACTTAAAGTTACCCTGCAATCATCTCAGGGTAAATTATTGGTAGAAGCTTTTGCAAACACCATCACCTTAACCAATGCTGTTACCAATTTAAACATCCAAACCGTTACTGTTAATAAAATACAGTATTACGATAATGAGGTGCAACGCAGCAATCAAATTACAGGTTCATTTCCTGCGGGAAACTACCAATATTGTATTTACGCATTAAATACCATAACAGGCGAGGTTAAAACCCAACAATGCAACAATATTACCATTAGGAACTTAACACCTCCAGTACTCATTTATCCATTCAACTCCACAACCATTCAAGAGAAAAACCCCATGTTAACTTGGCTTTCACCAGGAGCCAATACCGCTGGTTTATCCATTAATTACACCCTTACATTGGTTGAACTTTATCCAAAACAAAACGCTATTGATGGATTATTAAGGAATAGGCCATTGCTTTACCAAAACAAGATAACTACCACCTCTTTGCAATACCCATTTAATGCGCCACCACTTGCTTATGGTAAAAACTATGCGTGGCAGGTTGAAGCTTATGATGCCTCACAACAATCCTTAGGGGTAACTGAAATTTGGAGTTTTACCCTTGCACCAGATTCCGTAAAGGTGGTTGAAGTCAATAACGACCAATCTTATATAGACATTACCCAAAGTGCGGCCAATGCAGCTTATTATGCCAAAGGAGTGCTTAAAATTAAATACAATACAAGGCAATATCCAACCCGACTTACCTATCAGGTATTAGATGCTAACGAGCAGGTGATGAATAACAATGAATCGGTATTGATGGCACTGACTAAAGAAAACTGGTATGATGTAGATATGGAGTCAGCACTTCATTTAAAGCATGGACAACGTTATCGTTTCGAATTATTCGATGGTAAAAATAATTACAATATCTACTTCACCTACCTCAATCCCGTTCGCACAAAATGAGAAAAATAATTGACACACTGGTGGTGATAAATTTGATTGGTTTAATCGCCCTTATGGTTTATCAGTTTATGCCCAAAAATGATGGGTATGTATATATAGATACCTTTAAAGTATATGAAGGATTTACCATGAAACAAAAGCTACAAAAACAGTTGGAAAGTGTATTGCAGCAGGATGCTGGCCTCTTGGATAGTTTAAGGCTGGAAGTAAAAATGCTTACCCTAAGGTATAACCAACAACCAAGTAATGAGGGATTAAAAAAACTATTGGTAGATAAAG
Source organism: Chitinophaga pinensis (assembly GCA_943372215.1). Lineage (GTDB taxonomy): Bacteria > Bacteroidota > Bacteroidia > UKL13-3 > UKL13-3 > UBA6183. The sequence goes on along the minus strand of CALRXU020000012.1, from coordinate 22,222 downwards.
GACAGGAACTGCGATTACGCGAACAAGAAGTAAAATACAAGCAGGAAGAGTTGGCTGAGAAATATGATGCCCAGATTTGGTCGCAAATTAACCAATACATTAGCGAGTATGGTAAAGAACACCAATGTAACATGATTTTGGGTGCATCTGGCAATGGAACATTGATGTATGGTGAAGATACCAAAAACAAAACCAGCGAGATGATACAATACATCAATAAAAAATATAAAGAAATATGAGGTTAAGCATTGTGCTGATTTTATTGGTTTTGGCAGGATGCGGTGTGCAGCAATACTCTCCGTTGGAGTATAGCAAATGGGTTGAAGATGAAAAAAATGGACTTCGTGTAAAACGTACTTACGAGGAGTTGGAATTTATTTTACAATATAAACCCACTGATTACATCATTGCTCAGGAGGCAAAATCGCAGCAAATTGATGCCGCAAGCATAACACAACGCAAACAAGAATTAGACAACAGCATTCAATTTAATTTGATTGTGCGTTCCCTAAATCCCAACCAAACACCTTTACAAAACAATGCAGATTTAGATGGCTACTTTAGCCGCATCTCCTATTTTTTATCAAACGGAGACCAAAATTTTAGTTTAAAAATAGGAGAAAAAACAGTCCCTTGCACCCTTTGCCATTTGGAGCAAAACTACGGCCTTGCGCCTGAAAATACCTTAGTGTTGGCATTTAACCATGCTGATAAAAACTTGGCTGACGAGATGCGTAAACATGGATTGGCCTTTATGTACGAAGACGAAGTATTTGATATTGGATTATTAAAAATAAAAATTGACCCTGAGCAATTTGCTAACATTCCGCAAATGAGCTTAAATTAACCCTAACCTATAATAGTATATACCTTATGAATAACCGCTTCCTCAAATCCATTGCCTTGTTTCTGGTAGTAAATCTATTGTTTCAATTGAGTTTTCCCACCATTGCTTATGCCCTAACGGGCGGTCCTTCACAGCCTGAAATGGAAAGTTTTGAACCAGTAGGCACAACCGATATGGTTGATTTGTTTACTGGAGATTTTAACTACAACATCCCATTAATTGATGTGGGTGGCTATCCCATAAACATGGCTTACCATTCTGGTATTTCCATGGATCAGGAAGCCAGTTGGGTGGGCTTGGGCTGGAACATCAATGCAGGGGTAATTAACCGTACCTTGCGTGGCTTACCAGATGATTTTAATGGGGATGTAATTAGGCACGAAACCAATATCAGGGATAACATTACTTGGGGATTAAATGGTGGAGTAGGTATAGAAATATTGGGATTTCAAAAAAAGAAAGGGGCAGATGGTGAAAATGCAAAAGATGCCAATGGCAAAGAAACAGGGGAATTAGATACCACTTTAAAAACGGAATTTTCTGCAAACTTAGATTTTGGGGTAACGCATAATAATTATAGAGGTTTGGGCTATTTTTTTGGTGCAAGTTTTAGTATTCCCAGCGATAGTAAGTTTAAAGGAAAAGGCCTAGGAATGGGGTTTAATGCAAGTTCGCAAGGAGGTTTTGAGTATGATGTAAGTTTTTCAAGACGTTTAATTAATAATAAAGATTACAAAATCGGAATTGGCATAAATTCTAGGTCTGGATTAAAAGGACTTGTGGTCGGCAAGGCTAATGGAACGTATCGCTTGAATGAAGGGAAAACAGCGGTTACGGTGACCAGAGGGTTTAACCGTACCTTAAGCCTTAATCCTGTTTGCGAATTGCCAACATTAAGAAATAGTTTCGCTTCCAATATCCAAAATTACAATGTAAGTTATGGGCTTTCGCAATTTGGGTTACATCCAAATTATAAAATGGGAGGTACTTACTCTATTACCAGAATTTTAGATAAGATACAAGAAAATCCAGGTTTTGGTAATATGTATGCTGGTTATGCCAATAAAGTTCCCAATGCATTAAAAGATTTTACGCGCGAAAAAGATGGCTCATTTAGCACCTCTTCCAAATTCCTACCTTTATCAGCTTCTGCCTACGATATTATCAGTGTAAGTGGTCAAGGTACAGGTGGTTCTTTTCGTTCTAAACGGAATAACCTGCTAATATGTTCAGATCCAATGCAAACCCAGACGGGTTCTAATTTAGCGTCAGTTGGTGTTGAATTAGGAACTCTGACCACACCAGCAACTCAATCTTTACATGTAGGAGTTAACTGGACACCAACCTATTCATGGGATAAGAGTGGGGTATGGGAAACAGGTAATAACCTGTTGGATACGGTGTTTTTTTATGAGCAAAACAACAGATTTAGCGAACTAAGTTACTTTAAAGCTGGAGGCGAAATGTTGCCTATGGATATTGGTTTTTATGGTTCTATGGGTAGTGATGAGGCGGTAATGCTTGAAATTCAGGGGATGGGATTAGGTTACATGGCTGTTGCCAATAGCACCTTACGAACGTCTTCTCGTTCAGGTGGCCAAATAGGAAACTTATCGGGCTATAAATCAGCCTTTAAACGCCAACCCCGAACACAACTCATTTCAACCATTACTTCTGCGGAAGCCAGAAATAATTTTGGGTGGATGCCCAGCTTAAAAAGTTATTACCCCGGTATTTTTAGCACGGCAACTAATGCTTATGCCAATATTAACCGCACGTCAACTCAGGCCAAAGACCACCACCTGGGCGAGATTACCCAAACCAATCCCGATGGTACACGTTACATCTATGGCATTCCTGCCTATAATAATGAGCAGCATGAGGTGAGTTTTAACACCGGTGGCAATGCCATAGATTACTACAAAGGATTGGTGGAATATAGTGGCAGTGACAATTCCCTTGGTAACCAAAAAGGGCAGGATTGGTATTATAACAGAGTTATTACACCTGGGTATGCCCACTCATTTTTACTCACAGCCATCTTATCGCCCAACTATGTAGATGCAGATAAAGATGGTAAACCTTCCATTGGCGATATTGGTGATTACGTGGTGTTTAACTATACCCGACATGCCGAAGCGTACAAATGGCGCGCACCCATTGAAGGGGGCAAGGCCCAGTTTCAGGAAGGGTTAAAATCCGACCCCATGGATGATAAAGGAAACTATGTGTATGGCACCAAAGAAATTTGGTATTTACACAGCATAGAAACCCGCACCCATGTGGCCGAGTTTAAACTCAGTCCGCGTTTGGATGCCTTGGGTGCTTTGGGAGAAAATGGGGGCAAAGATGATGCACAGGTGTTGATGAAGTTGGATACCATCAGCTTGTATGCACGTCCTGATAGGTTGCTAAATGGGGTAAACGCAACGCCCATTAAAAAAGTGGTGTTTGAGTACGATTACAGCTTGTGTAAAAATGTGGCCAACAATAAAAACTACAACACCTCTGCTGCTGCCAACCAAAAAGGAAAACTCACCTTAAAAAAGGTGTATTTTATCCATGGCAAATCAGGCAAAGGCAGCATGAGTCCTTATCGGTTTACCTATGGATTTAACCCGGACTACAACATGGCCGAGTACGATCGCTGGGGCAATTACAAACCCAACAAAACAGACTTGCCTAACCGCGATTATCCGTATGTGCAACAAAATAACCCACGTGATAGTGCCGACCGTTATGCTGCAGCCTGGCACATGGAACGCATTGATTTGCCTTCTGGGGGTAGTATACAAGTGAAATACGAGGCCGATGATTATGCTTTTGTACAAGACCGCAAGGCCATGGAAATGATACAGGTAATAGCAGCCACTGATGAGAGTTGTAAAAAGAAGTTTGACCCCAATGGAAGAACCGATAAGTTGTTTGAAAATAAAGGAAACAAACGGTTTGATTACTTGGTTTTTAGGTTACCACAAGGCATCAATACCGACCAACTGCTGCGAGATAAGTGTTTTAGCCTAATAGAGCATTTGTTCTTTAAATTTTTAATTGACATCAAAGGCAAGAAAGAGTACATTTCTGGCTGGTGTACCATTGATAAAAATGAAGTAGGGGTAGTGCCTGGCGATCCGCCACAATATGGTTATGTAAAAATCAATTTTGTAAAACAAGGTGATTGGTTGTTCAATAAACACGAACCAGTAAACGCCATCAGTAAAACGGCTTGGGATTTTGCACGTGCTAACATGTCAAAAGTGTTGCATCCAGGGTCTGATCCCAAGGGAACAGGTGTAAGCGCCTTTAAAGGATTATTGTCAAGTTTTGGGGAAGCGTTGGATATGTACCGTGGACAAAATCAAGCATTGAAAGTAAAAGAAATAGCGAGTGAATTTGTTCCCTATAAATCATGGATACGCATAGAAAGCCCACACATGTTCAAACGGGGTGGTGGCACGCGCGTAAAGGAGTTAACCTTTTCCGATTCTTGGGCAAGCATGGATACTGAAGACGCTACTGGCAACTATAGCCAGGTGTATGATTATACCAAAGAGGATGACTACATGAAACAATATGGCTATGACAAAATCAGCAGCGGGGTAGCCTCTTATGAACCCATGATTGGCGGGGAAGAAAACCCAATGCGGTTACCCATTAAGTACTTGCGAAAGGGTGGAAATATAGCCTTGCCAGCGGTTGAAATGGTGAATGAAGAACCCTTTGGTGAAACCTTTTATCCGGCTCCATTGGTGGGCTACAGCAAAATTACCGTTAAAAAGAAACCCAAAGCAGGGATAAACCGCACAGGAGTGGGCCATAGTGAGTATGAGTTTTACACGGCACGCGATTTCCCAGTTAGGGTAGAAGTAACCAACTTGCACAAACAAAGCTTGGGTTCTGGGCGAGCGGGGGCTTTAGTCAGCTCCTTGCTAAAATTTGTAAACTTAAGTTATTACGCTGCCACACAAGGTTATAGTGTTATAGTAAACGACATGCACGGTAAACCCAAGGCTACTGCCATTTATAGCCAATTGGATGAGTTTACCGAACAAAAAGCCCTTATTTCTAAAGTAAGTTATGAGTACCAAACCCAAAATGGCAAACTGGATAATCAGGTGCAGGTACTCAACAGTAAAGGGATGGTTGAAAATGCCATTATTGGCAAAGAAATAGACATGAGTGTGGACATGAAAGAAAATGTACACAAAGAAGTGCATGGAGGGTTACAAGTAAACGCTAAATTTGATCTCATAGCACCGATTGCTGCAACTGTTTGGGGCATTCCGTTAATAACCTTCAAATACACCATGAACCGCATGCAGGCGGCAAGTGTTACCAAAGTCATACAAGAGTATGGAATTTTAAAAAGCACCACCGTGCAGGATGAAGGTTCCATTATTAAAACCAGCAATTTGCTGTATGATAAAGTTTCTGGGCAGGTATTGCTTACCCAAACTTCCAACTCCTTTAACGACCCTATCTACAACCTCAATTATCCTGCCCATATGGCTTATGCAGGTATGGGGCCTGCGTATTTAAATGCTGGTGTATCTGATACGTTGAGGTTTTTAAACAGTAGTGGGGTTACTAAGGTTGTAAAAGACTTGTTATTTAAAGGAGACGAGTTGATGTTAATTGATGTTAATGCAAGCACCAATGCATATAAAAAAGCTTGGGTACTTAGCACCGCTTCGCTTAACGATACCATGATCAATGCTACCTTGATTGATAAAAATGGTCAATACATTACTGCCGGAACGTATTATGGTAAAGTACTTACCTCAGGTAGAAAAAATATGATTACGGGAAGTGTTGGTGCCATCAACTCCACCACCAATCCCATATCTGGCGATTCCATTAGAATAAGTAGCACAGGTATTATTAATGCTTCGGCAGCCACATTTAAAGACAATTGGCCTGCTTTGTACGTTCCCAAAGAAGGAAATGGTGCCACCTGGAAATGCGATTATGGGACTGAGCCTTATATTGTTGAAACCTTCAAGGCATTGTTGAGTATGGTAGAGCGTAAACGCAACAATGAGCCGAACATTAATCCATATTTATTACAAAATGAAAGCTGGTTTAATGCCTCATCTGCTATTAACCAAAAGTTGAAGGCGCTTGGCGATACATTAGACTTAAGTTATTTGTATATTGGAATAAATGCTCCTGATTATGCTGAAGATTGGGCCAATACCAATTCATTTTCACCATACATCACATGGAATAATGGGGAAGAAGACCCCTATAATACCATACATATGCTCATTACTGCACCAACTGGATGTTTGTTTAGCAATGTGGATACCTTTATTTATTTTGGGCGTAACCCTAATAATGCTAATAGTTATAGTACAGGTATGGCCAAAGCCATTATGCTAAACGGTGATACCTGTGCCTTTACTTTTTATGCTGCCTATAATGGTGGAGACATTGCAGTTGCCAATGGTGTGAATTGCCGTTATCTATTTACTTGCAATTACGGATTGCCTTATGGCCTTTTTAATCCATTTTTATCAGGCCATTTAAGCCAATGGAGGTCCTTTGAAAACCTGGCATTTATTGATGGACGTGCTTATAATTATCAAGGCGATACCACCTTTATTAGAAAAGATGGGGCGTATAAAAACTTTGTACCTTATTGGAGTTTTAACTCAAGCGGATGGTTGCAAAAAAGCACCAATAAACGTTGGGTAAAATCATCTACGGTAACCCAATACAATAAAACTGGCAAGCCTGTGGAAGCCGTTGATGCCTTAAACAATGCCACGGCCGAATTGTATGGGTATGATGAAAATTATGTGGTGGCAACGGCCTCTAATGCACAGTTAAAGGAAATAGCCAATGATAACTTTGAAGATTATACAGGTGTGGAGCAACGTTGCGACCAAGAAGACCATTGGCGTTTTAAATACAGTTATGTAAACAGGTTTGATTCCATTCGCAATTTAGGGGTGAGTGATACCCAAAACCCAGATACGTTTAATACAGAGCCATTTATTTCTGGGAGGTTTGCCCACAGCGGTACCCAAAGTATAGGTATACCAACGGGTACTCAGGTATCAACCAGCAGTATGGTTGATTCAGGTGCTGTGTACATTGGAAATGACTTGGCTAATGGGTATCAAGACAAAACAGTGGCCAACCGATTACCAAGGTTTAATCCGCAAAAAGGAAAAACCTACCATTTAGAGGCATGGGTGAGGGGTAGAACCAGCAATATGAATGCCATTCAATCTTATGATAGTTGTGCCATTCGCGTTTCAACCACCACCAATGCCGAAAGCTTTTACAATACCTTACTTAACGTACAGTTTAAACCAACTGGCCCTATTATTGAAGGCTGGCAGCGGATTGAAGGTAATTTTACCATTCCTGCTGGGTCTGATTTAATACAGGTAACATTAGAAAATAAAAGTACACACCGCATGTATGTGGACGACATTCGTATTCATCCACTGGAGTCCAATATGAAAACCTTTGTGTACCACCCAGTGCTGCTAAAAGTAATGGCTGTGCTTGACGAAAACAATTTTGCCACGTTTTACGAGTACGACCAAGAAGGCAAACTCATACGTATTAAAAAGGAAACCGTTAAAGGCATCATGACCATACAGGAATCGCGCAGCGGCATTAACAAACCAATTAACCAATAGACACCATGAAATTGCTAAAAATAAAACAAGTGTTGGGTTTGTTGGCCTTAATCGGCCAATTGGTGGCATTTGCCCAATCGCCCATGGCGGAGGCCAAAAAAATAAATGAGTGGTACAACAACAAAAAAGCTTTCCAGGTAAATCTCAATTATTTGCTGTACACTGATAGCACCTTAAAAAATCCAGTGGAACAACACAAAGGTTTTTTTGTGCGCAAAGGAACAAATACCTATTTAAACTCCTTAAGCACTGAAACCATGGTAAATGCCCAATACCAGATTACGGTAAACCATGAACAAAAAATACTGTTGGCTTCTAAAAATAATAGCATTGACGAACCTCAGTTTGATCAGAATCAGCCTTTGGAGATTGATGGCCTATTGGAAAAGGCGCTTAAAATGAAAATTACCAAACAAAGCAAAACCCGTCAAATACTTACCATGTTCTACCAGTCGGGCGATTACAGCCAGGTAAAATTGGTGTACAACCCCATTACGCACCAGTTGTTGGAGTTGCACATGGCCTTTTCAGGCACAGAGGGCATTAACTGGCCTTATCCAGACAAAATCCCTTATTTGGTAATTAAATACTACAAAGTAAAAGTAAACCATAAAGTGAGTGCCACTTTTTTTGACGAAAAAAAATACATTCAAGTGAAAAATGGGCAGGTAAAACCTGCGGCAACTTTAAAAACGTATCAACTATTTTCAACGATTTAACGCAGCATAACCATGAGAAATAAATTTTGTATTTTGATGTTGTTGTGGGCCTCCTTAACCATACAGGCCACTGCACAAATTGCACCCCTAGAGTTTGTAAAAAAAAACACGGGCTACCAGTTAACCGCCTATAACACGGCATTGGATACCGTTAGCGATGACCGTTACAGTGAACTTACCAATCCCTTATCGGGTTGGCCAAGTGTTTACAAACATGGCAAAGTCAATAACTTTATCCGTTTAGCCGTTAAAGATACCGCCCTTGCGGCCACGGCATTTTCGTACAAGTTTTTAATTAAAGTAACCACCTACAGCCGCACAGGTGCATCAAGCACTTTTAATGTAACCATTCCTTTATCATACGACCCCGCTACCTACAAACCCTATCGCGATGTTTCTGTTTACAGATTTGTAAACGCACACAAATTTACCTGCAACATCCTTTCCGTTACGGATGCTGTAACCAATGCCAGTATTACCTTTAGCAACTTAAAAAAGAAATTTGAGTTGCAGCAAATCATACAAGTGGAACGCTACTTTAAAAGCAGTTATGATGAAGGCATTACCCTTTCGGGTATTACTCACTCCATCACACAACCCGGTAAAATCAACATCAGTTGGGATTCCACCTCCATAAAATCGCCCACCCAGTTTGAGTTGGAGTGGATGCATGTGGACAATTACGGGGAAGGGTATGCCGACTTTTTAAAGGACTATACCAAACTTTATCAGGATTTTAATACCTCCACTGGCGTAAATGCTGGGTGGAGTAATCTAATGGATACTTCATCTTCCAATTATTCTGGTATTGCTAATGGTTGTTTGTATTTTAATAAAGGTGCGTCATATAATTACTCTATAATAGGAACCGTTCCGGGTAGAAGTTATCGGGTAATTGCCAAAGTCAGAGAAATTACACCGGGCGCTAACATAGACTTAATTGTGTTTAATCCCGGATACGATCACTCCTATTTAACCGTTGGCCAATTGCAGGTACATAATGATTTTGTGGCCGTTAATGATACCACCCCAATAGCCATATTAAACAACAATCTCAATGTAATGTGTAAAATTGAAGAAGTTACTTTATTAGACATTACTTACGAACCACTTTCTGGTCAACCCTATTTTAAACCCGCTGAACTCCTTAACTACAGCTTTAAAAACAATGCCACCCGTGTGCGCCTATTGCAAAACCAATACACCATTGAAAATGTATATGAAAGTGGTTACTTGTTGTTCCGTTTGCGCAGGGTAAGGCCCGACTCCGTTACCTTTACACAAGAGAAGTTTGGTGTTTGGTCGCCCAATACGGCTGATGAAGGCAAGGTGAGCGATTACCCCAAAACCATTTTACTTACTCCACATCAAGGGGATAGCATCAACTGGAATTATACCGTAAGTTATATTGAAGAAGGCAAACGCAAAGATGTGGTGGGCTATTATGATGGCCTGTTAAAACCACGCCAACAAGTGGCCATAAGCAATGCCGATAAACTGGTGATTGTAGGCGAAACCAAATACGATTTTAACGGCAGGCCAACCGTGCAAGTATTGCCTGTACCGGCATTAAAAAACACCACCGTAACCAATGGGCAATATTACGAGAATGAGTTAAAATACTACAACCGTTTTAATACCAACCAAGGCAACAAAGCTTATGGTTATGGCGATTTTGATTCCATGGCACTGGTATGTCCGGTTGATACGGCCCGTTCCCTGTCCAACTCACGCGGAGCATCCAAATATTACTCACCAGCAAATCCAGATAAAAACGGTGCGCAAAAATTTGTACCCGATGCAGAAAATTACCCCATGGTGCATGTAGAGTACATGCCTGATAATACAGGGCGGGTGCGCAGGCAAGGTGGTGTGGGAGCAACCCACCAATTGGGCAAAGGGCATGAAACTTTTTACAATTATTCTCAACCCCGCAGCCGCGAGTTAGATCGCCTGTTTGGTTCAGAGGCAGGTTTTGCCAGCCATTACAAAAAACAAACCGTAATTGATGCCAACGGACAAGTGAGCATCAGTTATTTAGATATGCAAGGGCGTGTGGTAGCCACTGGATTGGCTGAACAATCGCCTGCAAATTTAGATGCCCTGCCAGAGAACCGCCCAGCCAGTTTAATGTACAACAACTTAGGCGACCACAACCTGTTGCAGGATAATGCACTGGCCTTAACCTATGAGCATACCATGAATAAAACAGGGCCGTTGTACATTGATTACCGCATGCAAACCAGCCCCTTTAGGGATGCCTGTTTGCCCATGAATTTCTGTTTTAAATGCGTGTACAATTATGAGATTACCTTGGTAAACAAAGAGTGCAACCAGGTGGTGTTTACCTTTAAAGATACCATTGGTTTTATTAACCCCAACGATACCTTGTGCAATGTATTGGCCAGCACAAACCTGGCCAGCAAAAGGTATGTGCTTAAAACCCTCAATAGCAACATAGATACCGTTAATTACGATAGCTTAATACGCATTAACAACCTAGAAAGAGGCACTTATAGCCTTACCAAAAAATTAACGGTAAACAAAGGTGCGTTTGATATGTATTTTAACCAATATGTAACCAAACAAGCTTGTGTAAAAACCTTCGACTACTTTTTTAATGAGGCATGGAATGAAATAGATACCACCGTGTGTAATACCTGCGATACCTGTAATAACGATACATTGAGTTATTGTGATGGTTTGCTGGGTCAACTGAAATCAGATGTGAGCCCAGGCGGGCAATACGCAGAGTTTATTGATGAAAACGGCATACTTACCCCGGTAAACTCAACAACTTCTATTTTTTACAGCGACAAGTACCAAACCATTAAACGGTACACCCATTTGGGTAAGATAGACCAAATACGGTTAGCCGATGGCAGCATTGATTCTGTTTACAAAGCCGATGTGAGTACTTTTATTAAAGCCTTTAAAGAAGAGTGGGCCGATAGTTTGGTGAAGTTTCACCCGGAGTATGTGTATTACCGCTATTGCCGCGATTCCCTCAAAAGCAGTTATGCTTATGATTTTAAACGCCATGAGTTAACCGAGTTTGATACGGCTGTTGCTAAAGGTTATTTAAACCCCACTGGTTTAAGTGGGTTAAAACAAAACTATCCTTTGCCAACCAATGCCCTTGGTGAAGACCCCTATTTTAAAAGCCGCCCTGCCTTAAAAGCAAATCTCAATGCCTTGCTCACCAACTACAAGCAAGTGAATGATACCATTTATTCCGTTTGGGACATGGCCGCTTTGGCTGCCTTTTGCTCTAAACGCAACGACCCTCTGGAGCGTTATGCTTGTTTGGCGGCCTTTAACAATAAACAGGTATTAGATTCCTTGTTCTTTAACCGCAAGTTGCGCAACGATTACCTCAAGGCGTTTAACAGCATGTATGCTGATGTAAAAGCCCGTGTAATTGATGAACATTTATTAACCATTCCTGCAAAATACAATACCTTGGGCAACAGCTACCCCACTTGGTTGGTGGGTACTCCAGCCAGCGGTGATTATGCCAACAAAATAAGGCGTTACCATTTTGGCAAAGTGGCAGGTATACAAGGTGCCACTGATGCGGAAACCATCCAAAATATGAAGGATACCGTTGCTAAAGGTATGGACGACAGCACCGCTTGTTATGTGTTTGCTGAGCAGTGGATGCAACAACTGGCCGATTGCCCAGGATTAAATTTAAGCCGTGCCGATTTTAGCAGGGCAAACTACGATTCCATTATAAACGGTTTTGTGCAAGTGTGCCGCAGTGGCAGCAAGTATCAAGATCCGCGCACGTTTTACCCGGCATCAACCGTACCGTTAACGGATACGCTGGCTCGTTTTTATACTTTAGATTCGGTGCTTCAAAAGGTTCTTGGGGCCAACTACCGCACCAAGTTTTGCAATACAGATTTGTTAACCAACGCTTACGATACCAAACACCGTTATTTTGAAAGCCAGCCCAAAGATTGCCAGTGTGTAGGTTCAACTAATATTTCGCCACCAAAGGTAGAGGTTAGTGAAGCAACAAAAGACCAATACAACGGCTCATGCGTAGAGGACACCCTAGTGCTTACCCCGTTTGGCCATGGTTTGCTTAGTTTTTTTAACCAAATGCGCGATAGCGGCATTACCACTTTAACCAACAGGCTGTTTAACGACAGCGATTACCTGGCCGTAAACAATGAGTGGAGCAGCTATTTTAACCGCACCATCGTGCGAACCGAAGTAACTAGACGCGATTATCAAGGCTCATTGGCCAACCGCTCCCGTACCGAGTGGAAAATTAATTTTTTAGATACAGCCGATAAACGCAACCGTTGCAATATTTTTGTTAACTTAAAAGACACCCCTGCCAGTGGTGGACAATCTTTTGCGCTGAGAAATGTGGTGAACAATGGCTTTTTAAAGTTTACACCCATTACCTATGATAGCTTTAACGTAGACATTAAATACCTAAACGCAAATGGCGTAATTGCCTATACCACCTTGGTGGGTGTAAGCGGTTGTTATAAAATGTTTTATGATTCGTGTACGGAGATGAATTACGATACCCTTTATGGTACACCCTTTGCTGTGGACTCCACCAAACTGGATAGTTTTATGGCTGTGGCCCGTAGCATCCGAAATGGATTGGTAGATTCAGCCATGGTACATTACTTAGGTGGCAGTGGGGGCAATGGATGTGATACCGCACTTACCTCCGGGGTGTTGGGTTGCACCTTAGAGCCAAACGAACTCTCAAAAAAACTGGTGGAAAGTTTGAGCGAATCCCTATACATGGGAAGAATGCTTCCCGGCAAACCACTAAACCAGTTAAACACCAGCGATGCTGCCTTGTTTAATGGGAAACCAGATGCATTGGGCTATTACAACCACTCCATGTGCGAGATGTCGCCTACTTATGGCGATATATTTTCATTAGAATGGAGCCGATATGATGGCTACCGAGGTTTTGCATTTAACCCAAGCAACGATTTAAACGCCAATTGTTTTGATGATAAAAATATTTACCAAGACCCAGAGTTTATTGGGTTGAGCCAGTTTGGTATCAGGTATGGAAACAATGAAACAGGGGAAGAAATCATCAATTGCAGCGTATCCTTTGGCGACCCTTACCATACCGGTATTCTATTTAATGCCATTGACTCCTTTGCCAATTTCCGCTTTGACAGCACCATTGGTGCATGGGCAGTGGATGCCTATGTGTTTAATGTGCCTGGTAGCACGCCTGCTTATACCAAGGGCACGTTGCGCGTAATTACCTGTAAAGACAAACCCATTTGTCCGGCATTGGCAGTAAACGTTACTGATAGCACCGCCCGCTTTAGGCGCAATGGTTACACCAAACAGGAGTTACCCCAACTGTATGCTTTTGAGTGTGTAGAGCTAAACCGCTATTACGAGCAATTGCACGACAGAACCTGTGAGGATGTAAACCTGCTTACCGTGCCCAATTTACGCACCTTTACCCCCTTCTTTTTTGAACACATGCTTAATGGCTTGGCCAAACAAAAAATAACCACCAATGTAAACAAGTTGGCCAACAATTACCTCTTGCCGTTTGATACCACCGCCTTGCCAGTGGCACTCAACAATGCATTGGACTCCTTTAACTACCGGGCTGATTATGTAAGCGACAGTTTATTGATAGGCTTTTTGGGCGACTCCACCGGAACCAACAAAGGTTGCCAACTTTCGTTAAGGTTACTAAAAGGTGATGCCCCTTTAACCTTTGCCAACTTGGATAGTTTTTACCGGGTGCGTGCCGATGATGAAAAACTCACCGAATACCTGCAACTGGGCAGTTTTGAGCAAGGCAAACACTACTTCATCATCAATGCCACCGATACCAATGGCACCGATAAGCACTACACTTTACGGGGATGGGTAAGTTGTGTACCTGTGTACAGTTGTGCTGTAATTACCACCCCGCAACCTTACGTGCTCAGCAACAATGCCTGTGGTTGTGCAACCTGCCCTGAGTTTGCCGCGGTAGTGGACAGCTTTTACAACACCTATACTGATATTGGACAAAACGATGCCGGACATGATGTGATGCTCACCAATTTTGTGAACAAACAACTAAACAATAACTTAACCCCAACTGAAGTAAACCATTTTGTTGACCAATGCCGCCTAACCCAAACACACCAAGTGAAGGTAAACACTGGCGATTTGTTGTGTACAATAGACAACCGTGGGCGCATACAATGGCTTGATAGTTTAGTGGGCAGCCTGCAAGCCAAATATGGTTATACCTTTAAATACACCAAAATAAACCGAGAGGGCAGGTACTATATTGCCTTTGATTTGAGCGGAATAAATATTAAGGACCGCCAGTTTTTTAACCGCTTGTTGTTTGATTCCATTAGCAATTTTAGTGGGCAGTATAATTTTTACGACTTATTTCTGGCCACGCCCGAAACATGCTCCATTACCCTGCAAGTGGGTTTAGACAGTTGCAGCAATGCTTACGTTAGCGCAATAACCACCGTTTTAAGCAGCCGTTTTGGGTTTACCCTGCCAGGTGCTGTAACACAGGTGCATTACCAACCCTTGGTGCAAGATACCATTGGCACCCGCAAACAATATTGCCTCAACCTAGATACCTTTGCCCTGAGCCGCAAACAAGCCATTTATACCTATTTGGATAGCCTAGGCCGCAATTGCCCTAGGGTGAGTTTAAGCAGCAGTTTTAGCACCTACAACCCCTTGTTTGGTTTTACCACCGATACCATTCATCTGTTGCAAACCGATACCAATTACCTGAATGTAAAAAGCAACCCCAAAGTATCCTGCGAAGAGGTTTACCACAAGGTGCTGAAGTACCAGGATTACATGTACCGCTACAAACAACAATACAACCGCGAAGCCATATTGTCTGAAAACTTGCAAGGCCATTTGCGCAATTGGTATGGTTATCAGGCTCAGGTGCTGGAAGCCAGCAGCAGCACCAACTCCGCTGCTTTGGATATGCTGGTGTGTTCGCCCAGCAAAGCCGGAAGCGATTTTGTGCGCATTTTACAGCGGGTGGCCGCCTATAAAAAACTCAGCCACACCAAACTGTATTTAGATACCATAGCTGCCCTCAGCAACATCACGGGTTTGGTAAACATAGCCGCCAGCGATTCGGCCTTTTACACTGGAGCTTATGTGTACACCAATAAAGATACCGTTACCCTAAACATTACCATACAACAAGGCAGCAACATCTTTAAAGCCACCATACATGCTGATAGTGCAGCCTACCTCATAGATACCGTGTTTACGGTAGAAAAATCGTTTGTTGAAAATGGCTTTTGGTTGGTGGCAGGCGCCAAACGCAAGGTGGTACGTTATGAAGCCACTGGCAAAAGCGCTGCTTTGGTAAACTGCTGCCAGTTTCCAAAACCTACTTTATGCTTTAAACCACAAAACGAAACCGAATACCTTGACCCTAAAGAACAGTGTAAACAAGAGCTGATTGCCTTGGCCACCTCTAATGCGCTAGAAGCACATGGGCAGTACATAGACTCTATAAAAACACAAGCCCGTTACAACTACTACACCGCCTGTTTGGATAGTGCCAGCCACAAGGAGCAAATAAACATTGGCGCAGCCTTTGCCGAGTACCACTATACCCTGTATTATTATGATTTGGCCGGAAACTTGGTAAAAACCGTGCCTCCAGCAGGTGTTGATACGCTGGCACTCACCAATAGCCAATTGGTAAACGTGGCCTTAAACCGCAAGCAATACCAAACCAGTAACCACGTGTTTGCGCCACACAGGCTATCCACCACTTACCAATACAACAGCCTTGGCCAGGTGGTAAAACAACGCACGCCCGATGCAGGTGAAAGCCGTTTTTATTATGATATGTTGGGCCGTTTGGTACTTTCGCAAAACAGCAAACAACAAGCCAAGGGCCATGTGTACAGTTACACCGTGCGCGATGCCTTAAACCGCGTAACCGAGGTGGGCGAGATCAATGCCTCTAACATGGATGCCGACTCCCTAATGTTTAACTACAACCAATATTATCCCGCTTGGTTGGCCCGAGGCTACAAAACCCAAATTACCCGCACTTATTATGATAACCCTTACCACAGCAGCGTAAACAACCTGTTTGCCGGAGGGCAGCAATACCTGCGCTCCCGCGTAAGTACCGTGGCTTATTTTGCCTACAATACCACCAACTACAACTACGCCACCCACTACAGTTACGATATTCACGGAAATGTAAACACCCTGATACAGGATTACCCTGAGCTGCAAGGCTTGGGCAACCGCTACAAATACATGCACTACCACTACGATTTAATTAGCGGCAAGGTAAACATGGTGCGTTACCAACCCAACCAGCCTGATCGCTTTTACCACCGTTATGTGTACGATGCCGATAACCGCCTAACCAATGTGTACACCAGCACCGATAGCGTAATATGGGACAACGATGCCACCTACAACTACTACAAACATGGGCCTTTGGCACGTGTAAACTTAGGTGAGTACAATGTGCAAGGCATTGATTATGCCTACACCATACACGGCTGGTTAAAAGGCGTAAACAGCAATACGCTGGATAGCACCCGCGATATGGGGCAGGATGGCCACCACAGCAGCCCGCTAAATTTTGCCAGCGATGTGTTTGGGTTTACCTTAGGTTACTACCAAGGCGATTACAAACCCATTGACAACAACTACTACAACACCGCCATTGCCTTTATGGCCAATACCGCAAACTCACCGTTGGGGGTAGCCAACAATAATTTGTACAATGGCAACATCAGCCACATGGTAACAGCCGTTAAGCCACTTATGGCCAACAACAAACCCATGGCCACCGTGTACCGTTACGACCAACTGAACCGCATCACCCGCATGGAAACGTACACCAATGTAAACAACACCACCAACAGTTGGAACAGCGGTACGGCCAGTGCCGATTACCTGAGCACCTTTGGGTACGACCCCAACGGCAATATTATGCGCTTGTACCGTGCAGGCTTAAGCACCGCCACCCCAATGGACAGTTTAACTTATAAGTATTACCCGGGCAGCAATAAACTAAACCATGTGCGCGACAGGGAAACTGCCACCAATTACCCGGATGATATTGACAACCAAAGCACCAACAACTATGCCTATGATTCCATTGGTAATTTGGTGAAAGATGCAGCCGAGCAGATTAAACAAATTGGGTGGAACGTGTATGGCAAAATAACCGACATTACCCGCGATAGCAACAGCACCAAACTCGGCCTGGCCTTTAATTATGATGCCGCAGGGCAGCGGGTGGTAAAAGTGGTAAAAGCAGGAGCCAGTGAAAACACCTGGCAAAAACAATACTACGTGCGCGATGCCCAAGGCAATGTAATGGCCACTTACAACAGCCGCAATTATGTGGACAATGATGCTTTGAACATAGCAGCCGTTACCACTTGGATTACCACCAACAAAGGCACCGATAGTTTGGTGGCCCTGATACAAGCCAACTTTGCCGCCAACGCCACCTTTAAGGCCCTGCTGGCCGATAAGCTGGTGGCCAATGGCAAAGGCGATGAAGTGCTGAACCAATACAGCCTAAGCACCATGCTGGGTTGGGACAATGAGCTAAGCCGGGTAGTGGTAAACAACATCAACGCACATGATTTAAGCGAACAAAAAACCTTGTTAAACGAATTGATTGATGCAGACAAAGAACGTGTATTGGAAGCCCTGGCCGCTTGTGGTGGAATAGAGAACCTGCTGTTTACCTTATTGGCCGACAACGACCTGTTCACTGATGTATTAACGAACCTGTGTGCAAACGGGTATTTTACCCCAATGAAAAACACCTGCTCCTATTTTGGGTTAAACAATAGCGATTGCGAAACCATGGTAACTGAAATGGTAGCCATGGAAGACCGCAACGCCCTATTGGGGTATCTATTTAGCAACGGAATTCCGGCCTATAACGTGATGGTAGCCTTAAAAAATGAAGTAAGGGCCAGCACCTTAAAAACCCTGCTTGACCCTGAAACCACCGCTTATGAAAATGTGTTTGCCGACATAGCCAATTGCATAGATGCCACATGGTTAACCAACTTTTTAACCACCACTTATAGCAACCCAACCTTGGCCAAAGAGCTATTAATAACCTATGGCAACCACACCTACCTATTAAGTTTAGCCGCAGCCAACAATGCCAATTTATACATAAGCAATAGCATAAAATTTGGAGGCGTAAAAAGCTTAAACAACACCCTAAGCAATTTAAGCGGGTTTGATGTGAGCCAGTACATGAACATGGTAAAAGTACGCTGGGGGCAAGCCGCTTACAACAGCTTGGCCGCTACCATGGTGTACACCCAGGAGTTTAAGTTGGCTGAGCACCATTTGTATGGCAGCAGCAGGTTGGGCATAAAGTATGCCGACACCACCTTGGTGCGCAGGGAGTTTACCATAAACGGGTTTGATACCTTAGGAAATTTTGTGTTGGATGATGTGTTGGATAGTACACGTCTACTATTGGATACTAATAATTTTTACCGTACCTTAGCGTTGAAGCAATATGAGGTAAATTCTCATACGCAAAATGTGTTAGCCACCATATTAGACCGTAAAACACCTGTGGGAACAAGCAACATAACAAGATATACAGCCGATGTGGTAAGCGCAGAACTAACTTACCCTTTCCACAGCACCATGCCGGGTAAAACCTTTAAAGCACCCAACACAACAGAGTACCGTTTTGGAGCAAGTAACGGGCAAGAGAAAGACAATGAAATTGCCAAAGGCATATTTACAGCCGACTTTTGGGAATATGATAGCAGGCTTGGAAGAAGATGGAATACTGACCCTAAACCAAACCCAAGTATTAGTAATTATGCCACGTTTGCAAATAACCCAATTTGGTTTAGTGATGTTGACGGGGATACCATACAAGACAGATATGGTAATAATGTTGGGGTAGAAAGAGGACAAGACGGCAAACTAAAGTATAGTTTTGATGAGAGCTACTCTAAAAGGAAATTGGCAAAAGCTCAAAAACACTTTCTGGAAAATACAGCACCAGTGCTTGAAGCAATGAATCAGTCTGAAGAAGGATATAAAGACATTCAAACCTTAAATAATATACCTACTCGTGTTAGTATTTATCATTCACTTGCTTCTAATCCTGACGCTAATTCATACTTCTATCCTTATACACTTAAAAAAAGTGGATATTACGAATATGTAGAGATAATCCCGTATTTTGGGAATTATAGCACAGAGAAGGGAGACTTTGCAGAATGGCTTGGAGTGACTATGAATGTGGAAGTAGGGCATATTAAAAAAGAACAAATTGCTTTAGAACAAAAAGGTTATAGTACTGACCCTAGTACGGCTGAGTTCAAGTCTGCCTATACACCACTTTTAAATAGTGCGACTGAATTTAGAATTAAGTATCGTTTAGAACATAAGCAAGAAATTACATTAGAGGTTTTTAAGGGATTACTTAAATATGAAATACCTTTTAATGACTTTAATAAAAAACACTTTGATATAATAAAAAAATAATAACATGAGAAACTTGAATACGACTATATGGCTCTTTGTTTTTTTTATAGTATCATCTTGTTCTTTAACTAGTTCAGGGTTTAAACCTAACAGATTTAAGCTTGAGTTAAAGCATGGGTTGTGGTTGGAAAGTATTGATAGTACACATTTAATAATAGTAAAATATATTCAAGGAAAAAAAGAAGGTAAAGCAAAAATTGTTTATAATACTGGTGAAACTGAAATACTATTTTATAAAAGAGACTTAAAGGATGGTGTGCTTAAACACTACACAAAAAACGGGAAACTCTGTTATGAAATAACTTATAAAGAAGGTATTGTAATTGAAACTAAAAGATATTGTAGTCTCTATTTTTAATGATTAGGTAGGGTGGTGTACCATTTATCACTTTTAAAGGGGTAAAAATGTCGTGTTCCAAATTACCTAGGAATAATAGAAAAATAGTATTTCTCATTTTTGTAAAAATTACTAAATTGCAATTAGATACCATAAACTACTACCGCATGTTGGCACACAAACAATACGAACTTACCAACCACTTGGGCAACGTATTAGCCACTGTGCAAGACCGTAAAACGCCTGTGGGTACAAGTACAATTAGCAGATATACTGCTGATGTAACCAATGCCACTTATTATTATCCGTTTGGTAGTGCAATGAAAACTTGGGGTGGAGATACTACTTATAAATTTAAATATGGATTTAACGGGAAAGAACGTGATAATGAAATGTACGGGGACGGTAACAGTTATGATTTTGGAGCGAGGATTTATGATAGTAGGTTAGGGAAATGGTTGACTTTAGACCCTTTGATGTATAAATTTGGCGGTTGGTCAGGGTATAATTATTCCTTTAATTCTCCAATATCAATGTTTGATCCTGATGGTAAAGAACCCCGTCTAGGACAATTAGCTACAGTTGAGCAAATACAGTCTGAAGCTATTAAAGTATTAAAAGCTGTTAGAGCTAGTAATAACCCAAACATTCAGACACAATTGTTTGCTCTACAAGCTCATTTCGAAGGGAACAGACTTTTTGAAAGAGATGAGAATACAGGAATTTTGCGAGATGCGCCTGGTAGTAAAAATGTTAAACGTTATGTTTATACTGAAAAAGGTGGCTGGATTGATATGCACCATTTTACCAGAATGGCTATGTATGCTTATAATAATGGCGCAAAGAAGGCTCGTTTAATTGCCTATCAATCAGAAAAACAACAAGATAATGCAAGTGGATATTCTTATGAGGATTTACCATCAAATGAGTTTGGGATTCAATTTATGGAGCAATACAGGGAACAAATAGAGTCAGGCAAAATCAAAATTGAGGATGCAATGGCCGAGTTTCTTAAAAACCTAGGGGCAGTAGATCCCAAAAAAGCACCAAATTACAAATATATTCCTCATACTGTAACAGGTCAAGATACACCTAAAAACTATACAGCAAAACCGTTCGTTGGAAACTTTTTAAAAGCATACCATTATGTTAAACATAGGTTGAGGAGTAGAGAAAGACAAGAACAAATTAAAAATGCTCATGAACAAATTAAAAATTAATAATTCCTTTCTATGTGTCCTAATTTGGCAATTGTTTTCTTGTGATTATAGACCTCAAAATTTAATGCAAGAAGAATATCAGCCAAGAATTGTTGAAGCCTCTGGTTTTTCAACGAAGTATATCTTGTCCCCAAGCCTTATATCATATCATCCAAATTCCGGTTTTAAGTCGGAGTTAACAATAAACAATTATTCCCAGGTTGTTTTTTTTAATGATACGATAGTCTTAATTAATGAAGTATTGCCCAATGAAGATTATAATAACTTGATTTATTATAACAGGAATACTCAAAAGAAATATCAATTTGAAATAAATAAAGAATGTATTTGTTATGATTTTGGATTGGTTGAATCATATACTGAAGTTACTGATAAGGGGCTTGTTACTTATATGATAAGTAATTGTATCAATGTGGATGGGATTAAGTTCATATACTCACAAAAAGAAACTAGTTCATTTAAAGTGTCGGAAATATTAGATAGCAATTTTGCTACCAAATCATTATCAGATAATTTAGTTTTAATATATTATCCTCAGGTAAAGAAGATTACAGACACTATTAGTATTAAGAAAATTGATGAGAATATTACAGAAATTGTTTCTTCAAAAGATATTATAAAAGTCCCTAAAACATTTGTCAAGATAAAGCATATTGACTAGGGTGGTGTACCATTTGTCACTTTTAAAAGCGTCAAAATAAAGCTGTACTTAAAGTTGTTTAAATAACAAGCAAAGCGTAAATTTGGTAAACAAAGTGTAAACTATTTGGAAATAATTTTTACCGTACCTTAGCGTTGAAGCAATATGAGTTAAATTCTCATACGCAAAATGTGTTAGCCACCATATTAGACCGTAAAACACCTGTGGGAACAAGCAACATAACAAGATATACAGCCGATGTGGTAAGCGCAGAATTAAC
>CALRXU020000011.1:0-163049 GCA_943372215.1 Chitinophaga pinensis | reverse complement strand
TGCAAAATACGTGCATGTTTCTCTAATGCGGTTATTTGGCTAGGGGTTAAGCTCTGGTAAGCTTGGTTGCTCATTACCAACAGGTGCTCGCCCTTACTGTTAAGCACCTCTAACATATTGCCGGCAAAATGATTAAGTTGTTCCTGTGTAATTTCAATAATGGGTTTTGAGGTACTTTGCTTAATCAAATCCCTTTCTGTTTGGTTTGGAATACATTCCAAACAAGCCAATAAAAAAGAATCCCCTACCGTCATCACCACATTGGTATGGTAAATCGGGTTTCCTTGTTGGTCAAGGGCATGAAAGGCAAGCATTTCGTAACCTAATTTCTTGCAAAACTCCTCTAAAAGCAATTTGTTGGTACGGGGCGATAAGCAGGCATAACAAATGCGTAATTCCCTATCCAACACCATGCTTCCTGTTCCTTCCAAATAAAGTTGTTGTTCCTCATAAGGGGTAAAATCCAATACATCGTGCATCACAAAATTATCGCTTAACAACTGGGCAATATCGGCCCTGCGTTCGGCTCTGCGGTTTTCTGCAAACATGGGATACAACACCATAAAACCTTCTTCATGTGTGCTAAACCAGTTATTCGGAAAAATGCTATCAGGCGTATGTGGTTCAGGAGTATCATCAACCACCAATACATTTACCCCGTTTTCTTGCAACAACTGCACCATGTGGTTAAACTCTTGAGCTGCCCTATCTTGGGTTTCAGCAGATTGTGCATCGCTTTGCTGAAAGGCATTGTTTACGGCTGTTTCATGATTAAAGGCAAAACTGATTGGCCTTACCATAAGTATGTGTTGTGTGTTTTGCGGCATTTGTTCAAATTGAACTTCAAATCAACATAAAAAACTCCATATGGCATAGGTACAATCACACATTTGCACAAATTTGATTATTATTGCCGCCTACCATTGTAGGTATTATATGCGTGATGAGCGATTTAAATTAATAACTGTTGAAAGTGATTTTGGAGCTGGTAAACAAGGAGCAGCTCTTGGCCCTCAAGCCTTAATAGATAAGTTAAAGGAGTTAAACTTTGACCATGTGGATGTGTACAATTCCATTAAATTACAACCTAAACCCGTTAAAGCAAGTACAGATACCCCACACGGTAAAAACATTGAAATTATTAGCGAGTTTCAGCAAAAGGTTTGCGATAATATTGTAGATACGTTAAGACTTGGACGAGTTCCCTTTATTATTAGTGGTGACCATAGCAGTGCCAATGCACTTATTTCAGGCGTAAAAGATTTTTACGCCAACCAACGAATTGGAGTAATTTGGATTGACGCCCATGCTGATTTACATAGCCCCTACACTACTCCTTCGGGCAATATACATGGCATGCCTTTAGCTGCTTTAATGGGTGATGACCACCGCGAAATGGGCCATAATGAGCCCAAAGAAATTACCAAGCAGCTGTGGAACAACCTGAAACGGCTGGGACGTAGAAATATTTCACCAAAATTACAAGGCTCAGATATTGTTTTTATTGCACTGAGAAGTACTGAAACGGAAGAGGAGCGCATTATTGCCAAAGAAGAAATCAGGGCATTTAGGCCGGCAGAGATTAAAACAGCTGGTATTGAAAGTATTGCCCAAAAAACGTTGGCTCATCTTAAAAACTGTGAATACATTTATGTGAGTTTTGATGTAGATAGTTTAGATAGCAGCATTAGCATGGGAACCGGCACACCTGTTGAAGATGGACTTACCTTGGAGCAAGCTGTGTATTTACTAAAAACGTTTAAACAATTGCCTAATTTAGTTGGTTTTGAAATTACTGAAATTAACCCCTCCCTAGATACAGAAAAACCTATGCATAAGGTAATTGCTAATTTGGTTCAGCAAGTTTTTGCACATTAATTGAGCAAACCATCTTGCAACTCGTTTTATACAATGAGGTTTACTCATGCTTACTTCACTAAAAAAACGCAAACCTGTTATTAACAAAAATGTAACATGAGTTAATTCGGACAAAAAGCAGCTTATGGGCTGTATTCAACCGAATGTATAATAGTGCTGTTGATGTTAACAACAGTGTTTAGATAGGTATTACATTGCCAGCAAATCATGAATTTTCGATTAACGATATGAGAAAAATTTTACTTTCAGCAAGTGCTTTGGCTTGCGTATTTATGGCTCAAGCCCAAAATGTAGGCATTGGCACAACCACTCCATTGGCTAAGTTTTCTGTAGGCCCCGCTTCACAGTTTCAAGTAGATAGCAATGGAAACATTGTTCGTATTAACAATGTACCATACCAATTCCCTTCCAGCCAGGCGGCCAATGGGCAAATTTTAAGCAACAATGGTACCGGACAATTGAGTTGGGTAAACCAATTGGGCGGTTGGAGTTTATCGGGTAACTCAGGCAATTCAACTGCTTTTTTTATTGGTACAACGGATACTGTTCCTTTGCGTTTTAGGGTTAACAATGTGCGTTCCGGACAGATTGATCAGGTGTTGGCCAATACCTTCATGGGAGTAAATGCAGGTGGTGCAAATACAACAGGTGATGGCAATGTGGCAATTGGTTTCAATAGCTTAAACATCCTTACCTCTGGCTCATCAAACAGTGCCATTGGTATTAACTCGTTGCGCAACAACACCACAGGTTCGTCCAACATTGCTTTGGGCTCAAATGCCCTGTTTACCAATACAACAGGTTCTTCAGGAACGGCCGTTGGTAGCAGCTCACTTTACAGCAATACTACAGGCTCATCAAATACGGCAATTGGTAATGGCGCCTTGTTTGCCAATACTGCGGGTTCATCCAATACTGCTTTAGGCAATAATTCACTTTACAACAACACCTTGGGAGGTTCAAATACAGCCTTGGGTAATGCCAGCATGTTCTCCATGGTTAATGGCGCGTTAAATACAGCAGTTGGTTCAGGTGCGTTATACAGCAACTTAAACGGTTCAACCAATACAGCCATTGGTAACAATACGTTGTATAATAGTACAAGCAATGCAAACACTGCTGTAGGCCACAATGTATTAAACAACAACACAACAGGAGCAAACAATACTGCCGTTGGTTTAGGTGCATTGGCAGGAGTAACAAGTGCTTCTAATAATACCGCCATTGGTTACACTGCTAACGTTAGTGATACATTAATTACCAACAGTACCTCTGTTGGTGCTGGAGCTTTGAGCAACGGCAGCAATCAGGTAACATTGGGCAATGTTAACATTACCAATGTAAGAAGTGCTGGAACTTATGGCACATTAAGCGATGGCCGTTTTAAAGAAAATGTTACAGAAAATGTATCAGGGCTTAACTTTATTTTGGCACTACGTCCGGTTACATACACCTTAAACACCGAGAAATTATACACCCATATCACTGCTCAAAATGGTGATAAAAACATCAACAAAGTTGACTTTAAAGCACCTTCAGCTATTGTAAGAACAGGCTTTATTGCCCAAGAAGTAGAAGCAGCAGCATTAAAAGCCAACTTTAATTTTGATGGTGTTTACAAACCAACTTCTGGCACGGATAATTACAGTTTAAGTTATGCCCAGTTTGTGGTTCCATTGGTAAAATCAGTTCAGGAGTTGAACCAAATCATTGCGAATCAGGCTGAGATTATTAGTGCGCTTACCAAACGTTTGGAAGCATTAGAAGCAGGGAAATAATACCTATGAGAGCTTTTATCATTGCATTGCTTTTGCTCTTTAGCAAAGGTTTATTTGCCCAGTTGTACATTAATGGAAACGTTACTGTACAAAACGGTGCTACCCTATTTGTGCAAGATACCATTTGGGTTGATCCGCTTGCTTCAGTAACAGTTGAAGGGGTGTTGGAAACAACCAGGGGTATTTACACCAACATTGGTTACATCAATACGGCCAACACTGGTTTTTTAATCACACCAATTCAAACAGGTGTTACCAAAACCATTAATATTGGTGCAGCCACTAATAATGCTATTGGTGTTACTCACGGAAGCAGTGGCTTGGTGTTTTTTAAACTGGGAGCACGCAACCAAGTATTTGGTAATCCCCAAAACAATACTTCTCTACTTGCCAATCAAGTGGTGCATGCCACATGGCATATTGAACCTCTAAGCACTTCCACCAATACCACCGTTCGTGTTGGTTGGAACGGCATCAATGAAGCAGCCAGCTTTAATCGTTCATTATCATTTGTAGGGTATTGGCAACAAGGTGTTAGCACAGCTTGGAATCAGGTTTCGACTACATCTTCCGCAATTAATACAGGTAGTATTCCTGAGTTTACCCAAACCGCAAATGCCACCAATTTAAACGCTGGTATTCATTATTTTGGAGTTGGTAGCTTAAGCAGTGTTTTGCCAGTTGAATTGATTAATTTTAATGCCACCAAAGTAAAGAACCATGCACTTTTAACTTGGCAAACCGCTAGTGAATTAAACAATGCTTATTTTGAGGTGGAACGTTCATCTGATGGAAAAGTGTTTGAAGCATTGGATAACAAGGTAAAAGGACAGGGCACTACACAAATCAGGCATGATTATGCTTTTACAGATGTGGAAGCATTGGACTTTGCAAAAACCAATGGCAACACCATTTACTACCGCTTAAAACAAGTGGATGTTGATGGGTCATTTGTTTACAGTGAAATACGTTCAATAAACATGGGCAATGGTTTGGAAAGCATCACCGTTCAACCAAATCCCTATAACGAACAAACAAATGTGGCGTTGCAAAGCAACCAATCAGGTAAAGCAACCATTGTGGTAACAGATGTAAAAGGCAGTGTGGTATTAAGCCAACAATCAGAAATCATTGAAGGATACAACCAACTGGCTTTGATTAACGCTGAAATGTTACAAAACGGCATGTATTTCGTAACCGTGAAATATGGAGCTGAAATGAAGGTGATGAAGTTGGTGAAAAACAACCTGTAATAAATTGTCTGAATACAAAAAAGGCGGCCTCAACAGGGCCGCCTTTTTTTTTGATGTATAAAATCATTAAGGACTCACCAAATTAATACCCACTTGAAAATATGGTGCATTGGACAATGTATTGTTCATGTAATAAGCCGCATCGCTTCCTAATAAGCGCAAATCATCGCCTTGGTCAACATTAAAATTATAGTTAATGCGGTAACCAACTTGAACAGATAACCATATAAATTGGTACAAGGATCTTTCATAAGTAATACGTGGTCGAATCTCTGACCTTCGGAGTTCTAAGTTATCATAAAAATTATTCCTTGGATTGGTTGTATTGATCATGCTGTAACTGTTTCCTTCCAGTTCGTACCCAAAAAACAATAAATTACGGGTGTTAATTGTTCTCCTCACAGCAAGTCTTGCCGGGAATAATGATTCTATCCCCCATTTTTTGTTTTCAAAGGTATGGTTAAACAATATTAAAGGAATATAACCTTGCGCTCCTGGTCTGTAAGTTCGTGAAGCACCAAAAGCTATCATTGACCTGTCATTTCTTTTCCAACCATAAAAGGCAGCCACTGTGTACTTAGGGGATGTTAAATACTCTCCCAACTGAGAATTATCTAATTTAAATGCCCCATTTGCATCAGCAGAAATGAATGATAAGATGAAATTCTTCTCGTTGAGCGGCTTAAACAGTGTTGCATTTAAACCAACAGTGGTAAGGCCGTTTATTTTCAATTCATTATTAAAGTAACCCAATGGTTTTGAATCGCCAGTATTATAATTTACTCGCCAATAGTTTGCTCCTACACTTACCAACCATTTGGTATTGGAAATAACAGGCACATTAGCGGTAAAACGTAACCCAGAGGCTGATTTTATTTCCATGTTATCTTTAAGTGTAATTCCTCCTAAACTAATTTCGTTCAGTACTTCTTGTTTACCTTGCCAATCATACCCAATAGAAATAAGTTTGTTCGGGCTTAGTCCAAGCACTTTCGAGGTACAATAACGTTTTACACTATTGTCAACTGAAGCATTTGCAAATTGGCTAAAGTCAATCGGTTCATCTGGTGGTATGCTATCTGTTTGGGCATAGGCCGTCATCAATATACATGATGCGAAGGTGGCAAGTGTAATTTTTTTTATCATAGATTAAGTCAATACAATCTTTGGTTAAACCAATTAATTTCAATTTAGTTCTTTTTATTAGCAACCAATGTCGGTTTCTATTTTTTAATTGCAATATAATAAATCCTTCATTCGCTCATTTTTTTTCTATTTTGCAGCCATAAAATCCACTTTTCATGATGTCAATCTTATTGCGCAACCGATTTAGCCTATTTTTTGCACTGGTTATTTTAGGCTTACCTGCCATTGCACAAGCTCCACGTTCTTATACCTCCAGCGAAATTTTGCTTCAATTAAAAAAGTTGAACACGGTGGGTGCTGTATTATACATTGCCGCACATCCTGATGATGAAAACACAAGGCTCATCTCCTACTTGGCCAACGAAAAATGCTTGCGTACTGGTTATTTAAGCCTAACCCGCGGTGATGGTGGCCAAAACCTAATTGGCCCTGAGCAAGGCATTGAGTTGGGCGTAATCAGAACGCAAGAGTTATTAGCTGCCCGCAGAATAGATGGTGGAGAACAGTTTTTTACCCGTGCCTATGATTTTGGGTACAGCAAAACTCCCGAAGAAACTTTTACCAAATGGAATAAGGATTCCATTTTAAGTGATATGGTTTGGGTGATTCGTAACTTTAGACCCGATATTATTATTACCCGCTTTGCTACCGATGGCAGCGGTGGACATGGACACCACACCGCCTCAGCTATTTTAGCAGAAGAAGCCTTTGATGCAGCGGCTGACCCTACCCGATTCCCTGAACAACTAAAAGAGGTAACCGTATGGAAAACACGCAGGATGTTTCACAACAGCACCGCCCGCTTTTTTAACCCCAATGCCGATTTAAGCCATTTGATTAAACTGGATGTTGGGGGTTATAACCCTTTGTTGGGCAAAAGTTATGGTGAGATTGCAGCCGAAAGCCGCAGCATGCATAAAAGCCAAGGTTTTGGCAGTGCCAAACAACGTGGTGAATTGTTTGAATATTTTAAACCCATTAAAGGAGATACCGCAGGACTGAAAGATATTTTTGAAGGGATTGATTTTAGTTGGAAGCGGGTGAAATATTTTGAAAAAGTAGGAACTTCATTGGCAAAAGTCATTAAAAGTTTTGATGTATCTGCTCCAGACAAATCAATCAAGCCACTAATAAAACTTAAAGAACTTATCGATGATATCTATAATAAATCTCCAGAATGTTGTCGGAATCAGGAGCATTACTACTATTTTTCTTCCATATTAAATAAGGTTATTGTTAACATGTCTGGGCTAAGCCTTGACGTATTTACAAAGAATTACCATGTTTCATTAATGGATACAATTGACTTTACATTCTCAATTGTGAACAGATATCCTAAACCAATTACTCTGGTCAATCTTCGAAAAAAACATGAAAGTTTAATCGATTTTAAAACATTAACATCCTTTAAAAACGTCCCATTAGACTATAACCATCAAGTAAGTTTACCTTTAAAATTGCACAGTGGTGAAAACCCAATAAATAACTTATACTGGCTTGATAATACAATTTTTAACAATCGATTTAATACACAAACAATTGGTTTTCCTGAGAGATACTATCTACCAGTTAATCTCGAATTTAGCATTGACGGACGCCCGATAGCAAGTACAAGAAACCTACAATACAAATGGGTTGACCCAGAAAAAGGAGAATTGTATCGCCCAGTTGTTATTACCCCTCCTGTGATGATAAATGTTATTGATGAAGTATTGACTTTTACAGGAAGCGAAACGAAAAAACTAAAGGTTGAACTTACTGCTGGAAAAGATAGTGTAAGCGGATTTATTAATATTACACACCATAAAGACTGGAATGTGAACTTCCAAGACGATTCATATGAAAGTTGGGTATTCACGAAAGGCGCATCAATGAATGATACCGTTCATCAAATTACCTCTTGGCCTTATAGCTTGAATAAAAAAGGAGAAAGGAAAACTTACACTATTTTAATTGACAGCAGAAAAGCAACTCAAAGTGTGACATTAAAACCTAATGTGAGTTATGCAAGTGAGTATTATTCGAAAGGCATCAAAGAAATTAAGTACGATCATATTCCTATTCAAACCTTGTTTCCAGAAGCCAAAGTAAAATTGGTGAAGTTGGACGTGGTGAAAAAAAGTAAACGTATTGGTTACATTCCAGGTGCTGGAGATGAAGTGCAAGCTTGTTTAAGCCAATTGGGGTATGAAGTAATTACTTTAACAGATGAGAAATTGGCAAGCGAAAACTTAAGTCAGTATGATGCTATTGTAACTGGGGTTCGTGCCTACAACACCAACGAAAAACTGCCCACCTTTAAACAAAAACTAATGGATTATGTGGCCAATGGTGGCAACCTAGTGGTGCAATACAATACCAACAGTTGGGCTGGTCCGTTAAGCAGTGATATTGGGCCTTACAAGTTTAAAATTACCCGCAACCGCATTACCAATGAAGAAGCCAAGGTAAACTTTGAATTGCCAAATCATCCCGTATTAAACACCCCCAATAAAATTACGGATAAAGATTTTGAAGGCTGGATTCAGGAGCGTAGCATCTACCATGCAGGAGAGTTAGACAGCAATTTTGTTACACCAATAAGCATGGCTGACCCTAACGAGAAGGCCGACAAAGGCGCGTTGATTATTGCAAAACATGGCAAAGGAAATTTCATTTACACAGGTCTGGTATTTTTCAGAGAGCTACCCGCAGGAGTTCCTGGAGCATATCGGCTGTTGGTGAATTTGATTGAACTTGGGAAGTAAAAATTAAGTTATGAGTATTTAGTTATGAATGTTGAATAAAATGAAAAACGATGGCTAAAGAACAAAGTACTATTCAGGTTAAATCCTTTGAGTTTGCACTATCAATTATCGAACTTTACAAACAACTCAAAAATCAAAACGAGTACGTGTTATCTAAACAACTTTTGAGAAGTGGAACGAGTATTGGTGCTAATGTGGAGGAAGCAAGCGCTGGACAAACCAAAAAGGATTTTATCGCCAAGATGTCGATTGCTTCTAAAGAAGCCAGAGAAACTTTGTATTGGTTGAAACTACTGCAAGAAAGCAATATTACGAGTATTGATTGCTCACTTCAACTAAAACAGTGTATAGAAGTTGTCAATATCCTAACTGCTATTGTAAAAACTTCACAACAAAACATAAACTCTTAACTGCTATTCTTACCTCAACACTCATAACTAAATACTAATAACTCATAACTAAATAAAATGAGCTTAATTGATTGGATTGTATTAATCGTAACCCTTATTGCCGTTATCAGCTATGGCGTTTACAAAAGTAAGCACGAAAAAAACCTCGACAGTTATTTTAAAAGCAATAACTCCATGAGTTGGTTTCTGATTTTACTTTCCATTATGGGAACTCAGGCCAGCGCCATTACCTTTCTTTCCGCACCTGGCCAAGCCTACACGGATGGAATGCGCTTTGTACAATACTATTTTGGGCTGCCACTGGCCATGGTGGTGCTGTGTATTACATTTGTTCCCATATTCCATAAACTAAAAGTTTATACCGCATACGAATACCTGGAGCAGCGTTTTGATTTAAGAACACGTGCCCTTACATCTACCCTATTTTTAATTTCACGTGGTTTATCAACGGGTATCAGCATTTATGCCCCCTCCATTATTTTGTCATCACTACTAGGGTGGAACATTTACCTCACCAATTTAATTATGGGTGGTTTATTGATTATTTACACCATTACGGGCGGAGCAAAAGCGGTGGCTTACACCCAAATGCAACAATTGTTTATTGTATTTGTGGGCATGTTTTTAGCAGGCTACATGGTGGTTCATCTACTGCCTGAAGGTGTAGGATTTACTGATGCCTTGCAGGTTGCAGGCAAAATGGGCAAACTCAATATTATTGAAACCAAAATTGATGTAACAGACAGCGTTTGGTGGAAAGATAAATACAACATTTGGAGTGGTTTAATCGGTGGTTTCTTTTTAGCCCTCTCCTATTTTGGAACCGACCAAAGCCAAGTTGGCAGATACCTTACAGCCAAAAGCATTAAAGAAAGCAGAATGGGTTTATTGATGAACGGCTTGGTAAAAGTACCCATGCAATTTTTGATTTTACTGATTGGTGCATTGGTATTTTCCTTTTATATGTTTTACAATGCCCCGGTATTTTTTAACCAAAAACAATTGCAAAAGGTTTATGCAGCTGATTGTGTTGAATGCAAACAACAATTGCAACAAACAGAACACAACTACGATTCATTAAACCAAATTTCCCACTCCCAAACTACACAACTGATTCAATCTATTCATGCAAAAGACGAGGGACAAACAGCTTTGGTGCAAATACAACTAAAGACAACAGAAGATTTAAAAAAGGAAACACGGAAACAGGCCATAGCATTAATTAAACAAGCTGATCAAACAGCCGATGTGAATGACACCAATTACATCTTCCTTTATTTTGTAGTCAATAACTTACCAAGAGGGTTGATTGGATTGTTGATAGCCGTAATTTTTCTTGCGGCCTGGGGTAGCATTGCAGCAGCCCTTAATTCCTTGGCATCATCAACCGTAATTGATTTATATAAACGCATGTGGTTTCCCGATAAATCTGATGAGCATTATTACCATGCCTCAAAATGGATTACCTTATTTTGGGGGCTATTTTGCATTGCAACAGCCATGTTTGCAGCACAACTCGGTAGTTTAATTGAAGCCGTAAATATATTGGGGAGCTTATTCTATGGCACCATGTTGGGTATTTTTGTTGTGGCGTTTTACATGAAACGCATTCAATCAACGGCTGTATTTTATGCTGCTTTATTGGCTGAGATAAGTGTAATAGCCATTTACAAGGCTGAAATTGTTTCCTTTCTTTGGCTTAATGTAATTGGTTGTTTGTTGGTGATGTTATTTGCCCAACTAATACAGTTGTTTAATAAAAAAATACCAGCCAAATAATGGCTAATATTGGCAGTAACACGGGCAAAGAGTATTTATAAATATACTCAAAGAAAGAGGGCATTTTAACCCCTTGTTGTTCAGCGATAGCCTTTACCATAAAATTTGGTCCATTTCCTATATAAGTTAGTGCCCCAAAAAAAACTGCCCCAACTGAAATAGCCTCCACATAAATGGCTTGGTCGCTCTGAAGAAAAGCATGCACATCTTGTATATTATTTACACTAAAGCCAAACATACTTAAGGATAAGGCCATAAAATTGATGTAAGTAGGTGCATTATCCAGCACTGAACTAAATATACCCGTTGCCCAATACACCGCACCTTGAGACAATACCGTGCCGCTGCTTCCTGCTTTTTCCAATAGTTGCAAAGCTGGAATCATAGAAAGGAAAATACCAAAAAACAAAAACGCCACCTCCTTGATGGGTTCAAAATTAAAGTCATTGCTTTTAAGCGCATTGGGGTTAGCCTTTTTATAAGCAAAAAAGGCAATAACCAGCAATAAAATTTCTCTGACAAAAGACACTCGTTTTCCATGAAGCTCCAAGTAAGGGAAACCATCAATTACATTCGGGTCTAAAAAAACCGCAGCAATAATTAACCCTAGCCACACAAAATTTTGTTTTCCGGTAACAATAACTTTATTGGTATAGTTTGCGCTTACATCCACATCGTCTAAAGCAGTGTTTCTGCGCTCAAAAAAGTAAAATACAATACAAAGAAAAAGCATGGCCATCACCCAAGGCATGGTTAAATGCTGCAATGTCCAGAAAAAAGGCACTCCTTTTAAAAAGCCCATAAACAAGGGTGGGTCTCCAATAGGAGTTAACAATCCACCTAAATTAGACACAAAAAATATAAAAAATATAATGTGGTAAGGCTTTAACCTATAACGATTTACACGCATAAAAGGCCGAATCAACAACACCGATGCACCCGTAGTTCCTATTAAATTGGTAAGGATTGCCCCTATTAATAAAAACACAATATTGGTGGCTACTTTTGATTCTACATCAACAAAAATATAAATGCCACCAGCCGCTACATATAAAGCCAACAACAAGCTAATGAAAGAAACGTACTCGGCAAACGTTTCGGCTACAATAACATATTGGTGTAAACCCAGCAAATAATACCCAGCTACCAATGCCCCAATGGCAATGGCAATACTTTTATAATATTGGTGCCAAAAGTGCGCAAAAAACAAAGGCCCGGTAGCAATACTTAATAATAACAGTGCAAAGGGAACTACAAACCAAACTGGTGGAGCCTCATGCACAACAGATAACAACACAGATAATAACATGAAATAAAAAAGATTAACAAGAATACTTATTCAAATCGGAGGTGCTTCACTGATTCTCCGGAATCCCTCAATTCAATCAATGCATCAATCCCTATTTCCAAATGAGATTTTACAAATTGTGCAGTAACTGACAAATCACTTTTGGAGGTTTTTACACCATCTGGGGTCATTGGATTATCACTTACCAGCAGTAAAGCTCCTTTGGGAATTTTATTGGCAAATCCAACCACAAAAATGGTAGCCGTTTCCATATCAATACCAGATGCCCGTGTATTGCGTAAATACTCTTTAAACTTCTCATCGTGCTCCCATACCCTGCGGTTAGTGGTATAAACAGTACCCGTCCAATAATCTTTTTCGTGCTTTACAATAGTGGCTGATACCGCCATTTGTAATCGAAACGAAGGCAAAGCTGGTACTTCCGGAACCAAATAATCATTACTTGTACCCTCACCCCTGATGGCTGCAATAGGCAAGATTAAATCGCCTAACATGGTTTTTTTTAACCCACCGCACTTGCCCAAAAACAACACTGCTTTGGGTTCAATAGCCGACAACAAATCCATGATGGTAGCGGCCATGGCACTTCCCATGCCAAAATTAATAATGGTAATATCAGCAGCAGTTGCACTTTGCATGGGCTTATCCTGCCCCATAATTTCAACCCCAAACCGCTCCGCAAACATGTTGATGTAATTGGCAAAATTGGTTAATAATATATATTCCCCAAATGCCTCCAAGGGCCTACCAGTGTAGCGCGGTAGCCAATCTTTAACAATTTCTTCTTTGGTTTTCATACAAAAATAGCTTCAACTTATTACGCAAATAACGCTAAAAGATGGGTTTTGTAAACATTATTTCATTATTTTGGTTGTTCAATTAAACATTACTTTATGAAAAAAATTGCTTCCATTGTATTATTTGTAGCATTATGGCTGCCATTTCAACTTTCATCACAAAGCACTGCGCCTGAAGACGCCTTAATGGGTGTTTGGGAAACAGGTAGCGGAAAAGCTAGGGTACAAATTAAAAAGTTTAACAATACCTATTATGGGCAAATTGTTTGGCTTAAAGAACCTTTAAACGAGGATGGAAAACCCAAAGTGGATAAAAACAACCCCGATGAAACCAAAAGAAGCAAGCCTCTATTAGGCTACAGAAACCTATTGGGTTTTGAGTACAAGGGAAATAATTTATGGGAAAACGGTACCATATACGACCCAGAAAGTGGCAGCACTTATAATTGCAAAATTGAAATGACTGATAATAACACCTTAAACATTCGTGGTTTTATTGGTGTTTCTGTTTTTGGCCGAACAGATGTTTGGAAAAGAATGGTTATTGCTAAATAGTACTTATCTTAATTAAACAGTAAAGCCCTGACATTGCGTTGGGGCTTTTTCTTTATGATTTGGGGTAAGAATGTGATTCCATAAAAAATCCTTATTTTGCCATCAATAAACAAATGATACTATGGGCGCCAGAAAACCTTTTAACTTAAATAAGTGGATTGAAGAAAACAGGCATTTGCTTAAACCACCGGTAAATAACAAAAACCTCTATCCAGAAGGGACTGATTATATTGTAATGATTGTTGGTGGGCCAAACGCCCGAAAAGACTACCACTACAATGAAACAGAAGAGTTATTTTATCAGTTGGAAGGCCATATTAATGTAAGAATACAAGAAGATGGACAAGCAGTAGATATCAAACTTGGACCTGGCGACATGTTTTTGTGTCCAGCTCAAACACCCCACTCGCCCATGCGCAGTGAAGGTTCAATAGGGCTTGTTATTGAAAGAGTGCGTAAGGGAAAAGGATTAAAAGATGGATTACAATGGTACTGCGAAAACTGCAACAACAAACTGCATGAGTATGTATTTGAATTAGAAAATATTGAAACCGATTTTCTTCCCCGATTTAAAACATTTTACGCTTCGGAAGAACTAAGAACTTGTAAAAAATGTGGCACTGTTATGGAAACCGATCCTCGATTTGTTTAGCAAAATCGTTCAAATACGATTTTATTATTCTTTTTAATTCAATAGTACCCACTTAACACCTAATTATAGCACAAAACCAGCATCATGAATCAATCCAAAATAGATGTACATGCTCATATTTTACCTGAGTTTATTCCAAATTTAAAAGAGCGGTATGGATATGGTGATGAGTTTATTTATTTGGATCATTATCAACCTGGACGTGCAAACATGATGAAAGCCGATGGCACTTTTTTTCGTGCCATTGATGAGTTGTGCTGGGACCCAAAAACCATCATACAGCACATGGATAAACATGGTGTGCAACTAATGGCGTTATCAACCATTCCCGTACTTTTTTATTATTGGGCAAAACCAGAACATACCCACGAATGGAGCCAGTACATCAACAATCACCTGGCCCAAATTCAGCGCGATTACCCAACCCGATTTGTTGGACTTGGCACATTACCGATGCAAGATACCGCTTTAGCTGTGGAAGAACTGTTGCGGTGCAAATATGAATTGAACTTACCCGGTGTTGAAATTGCAACCAATATTTTAGACACCAACCTAGACGATGAACGCTTTTTCCCTTTTTATGAAGCCGCAGAAAAAGCAGGAATGTGCATTTTTGTGCATCCTTGGGATATGATGGGACAAAATCAAATGAAAAAGTATTGGTTGCCTTGGTTAGTTGGCATGCCTGCTGAAACCTCAAGAGCCATTTGCTCCATGATTTTCGGAGGCATTTTTGACCGTTTTCCGAAATTAAGGGTAATGTTTGCCCATGGTGGTGGTTGTTTCCCTCATACCATTGGCAGAGTAAGCCATGGTTACCATGCCAGACCTGATTTATGCAACATCAATCATGTGGCTGACCCATATGCTTACGTAAAGAAATTTTACATCGATTCTTTGGTACATGATGAAGAGGCTTTGCGTTACAACATCAAGTTATTTGGTGTTGACCGTATTGCTTTAGGGAGCGACTTTCCCTTCCCGTTAGGCGATTTAGAACACGGAAAGTTTATTGAATTGATGAAGGACCTAACAGAAGATGAAAAGGTGCAAATGCTCACCAACACCGCAAAAGAATGGCTGGGCTTATCAAATTAAGCCCAAAAACCTCCTAGAATTTACTTTGCCAATCCAACATGCCGCCTAACACGTTGCGTACATTGGTAAAACCAGCGTCTAATAAAAACATTTTAGCGTTATTGCTTCTTGCTCCTGAACGGCAATGCACAATTACTTCTGCCTCCTTTAAATGTTCCAATTCACTTAAACGACCCGGTAATTCTCCAAGGGGAATATTGATGGCACCAATATTAAACTCTTCATATTCATAAACCTCTCTTACATCAAATACATGGAGTTGCTCACCTTGATCCATGCGTTGTTTTAATTCGTCAGTAGTAATGTCATTCATAATGTATAAGTAGTTAAAATGTTGTCAAAATAATTTTCTGTGTAGTCTGTTGATTTGTTTTATTATCCTTAATATGTAGGAAATAAACACCATTAGTTAAGTCGTTTAAAGATACACTGCTCAATACTTCTTTAAACCTTGCAGCCTCTTTTCCAAGCAGATCAAACACCACAATCTCATAAGTCGCACTTGGCTCGCCAGCAATATTTACAAGCCCATTGGTAGGATTTGGATAAACAGTTACATGTAATTTGTTTTTAGCTAATTTAGGTAAACCCACTGGAGGAGGGTCAATCCATTTGCCAACAATAGGGCGCATCATCAATGCTCCATTAAATTCCGTTTTTTGCCAAACACCCTGTACATTAAATGACATCTCAGGATTTGGAATATACTGGTCATTTACTTTATAATTTAAATCAAATCCTACATTTAAAGGAAATATTTGGCTTTGCTCCCAACCAATGTAACAATCGTTTTCAATATAAATGGGGGGTTCAAACTGAACATAATGAAAACCATTTCTTGCATTATAATACACAGCTTTGGATGGTATCCTCAGCAATACCTCATCTGGATTACCCAAACTCTTCCACACCATTAAATCAAATGCCAAACTACTTACATCTGTTACCCCTCTGTTAAAATGCACTGCCATACCATATAAAGAATCTGGCTTAGCAAATGCATACCTCAGTGCTACTTTACCAGCTGTTTTCTCAATGGCATATCCATGTTCGGCTGTTCCGTCATCGTAAGCATAATAATTGCCAAAATAGGTTGGTTGCCAAATGGTATCATTTGCCCGAATATTATCAATTGTAGTTCCTAATTTGGTGAAATACCTGCTCCAGATAAGCACAGAATCAGTGGTAAAGTTATCATTTACTACTACTGCTTTTTTAACCGTAGCTACTTGTGAGGTTAAGGCTGGCATTTGCGGCAATGCACTTCCAAAGGTATCTATTCTAGTAAACTCTTGATTAAACACTTCGCGGCCATAAATTAAGGCTCCAGCATTGTTATTGCCATTGTTTTTTACGGTAAAATACTGACTATCGTTTAAATAATTTGCCGTATTTATCCTAAAATGGCTATATGGCATTGACGAATATTTTTTTAACAACGGAGATGGGTTTTCTTGAATGGCGATATCAAACAAGGCATCATTTCTTGTCCTTCCTTTATCTAATTGCACATAATCAATGTGCCAATGAGACAAATTTCCTGTTCGACTACCAATATTTTTAAAGCGTAATTCAAAGTGGTCATGCAAGTAACGTTGTGGCAACAAAATACTGATTCTCGTAAAGGAGTCAGCTTTAAAACTACCAGGAGCACCCTTCCATAATAGCGCAAATGAATCAGCAGATGCCGAAGTATAACGAGCTTCTAAGATAAGGGAATCACCATCAGCCGGGTTGGAACCTAACCCTGTAGGTTGCACAAAAAAACTCAAGTAAACAGAATCTGCTACGGTTAACCCATCAAGCCTTATAGGCAATGAAGTGAGCGTGTCGCAATAACCTCTTCCAAAGCCGTACGGCACTCCCAAGCGGTTTAAACCATCAAAGGTGGCTACATTTAAACTAGGTTGATTAATAGCAAATCGGTTATTGATAAATACTGAACGATTGGTCCATTTTTGAGAATCAGGAGCAATATTGCTGGTAGAAAAATCATCTAAAAATGGGATACGAGTTTTTTCACTGATGTTAAAACCACTTACAATCCATTTTAAACTATCACCAATGGCTGTGCTACTTCCCCTTGTTACTATTCTAAACTCAAAAGCACCATGGTTAAAACGGCTTCTATTTACATTATTTATAAATACATTCAAACCAGTTGATGCAGTTGCTGCACTTATACCAAACTGCCTTACCCATGCACCGGCATTGTTTTTGTAAAACACAAGAAGTGAATCCGTATTGCTTGTACTGTAAGCCCTGTAGAAAAAACGAAAATAAATTGAATCTCGTCCGGGAAAACCACTAAAATCAAACGATTGAGACTGTATCGTATCAGTAAATCCATTATTATAAGGTTGGTTTAAAGCATTAAGTCCGTCAAGCTTAATCACATTTCCCCAACCAATTCCAAAATCAGTTCCTTTGCGTTGTTCTCCTTGCATTACTCCCCATGAGCCTCTATGGCTAAGTGGAGAAGTCCAAAAAATGTTATCAGTAAAAGGATACCCCTGCCTTACTCCAAATACCAAGTTACGCAAAATGTAGTTCTGGGTATTCGATGCCGCACGACTTCCATAACTAACAAACCTAAACTGAAATGAAGCATGACCATATAACAATGAAAGTGGGAACTCGAAATTATAATTCCGCTGGTTGATGGCAATAACTGGCGATACCCAAATATTATCCCAATTGCCTGCGGCATTTAAGGCTTGGAGTACCAATGAATCGTTGACTTGCCAAGTACTTCCGCTTTGTATGTCAAAACTAAAGTAGCACCTGTCAAAAACATTTAACATGTTCATTGGCCTACTTGTTAACGCATCACAAACACCAAAAGAACCATCCCCATTGCTATAAGTAGCACCATTAGATGCTTGGGCGTTAAAAATACAAGATTGTTGCAAGGTAACATCACCTGATTCCCAAAAGATAGTATCCAAAGTTAACCTCCCAAAAGACTCTGTTACTGGAAAATTAACTGGATAAGTATTTTGTTTTTTGCCCAGACTGGCACTGCCTGTTTGAGATTTGAGGTATTTATCTAGTAAAGGGTTGCCATTAACGGGAAGTAAAACCTCTTGTCCAACAACCTGAAAACCAAAATAAAATATAACAAATACTGCGTAAATCTGCTTCATTATTGCTTTAAAAATAAATCAACCGGCTGACCTCCATTTATTGTTGAACCCTCTGAATAAGAAGGATTTTGCTTATAAATAGTTGCTGATGCAGAATCAGAAATAGCACCTAGGTATACCACCGATCCAAGGGATAACGAAGAACTTGACAATAAATTATTGGCTTCCTCTAAAGTAAGGCCTAACAAATTGGGTAATGCAATGCTTTCTCCTTCTAGTCCATTTCCCAATACCAAATCTATGGCGCTTCCTTTGCTAATTTTTTTACCCGGAGTTAACGTTGAATGATACAATTGCATTTCCAATACCACATCTTTTGCGATATCAGGTTTATAAATGAGTTTTCCCATTTTTAAGCCAACAGCAGTAAGCATAGCCTCAGCCTGCCTAAGCGATACATCAAGTAAATTCGGTAATATTACTGACGGAACACTGTTGCTGTTAATGGTTAAATAAATAACACGCCCTTCTTTAACGTTACTTTTAGCAGCAGGGTTTTGTTCTAAAATACTCAGTTTAGGCTTTTCTTCAAAATACAAAGAATCACTAATAACATATCTGAGCTTTTTCTCATTTAATAAATGGATGGCATCATCAATTTGCAATCCGTTTAAATCAGGTACGGACAAATACTCCCCATGCCGAGTATAACTGCTTAAAAAACCAGAGACAACAATAAACAACCCAACTACTAAAAGCAAAATAAGGATTAGATGTACACCCAACGTTTTAAAAAAATGCATACTATTATTTCGTGTTGGTAAATATAAAAATTAAATTGGTAACCTACACACCCTACGTTTAAGGTTTTATTTTGGTGATATTTGCAGTTAAAAAGTCTTTGCAGTTATACACAGTTAAACTACTAAAGTTAAAATCATTAGTGTCTTCGGTAACTATGCAAGTGCATTGTTGATTAAGCGCGGCATAATATTGCATTCCGTCCTCAAAATCTTGTACCCTTTTGTCAGCCAAAGCCTGTTTAACCGTTTCCTTCGTAGCATCAATAATCTCTATAAAATTGCAGAGTTGAACCATTTTCTCCTTGGCCAGTCTTGTTCCACTTTTTTTTTCAGCAAAATAGAACGCAATAGCTAGACATATAGGAGAAGTATACAACGTAAAATGCGGATGTTGTGCTAAACTCAATACCCTAGCAGCATATGTAAAAACAGGCATTTCTTTATTGAGTACTGCCACTAACACATTTGCATCAATGTATACTTTCATTTTTTCTTGCGTGATGTATAGTAGGCGTCTTTGGTTTGTTTTCTGGCATCTTTAATGGGCTTATATATGGCCTCTCCTTCCGAAACGATGCTAACCCAATCACTAATGGGAAGATCATCAAGTGAGGTGTAATTTTTAATAGTAAGCTGAGAATAAATAAACTCTGTTAACCTTGATAAACTAATGTGGTTTTTTTTGGCAAATGTTTTTGCATTAGCAATAACATCTGCATTAAAACTAAGGGTTATTTTGGTATCCATAATATTTTTTTACACGTCAAAAATATTATTTTTATACGGGTTTTCAAGTTTTTTTCACTTTTTTATCATTCTTTCTCTGCCAAATTCCAAAATACGGTCAATAAAATCATAGGGTTTATATCCATTTAAAGCGCATTGGTGAAAAATGGCAGTTGCTGGGGTCATTCCTGGCAAAGAGTTCACTTCAATAAAAATCACCTCTGGTTTATTTTTTTTATCTATTCTCACAAATGCATCAATCCGGCAATAACCTTGCACATGAAGTATTTGTGCCCCTTTAACCAAAACAGCCTGCACTTCTTTACTAATTTCTTTTCTTATTTTTTCTTGTTTGTGATACCTGGCTGGAGTTATGTTTTGTCCTTGACCCGCTAAAAACTTCTCTTCTAAACTTAAAATTTCGCCTTCTGCTAAGGCTTCACTTGCTTCAAACGACTCATAAGTTAAATTTCCTTTTTCGTCATAATGGGTTAACATCCCTCCTGTTACCTCTAAAAAATGAACAGCTTTATCTCTGTCAATAAATCCTTCAATAAGAAAATGC
The DNA here is from genome assembly GCA_943372215.1 of Chitinophaga pinensis. Taxonomy (GTDB): domain Bacteria; phylum Bacteroidota; class Bacteroidia; order UKL13-3; family UKL13-3; genus UBA6183. Next base: position 142,467 of record CALRXU020000011.1, on the reverse strand, counting down.
TGTTTTTTAGGGAACTCTTCCTTTGGTTTTAATCCAAGTTTGGCCGCCAAACTAGGTGCAATGGTAAGCGATTTTCTAAATACCCCCTCCGCATATTGCATCAACTCCTCTCGGTTTTTTATCTTCTTTACAGCACTGCTACAACCATCATCAACGGGTTTAGCAATAAGAGGGTAGCCAATTTTTTCTATTGCTGCAATTACTCCCTTTGGGTCTTTTTTCCACGCATCATTATAAACTAACATATGTTCAGCCACCAGCAAGCCATGCTTCTTAAGCAACTCATTGGTTTCAAACTTATTGATGGTTATTTTAGAACTTTCTACATCCGAACCATTGTAAGGAATTCCTAGCTTATTCAATTCCTGCTGCACAGTACCATCCTCACCGGGCCTGCCATGTAAAGCAATAAAAACAGCATCTGCTTTTTTGGCAAGCTGCTTATAAGTAATCTGTTTGGGAGCAAAAAGATTGGAGGAACTTCCGTACTTTTCAATAATAGGTTTACAAGCTGCAATAATTTTCTCTACAACTGGTGCTCGTTTAAAGTGAAATACTTTTTCCCTGATATCGTCCGCATTATCCTTTAGCATTACATTAATGGGTATAACGTGCAGTGAATGCGCTTGGTCATTGCCTGTTACAAAAACAGGAAACGGTTGGTATTTATCACTAGAAGCTAGTTTTTCGTAAATATTTCTTCCACTTTCAACGCTTATATGTCTTTCAGTACTATACCCTCCCATAAAAACAGCCACGCGCCTTTTCTTTTGCTGCTGTTTTTTATTGTGTTTAATTGCTGTATCTAATTGGGATAACATGATGTTATACTGAAAGTGGACGGGTAATGTGGAAGCCCTTTCCGCAATGGAAGTGCGTATAATATAAGTTAAAAACTGAGAAGGATTCAGCCCTATTTCAGCTGCTTGATGGAAAAAGAAAGAAGAAGGCATCATACCAGAAGTGGTATTCGGGTCGTTTAAGAAAATTTCTCCTTTTGTATTGATAAATCCATCAATACGTGCATAAGTATTAAACTTAAAATAATCAAACAAACGCACACATTCCTTTCTTATTTGCTGTACTTGCTTCTCAGCAATATTTATAGGAGTTACTTTACGCGATAGCCCTGGCAAATATTTGCTTCTGTAATCATACACCTCAGTACCTTTTACGATTTCAGTAGGTGGCAACGCAATGGCATTGCCCTCTTCATCCTTAATAACAATACAACTAAACTCTCTTCCACTAATAAAGCCTTCTATTAAACAAGACGTTTCGCTGCATGCACTCTCCAGAGTTACCGTTATTTTTTTTGCAAACTCCTGGTTAAAAAGCTGGTATAACTCATCGGGGTTATAAATTAGTTTATGGTTACACAGCATAGGGAATGAAATCCCTTCCTTAACATCGGCCATTTTTTGAAGCAAGGCCAAACGAGCGGTTTCACTAACACCTACCCATTGTTTTTTTTCTATGGTTTGTATAAAAAAACTCGCATCAACTGCCTTTTCAAAATCACCAATGTTTTTCTCTGTGATTACACTCACTCCTACCGATGAACCCTGATTAGCAGGCTTAATCACAAAGGGTAAGCCCACTTTCTTTTTTATTCCGGCCAATATTTGGGATTTGTCCCCTTTTTTCCACTCATTTTTATCAATAGCCGTAAACTTGGGGCTATTAAACCCAGCATGTTGCAACATGCTTTTTTGCATTTTTTTATGCATACCCATGGCACTTGGTAAAATACCTGAACCGGTATAAGGAATGTTAAACCATTCCAATAGACCTTGAATGGTTCCATCCTCACCATACATGCCATGAAGGGCCAAAAATGCAAAATCAATGTGCTTACCTAGGTCTTCAGCCTTTATAACCTTACCCAATTGAGCGGCCATTGACAAGCCATTATCTATATGAGCTTCAACAATACTTTCAGCATAAATCTGTACTGGTAAGTGCTGATTTTTAAGCGCTTCTACCGTTGGGTAAAAATCGCGGATGCTGCCTTTATAAATGAACTCCCAATTTAATAGGATAAAATTGTTAAAACTATCTACAAATATAGGAATAGCCTCAAACAAGGTTTTATCCAAGTTATCATAAACGGTTCTACCGCCCGCAAAACTAACCTCTCGCTCTCTGGATGAGCCTCCAAAAAATATACCTACCTTTATCATATATTCACCTATTAGATGCTGTTACAAATTAATTCCCAAATATATTTGCTTTGAAATATACACCTAGCTGTGTTTGTTCACAACATTTGGCACGATGTATGTTTTATTTATCAAAGAAATGAATAATTTTACACCTAAATTAACCTAAAATGAAGAAAGTATACTTTTCGACCCTAATGCTGCTTGCAGTAGCTTTAGCATCGGCACAAAACAACCAAACCCTCCCCGATCTTACCTTAAAGGACATTAATGGCAAAAACAAAAATGTAGCCGATTATGGAAAGTCAGGCAAAATAACGGTAATTTCATTTTGGGCAACCTGGTGCACTCCATGTAAAAAGGAGCTTACCAACATTAATGATAACTTGCTTGAAGAGTGGCGCACCAAATACAACGTTCAACTTGTGGCCGTTTCTACTGACAACTCAAAAAATGTGCTTAAAGTAAAACCGTTTGTTGATGGACAAGGTTGGGATTTTGATTGCTTACTTGATGTAAATGAAGATTTAAAAAGAGCAATCAATGCCACGATTATACCACACACGTTGCTAATAGACCAAAATGGTAAGATTGTTTGGACGCATACTGGGTATGTTGAAGGAGATGAATTTATTTTAGAAGAACAGATTAAAAAGCTGGTTGCAGCTAAATAAGAGAGAACCTTATTATAAAAAAGCCCGAAACAAATTTGTTTCGGGCTTTTTTTGTGGATTACTTTTTCCATTTAATACCGCAACCTATTGCCTTAGTAACGTTAGGCTTCACTTCCTTTTGCGCCAAAGCCGCATTTACGGCTTGTTCCGTATATTTTTCCTTTACTTGCTTGGCATCTTCATAATTATCATCAATGGCACCAATGTACACCACCTTATTTCCAGCCTTGGTTTTCTGTAAAACAAACACATGAGGAGTTCTTGTTGCGCCATAAGTTTTAGCAATTTGTTGGGTCTCATCTATCAAATAAGCAAACGTAAATTTTTTCTGCTTAGCCCGTATTTTCATATTCTCATAACTATCCTCAGGTTCCCGAATGGCATCATTGGGGTTAATGGCCACTACCGGATACCCTTTAGCTTGATATTTTTTATGTAAATCAATAATCCGATCTTCATAGGCTTGAGAAAATGGGCAATGGTTGCAAGTAAAGATAACAATAAACCCCTTAGCACTTTTATAATCTGCAAGTTGAACCATCTTCCCATCTATATTTTTTAATTTAAAATCTATTGCAATATCTCCTATTGCGTACCCTTTGGCTTGGTAGTTGGTAAATGCTGTATGTATTACAAACAGCAGAGTAATCATTAAAATAGCGGTTAATTTTTTCATGTTTATTTTTTTTAAAAATTTGATTTATTTATTCAGTTCTTTTTGTAGTAATTTGTCTAGCTCATCATACGTCATTTCCCCTTCAGTAAAATAGGTAAATCCTGTTTTACCATGCACAATCCAGGTAGCCGGAATAGCACCACTCCAGGTAGGATTCACTTTATCTATCCATTTGTCGGCATTTACCTCATTCATTAAAAGTACTTGTTGTTTCAGTTGTTTTTCAGCAACAAACGACTTTAAACGGGTATTCAACTCCTTACGCATATCAGTACTCACTAAAAGTATCTTTACCGCACGGTTTGCATAAGTTGTTCCAATCTTTTCAAAGGATGGCAACTCTGCCACACAAGGCTTACACCAAGTGGCCCAAAAATTAATAATATAAACGGTATCCGATTGGTTTGTTTTCATCTTATCAATCCATGCCACATCAACCAAAGTAATATTTTGAGCTTGTGTTAGGAAAGAAACAAAAATTAATGCCAGCAGAGAGAGTAATTTCATCTAGCAAAGGTAATCTGTACTAAGCTAAAACGATTATCCTTTTCTAAAAATGATTATCGGCTCAGTTTTTCCCCAAAACACAGGTCTCCTGCATCACCTAGTCCCGGCAAAATGTAACCCTCATCATTCAACTGGTCATCAATAGCGGCAACCCATAACGTTGCGCCTTTTAAAATGGGGGTTAAATATTCTACACCTGCTCGGCTTGCAATTAAACTTACCACATGCAATTGTCTAGGTGTACCACTTTTTAACAATGCTTTATAAGTAAGGTCAATGCTCTGGCCAGTAGCCAACATGGGGTCAATCAACACCAACACCCTGTTATTGATGTCAGGACTCGCTTGATACTCAACAACAATATCAAAGTGATGCTCGTCCGTATGTTTGCGATAAGCAGAAATAAACGCGCAATCAGCCTCATCAAAAAAACTGAGCAACCCATGGTGCATGCTCAATCCTGCCCGTAAAATTGTGGCCAAAACAGGTTGTTCTGCCAAACGGGTTGATTCATGTATCCCTAAAGGAGTTTGTATCTTTACCTGTTCCCATGCCATTTTTTTACTTAACTCATAAGCCATAATTTGGCCTATGCGTTCAATATTTTTGCGGAATCGTAACCTGTTTTTTTGCATGGTTACGTCCCTTAGTTCGCTTACATATTGTTGCAACAAACTGTTGCCTATTGATAGGTTTACCAATTCCATAGCCTCAAAGTTAGGAATTATGGTGTTTTAACAGCTATTTTGCCAAAAAATCTTCAATTGTAAAGCGTTATGCCTAACTAAGAAGAATAATCAAACGAGAAGATTGGTGCATTTGTTTGGTTATGATAAATACCAAATAACAACTTGTAATTACATAAACCACATTGCCTTTTCTAACAGATTTAATGAGAGTAACGTAAAAATGAAAATAACTTTTTGGGGAGCGGCCAGACAGGTAACAGGAAGCATGCACATGCTTACTTTAGATAATGGCTATACAATTTTGATAGATTGTGGAATGAATTATGAACAGAAAAGAGAGCTAAACGAAGAAGCTTTTGATTTTGCTTTTAATCCTGGCGATGTTGATTTAGTGATATTAACACATGCCCATATTGACCATAGCGGCAATATTCCAACCATTGTGAACCGTGGTTATAAAGGACAGATTATCTGTACAGAGCCTACACTTGAACTAAGTAAACATTTGCTTTTTGACAGTGCCAACATACAAATGAATGAGTTTAAACATTTGTATAACCGAGCACCTAAACACCGCAAAAAACATGTACCCCGCCCTATTTATCTGGAACGCGAGGTAGCTGTAGCTATGGATAGAATAGTAACCATTAATTTTAACCAAAAATTTAAAGTTACTGATGACATCAGCATTGAACTGATTGAAGCGGGACACTTATTGGGCGCTGCCAGTGTGGTGATTGAATACAAAAATGAAGATAAGGTTACCCGAATAGGTTTTAGTGGCGACTTGGGAAGAGACCACGCTGAACTTATCAGGACACCTCAGCCTATGCAGGATTTGGATTACTTGATTTGTGAAACCACCTACGGGGGACGTAAACATACATCATCCGAATTGGCAGAAGCAGAAATGATGAAATATATTGAGAACACCATTGTTAAAATTGGTGGGCGACTGATTATACCGGCTTTTAGTGTTGGGCGCACACAAAGTATTGTACATGTGTTGTGCAGGTTGGCTAAAAAAGGATTATTGCCACAGGTGAAAGTGTTTGTGGATAGCCCGTTGGCTATCAAATCAACCCATGTGTACGCCAACCACCCTGAATTACTTAATGAAGAAGCTACTGCATTTTTAAGGGAACATGGCGACTTGTTTGATTTTGAAGAGTTAAAGTGGATTGATAACTTGGACAGGCATGATCAATTGTTGCAATACACAGACTCCTGCATTATCATTTCAGCAGCAGGTATGGTTGAAGGTGGACGTATTCAAGAACATGTAAAAAACAATATCCAAAACCCGTTTAGTACCATATTAATTGCTGGATTTTGTGCAGAAGGCACATTGGGTCACAGGCTTTTATCTGGCCAGAAACACATTAACATTAAGGGAAAAGATTACAACATCTACAGCACCATTGCCCGCACGGATGTATTTAGTTCGCATCCTGATAAAGATGAAATTTTCAATTACATCAACGCTTGTAAATCTGACCGCTTAAAAAAGATATTCTTGGTACATGGCGATGAACCCAATTTAATTGCCATGCAGGAAACTTTAAATGCAGCTGGTATTAAGCAAGTTGAAATTCCAAATATGGGCCAAGAGTTTAGCCTGATGTAACATGAATACAGGGTTAATTGCCGCATTCGGAACATTGTTTTGCTGGACAGCGGGAACATTAATATTTACCATTGCCAGCCAGCGATCTGACCCTGCTGCCTTAAACCGAGTTCGTTTGTTTTATGCCACCTTGCTATTAAGCATTATTGTGGTAGTATTTTTTGGTGTACCCTTAAACCAGTTGTTTACCTTCCCTTCGGCTGCTGAGTGGTTTTGGCTTGGACTAAGTGGTGTAATTGGCTTAACATTAGGCGACTTTTTTGCCTTTAGTGCATTTAAAATATTAGGCAGCAGCAGAACCAGTTTATTTAGCCCGTTTGCTCCAGTCGCAGCCTTGTTATTGGGGATGCTTATGCTTAATGAAACCATGAATCTGTACGGATTTATTGGGATGTTAATTAGCATTAGCGGTATTGTTTGGTTTGTGCAAACCACAAGAAAAAACAAACAAGAAGAAACGCCACAAAAACAATTGCTGAAAGGCATAGGCTTTGCTGTGCTGGGTGCTTTAGGGCAAGGGCTGGGATTGGTTTGTGCCAAAAAAGGATTAAACATAAATCACGTTTCTGGTGTTGATTTAAACCCTGTACATGCCACTTGGATTCGCATGTGTATTGGCACTTTAGCTGCTTATAGTATTGCCTTGTTTAAACGAAATATTTGGACGGAATTTAAAACCATTACGCTTACACCTTACGTTTTTAAACCATTGATAGCTGGCACTTTATTTGGCCCGGTTGCAGGTGTTTCTTTAAGCCTGCTTGCCGCTTCACAAATTCCCGTTGGTATGGCCCAAACTATTTTTAGCTTATTGCCATTAACGGTAATGTTTGCAGCCATCGTAAGTGGACGCGAAAAATTAAACAAACCAACTGTAATTGCAGCCTTTATCTGCTTAATTGGTGTGGTAGTTTTGGTGTGGAGAGATGATTTGGCCAAGTGGTTTTAAACACTCACCAAGGCTATTCATTTCCCTCCAGACTAAAAAATAAGCCCCTTAGCTAAGGCTACTTTTTACCTTTTTATGATTTTAAATGCCAAATCTCTGCCGTGCCCCTGCATAATAGCCAGGTTAATCCAACTCAATGCAAACTGTTCAAGTAAAGCCACCTTGTCATCTCCGCCAAAATCATAACAAGCTACAAAACCGATGCTTTTGGCCAATTGCTCAGCCACTTGTTTGGCATGTAAGCTGTTGCCAGCAGCAAACATATCTATGCCTGATTCACCGTAGATGGGATTGAGCATGTTTTCAAAACCTGTGGAGTTAAAACACTTCACCACATGTTCAGCCCCAGTTATGGCTTTAACTGCATCAAAAACAGTAGCATAAGGCTCTGGCTTAACACGCACCGCATTGGTAGCATCAATAATTACTTTATCATTTACTGCACCAAATAAATGAAGTATGGAAACTGCTGCATCTGGTGGTGTTGTTATCACAACAACTTCGCTTTTTTCAATTGCATTGGAAACCTCGGTAAAATGCTCTTCGCCAATAAGCTGAACAAGCTTTTGAGACTTTTCACTCAAAGGGAATTTAGCCCCAACACTTACCTCATGCCCTGCTTTTATAAATTGTTGTGCCAAAGCACCACCCACATTACCAGCACCTATTACTGCTATTTTCATGATGCTTCGTTTAATGTATATTCAACGGTAATGTTGGTATTTAATAACTTACTCACTGGGCAGTTTTTCTCTGCGTCTGCCACCAATTCAGCAAATTGCTCTGCCGTAATATCACTCACTACTGCCTGAAGTTGTAAATGAGATTGGGTAATGGCTCCATTTTCAAGGGTAATGCTACATTGGGTATCAAGAGAAGTTGGCACAAATCCAGCAGCACTTAAATTGAAACTAAGTTTCATGGTAAAACATCCGGCATGGGCTGCTGCAATTAACTCTTCAGGATTGGTTCCTATGCCATCTGCAAATCGGGTATTGAAAGAATATTGTGTTTGGCTTAATACCTGACTTTGGGTGGTTAAATGTCCTTGACCTTCTTTGCCGCTTCCTTGCCAATGTGCTGTTGCTGTTCTTTTCATTTTGTTGTGGTTAATGTTCGTTAAACGTTTGTTTTAAATTTATTTACGCTGTAAACTATTTCAAGATTACACTTTTGTTTAGATATAATGCTGGTTGTATTTAGGGCATTCAAAAATGGATATAACTATTCTTTTATGAATATGCGCACCAATAAGAACATTACTTACTTTTTAGAAAGTATGAGTAAAATAAGGGACTAGCAGATTTGTAATACCTATTTTGTAAGCCTGCTTAAATTCTTATTAAGTAAAGTGAGACGTAAGAGATTAAACATTAATAACGTTTTTGTAACAATTACCTTTTACTTTTGGGTTTTATTTCCTTGTCATGAAAAACGCATTACTCTTACTCATCAGCTTTGTTATCAGTTCGGTTGCCCTTGCGCAAAACGGCATTATCCAATCGGGGCCAATGGTTGGTTATTCAGAAATGAAAGAGGTGGCCATTTGGCTACAAACTAAAAAGCCCGCCAAAGTAAAAATAAAATACTGGGAAACAGCTAACCCCAAAATGGTATTTGAAACGTTTGAGCAAATAGCTGACCCGTATCATGGATTCACGGCACATCTAATTGCAGATAAAGTGGATGAGGGTAAACAATACACTTATGAAGTTTGGATTGATGGCAAAAAGGTAAACATTCCTTATGAACTTTCTTTTCAAACCCAAAAGTTGTGGGCGTGGCGCACCGACCCTCCTGCTTTTAAACTGGCTTTAGGCAGTTGCAATTATGTGGCTGATTCAGCTTATGATAGACCTGGAAAACCTTATGGTGGAGATTACGAAATTTTTAAATCCATTCGAGCAAAAGACCCTGATTTAATGTTGTGGTTGGGCGACAATACTTATTTGCGTGAAGCCGATTGGGGTACACAAACAGGCATCAATTACCGTTATACACATTCCAGATCAATACCTGAATTGCAAGAATTACTGGGTTCAACACATCATTACGCCATTTGGGACGACCATGATTATGGGCCAAATGATGCTGACCGCTCTTTTATAAATAAACAGCTAACCTTACAAGCTTTTAAGGATTTTTGGGCAAACCCCAACTACAATGCAACAGGACAAGGTGGTATTACCGGAACTTTTGTATGGAATGATGCACAGTTTTTTTTAATGGACGACCGTTGGTTTAGAACATCAAACAAACGCACCACAGGAACAAAGGAAATGCTGGGAAAAGCGCAGATTGAATGGTTGATTGATGCCTTAAAATACTCGCCAGCTACTTTTAAATTTATTGCAGTTGGCAATCAGGTACTGAGTGATTTGGCGCAATACGAAAACATGGCTATGTATGCTGAAGAACGTGCGGCTTTAATTAAAGCCATTACAGATGAACAGATTCCGGGTGTAATTTTCCTTACTGGTGATAGACATCAAACAGAGCTTACCCAATTAAACAGAGAAGGGACTTATCCATTAAGAGATTTAACCGTTTCTCCACTTACTTCATCAGCCAATAGCAAAACAAAAGACGAAAAAAACACCTTGCGTGTAGCTGATACGTTTATTGGAGAACGCAATTTTGCCATATTGGAATTTACCGGTAAACGTAAAGAACGTGTACTAACCATCGTTATTTATGATACCTTCGGAAAAGAAGTGTGGCGCAAAAGCATTAATGAAACAGAACTAAAATAGCCCTGTTTGAATGCCTGTAATGATGTCTTATAACAGTAAAAGTGCGTATAACCCTGTCTAAATGAAACAAGACCTAATCGCGATTGATTCAGATGAATCTTTATACTTATATATTGAACCATCGCAGATACCACTTGCAGGTATGGGGCTGTACACTGCCATTGATATTTACAAAGATGAGCTGATTGCCTATTTTACGGGAGAGGTGTTAACCAACAAACAAGTTCAAAAAAGGGTGCTATTAAATGAAGACCAATACTTTATTGCCTTATTAAATGGCCGCATTCTAGACTCTAAACACAGCAAGTGTTTTGCCAAATATGCAAACGATGTAAAAGGCACTACCAATACCACATTAAAAAACAATTCCCGCATATTATTAGATGAGCGGGGACAGATTTGCTTATTTGCCAGTAAAAAAATCAAATCAGGTTCGGAGATATTTTGTGGTTATGGTAAAAAGTACTGGTTAAAGCACCTTCAACCAGCTTTAACAACCACGTAAATAAATGTTAACGTTTGGGAACATGTGTATCTTTAAACAGTTGAGCAGAAGCATTCCAATTGGCGATTAACTTGTTGCGGGTTTCATTTAGATATTGGTTTATTACATTAAATTTACTGGTTGCCAAGTTATAAGCTGAAACCGCTTGGTTGTAAGTCTTTACATCTTCATTGGTGCGTTGTTCAACGGGTATTAGTTCCATTTTATTTTTTGCTTCAGCAAAGAGCTTTTTCTCTGCGTAATATGATTTTAAGTGTGTGAATTTTTCTGCCACTTCCAGCTCATAAAATTGTAGCATTTGCATACAGGCTGCTTTTAAAGAAGTATCTCCTTTAAAGGCATCCATTTGTTGCAGTTGGGTTAAGCTTTCCCGCGCATTTTGTAGCAATACCATGCTGTATTGCTCCATTTCTGCGCTATCTTGTTTGGTTTGTGTGTCCACAAATTTCACTTCATCTAAATAGCTTTTTAAAAAAAAACAAATAAATGGGGTTATAATAATCATAAACCTTGTCCGTTTCAGCTTGCTTTAAACTAATCTGATTGGTTTTTTCTGTAAAGGCAATTCCATACATGGTGCCAAAATTTACTTGTTCTTGGTTCATCATGCGTCCAGCTTCGGCCAATTTGGTATCAATCACTTCTTGCATGTTGATGTATTCAACTGTTTGTTGGTACGTTTTTTCAGAAATAGTTTGAAGTTGAAGCACCTTGGCAAAATCATCCTTTAACACCTGGTAATTGAGTTGTAAAAAAGCCACCGCAGAATCGCGATACCTAGTGCTGTTTTGAAATGGCTTCATACCAGAAATATTTCGGATGGAAAGCTCAATTTGCTTAATGAGTTCCTTACGTTTAGACTCCAACTTACCTGCCGAGCCTTGATGAGAAGCAGCATTGGTATAATACCACATGTTTTCCTGTACCATATTAAACTCTCGCTCAATCACATTCATGTAGGAAACTGCTCTTATACGTTGGGCTTGAACATTGCTTGCCAACAAAACAATTAATAAAGTAAGGCGGGCTATTTTTTTCATGCGGTTAGGTTCAAGTTGGCAAGTTGATAAAAAAAATGGTGGCAACAAATTATAGCTCAATCATTAACACAAGTTTAATGTAGATAAGTTAAGCTATTGACGAGTGCCTTTGCGTTTGCGCCAATACCACTTTTTAAAGGTTGCTTGTTCTTCCGTTAATTTCCCCTCTGCAATAGTAGTATACTTGTTTCTAGCATAATATATTGGCCTGCCACCGAGCATAACAGGCGTTCCATTTCTTATCACTTCAACAAACATGGTATCAGTTGCCTGCGGCCAATACAACTGTCGGTAAACCTTTGCGTATTGAACAGCAATAATGCTATCGCCAGCCTGTAAACCCAATGTATTCTTTCCAGATTTTGTAGTTATACAATCAATTTAAAAAAATATGCGTTAGATTTACAAGCAAAATTACTTGGTTCAGAAACTGGTTAGCTAACTAATTCCCATTTCACAAACACACATGCCTTTTGGGGAAATTGATAACAACCGCTGATAATTATAAACTTGTGTCAATCATTTTTCACGTATTAAAACATCACCTACCAAGTTTAAAACAGTTTGTATTGTTCAATAAAAACACGCCTGTGCCTAGCATTTTGCCGCAAATAAAATCGCTGGGTAACTCTACTTTTGATATGTATATGGGTGCATTGGATGTTGGAAGTATACTTGATGAAACAACCCAATACTTAACAACTCATCTTGTACTTGAAGAAGCAGTGTACCAACAATGGATAAACAAGCATGACGGTTTTAGGGAGTTTACCCTTTCCGATAAAACGGCTATGACTTTGAGGTACTTACCACAACAAACTTATATCCATTTGCACCCAAGTCGACATACCCATAATACCTTACGCATTAAGGCCAATGCTATGAAAACGGCTTTACTGCTGCACATATTTGACTACGATGCTACAAATATTAACCATATTAATAAGGTCAGAATCCCCATTGTACTTTCTCCTATCAAGCAGGATGCAGACATTAGTGAAATCATCAAGTGTTATCAACTCATCTGTCATTAAAACCATTACCTAATTGATAATTGAATACATAGGCTATAAAAGAGGAGCAAATCATTACTTTGCACTAATGCAGCGTTGAGCTTGTTGCATATGCCGTTCAATGTGGGCCACCATAAAACCGAACACATCACCCAATTTTAATTTCACAAGGGTAGAAATTGAAATAGGAATACGCTGATTCAAGTCAGCGTTTGCCGCTTTTCGGATGTACAACAACAATGTTTCTTGCTGATTTATGAAGGTTGCTACCTCTGCATGGGCATCTTTTATGGCTGGAGGTCGATGATTCTTAAAGGCTTTAAACTTCTTTTTGCCAGTTGTTGGATTCATCATACCAGTAAAATATCCACCTAACCAACCCGAGTTAAAAGGCAATTTGGTTGTACCTTTTTTATTAATCGCATCCTCAATCAAAGGCAAATAAAAATACCCGTAGCTATTTAAGTGCCATAAACACTGGGCAATACTCCATTCATCAGGCGTTGGTTGTTTATTCAACTCCTGCTCCTTTAAGGGCTGAAAAACGGCAATAGTTGTAGCGAGTTGCTGTTCTATTTGTTGTTCCAATTTTAGCAATTCCATTTTCAACTGGTTATTATTCTCCATGATTTATGTTTCTCATTCCATGCAAACAATACAATTGCAATACAAAACAAACCTAATTCTATCATCAGCCATTGTTTACCAAAACCTCCAAGTTCTCCATCATTAAGCCATGTTATTCCTCTTGATAAGGCATAAAACCCCCAAAACAATGCTAAAAATTGCACTCCTTGTTTGTGGTTATAATAACATAAATAAAGCAGGGTAATTACAATAGTAGCTCCAACACCACCATAAATTCCCCGAATGGAGCTATATGCATCTGCATTGGGTAAGGTTACCTGAACCAAATCCATTACTGACTGAGGGTTAACAAATGCCATATGGCTAACCGATAACAAACTGAGTGCAGACAATGTGATAAACCCTCCTGTAAAGTAACGCAATACGATTTTATTATTCATAACATAAATTATTTATGCCACAAAGGTGAATGCGTGAACTGGATTAATTCTTGGTTTTTACCAAGATTTTAAATCTTGGTTTTATTGAACAACTTGCTAAAATTGGTGGCATCCATGCCCAAATAATTAGCCAAATACTTATGAGGTATCAACTGTAAAATATGAGGACTGCGTTGAAGTAACGTTTTAAAACGTTGTTCCGTGGAATAGCATTGTAACTCTACCAAACGTTCTAAAATACCAGAAGTGGCAATGGTAACTCCCTTTCTGATAAGTGTAGCAATTGGATGATGCTTCAGCATTAGTTTTTCAATATCGGTGTAGGATGCACGTAAAAAAACAGAAGGCGTTAAGGTTTCATAAAAATAACGGGATGGCTGCTGCAACAAAAAGGCATCCAATACCCCACCAAATGAAGGGGCATAAGTAAATACCAAAGTGGCTTCCCGGTTTTCCTCATCTGCATAAAATACACGTTGCACACCATCCAATACCAAGTATAAATATTTTTCTTTTTCACCAGCTACAGTTATCAGTTGTTTTCTGGCCGCCTCATAGGGAAACCAAATTTGCTCAAAATCATCCCACTCCTCTTTTGTTAAGAGCTGAATAGGCGTTACCAATTGATGAAGCAGTTGAAGTGATTGTGCTTGAAGCATGCACAAAAGTATAAAACTATGGGAAACTGCGGGGAATAAATCAACCATTAGCTAATACTTTTTTAACCTGTTTTAACCAGATATTGATATGCCAATAACATTAGCATAACCTTAAGTTGATGCACTTAAAATAAATTTGACTCGTGCTTTCTAGGGCTTTATTGGTTATGCTATTGGGGATTTTGTTCCCCGTTTTTGTGTTTGCGCAGCAAGTAGTGGTAAGCGAATACTTTAACTCAGGAGACCCCAGGGATGAATGGGTGGAATTATTGGTGATAGAAGATAATGTTGATTTACGAAACTTTACCTTAAGAGACAACAACTCAGCCACGAACTCGTGGCAAGATGAAATCACCTTTACCAATATTTCATTTTGGAATAACCTGCGGAAAGGCACTGTAATTATTGTTTGGAATAGGCTTTACCCCTCTTCATCGCCCACAACGGCCCGCACGCTCGAATTGCAAAAAGAAGATGGATACATCGAATTGTCTGCCCAATCAACAACTTATTTTTCCATTTCAGGTTCTGTCGGGTCAACATTTGGCTCAAGTCCATCATGGAGTGGTTCTGCATTAAACATTTCTGGAACAGGTGATTTATTGCAAATACGCAACGGGTCAGGAACACACGTGCATGCTTTAGGCCATCGTTCATCCATGGGTTCTAGCTGGACAGGTATAAGTGGCACCAATAAGCTTGCCTACCAAGGAAGCTTGCCAACTGATTCATCCCTCGTAATTTGCCCTGGTGCTGACTTAAGCGATTATGTTGGTGGAACACATGGCTCAACCAAGGTGGATCAAACAGGCATTGAAAGCTATGGTTTACCCAATAAATGCAGTTCCTCAACAACAAGCAATGCCAATTATTGGAATCAACTTCGTCAGCCCGACTACCCTACCCCAGTATTAAATGATGTGGTTGCCAACAGCACATTTGATACATTTAATTTAGCGTGGAATTCATGCACAGACCCCAACCCTGCTGATGGAACGGTAGGATATGTTATTTTACGCAATACTATTGATGCCTTTACCGCACCAGAAGATGGAACAACTTATACTACTGGTGCTACCATTGCTTCAGCAACTGTAATTGCTACGATAGCCTCAAGCTCAACCACTTCTTATACAGATGTAATGAATTTAAGTTGTGGTGATACACTTTATTATAAAGTATACGCCTTTCGCTATGGTACCGATAATTTGAATGGCAATAGTTTTAATGCATCAAGGGGAAGAGCTTACAACGAAACTGGTACGAATACTTCATTTATCATTAAATCAGGAGGCTTAAGTGCCAACAACATTACTGCTTATTAAATTTTAAATAATAAACTATACAACAATGAACAAACCCTACAATTTATCACTACGAACAGCCTTGTTTGTTTTGATTACCTGCGGAACTCTAATGGTTTCTGCACAAACACAAAAAGTCTGGACAGGCACATCCAAGTTATTTGGTATTAATGGAACAACCAATCCGGGTTCTACCGTAAACTGGACCTTGGTAAGTGCTGGCACTTCTTCAAAAGTAGATAGTACTGTATCATCACGCAACCTGTTTACACGCGTTACCTACAATAATGGCACTGCGGCTATGGTTAGAGACACCTTACGCGTAAGCGAAACCATAAGCGGCTGTTCGGGTTCAGTTACCAATAAGGCTGTTGAGGTTTATCCTTTGCCTATTTGCTCTTTGCCCACCAGCCAAAATATATGTTTTGGAGGTACTGCTGCAAACTTCAATGTGTTTATCAATAATTTTGCGGCCATTTCAGGCATTGGCAACCTTACATTCAGTTATGAGCTAAGGTCAGGTTCTGCAACGGGCTCAGTGGTATCAAGTGCGTCAGGAAGTGTAACTGGCATAACTTCATCACCAGTTACCATCAGCACTGCTGGTTGGCCAACTTTAACACCAGGCACTACTTATTATTTTGTGATTAGTTCATTTGGGTCAACCAATACTGCGGGAGGTCATCCTGCACCTGGCAATATTGCCAGTGTGGCCAGTTTCCCAACAACCTATACGATTCTTATTAATCCGGCAATCGCTGCACCTACCATTACCGCCTACTAAGGGGTAAGAAGTATTTAAAATGCTACAAAGGCTTCTTTTTATTGTAATTGCGTTTATTCCTCTGGCAACTTATGCCCAGTTGGATACCGTATGCGCTGGTTCAGCCAACGTGTATGATGTATTGGCCAATCCTGGCTCAACGTATGCATGGCAATTAAAAGGAGACACAACTTATGGTAAAATTACAACCATAGCTGGCCACAGCGATAGCATTTTAATTCATTTTTCATTGAAAGCAGGTATAGATACCTTGTTGGTTGTTGAAACAAATAGCAGTGGTTGTACAAGTGATACCGCTAAAATGGCTATTGTTGTTTTACCAACGTATGGCGTTATCATATCTGGCTCTGATTCCATTTGTGTAGGTAACAGTACAAACAAACTCAGTATCATTTTCTCTGGCAAACCAGCTTTTTCTTGCAGGTTTACCAATGGTATTGACACCTCCAAGGTTAGCGAATTGACTGATAGTGTTTATCGCATAAAAAGCCAAATTTACCAAACAAGCGGGGTATATGAATACCAAATAACAGAAGCTGGCAAGCAAGGCGGTTGTCCTGCTCCTATTTCTGGTACTGCAAGTATTGCTGTTTTTCCAACTCCACGTCCTGGACCGATTAAACACGAATAACTATGGTTGTAAATAAGTATATATGCCTTTTTTGTTTGTACTTGTGTTATGCAACACTTGCTCAGGCACAAGTTATTGATACGGTAATGGTAAATGAAACACAAGTGTTTTATTCTTTGGATTCAGTGCCTGGCTCTAGTTATTTTTGGGCGGTTGAAGATGGTGAAATTACCGATGGACAAGGCACTTCAGGGATATTGGTAAACTGGAAAAATAACATCGGGCGAAAAAAGTTAAAAGTGGTTGAAGTTAATGCTGGAAAATGTGTTTCGGATACGGTGTTTGCTTACGTTATTGTTAAAGATGAGCTAAAGGCATTTGTACCCAGTGCCTTTACCCCAAATGGCGATGGCTTAAACGATGAATTTAGGCCCCATTTTGACAATGAAAAAATACTCACTTATCGTTTAATAGTAATAAACGGTTGGGGCATGGTAGTGTATGAAAGCAACAACCCCAACGAAGGGTGGAACGGCACATTTGGAGGCACTGAATGTACAACTGGAATTTATTCATGGGAAATTGTGGCCTACCTTACAAATGCCAAAGAGCATTATTTCAGGGGCACCATTACCATATTGCGCTAAAATTGGGTAGTTCTAGCCTGAGTTATTTCAACTGCGCCAGCCCATCTAAGGCTGATTTATCATTAGGAGCTATCAGTAAAACACGGTTAAAAAAGTTCTTAGCTTCTGCCTTTTTGCCAAGTTGCAAATTTACCCATCCCATCATCAACAATCCCTCATAATCAAAAGGATAAAGGTTGTAAACCAACTCAAAACACTTAAGGGCAGATGCATAATTTTTACGCTCATAGTAAATCAGTCCTAATTTATAAGACACATAGCTGCTTGATGGGGCAATTACCAGAATTTCTTCATACAACTTCATTACCACATCCCATCTTTTAGTGGCAGCATGTGGCAAAACCATACCCAACTTTGCCTGTATACAAGTTGGGTTAATCTCGATAGCTTTGGTGTAATATTTTATAGACTCCTGGTATTGGGCTGCCAAATAATACAAATACCCCAAACGTAAATTTACTTCATAATGTTTCTCTTGATAAACCTCTTTTAGGATATCAATGGCCTGAACATACAGTTCACCCTTTTCGTAAGAATAGCTTTTTGCAAATGCAGCAGTCATGGCATCCTGAGCACGTAGTTGGGGTAGTAATGCAAAAGCAACCAACATTAAACAGATTATTTTTTTCATAGGTACTTCATTTTAACCCCTTAAATATGGAGTATTTTTTGTTAATAATAAGAAGTCAAAAAGTACAAAAACCTGCGTTATTTTCTAAAATTATTTCCAACAATCTGACTAATAGACTATTATAATGAACCAACAATTTAACCGCTATTGAGTAATTCACCCAATGGCTTTAAGATGCGCCATTGAACAGGTAAATAATTATTCATTCGGTTTGGCATCACTTTTACCCAGCCCAAGCCCAAGCCCTGGTGCTTGATTAAATAAATGCCCTGTTCCATTGCAGGAACTTCAAAAACTTCCTTTTTTAAAAACCTTAGGGCATCTTCCTTATTCACTTCTATTGAAGGCTGTTGTTTGTTCAGATGCACACTTAATGCCAATTGGTGCTCAGGCACCAGCTTGCCTTTTAACACCTCACCCAATCTTAGTCCGGAGAGGCGCACATTTAACTTGCCGCGTAAATAGAAAATATCCTGCCCAATTGAAGCTGGCCAACCAAACACCATATCTTTATGTGCAAACAAATCGAGCTCCTCATTTTCAGCTAACCAAGGCTTAACCTTTTCCAGTAATGTAAGAGAAGGTTTATCTATTTTGGTTCCTTTTATTTTAGCCGCCCCATAACCTTGTGTTGTCGTATTTTTTTGCAAACAGGCCGTAAAAAAACCTTCACCTTGCACCCGGTGCAAATAAAAGCGGTAAGCAAACAATTCATTGCCTTTCCAAGTGTTGGTTTCAGTAATTCCTGAATGAGTAGCTATACCAATAGGAATCGATTGAAGGCCAAAATCCTCCATCAACCAATGCACATTGTCTTCGTTTTCAATGGTGTTAAAAGTGCAGGTTGAATAAATTAAAAAGCCACCTGGTTTTAGGGCAGGTAACACATCAGCTAAAATGCGTTGCTGCCTCACTGCGCATAATTTCACATGCTCTTCGCTCCACTCATCAATGGCCTTTTTGTCTTTTCTAAACATGCCTTCACCTGAGCATGGCGCATCCACAACTATTACATCAAAATAATCTTGCAAGCCATTAAAATCCTTTGCATCATTATTGCTCACTACCACATTGCTCCTGCCCCACCTGATGAGGTTTTCTTCTAAAACAGTTACCCGACTTTTGATAATTTCATTGGCCACCAGCAAGTCATTATCTTGCATTGAAGATAATAACAAAGTGCTTTTACCGCCAGGAGCCGCGCATAAATCCAGCACCTTAAGTGGGGTTGGTATTTGTGTTTTAATGTGGTTAAACACTTCTTCTAAAAACATAGAAGAAGCTTCTTGCACATAATAAGCCCCGGCATGAAAAAGAGGGTCAGCAATGAAGGATGGACGCTGCGCCAATTGTTTACCCCACTTGCTCCAGGAAACTGGCAGGGCATCTTTAAAAGCAGTGGCAGGCTTAAGCGGATTTAAGCGAACACTTACAGGAGGTATTCCCCAGATACTGTCCGTAAAATCACCTGCCTCCTGGCCTAGCAATAAATTGACTTGTTGTACAAATTTTTCCGGTAACTGTTGCACCGGGCAAATTTAAAACGTCTTGGCTAAAAATTGTGTATATTCCGTTTTAAGCTCCAAAAACAATTTATGAAACTGTTGTACACGCTCACTTAACAAAGGATTCAACTCCTCTTTTCTGTGATCAGCCGCTACGAGGTTGTTTTTTATGTTTTGCTCTACCTTCGCCTCTGCCCCATTAATTTCATGCCTCAACTCTTGAATTTCATTCAACTGGGTAATGAATTGGTTTTGAAATTGCTCAACCTTGCTTGTTACCTCTATTTTGGTGTTTGCAACAACTATTTTTTCTAAGTTGAGTTTAAAATGAGCCAATTCATCTGTTGCCAATGCAAGCTCACTTAGCCATGTTTTATAAATCTGGTGCAATTCATACAAATAAGCTGATGTGGTGGTTTCGTTTTTCATATTGTTTAATTTTATCCAAATTTATCACCAATTCACCTCATACTAAATGACTAAACTCACAACTGGTCTTGATTTTTGTCAGCATTTACTGCTTAAAGTTTTGTTAATATAAAACACCACTTGGTAATCGGTTGGTTTATTTCGTATTTTTACCACACAATTTCATTATGAATATGTTCAAAAAAATTAGTTTAGCCGTATTGCTGAGCCTTGTCATCCAGCAATTATCAGCCTATGAAATTACCATTAAAATAAAGGGAGCTAGTAAAAAAATGTATTACTTGGGTTACTATTATGGTGATAAACAGTATCTAAAAGACAGTACCTTCACTGATGCATCTGGCAAAATGGTATTTAAGGGCAAAGAAAATTTGCAAGGAGGTATTTACCTGATTGCTTCGGCTGAAAAGTCGTTGTTGTTTGATTTTGTGGTTACTGAACAAACCTTTAGCCTTGAAACAGATACCATTGATTATACTGGAAACATGAAGGTGAAAAACTCAGCAGAAAATACCGCCTTTTTTGAGTACTCTAGCTTCACAACCAGTATTGCAAGAGAGGTAGATCCATTTGAAAAGGCCTATAAAAAAGCCAAAGAAGATAAGGATACAGCCGCTACTCGCTTTAACCGTGACAAAATTATTGAAATAGAAAAACGATTGACTGATTACAGGCAAAAAGTAACTAAAGAAAAACCAAACCTACTTATTGCTAAAATATTTAATATGATGAGGGAGATTGATGTTCCGACCCCTCCTGTTTTACCCAACGGCAGAAAAGACTCCTTGTTTGGATATAATTACTACAAAACACATTACTTCGATAATATTGATCTGTCTGATGACCGCATCGCATACACGCCCGTTTTTCATTCAAAAATAGAATACTACATTACCAAAGTTATTCCACAGATACCAGACTCTATTAACAAGGCTATTGATTTTGTAATGAGCCGTGCAGAAAAAAGTAAGGAAGTTACCAAATGGTGTATTTTCTGGATTACCAATCACTATGAAACCTCACAATACATGGGTATGGATGCTGTATTTGTGCACATGGTTGATAATTATTACAAAGACACCATTAAGGCTTTTTGGGTTGACGAGACCTTAAGGTATAAAATTACAGATCGTGCAGACAACATCAGGAATAACTTATTGGGGAAAATTGCCCCGAACCTGATTATGCCTGATACAAGTTTTGTAATGAAGGAACTGCTTGCCATTAAAGCAAAATACACCATGCTGTTGTTTTGGGATGCTAGCTGCGGTCGTTGCAAAGAAGAAATTCCCCGCTTAAAAGTATTGTATGATAAACTGGCAAATGAACAACATAGCAACGGCAAGTTTTTCGAAGTGTATGCCATCAGTTTAACCTCGCAGGCTGAAGAATGGAAAAAATTTGTGTTTGACAATAAGCTAAAATGGATTAATGTGAGTGATTTATACAACAATACCAAGTTTAGAAAGCTTTATGATATTTACAGTACTCCGGTAATTTACCTGCTAAACGAGAAAAAGGAAATTGTTGCTAAACGTTTAAGCGTGGAGCAAGTGGAGGAGTTTATCAGCAAAGGAATTGAGTAATTGCATTAAAAATAAACTTATACACAGAGGGGTGGCATAGTCTACCCCTTTTTTATTTTTGATAATGCAAAGATTTTACATCTTTGCTATAAAACATACCACACATGCTTCAAAAAATTTGGCTGGTTACAAAAAGAGAATATACTACACGGGTTAGAAAAAAATCCTTTATTATCATGACCATTGCGGCTCCTTTGCTAATGGTTTTGTTTTACGGGATTATTATTTATGTGAGTATTAATAAAGATATTGGTTCAACTACCAAAAACATATACGTTAGCGATAAAAATGGCACATTTGCCAATAAACTAACCAATAGTGAGTTGATACACTTTACTTTTGGTTATGTTCCAGATAACCAAAGGGCCACCATCTTAAATGATGAGAATTATTTTGCATTGTTACACATTCCCGATTCAGCCATCGAGCACATACACCAAGTGCAACTTTACAGCAAGGAACAAGCATCATTTGGTACGGTTATGCAATTAGAAAACATGCTGGAAAATGAAGTTAAGAACGAGTTGTTAAAGGCAAATGGCATTGATGACAAAACACTTCAATCCATCAATAAAAATAAGCTTTCTGTTAAAACCATCAAATTCACAGATAAAGGAATGGAAAGCAGTAGTGTGGAGTTTAGCACCATCATTGGGTACTTGGGGGCAATCATCATTTACTTCTTTATTTTTATTTATGGGGTGCAAATTATGCGTGGGGTTATTGAAGAAAAATCAAACCGCATTGTGGAAGTGATTATTTCTTCTATTAAACCTTTTGAATTGATGATGGGTAAAATTGCGGGTATTGCATTTGTAGGTTTAACCCAATTTATTATTTGGGTACTTATTGTAACCGTGCTTGGCAGCAGTGTTTCTGGCTTGGTAATGGGTGCCATTGGTGCAGATGCAGCAGCACTCAACCCTGGCGGGGCAACACCACCAAGTGGCGGGGCTGGGGAGATATTGCAAGCCTTATTGCAGTTTAACTTTACCTATTTTATTGGTATGTTCTTATTCTATTTTATTGGAGGATATCTATTTTATGGCTCCTTGTTTGCTGCAATTGGTTCAGCGGTGGATAGTGAAACGGATACCCAACAATTTATGTTACCCATTACTATGCCTTTAGTATTGGCGTTGGTATTGGCACAAAGTGTGGTGGTATCAAACCCAAATGGTGATTTAGCTGTTTGGTTATCCATTATTCCATTTACTGCTCCTGTTATTATGATGGTAAGGTTGCCGTTTGATGTACCTTTCTGGCAAGTGATTGTTTCCATGGTGAGTTTAACCGCTGGATTTATTGTTACCACTTGGATTGCAGGACGCATTTACCGTGTGGGTATTTTAATGTACGGGCAAAAACCATCGTATAAAAAAATAGCCCGTTGGTTGTTTAGTAAAGACTAGTAAAAACAAAACATCTTTAAAACAATTATATTCGCATGGTGCGAAATCCACATATAGACCCGGAAGAAGAAAATTTAAATGGCGTAGAGAAGGAGTTTGAACGCGTATTAAGGCCAAAAAGTTTCGGAGATTTTACCGGACAAGAGAAAATACTGGCTAATTTACGGGTGTTTGTGCAGGCCGCTGTGCAACGCGGTGAAGCTTTGGACCATGTCTTGTTGCATGGACCTCCGGGCTTGGGTAAAACCACCCTATCGTACATTATTGCACAAGAATTAGGTACAAATATCAAAACCACTTCAGGCCCTGTGCTTGAAAAACCAGGCGATTTGGCTGGTTTGCTTACCAACTTAGAAAAGGGTGATGTCTTGTTTATTGATGAAATCCATCGGTTAAGTCCGGTAATTGAAGAGTTTTTGTACTCTGCCATGGAGGATTACCGCATAGATATTATGATTGACTCTGGCCCCAATGCCAGAAGCATACAATTGGAGATTAATCCCTTTACTTTAATTGGAGCTACTACAAGATCTGGCTTGTTAACGGCCCCATTGCGTGCACGTTTTGGTATCAATTCCCGTTTGGAATACTACGACCGTGCATTGATGAAAAAAATCATTACCCGTTCTGCTTATATCATTAATACGCCAATTGATGAAGCAGCAGCGGAAGAAATTGCCAAAAGAAGTCGGGGAACCCCACGCATAGGCAATGCACTATTGAGGCGCACCAGAGATTTTGCTCAGATAAAAGGAAATGGCACCATTACCCTAGAAATTGCGCAATATGCCCTTAATGCTTTGAATGTGGATGCAGAAGGACTTGATGAAATGGACAATAAAATCTTGAGAACTATTATTGATAAGTTTAAAGGTGGCCCAGTGGGCATTAATACCATTTCAACAGCCATTGGCGAAGAAGGTGGAACGTTGGAAGAGGTGTACGAGCCATATTTGATACAAGAAGGTTTTTTAACCCGTACACCCCGTGGCCGTGAAGTAACCGAAAAGGCTTATAAACACTTTGGCGTTTTGCCTGGTTACAAGGGCACGTTATTTTAGGTTTTAGTTTAGCTTAAATGCTATGGGTAAACGCATGCGCACAGGCACAGCTTCCCCATTAGACATAGCAGGCTTCCATTTGGGCATGCCAGAAATCACTCGTATGGCTTCGTCATCGCAACCAAAACCTAGACTTTTTTCTATTTGCACATTCCTCACATTGCCCAACTCATCTACTTCAAAAACCACCACTACTTTCCCTTCTTTGTTTATTTTGCGGGCAAGATCAGGGTAATTCATCTTTTTTTGTAAATACTCATACAAATCACCATCATTAAAAACAGGCATTACATCGGCTACATCATGTACCGCTGGTTTTGCAGGAAGTATTGGAGTGGTAATAGGCCCCGGCAAAGTGCCCAGCGAGTTCATTTTATTAATAGGAGAACCAGTGCCAATAGTTGAGGTTGTTGATGAAGTACTGGTAATTACTTGTGTTGCAGTTAAGGTTGGTTTGGTAATCTGCTGGTCGGGGGCAATGCGGTAATTGCCATTATCAGTGGTTGCAGATGCTGTTGTGGATGAGGTTGCAGATGAAGTGGCCTGTTGTATTGGCTCCAAAATAATGTCCAAAATTCTAACAACTTCATCCTTACTTTCTTTAGATAAGATTGTCGGTTTGGAAACGTGAGGCGGTTTGAAATAACCGAATAGTGGCAATAACACGAGCGCGGATAATACAATGAAGAGGGATCTGTTTACATTGGCCGAGTACTGTTTGCGAATAGCATAAGCACCATAAGCCTGATTGCGATTTGCAAAAACAACCTCATCGAGGTTATACTTTGCTGGATTCATATTAAACATACGGCTTTGTATTTGATAATAAAACTCAAAGCCAGGTGCTTAAATTGTTTAAGCCACAAAATCTGACCGATTACTTACAAATCGGTTAGCTTCATTTCATTTTGCTTACGCACCCCTTTTTCTGTTTGCATTACGGTGCATGCCTCACGGTTGGGGTCATGCTCAAAAAACAAGATGTAACTATTATCCGCAGCCTCATTTAGTAAGGCTGTTTTTTCATTCATGGTATTTAGTGGCTGCACATCATAACCCATTACATAAGGCACCGGAATATGCGCTTGCGTAGGTATCATATCAGCCATATAAACAATGGTGTATCCTTTGTATTTAATAATGGGATGCACCATACCATTGGTATGCCCATAAGAATACTTAAAGGTAACATGTGGGTTGATTACTGTGGCCTCATTAATTAAATTCAGTTGCCCACTTTCCTGAATAGGCAGTATGTTTTCTTTAATAAAAGATGCTTTTTCGCGTGGGTTAGGCTTTATTGCCTCATGCCATTGCTCCTCTCCCACCCAATAATTGGCGTTTTTAAAAGCCGTTTCATAGCCTGTGCGGTCATTGTTCCAATTGATGCTTCCACCGCAATGGTCAAAATGTAAATGGGTAAGCAACATATCTGTTACGTCAGAGGCCGTAAACCCTTTTTCATTCAACGATTTTTCAAGACTGTATTCACCATGCAAAAAATAGTGCGAAAAAAACTTATCGTCCTGTTTATTGCCAATGCCATTATCAATCAATATGAGTTGGTTTCCATCCTCAATTAACAAACAACGCATAGCTAGGCTAATCATATTGTTTTCATCAGCAGGGTTTAACTTATTCCAAATGGTTTTAGGCACTACACCAAACATGGCTCCACCATCAAGTTTAAACAATCCTGTTTCAATGCTGTGAATTTTCATATGACTAATTTTTAAGTATGCGTTTAATTGCTGAATGGTTACCTGATGTTACCTTTAAAAAATACACTCCAGAAGCTAATTGCGACAAGTCTAATACAACTTGGTTATTACCTGATATTGCATTTACAGCAGGTACCGTAAAGATGATTTCACCCAAAAGATTGGCTACTTCTATGGTTGTGTTATTACTTTTGGTAAGGAGAAAACCAATGGTTATGATAGAGTTAAATGGATTGGGATAAGCTTGTATTTTTAACGTGGTATCCACTGAATTGGCGGCAGTGTAAGTGGTATTTACCTCCTGATAAATGGCATCATCTTTACTGCAGCCTGCCACTACTAAAAAAAGTACAAGTATAACAATCAGTTTATGCATTTATAGTGGCAATTACTTTTAGCTCAATAGCAATTGGCGTTGGCAAGCAGTTGATTTCTAATGTTGTACGACAAGGTGGATTTTCAGCAAAATACTCCGCCCAAAGCTTGTTGTAGATGGGGAAATCGTCTTTCATATTGGTTAAAAACACCGTAACATCCACAATGTTGTTCCAATGGCTTCCACTTGCTTCTAAAATATTTTTGATATTGTTAAAAACGCTGTGGCATTGCGCAGCAATATCGTACGACACGATTTCACCAGCGTCATTGAGTTCAACCCCTGGTATTTTTTTAGTTCCCCGTTCTCTTGGACCAACCCCTGAAAGAAACAGTAAATTACCCACACGTTTAGCATGTGGGTACAAGCCTACAGGCTCAGGTGCTTTATTGGAGTTTATTGATTCTTGATTTTGCTGCATACTGTAATGTGTATAATGCTGCAAAATAAAAAAAAATTGCAGCTATTGTTACACTTGCTGCAATATTGGGTATTATTCCTCGTAAAACTCCATCAGGTCTAGCATATAGCTGTTGTTCCAGCCATCAACAATATCCTCATAATCTTCATCTGGTATATTGGTGTGTTTAAGCTCTAAAGAGGTAACATTTTTTTGGGGATGCAGTTTAATGGTAACAATGGACGGTTCAGCTTGTTCTTCGTCAAAGTACCATTGTTGAACCAGTTTTTGGCCAGGTACAAACTCCAGGTTTTTACCAACAATGCTGCCATCCCACATGCTAAATTCGGTATTTGGCTCAGCAATAAACGTAGCCGCATCACCCGTCCAAAGCATAATGGTGGCCTCAGTGGTGAGTGCCGCATAAACCTCTTCGGGGCTTGCTGTAATGATGTAATACTTTTTAAATTCTTTCATGGGTAGTGTTTATTGTTGTTGCTTCCGCCTTGGTTTCTTGTAATTGATTTTCAGTTTCCTGCTCACCACCACAACAAGGCATTACATTTTGTTTGCAAGTGTTGCATTGGTAATGGCCATGAACATAAACAAATCCATGCATTGAGCCGCAATATGGACATTGCTGAAAACCAAACTGCATTATGGTACTATTAAAAAGTGGGCTTCTACTTCGTAACGTATTTTTATTTTCTGCATTTCAATTGGCTCAGCAGGTGTTTTTTCCGCATCTGATTCCATTACCATATTGGATTGTGCTTTCATATAAGGCATGGGATAACCCATATTATTATCTCGTTCACGGATTAACATTACCTCACCCGTTTTCTTATTCAGGGCTTGCAACATTAAATCGGCCTTTGCTTTGGCAGCCTTTAGGGCCTCTACTTTTACCTGCCTTCTATACTCTTCTATTTTGCTATGGCTGGTGCTTGATATGTATACATTTTCAATGCCTTTTTTATCAAGCATGGTAACCAATTGGTTATATTTTTCAAGGTCGGTAAACTTAATCCGATAAACCTTGGCATTTAAAAACTCCCCACGTTTATTGGTTTTGTAGTCGTAATCGTAATTGCCATAAACAGATTCCAAGGAGATTGATTTAGGCTCTATTTTAAGCTTATCCAACACACTCCTAAATTCTTTTTCAATATCGGTAATGTTTGTCTTTTTGCGATCAACCATATATTCTCTAATGGTAACACTTACGTTTATCTCATCCGGAATAATCTCCAGCTCAGCACTGCCAGTTACTTCAATAATAGGTTGTGGTGGATAATGGGTGTTGTTTTGTGCTTTTACGGTAAGCAATGTAAAAACCAATACAATGCTTAAAATGATGTGTTTTTTCATGGTAAAGCAAAGGTAACTATCTGCTTTGTTATTTTAGCACGCTTGTTATGCCCAAAGAGTGAATTACATTGGCTAGTTGTTAATTTGACGGTACATGGCCAGTAATTCCCCTTTGCTATTTACCTGAAGCTTGCTGTATATCTTTCTGATGTATTTTCTAACCGTATCAATTGAAACTTCCAGTTTGGCTGCAATTAATTTATAACTCAGTCCTTCTACCAAACCTTGTACCACATCTCTTTCTCTTTTGGTTAAATCTTCAGTTAATTTTTTGTTGGGTTGAAAAAACTCAAATACTTTTCGCGCAATAGCGGGTGTTATGGGCGATCCCCCTTGGCTTAAATCAATAATGGCCTCTTTAATTTTACTGAGTGGGGTATCTTTATCTAAATACCCAGAGGCCCCGGCACAAATGGACTTAAATATATTATTGCTATCACTCAATACAGAAATCATGATAATTTCTATCATTGACCATTTTTGTTTGATGTAAAAAATGCCATCTACCCCAGACATACCCGGTAAGTTAATATCAAGCAACACAATGTATTTATCTAAATTAGCGGGGTAGTTTAAAATTTCCTCTACACTGTTAAACGACAATACTTCTACAAATTGGGTTTTGTCTTTTTCAAAATAATCCATCAGTAGCTGTCTAATGTGTTTATCATCCTCTACTATGGCTAGTTGTATTTTTATATTTTCCATCATTAAAATAGCTTCTTTTTTATAGGGATAATCAACTTTACCAAAAAACCGTCTGTAACATCTATAGTAAAATTGGCTTTGATACGTGTTGCCCTCATGTACATGTTATTTAATCCACTACTTGTTTGCAGTTGTTTTTGAGCTACAGTGCCATTGTTATAAACTGAAAAAACAAGTTGATCCTTTACCCGATAAACATTTAATTCTACAACATCGCCCTTGCAATGTTTCACAATATTATGAAACGCCTCTTTCATAATAAAGAAAATCTCCTGCTTATTATCGGGTGATATTTTCATGCTTTTTACTTCTTCATCATAGTTTAACTTATAAGCAATGTGGGATTGTTCCATGGTTTGTTGCACCATTTCCGTTATTTTATCAAACAGGTTTCCAATGTTATTATACCTGACATCCGAACTCCATATTACATCACGCATATTTGACATGGCAGTGCGGCACGTTTTGATGATATTATTTAAAGTGGCCTGTTGATCCTTACCCACTTCTTCCTGTAGCAATTCAGCCTGCATAGCCACTCTGGTAAGTACGCTTCCCACATCATCGTGTAAATCGTTGGATATTTTTGCACGCACCAATGACACTTCTTGTATTTTTTGAACCTTTAGGTTTACAATATAAAAAAGCATTAGGGATAAGAAGGACACCACGATTAGAATAAACCACCATGTGCGGTAAAACACTTCGGCTACTTTTATTTGAAAAGAAGCCTCCTTTGCCTCTTGGATATTGCCGGCACTTATTCCTTTAATGCGCAGGGTGTAATTGCCTGGGGCCAATGTGGCAAAGCGGATGTAGTTTTTATCACCCAATGGAATCCAGTTGTTGTTTAAGCCTTCCAGCTTATAAAAAAATATATTTTTGTCTGGATGCCTGAAATCGGTATTAAAAAAAGAAATAGCCAGATAACTTGTTTTTTGCTTGAGTTGAATACCTTTGCTGATAGCACTTGCTTGATGAATTTGTTTGATTTCGTTGTTATTGGCCAGCATTTCAACAGAGGAAATTACAATATGATTCCCAGAAACATGACTTAAAGGCTGCGTGCGTTTGGTTTTAACCAAGTTAACTCCATTAATGCTTCCCATCATGATTGTTCCATCGTTTCTGTACAACAAGGAGGAGGCATTAAACTCATTGCTGGAAATCCCATGTTCCTGATAATAATTGGTGGTTTTGTTGTTTTGGTCAATTGAAGTGAGGCCATTAAACGTACCTATCCAAAGCTTGTTGTTTGAGTCGCAAATGCTAAAAGCCACCCGGTTATCAGCCAAACCATCATCCGTAGTAATGTTTCTAATCACTTGACCTTTATTGTTTAAGCAAATTACCCCACCACCATTGCTTGATAGCCATAAACGGTGCTGCAAATCTTCTGAGATGTGATAAATCTGATTAACCTTTATTTGATAGGGTGGTTTCTCATCTTCGGCATAACGGGCTCTTATGTTGCGGTTTTTATCCAACACAAAAACACCATGATTGGTGCAAACCCAAAGCTCGTTTACACTACTTTTAAAAATACACTTGACATAGGGCCTAGGATAATGCTGCCCCTTAAAGTACAGGTTATAATCGGAGTATTGGTTGGTTAAGGGATTATACCATGCCAACTCATCATACCCGCCCAACAGAAAGGTGCCGTTTTGCTCCAAAATGCCCGATAGGAGATAATTGTAGCGATTGGGATCACGTTGGTGTTTTACAATTTGACCAGTCTTTTTATTTACTTTTACCAAGCCAAACCCTTCGCTAATCATCCAAATAAAATCATTGTCGCAATCAATAAGCATAGACGGGCTCCAGGGTATTTTATGATCCAATAATTGCTTAATGCGGGAATGGCTCAACTTAAATAATCCGCCATAACCCCCAATAAAAACATCACCATTAGGTGTTTGCAACATCCCCCTAAAGCTGGGTGTATAAAATTTTTCTTTAACCTGTCCCTTAGTTAACAAATAAGTAAACAATGGTTGTTCATTAATTAATTTAAACAACCCATTATTGGTACAAACCCATAAATCATTGCTTTTACCAACACATATGGAGCTAATGTGAATATTTTCCGAAAAATCAAATAAGTGATTTGTTACTTCCACCGCTTTACCATCAGTTACTTTAAACAAACTTTTTCGTTGAACAGCAGTAACCCAAATATTATTCATTTCATCAGCTACCATGGAAAATACTTCTTGAACACCCGGCACTATGAGTGGTTTAAAATTATCCGCAAATTCATCATACACTTTAACCCCATCATTAAACATTGCCACAAGTCCGTATGTTGGTACCACACCAATACCCAACTCATCGTTTGACTTTTGGTTACTTAGGTAATTGGACACCACCCTACCCTTCGCCACATCTAGGCGAAACAATCCCTTATCCATTGA
The DNA here is from genome assembly GCA_943372215.1 of Chitinophaga pinensis. GTDB lineage: Bacteria > Bacteroidota > Bacteroidia > UKL13-3 > UKL13-3 > UBA6183. Next base: position 111,262 of record CALRXU020000011.1, on the reverse strand, counting down.
TTTAAGCCAAATACTATTGTGGTATTCTGTTATTTTTAAGCGATAACCAAAAGTGCCATCAGCAGCGTAAGGATTTTTAAATTGTTTAAACTTACCTGCGCCCAAGTATTGGTGCAAAACACCATCAACAGTACTAATCCAAATTGTTTTGTTGCTTGACTGATAGATTTGTAACACATAGTTGCTGGATAAATGGCCTTGCGTTTTGCCTTGCTGAAATACCTGCACAATTTGATGGCTGTTTAAATCCAACAAGTTAATCCCGTTATCAGTGGCTACCCACAACAAATGATTGGTATCTTCTAAAATACAGGTAATAAAATTTGAGGTAAGTTTATTGGTATTTGTTTTGTTAATGTGTAAAAACTCATACCCATTAAATCGATTTAAGCCATTGTAAGTAGCCACCCACAAATAACCATCTGTGGTGCGCAATGCATGTTGTACTATTCTACTGGATAACCCCTCTCTTTCTCCAAAATGCTGCACATATTGTGCCTGTGCAGACAACAATAGCATGATGCCATATGCAAGAGAGAGAAAGTGCTTCATTTACCTTAAAAATAACTACAGAGATACAACATAGAATTGAATATGAAATAAGCCACAGTTCGCTGCTGACGGGGTGTTTGGACACCAAAAAGTTATTTTTAACGTTTAAACTACCTAATGAAAGGATAAGCGGCTTTATTGAAAAAAAAAGCCCTTTTTCATTCATTTACATTAAACCAATTTAATCCTTCGCACCAAATCATTTTTTGGTGTACTGTTTTCTTAATATCCTATGTTTATTTTAAAGGTGCATGAACATGTACCCTGGTTAATTGTCATAATTTATAAATACAACCTTATGTTTGGAATGTAATAAACAGCCTGCAAAAATTGGTATAGGTTGTCAAATGCAAGCAAAAAACAATACTGATTTACCTTGCTTATTGCATAAGCCGGTAAATTTATAAGAGCCCCCCTAACAATAAGGCCGTTCCATTCTGAGCAATCTGGGTGGGCGGCTTTTTCTTTAAAATAGTGCTTAATTTACATTATACTTGAAGCTAACAATGTTTGTTTGCTTTGGTCAAAGCATTTTTTATGATGAAACAAAAAAAACAATTCCTTTTTGTAGTGATGTTGCTCATGGTATCAATTTGCCATGCACAACAACTCATAGTTGTTAAAGACAGGGTTACATTACAACCAGTGTCTGAATCAATAATTTCGCTTTCAAAAACGCCTGATTTTAATTTTACCACAAACAAAGACGGTAAAATAACACTCAATTTACCCGAAACAATAGACACACTCACTATTAAAGCAAAAGGTTATGCAGCCGAACGAATATTATTAGCAGATTTGCGCAAACAAAATTATACCATCTTTTTAACTGAGCTTAAATTTGAATTAAACGAAGTGGTGGTTTCTGCAACCCGTTTTGAAGAAAAAAAATCGGATGTGCCACGCCAAATTATGGTGCTTAATGCCAAAGAATTGGCTTTTATGAACCAACAAACCACGGCTGATGTGTTACAAAACAGCGGAAATGTATTTGTGCAAAAAAGCCAATTGGGCGGTGGTAGCCCTGTACTCAGGGGTTTTGAAGCCAACAAAGTGCTTATTGTGGTTGATGGGGTGCGCATGAATAATGCCATTTTCCGAGGAGGGCACTTACAAAACATTATTACCTTAGACAACACCATGGTTGATAGAGCGGAAGTGTTATTTGGCGCAGGATCGGTTGTGTATGGCAGTGATGCACTGGGCGGTGTAATGAATTTTTACACCAAAAAACCGGTATTGGGTACAATAAACAAAACACTGGTACAAGGCAACTCTTTTGTACGCTACAGCAGTGCCAATAATGAAAAAACTGTTCATGCAGATGTGAATATTGGCTTAAAAAAAATCGCCTTTTTAACTGGTATTACTTACTCCGATTTTGACGACCTTACCCAAGGTGCCAACCGCAATCCGTTTTATGGTGATTGGGGAAAACGCATTGTTTACAGTGAACGTGTTAATGGAAAGGATTCTATGATAAGCAACAAGAATCCCAATGTTCAAAAACAATCAGGTTACTCACAAATTGATTTTTTGCAAAAAGTGTATTACAAACAAAACCAGTACATGAACCACACCATTAATTTCCAGTACTCCACCACTTCCAACATCAATCGGTATGATAGACTAACCGAAACCTCAGGTGGTGTTCTTAGAAATGCGGAATGGTATTATGGCCCACAAAAGCGCTTATTGACATCATACACCTTAAATGTAAAAAAATACCACCTGCTATTTAATGAGTGCAATGTAATTTTAAGTTACCAGGATATAGAAGAGAGCAGACATGATCGCAAGTTTAAGAACAACACCCTAAACCACCGCAAGGAGCAAGTTGCTGTGTATGCCATTAATGCTGACTTCGAGAAAAAAGTTGGTAAACATGAAATCCGATATGGAGTGGATATTCAATACAACAATGTAACTTCTACTGCCAATGCCGAAAACATCGTAACAGGTGTTTCATCTCCCCTAAGCACCCGCTACCCTGATGGAGGCTCAACCATGCAAACTATTGCTTTGTTCGCTCTGCATAGCTGGGAAATTTCTAAAAAATTGATACTGAACAATGGCACACGTTTTAACCATGTACAACTAAATGCTGATTTTAAAGATACTACTTTTTATCCCTTTCCATTTAACAGCATTACGCAAAAACCTTTTGCTTTTGTTGGCAATATTGGGTTTTCATTTATGCCTGGGAAGGATTGGCATTTTACCGGTCTGCTTTCTTCTGGATTCAGGGCCCCTAATGTAGATGATTTAGCCAAAGTGTTTGATTCTAAAGCAGGAACAATCATCGTCCCAAACCCTAATTTAAAACCTGAACACACTTACAATGCAGAAGCAAGCATCTCTAAAATGATTTTAAACAAAGTAAAACTAGAAGGTACTGCATATTATACCATTTACCGCGATGCGTTAACTACCGCTAAAGGCACCTTTAATGGGCAAGACTCTATTGTTTACAGTGGAGCAAATAGTGCTGTGCGAACAACCATTAATGCAGCCGAAGCTTATATTTACGGCTATAATTTGGGGCTGATTGCTGATGTTACTCCGGCATTTTCTATACAAAGTACATTAAACTATACTTATGGCAGAATAAAAACGGACACTACAGATTATCCGTTAGACCACATCCCTCCCATGTTTGGTAAAACAGGATTTACGTTAAAACTGAAAAAATTCCGTGGGGAGTTTTTTGCCCTCTATCAAGGTTGGAAAAAGTTAAAGGACTATAACTTGGTTGGTGAAGATAACCAGATTTATGCTTCAACAGAAGGCACTCCTGCTTGGTACACTTTAAATGTAAGGGCGGCTTATTACATCAGCAAAAACCTGCAATTACAATTGGCTATTGAGAACATTACCGACAACTTCTACCGTACCTTTGCATCGGGCATTAGTGCTCCAGGCAGAAATGTGAGTATTACATTGAGGGGTCGCTTTTAATGAATAGATAATTTCAAAATTTGGTCGTTTTCTTTGTCACAGACCACAGGTCTGCGACAACTCTTTAAATGAATCCTCGTCAACAGGGGTTAGTTGTGGTTAGTTTTAACAGCAGCGGTCGCAGCGTTGTGTTCATCATAAATGGATTTTACCACTAAGGACACCTTAGGCTGCACTAAGGTCATTAAGTTTTTTAACCGCAGTGGGCAAAACTGTTACCCAAAGGTCATAGCGTGGTGTTCAACAATTGATTGCATAAGCCCCTAAAGACTGCACTTTGTGTTCCTTGTGCCTGCTTTGTGAACTTTGTGGTTAGCTTTAACCGCAGAGAACTAGGAGAGCTATTTAATTCACGTTTACATCAATTAAGGATAATAAGTGCTATTAATTAATGTTAGGCATGATTTCCCAACCATTACTTGGTATATTTATTAAACTATCGGGGACCAAATCTGATAATATCAAATCTGCTATTGTTGGATCTAATAAGTAATACTTAACAAAATAGCGTTGACCTACTTTAGGCTGGATATCTTTAGTACCATCTAATGGTATACTTCCTATATAGTGTTTTTCTTTTACGTAATATCTAAAATCGGCATGTCTCCCTCCCTCTGCGGCAAATTCTATTTTAATAATTTGTCCAATAGTGAACCTATGGTTTTCATTCAAAATCTTTGGTTCATATATTGATTTTCGGTAGATGTATGTAATAAATATGAGGCTTAATATAATTATTACCGAATATCTTATGAAAGGTTCTGCTTTAATATTCATGCTTTATCTATTAACGGTATCCTACGCTACTTTAGCAGTTAACTTGTGCCTAAACTTGGGGGTTTAGTTGTTTAAATGTTCGCACAACAATTATCAATTCTCTTGTTTACTAAACCAATACACTAATTGCAACAAAGGCCACACATTACCGAAGTCCAGGAGGATTTTCATTTTTTTTCAATTTAACCTGTTCATAGGTTTTCCATCTGCTTCTAATCGCTATGTATGCCTCCTCAAAATTACCAGCATCCTTTTTATAATAATAGCACTCATCTTGAAACCTTCTTATGCAGATGTATGACGCTGAATTTGTTCTAAAACAATAAGAATCAGCAAAGTTATCTTGTTTGACTTTAACCAAATAACTCGAATCCTCAGATATAAACTCTCCGCTAATGCCCGACTTAATAAAGATACCACTATCAGGATAATAAATAACCCTATGAATATTGCCTACAATATCCGAATTTTTAAACACAGGATAGTATTTCCACTCTCCCTGCTTTTTACCATGAATATAATTCCCTTCCGCAACTAATACATTAATGGTATCAAGCACCCACCGGCTTTCTTTGCGGTATTCGCACCAGTAACCATGCTTTTTGCCTAAACCATCTAATAAATTAGGACATTGTGTGTAGGCAGTTAAAACTTGGAAAACAACCATGTAAATAATCACAAAAGTTTGTTTCAAATCAATTTATTTTAATGTTAGCCATTGCTTTAACTAAGTTGAATTTGGTTTAGTAAGATAGCGGACAAACTGTGATAAATATTGTACCACCGACTTACTCTTTTTTCATGGTTAGAACTACATACTTGATTGACTTTACAGCCTTATAGGGATTGTCAAACATTTTTACAACATGAAACCCGTATTCCGTCTCAACAACAAATATTTCATTCTTTTTATGCTTTATTACTTCATTCCCAAATTCTTTAACCATTACAGTATTAAAAAACCAGCCTAAATCGCAATCTTCACTTGGTTTTTGATCGTCTGAATATAGTTGACAAAGCGAATTATAGCTTTTGCCGTTATCAATTTCTTTTTTTGCGATATTTGCTAACCTCATCGACTCTTGCCTTCCTCGTTTACCACTAATCCAAATATTACCTGCATGAACCATATAAGCACTATCAAATGAAACAAGTTTAATATAATATAGATAAGAATTTGTTTCGTATTTCAGCTCATGATTTTTATCTGAAATATTGTTTAGTATTACCTGAGTCAATATATCATTTGAATCTATTAGTCCTAAATCCAAAGTGTAAACTTTATAGCCATCTAATGACCGCTTAGCTAGAAAAATAGAGTCATTTTCGGATAGATAGAACTCTTTTAATATCTGTTCTTGCGTTTGGGCTTTTGTTTCATTGAAAAGCAACAACATGATTATTAGAATACAAAAAGGTAATTTCATGCTATGTATATGTGCATTTTTGATACTTAATTAAAAGGTATAATTATTTCTATGTTTCAATTCTAATTGACCATCAATTGCAATATAATAAAAGCTTGGCTAATTAAACTAAAACAGGCAAGTTTCTTATAGTTCACAAACTTCAGTCCTGCAACAGCTTACTAAATGCATCCGCATCAACAGGGGTTTGTTGCAGAGAGCTTTAACCGCAAAGGTCGCAGCGGTTACGCATCGTTGTGCTCGCTGTGGTTTGTTTTATCGCAGCGTATGGTTTTATACCCACAAAAAAGCCCGCGGTTTACCGCAGGCTTTTATATTGATCAGTTTATAAGCTGCTTATTTTTTCTTCTTTTTTCCTTTTCCAGTATCAGCAGGTTTCCAATCAACCAATGCTTTTTCTACCTGTGTTTTAAAGAAAAAACCATCAGGGTTTTTATCGCCCAATTCCTTTGCCAATGAAGCATGCGCATAAGCTCCATCTTTGTTGCCTTGTGCAGCCAATATTTGTGCTTTTACCCAGTTGTTAAACCATTGGTTGCTTAATGCAATACTTTGGTTTACATATTCAAGGGCTTTGGTGTAATCCTTCAAATCATAATAGTAACGAGCTGCATTGTTGTATTGGTTCCAGGTTGAACTTAATGTTTTGTCAATGTTTTCAGCAGCTTGTTTGCCTGTGGCACAAATTACCTTAAACGATACACGCATTTTTTCCCACTCCAAATTAACGGTAGTATTTTCTGCATCAAAATCGCTGAAGCTGTATTGCAATCTCTCGCGGTTTGTTCCAGTGTTTACAGGGGCAGTTTTAATGCGCACCACATCACTTTCTTTTTTGTAAGAATCTTCGCTGGCAGTTACGTCTTTGTTTATAGCAATTTGCCATTCTGTTTTACCTGGAAACATAAAAATAGAATACGAACCTTTGGCTACTGTTGTTCCTTCAATGGTAACATCTTTGCTAAAGGTAATTTTTGTAGCTGAATTAGCACCTGCGCGCCATACTTGATCAAAAGATACCAACTCTCCCCAAATGGCACGTCCGCGAACACCAGGGCTGCTGTACTCAATGGTAATTTCTGTAAGGCCCACATTTTGCATAACACTGGCCTTAGGGCTTGGTTGAGGCAATTGCAATTGGGCTGAAGCTGTTGTTAATTGCAAAGTAACGAGTAGCAATGCAATAAATTTTACGGTGTTTTTCATTGTTGTTGTTTTAGTGTATAAAGGGTAATAATTTTATAAGTTAGGTGTTCTACCTCCATCAACCGGAACATTAATGCCCGTGATGTAGGCAGCATATTCGCTGGCTAAAAAGCTAATGGCATAAGCTATTTCATCTGGCGAGGCAAAACGTTTCATTGGTATTTCATCGGTCATCTCCTTGCCTACCTCTTCTATGCTCAGTTTTTGTTTAGAGGCTTTGCCTTCAATAATTTGTTTTAACCTATCGGTGTTGGTTGCTCCCGGCAACACATTGTTTACCGTAATGCCATAAGGAGCCAGCTCCACGCTTAATGTTTTAGCCCAATTGGCCACTGCGGCCCTGATGGTGTTAGATACGCCAAGTCCTTTTAAAGGCGCTTTTACAGAGGTTGAAATCACATTGATAATTCTACCATAACCACTGGCACGCATGCCATCAATAACGGCTTGCACCAATACCTGGTTGCATAACAAATGGTTGGTAAATGCCGCTGTAAATTCATGCAATTCTGCATCAATGGCCAAGCCCGCTGGTGGACCTCCCGTGTTGTTTACCAAAATATGGTACACCTTAGGCTCATTCATTTTCACCTGCAACTTGTCCCTAAGTTCCTCTGGTTTGTTAAAATCGGCTGCAATGTAATCATGGTGTTGCCCCTTGCTCACATCCAAATCGCGGATAATGCGGCTCAGTAAACTTTCATTTCTGGAAATCATGGTAACATTTGCACCAAGTTTTGCCATGAGCATGGCCGTGGCATTGCCAATGCCTTTAGTAGCACCGCAAACAATGGCATTTTTTCCTGTTAAATCTATATTCATATGGTTTACAAACTGCCAAACAGTTTGTTTAATTTTTCTTTCTTTAAAATTTTTTGCCCTGTTTGTCCCCTTGCTATAAGCCTTTCATTCACGTTGGCCTCAAAGTCGCAAATTATGCTATTGCCTTCAATTTTATGTAAGGTAGCGGTAAACTTAACATAAGCACCTGATAAAGCAGGGCTAAGATGTTCAATGTGCAAAAAAGTTCCAATGCCTTCTTCATCATCTTCCTTCATATCCAACACAAATAAGCGACAAGCCCACTCCGCATCCCTGCCCAAGGCAAATGTGGCGTAAACCGGATGTACCGCTCCGGCCTCAAAAGAAGCCGTGTCAGCAGGAGTCACCAATTTTTCAAATACCTTTTGGCTTCCAATGTGAAAAGGATTTTTCATGCAAATTGAACATTTAGTACATCACGGTTAAACAAAAGCCTGCATTTCACTCAGCTTTTTATACACCCCATTTAGCTGTATAAGCTCCGCATGTTTGCCCACTTCTATAATTTCGCCTTGCTGCATTACCACAATTAAATCAGCATGTTGTATGGTGCTTAAGCGATGTGCAATTACCAAGCTGGTTCTATTTTTCATTAAATTCTGGATAGCATCCTGCACCAAACGTTCACTTTCTGTATCCAATGCCGAGGTGGCCTCATCTAAAATAAGAATTGGCGGGTTTTTAAGCACTGCTCGGGCTATGCTTAAACGTTGGCGTTGTCCACCGCTTAACTTACCACCCCTGTCTCCAATATTGGTTTGATAACCCTCATCCATCTTCACAATAAACTCATGGGCATTGGCAATTTTGGCGGCTTCAATTACCGCTTCTTCCTGCACATTCTCCATACCAAAGGCAATGTTGTTAAACACCGTATCATTAAACAAAATGCTTTCCTGGGTTACAATGCCCATTAAATCGTTGAGGCTGCTTATTTTGGCTTCCCTGATATCAACCCCATCAATTAAAATTTGCCCACCCGTTACATCGTAAAAACGAGGCAACAAATCAGCCAAGGTTGTTTTACCTGCGCCACTTTGCCCTACCAAGGCAATCATCTGGCCTTTAGGAATGGTAAGGTTGATGTTTTTTAGCACCTCATGCTCCGCATACTTAAACCTTACCCCTTTGTATTCTATCTGGTGGTTAAAAGTTGAAATGGCTTTGGCTTCCGGTTTTTCATGAATATCTACTTCTGTTTCAAGAATGGCAAAAATGCGCTCACCGCTGGCAATACCACGTTGTATGTTGGTAATGGCTGATGATACGGCTTTAGCAGGAACCAATAACTGAGAGAACAACACAATGTAGGTAATAAACTCACTCGCATTCAAATCGCTTTTGTTTTCAAGCACCAACTGGCCCCCATACAACAATACCCCAACCACTACTGATACGCCTAAAAACTCCGACATGGGCGAAGCCATTTCGCGTTTGTTCCACATGGATTTTAAAATTTGGCGGTATGACCCATTTTGGTCTTCAAATTTTTGTTTGATGTAGGTTTGTGCATTAAATGCCTTGATGATGCGCACACCAGAAATGGTTTCCTCAATAATGCTTAAAATATTACCCAGGTATTGTTGGCCTGATTTGGCTTGCTTGCGCAATTTGCGCGATATGTTAGAAATGATGAAGCCTGAAATGGGCAATACAATTAAGGTAAACAAGGTAAGTTTTACACTCATGGTAAACAACAATACAATGTACCCTGCTATCATTAAAGGCTCTCTAAATATTACTTGTACCGAACTTACCACTGAACTTTCTATTTCAGTAACATCATTGGAAAGGCTTGACATGATATCGCCTTTGCGTTGGTCTTGAAAATAACCCACATGAAAATGGAGAATTTTATCAAACAAGGCTGAGCGTATTCTGCGGATAACCTCAGTACGCATGCGGGTTAATATGCGTTGCGACCAATACTTAAAAAGGTTAGATAAAAATACCGATGTAATGATGATAACACATACAAATTTTAACGCACCTGAACGGCCGTAATTGTGGAAAATACTGCTGAAATAATAGTTAAACGACTCCTTAAAATAGGTAAGCGAGAGTGCAAACTCTGGTTTTAGGGGGTTAATTTCCGGCTCAACCTTATCAAATATTACATTTAACAAAGGAATAAGCAGCGTAAAATTAAGTAAGCCGAATACCACGGCCAACAATGCAACTACAATATATTGAGGAACAAAGCTACTGTAAGGCTTTGAAAAAGCGATGAGTTTAAAGTATATTTTCATGATGCAGTGAGCAGCAATTTAGTTTTTTTTGGCAGATGGAAAAAACAAACGACTTTACCCAATGGTTTAGTCATGCCCCATGCGTTGTTGTTTGGTTTTGATGTAAGCCTCGTTGTGCTCATTAGAAGGCACCCTGATGGGTACATTCTCCACAATCTCAAGCCCATAGCCAATTAGCCCGGCACGTTTGGTTGGGTTATTGGTCATTAAGCGCATTTTGCTGATACCAATATCGCGCAACATTTGCGCTCCTACCCCATAATCTCTTTCATCAGGTTTAAAGCCCAATTTTACGTTGGCATCAACCGTATCCAAACCTTGCTCTTGCAATTTATAAGCCTTCAATTTGTTTACCAGCCCAATGCCCCTGCCCTCTTGGTTAATATAGATAACAGCTCCCTTGCCTTCTTTTTCAATCATTTCCATAGAAAGTTGCAGTTGTTCCCCGCAATCGCAGCGCATGCTGTGAAAAATATCACCCGTAAGGCATGAAGAGTGTACACGCACCAGCACTGGTTCATCCTTTTGCCAATGGCCTTTTTTTAACACCAAGTGCTCTTGCCCATTGTCCTTTTGTTGGTAAGCAATCAACTCAAAAGCTCCGTGTTTGGTAGGCATTTCAACCGAAATAATCCTGCGTATTAAACTTTCCGTTTTTAAGCGGTATTCAATTAAATCCTTAATGGTAATCAGCTTTAAATTAAACCGTTCAGCCACCTGAATCAAATCAGGTAAGCGGGCCATGGTGCCATCTTCATTTAAAATTTCCACAATACACCCTGCCGGCTCAAATCCAGCCAACCGCGATAAATCAATAGCAGCTTCAGTATGTCCTGCCCTGCGCAGCACCCCATCTTTTTGGGCTATTAGCGGGAAAATATGCCCAGGTCTACCCAATTCATCGGCTTTGGTGTTGGGGTCAATTAAGGCTTGTACGGTTTTGGCCCTGTCCTGCGCGCTAATGCCCGTGGTACAACCCTGCGTTAACAAATCAACTGATACCGTAAAAGCGGTTTCATGCACGGCATTGTTGTCTTTCACCATCAGGTTTAAGCCCAACTCCCTGCTGCGCTCTTCGGTAATGGGTGTGCATATTAAACCACGTCCGTGGGTGGCCATAAAATTGATGACTTCTGGCGTTACATTTCGGGCCGAGGTTAAAAAATCTCCCTCATTCTCCCTGTCTTCATCATCCACAACTATAATTAACTTTCCGGCTTTAATATCAGCTACGGCTTCTTCTATGGTATTAAACGTAAAACTCATCTGTTATAATAAAGTTGCAAATTAAGGCGCAATAGGCGAATATGAAAATATAAGTTTAACACTGCGCAGGCCCAACAAACCAATCATTAACACCTTATTAACAGCATCTTGCGCCATATTCATTTAAAAACCCGATAAAAATCATGCTTCACCTCAGCTCTAAGCAGCCCCCATACCCGATGGTGTCCCCCCTTTATTTTAATTTTTAAAACAATATGTTATCATTGCCGCCCCTAGCTTAGTATTGATACCTATGTTTAAATTGCCAATGCCATTGTTTAAATGGTTACCCGATTACATCCAATATCTCCTAAAAACTTATGTGTTTACCCTAGCTGCCTTAACCTTGTTGCGGCTCTTTCTGTTTTTATTTTCCGATGAGGCAAACACCAACCTCTTAGAGGGTGAAAATCTCAGTATTTTTAGCATTGGTTGGAGGTATGATTCTGTGGTGTTATGTTACCTGTTTGCCCTGCCCTTATTGCTGTTTTACGCCCATGCCATTGGCAAATTGAAGCGTGAAATTTTACCCATACTGGCGGTATTTTTGGTAAACGTGGGTTGCACCATTATGCTGGTGGTGGCCATTGCAGAGATTCCTTATTTTAACTTTTTTAAATCCCGGTTATCCGAATCGGCTTTTCAGTGGTTGGGTGCGTTGGGTATGGTAACGGATATGATTGTATCCAACAACAACCACCTGGTATTTTTAATTTTATCGGTATTGGGTTTGTTGTTTGCACCCTTTGCCCTATTTAAGCTAAGCCGTAAAACTTTTGCCCAAGAGCCTGCCCAGCCAATGTCTGCCACTGCACACACGGTTGTATTTTTGATAGCCGCTTGCTGCTGTTTTTTAGGCATGCGGGGCCGGCTTGATCACCCCATTAGGCAGGGCGATGCTTTTTTTGGCGAGAATGCCTTTTTAAACCAATTGGGTTTAAACCCTGTTTTTACCTTATTAAAAAGCTATACTGATAAGGTGAATTTAATGGATGACGAAGATGCGTTGGCCAACACCATTCAACTGCTGCACATCCAAAATAACCATGCTGAAATTTCGCCCATAGCCCATGATGTACACGTTGAAGATACCAATAAAACCAAGTACAATGTGGTGTTGGTGTTAATGGAAAGCATGAGTGCCGATTATTTGGGCTGTTTGGGAAGCCCGTTGCACCTTACCCCACATTTAGATAGTTTAGCTAAAGAATCGTGGTTGTTTACACATGCTTACAGTGCCGGCATACATACCAACAATGGCATTTTTTCTACCTTATATTCATTTCCGGCTGTGCGTAGAAACCTGCCCATGAGTAACGTGCCTACTCGTATTTACAGTGGTATTCCTTTTGTATTAAAACAACACCATTACCGCAACTTATTTTTTAGCACACACAGCTCCATTTTTGACAACATGGGAGTGTTTATTCCGCAAAACCACTTCGATCGCTTGTTTAGTGCAGAATCGTATCCGGCTGAGGCCAATATTGGCCCCTTTGGTGTGCCTGATGATTACATGTTTGATTTTGCCCTTGAACGACTGAAATATTGTAAAAAAGTTCCGTTTTTCGCCACCATCCTCACCACATCCAACCACGACCCTTATATTTTACCCTCTTATTTTAAAAGCAAGTTAACCAATCCAGCTTATAAAGCGGTTAGTTATGCCGATTGGGCCATTGGCAAATTTTTAGCCAATGCCAAAAAACAAGCGTGGTATGAAAATACGCTGTTTGTTTTTGTGGCCGACCATGGTATTCGAGTTGGCCAAAGCGAGTACGACATGGATTTATCGTTTAACCACATTCCCATTATTTACCATTGTCCCAAATTGCTAAAAACACCAAAAGTGTTTAACCAATTGATGGGGCAAATAGATGTTTTCCCTACCTTAATGCACTTGTTAAACATGAGCTACACCAACAATACCTTGGGCGTTGATGTGTTGCAGGAACAGCGGCCTATGATGTATTTTTCAGCTGATGATAAACTGGGTTGTATTGATAGCAATTGGCTGTACGTCTATCGTTATGATGGTTACCAAAGTTTATACGATTACCAGCACAAGGATAAAACAGATTACGCCAAAGACCCCAGCAAATTGGCGCTAATGAATAACATGCGCAGTTACGCCTTATCGCAAACACAGGCAGCGCAATGGCTGTTTGTGCAAAACAAAACGTCTCTGGCTACCCACAAATAAGGCTTACAGGTTGGCCACAAATTGTAGGATTTGTTGCGTAACTTTATTGTTATCAAAAGTTTGTTGGCTGTAAGCCTGAGCTTGCTTGCCCAATTGGAGTGCTTGGCTTGGGTTTTCAAGCAGGGTAATAATGGCCTGGGCAAAATCGCTTGCCGTATCGGCTATGGCATAATGTTGGTTGGCCGCACCGCCAATGCCTTGCACTCCTAAGGTGGTGCTGATAATGGTTTTGCCCATACTCATGCCCTCCAGTATTTTTACACGGATGCCGCTACCTGCAAACAAGGGCACCACCATCAATTGTTTATCGGCCATAAAAGCTTGTGCATCGGGCACTTCGCCAACAATTTGTAATTGGGGTGATTGGTAGGCTTTAAAAGAATCGGGCATTTTTTTTCCGGCCATGTAAAAAATGGCGTCAGGATGTTTGCTGGTTACCAAGGGCCAAACTTGTTGTATAAACCATTCCATGGCTTGTACATTGGGCATCCAATCCATGGCGCCCAAATGAAACACGGCCTTGGGGTTGCTGCTTACGGCTGCTGTATTGGTTTTAAACTCCACCCCAACAGGCGAAACCAATATGGGTTTGGTGCAGCCCAATTGGCGCATGTCTGTTTTGTCTTGCTCAGTAAGGGTTATTAAGGCATCAACCTGGTTGAGTATGTTGGTTTCAACTGTTTTTAACCGCTTGGCCAGCAAGTTTATGTACCACTTTTTTATGGGTTGGCGGGTATTTGCAGCTAAACTCTCCCACACCTTATACTCAGTGTTGTGCTGGCGTAAAATAATTTTGGCTTGGGTATGCGCACGCACCGCTTGCAGGTATGGGGTGATGAAGAGGCCATCAAAAATAACCAGGTCAAAGGGTTGCTTTGTTACCAAACTCACCAATTGTTGTTCAAACGTTTTGCTCACAAAACGCTGCATGTTGTACGATTGCTGCGTAAACAGGTTTAAGAATGCATCCAGGGGTTTAACCCGGTTATCAATTGGTGTGGTGTATAACTTGCACAAATCTGTGAAATAAACAGGCAAGGTGTTTACATCAACATGGTGTTTGTGGGTATTGAGTGCCGCTACGGTTACCTTGCAACCTGCATCGTGCATGCCTTTAAGCAAGTTGTAATGGGCCAAGGTGCCTCCATCTTTAACGGGCCAGGGTACACGGTTGATGATGTGGAGGACTTGCAATGGCATGGGTTATTTGTTTTGCCAAAACATCAGGCGTTTAAAGGCTGCTTTCCACGAGGCTTTATCAAACAGGCCGGAATCAGTTGAGGCCAAGTAGGTTAATATAATGCCCACCGGGGTAAGGATGATAATGGCCAGCCACATGCCAAATGGTGCAGATGAAGCTTCGGTTTTTACCATTTTTTCGCCTGTAATGGTAAAGATGTGGTACACAATGTAAAGGATTACAGATATTACTACAGGTAATCCAAAGCCACCTTTGCGCACAATGGCTCCGAAGGGTGCTCCTATAAAAAACATCACCAAACAGGCCACGGAAAGGGTAAACTTGCGGTGCCATTCTATATCAAACCGAATGCGGGTGTGTTCGGTTTCGCCCACATCGCTCACACAATAATCTACATAACCTTTGGCTGAGCGCACATTGTTTAAGGCGGTGGCTACGGCAGCTTGTTGCTGGTAAAGGGGCAAGTGTTTAAGGATGCTGTCGGTAGTGGCGGTATCTAATATGGGTTTAACCTTGGCATAGGCTGAATCATCTAAACGCAGGTAGGTATTGAGGTTGCGTTTTAACAAATCGGTTTTGGTGTGTATTAAATTGCCCAGGGAATCAAAACCGTTGCTGAGTTGCACAATATTTAGCATCTGGTAATGGTTTTTAAACAGGTTTTCATCGGTGCGGCTAAACTTAAAGGCTTGCAAATCAAACACAATTTTTTCTTCGGCAAAGGTAAAGGTGGTGTGCGGATAGGTTTTATCGTACTGTTGTTGTTTGTCCATTTCCTCGTAACGGGCTCCGTTGTAGAGGGTAAAAAACAGGTAACGTTTATCGGCACTCATATCCATCACGCCTTTTTCAGCAGTAATAATGGTGGGCTTGCTGCCACCCAAACGCTGGTCGTAAATCACAATATTGGTAAGCTCGTCTGTTTCGCGGTTGCGTTTGCCTACCCGCATGCTAATGCCTTCAATGCCATTAAAAAACGCGCCATCTTGTATCAACATGGTGGGTTTTTGTTGCTTAATATCATACAACAACGAGCCTTTTTTAAGGTTGGCCTGTGGAATGAGCACATTGGCCGTAAAAAAGCCAAACAAGCCCAAAAATACCATTACAAAAATAAGGGGCATAAACATGCGCCAAATGGAAACGCCTGCTGCCTTAGCGGCCACCAACTCGTAGGTTTCGCCCAGGTTACCAAACGTCATAATAGACGAGAGCAAAATGGACAGAGGCAAAGCCATGGGAATAATGCTGGCCGAAAAATAAAACATGAGCTGGGCAATTACCCAAACGCTGAGGCCTTTTCCGGCCAAGTCGTCAATATACAGCCAGATAAACTGCATCAGCAATATAAACAGTACCACAAAAAAGGTGGGTACGAACGACTTAGCAAATAATTGAACGATGAGTACGTGTAACTTTTTCAAATACGCTTTATTTGAAGTGGAATGCAAAAAACAACATTTAAACTGACAAATCAAGAATTGGATTTTATTTCCGATCCTAATTTGATGAAATTGAAGCAAAAATTAGTCCGAAATTTGGCCGATGCATTAAATGGGCTTGGGCAATGGGTGGTGTTGACGCATTTTGCGGGGCAAGGCAAGCATAAAGTTACCCGTGGCGAAAATTATTTAGACCAGCCTTATGTGGTGCTGGACATGCCGCAATTGAAAGCCGATGCACTCAATGGCAAGTTGCGGTTGATGTGTTGGTGGGGACATTACATCAGCTTACAATATTTTTTTACAGCAACGGAACAAACTTGGCAACAGTTGCAGCCCTTATTTCCCCAACAATTTTGGGTGCTTACCGGTGAGGATTTGTTTAACAACGACCTGAACCATCAAGACTTTACCCCCATCACACAACTTAGCCCGCAGCAATTGCCTGTGGGCAAGGCCAGTAAAATTTGCAAACGCCTTGGTTTTGATGAGTTTGAAAAGCTGGAACAAGAAATTACCGATTTTTTAACGGTGGTGAAGGGGTTGACACCTTAACCCATTTTTTGCTCCAAGTAAACACCATTATAAAAACCAGCCGCTCATATTCCCCTGCCTCCCAACTTGAATAAGTTGCCCATTTACTCCCTCATTAAACAAAAACAGCAACTTTTTTAGTGCTCCCTCCCATTTTGGCTTTTTAGCAACCAAAAAGGGTATTTTAGAAAGAAAATACCCCCTTTTAGAAAAAAGAGTGTTTTCCCTATAAAAAAAGGGTGTTTTCCTTATTGGTTAAACAAAAGGTTTGGGATATGTTTGAAGAAAAGGAATTTAACCATAACTTAAGCCAATGGCAACAACAACCATAACTGGACAAATCAAAAAAATTGCACTTGATGTTCTTGACGGCAGACCTGAAGGCATCAGGTATTCTGACCTTAAACGCAAAATACTGGAATATAATTCAAGTTTTAATCCGAACACCATTAGTGGCGCAACTTGGGACTTAGAGGTTTCGTATCCCGACAAAATCTATAAACCAGACAGGGGTGTTTTCCGCCTTTTAAAATTTAAAGAAGAGGTGTTGACCCAACCTGACCAGCAATTGCCATCAGTTGAGGCTAAAACAAGAAAAAAGAAAACACTAAAAGAAGAAGACTTCTATCAACCCTTTGCTGACTGGCTTGTAAATGAACTTGAAGAATGCACAAAGGCAATCGGACTTGGTGGCAACATATTCCGCGACAAATGGGGAACTCCAGATGTTGTTGGTGTAAGAGAATCTAAACGGAGTGATATTATTCAATTCCCAACTGAAATTGTTGTTGGCGAAATAAAAATTGATACCAACGGGTTGATTACAGCATTTGGACAGGCTTGTGCGTACAAAATATTTTCCCATAAATCATATATAGTTGTTCCAAACAACTCACAGATTGAGGACATTACAAGACTTGACACGCTTTGCAGGCAATTTGGCATCGGTTTTATTTTGTTCGACAACAAAAAACCAAACGACCCAAATTTTGAAATTCGCGTAAGAGCAATTAAACACGAACCAGATATGTTTTTCGTAAACAAAAACCTTAAACTCATTGAGGATAAACTCTTTAAATAAACGAACAAAAACAACTGCGGCTAATAACACTTGCGCAAACAAGGGCTTTCCCTGCATTAGCTGCACTGGCTGTACTTCGTACAAAGTTTTGTATTAAATTGCCCACTATTCGCAAATTTAAAAAATGTTATGCCGCATTTTAGAAAGATAGCCAACGCCTATTCAAAAAATAATATTTAGCCCGAAAATGCAGAATGAAGCTCATGCAAGAATTAAAATAAACCAACTGCTTATAGAAGCGGGATGGAGATTCTTTGACAATGAAGAAGGGAAAGCGAACATCTTGCTTGAAAATCATGTAAAAATTACACAACATGAAATTGACGCCTGGGGGAATGATTATGAAAAAACAAAGCATGGCTCTTTAGACTTTTTGCTAGTTGATGGAGAGAATAAACCAATTTGTGTACTTGAAGCTAAAAAAGAAAGCCTTCATCCACTAGTAGCAAAAGAACAAGCAAGAAAATACGCAAAGACAGTTGATTCAAGATATGTGATTCTTTCCAATGGTATTGTTCATTACTTCTGGGACACAACAAAAGGAAACCCCAAACCAATTTACAAATTCCCCTCACCCGAAGAAATTGGCGCAATTAAAGCATGGAATCCTGATAGAAATGCATTGGCTACCGAAAAAATCTCAACTGATTATATAGTAGCGGTTCAAATGCCAGATTATGCTTTAAAACCAGATTGGAAAGGTAGTATTGAACTAAGCGAGCATTTTATTTGGACTAATGGGTTGAGGTTTCTTCGTCATTATCAATTAAAGGCCATTGACAAATTGCAACAAGCTGTGCAAGAAGGCAAAGACCGTTTTTTATTTGAAATGGCCACAGGTACAGGCAAAACTTTAACTGCTGCTGCCGTAATTAGGCTATTTTTAAGAACAAAAAACGCAAGAAGAGTGCTGTTTTTGGTTGATAGACTAGAACTAGAAGACCAAGCTTGTAAAGCATTTATTAATTACTTAAAACCTGATTATAGCACTTTTATTTACAAAGAACATAGAAGTGATTGGAGAAAGGCTGACATTATAGTTACCACTATTCAATCTTTAATGCATAATAACAAATATAGAAATGAGTTTTCGCCATCAGATTTTGACTTGTTAATTTCGGACGAATCTCACCGTTCAATTTCAGGAAACGCAAGGGCTGTTTTTGAATATTTTTCGGGTTATAAATTAGGCTTAACTGCTACCCCAAAAGATTATTTAAAAGGTGTTGACCTTAATAAAATAAGAGATAACGACCCTAGAGAAATAGAACGTAGAATGTTACGCGATACCTATACCACTTTTGGATGCGAAGGTGGCGAACCTACATTTAGGTATTCCCTTATTCAAGGTGTAAAAGATGGTTATTTAAAAAATCCAAAAACAATTGATGCAAGAACTGAAATAACCACTCAATTACTTTCAGATGAAGGCTATGCAGTGGCAATAACTAACGAGGAAGGCGAAGAAGTTGAGACTTTTATTTCACGCGATTTTGAAAAGAAGTTTTTTTCTGAAAAAACAAACAGCATTTTTTGTCAAACATTTCTAGAACATGCTTTGCGAGACCCTATTACAAAAGAAATTGGTAAGTCAATTATTTTTGCGGTTAGCCAAAACCATGCTAGAAAAATTACTGAAATGTTAAACGATTATGCTGAACAACTTTTTCCTGGCAAATACCAATCGGATTTTGCTATGCAAGTAACCTCACAGGTAGGCGATGCGCAGCAAATGACCATTAATTTTACCAATAACAAATTAAGTGGCACATCAAATTTTATAGAGGGGTATAAAACAAGCAAGACTCGTGTTTGTGTAACGGTAGGTATGATGACAACAGGTTATGATTGCCCTGATTTGTTAAACATTTGTATGATGAGGCCAATATTTAGCCCTGCCGACTTTGTGCAAATAAAAGGTAGAGGAACACGCAAAAATACTTTTGAGTTTAAATTTAAAAACGAATTGAACGAAGAAGAAATGATTCGCCATGAAAAAGAATATTTTAAACTGTTTGATTTTTTTGCGAATTGCGAATATTTTGAAGAAAAGTTTAATTACGATGAAAAACTACATTTGCCTAAACCCAGAATAGGCGATGGAGAAGGTGGAGGCGAAACACCAACAATTAAAGAATACACTAGTTTTTTACCCGACCCTTTGTTAGAGCTAAATGAACAACAAATAGGTATAGAAGGAATGCGCATAGACCGCGAGCTTTTTAAAAGTTTTGAAAGCCGCATTATGATGGATGATATTATTAAGAGAAATGTAGAACTAGGAAATTGGGAACAGGTAATTAGCCATATTCAACAAGAAATATTTGACAAACCCGAAGAATACTTTAACCTTGAAAAACTACGTAAATCGGCTAAAATTGACCGCAAGGTTTCAATAAGGGAAATGGTAGAAAAGATTTTTGGTATTATCCCAAAATTTAAAACTAAAGACGAATTATTGGAAGAAGAATTTGATAAATTTATTTCCATATATCCACCCGATGAGGATGTAAACCTGCGTGCATTAAAGTATTTTTTTAAAGCCTATATAGTAGATCAAGATATTAGAAAAATAATTGAAAATAAAGATTTTCATGCATTACAAACCAACCCAACCTTAACCATTGCCCAGTTTAAAGAAGTAGCGGCTAAATACCGTGATGTAATACCAGTTTATATAAAAGATTATGTTAGATTAGAACTATTTGCAGCATAATGTCAGCTAAATTTAAAGGCAAATATAGAAATGAGTCTGCCCGGTTACAAAATTGGGATTATGGCAGTGATGCGGCCTATTTTATAACCATTTGCACCAATGACAGGGCGCATTTTTTCGGTGAGATTCAGCATTTCCAAATGCAGGTTTCACCAGCAGGTGCCATTGCATACGTGTTATGGAATGAAATAAAAAACCATGCACAAAATGTTGAATTGGGTGAATTTGTGGTTATGCCCAATCACGTGCATGGGATTTTGATATTGAACAATGGTAGGGACGGTTTCCGTATCCGTAGGGACGTTGCCCGTGGGGACGTTGCCTGTAGGGACGTTGCCTGTAGGGACGTTGCATGCAACGTCCCTACGGATACGGATACGGATACGGATATGGATACGGATATGGATACGGAAACGGAAACGGAAACGAATACGGAATCCGAAAATGGAAACGAAACCGAATCGTTAACGATAACAGATACGAAATTGGAAATACCAAACCCATTTAAAAACGAACAAATGGCCACCATTTCCCCAAAATCAAACACCGTATCTACCATTATCCGTTCCTACAAATCTGCCGTAACCAAATATTGCAACAGATTGGGATTACCCTTCGCATGGCAATCCCGATTTCATGACCACATCATCAGAAATGAGGAATCATTTCATCGCATTTCAGCATATATAAAAAACAATCCTGCCAATTGGAAGGATGATAAATTTTATTGATAAATAGATAGGTGCAAGGCGTGACCTGTACCATAACAACAGCATATGTTAGATACACAAACCAAGAAAAGAATAGACGATTGTAGAGATATATTAGTAGGAAAACTACCAGACCCTAAAGCGCAAATTGAACAAATAACCATTGGTTTAATTTATAAATTCATGGACGACATGGATAAAGAAGCGATAGAGTTAGGCGGTAACGTAAAGTTTTTTGCTGATTATAAAATTTCTAATCCTGAATTTCCGAACGACCGCAAACAAGATAAATTAATAGAATTTAGCAAGTACCGTTGGGATAAATTATTTGATAGTAAAGTAACAGCTACTGAAATGCTTCAACTGTATTCAGAGGCTATTACAGGAATGGATAAAAACCCAAATATTCCTCCCCTATTTCGCGATATTTTTAAAAATGCCTATTTACCATACCGCGACCCAGAAACTTTAAAAATGTTTCTTAAAACCATCAACGAGTTTGAATACAGCCACAGCGAAAAGTTGGGCGATGCCTTTGAATACTTATTGAGTGTAATGGGAAGCCAAGGTGATGCAGGGCAGTTTAGAACTCCACGACACATCATAGATTTTGTAACAGCTTGTGTAAACCCTCAGAAAAATGAAACCGTGCTTGACCCTGCTTGCGGAACGGCTGGTTTCTTATTGAGTGCCTATAAACACATATTGAACCAAAACACGGCTTCGACTTCGCTCAGCCGTCCTGGTTCTGCATTAAGCCCAGACGACAGAAAAAAACTCGCTACTAATTTTGTGGGTTACGATATTAGCCCAGATATGGTGCGTTTGAGTTTAGCCAATATGTATTTACATGGTTTTGCAACGCCACTCATACACGAGTACGACAGTTTAAGCAGCGAAGAACGTTGGCAAGAAACCTTTGATGTGATATTGGCAAACCCACCATTTATGACACCAAAGGGTGGCATACGGCCACACAAAAGATTTGGTGTACAAGCCAATAAAGCCGAAGTATTGTTTACCGATTACATTGCCGAACATTTAAACAGGAACGGACGCGCAGGCATTGTTGTACCCAACGGAATAGTAGCCACCAGCCAAACCGCTTACAAGCAACTGCGCAAAATGTTGGTGCAAGATAGTTTGATAGCCGTGATTAGTTTACCCGCAGGAGTATTCCAACCTTACAGTGGAGTAAAAACAAGTGTATTGATTTTAGACAAACGTTTGGCCAAAAAAAGCCAACACATTCTGTTTTTAAAAATAGAAAACGATGGTTTTGATTTAGGCGCACAACGCAGGGAAATTGATAAAAACGATTTGCCTATGGCTTTGCAAACTTTAGAAGCATACAAAGATTGTTTAAGCAGTGACAAGGCTTTTGAAGATTTGCCTAGTTTGGCAACTTTGGTTGAAAAGGATACTATTTTAAGTAATAAAGATATTGTTTTAAGTGCAGATAGATATTTTGAAAAAGCTATTTCACAAACAGAATTTGACTTGGTTAAACTTGTAGATGTTTGTAAAGTGATTAACGGCAAAGCCTATAAACAAGATGAATTACTTGACAAAGGAAAGTATTTGGTTTTAAGAGTTGGAAATTTTTTCACTAATAAATCTTGGTACTATTCAGATTTAGAATTGCCAGATGATAAGTATTGTGATAATGGAGATTTGCTCTATGCTTGGTCTGCTTCTTTTGGACCAAAAATGTGGGATGGAGGTAAAGTAATTTACCATTACCATATTTGGAAAATGATTCCTGATGAAACAGTTATTCTTAAAAAATATCTTTATCTAGTTCTTGAAAAAGAAACTGAAAGGATGAAAGCAGAGAATACAAATGGTAGTACGATGCTTCATTTAACCAAAGAAGGAATTGAACAACTCGAAATCCCCCTCCCACCGCTTGAAATACAACAACAAATAGTAGCTGAAATAGAAGGCTACCAAAAAATAATAGATGGAGCCAAACAAGTAGTCAACAACTACAAGCCTACCATCACCATCAACCCTGATTGGGAAATGGTGGAGTTGGGAACATTGTCCACAAATATTTCAAGTGGCGCAACACCATTAGGAGGTAAAGAAAATTATAAGGACTCAGGGATTTTATTTATTCGTTCTCAAAATGTTCTTTGGGGCGAAACCGATTTTTCTGATGCTGTTTATATTACAGAGGACACGCACAAGAATATGAAAAGAAGCCAAGTTAAATTTGAAGATGTATTTTTAAATATTACTGGTGCTTCAATTGGAAGAAGTGCGGTAATGAAAGATAATACTGAAGCGAATGTTAACCAACACGTAGTTTTTATCAGAACAATAAAGGAAAAACTAAATCCGTATTTTCTTTCTACATTCTTGAACTCACCATATGCTCAAAAGATAATTAAAAATGCACAAACAGGAGCTGCAAGACAAGCAATTAATTATGAACAAATAAAAGAACTACAAATCCCACTTCCAACAATCGAAGAACAACAAACCATTGTAAAAGCAATAGAAGAAGAAATGCAATTGGTAAATGCCAACAAACGCTTAATAGAACTATTTGAGCAAAAAATAAAAACAAAAATTGGGGAGGTTTGGGGTGTTAAAAACCTTAAAGCGGTTTAATGTTTATAGAAAAATGAAACAACCAACGCATAAGACCCCGATGGGGTCGAACCAATGAATAAATTTTTATTTCTAATAAACATACAATCCCTTCGGGATTAGGATCCCCTGCTCACGCAAGTTCTATGATGCATGTGTAAAAATTATCATCACCTGTTTAGTTCTAAAGTTGCTTTCTAAGCCACAGACCGCAGGTCTGCGGAAGCCCATTAAACGCACTTCCTGAATGGGGTGTTCACCTCCCCTATTTTTCAAGCCTTCGTTATATGGCCTAAAATATCCTATTTTTGAGTAACAAAACGTAGTTTTAGAGGGGCTTGTCCCGCAATGCGGGAGGCTGACGTTAGCGTTCATGCCCTAACAACAGTAAAAAACGTTATATTTGAATCAAATGACACTGCAAATAGAGATATTGGATCCTAAAGCGACAAGACTTTTGAAAGATCTTGCTGACTTGAATCTCATTTCAATTAGAGATGAGCGAGAAAGTGATTTCATGAAAGTTGTAGCTAAACTTCGCAAAAAGGCATCTCCAGAAATCCCAACGCTTGAGATGATAACCAAAGAAGTTGAGCTTGTAAGGACAAAGCGTTATGCGAAGAAAAAAGCATAGAATCATTATTGACACCAATCTTTGGATTAGTTTCTTATTATCCAAAAGAACCTCAGGCCTTGATAAATTCTTTCTTGACCAAACAATAACCATCATTTTTAGCCAAGAGTTACTTGACGAATTTATAGAAGTAGCCAGAAGACCAAAACTTAAAAAGTACTTTAATCTTGCAGACTTGGAAGAACTTTTATTACAAATTAGCTTACATGCAGAATTTGTCGCTGTGAGTTCAAATATTAACCTTTGCCGTGACTACAAGGACAATTTCTTGCTCTCACTAGCTGCTGATAGCAATGCAACCTATCTATTAACAGGTGACAAAGACTTATTAGAGGTGAACAAGTTGGGCAAGACAAAAATCGTCACAATTACCCAATTTCTATCGGAAAGAAGCACGAATCTTTAAAAGCATTAACTGTTCTCACGTTACTAGATAAATGCACAACTTATATCAAAGCCATTTTTTGTTCGAACAAGGATTTATCTATTAAACCTAGGTAAGAAAATTATACACGGAAATAACCTTAAATTGCCGCTGTATTATGAATAACAACGATATACTTAGGCGACTTCGCTATACATTTAGGATAACAGATGATGCCATGATAGGGCTATTTTTAAAAGGAGGAGCAACGGTTAATCAGGAGCAAATTGGCAAATGGCTTAAGAAAGAAGAAGAAGAAACGTTTATGCCCTTGTATGATATTAATTTATCTGCTTTCCTAAACGGTTTTATCATTCAAAACAGGGGGCAACAAGGTAATGAAACCCCAAAGCCCGAAAAAAGTTTAAATAATAACTTAATCTTTAGAAAACTAAAAATTGCCTTGAACCTAAGAGATGAGGACATCCTAGCGATTCTACAACTGGCAGATTTCAGGTTCAGCAAAAGTGAATTGGCAGCCCTATTTAGAAACCCCGAACACGAAAAATTTAGGGTGTGTAAAGACCAGATTTTACGCAACTTTTTAATGGGACTACAAATACAAAAAACGTCCAGAAAATCTGGCGAACGATAAAGGCATCACAAAAAACTTACAGTTGGATGCGTTAGCCTTTGTATTTTCTGCCATTTCTCCCCTAACATCCTCCCGAACCAAAAGGAATTTTAAACTGCTGCTTTACCTTTATTCCCTTTTCATTTTTTGCCGATTTCCATTTAGGCATTCCACGAATAATATCTAGCAACAATGTATCAACTCGTTTGTCGGTTGATGTTTTGAAAATGCCAGCATTCACAATATTTCCATTTTCATCTACTGTAAACTTTACAATTGCCTGTCTCACTTTTTCACCTGCATCGGTTTGTTTAATTACAGAGATAACATGCTCAGTAATATAACCCGCAAAATCCTTATTATCAATAAATTCAGCCTCATATGCGGGAAGGGCTATTACAGTTACTTTACCCTTTCTAATAATATCAGGAACGGTATCGTCCAAGTCTATTTTATATTTGAAGCTAATTTCAATGTCTATATCAGCACCGAAATCAACTGCATTTAAAATCTCCTTTTGTTCAGGAGTCAACCTATTGCTAGTGCTTCGTGCAGTTATCCTTTTGTTATTACGAATTGTTGAAATATCCACCGAAACATAATCTATAATCGTATGATAGTTATAGTATCCTTCGGTTTTACTTCGTTTATTAAATTCATAATATTCTTTGGCAGGCAGTGAAATATGTTCCCATAGCTCCAAGGATATATCTCCAAGGAATACCGCCTTCTGTAGTTTTTCCTTTTTAACTGTGGGAGCAAAACGTCCCTCATATTGATACTTTGTATTTTGAGCAAAAACATGAATACATAATAATGTGGTAAGCAAGCTGATAATGGTACTTTTCATCTGATAATATTTTAGGTGAGATTATTGGAATTCAATATACATAACTGAACCAGTTATTTATTTGGGTTGAACAGCTTTAATGGCAAGCACGTATTTATACACTGCATCCTTTTGTTCCTGCGAAATTCCTGCTCTTATTGCCATATCATCAATAATGTTTTTCCATTGCAGCTCATTAAACCTGTAAATATTTACAGCCTCATGGCATTTAATGCAAGCGCTTGCTGTGTACAGTAAATGTCCCTCCTTAAGTTTTTCCATCGTTACTTCTTTATACTTCTCTTGAATGGCAGTAAGCTCTTCAACACCAGGAACATAAGTCCCATTTGCCGGTTTGACTAAAACCAAGGGAACTTCAGATACTGGTTCAACAACAATAGGAGCAACTACAGTAGTACTTTTTTTAGTAGTGCTGCAAGCAGCAATAATGATTGCTATAATTGCTATTAGGGTTCTGTGTGTCATTTTCATGGTGTTTCTTGAATTAAAGATGGTAAGATTCATTTTTTTTCAATTTATGAAATATAAAATTTACTTAACAAAAGTAACATGCCTACAATTATCAGGTTGTTACCAACTAGTTATTGTGGTGTTAACGACTTGTTAAAGTATATCAGGAATACCTAGGAATAACTACTTTTGAACAACACCACTCAAACACATAAAAGTGAAATCAAATCGTAACTATCTGTTTATTGCCGCTTCATCTATTGCCTTGATTGGTTTGCTAGGTATTCAAATAAACTGGATGATACAAACAGCTCAAATCAAAGAGGAAATATTTACCGAAAAAGCGAACATGGTACTATCGCGAACAACCGAGGCTATTGGCACTGATGAGGAAACTTGCAAAAAGATTGCCGATTGTCAAGAGGAAGGATCGGATGGTAAATTGGGAGAGGATGAAATTCACAAAATAGATTCCCTATTTAATTATTATATGCGGTTTTACCATTTTTATATTCCTTACAAATTTGAAATTATCAAACCCAAAACAATTGCCAATAAACACAGAAACAGTTTTACCAGTTATGACTACTATAAACCCTTTGAAGCTTCTAATATCAAACGATTTGAATTAAAACTGATTTTACCCGATAAAAAACAATTTATTCTTGCAGAGATGGGGGGTTTGTTTGTGGTCTCTATTCTACTCATAATCATTGTACTTGTATTATTTTGGCGAACAGTTATAACGCTATTAAAAGAGAAAGAAATATCGGAGCACACAACCGACTTTTTAAACAATATGACACATGAGTTTAAAACACCATTAACCAATATTGCACTTGCCGGCAAAATGATATTAAAGGACACAAGCAGTAAGCAACAAAACAAAATACACTATTACTCAGAAATCATACTTGAGGAGAATGAAAAACTGAAGCTTCAGGTTGAACATGTGTTGAGTATGACAGCACTTGAACGTGGTGAGATTCCGTTGCAAAAAACAGAACTGAATATCCACGTTCTTATTAAAGAGTCTTTAAAATGTATGAGTATGCAATTGGAAGAAAAACAGGGGAAGATTAACCTTTTGCTGAATGCCGATTGTTTTTTAATGCTTGGAGATAAAACACATCTGACCAATGCCATCAGAAATATTATTGATAACGCCATTAAATACACGCACTCCAAAGCCATTTTAACCCTTCAAACCTCTTCCGATGGAGAACATCTTGTTATTGTTATTTCCGATAACGGAATAGGAATAGCCAAAGAATATCAACAGAAAGTGTTTGATAAATTCTACAGAATTCCAACCGGTAATGTTCACGATGTAAAAGGATTTGGGCTGGGGTTAGCTTACGTCAGAAAAATTATCATGCTGCATAAAGGAACGATAACATTAGTAAGCGAAAAAGGAAAAGGAACACAATTTACCATTACTTTGCCATATGCTTAAGGAAAAGCTTAATATATTATTGGCAGAGGATGACCTTCATTTAGGTATTCTGTTAATTGATTATTTGGAAACACATGGTTTTAAAGTACAGCTCTGTAAAGATGGAGAATTAGCCTTAAAGGCCTTTCAAACTTACTCATTTGACATGTGTTTATTAGATGTAATGATGCCAAAGATAGACGGATTTACAGTGGCAAAAGCCATACGCTTAGAGGACAAAAACATACCTATTCTGTTTATAACGGCTAGGTCATTTAAGGCGGATAAACTTATAGGTTACGGTTTGGGAGCCGATGATTATATCACTAAACCTTTTGATGAAGAAGAATTACTCTGGAAAATCAAAGCAGTTATTCGCAGGATACCTGAAACCAATAATAAAAAAGAGCTTATTTCAATTGGTAAATACAACTTCGATAGCAACAATCAATCGTTATGCTTAAATGGTCAGATTAAGCGAATGACAGAGAAGGAATGTAAGATCTTAACTTATTTATCCATTAACTGCAATCAAGTGGTTAAACGCGAAACACTATTGAAAGAGTTGTGGGGTGAAAACGATTATTTTTTAGGGAGAAGTCTAGATGTATTTATTACCAAAATTCGTAAATACCTTAAGGATGATTCATCAGTAAGTATTGAAAATGTATTTGGTGTTGGGTTTATTTTAACTATTAAGTGATCCAGTGAATGGTTCTTTGATTAACGATACTTTTTTTTTACTTCTTCAGTTTTATGTTTAATAAAAACTCAGTATTTTGAGTCTTATCCGAATTGAGGCATTTTTCACCCTTTTTCTTTTAATTAATTTTATCGTTTCAATTTACATATACTTTGACATTTCAAAAGGCTTGAAACGGAATATTATCGAGAATACCAAAATATAAATCTTCTGCTAAAAGCGGTAAATGTTCTCACATTACAAGATAAATGTGCAACTTATGTCAAAACCATTAAAAGCTATTTTTTGTTTGAACAAGGATTTATCTATTAAACCTTTGTGAAAAATTATACGCGGAAATAACCTTAAATTGCCGCATTATTATGAATAACAACGATATACTTAGGCGACTTCGCTATACATTTAGGATAACAGATGAAGCCATGATAGGGCTATTTTTAAAAGGAGGAGCAACAGTTAATCAGGAGCAAATGGGCAAATGGCTTAAGAAGGAAGAAGAAGAAGCATTTACGCCCTTGTATGATATTAATTTATCTGCTTTCCTAAACGGTTTTATCATTCAAAACAGGGGGCAACAAGGTAGTGAAACCCCAAAGCCCGAAAAAAGTTTAAATAATAACTTAATCTTTAGAAAACTAAGAATTGCCTTGAACCTAAAAGATGAGGACATCCTAGCGATTCTACAATTGGCTGATTTCAGGTTCAGCAAAAGTGAATTGGCAGCCCTATTTAGAAACCCCGAACACGAAAAATTTAGGGTGTGTAAAGACCAGATTTTACGCAACTTTTTAATGGGACTACAAATACAAAAAACGTCCAGAAAATCTGGCGAAACAGCACCTACCGTGCCGAATAGCAAATAATTACTTTCAATTCAATTGCTTACGCATCCCGGTTTTCTCCAATAATTACCCAAACTATTTTTTAAGCCTTGGGCATATCGCCTAAAAATATCCTATTTTTGAGCTACAAAACGTAGTTTTTAGACAGACTGACGTTGTGCGTTATGCCAACTCAGACTCAAAAGTACAACGCAATTTTAAGCCAATTTATGACAAGACAACAACCAGTCAAATAAAGAAATATTAAACAATAAAATATGTTAGGAGAATTCTTATCAAAAAACAAAAAGACACGTTGGCTCATTTTGGGAGTGTGTTTATTTTTAATTACTGCCGGACTATTTCTTTCTCTAAAAAAGTGAAGATTATGAAAAAAAAAAGGTGGAAAATCTTTAAGATTATTTGGTTTAGCCTTGTACTAATTTTCTTTGTTTGGAGCTGGACGACATTCCAATCTCACAATCTTCCCAAAGACACATTTTTAAACTCAGACATTGTTTCTGTAATTGAAACTGATGACCAAATTATTTTTAAATCTGATACTTCCAAAAATAAACTTGAAATTATTTTTTTTCAAGGTGGCTTAACAGACCCGAAAGCATATACTCCACTTTGCAAAAAAATAGCAGAAAATGGATTTACCTGTCATCTAATAAAAATGAATTGGAGGCTTCCACAATATGACTATCAAAAAACATCTAAATTATTCCATTTAAAACAAGGAAATTATATCATTGGCGGACATTCGCAAGGAGGCAAAATGGCTGCTCAATTTGTCCATGAAAATCCAAACTTAATGAAAGGTCTTTTTCTAATGGGAACTTCACACCCAAGAGATATAGATTTGTCAAGTCAGAAGATTCCTTGTATTAAATTATATGCCGAAAATGATGGGCTTGCAAACGTTGAGGAGGTTATGGAGAATAAAACAAAGTTACCTCAGGACACAAAATTAGTTTTGATAAAGGGAGGCAATCATTCTCAATTTGGGTATTTAGGCAAACTACTTATGGACGATTCGGCTGACATATCATTGGAAGAACAACAGCAACAGACATTTGATAACCTGATTAATTTTATGAACGATATAAAAAACAATTTAAAATGAAAAAGATACTCCTATTGGCCACGTTTATTCTTTTAACTGCTTACGGTTATTCACAGCAAGCCTATAATATTACTTACAAGCAACTAAAGGAATATGAGGGACTTTACGAGTACCAAAATAATGCTACATTAAAAATTGCTATCTCCCCTAAGGACTCAATCATGTACGCTATCATCAACGAGAGTAAATATAATATATCTCCAATGGAGAAGGACTTATTTATGGATATGACTAAAACTAAAGTCCAATTCTTTAGGGATAAAAAAAACAAAATAGCAGGTTATTATTATGCAGATAAAGACACTTTTAATTCGTTAAATAAAAAAGTGAATTTCCCAAAAGCAATGTGGTATCCACGACTTAATGTTCCAAAAAACTATAAATATACCTATCAACAACCAAAAAATGATAATGACGGTTTAGAAACAGGGAATATCAATAACACAAATTTAGACACAGCCTTGTTAAATGAAATGATGCGGAAAATCCTTGATGGTACTTATCCTAATGTTCATAGTGTTTTAATTATTAAAGATGGTAAACTTGTTTTTGAAGAGTATTTTTATGAATACAATAAAACCAAACTGCACGAACTTCGCTCTGCCACAAAAAGTTATCTTTCAGCACTTGCTGGAATTGCCATTGACAAAGGTTATATCAAAAGTGTAAATGAAAAGATACTTCCTTATTTCCCTGAATACACATTTAGGAATAATTTAGTTGCAAAAAATAAAATTTCCATAGAAAACCTTTTAACCAACCAAAGCGGACTTGATTGTGATGTATATAATCCAAAAGCGGTTGGGAATGAGTCAATAATGGCCTATGAAAATGATTGGATTCAATACTCACTTGACCTGCCAATGAAAGATAGCGCAGGCGGTATTGGACAATACTGCTCAAGTAATCCGATAATACTTGGCAGAATAATCGAAAAAGCAACAAAAATGACTGTGCCGGAATTTGCAAGGCAAACGTTATTTAAAGATTTAGGAATTAATGATTTTATATGGAATTTTAAACCCGACAAATCAAGTGCAGAAACATTTTGTCAAGTCAATTTAAGACCAAGAGATATGGCAAAATTTGGATTACTATACCTTAACAATGGAGTATGGAATGATAAACAAGTGATTTCTAAAGAATGGGTAGAACAATCATTAGCAAAGCATTCCATTGTGGCTGGACTTGATTATGGATATTTGTGGTGGACAAAGTATTTAGATGCTGAAGGCGTGAGATATTATGGAAAATTAGCTCAAGGAAATGGAGGGCAAAAAATTTATATTTTTAAGTACCTGAATTTAGTAACAGTCATAACTGCAGGGCATTATAATATGCAATCATCAAGTAATGAAATCAATGCAAAGTATATTTTGCCTGCGTTTAACAAAAAATAATCAGCACTTAATAAGGCACAAGCCCCTGCACTACCCCACTAAACGAAGTTCAGCGGAGCTAATCCCTCGCGTGGTATAGGTAAACCAAGACACTTCCTGCACACACACATCCCGCAATTGGAATAAGTTGCGCTTCTATCAAGGCTTGCACTTAGCTAACAGTTTTCCCATTAGGGCGTGACAGGTCGTGCTTCTAAATCCCCAACTGTTCTTAGCCAACAAATGCTATTGATTTCATTGATTTAACCCATACCCCTGCTGCTTGGTTTCAATCCATACCCATTTATTGTTTAGAAATTAAACGCCCGGATTGTACTACCTCAAAATTGCAGCGTACCTGGTAGAAATACATTCCAGCAAAAAGGTTTTCTGTAGAAAGAGTGGTTAACCAATCAGTTAAAACAGCACTCATCACCTCTTCTCCCAAAACATTGTATATCTTCAATTCGCAATTGCTTATTTTTGGTGAACCATCGTCTATTACAACTGTTATAGCAGTACTAAACGGATTTGGATGAATCGTATATGGCTGTGATTTTTTGCTGTTCACTTCAATGATATCAGATAAGGTATTTGTTCCATCAAAGTCTGTTTGCTGAATTCGATAGAATGCGGTACCATAAAAAGGTTGCTCGTCAATAGCCGAATAATCATTTACAACGCCACTGTTTCCCCTTCCTTGTACACGAAGCACTTCTGTAAAAGAAACCGCATCATTAGAACGTTGAATGCTAAAATAATCATTATTGGTTTCAGTAGCAGTTGACCAATTGAGCTGTATAGTAGCCCCAACGGATTTGCCTTTAAAACTTTTTAATACAATGGGCAACGGAGCACCCATGGCATCACATCCCACAACCTGATTTCTGTTTAAAGAGATAGCACCTGCTCGAGTCAGTCCCCTTCCTTTAAGCGATGCGCTATCCGCAAGACTAATAGCTCCATCGGCAAGAACAGTGCCTTTAAAAGCTGAGTTTTGTCCTAAATTAAGAGCTCCACCAACTTGCCAATATACATTGCAAAATGAGGCTGAATTCCTAAGTATTACATTTGAGTTTGTACTTGTTGTTAGCGCACCATTTATCTTAATCATAAATATTCCATTGGCATTACCTAGGGCATCTAAAATTAAATTCCCGTTTAAAACCGAAGCAGTTGTAAGGCAGTAAACCCTTCCTGGTAACAGCACCAGTCCACTACCAAAAGGCGTCCCGATTGTACTGTCACATGTAAGCCCCGACATGTAGGCATAAGCCGTATTTAAATCCAAAGCAGCTTTTGCTGAAACAGAGTCTGCCACATGCACATTTCCATTTACGGTTTGATTTCCCGTGTATGCACCTACATAAGTGCCTACGTCTCCCCAAATTAAAGTAGAACCTGTATTACCAAAGGCTCCTGCGGCTGTAAACAAGGCAAAACTCGAGTCTGTTCCTATATTAGGTGCCTGACCCGAAGTTACTTCACAAAAAATAAGAGAAGTACATAATATTAAAAAGTATTGTAAATTTTTTTTCATGAGAATTAAATTGAAGCTGTTATTTTTAAGCTGATTTTGTAAGGGCAAAGTTGGAACATTAAACAGCAACCGACTTATACAATTATAGAAAAAAGTTGTACGATTTATCCTGTAACAAAATGAATAGAAAATGATTTAAACTTGGATTAAAGCAAAAAACATGGATAACAAGGATAGGGTTGTTTTTTGCCCTGCTTTAATAGTTGAACCATTACAAACCATTGGCTTCGTTAAGACACCTCATTTTCCCGCCTTTGCTAAATCACTTAAAATTGACTTATTTTGAGGTAACAAAAACCCGTTTTGGGAGAGGCTGACTACAGCTAAGATTTTGCCACACACCATACAGATAAAATGCAAGAAGAATACATCAAAAGAATAAATAACGTATTAACTTATATTGATGAACATTTAGATACAGAACTGTCTTTAGATACAATTTCAAGTATTGCCCATTATTCGCCATTTCATTTACATAGACTTTTTAAAGCGATAACAAACGAAACACTAAATACTTATATCACTAGGAAACGAATTGAAAGTGCCGCTATGATGTTAATACACAACAAGAAATTAAGCATTGCGGAGATTTCTAATAAATATGGGTTCATTAACGACTCCACTTTTTCAAGAACCTTTAAAAAAATATATGGACAAAGTCCTTCTGAATTTCGCAAATCAAACTTGGACAATTTTAGCAAGATTAGTAAAGTGAATAGCAACAATGGTAAAGAGGGCTTTATCACTGAAGAATACCTTTGCAACATTAATCATCTTAAAAATTGGATAAAAATGAATGCAAAAATTGAAATCAAGGAAATGCCCAAAATGAATTTGGCGTATGTTACACAAATTGGTGTAGATGGTATTGAGAATGCTTTCCAACGCATTGTTAAATGGGCAAC
Organism: Chitinophaga pinensis; assembly: GCA_943372215.1. Lineage (GTDB taxonomy): Bacteria > Bacteroidota > Bacteroidia > UKL13-3 > UKL13-3 > UBA6183. The sequence goes on along the minus strand of CALRXU020000011.1, from coordinate 76,676 downwards.
GCCAAAAGAACTGCTCGCTAAAAGCCATACACACATTTGTAGGGTTTTTCACGACAGTTTTAAAGTTACCGATGCAGACAAAGTAAGAATGAGCATTGGTATTATTACAACCCATGAGGTAACTGTTGAAGGAGAAGTTGGGCTAACAACAATTGATAAAGGGAAAAACATTGTTGGGCGTTTTGTTATCGAACCAAAAGAGTTTGAAAAATCGTGGGAGAGTTTATTTATTTGGATGAACGAAAATGGCTATAAAAAAGCAGACCAGTATCCTTATGAAATTTATTACAACAATTTCAATGACCATCCAGAGAAAAAATGCATTGTAGACCTTTGTATCCCAATTGAATAAGTTAAAAGAAGAAAACACTGCCCCAATACCGCCAAATGCTAGGGTAAAAAAGTAATTTTTCACGCTACCAACTTTCGGAAATAATATCCCATTATTTTTTTCAAACCTTCGATATATCGCCTAAAAATGCCTTATTTTGGGCAACAAAAGGGACAACACTACCGATTAAGGCACCCCTAAAAGCATTTTAAAACCACACACATGACCGATTTAAAAACGATTGTATTTGTACATGGACTTCACGAAAACGGCAGCAGTTGGAAACCGTGGAAATTATATTTTGAGCAATTAGGCTACATTTGTTACGCACCTGACTACCCTTACCACGAAGGAATACCCTCAGAATTGAGAAAAAAGCCAAACCCGCTTTTAGCAAAAATAAGGATGAGGGATGTTGTTGAACATTATGCCACATTTATTGATAGTTTAGCCAATACCAAACCCATTTTAATCGGACATTCCATGGGTGGCCTTATTGTTCAAAAACTTATTCAGGCTGAAAAAGGTTCGTTAGGGGTTTGTGTAACTTCTGCTTCGCCAAAAGGTGTGCTCAGTTTAACTTGGAGTTTTGTTAAATCCAATATTGGAACCATTAACCCTTTTAAAGGCAATAGTTTATTTTGTGGCACAAAAGAGTGGTTCCATTATGCCATTTGCAATACCCTAACACGGGAACAATCTGACCAGATTTATGAAAAAGCCGTTGTTCCTGAAAGCCGCAATATTCCACGGAGCAGCCGATTTAATGATGGGTACATTGATTTGAATAAACCACACAAACCATTGCTGTTTATTAGCGCGGAAAAGGACCATATTATACCCGTGGGTTTAAATATTAAAAACGTAAAGGCCTACAAACACCAGCAAAGTATCACTGATTTTAAACTATTTAAAGGACGCTCTCATAGCATTTGCGTACAAGATGGATGGGAAGAGGTGTGTTTATTTATTCAAGAGTGGTTGCTAAAAAATACCGGCCACTAAAAGCACCTGCCCAAAATAACAGTTCTACGCATTTGAAGTAAATGTTAGCACTTGGCTCACCTCCACACCCCGACTATAATCACCAGCAATAACACAACCTTTTAGGTGTAAATCTATTTGTTAGTTCATCAATAGTTAAGCACGTTTTAGTACAAAGAGTGTGTGCAAAAATGAAGATTTCCTTTTTTGTCTCCAATTAACTTAAGTGAAATAAACACCTCTTTTCCAGACTAAAAGATTTATATCATCCTAAAAATGTACGAACAAAGTGCATTCTTCGTTTAAACAGGCAAAAGTTAATACGGGGTTACTCGTTCATCAAACATCCATGTTTAAACCATGCTATTTTATTATCACGAAATCGTTTTATGCTATATTTGATTTCAAAACACTTTATTGCTAACCACCTTTCTTATCAACTTATTTAACTACGCCATACCAATATGAAAACATTAAAAAACAACATTTACTTTAAAATTGGGACACTAATTGTGATATCATTGCTTTTGTTGATTCCAACTGGCATGATTAAAGACTTAATTTACGAAAGAGAGTCAACACAAAACACAGCCATTCAGGAAGTAAGTGCTAAATGGGGAGAGCAACAGACCATTTCAGGGCCGTTTATTTCTATTCCTTATTATAGATACATCAAGGAATCATCAAGAAAAGACTCCACAGAAAAAATAGTTCAAATCAAAGAATACCTGCATATTCTTCCAACACAGCTCAACATTTCCGGAAACATCAACCCTGAAAAACGTTACAGGGGAATTTATGAGATTGTGGTTTATAACTCCAAACTCAACCTTTCAGGTAGCTTTAATAAAATTGATCTGGCGGCCATAGACATTCAACCTAAAAATATCTTGTTTGATAAGGCTGAATTTGTGGTTGGGATAAATGATTTAAGAGGAATTGAAAAACAGGTGAATTTGACCTGGAATAAAGAAAACATTTCATTCAATCCTGGTGTATCATCAAATGATGTTGTTGGAAGTGGAATAAATGCATTGCTTGCGTTAAATCCAAATGACAGTTCGGCTTACAATTTTAATTTAACCCTTGATTTAAAAGGAAGCCAGCTTCTTTACTTTACGCCAGTTGGAAAAGTAACCGATATTAATTTATCATCCGAATGGCCCAACCCAAGTTTTAACGGTGCTTTCTTACCAGATAGTCGGGATATAAGCGAAACTGGATTTAAAGCCAATTGGAATGTATTGCACCTCAATAGAAACTACCCGCAAATCTGGACAGGTAGCCGACATTCCATTGCCAGCTCCTCATTTGGCATTGACCTTTTGCTTCCTGTTGATAATTACCAAAAATCATATCGTTCAATCAGGTATGCCATTTTATTTATCGGTTTTACGTTTCTGGTGTTTTTCTTTATTGAAATGCTGAATAAGGTATACATTCACCCTATCCAATATATTCTGGTTGGTGTGGCTTTAGTGGTATTTTATACCTTGTTAATTTCCATATCAGAACATCTAAAATACAATATTGCATTTGTTATTTCAGCAATAGCTACTCTCTTACTTATTGCCGGTTATGTTCGCGCAATTTTAAAATCACGACAGTTAACCTTGTTAATTTCAGGTATTTTAACCGTTCTTTATTCCTTTATATTCGTAATTATACAACTGCAAGATTATGCTTTACTCATTGGAAGTATTGGGATTTTCCTCATACTTGGACTTGTCATGTACTTCTCTCGTAAAATTGATTGGTATAATTTAACCCTCAATGAAACGAGTGAGCAAAAAAATCTGCAATCATAAGGCCAGTTGTATTTGTTTAATGATATTGCAGGTAAGCGCGTGTTTTGTGCTAAGCTATAAACCACTTACTCAAATGATGTCATGCAAACTTTGTCCTTCAGGTGAAAACAATATGCATGGAATCCTCAACTTATTTTAATAGTTTTACCTGTAGATTTTGGGGATTGGCCAGCATTTTGTTAGAAAGATTAACTGGGCCAATACAAGAAGTAATACCTCATTAACAATAATGAATAATGAAAAAAGTAACTGGTATAGGGGGCGTTTTTTTTAAATGCCAAGACCCTAAAAAAATGACCGAATGGTATCAGAAACACCTTGGTTTAGAAACAAATCCTTATGGGGCAACCTTTGAGTGGTATCAAAGTCGTGAAAGTGAAACAAAAGCCCAAACACAATGGACACCTTTTGCTGAAACAACCAAATATTTTGCGCCTTCTACCAAAGATTTTATGATAAACTACCGGGTTGAAAACCTGGAAGCACTTGTTGAAGAATTAAAGCAAGAAGGGGTAACCATTTTGGATAATATAGAAACTTACGATTATGGGAAATTTGTTCACATTCTGGATGCAGAAGGAAATAAAGTGCAATTGTGGGAACCCATTGATTAAGCGTTAGACAACTTGTTTGAATCATTCAGCACACAGAGTATCTGGGTAAAGAAGCTGCAATTAATGTGATAGCAAGTAAGTACACTAAACAAAAACCATCATATTCTCCCTATTGATTTAGTTGAACCAAATGAAAAAATTAACCTTTATAAAAACACGCATGTTGCTATCAATTGGCATGTTTGTAGTTGCTCTTTCTCTAATTTTTTCACGCTTTTTAGCGTTACCTGATTGGGAAAGGGGGCTATTTATGGGAGCGGGAATTGGCCTGTTACTTTTGGCAATCATTTCAGGGAATTTCAGGGCAACACGATAACTCAAGGAAATCATCAGTTGTAACCATTAAAATGATGTTATAATAAACCGATACAGTTTCAATAAACTATAAGATAACATTAATGACCGATATCTTAAGACAACAAATAGAAAAAATCGTTCCGATTACGGACGCAGAGTTTGATATTGTTCTGTCGCATTTTGTAAGTAAAAAATTTAAGAAACACCAATTTGTTGTTCAAGAAGGCGAAAATGTGCCTAACGATTATTTCATTTTAAACGGCTGCCTAAAATCCTATTTTACAGACAGCAATGGTAAAGAACATATTTTACAATTTGGCATGCAAGACTGGTGGATTACCGACTATCAGGCGTATTATAACCAAACAAAAGCCACGATAACAATAGATTGTATTGAAGACAGTGAACTGCTTTGTTTATCTTTTGAACACCGGGAAAAACTATGTGCAGAAATGCACAAAATAGAACACTTCTTTAGAAAAAAAACCAATAAACGCAATGTTGCCTTGCAACAACGCATCCTTTCTTTGTTAAGTAATAACGCCAAAGAAAAATACGACCAATTGCTGCAATTGTATCCCCAGCTTTTTCAAAAAATCCCCAAACACCTTATTGCTTCTTATTTAGGGGTGAGCAGAGAAACCCTTAGCAGACTTAAATCCAATCCCAAATAATGTGATATACCTCACATAAAAATGGTGAGGTACGTCCTTTGGGTTGCCTTGCATGGAATAGACATTTGTGCCATAAATATTAACAAAATAATATGGCTAAATTCCAAATTCAACAAGCAAGCAGTACCGTAAACTGGACTGGTAAAAAGGTGTTAGGTTTACACACCGGAAGCATCAATATCGCCAATGGCTTTATTGAAATTACTGAAAACACCATCTCAGGTGGTGAAATCCAAATGGATATGACGTCCATTGTAATTACCGACATTGAAGACAAAAAGACCCACCAGGATTTTTTTGAACACTTATTGCACGATGACTTTTTTTCTGTGGCACAATTCAACACTTCCAAATTGGTGATTAATGAATCAACTAAACTTGATGGCAACAAACACAAAATAGAAGGCATACTTACCATAAAAGACATCTCCCACCCCATCAATTTTATGGCCACAGTTGAAGTGTTCACTGATACATTGCATTCACTTGGTGAAATTGTGATTGACAGAACCCTTTACAATATCCGTTATGGGTCAGGAAAGTTTATTGACAACTTAGGCGATAAACTGATCTACGATGAATTTGTACTTCAATTTAAACTCGTTGCTCAAAAAATCAATTAAACTTTAAATCTTTTAAATCAATCAATATGAACAGGAAAAGTGCGTTGAAAGCAATTGTTTTAGCTGGTTTATCAAGCACTTCCTTTGCATCCGTGGGCAATCCATCAATCTTTAAACGCAAAAACGCCATGTGGAATAACACAAAATTTACCCAGTTATTGGGAATAGAATACCCAATTGTTCAAGGCCCTTTTGGTGGTGGATTATCATCTGTAGAACTCACAAGCACTGTTTCAAAAGCAGGTGGTTTAGGCTCTTTTGGAGGCCAACCCTTTTCTTCAACAGAAATAATAGCCACTTGCGAAGCCATCAGAAAAATCACCAACAAACCTTTTAACATCAACTTATGGGTAAATGACCGAGACGCCAGCCTTGCAGATTTTGGCCATGAGGAGTACCAAAAACTCACCCAATTGTTTAAACCCTATTTTGACGAATTGGGATTGCCATTACCACAAAGACCTCAAGACTTGGGCCCAAGATTTGATGATCAAATCGAAGCCATATTTGATGCTAAACCAGCTGTATTTAGTTTTGTATACGGCATACCTTCAGCAACAATTTTAGAACATTGCAGAAGGCTTGGTATAAAAACAGTTGGAGCAGCCACAACCGTTGATGAGGCCATAGCATTGGAAAATGCTGGGGTAGATGCCCTGGTTGCAACAGGCTTTGAAGCTGGAGGACATCGGGTTTCGTTTTTGAGACCTGCTGAAGATTCTTTAATGGGAACATTTTCACTGATTCCTCAAGTGGCTGACAAGGTGAAAATCCCCATTATTGCGGCAGGGGGAATTGCAGATACAAGGGGAATAAAAGCGGCTTTTGCGCTAGGTGCCGATGCTGTACAAATGGGTACTGCATTTTTAGCAACAAGCCAATCAAATGCCTCGCAAGACCATAAAAACAAGTTGTTTACACCTGATGCACAATACACTACTCTTACAAAAGTATTCAGCGGACGACTATCTAGAGGCATTAGAAACAGGCTAACAGAAGAGTTAAAAACTCACGAAGACTTATTTGCACCTTACCCTTTACAAGGTAAATTTATGGGGTTATTAAAAGCATATCCAGCCACTGCTGATGCCAATCCAGACTTTAAAGCTTACTGGGGTGGGCAATCTGCTTTATTATTAAAACACCGCGATGCCCAAATATTCATTGAAACCTTGGTAAACGAAATGAATAAAAAATAGCAGGCAAGGAATGAATATCAAACCATCAGCAGCCGTTCTTACATTGTAAGTGCGGCTGCGGCTATTTAACCAGGTGCTCATGTTGAAATGATGTAATAGTGCAAAAGTATTTGATAAAAATAAAACCTACAACATTAGAGTGTAGTCTATACTTGCAATTTATTTTTCAACTCCTTATTTTTGCTTCATGTTAATTAATGAATTATCCAAACGAACGGGCATTACCGCCCATACCATTCGGTTTTACGAAAAATCGGGATTGATAAAAGGTAAAAGAGATGCAAACGTAAAATCAAACAACTACTTTCATTATGATGAAGAGGCTGTAGAAAAGCTTGAATTGATACGCGATGCCAAATCGGTTGGTTTTACCATTAGTGAAATTGGGGAGTTAATGGATGCTTGGTACAACAATAAAATAACCATTGAGGAGAAAGTGGCAGTGCTGGATGAAAAACTTGTTTCCATAGACGAAAGAATAAAACAATTGAAGGAAATGAAAAAAATGATTAGCCAGTTTAAGAAGGACGTGATAGAGGATGCTTGTTAATACATATTGTTTGTTCTTTCTCCCTAAGAAAGTCAATCCTCATCTTGTCAAGCTAGTTAAACATAAACCCAATTGGGCGGATTAGATAAGCTATAAAATAATTAAAAGAATCCGCTATTTTGCAGTCTAACGTTATCACATCCCATGAATAGCATTTCTCAAAACGCCATAAAAGCACTACTTGTAATATTAGCTGCAGCATTACTGCTACATGTTTCAATTCTTATTAAAGTTATTCCATATGATATTACCTGGGGTGGCAGGCTTAAAACCGATGCAGAAATGTACACGTTTGAGACCATGTCAATCCTGATTAATGCATTTTTGGCATGGATACTGCTCATGAAAGGGAATTACGTCAGGCATATCTTTTCCGGAAAAGCTGTCAACGTAATTTTATGGGTTTTCTTTGCCATTTTTTTGTTGAATACCGTTGGAAATGTATTTGCCCAAACCAACTTTGAAAAACTGTTTGCAATTGTTACTGCGCTTTTGGCCTTTTTAATTTGGGTGGTATTAAAACGCAAGCCCGCAACTCATCAATAGTATTGGTTATTGTATAAAATGAGTAGTAATAAGGTAACACAAATTCAATATAAATAAGATGAAAAAAGCCATTTTCACCACGTGCGCTGTTCTTGTTGCTTTATATGCGCTTATCTGTTGTTTACTGTTTGTGTACCAAGAGGATGTTATCTTCTTACCACAAAAACTAAACAACAATCACCAGTTTACTTTTGCCACACCTTTTGAGGAAGTTTGTATTAAAACAAAAGACAACGTGTTGCTCCATGGGCTTTTGTTTAAAGCGAACCAATCTAAAGGACTTATTTTTTATTTACACGGAAATGCAGGTTCATTAAACAACTGGGGGAAAGTTGCCCAAACGTATACCGATTTAAATTATGATGTGTTTATGCTTGACTATAGGGGTTACGGCAAGAGCGAAGGCTCAATAAGCAGTGAAGAACAACTTTTTGATGACGTGCAAACAGCCTACAAGGAATTAAGTAAAAAATACAACGAAAACAACATCATCGTATTAGGTTATTCCATTGGAACTGGTCCCGCAGCCAAAATTGCCGCCACCAATCACCCTAAACTGCTTATTTTACAGGCCCCATACGCAAGTTTGACGGAAATGATGAAACATCGGTTCCCCATTATCCCGACCTTTCTATTAAAATACAAATTAGCAACAAACGAATACATTAAAAACTGTAAAACACCCATTATTGATTTTCATGGAGACCAAGATGAAGTAATACCTTACGAAGAATCCTTAAAACTAAAGCCCTTTTTTAAGCCATTAGACACCTTAATTACATTAACGGGACAAGGGCACAATGGGATGGGCAATAACTCGGAATATCAAAAAGAGATTGTTCGTATTCTACAATAATATGAACTGTTCCCATAAATTAAATCAAAAGTAAAGCAAGCCAATTGATGAATAGTTACACTGTAAGAACTTTATTTTGGGGGTTAATTTTACTGTTATTTGGCTTATACCAATTATCCTATTTAACCATCACAAAGGCTCAATTAATGCCAATAAAGGGTACTTTTTTTGCTGGAAATATTACTTTATCTAAACATATTACCCAAAATAAGTCTGGTCCAAAAACAGAATATAACCGTATTGACTTGGTTTTTTATATTTCCAATTCGCGATACCAATTTAACATTTTTGAAAATGTTGACAATAAAACTTATAGTCATAAACTTGACCAAATACTTATGAAGCTGAAACAAGCCAAAAGCTTAATTATATGGATAAAACTAAGCGATGCCTACAAAATATGTCCTGAGGTATTTTGCATAGTGAATGATAAAAACGAAGTTATCCTAGACCTAAACACCATTAAAAAGGAACATCAAACAGCGGCTATGTTTGCATTAATCATTGGATTTTTTATACTCTCATTATCAGCTATCAATTTTCTTGCATCACAAAAGTCGAACAATTCTTCAAAACTTGGATGGTTGATTACTAAACTACATTCCATTTTAATCAAGAAGTAACATCGCACATGGAAAAAGAACAACTGAAGTACTTTTTAAAAACTGGGCGTTTAAAAAGTGTAGATTATCAGGTAACACGAAGTAAACTGATGAAGAACCTAGGTAAACCTAATTGGCTTTATTATTCATTCGATGAAGACAAGCTACCTTCATTATACAAATATGGGCGGTTCGAGTTTCATTTTATAGGCCAACAAGAAAACGATACCCTAGACGTAATCTTGTATAATGTAATGGCGGATGATGAAACAAGCGAAGCATTTGTATGCGATTATCACCATTGGACCAACAAGCTAAGCTTGAACGAAGCCATTATTTTTTTGCGTACTAACGACATTCTATTTGAGGAAGAAACATACCCACATGACGATGAAACCAAATTAATTGTAACCGAGGGCAACGTGCACATTTTATTTGATAGCCAAAGTACGCCAGGGCATTATTATCTTTATAAAGCATCTAGCAGTGCTGATGATAATCACTAAGCCGTTGCTGCATTTGTTTTATATTTGCATTATTATCAGCTTAAAAAGTATTTCCCAATGCCCACCATCAGTTTAATTACCGCCATCAATGCCGATATTAAGACTTGTTTTGATTTATCAAGGAGCATTGATTTCCATTAGCTAACCACAGCCAAAACCAACGAAAAAGCCATTGCGGGTTGCACCACAGGTTTAATTAATTTGGGCGAATACGTAACCTGGGAAGCCACACATTTTGGCATCAGGCAAACACTAACCTCAACCATTACCGCACTTAAAAGTCCTGTTCATTTTAGGGATGAACAACTTAAAGGCCTTTTTAAATTTATCCATCACGATCATTATTTTGAGCAATTACCAGAAGGCGTTATGATGAAAGATGTGTTCCAGTTTCAATCACCGTTTGGTTGGCTTGGAAAACTAGTTGACCGCTATATACTTACCAAGTACTTAACAGGCTTTTTGCTGCACAGAAACAACCTGATTAAGGAATATGCGGAAAACACGAAATTGGCCGCGCAGATATTGCTTTAGCTGCCGTTAACCTCTTTACAAAAACAGAGGAAGTGAACAAGCCTGTTTTTTCTCCCTTGTTTTACGGTTTCAAAAAATGAAGTTGAATTGACGAAAGCACTGTTTCAACTGCCTAAAATTACCGTAATTGCATCCCAATGAAACTCAACCATCCTGCCTTAGTTGATTTATTGCAAAAAGCATACTCTGCTGAAAAAGCAGCGGCATTTGCCTACCAAGGACATGCAGGTTCAGTAAAGGGCTTGGAAGAAAAAGCCGCCATTAAACAAATAGAACTGGATGAATGGAACCACCGCAAAGAAGTATTGGCCATCATGCAACAATACCAAATCCCTATTTCAGCTTGGTATGAATTTCGTTTCCACCTTATTGGTAAGGTTATCTCTGGCTCGTGTTACGTGATTGGCTGGTTTATGCCCTACTATTTTGCTGGCCGTTTAGAGAGTGGCAATGTTTGTGAGTATTTCCACATGATGCAATATTTTCATGAGCTGAACATTCTTGAACACAATGAAGTACTTTACGAAATGGGCATGAAAGAAAAAGAACACGAGGTTTATTTTTTAAACACCATCAAACACAAGAAGCTACTCCCCTTTTTTGAAAAACTATTTTTTTGGGGTTCAAGCCGAAGCTTTAATGATGTAGACCTTGCTAAAAAATACCCTATAGAAGCCTCTGCCCTTTATTGTAAAAAAAGAACAACGCCTTAAAAAAATGAGCAAACAACACCATTACCAAGTAAACATTACATGGACTGGCAATGCCGGAACAGGCACCAGCCATTACAAGACGTATGAAAGAAGCCATGCCATTTCGGCTCATCAAAAAGCAGAGATATTGGCTTCCTCCGACCCCGCTTTTCGTGGAGACCCAACCAAATACAACCCAGAAGAATTGCTGGTTTCTTCCCTCTCATCATGCCACATGTTGTGGTTTTTACATTTATGTGCAGAAGCCGGAGTGGTGGTAGTTGATTACATGGACTCCGCTACGGGCATTATGGAAGAAACCCCTGACGGCAGCGGGCATTTTACCTCAGTTACCCTAAACCCACATGTAACCGTTACCGAGATTGATATGGTGGCCAAAGCCAATGCCTTACACCAGAAAGCCAACAAATATTGTTTTGTGGCCAATTCCGTTAACTTCCCGGTACACCACATTCCCGTTTGTAAAGTATAAGAGCAATAACCAACTGTTTTACAACAACCCAAGCCCTGCAATACACATGCTCATTACCACAATAGGCGAATCACTAAAACAAATCAATACAGATACCAACCGCAAGTATTGGGCAGCCTATATTGTAAACAACCACATTGATCTTATGAGCATCATCACCTTAATAGAGGCGGAACATCCCGTTGCCATGAGGTTTAGTTGGGTGCTGGGCGATTTGTGTGAAACGGCTCCAGCAGTGGTTTATCCCAGCATTGCTTATTTGTTTAACAAACGTGGGCAAATAAATATACCAAACTTTAACCGCAGTTTAGCCAAACTGTTTTACCACTGCGGAGTACCTAATGAAGTAGCTGGGGAAGCCATAAACGAACTGTTTAAGTGGTTGCAGGATATCAAATCCAATGTTTCCACTAAAAGCTACTCCATGTTAGTCTTACAACAACTAACCCAACTTTACCCAGAACTCCACCAAGAGTTTAAAGCGGTTGTTGAAAGCCAATTAAGCTTAAACACCCCATCTTTTGAGAAGCAAGCCCAAAGAATATTGTTGCAACTAAACCGTCCTTAGGTTAAACCTGCATTCCTTATTCAATATCCTTGAGCCAGTTATCCAGTTAAAACCACACCTGTTGCTTTAAACCCATCACATTCGTTTTTATTATCCCTGTTTTCAGTGATGTCCAATTTTCAAGGTTTTGGGTGATTTTTGGCCAGTTACTGCGTTGTTACTTTGTCTCATCAAAACAATACAACGCTTACCTTAAAAAATAACTACTATGAAAAATCTAATCACCATCAGCTTTATTCTTGTTATTAACCTAAATGCATTTGCTCAATCAAAGCTTCAGCCTAATACGTTGCAGTTAACTTATGATACTTCAGAGGGAGAAACCACTTTAATCTGGAACACCTTTAACGAACAAAACAGCAGCTTCTTTCGCATAGAAAAATCAACAGACGGCATCCATTTTGAAGCCATTGCAACCGTAAAAGCCATTTCGGGTGCCAATAAAAGTAACACTTACGCCTACAATACCGTTGAAGATTCAACTGCTGTATTCCGGGTAATTTTAGTAAGTATGGAAGGACTCACTTTTGTATCCAACGCACTACCTGTAATAAATGGCATTGATAACACCCAAAAGGGATTGGCTACCAAATAACTGAAATGCTTAAAATTATACTACATTCGATTTACCTTAACAACTACAACTTAATATACAAAACCTATGGCCAATTTTAATCAATTTAATGTACGTGGTTTATGGATTCAACCGCAAAACAGAGCAGATGTTTCTTACTTTTTAGGGGTGATTGATTTACCTGGGAACGAGTTATCTGCCTCCGATTTTAGTATTAACTATCACCCTGAAAATCCGCAACCCAACACCATTTATTTTACTTATAATGGTGATTTTAACACCCTCAACGGTGATTCACAAACCTTCAATCTCCCTTTATACACGTACAATCCATTGGATATCGGCTATAACGATACTACTGCCATTATACTTACAGATAACCAAGGCAATGTTATTCCAGGAAACCCCAATAAAGGACGTCCGCCTATTTTACCAATTGACGCTGTTCCTGACAACCCTAACGGGTACTACCCAAACAATGTGGTTTTTGCCAGCGACACCCTATTGGATGGTGGTGGCAATTACCAGTACTATTTTGTGGTGGTGATGACTTCAACCCAAACGGTAAACCCTTTGCCTGAGGGCGGATATAAAAACACCTTTGGAGGCTTCTCTCCAAGCCCCGATGGAATCACAATGGGCTGTTCATTGTACCCGGTTGAATCCCTTCCTGCCCTGGCAGTGGGAGGAGTATTCCCGGTTACTTGCGTTAACCCGTCTGCCAACTCCACCCTGCAATACGTAATCATTAATACACCTGATGGAAACGGAGGTGGACCTTCTTATCGGATTCAATGGAACGATAACTCTCTCACCCCAGTGTATCCTATTTGATGATAGAGGTAAAAAAAATCTGGCTTATCCTATTTTTCCTTACCTGCCAAATGCTTTTGGCGGGTAAGGAAATTATTCATGATACCACTCTGATTAATTCCCTGCTCAAACAATCAACCCAAATGCAAGCCATCAATGCTGATTCTTGCTATAAACTTGCAGAAAAAGCCCGTCAATTGGCCGTTAAATCCCACTATCAGGAAGGGATTTGTGGTGCATATCTCCGCCTAGGTTCAGTAATGATGATGAAGGGCTTTAACGATTCTGCACAAACATACATCAAACAAGCGCTACTCATCAGCCAATCACTAAAAGATTATACACGTATTGCAAGTTGTTATATCCTGATCAGCATTATTCAGCAAGATAAAGGAGAACAAGATTCTGCTTTTGCCAGTTTGTTTGCAGCTTTGCGATACAGCGAAAAAGCAATGGACAAAAATTTATCCATACAGGTGCTGATATCTCTGGGAGATTTATACTATGACTATCACGACTATCTAAAAGCATTGCAGCAATATCAAGCGGCTGAATCCAAAATACTGGTTTTACCGCCATCATTTCACGAAACAAAAAATTACCAAGGTGCACTTGTCCATACAGGAATTGGAAACGTGTATTATGCACAAAAGTTGTTTCGGTTAGCACTTACACATTACCAAAAAGTTGACTCATTAAGCCAACGTTGGGGCGACAAAATTACGCAGGTGCGAAACCTCAACAATATGGCCCTGTGTTATTCCGGTTTAAACCAGTATACACAAGCCTTACACCTTTATCAAAAAGCCTTGGAACAATACCAGCAACAACAGATGTTGTATGAAGAATCAAATTTATATTTTAACCTAGCTGCATTGCATGAAAAAAACAACCGCTTTGATAGTGCCCTTCATTACTTAAATAAAGCGTTAGTCATTGCAAAAGCTATTGGGAAAAAAGAACACATATTGGCCTGCTATGCAAAACTTGCAGAAATATACGCTACTACCAACCAATTTGCCCAAGCCTATAGCATCCATGTGCAATATGCTGCATTAAAGGACTCGTTGATTACCAGCGAAAAAATAAACAGCATTGCCGAAATGCAAACCAAATACGAAACAGAGAAAAAGGAACAGCAAATAGCCTTATTGGACCAACAAACACAAACCCGCAAAGCGCAACGCAATTTTTTTATTGCCGGAACCGTGGTGTTGTTTTTAGCCCTGTTATCACTTGGTATTTATTACCGGCAAAAACAACGTTTAGCCAAAACCAAAGAAAAAATAGCCAAACATGAAATTGATACCTTGCTAAAAACGCAAGAGCTAAAAACCTTTAATGCCATGGTGAAGGGTCAGGAAGAAGAGCGGCAACGCATTGCTACTGACTTGCACGACAGGTTGGGCAGCATGTTAGCCACCGTAAAATTATTGTTTAGTGGGTTAGAAACAACCATAGATAGCAGCCAACAAGATAACAACAAACAATACCACACCGCCACCAATTTATTGGATGAAGCTTGCGTGGAAGTAAGGCGCATTTCCCATAACATGAGTACTGGAATGGTGATGAGTTTCGGTGTGATTGCTGCCTTAAAAGAATTATCGGAAAGCATTGAAAGCAGTGGGTTGATTACCTGTAAGGTGTTGCATTACGGGATGGATGAAAGGCTTGACCAACAGACAGAAATAGGCATTTACCGCATGATACAGGAAATCATTGGCAATGTGCTTAAACACGCCAAGGCAACAGAAGTAATTATTCAACTGAATAAAACCGAAGAGTCATTAAGTGTTACAGTAGAAGATAATGGCATTGGGTTTGATGTGGAAGCCAAGCGTAAAAGCAGAGGAATGGGCCTTAAAAACCTTGAAAATAGGGCCGCACAATTAAATGGTAGCTTATACATAGAATCCGAATCAACCAAAGGCACTATATTTATTATTGAAATTCCATTAACATTAAATACATGATTAACATTATTGTTGCTGACGACCACCAAATGTTTATTGATGGCATTAAGCTACTCCTAAAAATGAGGAAAGATTTTAGTGTGGTGGCTGAAGCCAATACCGGCATAGAAGTGCTTGAGGTACTTAAAGCCAAAAAAGCGGATTTGATTTTAATGGATGTGAATATGCCAGATATGGATGGCGAAGAAACCACCAAACAGGTAAAAAAACTGTATCCTGAAACAAAAATACTCATGTTAACCATGTTTAACACCCGCGATTATATTGAGAAGCTATTGCGTGCCGGAGCTGATGGATACATTTTAAAAAACACCGGAAAAGAAGAACTTTCCTTAGCCATTGATACCGTAATGGGTGGAGATGCTTATTACAGCAAAGAGGTAACGGAGCGCATTATGGAAGGGTTACAAAAGAAAAAAGTAATTGAAAGCAACCCGCTTTTTATTGAGCTTACCGGACGTGAAAAGGACGTGCTTAGGTTGATTGTAAAAGAACTCACCTCACATGAAATTGCTGACCAGTTGTGCATCAGTTTCCACACAGTAGAAACGCATCGCAAAAATCTCATTAGCAAATTGCAGGTTAAAAACATTGCCGGATTGGTTAAATATGCCTTGCAGCATGGGCTGGCTGATTAACCTACTGTCCCCCATTAATACCCACTCTACATAATATGTATGTTATTCCTGCTATGTGAACGTTGTGGTTAGCCCTAAGTTTTACCACAAGGAACACGAAGTTATCACAAGGGACACAATGCGTATTCGATTGATTATTTACTAGCTGTCTTTTTGTGAACGTTGTGTTTAGTTTTAACCGCAACGGGCTCAGCGTGGTGCTTGTTGTGTCTGCTATGTGTACGCTGTGGTTAATTACCTATGCCAATAAAGAATAAGCGTTGTACTCGTTGTTTCTGCTTTGTGAACTTTAAAATGAACTCAACGTGTTTAAAACGGCTCTTTCAAACAACCAAAAAAGGGAAGCCAAACTGACCTCCCCTTTTACACTATTTTCTTGTTTTTAATATGTTATTGCTTCACTATCCATTTGTTGGTGGTTTGTTCACCACTTTTAATGTGTATAAAGTAAACACCATTTTGCAGGTTATCCAAAGTAACCGTGTAGTTTAAACTATTTGGAGTAGCCACAAAACAACTTCTTCCTGCAACGTCAACCACTTCAATGGCATCAATATTTTCTTTGCTACTTACCATCACCTCATCAGTAAACGGATTAGGACTTACCGCAACTTCCAAGGCCATATCAGTTGATAATTTAATCACTTGGGAATATGCAAATACACCATCAAAATCAATTTGTTTTAAGCGGTAGTAAGCATTACTTGTACCATAATCAATGTACTCGTATTTGCTTACCAAACCAGTGGTTCCATTCCCTTTTACAAAAGCTATTTGTTCAAAGTTTTCCCCATCAATGCTTCTTTCCACTTCAAAACCTGCATTGTTTAATTCAGAAGCCGTAATCCAATTAAGTGAATTGCCATATTGCAACGCTTTACCAGTAAATGAAGTTAATTTAACTGGAACAACGTTGGTACCTGGGGTAAACGCAATCCCTCTAAATATGGTGTTGGCCGAAGCAGTGGCTAAGGTAAATGCGGTACTTGCTGCACTGCTATCAATAATTCTGATAGCCCTGTTTAAAGTAGCCTCGGCAGTGGTTGCAATAATGGTTGGTGGTGTGGTCGTCCAGTTTACTGCCAAACCCCTTGCGCCAACAGTGCTGCCTACTCCAGTTCCCAATGTATATGCCAAACTCCATGTACTTCCAACCCTGTTCCATTTCTGAATGCCACCACCAGAAGAAATGGCTCTATCATCTGCAACATAACATACGGTAGAATCAGGTTTCATAGAAAAACCATAAGGTGAACCACCAGTGGTTGAGATATATAATGTTGACACCACTCCTGAATTGGTTGGTAAACCAATTCCTACCCTGTAAATACCAGTACCCCCAGAAGCTGTTGAATAATACAATTGTCCTCCCGAAGCCGTTAAAAAACGAGTATTAATAGTTGTGTTGCTTACCACGGTATCTAAATTACTAGCAGTGCTTCCATAAACAATACCCGTATTACCGCCACCAGCCCAAAAATCTACCCCATTACTGGTATAAGCATATCGTGGGTTATTTGCAGATAACAATGTGGTTGTTAACGTGGGCAAACTTGCAGTTCCAGCGGCATTCACAGATACAATGGCACGGTTAACTGCAGCAGAAGTGGATGCACTTAATGAGCTTGTGAAAGGCGCTGCCGTTTTATAAGCCGCAAATACCAACGCATTACCATTGCCTGCTAAAGTCAACATTCCTTCTGAAGTTGCTGTGCCACTTAAAGAAACTGCATTACTCGATGCCCCCCTTGGTATGAAGGTAGTGTTTACATACCCGCCTGTTAATGTAAACTGATCAATTGCCAAATTTGCGCCCGTGTTGGCTAACGTAGCTAAACTATCTCCAAGCCGCAATATCGCTACATTACCTGACGTAAACTGAGCCTGAGCTTGTTGTAAACTGTAAAAAAATGAGAACAAAACGAGTACCTTTTTCATATGATATTTTAAAATGCAAAAGTCTCTTTGTGTTATATTCTTATAATCAATAAAATGTTACTAAAAGGTTATAGGTATTTATTTCATTAATAAACAAGGTTTTTCCATTATGTTGGCCAATAACGTATCCATCTCTGGTTTTAAAGTTATAGGTTTCACATAAGGACTCCAAATTCTGCTTAATGATAAGCCATCTCAAAATCAAGGTTAAAATTTATCAATATAAATACAAAGGCCACGGGTTATTAAACGCGCGGCCTTTATGATGTTGTTGTCAAAACACTGAAGTCCTATGCAGCATCTACAATTCTGTTTTAGTAGTTTAGTGCTATTACAAAAGCGTTTAAGATACTTTAGTTAACGTATTTACTGTAACATGTGGGAAAGTAACCACATTGCCATTCAAATTTAGTTGCAAGGTAATGGTTTGGCTATATTGCAACTGGGTATAGTTTGTTGACTTATCAAACGCCTCTATCCAATAGGTGCAATCGTATTGTTTAACATTTGAAAACTTTTGCTCAAACGCAATATTGGCCACTGTACCATTATTATTTGCGGTACTCAAGTTTAAGGTAATAAAATTGGTGCATGGGCGTGCGTTTAATGCTTGTAACAATACCAGATTTGGATTGGCCGTTAAATCGGGTTGAGGATTGGAAACCGGATCTAGTTTGGCATAGGCAGAAGTATCAACACCTGTAGGTAAGGTATTTACAGGGGCAATTTGTGGCAAACCCATCGTGCCTGTTGGTGGTGTATTTACATCATATGTGCCCAGTGCAAGTATTGAATTGCCATGAGGAACCGATACCTGTTTTACCAAATTAGCAAGAGTTGCTGGCACAACAGCCGGTTGAACCGTTTGTGAACCTAATCCCGGCATGTCATCATTACCATATGGACCAAGAGGTTGTGGCGTATCTGTAATAAACAATAACGAGCCATTTTCAGCATGTACCAACGCATCTTTATTCGGGCCTTCGGCAAAATAAACGCGTTGTTCATAAAAAAGGGTGAAGCAAATTTGTTGTCCTGCACCGTCACGATTGGGAGCATTGCCATGAATGGCCGAGAACGTTAACTCCTCGTAATAGGTAAAATTCTTAAGGATGTACCCAAAAGGAGAATGAGGTTGAGCTGAAGATTGTGGCAACGGCATAACATTGTATGAATAAGGTGTAAGCGCACCTCCTGCGTTGGTTCCTGGCAGATTTTTATTAGTCCAAGTACCAATAAAATACTGCAAAGGTCCAAGGTTTGCTATTGGCGCAGCTGGACTTGTTTGCCGTGGATCTTGTACCAAAGGACTCGAAAAATCAGGTTGGGTATTGGCATTGGTGTATACGGCTACATCAACGGTAATGGAACCAGTATTATCCGTTAAACCTGCACCATATTGGCCAGTGAGGTCGTCATTGATACAAAGCTCCAAAGTACCCGTGGTTGATTGCAAGATGGAATAAGGTCCGTTACCAATTAAAAAGGGCTTGCCTCCATTGATACGGCCTACCAGTGCTCCTTCATTAACACCCTGTATTGGATAACTGGTTTTGTTAGGGGCAACGGGTAGCCCAGGACAGCCGCTGGCATCATACTGTTTACCTTCGTTAGTGGCAGGATCAGCTGTCCATAAACCACTTTGATAACTGATTACAACTTGAATGTCGGCAGGAATGCTACCCGCTGGTTGCCAAGCTTGGTTAGCTTGAATGGTGAAGTTTTGATTGCTCATAGATTTTAAGATTGGGTTTAAGAAATGATAATTGATTGATTATTTGTTCGGTTAAATGAGAACATCATTTGGTGTTTAATAGGATTCCTGCAACGCTTGTTTTTGTTGTGAGTACAACGTTTCAGGCATACGCAACTTCCAAAAAGGTGCATCCCTCCAACGGGTTTCATGGGCATAGTGCGCTGCACGTTGGGTGAGATAACGTTTAAAGGTAACATCTGCTCTTAAAGCATACTGTTTAGCAGGATGGTAGTTGTGTTGGAGCATAGCCATTACAACAGGAACAGCTGCCACCGCATCAGTTAAAGCGCCTGAAATGCCAGAGGAGGTTAATGGGTCAAAACTCATGAGTGCATCTCCAATAGCCAGCCAGTTTTTTCCGGCAGCACGTTGCAAATAGCTGGTGTATGCTGCAAACGTATGCGGGCGTTGCGCTTGTTTTGGCAAGGACACATAATTGCAAAGCAAGTTGTTTTCGGCCCAGGCTTGTTTAAATACTTCAGCATCTTGCAACCCTCTTTTTTTTGCTATTGGCGTATCCGTCATTAAGGTTACCAAGCTGTATCCATCATTCAAATCAACTGCATACCACCAACCATGTTCACAGGTATTAATAAATGATGCGCCTTGTAGTTTGCTGTTGTTTTTTACTTTACAAGCAAGGGCAATAAGGGCATCCAGTTTGGTACGCTGCACCCCAATCCGCTTGCAAAATGAAGCATTACGCCCCGATGCATCAATTACTATTTTTGCCTGAATAGTTTCACCCCCATGCAGGTTAATTTGCCAACCAGTTGGCTGTTGTTGACTTACCTGCCAAGGCATTACTGCACTTATCCAGTTCGGAGTAAAAATAGCAACGTCATCATTCAAAACCTGCTGTTTAAGTGCATCATCAAAAGCTTGCCTGTTCAGGTGCCAGCCATTTGCGTACCCTTTAAAAAGAAAATCACCTGCTTCGGCTTGTTCAGTTCCCCAAGCAACTAAATTATGGGTATATAAACGGTGAGGAGTTTCATCAAATGGTAACCCCAACTGATGAAGCAAATGTGGCACATCAGGTGTGGCTGATTCCCCAATGCGAAATGGCAACTGCATTGGTTTATCAACAATGGCAATATTGGTAACACCCGCATGCCGTAAACCAGAAGCCATGCCGCACCCGCCAGGTCCTGCACCTATAATTACTACATCAAAATCTGTTTGTGATGTCAATTTTTTTCTATAGCTGTTTAAAATTATTTATAAGGCACTCGCATATAAGCACACCTAAATGGCCTATGCCAATGCCTTGTAAATGCAACCAGATACGTTTATTCATTGGCTGGGATAAACGGCCTCGGAAGTGTACGTTCTACTTCTACGTAGCGTATTTCTCCTTCGATTTTTTTACCCATAATAAAACCAAGTCCATCCCAATATTTAACCATGTCTGCATCTTCTGCAAAGCTGATGTAGTTTCCTGCCAGTTGGTCAAAGTCGTTACCTATCCAGGCCACCTGTTTAAGTTTACGTAACTCTTGTGGTATTTCAGCAAACAGCCTTTTTACCTCAGCATTGGTTTGATCCAGGTAAACATATTCCGGACGTTGGGCAGGCCACCACCATAAGATACGATCACCAATAGGTTGTGATGAACATTCATTAAAATCAGCTTGCCATGGAACGGCCATGTAACGAGTAAGGTCACCAGGTTCCATGCCGCGTTTAGGGTTATAGCCCAAACTTAACGGACCATTTTCTGGGAAATAGGCACGAATGCGAAAAGGCTCATCTGCAACATAAATCTCAGGATTACGTGAAATCCAAGTCATTTCAATACCAGGTGAAAAAGCACCACCTACACAATTTTCTAGGGTAGCACGGGTAAGTTGATGCGCTGCGGTTTCAGCAGGAGGTGTATGAGTGAACCAACCTTCTGCCCACTGTTGCAACATAAAATATTGGGTATCGGTTAACCGCAAATAATTGCTGGTTGACGTTCCGGGTATCAAACAATTATCACCTGCCAAATAAGGCATCATGGTGGCTCCATTTGATCCGATTAAGTTATTCTCTTGTTGTGGTGGTCGTAAAAAATCTAAAATATATTTTCGCACACCCCTGTACTCCATCACACCATTGCCATCTTTCCCCAACTTGCCCAACATTTCAAAATCAAAAGTGTGTGGTTTAGGCGGAATAGCAGCTACCCAAGGGTAACAGCTTCCGCGCTCAAGCAAGGGTTGTATGTCCGTTTGAAAACATGGGCGGTAACCATCAGGCCCCGATTTCCAAAATTCGTTTTCAAAAATGTGCGGGTAACGGTTATCCTTAACCATGGCATTAAAAATGGTGTCATACAACGTAACCAAATTAGCCATCTCTGGGGCATATTTAGGAGGAGCTACCAATACATGTGCTGCAGTAACTTCTATTACCTCACCAGTGGTTAATTCAATTTGCGCTCCAACTGGTCCATCGGAAGTATCGTCCCACCAATTGTCGTTATTGGCATAATCACCTATTTGTGTGCTTTTGTTTGTAGTACCTGAAATACCAAGCCCTCCCAACACCAGCAAACGTCCGTCTTTATCGGTACGCAACTCACCAAGTGTTTCGATGGCTTGTTTGGTAGGATTAAGTTTTCCTTTTGGGAAATTAGCGCCCTTGTATGTTTTTGGTACCGAAGCCAGATTAAAATGTACACCTGATTTTGATGGGCCGGCAATAGCACGTGGACCTGCATCAATAATCAGTTTATGCCGATCGCTACCTTTTACACTTGCATTGCGTAGCGGATGGTTGGGCGTGTATCCGTTTTCACCTTCCGATGTTGCAAACTCATACCAACTAGCTTTTTTGTTGGCCAAGTGTACATACCAACGAATGGATTTAATGCCTTTGGTAGATAAATTGATTTCTTCAGTTTTGCCATTTGCTTCTGTACGAAAAATTCTAAACCGTGCTGCTTGCCTGCACATCCGACCTTCACTATCTCTAAAATCGGTTTGTTTAAACGGCTTACCGTCTGGATTGATGGGAAGACCGCGGTAGCTTTCCGGATCAATGTAAAACTTTTCAGGTGCGTTACCCACACGGGCTACACCTATTGGCGGGAAAATTTTATATGTTGTCATGCTGATGTTGTGTAATAATGAATTGAAACTTGTTTGATTAATGGGCGCTGGCTGCCATAACAGCGTAGGCTTCTTCTAGGGCACTTACAATTACTCCGGTATTGTTGTTTTCATTAGCGGTTGGTGCAGCCAATTTAACCACCTCATTAAGTTGAATCGTCAATTGGCTAAGCTTACAACCTTCCTTATAGGTGAATGTAGGGGCACCATTAGGACCGGTTCCTTCATCTCCATCAGGTCGTATAGGGGTGTTCATCATTATTCTGGCCAAAGCTGGTAGCACCTGATGCATTACAGGCAATACCACTGCATAAAAATAATCGGGTTCGTCCTTTTTGGTGGGTACTTGAAAACTCTTTTCCAATGCTTCAAGCATAATACTGTAAGCACAATTAAAAGTATCCGAAGCCACCATTAATAATTTGTTTTCCTTAAAATCAGTCTCACGTGCGTTTGAAATAATGGGGTAGGTAGGCGGAAAATTAGCCGTATCTAAAGCAATAGAACGGAACTTTTTAAAGTGCGACATTTCTACTGGTGTACCCAATATTGGGCCATAAGTGCCATCGGCCCGGTGTCCATAATGGTTGTATGTACCAAAAGGCTGAGTAGGCACATAAGCTCCTGATTCTGGTACGCTGCCCTCCCCTTGTTCCATAATTTCAAGTATCCCCGATTTTGCTTGTTCCATATTGGTTACTTCAATGGGTTTTCCTCCAAATTTCCCTGGGTAAATATTGGTTCGTTGCCTTGCACTGAGCAGTGGTTGAAACAGGGGCTCTTTGCCTTTATACTTCTCCAATGCCACTATAATAGATTTGTACACCTGAGCTATGGTATCATAATTGTTACCCTCAGGTGGTGCATCAAAAGTTGCAGGTTCTTCAATGGCAGCAAACACATCGCTAAATACATTGATAGAAGCCCTGCTTAATCCGATATAAGGGGTGGTAGATGGGTTGGCATTGGGCAAATAGCTTGGATAAACAGGCACTGCTTTTCCTGTAAAACTGGGTTTTCCGCCCACAGCAACCAATAAATTGGCGGCTTGGTTTGCATGAAACATCTCTTCCATTACTACACTGCGCAGCAATTGGTAGGCATTGCTGCTTACATCCTGAATAGAATACAATGCAGTGAGGTAAGCCGGAATCGTCATAAACTCAATTTGAATAGCCAATTGCAAAGCTCTCTGAATGTGCTTTCGGCTGTCGTGTACCGAGCCCAAACTTTTAAACAAATTGTCAAAAGGGGCTGTTGCTTTTTTTTGTTGTATCATGGTTTGCATTTTAGGGTTATCTTTATTATCTGAACACGTATTGTTTATAAGCCTAAACGACTGAGAAAAAATATTTCGCAAAGAAGTGTGGCCTCATATTAAGTTACGTTAGCTTGGTCTAATCATTACAACAAGTG
The DNA here is from genome assembly GCA_943372215.1 of Chitinophaga pinensis. GTDB lineage: Bacteria > Bacteroidota > Bacteroidia > UKL13-3 > UKL13-3 > UBA6183. Next base: position 52,590 of record CALRXU020000011.1, on the reverse strand, counting down.
GTGTAAAACAGGAGTGGTACTTTTTGGATTGTTATTCCAAAGGTTACACTGTTTTTTCTTCGTATTGTATTTAGCTAATCGAAAATAATTGAAACAATTACTTAAAATCAAGAGTAGAAATACCCTTTTTTCATAGGGTAAATACTCTTTTTTTCTAAGGGTTTTTACTCTATATTTTTAAGGAAAACACTCTTTTTTTTAAACGATAGGTAGTTTATTTAGCCGTTTTTACATTGAATTAACGGTAAATTAACTTAGGTACTTATAAAAACTAAATCGCTCCAAACCCAACCTTGCAAGGCCACCAAGTTTATTTGAAGGATATTGGGTGATGTTTATGTTGAGGGTAGGCGCAGAGGGCGCAGCGTTGTGTTTGTTGGTTGATCGCATAAGCCACCAAAGACTGCGCTTTGTGTTCCTTGTACCTTCTTTGTGTTCCTTGTACCTTCTTTGTGTTCTTGGTGGTTGAACCCTTAACCACAGAGGACGCAGCGTTGTGTTTGTTGGTTGATCGCATAAGCCACCAAAGACTGCGCTTTGTGTTCCTTGTGTCTCCTTTGTGTTCTTTGTGGTTAAACTGGTAGCGGCAATGTTGTAGTTGGATTGCTTTTACCACTAAGGACGCAAGGGTTGCACAAAGGCCACTAAGTTTAATCAGAGAATATTGCTGTGGTTAGTTCTAACCGCAGCGTTCGCGGAGCAAGCGCAGAGGTCGCAGCGTTGTGTTCGTTGAGCCCTCTTTGTGTTTTTTGTGGTTGAACCCTTAACCGCAGAGGGCGCAGCGGTTACGCAAAGGCTGGAGCGAAGGGACACGCTACCGTTTATGTAGAGGTAAATCCTCTAAAAAATCTAGGAATATCTTATTGAAAAGATTTATTGAATGGCTATCACTAGCTGAATAAAACCGAATAAGTCTAACCCAATCAACATCTTCCTTTGAGTCAAATCTTTCATTAACGAACACTCCAAAAGAAACTAAGAAATCACTGAATACCTCTACTTCATCACCAGTTAATGCTAGCTTATAACCCAAGGTCATCAAATAAATATCTTCTACTCTATTAACTTGATACATCGCAGGTCTTTCTGTTACATGCGACATTAAGTCAATAAATCTACTTGTATTATCTTCCTTCATCATTATTTTATTTGCTTCGTTGTATTTACTAATTCTTCTTCTAAATATTGTTTTATTATTGCAGCATGAGAGACTCGTGCGAGGGCTAACTATCACTCCCTACAATATCTTCTATATTATTAATTGAAATGTCTTGTATCACCTGATTATTGAAGTCATAAATAACAAACTCAATATCATCTCGAATATTAAAAACTGATTTTATATAATTAATACTGTCATCCACTGAATCAAATATAGAATACACCTTTTGTGTATCTTTTGTAGCTATCGCATAATTATCATCCAATACAATTCCTGTATTAACATCTGCTCTAAGTAAAGCAACTTGATTTTGTTCCAGTTTAGGAAATTTTTCCATATACAATATTATCTTTTTAAGGCCTGTATTGCTGAAGTTGGCTATTTATTGCCTAACATGCCACTAATAGCATCTTTTACCTTTCCAACCACTAGTTATTATCTTCTACCTCCTAAAAAAGTAATAAGTGGTACATTACTGATTAAAGCTAAGTAACTACCTATTCCAGTCAATATTATCCCATTAATTAAATAAGCTACTTGTATGGAGTAAGAACTAAGGAATAATCTTATTGAACACATGGTCATTCTAAAAATATAAAAATCCCAAAATCCAATAATTTTCAATCCAATACTTAACAAAATCATTAAACATGGAGTAACCCACCTTAACGCTAACTTCTTTGCTGTTATTAAAGTAATAATAGAACCAATAAAAATGCCTATCCAACCAAATAGTTTATAATAATAGTTAGATTTTATAAGCCGATTAATTTTCACATAATCGTAATCCTCGTGATTTTCAGGTGTTGGAAAATAAGTAGTCATAATATCAATATCCATTAATACCGAGAACTCGCTTAAACCAGAAGATAATAGTATTGTACCTAAAATTTGTAACCATAAAAATTTCCAATTTATGCTCCTATTATTTTTGTTTAACTTTTCACTACTCATATTCTCTTTTTGCATATTCATTAATCTCTATAACTAGGGGTTACAAATGAGCGGGAGCTATCTAGAAGCACGGGAGCGGTGAGGAAAATACTTTATTGTTGTTTGAACCGTGTCATTTTGTATTTCTAGTGTGGTATACCATTTATCATATTTCCATAAAGAATCAATGTGTATTTGATTGTGATTTTTCCTTACAGACATTAACTTACCTTTTTCATTGAACGTAGAATCACACTCAAGATTTGCTGAATAATTACGTTCTGGAGAAATATCCGAATAATTAATTCTTTTTACTTGAGTTGAATGCGGATAGTATCTTACGTGATAGCTGTATATAAAATTTTCCTTCAGCAAATTTTCAACAACAAGCATCGCTCCATATTTCTTTATTTCTGACCGCATATTATCTGAATAATAGCTATAGGGAAATATTAGCCACCCATGAGCTTCTATAATCCTTTTATTATTTTCATCAACCATACAAAAGTATGCTTCATTGATACTCTTTTTAAAAACTACCTGCACCTTTAAAATTTTAGGGTAATAGTCGGCAATCCCCTTACTCGCTAATAAAGACTTGATTTCTTTTTTTGAATGTAAATCAAATTGCCATTCTCCAGTTGGTATTCCATTTGAATCTAGCATGTTAATAGCACTTATTTTTTGTCCAAAGGAAATCTTATGCATTGCCAAAATAATTAATATTAAAATAATGTTTCTCATCTTTATTTTGCTGTTGTTGGGTTGGCACTTTTTATCACCCGTCTCCACACATCTATCATTCGTGTTTTAAAACTTTGATTATTTGTACACTTCATTACAATTGGCTATCCATTGCAATATAATAAAAGGCTGCTAAAATGCTTGGATGGCTGTTTTATAAGTTATAACCACAGGTCTGCGACAGCTTATAAATGAAACACGTCTGCGTGAACGGGGGACTGCGACAGCTTATTAAATAAAACATGCATATGCGAACAGAGTCTTTTCTCACCAACGCCAGAATTTTAGGTAATACCACCAAGGCGTCTTTGTTCCGCACCATGAAGGAATTTTCACCTTTCTGTTTCTCAGGCTAAACTCTGCTTCATAATTGTCAGTGTATATTACACGATCAATGAACAAATTATTTTTATTAAAGTAGCTGAATTGGCTTCTAGGATTATAATTGAAAGTATTATTCTTGAAGTTTCTATTGAAAAATGCTTGAATGATATTTGATAAAGAGTCAACCCGATGTTTACCTTTTGTAATGAGTGCAATATATGCTAAATCCCCCTTGTAATACTGAAGAATCACATGGTCTATTAGGTTTTTATTCGTATGGATGAAATAATACTCATGAATCTTGTTTTTATAAAATGGCATCATTTCAGGCTTAATTTGCATGTAATCCTGACAAATGATAAATGAATCCCTATCAGTATAAACAATGCTATCATCAAGTCTAAGCTTATCTGTTTGCACTGTTTCCTGTTTATTAAAACTCAAAGTCGATGGTGAAATAAATGACAATGTTTTTTTTTGAAAAGTTGAGCAACTTGTAAGTAGTAAAAGTCCAATTATTAATTTCATATTCACGCGAGATACCCTCTGTCCTTTGTCAAAAGCGGTGCATATGCATGTGTAAGTAAAATTATTTATCCGTTTCAAAAGCATTACTATTTGAACTGACTACCCATTGCAATATAATAAATGCCTGTTAAAATACTTGCTTGGCTCTACTAAGTTACAGGCCGCAGGCTTGCGACAGCTTGTTAAACTTAAGTCCATGTGAACTGGGAAATACAAAACAAAATATTAGTTTTTCATCAACCTTATTAATAAAAAAATACCTGCAAATCCAATAATCGCACAGTCAAATATCCACCATATTGCTGGCAGATGTAAAAACATAGATGTAATATAAATAAGTCGAGATACCGGAATAAATAGGATGACTATTTTTGACATACGGTGTATTTCGCTATTCCAAGCATGAATAAATAGAAATATAAGAGCCACAAAAAATGAACCGCAAAACAAAACAATTCCAATTGGCCAGTGCATGATAACAAAAGTAAATCCTATCAATCCCAAAAAAACAGCAACTAATGAGGCAGTCTTATAAATCAGTTTCGCATTTATAGTCTCCACAATAATTATAAAAAGTGCTAAAAAGTCTTTCAATACTGAAGTCCATTGTGATGATATAGAAGAATGAAGAATAAGCCTTAAGAGGACATTAAAGCATAAAATAATGACAACACACACAACCAATCCATAATACACTTGTTTAATCTTCATCTTCCAAAGTTATTGTTTTAAATAATCAATGTAAACTAAAAACAACAAACTCTAAAACCTATCTCAAATCTCCCACCCTCCAAAAATCAAGAGTAGAAATACCCTTTTTTGTTAGTGTAAATACCCTTTTTTTTGAGGGTTTTTACTCTAGGTTTGTTAGGGTAAACACTCTTTTAATATGCTTAAAAGTAGCATTTTATATTAACCTAACAGTTCATTAATGCAGGCTTAAGTTTGGGGTTGGTTAATGGGATGTTTGGTAGTCAAAAGAGAAACTTACAGGAGCAGTGAAAGATTAGCTATGGCACTAGAAATTTTGACAATTCTCAATTTTATCTATTACATCTCTAATTTCATCTCCTATCTCGTTTATAAGTAAATTTGAAGCCAATTTGATTGGACTTAAAGAAACTTTATAGTTTTGTTGTGTCCATTTACTGAGAACTGAAATGAGGTCCTTTCCACAAACTCTATCTAGAAGTTTATCAACTCTACTTTTCGCTGTCTTTCTTGCATTGGAAACAGAATACTTTCTATCACTTTTTTGAATCCCATCTGCAAGCTTATCAATAAGCTCTTCTTCCATTTCTTTTGCTTTTTCATTAATTAAGACTTCAATATCTTTTACTGTGATATGCACTGCTCTTTTACATTCGTTTTTTAATATTCTTAAAATGACAGTTGGAACTATAAGATAATTTTCAATTTCTTTTTTATTCCAAATATGAATATTAACCCTGATTTTAGAAGCTTCTTCAAAACGAGTTTTTATCTCAACATCTGTGTGATAATCAGAATCAAATATGCAATAAATTTTTACATCATAATCAACAGTCTCTTTTAGAAGCATACTACTTCCTCTTGCATGATTCCATCCTCCCCATCCTCCAATATCAAAATTTGGAATTGCATCAAAAGGTTCATCTGTAATCGGAAATAATGTATTTTGTAGCCTTTTTAATATATCTATATCATCACCCTCTACTATCAAAAGTTTCTTCGAAGCCCATAACTTGGTTAACTGAAGATTATGAATGCTCCCAATTGAATTAAGTATTCCTTGTACTACTGGAACTTTATTTGCATATAAAGACTTGCTTTTTTGTTTATCAATTATTAGAATATTAGATGGTTCGACTTCCGATATTATCTCAATAGAATGTGTTGATACAATTACTTGTTTGTATCTATTTTTTAAGAGTCTAATAAGTTTTCTTTGTAAATCAGGATGCATGTAAACATCAGGTTCATCTAATATTATCAACCCATCCTCACCTACTCTTGATAAAAACCACATTATTTGTAGCCACATTTGTAAACCAGACCCCATCCAACCAATTTCAGATACAAAACTTCCGTCTTGAATTAGTAATGATAGCTTTGTGTCTCCTCCATACAATCCATCCCGACCATCAAAAGAACGTATTCGCAAACCACTCCAAGATTGTTCTGCCAATTGAGTAAACTTAGGATAACTTTCATACAAAAGAGCAAGTTGATTTCTAAAATGTCTTGAGGACAAATCTGTTGCCAAATTTTGTCTAACATATTCTTGCCCCAATTTTTTTTCTTCTTTTTCAATAAGAGTTATTTGCGGGAGAATATTTACTTGTGGAATATCAATTTGATTTGCAGTTCCTCTAGTTGTTACATATTTACCTTGTTTATCTAAAAGTGTACAAAAAAGTTCTGCATTGTCACCAATATATATTTTAACTATTAAGCTATTTAAGAAGGTTGCAGTTATAATGCTAGGGGCATTTCCGTAATTATGAAATAAATTCTCGACATTAAATCCAAAACTCTTTAAAGAAGGGGTTATACCTTTTGTTATTAAAGGTAAGTCCAGCCAATTAGGAGGGGATTGATAAATATTTGAACGAAATCTGCTTAGTGCTAATGAGACTAATCTAAGCGCTTCTATTAGAGTTGATTTGCCAGCATTATTTTTCCCTACTATAATTGATAGATTCTTAAAATCTATTTCATGTTCATCATAACAACGATAATTTTCAATTCTTAGCTTCTCAATCATTATTGGTTAAATTATTTTAGCTTATTAAGGTGAATTCAATGTAAGAACCAAATATCTGCATAATCCGCCTTTTACTGAGTATCCTTAATAATATAACTGTCTTAGTATCCAAACCTACCCCAAACGCATTTATTAAGCAATAGGGAAACTACCCTTTTTTCATAGGGTAAATACTCTTTTTTTTCTGAACCACCCTTTTTACTTTCTAAAAGGCTTTTTTTTTCTAAAACTGGAAACTCCTACCGCTAGCGTTCACATTGCAATAATTCAATTAGAGTAATTAGCTCCATTAAACTTAGCTTCTTAAAGGAATCTATTTTCTCAATGTCACATACCGCAGGTTTGCAACAGCGTGCTAGATCAAATACCCTCATAACTATTGAAGTCATTCCTAACCGGCATTTGACCTGTTTCATGCAGCAAACAAGGTGTTGGGTTTGTGCAGGGTCTGGTAAGTTATCCCCGAGTCCCGCTAATGGGCAGCAAAGTAGGCGGGATGGCTGGGATAACAAACAAAGGTGATGTATCTCCCAATTACCAACCAACCAATCACCAATTTAATGAGACAGATTTTTCGCAGAAAAAGCGTAGTCGAATTAATCCCGAGAGCAAAGCGAATCGGGAAACCAACCAACATTCAACCAACCACTCAATCAACCAATCAACCAATCAACCATTCAACCAACCAACCACCAACCAACCAATCAACCAACCACCAATCACCAATCAACCAGTCAACTAACCACCAACCAACCCCCACTTTTCATTATCCCCGCATTTTGCCTAAATTGCCCAAGTGAAAAAAGCAACCGCCATCCTGCTTCTGCTGTGTTTGTTAACCCAATGCAATTACCAAAAATACCGCTACAGCTTTTTTGAAGGCAACTGGGTGCTGCTTAATTACCTAGATACAGTGCAGAAATACCGCTCCGTGGCCAAGGCCAACCACATGCCCATGCAGGAGATTTTCTTAAAACGTTATACCGATACGGCCTATTTTTTAACGGATGGCTGGGAAACTTCGGCCTATGCTTTTCAACACAAAACCTCCAACCAAATTCAACTGCAACATTACCCCAAACCATTCCCTCAACAAGGCCATCAACCCTTGCCTGTTTTTATTAATGAGTATGCTTATTACTTGAGTTATGATTTAGACAGTGTGCGGCATGTGTTTGTAAAACCCGATAGCTTACTGATAGATGAATATGGCGGTGCACCTTTTCCCACAGCTACCCAACGGGTAATTAACTCTTTGGTGTTGGGTGGCATTTACCGCTTGGCAGGCAGCAATGTACCCGTGCAGTTTTACACCCACGGGCAAATAAGCGGCTGGGATTTGTTTGATGCTTACCAAACCTGCATAGGTGGCGATTGCCGCACTTTTTATGAAGGCGATGTGGTGTACTTGAGCAAAAACAACCAAGGCGATTATTACACCTGGGAATGGAACAATAACCTGCTCACCTTATACCATTTAACCAAAATAACCGCTCCCGATGAAAAACCTGTTTACAAAAAGCACAAAAGCATTGTAACTTTGGCTAAACTTAAATAATACCCATTTACTGAACACACCGTTGATAGAACAGTTAGCCACATTTGTTGAAGTTGTTTTGCCCCTGCCCTTGCAAAAATTGTACACCTACCGTGTACCCACGGAATGGGCCGATTTGGCGCAGCCTGGCAAAAGGGTAATTGTGCAGTTTGGCAAAAAAAAGTTGTACAGTGCCTTAATTTATGCCGTTACCCACCAACCACCCAAGGATTACGAGGCCAAGTTTTTGGTGAGTTTTTTGGATGAAACACCCATCATAAACCCACAACAATTTGTGTTTTGGAACTGGGTGAGCCAATACTATTTATGCACCTTGGGCGATGTGATGAACGCGGCCCTGCCCGCCTCCTTTAAACTGGAAAGTGAAACCCTGGTTGCGCTAAACCCCGATTGCGACATGGCTTCCATTGAGCTTACGGATAAGGAGTTTTTGATTACAGAGGCGCTTACCATGAGCGAACACCTGAGCATTTCAGACATCAGCACCATACTGGAAGTAAAACACGTGTTTGGCATCTTAAAAGGACTTTACACCAAAGGCGTTATTTTATACACCGAAGATATACAGGAAACTTACAAGCCCAAAACCATTACCTGCATTAAGGTAAATGAGGCATACAACAATGATAACACCATGGGTGAAGTGTTTACCGCCTTAGAAAAAACGCCCAAACAACTGGATGTGTTAATGGCCGTGATACACCTGCTGCACCAGCAAGAAAACCTGCCCAAAAAACAATTGTTGGAGTTTGGTAACTTTAGCGAAAGCAGCCTAAAAACCTTGGTTAAAAAAGACATCCTGCAAGAGTATAAACTCACCATTGACCGCATTACCCTGCACCAAGAAGTTACAGAAACCTTTACCCTAAATGCCGAACAAACAGAGGCCGTAGCGCAAATAAAAACCCATTTTGAGCAAAAAGACACCGTGTTGTTGCATGGCATTACCTCCAGCGGCAAAACCCATGTGTATGTAAAACTCATTGAAGAACAACTGGACGCAGGCAAACAAGTGTTGTTTTTATTGCCCGAAATAGCCCTTACCTCCCAAATTGTAAAACGCATCCAAAAATACTTTGGCAGCAAAGCCATGGCCTTTCACAGCAAGTTTAACCAAAACGAGCGGGTTGAAATTTGGCAAAAGGTTAATGCAGGCGAGCCATTGGTAATTATTGGTGCGCGTTCGTCCATCTTTTTGCCCTTGCAACAGTTGGGGTTAATTATTGTGGACGAAGAGCATGAAACCTCTTACAAACAACACGACCCCGCTCCCAGATACCATGCCAGAGATGCGGCCATTTTTTTGGCGCATGCACACAAATGTAAAATACTATTGGGTTCAGCTACGCCAAGCTTTGAAAGTTACCACAATGCCCAAAGTGGCAAGTATGGGTTGGTAAACTTACACACCCGTTATGGCGAGGTGGCCATGCCGCAGCTTAATGTGGGCAATATTGCAGAAGACACCCGCACCAAAAGCATGCACGGCTACCTTACCAAAGATTTGTTTGATGCCATGAGTACGGCCCTGCAAGCACATGAGCAAATTATCCTCTTCCAAAACCGCAGAGGCTATGCCCCGGTAATGGAATGCAGCAACTGCAACTGGACGGTAAAATGTGTAAACTGCGATATTAACCTCACCTACCACAAATACAACGATACCCTCAAATGCCATTACTGCGGTTTTACCACCAAAACCCCGCAAAACTGTTTGGCTTGCGGTTCAAACCAAATACACCTGAAAGGCTTTGGTACAGAAAAAATTGAGGACGAAATTAAGGTATTGTTCCCCGATGCACGGGTATTGCGTTTAGATTTGGAAGCCGCCAAAACCAAACATGGCCATGAGGACATTATTAAAAGTTTTGAACTGCATGAAGCCGATATTTTAATTGGAACCCAAATGATTAGCAAGGGCCTTGATTTTGGCAAGGTGAGTTTGGTGGGCGTAATCAATGCCGACCAATTGCTGTACTTTCCTGATTTTAGGGCCAACGAGCGGGCTTATCAAATGCTTACCCAAGTAAGCGGGCGGGCGGGGCGCAAGGCCGCACAAGGCAAGGTGATTATACAAACCAATGCGCCCATGCACCACGTGATACAAGAAGTGTTGCACCAGCGTTACCAACAACTGTTTGCCAACGAAATGGCCGAGCGAGAACGGTTTGGTTACCCACCTTTTACCCGTATTATTAAACTGGTGGTAAAACACAAAGATTACGCCACTTGCAGCCAGGCAGCCTTGGCCTTGCAACAATTGCTTTACACCCGTTTGGGCGCAAACATCATTGGCCCTGAAAGTCCGCATGTGGGCAGGGCACGAAATATGTACATTAAAGAATTGTTGGTTAAAATAAACCGAAACGCCACCAGCCTCAATACCATTAAACAATTTATTACCTACAACATGCAATTGGTATTAACCCAAAAAGCCTATAAACAGGCGGTAATTTATGCTGATGTAGATCCGATGTAAAAGATTAATATGCGGCAATAAATGATTGATTTAACCAATACCTTTCACCATTTGTAACGATTTTAACATGTCGAAAAAAAACAGCCCAAAGCTAGATACGACTGCTGTTGTTAGTGATTTTTTAGCTTATATACAAATACCCGTAAAGTTTGATGAATGGGAATTGGAATTGCTTAAGGAGTGCATCTATGTAAAAAAAGTAATCAAAGGAACTACCCTATTAAATATTGGAGAGGTGTCCGCCCTTCTTTATTTTGTAAACAAGGGCTGTTTAAGAACATTTTATCCCACCAGCAATGAAACTGAATTTATACGGTGTTTAGCTATTGAAAAATCGTTCTGTTGGTCTATACCCAGTTTTTTAAATGAACAACCCAGCAATGAATGTATTGATGCATTATGCGACTCAGAGCTTATTGTGATTGATAAAACGAAATTGAAAGAGTTGAATAAAAAAAGTTTAAACTTTAGAACTGTTTACCAATTGGGGCTTGAAACTTTGTGTGTAAATTATGCGAGAAGAATTGAGGGACTATTAACCATGACGGCAAAAAGCAGGTATGAAATGCTTATTGCTAAGAGCCCTGCTATCATTTTAAAATTACCCAATAAAATAGTGGCTTCTTATTTGGGCATCACACAAGAGTCATTAAGTCGCATTAAAAAAAAGCAAGGCGTTGTTAAAACCCCGCCTGTATAAACGTTGTCCTTATCAGGTTTAACAAGATTTCTGCGCCAAAGCCATGCAAGTATTGGCTATTTTTTTATCATTTATCAATTTTATTTCCATTTCAAGGCGTTTTATTCGCACCATACTTCTATATAAATAATTGGTTAGTCGTTATGGACACTAAAAAACAACACGCGAACACTAAAATCAACTTTTGGTATTGGACACTTATAATACTTTTGGCAGCTTTTTTTACCTTGAGTGGATTTTTGGAAATCACCAAAAACCCCATTACTTATTTAAAAACCTTGCAAATGGGATACCCGCCATATTTTATTACCACGCTCGGCATCGCTAAAATTCTTGGCTCAATAGTATTAGTGATACCAAGGTGGAATCGTATAAAAGAATGGGTTTTTGCAGGCTTTATTTTTGATGTGATTTTTGCCTTTATATCTGGCATTGCCATCAACAGTTATACAGATTGCATAAAATCAAGTGTTGCGTTTTGTATAGTATTAACGGCTTACGCATCGTTTTATAAAACACAATTCCGAATTAAAACAACTCATTAAAATTAGTTTACCAACCATTGGCTGTTCACAGTGCCTTAATACCAAATGTAAATATTTACCATGCAAAATTTAGCTAAAAAAATATCCCTGAAAGCACTTCTTTTTTTACTCGTTTTTACTTGTGTAGCTACACAAGCAACATATGCCCAAGATGCAAATATGATAAGCAGTACAACTCAAAAAAAAGAAATAACAGCGAGCAAACCAGCGTTAGAGATAAACCTTTTTTTACCCTTTTTGGGGGTAACCGATTTAAAGGTTATTGTACCCACATTGGTCAATAAAAAAAGTAACTCAAAACAAGCGTTGATATTTGGGGTATTTGCAGATTACAGTTGGGGGAATTTAACAAGGCCCGTGAATGATTTTGGCAAAGTTCGTTTTATTGGAGCAAGGTTGGGTTATAGGCAATATTTTTGGAGAGGGATCCATGCCGATGCAATGGTAAATGCAGGACACAGGCATGAGGAAAAAAACATTTATGACGGCACCACCCTGAATTCATTTACCAGCCGACTTTGGTTATTGGGAGGTTACCAAGGAGATATCAGCACCAAATTGTACTTTAACATCAGGGCGGGTTCAGGCATTCATATTACTCGTTTAGGAGATCGTTTTGCTCATACTGAACGTAAGGTTTTGCCCGCTTTTGAAGTTAATCTTGGCATTCGTTTGTGAAACCCAAAGGCAAAATCACAAGCACCATACATTATTTGAATAACCCAACTTAGTGGCCTCGTCAGGAATCGAACCTGAATCAAAAGCTTCGGAAACTTCTATACTATCCGTTGTACTACGAGGCCAAGCGGCTGCAAATATCCACTAATTTCTAAAGTTAAAAAAATTTTATGCATATTATATTCAAGCGCCATTAATCATTTTGGGAGTAAGGCGGTGGGGTAAATGTTATGGTTGATTTTAAAGGCGGTCTCGGCATGAATCCTTTTACCCTTTCATAAACAGCACTATCAATGGCTAACGTATCAACAACCATTGGGGCAATAATGATTGGATGTTGTTGTATATACTCAAATAAGTGATGTAATTTTTTAATTTGGGTATTTGACCGTGGAGGTACATAATTGATGTGGTAATGAAACCGACCAACATCCATGCCTAACAAGTGATTAAAATCGCAGTAAATAATGCCGTAATTGCCTTTGTTTGCAACTGGTTCTTTAAAATTAACCACAGCAGTATCAAAAGCGCACCTAAACAAGACCTCTTTTAAACTATCTTTAATAGCTATTTTATAAAATTGCCTTGGGGCATCATAATCCTTCCTCGTGATTAAACGGCAACCCGTATCTGAAACCACAATTTGATAGGCTAGGTAAAGGTCTTTCTTTACAATTTGGGTGTCTTTCTCAAAAATAAAAGTATCCGCAATGGTATGGCTTGTACCCGTCCACGATAATGTTCTGATTGGCTCATGTTGATTACAGCTCAATACAAACAACGCCACCACCATTAAATAACTGAAATTAGGTTTCATCTGATTCCTTCTTAAAATGGTTAAAAACATAAATGTTTATAATTCATGGGATTAAAAAACCGAAACTCCACTTCATTATCGGTGATTGCTACTACAAAAACTTGTGAATAAGGGTCTATATAAATAAGATACTTATCATCTAGGTATTCATCAACATAACTTGTTCCATACCTAAAAGTAAAAATAGAATCTTGAATATTATGGACAAAACTGTTGTAAGCTTTACTTTTTATGGCATACTCGTTTTTTTCTTTTCTATCCAATTGTCTATTCTTTCCTCTGTGCTTTGTTGATTCATATACAATAAAGGGATTTTCAGCCCGCACAAACAAAAAACACTCTTGAAAAATCTTATTAATAATCATCGCTATCTCTCCCTTTTTAGTACCGCCTTTTGAAGGAGATACTTTGCGATACAATTTTGTAAAAGCCTGATTTAATATTCGTAAATCTTTGCCTTTTAAAATATTAAATGGAATAGCTATTTTCTCTTCCTTATAAGTTAACACAACAATAAAATACTCGTCACATCCATTTGAAGCATACCCTTTAAAAACATGGAACACTAGTGTGTCAAAGTTGGAAACAATCGTCTTCTTTTCTTTAAAAATTCTGTAAAAGTATTCCAGGCGATTTGAATCTAGCGTAAACGTGTGCGGATAAAAAGAGCAGTCATGATAAAGTTTTGCAATTGCTTTATGGTCATCATCTCGAGAATGGTCAACTGCGTTTGTAGGAGTATTAGGATTGCAGCAGTTTAAACACATTAATAAATTAAATACCACACAAAACCGAGACCAGCTCTTATTAAATTTATCCATCAAAATCACTGTTAGCAAAACTTAATTTTTTTGAGTTCCGCAAACAACCTGTTTCAAAAATCTTTCGAAACACGGGCTGTTAAATGAAGAAAATCAAACCCTATCAACTAGTCAACCAAATTTAATGAGACAGTTTTTTCGCAGAAAAAACGTAGTCGAATTAATCCCGAGAGCAAAGCGAATCGGGAAACCCAATAACTAATAACTAATAACTAATAACTAATAACTAGTTAACCAATAAACTTTCTCCCACTCCTAAAACAACTTCGGCTGGTCATCATCCTTTGGAGGAGTTTTCGGCTTAAATTTTGGCTTAGGCTGATTCAGCAAACTATCATCATCACTCAACAAGCGTTTTATTTGATCACGCTCCTGTTGCAACAAATCTTCATTTACCAATAAGGTTTGCTGGGTGGTTTCATTGCCTTTAATCACTGGCTTTTCTTCGGTTGAAGTACTTTCTTCCTCTTCCTCATTCTGCACCAAAAATGCACTGATAAAGTCTTTGCCCACAATTTTATTGCCTATGGCTTTCCAACCTTTTACTTCAATAAACTCATTCAGGTTATAGGTTTCTTCCAAATTGCTGTCTTTGCCTTTTCCACCCTTGCGCTCCATCACTATAATGGGTTCTGTAAAATCAGTAGCCATTACAATGCGGTTGTGGTTGCCTTCTGGTATGCACAAAAATTGTTTGTTTAAAGTAAGTGTTTCTACTAAAAACCGTTTAACAAAATAAGCCTTGTCCCTATCGTTGTAATACAACAGGGTAATTGGGCGTTTGGCCTTAAACTTGCCAATGTGCAACACTTGGTCGGCATTGTAGTGGTTGGTAAGCTCAAAATTGGTGAGCTCATAGTTGCCATCTTTGGTAATCACCAAAATCACATCATTGGTATCAAACTCTCCCAACAAACGTCCCCTGCTGTCCACATTTAAGCGGCCCAATACATCATCATACCAAATTCTGCGGCCTCCTAAAGTACTGGCACCTTTTGCTTTTAACTTAATAGATTTAATGAGGTATTTGCTTACAATATTACCCAATACGCTACGGCCTTTAATGGCCAAATCGGCAAAGTTAAAATCAAATATAAGCTTACGGGCATGGCTCAATGGGCTTAAGGTAATCTCCACCAACTCGGCCTCACTATTTGGATTGGCTGTGAAATACAACACCTTGCAATTGGGGCTGCCAGTGGTTAAATCGTATTCCTTATCGCGGGTAATGCCCAATACATTAAAACGTTTGCCGTAAGCCGTTTTGGTTTTGCCATCCATGTAAATCATGTTATACACCCTGCGCTCATCATTTTTACGGAACACATCCACATGTATAATATCTTTACCCATAAAGGCTTTATCCTGCACCTTGCTCACCATCATTTTGCCATCTTTTCTAAACACAATAATGTCGTCTATGTCAGAGCAATCGCAAATGTATTCGTCCTTTTTAAGCCCATAGCCTACAAACCCTTCAGTACGGTTTACATATAACTTTTGGTTTGCAATAGCCACTTGGTTGGCTTGTATGGTATCAAACAATTTAATTTCTGTTTTACGCTCCTTGCCTTTGCCATACTTCTTCAACAAGTTCTCGTAATACTTCACCTGATAAGCTTTCAGGTTGTTTAAATCGTACTCCACTTGCTCCAGTTCCGTTTGAATCCTGGCCATGAGTTCATCCGCTTTGATGCTGTCAAAACGGGTAATACGAATCATAGGGATTTTGGTAAGCCGCTCGTAATCCTCATGGGTAATCTCACGTATAAATTGCTTGCGGTATTTTTTAAAACGTTCATCGAGGTACACAAACAAGTTTTCTTTGTCTGTATACTTTTTAAAATCAATGTACATTTCATCTTTGATAAATAGCTTCTCCAAAGAGGCAAACAAAAACTGCTCTTGCAACTCCCCTTTTCTAATTTCAAGCTCCTTATTTAACAACTGCCTGGTTAACTCCACTGAAATACGCAACAAATCGCTTACATCCGTAAATATGGGTTTATCCTGGTACACCACACAAGCATTTGGCGATATGCTGATTTCGCAATCCGTAAAGGCATACAACGCATCAATGGTAATATCTGGCGAAACACCCGGTGCCAATTGAATTTCTATTTCTAAGTCTTTGGCGGTATTGTCCACCACCTTTTTAATTTTTATTTTGCCCGCATCATTCGCTTTTAAAATGCTATCAATTAAACTGCCTGTGGTGGTTGAAAAAGGAATTTCTTTGATGAGCAAGGTTTTCTTATCCAACTCCTCAATTTTAGCACGAACACGCACCTTGCTGCCTTTGCTGCCTCCGTTGTAGTTGGTAACATCAATTAAACCACCTGTAATAAAATCAGGGTACAACTCAAAACTTTTTCCTTTGGTGCAGTCAATCGCTGCTTTTAATATTTCGCAAAAATTGTGTGGCAATATTTTGGTGGCCAAACCAACCGCAATACCCTCAACACCTTGCGCCACCAATAAAGGAAACTTCATGGGTAATGCCACTGGTTCTCTTTTTCTACCATCGTAAGACAATTGCCAATCTGTGGTTTGCGGGTTAAAAGCCACATCCAGTGCAAATTTGCTCAACCGCACCTCAATGTAACGTGCAGCCGCTGCTGAGTCACCTGTTCTTACATCGCCCCAATTTCCTTGCATTTCAAACAACAACTCCTTTTGTCCCAGCCCTACCAACGCATCACCAATGGCCGCATCACCATGTGGGTGAAACTGCATGGTTTGCCCAATTACATTGGCCACTTTATTAAATCGGCCATCCTCAATCTCGTACATGGCATGCAAAATCCTGCGCTGCACAGGTTTCAATCCGTCTTCCATGGCAGGCACGGCACGCTCTAAAATTACATAAGAGGCATAATCTAAAAACCAATTTTCATATAAGCCTGTTACCGGAGTAACTTGGCCCATGCTGTGGTCTTGCTCTTGATTTTCTTCGTTTATATTTACTATTTCGTCAGACATGTTCTAATTTCAACTTCTTTAAATATCCAATTATGCTACCGCTTTTTCCTCTACAATATCCTTTTCCACCCGCAGGTTGTCAATGATAAAATTCTGCCTATCCAAGGTGTTTTTACCCATGTAATATTCCAGCAAATTTTTAATGGTAACCTCTGCCTTTAAAATAACCGGTTGCAGTTTAATTTCTTCGCCAATAAACAACCCAAACTCTTGGGGAGAAATTTCTCCCAATCCCTTAAATCGGGTAATTTCAGGCTTACTGCCTAATTTTTGAACGGCCTTTTGTTTTTCATCTTCACTGTAACAATACAAAGTTTGTTGTTTGTTGCGCACCCTAAACAGAGGGGTTTCTAAAATGTACAAGTGTCCGTTTTTAACCAAATCAGGAAAAAACTGCAAGAAGAAAGTGAGCATTAACAAGCGAATGTGCATGCCATCCACGTCAGCATCGGTAGCAATTACAATGCGGTTATACCTTAAGCCTTCAAGCCCTTCTTCTATATTTAAGGCATGTTGCAACAGGTTAAACTCTTCGTTTTCGTACACCACTTTTTTGGTAAGTCCGTAACAATTCAACGGTTTACCACGTAAGCTAAATACCGCTTGTGTTTCCACATCGCGGCTTTTGGTAATACTTCCGCTGGCACTGTCTCCTTCGGTAATAAACAACGTAGAGTTGTAACGGGCTTCTTGCTTTTCATCATCATAATGAAAGCGGCAATCGCGTAATTTTTTGTTGTGTAGTGATGCCTTTTTTGCGCGCTCGTTGGCCAGCTTTTTAATGCCAGCCATATCCTTGCGCTCACGTTCACTTTGCATAATACGTTTAAGCAAAGCATCTGCGGTAGTTGGATTTTTGTGCAAGAAATCATCTAAGGCTTTCTTTAAAAAATCGCCCACAAAGTTTTTCATGCTTGGCCCATCAATGGCCACGTTGGTTGAACCCAATTTGGTTTTGGTTTGACTCTCAAAAACAGGCTCTTGCACGCGCACACTAACTGCCGCTACTATACTGGCCCTGATGTCGGCCAAATCAAATTCTTTTTTGTAAAACTCCCGCACCACTTTGGCAAAAGCCTCGCGGAAAGCCAACAAATGTGTACCACCTTGGGTGGTGTGTTGTCCGTTTACAAAACTGTAATACTCTTCGCCATATTGGTTTTCATGGGTAATGGCCACTTCAATATCTTCACCCTTTAAATGAATAATGGGGTAACGGATATTCTCATCATTGGTTTTGCGTTTTAACAAATCCAACAACCCATCTTTGCTGTAAAACTTTTTATCGTTGTAAATTATGGTTAACCCGCTGTTGAGGAACGCATAATTCCACAACATGTTTTCAATGTATTCAGGAATGTAGTGGTAGTTTTTAAAAATGGTATCATCAGGTATAAAATACACTGCCGTGCCATTGGGTTCTAGTGTTTCTTTTTGCTTAAACTCTTTAGTTAGTTCACCTTTTGAGAACTCCGCTACTTTGCTTTGGCCTTCCCTAAACGCCTCTACCTTAAAGTAGTTAGATAAGGCATTAACCGCCTTTGTTCCCACACCATTTAATCCCACCGATTTTTGAAATGCCTTGCTATCGTACTTGGCGCCAGTGTTGATTTTACTCACCACATCTATTAACTTGCCTAAAGGAATCCCCCGGCCATAATCACGCACAAAAACCTTACCGTCAGCTACTTTTATATCAATGGTTTTGCCATAACCCATGGCATGCTCATCAATACAATTGTCAATCACCTCTTTTAACAGTACATAAATCCCATCATCTGGAGATGCGCCATCGCCCAACTTTCCAATGTACATTCCGGGTCTTAGCCTGATGTGTTCGCGCCAATCTAAAGAGCGTATACTGCTCTCATCATAAACTGCTTTTATTTCTTTTTCTGCCATACTAATCTGCGTAAATCCAAGGTGTGAAATTAGGACAAAGCCTTCTGCAATAATCCACACTTTATACAAACATGTTAGGAAGTTATATCTCCTTACTAAACAGTGATTTATGTTAAATATACTGGTTTATCAAACCGTTATTTAAAAAAGTGGCCTCTTTTAGCAGCAGTTCAGGATAAACAATTGAATACTGAAAACCAGTTATTTAAACACACCTTACCATTTGATGACAATTGCCTTAGACTATTTGGCATGATGTTTACGTATTAAGAGGTAAAAATATTCACCCTCTAAAATAAACCGTTATGAAAGCAATTACATTTTCAACCACCCAACTCGCATTGAGAGCAGCAGCCATCATCATCTTATTAGCTGGTGCGTTGAGCCATATTTAAAACAGCGTTTGGAAAAGTATTTATCCAGGTATTCTTGCCAAGTACTTCTCCAAATCTTTAATTTGGCTAACCACTTGCTCATTTTTAGGTTTACAATTTTTTGCACGCCTAAAAAACTCTTTGGCAGCGCGAAACTCGCGTTTATTCATATACACCTGCACCATCCCTAAATGGGCCATGGCTTCACTTTCTTTATCAGGTATTCCTTTAGCCAATGCGGCTTTAATGTATTTTTCGGCCTCTTTAAAATTGCTCCTTTGCAACGACATCATGCCCAGTTGCAACTTGTTAGAACTATCGTTATCTGCAATGGTGCTTCCTATTGATGAACTCTTTTTTAAGTGTTTCTCTGCACTGTCGTAATCCTGGTTCATCATGGCAATATTTCCTTTTAAAGTATAATATGTGCTTCTGATGGGCTTAAACAATAAATTCGGAAACCAGATGCTGCTGATGATTTTTTCTACTTCTTCCATATTGCCATTTTCCATAGGCTCTTGCACCAAACGCATCGGACCAATAAAAAAATGGGTGAATATGGCAATTACACAAAGCGTGTAAAATATAATGGCCGCCCAAATGTCTCCTAAGCCTGTAAATTGTAGGAACAATCCAATAAATAAAGAAGCAATACCAAGGTAAAAACGGTATTTAATCAGTAAGTTATAAAATTTCATGTAATTAACTATTCAATTTTAGAGGTGCAAATGTAATTATTTACCTGAACAGTTTTATGGGTTTGTTTTGCAATATCATTTCATGTTACCCCTGTATTGTTTTATGAATACCCCAATTTACTTGTATTTTAATTGCAAGTGTTTGTTTTTGGTGCAAATGCACTGTTTATTTACAACACTTTATCAACTCGGCTATGAACAACGGAAATCATGTTTGGACTTTTTCTACCATTGGTGGTGTTAAAAGAGTAAATTTAGAAACGGGCAAAGACCTATTGGCCTTGGAACACCTAGACCAAAAACTATGGACGGCATTAAGTTGTCCGGTTCATGGGCTGGAAATTGACCCCATTACCCTTGATTTAATAGACACTGATAGGGACGGACAAATCAGGGTGCCTGAAATATTAGCCGCTGTAAAATGGATTACGTCAATCCTCCACAATCCCGATGATTTGTTGAAACAAGAGGCTGCTTTCCCTCTGGCCGCTATTAATACAGAAACAGAGGCTGGCAAAGTCTTACTGGCTTCTGCTGAAATTATTTTAAAAAACCTGAATAAAACAGGAGAACAATATTTAACCGTTGATGAGACCTCCGATGTAACACGAATTTTTGCGGGCTCTAAGTTTAATGGTGACGGCATTATTACGGAAGATAGCGCCACAGATGATGCCCTGATTAAATTGATTCACGACATGATGCAATGCGTGGGTATGTTACCAGACAGGGGCGGTAAAGCTGGTGTTTCCGCTGACCTAGTAACCACCTTTTTTGATGCTTGCAACCAATATAATGAGTGGTACACCAAAGCTGAAACACAAAAAGCCATAATGTTGCCGTTTGGTAATGCCACCGAAGAGGCGCACCAAGCATTTTTAGCCCTTAAGCACAAGATTGATGATTATTTTATCAGGTGCCGTTTAGCGGCATTTGATGCACAAGCCACTGAAGTGCTTAATTTGCTTACAGCCAGAATAGAATTAATAAGTGCCAAGGACTTAAGCACTTGTTTAGATGAAATTGCTGAATACCCTTTGGCAAAAATTGAAGCCAATAAACCATTACCTCTGCTAAATGGCATTAATCCAGCTTGGGAAGCAAGTATGATTGCACTTTTCAATTTGGTGATTAAACCTACTTTTCCAGGAAAGGATGCTATAACTGAAAAAGAATGGCAACTTATTTCGGATAAATTTAATGCTTTTGACGATTGGAAAGCTGAAAAGGCCGGTGCTATTGTGGAACATATTGGGATTGAACGGATACGCGAAATATTAAGCAGCAACGCCAGACCACAACTGCAAGACCTGATAGCCCAGGATTTGGATTTAGCTGATGAGGCGGAAAGCATTATGCTGGTAGATAAAATGGTACGTTACTACCGAGATATGTTTACCCTGCTTAAAAACTTTGTAACGTTCGCTGATTTTTACTCTTCTGGGGCAAAGGCCATTTTTCTTGCTGGAACGTTATACATTGACCAACGCAGTTGCGATTTGTGTATAAAAGTAAACAGCATGGATAAACATGCAGGAATGGTTGGCTTAAGCGGGATGTACTTGTTGTATTGCGAGTGCAAATCAAAGCTCAGTGAAGAAACCATGATTATTGTTGCGGCATTAACCAATGGTGATATTGACAATTTAGAAGTTGGGCGCAATGCTGTATTTTATGACAGAAATGGCTTGGACTGGGATGCCACCATTATTAAGATTGTAGATAACCCTATCAGTATCAAACAGGCGTTTTGGTCTCCATACCGGAAGGTTTCCCGTTTTATTGAAAATCAAATTAACAAGTTTGCCTCTGCAGAAAATAATAAAGTAGACGCTGCGGCAGCAAAAGGGATTGAAGAGCTACCAGCTAAAGCGGAAGCTCAAGCCAAACAACCCGCTACACCTTTTGACATTGGCAAGTTTGTAGGAATTTTTGCGGCTATTAGTTTGGCTTTGGGTGCAATAGGTACAGCTATTGTTTCATTAATTGGCGGTTTTATGGGATTGATTTGGTGGAAAATGCCTTTAGCTGTAGCAGGTTTAATGTTGCTCATCTCCGGACCATCTATGATTATTGCTTACTTAAAATTACGCAAAAGAAACCTTGCCCCAATTTTGGATGCCAATGGTTGGGCCATTAATGCCCGCGCCATTGTTAATATTACCTTTGGCAACACCCTCACCCATTTGGCGCAATTGCCACCAAATGCCAAAGTAAACTTACACGACCCTTTTACTAAAAAGAAAAGACCAATGTGGCAAACATTGCTAATGATTACCTTAGCTGTTGGCCTAATTCTTTTTATCCTTTGGAAAGTGGGCTTTTTTAAAGTAAATGTATAACAAAACAGGCTGTTTCATGATTTGAAACAGCCTGTTTAAGTTTAAGTGTATATGGTATTAGAATGGCATGGTTAAGGTAAAAGCCAAAATGCTATTATTTTTACCCTTGTGCGTAATGGATTCAAACGAATAGGTAAATGGACCACCTCCGTCAAATACAAATCCAAACTTGTAAGCACCATTAAACGTTTTATTGCCTGGACTATTGATATAACCACCTTGAAAACCCAACCAATCAGGTTTGGCATTTTTAGAACTGGGATTCAGGTTAATTAAAAACCGTCCATTAAAAGAAGTGAGCACCGTTAGATGAAGCAATTCACCTTTACTAAATTCAGTAAATGCAAAACTGGTTACATCAGCTCCAACTTTAATAAAAGGTACACGGTATTTGTTGTTAAATTTCACCACCAACTGACCACCTGTTAAAGGACTCCAAGTGTTGCCAATAAGCCCAAGCCCTAAAACGGGAGAGAACTCAATCATATCAAGGCGGTTAGTCGGTTTATTGCTAATGCGGTACTGGTTGCTGTCTGTGCTAATTTCCATCTTGCTGTACTTTCTAAGCAGTTTCTTTTTTTCTGTTGCTTTTAAGATGGCCTCTGTAATGCTTACCTCACCCAATTGTTTAAGCAAACTATCTGGATTGCTTATAAAGATGTCCATGGTTATTTTATGCCGAATATCGTGAATTATATAATGATACTTCGGTAAATCCATCAACAGCCGGCTAGATTCAAATGCAACATCTACCCTATTTTGGGTATATTCAGCTGCCTCTGATTTTATGCGTCTTTTTTGCTCGTTCAAAACAAAGTAATGCACCTCCTCAGCCTCCGTAGAAATTTGTTTGTTATCTACGGCCTGTGTAAAATCATTGATAAACAATGTTTTTACTTTTTCTGTATAATCTCCAAGTTCTTTTAGTTCCATAAGCGATAAGCCGGTAATCAATACCTTACCTGAACCAGACAGTTTAATCACCAAGGTATCCTGAAATTTTTCGGATTCAGGTACCGTTAATGATATCCTACCATTTCCTTGAGCCATAACAAGGCCGTTAAAAAAGGGCAATAAAGTAACACATGCCCAAAGCATCATTTTTCTATTCATTGTTGTATATATTAATTGTTAATTAAAAAGCTGTACTTAAACTCACAGCAGGTTGACTTGATTGAGATGAAACCGCTTTTGTTCCTCCTCCAAATCCTATTCTAAATCTAAACTTCTGAGATTCAACATAAGTTTGTGTTGGCACCGATGTGCCTATAACTGGGTTGTTAAAGTCTATTTCTTCAAACCGTCTTGGCTTTTTTGCTGGTGTTGTTTCTACCACTACTACAGCGGGCTCAAGCGGTTGTTCATGAGGCATGATATTGTTTTTTGAAGTATCTGCTTGCGGTAAACCCTGCTCTGCACTTACCCTTTTGGGGTGGCTGCTTTTGGCATAAATTGGTTTTGCTTTTGTTGGCTCAGAAAGTATCGGAGCTTTTATCACATTAACTTTACGTTTTGGTTGCACTACAATAGCTGATTGTGCTGTAGGTTTATGGCTGGTTTGTTTAATCAATAAAAGGGTAGCACCGCCAATAAACAAAAGGGTAGCCGCAATGGAAACATAATTGCTCCACAAAAGCATTAACGGCCTTCTTTTGGGCTTTAACCCATTTTCCAACACTTCCCATTTGCTTGCCAAATTAGGGGTGTAACCATCAGGAAAATCAGTTAAACCGTCTATTTTTTCTTTAATAATTTGCTCACCTGCCGTTTCCATAACCGTATTGTTGTTGTGTAAGTAAATGTTGCAATTTTTGTTTAGCCTTTGCCAATTGCGTTTTACTGGTGCTTTCGCTAATGCCCAACTTTACCGCAATTTCCTGGTGGCTATACCCTTCAATCACAAATAAGTTAAACACCGTTCTGTAGCCTGAGGGTAATGTTAAAATAGCCTCATACAAATAAGTGGCATCTACTTGTTGTAAATGGGTATCATCAAACTCCACCTCAGGTACTTGTTCAACAGCCACCATGTGAAAATTATGTTGTTTTCTCAAGGCCATTAATGATTCGGTTACCATGATCCTTTTTAACCAAAAAGTAAAACTGTTTACTCCCTGATAATGGAATTGATCCATCTGCTTAAATGCCTTTAAAAAACCTTTCATCACACAATCTTCGGCTTCATCAGTTCGCACGATGTAACGTTGGCAAACCCTGAACATGGTGCTAAACAACTTTTCAAACACCTGCTTCTGCATGGTTGCATTGCCTTGTTGTAGCAGTTTTATGTGTTCGGTGTTGAGTTCCATATTGGCTTTCTATGTGCTATAATGCCTCGGGTAGTATTAAAGTTGTATGCACGTTTAAAAAAAATGTAATTTACTATTAATGAACAAAATAAATATCATATTAATTAATCCAACGCATACTCATTGCATAAAAAAAGCGGCCTAAGCCGCTTTTTTTATATTGTATTCAATTATTTTACTCGCTCCACGTAATCACCTGTTCTGGTATCTACTTTCACCTTATCACCCACGTTGGTAAATAATGGTACCCTAACTTCTGCACCATTCTCTAACGTAGCAGGTTTAAGTGTATTGGTAGCTGTATCTCCTTTAACACCCGGTTCAGTGTAACTTACTTCTAAAATTACAAACGTTGGAGGCTCAACACCTATTGGCTCATCTGATTCAAAAGCCACTTTAACAATCATCTCTTCTTTTAAAAACCTAGCTTGGTCACCAAACATGCTTTCTGCAATAAAAATCTGGTCAAACGTTTCAGGATCCATCAATACAAAATTGGTTCCATCCTTATACACATATTGCATCTCTTTAAACTCCACTCGCATTACCTCAATGCTCTCACCAGCTCTGTAACGGTGTTCCATTTGTTTACCAGTTTTAACATTACGTAAAACAACCTGATAAAACGCGCGCAAGTTACCCGGTGTACGATGCTGATATTCCATTACCTGACACAACTCACCGTTGTGTTTAATAAACATTCCTTTTGATAAATCTCCAGTATTTGCCATTGCTATTTGTTATAATAAAGTGGTGCAATTATAGCTTTTTTACTCCATTTCGCATTGGTTGTATATAAAATTGAAGCTATTACTTATGTAATCCAATGATTTACAACTCAAACACCAACTCATCACCAATACTAATTTCCCCTTCTTGCAAACAAAGCACATTCTCGCCAAACAGGATTTTATTGGTATCCATCCTATATTTGGCAAGGGTTGCTAAAGGCTCTTTGCCTGTTTCGCCTGTTTGTGGATTAATGGTGGTTACCACACACCTGGCACAAGGTTTTACGCGTTTCAGTTGTGAGCTACCTGTTTTGAAAACCCTCCAGGTTTCCTCTTCATGCGCTTCACAGCCAGCAACTACCACATTAGGTCTAAACCGATCCATACCAATTGGATGGCTTAATTTATCATTGAGCAGTGCCAATGATGCCTCACTTAACAATAACAGCGGGTAGGCATCAGCAAAGCTCACCTCTTCCCCTTGTTGGGCATAATCAGTACTCACCAACCTTTTAGCAGTTTGCGACATGAATACCAACCTTACTGGTTGACCTAAACAATCACTAAACCATTGGTTGTATAAATCATGAGCAACAACTGCTTCCACCTCATCATCCCAAACAGTTACTTTTTCTATGTTCCCATCCATTATAAATGGAACCTGCAGTTGTTTATTTTGGTAATGAACGCAAAAACCATCTTGGACAAGAGTTAGTTTAAACAACGTTAATTGAGGTAACTCGCGTTGCGATAAAAAATTCCCTTGTTTGTCCACCAACATATAACGTCTGTCATATCGCAATCCTCGTTGCTCTACCTGACTTGTATTCAGCGCAATGCCTCCTAAAGACTTGATGGGATAAATAAAAAGCTGTGTGATTCGCACCATTAAAAACAAATTTATTTTATTAATTGCAATAACAAAGAAGCAGAACAATACTTTTATTTGCAGCAATGCCAATCAATCACGTAAACATACAACTTCCGGATGGAGGACTAATTTACAAGGAAACCGATCCAACACATTTAATTGTTGAGCCTTTTAATGCATTATCAGCACTCACTTTTATTTTTATTGCTGCTTTTTGGCTTTATAAACTTGGCGGACGTTATAAACAAATGCCTTTTCTGTTTGTATCCACCATGATATTGATGGTTGGTGCTATAGGTGGCAGCATTTACCATGCCTTTAGGTATGCAGCTTTTTTTATCCTGATGGATTGGTTACCCATTTTGATTTTATGTTTAATGGCGGCTTGTTATTTTTTATGGCAATCTTATGGAAACCTCAAAAAATCTATATTAACCGTGGCACTTGTTGTTATTGTTCAGGTTTGTATTTGGATGATTGGTAACTATAAGGACCGTCACATGAATATCAATATTAATTATGCCATGATGGGACTTACCGTGCTTGTTCCATTACTGATTTATATGCGTAAAACCCGCTACCAACATTGGCATGTTATTGCGCTTGCATTAGGCTCTTTCCTCTGCGCATTGGGTTGCCGTATTTACGATAACTACACAGAGCTTACCTTTGGCACGCATTTTTTATGGCATACATTTGGGGCCATTGCTTGCCACCAAATGTTTCTTTACATATATAGGATGTACACGTTTAAAAAGTTTGCACAGTAAATTGTACCGTGCTTGCTTACTGTTTATAACTGTATTGTTTTTTATTTATAGGGTTAAATAACTTGCACTTTTATTTTATAATAGCATGCAGGTTCATTTTATTTCAATTGGTGGTGCAGTCATGCACAATTTAGCTCTGGCATTACACAATAAAGGATTTACAGTTACTGGGAGTGATGATGAAATATACGAACCAGCAAAAAGTCGTTTAGAAAAGGCTGGCATATTGCCCGCAACAATTGGCTGGGATATCACAAACATCAAGCCTGAGTTGGACGCTGTGGTTTTGGGTATGCATGCCAGAAAAAACAATCCTGAGCTTATAAAAGCACAAGAACTTGGGTTGAAAATTTACTCTTTTCCAGAGTATATGTATGAGCAAACCAAGGATAAAAAACGCATTGTTATTGGAGGAAGTCATGGCAAAACCAGCACCACCGCCATGATTCTTTTTGTACTCAAGTACTATCAGGTTGATTTTGATTATTTGGTAGGCAGTTTAATTGATGGATTTGATACCATGGTGGGTATTAGTCCAACCAGTAAATTAGCAGTTTTTGAAGGCGATGAATACCTAAACTCAGCTCTTGACCCACGGCCTAAATTTCATTTTTATCATACGGAAGTAGGCATCATTACAGGCATTTCATGGGATCATATCAATGTTTTCCCTACTTATGAGAATTACGTAAAACAGTTTGAAATATTTATTGAAGGATTGCCTAAAAAAGGTGCGCTCATTTACTGCGCTGATGATGCTGAAGTAAAACGGGTAAGCGAACAAACCCCTTGCGAAGCAAGATTAATCCCTTATGGAACACCACAAAACAAGGTAGTTGATGGCGTTACCTATTTGATAACACCTGATAAAGAAATCCCTTTAAAAGTTTTTGGCAACCACAATTTGCAGAACATGATGGCCGCAAAGTTTGCTTGCCTTGAAGCAGGTATCACTGAAGAACAATTTTATGAAGCCATACCACATTTTAAAGGGACGGCTAAAAGACTTGAAACCATTAAAGAAACGCCACAATCTATTATATACAGGGATTTTGCACATGCGCCTAGTAAACTTAAAGCCACTGTTAATGCCGTTAAAAACCTGCATCCTGAAAGAAAACTCATTGCCGCTTATGAGTTGCACACTTACAGCAGTTTAAACAAAGACTTTTTACCTCATTACAAAGGATGCATGGATGAAGCCGATGTGCGCGCAGTGTTATTTAGTAAACATGCCCTGGAAATGAAAAAAATGCCGATGCTAAATGAAACAGAAGTGGCTGATGGCTTTGGAGGTGCTGTAAAGGTATTTACTGATAAAGCTAAATTGGATGAATTTATTCGGGCAAATTATTCTGGTAATGAAAATCTGCTACTGATGAGCAGTGGTACTTTTGATGGCATGAGTTTGGAATTTTAGTGATAAGAATTAATCCTATGCACACTTAACCAACAACTATGACCAAGACACTTTTGTGCATATTAGGCCCAACGGCAGTAGGTAAAACGGCAGCCGCCATTCAACTGGCCCAACAACTCAATACAGAAATTATTTCCGCTGATAGTAGGCAGTTTTATCAGGAAATCAGTATAGGAACAGCTAAACCAAGCAAAGCAGAGTTGAGCGCGATACCGCATCATTTTATCGGTCACCTAAGCATACACCAACCTTATTCAGCAGGTGATTTTGAGCGCGATGCCTTAGCTAAATTGGACGACTTGTTTATAAAACACGATGTGGTAATAGCCGTAGGTGGAAGTGGCCTATACGTAAAAGCATTGATTGATGGCTTGGATGATATGCCAAAAGCCGATGAAACACTGAGAACCGAATTGAACCAACTTTTTGCCAATGAAGGTATTGCAGCATTACAACAACGTTTGCAACAAATAGCCCCAAACCTGACTAATGAGGTAGAAATGCAGAACCCACAGCGGGTGATGCGTGCAATAGAAATTGCCATAGCCCAAATAAATGGATTTGTACCTAACCGAAAAAAGAATCCCAGAAATTTCCGCACCATTAAGGTAGTATTAAACCTAACCAGAGAGCATCTTTATGAGCGTATTAACCAACGGGTTGATAAAATGATGATAGAAGGTTTACTGGAAGAAGCCAAAAGCATGGTTCAATTTAAAGACCTTTATGCATTACAAACAGTTGGTTACAAGGAACTTTTTGATTATTTTGACGGTAAACATTCTTTAGACGAAGCGATTACCTTAATTAAGCAACATACCCGCAACTATGCCAAACGCCAGCTTACCTGGTTTAAAAAAGAAGCCCCCGAAAATTGGTTTGAGCCTGAGCGATGGGAAAACATACAATTGCTTGTTTAATATTATTTAACCAATATTAAACAAACTTTTTGTAAAAAAACTCATTGACAACTTAATTGAAAATAGTTTATTTGAAACATGAACCTGATAATATGGCCAAACTGTACTTTTTAATTTGTCTTTTTACTTCTATTCCTTATTTAACGTATTCACAGCGCACAACAGCAAGCGTTCCGTCAGAGATAAGTTATCCGTCAAAAGAGTCGCTTGCCTATCTTGATCAAAACTTGGAAAACGATATAAAATCACTCAATATAGACAGCAAACCTGTACGAAAAGAAGTTGAAAAAGATTACAAAGATCGTGTAAGCTATGTTAAAGACATTAATGAGTCAGGATGGGTAATTAACGACCCCCAAATTAATGGTTACTATCAACGTATATTGAATACTATTCTTGAAGCGAACCCATCAATAAATAAAGACATCACCTTACTTGTTGTGCGCTATAGTTGGCCTAACGCGGTATGTTTCGGCAATGGTGTGCTAATGATAAATATGGGAATAATAAATCAGCTTGAAAATGAATCTCAAATTGCTTTTGTCATCGCACACGAAATGGCACATCATGATCGCGACCATGTTAACGAAGCCATATTAAACCAAGCGACATTAGCTAACTCATATAAAGTAAAAGAGGGTATCAAAAACGCTGAACAAGCTAAAGTTGGTGCTAAGACAGCTTTGGCAAATCTATTGTTATCATTTACATATTCAAGTAGTAAACATTCGCGCAGCAAAGAGTCTGAGGCGGACTCATTGGCTGTAAGATACATTAAGAACACTTTGATTTATGACCCTAGTCAATCTGCACGAACAATGGATATTTTAGACAGCATTGATTTCGATTTTTATTCAAGAAATTTGTTAAATTTCAGGCTGTTTTTTGATTCTCTCTCCATACCATATAATTACTCATGGGAACTCTATGGTGGGAAATCAACCCTACAAAAAATGGTGAACAAAAAAGATTTTGAAATCCCTGATTCTGTCAAAACCCATCCTGAATGTAAAGTTAGAAAACAAGCTATGCTCAGGCAAACATCTTCTGGAATTAAGAAAACCAATGTTATTGTTAATCCTTCAGGTGATGCTGAATTTATGTGGCAGGTTAAACAAGCCCATACAGACGTAATCAATGCGTTTTATGCGGATAGCATCTATGGGTCTATTATTTACAAATCTATGGAAATGTCGCAAGTGTATCCTGATGATGCCTTTCCTTGCATGATGATTGCTATTTGTTTGGCAGGAATGAATATCCATATGCGTGAGAGGACCTTAGGCAAGGTACTAGGCATTCCAAAATTAGGGGATGATACTAGTTATGACAGGTTACTTGCTTTTTTAAATGAACTCAATAAAAAGGATTGTGCTGCATTGGGTTATTATTATCTGAGAAAAAATGTAGGGAAAATTGATGACAATGAAGAATATCTTTTCAGCATGTTTATAACTAGCTATGCTTTTGATAAATTAGACGAAGCAAAAATATATAAAGAACAATACATCAAAGATTTTAAAAAGGGCAAATATCTACCACAAATCAACAAATACTCCTTTTAATTTAAACCACTAATTATGAATCCAACCAAGTTTATTAAACACCATTTTTTACTGCTATTTTTAATGGCAGTGGTTACCATTCAAGGAAACAGCCAAAGCGCCAAAATTGAAAATTTGCTTACCGTAAACCTCAATAATATTGGTAATATTACTGATGCCAATGGCGTTGCAGGATACTACTTCTTTTACAAGTTTGACAAAGTGAGCAAAAAAGAGAATTCCTACATTATACAGATGTATGATAATAATTTTAATCCTATTAAAAGCATAACAGTGGTGCGTTCAAATCGGGATAATCTTATTGAATGTACGTTTAATGAAGAAGCCTTTTTATTGTCTTTTTATGATGGTAAAAAGTATGAACTGGTTACCTACGATAAAGAAGGGAAAAAACTGGGAACAAAATCTTATGGAAAATTATCTATGATGGAATCTGCTATGCTTACAGCAAAAGCAAGCGGACAGGATAAAAACAAAGGGATATTTGCCTTAGGAACCTCTGGTTTTGTTAAAGCTGATGTGTTTGGAACAGGTAAGGATAAATATGTTATTGAAGCTTTTAATAGCAAATTCAAATCCCTATGGAGCTTCAAATCTGATTTTAAGGACAGCAAACTTAATGAAGTACCTGGTGTTATTCATTCCTCGGAAAATTATGTCCTCATGTTGGTTTATCGTTATAAAGGGCTTACTGGCAAAGACGCAACAGTATCTTTTGTTCTTTTAGATGCAAAAACTGGAAAAAAAGTAACCGAGATTGGCCCTGAAAAATCAAAAGACCCTAAGAGTGTGCTAAATTGTTTTTTGAATGAAGACAAAAAAGAGATTGTTGTTATTGGCGAATATTTCAAACCAAAAGCAAATATCATGAAGGATAAAAGCGTTGGAATTTATGCCACAAAATATAACTTAGGAGGCGACATCACAATGAGCAATAATATTAGTCATGCTGAATTAAAAAAGGCTAGTGAAAAAACTGCTTCTAAAGGTGGTAAAAAATCTAAGGATGAAAAAATCTACACCTATTATCATAAAACTTTTCAAGCACCAAATGGGAATTTGTTTATTGTAGGAGAACAATACAAAAAAGTGGCTTCAACAGCAGGGATTATCTTTCGGGTATTATCATTCCTTCCTGTTTTTTCTTCTACCGCAAGTGTTGTAAGTATTGAACTTATGGATATTGTTGCCATTGAATTAGATGACCAATTAAATTTAAAACAAAGCCAAAATATCAAAAAAAGCCCCAATATTATTCCTCTCCCACAAGGTTATGGCACTCTATCAGCTAGTCTATTGGGGAAGGTTCTTGCCTCATGGGGTGAGTTTGACTATGCATTTTCTAGCGAAGACAAGCTAAAGGGGCGTTTTTTCGCCTCTTATTTAAGTTTTATTCGAAAAAAAGATGGGGGTGGTAAAAAAGGAACAAATTACGTTGGAACGGTTATCTATGATAATGGTATAACAACCGATAAACTTAATATTAATACCGATGCTGACAGCTATAGGGTGCTTCCTGCCAGACCCGGTTATGTAAGCATCGCAGAATACTACAGAAAGAAGAAAACAGTTGAGTTTCGAGTTGAAAAAATCCAATATGAATAATCCCAAAAAAGCTGCTCTGGCAGCTTTTTTTTCGTATTACCCACTCAATTGCCACAATAGCATTATAAGCCAAGCCATAATTTACATATCCCTACCGCTTTTTTTAATCTGCAAACAATTCATCCACATTACATCACTAATCCAAATTAGTACCTAAATTAGCGGCATGGAAAATTTTGTGGTTTCGGCACGTAAATACAGGCCGGGAACTTTTGAGAGTGTAATAGGACAGGAACACATTACCCATACCTTAAAGAATGCGATAAAAAATAACCATATCGCTCATGCCTTTTTGTTTTGCGGCCCAAGAGGTGTGGGCAAAACAACGTGTGCGCGTATCTTAGCAAAAACCATCAATTGCCAAAACATTGGCCCTGACCAAGAAGCTTGTAATGTTTGTGATAGTTGCAAATCGTTTAACGACCATGCCAGTTTTAATATTTATGAACTGGATGCGGCCAGCAACAATAGTGTGGAAGATATTAGGGGGTTAGTTGACCAGGTGCGTTACGCCCCTCAAGGTGCAAAGTACAAAATATACATTATTGATGAGGTGCACATGCTCAGTGCTGCCGCATTTAATGCCTTCCTTAAAACGTTGGAAGAACCGCCTCCGTATGCCAAGTTTATTTTGGCTACTACTGAAAGGCATAAGATATTGCCCACCATCCTATCTCGCTGTCAGGTTTTTGATTTTCACAGAATTACCATTGAAGGTGCAGTAAGCCAGCTAAAAAGTATTTGCTTAAACGAAGGAATTACTGCCGAAGACGAGGCTTTGCATGTAATTGCACAAAAAGCAGATGGCGCCATGCGCGATGCCCTTTCTATTTTTGATCGTATTGTAAGCTTTAGTGGTAAAAACATCACTTATAAAGATGTAATCGTAAACCTGAATATTTTAGATTACGATTACTATTTTAAAGCGGTTGATTTTATGGCAAACAACAACTTACCTGATATGTTGGTGTTGTTTGATGAAATATTGGCCAATGGTTTTGATGCCCAACATTTTTTAAGCGGCTTTAGTGAGCATGTGCGTAATTTAATGATGTGCAAACACCAAAACACCTTGAAGCTTTTAGAAGTAGCGCCATCCATTGCACAAAAATTTATGTCGCAAGCTGCTTCTTGCTCCCAATCGCTATTGCTTAATGCATTAAACTTACTCAACAAGTGTGAGTTAGAATATAAAAGCAGTAAAAACCCCAGGCTGCATGTGGAACTCTCCCTGATGAAAGTTTGCCACATTCAATCGGTGCTTGATGCCACCGCACTAAAAAAAAAATCCTGAACAATAGCGGAGCAACCGCTATTGCCGAGGCAAAACCCGAAAAATTACCCGAACAAGAAACTACAACAAAGCTAGAACAACCGCCTTTGGTAGTGCCTCCCTCTCCCACACCACCACCAGTTGCGGCAGCTGTTTTGCCCCCGGCCAAAAATGGCCTAAATAGTCTGGATAAGCTTAAACAGCAAATTGCCCAAAACAAAAAGGAATTGGCTGTGCAAGAAGAGCAGCAACAAGAAACGGCAGCTCAGGTTATTCCTGTGATTGACGAGCCAGTTACTCCAGCAGCATTTGAGCAAGTGTGGAACCAATACTTGGCTCAGCTAGGAACAGATAACAAAATGAGCCTATTGGTTATTTTAAAAAATGCCAAATGGCAACTCATCGCTGAACATCAGGTTGAAATTATATTGGCAAGCCAGCATGAAAACGAAATGTTTGAGGAAGAACGCATTAACACCATCCCCTTCTTTAGAAAAAACTTAAAAAACACCTTGTTTGAAATAATCGTTAATGTAAATAGTTCATATCAACCCAAAAAAGCATATACAGTGGAAGATAAATTTAAACTGATGGCTGAAAAAAATCCCGTATTAAATGATTTACGTAAGTTATTGGCCCTTGACCTTGAATAAAACATGAATGTAACCAAACAAAAAATAAAAATGAGCCTACGGGCTAGGTTGGGTAAACTCATCAATTACTTCCTCAGAGGATTGTTGATTGCATTGCCCTTTACCATTACCTTTAGCATCATCAGAAGCATTGTAATTACTTTAGACACCTACTTTGATGTTGGTGTGCCTGCCGTTGGTTTTTTAATTGTAATTGCATCGCTTACCGTTTTAGGATTTATTGGTAGTAGTTTAATTACTAAGCCATTGTTTAGTTTGTTGGATGACTTTTTATCTAAAATTCCTTTTGTAAAAATTATTTATACCAGTGTTAAGGAGTTTATGGAGGCCTTTGTGGGCGATAAGAAAAAATTCAACTCCCCTGTTTTGGTAGAAATGACTGCTGGACTTTATAAACCAGGCTTCATTACCCAAAACGACTTAAGCAACCTGGGGTTAAATGGATTTTGTGCTGTTTATTTCCCCCACTCCTATGCTTTTAGTGGCAACGTGTTTTTTGTAGAAAAAACGAAGATAAAACCCTTTGAAGGCAACCCAACTGATGTAATGAAGTTTATTGTTAGTGGTGGCGTAACAGAAATTGGATCAGAACCTTCGCAAGATTGATATGAAACGAGTAATAGCCTTTTTACAGCTTGTACGTTTCAACAACCTGTTGATTATGTTGGCCACCATTGGCTTAAGTTATTATTGCCTTACTGACTACCTTACCCCTGATGATTTGCTACGACCTCCTTTCTTGGTTTTATGTTGTTCTATTTTACTCACCGCTGCTGCCGGCAACATCATCAATGATTATTTGGATGTAAATATTGACCTCACCAACAAACCCGATAAAGTCATTATTGGAAAAATAATTTCACGCAGGTGGGCCATGTTATTGCACTTTGTATGCAATGGACTGGCCATACTCATGGCCTTCTATCTTAAAACAAGTATTGGGCTGATGGTGATGAGTTGTACCATTTTATTGTGGTTGTACAGTGTTGTTTTTAAAAAGCAATTTTTAACCGGAAACCTGGTTGTGGCCTTATTAAGTGCATTGGTTATTATCACCCTTGCACTTTTCAACACACAAATATCTGGTTACCTGATTTTGGTTTATGCCACATTTGCTTTTGGCATCAGTTTAATCAGAGAGATTATTAAAGATACGGAAGACATGCGGGGAGATAGCAAGTTTGATTGCAAAACATTACCCATTACAATTGGTATTAGAAGGACGAAAAAAGTACTTTATGTAATAATAGGTGTATACATCGCCCTTTTACTGGCTCACCTGTTTGTTGGTAACAGCTTTATCATATTCAGGCACGAACACAACCGTATATTTTATGCCATTTACATGCTACTGGCCGTTCTGTTCCCTTTAATACTAACCATGGTATTGTTGTTTAAAGCAGATATTAAACACCATTTTACACGCCTGAGCAGCATCTATAAAATTATAATGGTAACAGGTATATTAAGCATGTTACTGATTAAACTTTAGCCTGTTCCTTTAAGCACTTCCATCATTGCCCTTGCTTTTAGCAAACATTCATCATACTCCTCTTCCGGCACTGAATCATAAGTGATGGCCCCACCTACCTCAAAGTTTAAATACTGTTTACCTGCATGGTATTGCAAACTCCTAATCACCACATTCAAATCAAACGTACCATCGGGTGCAAAATACCCAACCGATCCTGAATAAAGCCCCCTTTTGGTTTGCTCATACTGCTCAATTAATTCCATAGCCATAATCTTAGGCGCTCCCGTCATGCTGCCCATTGGGAAGGCTCCTTGAATAACCTCGGTATTACTCATACCGCTCTTAGGTAATGAACTCACTGTAGAAATCATCTGGTGCACTTGTTTAAAACTATACATTCCAAATAACTCGTCCACTTTTATACTTCCCGTTTCAGCTGTTTTGGACAAATCATTTCTAACCAAATCAACAATCATCAAGTTTTCCGCACGCTCCTTTTCACTGTTTAAAAGCTTTTCTTTTTGTTGCTCATCATCTTTGGGGTTTGAACATCTTTTGGCAGTGCCTTTAATGGGTTGGGAATAGATGCGTCCATTGTTTTTTGTTATAAAACGTTCAGGGCTGGCACACATTAAAAAACGCTCCCCTAGCTTAAAAAAAGCAGCAAATGGAACTGGGGATTTTTCGATTAACCGCTCATAAGTGGCATAAGCATCCAATTGCACCGCGTCATTAAAAAACGCCATACAATAATTTAACTCATACACATCGCCCCTGATAATATGCTCACGTATGGCTTCCACATTCACTAGATACTGTTCCTTGGTTACCTGCTGTATAACTTCAACAGGCGGTTGAGGCTGCATTTCAGTCCTTGTTTGTTTTAAATAAGACTCAGCCAATTCACTTCCTGCAATACAAGCCCCATCTACACCTACCACCAACAATTGCTCAGGAACAAAAGCAAACAATTGTGGAAACCCAATTTCATCGGGATTATTGGATTGAAGTGCTTCCAATTCATTTTTGATGTCGTAAGCTAGCTGCACAAATACAAATTCAGTACTGTGTTCCGCAACAAATGCCTCCAATTGAGCAATGGAGTTGGAGTTCACCGTTATGCTATATTTTGCACCAAAAGCCGCAGCAAACTCTATATGTCGAAGGTTGAAGGCATTTTCGCAAAAGTTATTATCCAATAACAAAGCAACATCATGTTGTTTGCACGCCTGAAGTGCCTGATGCTTAATATGTGTTAATTGTTTAAGAGAAAACCGATTCATGAATGCTGCAAATACACCAATTTTAGGCTACTAAACAATAAAAACACCTCTTTAAGGTGTTGTGGGCCATTCAACCACTTGTATTCTCACCTTAATAACACCGGCCCCCTTTATCATTCCAAATTGCCTGGCAGCCGCATAACTTAAATCTATAACACGTTTTCGCACATGAGGTCCCCTATCATTAATCCTCACCACCAACCATTTTCCGGTTTTTACCTCAGTTACTTTTACCATAGCACCAAATGGCAAGGTGCGATGCGCGGCAGTAAGTTTGTTTCTGCTATACCTCTCCCCACTAGCTGTTCTCCTGCCATGAAACTTATTGCCATAGTAAGACGCCAGCCCTGTTTGTGTAAACTTTTTAATAATGGTTGCACTATCCGCTTTAGGCACAGAATCTTGAGGCTGAAATACGCCTGAAATCCTCACTGAAGTATTGTCTTGAGCTACATTTTGGGCAAGTGCCCCAAAAAGCATCAATACAAAGCCGACAACAATGCAAATTTTATAGTTTATTTGAACCTGCATATTGCAATATATACTTTTTAAGCAATGAACAATAATAAACCCCTTGCTGAACGCATAAGACCCCAACGTTTGGAAGATTACATTGGTCAGGAACACCTTACCAGTGAAGACTCAGCGTTGCGTAAAGCCTTGTTAACCAAAAATATTCCTAGCATTATTTTTTGGGGACCTCCAGGCGTGGGTAAAACGACCCTGGCCCGCATAATAGGACAACAAGCTGGGCTACAATTTTACCAGCTCAGTGCCATTAATGCTGGTGTAGCGGAAGTTCGTAAAGTGATTGATGCAGCTAAAGCTGGTAAGGTTTTGTTGTTTTTAGATGAAATTCACCGCTTTAATAAAAGCCAGCAAGATGCTTTGCTTGGCGCAGTAGAAAGCGGAAAAATAACCCTGATTGGCGCCACCACAGAAAACCCATCGTTTGAAGTAAACAATGCCCTCCTTTCCCGTTGTCAGGTGTATATACTCAAAGAACTTGATGTTGAAGCATTAACCAAAATCACCTTAAACGCAATAAGCCAGGACGAAATGCTCCAACAAAAACACATTGAACTCAAAGAAAAAGAGGCCTTGTTTTTGTTTTCGGGAGGTGATGCACGTAAACTGCTGAACATTTTAGAAGCATTATGCAACAATGCAGAAACCAATATTACCATTACCAATGAGTTGGTGCAAAAAACACTGCAACAGCACATTGCCTTACACGATAAAGGTGGAGAAGCCCATTACAACATTATTTCAGCTTTTATTAAATCCATACGAGGTAGCGACCCCAATGGGGCCGTTTATTGGTTGGCTAGGATGTTGGCTGGTGGTGAGGACGTGAAATTTATAGCTAGGAGAATGCTGATTTTGGCCAGCGAAGATATTGGCAACGCCAATCCCAATGCCTTACTTATAGCCAACCAAACTTTTACGGCAGTTAACATTATTGGCATGCCTGAGGCTCGTATTATTTTAAGCCAATGTGCCACTTATTTGGCTTGCAGTGCTAAAAGCAATGCCAGTTATATGGCCATTAATGCGGCCATGGAAACGGTCTCAAAAACGGGGCAACTTCCCGTTCCGTTGCACCTGCGCAATGCACCCACCAAACTCATGAAAGAATTAAACTATGGTGCCAACTATGCCTATGCCCACGATTTTGAAAACAACTTTGTGGATTTGGAGTTTTTGCCCGATTCATTAACTGGGACACCCTTCTATAAACCGGGTAACAATGCAAGGGAACAGGAACAGCAATCCTTTCTTAAAATTAGGTGGAAAAACAAATACGGCTACTAAAACAAACTGGCACTCTTTTCGTTAATAACCCAATATAAAGCCCAAAAAAATAGTCAACAAAATGGCAATTGGGTATAATTTACAAAACAAGCCTTTGTTAATATGATGTGATTAACTTATGTTTGTTTTAAGCGATAAACAAACAAACAGCTGAAAACGAGTTAGTTAATGAAAAAATTAGTCAAATATACCTTATTCACCTTGCTTGCTTTGGCAGGTACGTCAACTTGGGCTCAATTGGTGAATAAACCTGTTGATGACGAACCTCTAATGACCTTAATTGATACCAATACCATTAAATTGGTAAGCAAGTTATACCCTACTATTAGTAATGGTGATTTGAATATATATGGCTTTGAAGAAACAGATGTGCCTATTTACGCGGATTCAGTTATTGCCTATCGCTTATCCTTATTAGAGTCTGAAATTCCTATGGACTATAATGAGTACGTGAGGCCTTATGTAAACCTTTATACTGTTCGTAAACGCAACCTTTCCTCAAAAATATTGGCATGGAGCAAGTACTATTTCCCCATGTTTGAAGAAGCATTAGACAGGGCTAACATGCCTGTTGAACTAAAATACCTTGCTGTTATTGAATCTGCATTAAACCCAATGGCCACCTCTCCGGTTGGTGCTGCGGGCATGTGGCAATTTATGGCTCCTACTGGTCGTATGTACGGACTAAAAACCACCGCCATTTATGATGAACGTAGGGATGTACAAAAATCAACAGAAGCGGCTATAAAATACTTGCGCAACAGTTACCGCATTTATGGAGACTGGTTACTGGTAATTGCCTCTTACAATTGTGGACCGGGCAATGTAAACAAAGCCATCAGAAAAGCAGGTGGAATAAAAAACTTTTGGGCGGTGCAACAATACTTACCTAAAGAAACACGTGGTTATGTACCCGCCTTTATCGCAGCCGCTTACATGATGAATTATGCTTCGGAGCACAATATTTATCCTGCCGAAAATCTGGAAATATTGGCTTATACCGATACCATTAATGTAGATGCCAGTTATAACCTGAATAAGCTTGCCGCCAATCTTGAGATGGATTTGGAAGAGTTACTTAAATTAAATCCAGCCATCAAAAGAGGAATTATTCCATTTGGTGTTGCCAATGTTACTTTAACTGTACCTTACCACAAAGCACAAAAGTTTGCTGCCATCAATGATTCTTCTTTCAGAACCACTGCAAATGAGGAACTGTTGGCTATGAACCAGCAAATTAAACTAGAGAAAAAAGCTGTTGCACTTGCTGCAAAACCAACTAAAAAACAGTCGCAAACCAAAACATATACCGTTAAACGTGGCGATTCTATTGGTAAAATTGCAAGCAAATACAACATGACAGAAGCTGAGTTAAAACGCTTGAATGGTATGCGCGGAAACCGCATCAATGCTGGACAAAAGCTGGTGGTTCAAACTAATAAAGGGTAATTCCGATCTTGGGGGCCTGCATCCCTTTTCTGTTTTTAACTTAGTATACGTATCTTTGCCGCTTCATGAGCAAATCTGTTGCATTTTATACTTTAGGCTGTAAACTTAATTTTTCTGAAACATCCACCATAGGCAGGCAGCTTACAGAGGAGGGTTACCGAAAAGTGCCATTTGAAGATGGTGCTGATGTTTACGTAATTAACACCTGCAGTGTTACAGACAATGCCGATAAGAAATGCAAAAAAATAGTTAAAGAGGCACTGAGGCACAATCCCAATGCTTTTGTTACCATTATTGGCTGTTATGCTCAACTAAAACCACAAGAAATTGCACGCATTCCTGGTGTAGATTTGGTGCTGGGTGCAGCCGAAAAGTTTAACATGGCAACTTACCTTGACGATACCGCTAAGAAAGAAAAAGCGGTAGTAAAAGAAGGTAAAATAAAAGAGGTACTTGAATACCATAGCTCCTACTCTATTGGCGACCGAACCAGAACCTTTTTAAAGGTACAAGATGGCTGCGATTATTTTTGCTCTTTCTGTACAATACCATTGGCCAGAGGAAGCAGCCGCAGCGATAGCATAACCAATGTGGTAAAGCAAGCCCACGAAATTGTATCAAATGGCACCAAAGAGATTGTGCTTACTGGTGTAAACACAGGTGATTTTGGCGCAAATACGGGCGAAAACTTTTATCAACTGTTAAATGCCTTACAAGAAGTAAATGGTTTGCAACGGTTGCGTGTATCATCCATTGAGCCAAACCTACTTACTGATGAAATTATTGAGTTAGCGGCCCAATCGAATAATATTGTTCCACACTTTCATATCCCGTTGCAATCTGGCAGTGATGCGTTGCTAAAAAGCATGCGCAGGAAATACCTCACTGATTTGTACACGGCTCGTATTGAAAAAATAAAATCATTGATGCCGCATTGCTGCATTGGAGTAGATGTGATTGTGGGTTACCCTGGCGAAACCGAAGAACATTTTTTAGAAACTTACGAGTACCTGAATAACTTAGACATATCATACTTACATGTGTTTACTTACAGCGAAAGGGCCAATACCACTGCCTACAAATTGCCTGGCAAAGTTTACCAACATGTACGTGCCGACCGCAGTAAAATGTTGCACATATTGAGCGACAAAAAACGCAGGCACTTTTATGAGCAACATATTGGCAAAACCTATCCCGTATTGTGGGAAGCAGAAAACGATGGCAATACCATGTACGGTTTTACTGATAATTACATTAAAGTAAAAACCACCTACGACCCCATGGTGGTAAATGAA
The DNA here is from genome assembly GCA_943372215.1 of Chitinophaga pinensis. Classification (GTDB taxonomy): domain Bacteria; phylum Bacteroidota; class Bacteroidia; order UKL13-3; family UKL13-3; genus UBA6183. The sequence continues at coordinate 10,824 of CALRXU020000011.1, read as the reverse complement.
GTTACAGAAGTAACCCTAACCGAGATTGATCAGGACATGGTGATGGCTTGTAAGTTTGTTCCCATTTTAGTAGCCTAGTTGGTAATTTCCATTAAACCCTTTATTTTGTGCTAAATCAACTTACGCACACATGAAACTTCGCATCAAAGGCAATAGCATCCGTTTACGGTTAACCAAAACAGAAGTGGCACAATTTGCTGAAACAGGCTATTTGCAAGAAAGCACGGAATTCGGCAATACCGCTTTAACTTACGCGTTGGCTAAAGTGAACGAAGTAAATGAACTGAGTGCAGTGATGGAAAATACAACCATTACGGTACAAGTGCCTGCTTCAATTGCTGCACAATGGACCAGCACGGAAGAAATCGGGTTTCAAAACAACCATACCCTTCCCAATGGCAAAGCTCTATTTTTATTGGTTGAAAAAGATTTTGTGTGTTTAGACAATACCTTTGAAGACCAAAGCGATAACTATCCCAACCCAAATGCGGTATGTTAATTGCAGTGAGTTTTAAATGAATCTTCGTGATGTAAACTTGTTATTAGTTTGTTGTGCTTGCCTTATACTTTCTTGTGGCCCATCGCGCAGGCAGGAAAACCATTTGGAGCATGTACTTGAACAAATGGATGCAGCAGTGTATTACGCGTTATCCCCAACCTCAACACCTAAAGGTAAGGCATACCCGTTAGAAACCCTGTATCACCTACCCGATTCCATAACTTATCAAAAAAATAACAGGTTACCTTCAAGATTTGTAACTGCAAATTCAGGGCAGCTCTATATGCATATTGGTGAACAAACCTTTATTGTCACCAGAAACGATGAAACAGGATTGGCCAATACAATAGACATGATGGATGAGCACAATCACAATGAGGATATGGTTATTCGATTTACGTATGACCTTGCTGGCAATTTAAAAGAGTATGCGTTCCAAGTATCCGTTGCAAAACAAGATTGGGATTACGTAAGCCACAAAGTCATTGATGAGAAAAAGTATTTTTTTAATCACCCACTGCTGAAAGATGTGAATGGAACACCAACTGATAAAAAAAGAATACTGGAATTGGGAAATAAACTGCAACAAATTTCTTCAGCATTAAACGCGTTTTATCAAACAACCTGTCCTGAGATTCCCTTAACCGCCACCCTTAATAAGATGGCGATTCAAGAAGAATTGCAACAGTTGATTCAAGGATTCGTTACTCAAAAATATGTTGATGATTACAAGAATGAAGTCTGGAGATGCTTTCCAAATAATCTCATGCGCATTGATGTGTCATATCAGGTAAGCGAAAACGGTGCGTTTGGGGTAACCCCTGAAATAAACGGAATTCGCATTCAAAAAGGCTTGTACTCATCCCCAAAACTAGTAAATGGTGTAAGGGATATTTTCCAAAAACATACCAAATTTAAAATCCCCACTTATGCTTGTTTTCCTGTTTCGGGTACTTACAAAACAACCGTAATGTTAGATAATGGAAAAGTGGTTGCTATAGAATAATCCATGTAAGGTTCACACACATGGCGCTGTTGGGGGATCTTGGAAAACTAAACTGTCTGCCAGCACTAAACTTGATACGAAGCACGAGGCTTCATTTAACCACTGAACCGCCAATTTCTTGCAGGTGCTGTTATAGCCAGTGATTGTTTTTCTGTTTTCAAAATAATACAATCGTATTTCATTCATTGTTCAAGGAATTACTTTTCCTGAGTTATTTCATTAATAATCTTTCACACAACGAACTGATTGTCCCCGATTCAGCCCTTCATAATTAATAGTGGTATTTAGTCGGACTTCTTTATAGTAATAAGTGAAAGTGACCACCCAAACGTAGCCTGGAAAAAGTTGTGAAGCTGTCCAAAAACTAGTAAACCCGTTTTTGAAATATGGTGGACAACCCGCAGATAGAACTCTGAAACCAAGGCTATCAGTTGAAACCGATATTGGGAAAGTTTCAGGATACAGCCAAAAGTCAGCCGATTTTAAATTCAGCGCTGCCCTTTCTGAGCCACCAGCAATAGCTATCAAGGTATCCCACTCTTCTTTGGTAGATAAATGCCAGCCTGGTGGACATGCACATAAAGCTGTTTGGTGGTCGTAAAAGTGCCCGTATGTCTCGCTTTTAAAAGACGTGATTCTGAAGCTATCTGGCATGAATCTTAAATTTTCAGCCATCCAAATTTGGTTGCCTATTTTTACAGTATTGTAAATTTTACCGTCTCGTTCATCAGTATATGGATTGTAATACGGAGTGTTCAAACGAATGATTTCTCTTACATATTCCGTTGGCGTAATGTTGCTGTCTGTTATATCAGGCGTGTTTTTTCCTAAAGCCGTTAAAATTTCATTAGCATAAGCGATACTTTTGCTGAAAGAGGAGAAAAAATAAACCAATGAATCCGGCTTTAGCCGCTGGTAGGTTTCTTCATTCATGCTAAAGGCGTGAGCATACAGCGGATAACTCGAAATAACACCGAAGTTTCTCGAATTAAACTCAAAGGGATACTTGGAAATAAGTTTATCAGCAGAATACCCATAGCTTGCTTCGTATTCTTGTTGCTTTTCAAATAAAATATAGAAATGTTCATTTGGTACCCGTTCATAGATCCATTGGTTATCTTTTACCGAATATGAATAGATATCGCTTTGCTCGGGATAAGCAAAAAACTTAATCTGATAGTCCTGCCCTATAACAGGAATAACATACATCGTCAACATAAACAACAAAAGGTTGACTTTGACTATGATTGAATATATCGAATGGCACTTTATCATAACCTTGAAGGACCTAGTAGTGAAAAATATAACAAATTTTATGCAGGTTTCATTCATCATCTTTCGGAGGTGTATTCTGCCAAATAAATTTGTAGCCTGAATTAATTATTTTCCAGTCATAGTCTCTTTTCATCTTTATGGTTGGATAGGAATTAAAAATGATTATTCCCCCACTAATAAGCACAAAGAGAGCAATTGGCCAAAGCACGCCTGCAGCTAATCTGTGTATTTGGTTAATAATTGACATACGCAATAAAGTATAAGTCAATAAAAACAAAAAAGCAAAATAGATTAAAAAATCAGCCAATCCTTCTAGCAGGAAGAATTGTAAAGCTCCAGATGTTTGCCAACCCTCACCAACAAAAGCAAAAGGGAATCCCCAATAAAAAGTCTGTCTTGCATCAACAGGCAACACATACCACCACTTCGTTACAGCCACAAATGAAATGAGGGTAAGGGGTATAATGAGTCTCATTGTTAGTTGCTTCATTTGGGGTTTGATCTCTTTTACCATTGGCTATAAAGTTCCCACGCTTGGCGTTAGGGCGCGATTCTTAGTAACATACTTGATACTAAGCATCACAGTTCAAATATAACAAAAAGCGTCAGACGAAGTACTGAACTCCACCTGACGCAAAACGCTGTTAGTTTCTTTCTGTCAATGCTGTTTTGTCGATGTTTACCAATGTTTTGTTCAGGATATAAAGCAAAGCTGATAGAAATATCAATGACGACACTTCTATCAGCTATTTACAAAGACACGGGAGAATGCTGTATTAACCCATTGAATGGAACCCTACTTTGTTTCCTTCGGTGTCGATAAAAAGTGCAATAAAGCCATTGTCACCAATATCAGTTTTCGGCAAAATAACTTTTCCACCGGCACTTTCTACTCTGCCCAATGGAACTGAAAGGTCATTTCCACCATCTAAGTAAATAGTGGTGCCTGTCATTGAGGGAACAAAGTTTTCGCCAAAACCAATTGCTCCGCCAAATCCACCTTTTTGTGGATCAGACGGTAAATAGGCATATTGCCTATTGGGGTCGTCATGAATTTGAACATCTAAAACTTTTGCATAAAAAGTTTTTGCTCTTTCGAAATCTGTTGCTGGGATTTCAAACCAATTTAGAGTAGTTACCATGTTTGTTAAAGTTTATATGAGTTTTATCGTTTTTAATTAATTTGCTACAACTTCATAAACCGCGTTAATATTTCCTTTTGTTGCTTTTGAATACGAACAAATTGACGTTGTAGCTTCTACCAGTTTTTTAGCAGTATCGTAGTCTACATCATTTATTTTAATCAGAAGATGCGCACCTAGATCAAAACTACCGTTATCATGCAAAACACCAATTTTAGCTGTTACAGTAACTTCTCCAATTTTTACATTTTCAATCCCTGCCGCAATGGTTACACTCGTACCAAAACAAGCCGACCACGCTGCTGCGAAAAGTTGTTCTGGATTGGTTGCGTTACCAGCACCGCCCATTTCTTTTGGGAACCTTACATCTAAATCTAATAATCCATCTGATGATTTTGCGTGACCGTTTCTGCCTGCTACGGTTGTCACTTCTGCTTCATACATTTTTTCCATTTTTAAAAAATTTAATTATTAATTATTGCTGAGTTGTGAATAGTAAGTTTTACTTGACACGGTTATTACTTTGTTTTATTCTTGTAGTGCAAATAATCAATGTAAATATATTTTAGACAAGTAGGATTATAAATCTTAGTAAGTATGAAAAGAAGTACTAATATTGAAAATCAAGGAGATAAAATAGAAGGAAAAATTGTTTTTGATGAATATACTTGTCCAATAACTGCCACGATGAAAGTTTTAGGTGGAAAATGGAAGCCTATACTCATTAATGCCATCTACTTTACTGCTCCTGCAAGGTTTGGTGAATTGAAGCGAAGTGTAAATGGAATTACGCAATCAATGCTTACTCAGCAGTTGAGAGAATTAGAAGATGATGGGATAATTAGCAGGAAAATTTATGCTGAAATCCCACCAAGGGTTGAATACACTTTAACCGAGTTTGGGCTTACGTTGTCGCCAATATTGCAATCTATGGCTAAGTGGGGAAAAGAATATAGAATTAATAAGCAAAAGGTGTAATGGGCTAAAATTTCTTACTCTTTAAGTTAGCCACATCATTTTATAATCATATTTCCCTATTCAACAAAATTTCGTCTCCATGCTGTTTATAAAAAATTGGCTTTTGAAGTCTTTACTACAAGTTTTGGTGTGGTTGGACAAAATTAAATGTAGTGTTTTTAGATCGGCATTTGCGTTGGCAAAATACCTCTTTTCATTTTTCGAAGCGTTGGTGTTTTGTTCACTGTTTTTCTGTAGTCATGATGTCGCACCTAACAACCAGGTATTGCCGATGGTGAGGCATTCAAGGCACAAAGTTCAATTTACCACAAATGTTCATTAGGATAGCCAATGGATAAATTTAGCACTTCAGCAGCCATATTGCCAAACCTAGCCTATGTTAGCGGTTTGTTGTGATTAGGCTTGTTTAATTTATCACAGCGTTTATCTTGCCCCAAAGTTCGTTGTCAAAACCTGAAACCGCAAAATTGGGATTTGCAGGGTCAGACGCATCTCCCATTCTTATTACAACCATTTTTTTACTCGGAATCACGTAAATCCGTTGGTCATTTGCTCCCATTGCTGAATACATATTAGCAGGCGCATTTGGAACCAAGTAACCCTGATAAACTGTTTGCTCACCTGGAATCATAAAACTCGTTTTTCCATTTAACCACCATAAATATCCATAAGAAGGATTGATATTTTGAGATGTTGCAATGCTTTCGTTAAAAAAGGTCTCATTTATAATTTGTTCGTTATTCCATTTTCCATTATTCAATGCCATAAGGCCAAACCTTGCCATACTTCTGGTTGTGCTGTGGTAAATGGTAAAGATTGTTCCAAAATTCCAAAATCCATCCATTCCAATTTTACTTTTTAATTTTTCATTAAAATAAGTTTCAAAAGTTTTATTGCTTGCATTGGCAACAACATCAGTTAATTTTTGGAAAATATTACTGTACGCCCACCGAGTTCCTGCGTCTGCAACATAAGTTAAGTTGGGTTTAATAACATATTGTTTGGTATCATCATTGCCTGCTGTCATTGTTAGTAAATGTCTTACAGAAATTAAGTTTTCTTTTGCCAAAGGCATGCTTGTCCATTCCGTTCCCAAATAATCAGATGCTTTGTTGTTAATGCTCAACAATCCTTCTTGTTGTGCAATTCCTGTTGTAGTGGCAACTAAGGTTTTACCTGCACTATTCCATTCCCAGGTAGTGTTTGCAGCATGACCATTAAAATACTCTTCCATTACAATTCTTCCATTCACAAGTATCATGAAAGATTTTGTGTGTTTTTGAGTAAGAAAATCTTTCAATGGTTCAACTGCGTTTTGATTCCAACCTAAACTTGAAGGCGTTTTAGTTTCCCAAGTAGCATTTGTATTGGAAGGGAAATACATAGATTCAGATGTTGTTGGTTGAACAACATCATCCTTTTTACTACAACTCGAAATTGATAGTAACAGCAACAAATAAATTGGAAAAGATTTCATAATTATTCTGATATTAAGTTTAACACATCAATTAGATAATATATTTCCCAAAAGGTTTAACGTGTTTTAGCACTTTTGGCAATTATTTTACAATGACCGCTAATATTTTGGCTTTGCGAAGTTGGCGATTTTCACTACAAATGTGTATGCGGAGCACTGAACCGCCACTTCTCGCAAGCGGGACAAGTCTTGGGCAGGTACGGTTGGAGGTTGTTTTTTCTGTCGTCATTATTTAGTTTGATATAATGCAATTCTGTTTCCTTCTGTGTCTTCAAATTCGGCAACAAGTCCAATTCCATTGTCTGTTTTGGAATATAAAATTTGTCCACCATTTAAGGTAGCTAATTTCAGGGTTTCATCAATATTTTCTGTCTTGAAGTAAATCACAACTCCCTCTTTTGTCGGTTTGTAAATTTCTCCTTTTGCTAATGCCCCTGAAATTCCTGAACTTTCGTCTACAAAGGGAAACAACGCCATTTCATTGTTGTCAATATTTTCTTTGTCGAAGTCAAAATGGAATACTGCCTTGTAAAATTTTATCGCTCTATCAATGTCAGTCACTGGGATTTCAAAATAAACAACGGGGTTTGATTTTTTTGTCATAACTTTTTTGTCAGTTTGCTTAATTGTTGTTTTTGGATTGTCGCCACAAGAAGTTAGAAGTTGAATTAAAACTCCAAAAATCATCAATTTCAATATGTTTCTAGTTTTGTTCATTAGCTTATTCTGTCAATTTACTTGTCATCTTGAAATAACAGCTAACGTGCCGCTGCCTTACGCAGGTGCCGACTGCGGAACGAAAATCTGTCAACCAAGATAAATAAAATTGCGAAGAAAGAAGATGATGCTACTAAATTAACGGCACTTGCGCTAAGACAGCTGTTATGCACTGGCCTTATTGTTGTCTCTATAAATGATAATTATTAACAGTCCGGTAATGCCTATAATAGGATAGAATAATCCAACTAATGGAATTATGTAGTATTTTAATCTAAGCATAATTATGTCAACTAGTAGCAAAATAGAAATCAGTAAGTTAAATAAGTAACCAAAATACTTTGGGAAGCTATTCCAAAAACTAAGGTCTTGGACATTTTCAATGCCAATAATAAAAGTCGTCAATTGAACCCAAATTTTCCCTGTCAATATGGACAAGGATAAAATAATTGAATATTTAGAAATAAGTTTAACTATCTGTGTCATTTCGATATTTGTTAGCATATAAGTCTTTTGCAGAAATTAGAATTAGATAAAATGTAATTCCAAGTATTGAAGAAAGGAAAGTCAGCAAGAGCAGCGCTTTAGATTTAATCTCATGTTTCTTTAAGTCATTTCGCATTGTCACAACAAATATTAAGTTGGTCAATAAGGTAAAGGGAAAGATTAATATACTCGATGAGTAGGTTCTGGTCACGTCTTTTGAAATTTTAAAAGTCAACAGGTCAGGAAATACATAAATCAAAATGTCAATAGAAGCATGTACAATAATGTAGGAAAGTACAAGTAGAACAAAATATTTTTTAAGGTTACTTTTAAAGACTTTCATTTTGGCTGTCTGTCATTCTTAGGCTTGTGCTATCGTTTTACAAATCCCGCAAGCGGGACAAGTGTTGCAATGGGCGTTCGTTTTACTCAAATGTAACTTAGGAAAACGAATTTACCAACTACAAAAATCCCGTCAAACAGAGACGAATTGCACGCCTATTGCAAATGTGCTGTTATGTGCCGTTTTTCTTGTTGTCATTCTTTGCTTGCTATTATTGTTGTCAGCCTATTTACAATTTGATTGAATTTAATTGTCATCCCATTTCCTTCCAAATGTCCAACTATTTCATTTGTCAATAGTCTAACTTTTTTATAGGTGCTAACTTTTTGTTTCCAATCATCATTAGTTTTCTCGTACAAAAGGTCTGTTACGTTTACAAAATCGTCTTCATAGTCAAGAAAGCAAGTCAAGATTTTACTGTCATCACTTTTTACTGGAATAAATCTCTCATTTCCTGTAAGTTTATTTGAATAGTCACGAAATGAAAGGATGAGTTTGCCATTTTTGTCCAATGACTTTACAACGTTTGCAATAAAAGATTTAACTTCAGTTTTATTATCCAAATGCGATAAAGTGTCTCCACAACAAACAATCAATTCTGGTTTGTCGGCAAATGTTTCTACTTTTTTAATGTCGTCATTGATTACTCTAACATCTAAATCTCTTGCATTTACTTTAAGTTCGTCCAAAAGCTGTTGGTTAAAGTCAATAGCTATAACTTGAAACCCAACTTCTGCAAGTGGAATGCTTTGAAGTCCGTGTCCCGCTCCAAGGTCAATAGCAATTTTGTTTGATGAAGGTTTTACAAAATTGTTGATAAGGAAATTCTTAAAATCAATACTCTTTGTTTGAAAGTCGCCTGTCATCCAAGAATAAAAATGTCCAAGGTGGTTGTCGTAATGTTCTTTTACTGTCATACTTTCTCTCAATTTTTGGTTGTCCTAAAATGGCACATAACTTTCTGCAGATTTGCGATGGGCGTGCGTTTAAACTCAAATGTAACTTAGGAAAACGAATTAATCAACTACTAAAATCCCGTCAAACAGAAACGAATTGCACGCCTATTGCAAATGTGCTGTTAAAGGTTGCCCTTTTTTTTTCAATTGTCAAGGTCTTCAAATTTATAAGAGTTTGTCGTTAAAGTTTTGTCTTTTAAGTAACCCCAAAACGTGTCATTTCGATTAGGATTAGTAATATATTCTATTCCGTTTACACAATCTTTTGTGTCAAACTCGAATGATACATTACCTTTTGCATATAATTTTAAGTCACAAGCTCCATAGGGAAAATAGATCGAAGTGTCAAGCCAATACTCATAACTATCATTGTCTATATGTTCCAGTGTCCACTCTCTTTTATATTCTACTTGTCTGCCAGTTTTGTCTTTTAAGATTTCTTTATTATCATATGGTGAAATGGATATTTTTCCTGCTACCACATTTCTTAATGTCAAAGTTCCGAAGCCTTGGATAGTTATTCCATTACCAGGAGATTTCTGAATTATTGATTTTAAATTAATTTCCTTATCTAAATCTAAGTATTTTGTCCAGTCAAAGTCTGGCATTAAACCTGCTCCCCAAATTTTAAATGAAACAGTCGAAGGCAAAAAATTTGTTGGTTCGAAAAATATAGTCTTGCTGTCGTAAAAATCAACACTTTTTGCGTCATCAAATATTTCTCTTGTCAAGTCTATAGTTAATTTCATTTTATTTCGTTTCGTCTTTTAGGGTTGCCTATAACGGGCCGCGGCTTTAAGAAGTTGGGGATTTATAGACCCGAAACTTTCGATTAAGCACCGAATGCCAAAAGTACAAAACAAACTTTAAATTAAGCCCGAAAACCCCAATTTCTTAAAACCGCTGTTAGCAGAAGTTTTTTTCTAAAACATATTCACAAATTTGTAAAAATTGTTTTCTGAATAAATCAACCAAAAGGAGTGATTTGAATTTCCCCAAACTCCCAATTGGTAGAAAAACCAACTAAAATCCAAATCAAAATCAGTATTTCCAGACAAAGCAATACAAAGAATAACACTATTCTGTAAGCAATTCCTATTCTTGAATAATCAGTGCTAAAAGCATTAAAATATCCGTAACCAATATAAAGAATGATTAAAGCAGTTGTCAATAAACTGATTACCATTCCGATTTGATGAATCAGTTTAAACCAGAAAAGAATATTTGAGAATGTAGTTAGTAATAAAACCCCTAATAATATCATTCCTGCAATTATTGAATGTTCACTCAGATTTAATTTTTTTCTTTTAAATAAAATAAAACTGTTTAAAGCTGCAAAAGGAACAAAAAGAAAAATTATAATTTTATTCTTTTGAGCAAATAGTTCATCAATTTTTTTGCTGGCTTCATTTATGTATGGTTTTACTTTTATAACCTCAGTGGTTTGATCTTTGTTCGTAAACAAATCATTAATATGACGAGTAAACATCATTAAAGCAATGGTTATTAAAATTAAATAAAACACATTATAATACCGCTTTCTTTTTCCTGAAATGTAATCAAGTGCAGCTTTTCCTGGACGTATTAATGCTTCTTTAGCCGTGAATAGCATTCCTCTTTCAATATGGAATGTTCCATGCAGTACATCGTGAAAAATAAAATTTTTGAAAGTAATGCGGTGCATGTCGGCTTGTTGTCCGCAGTCCGAACAATATTTGCCGATTAGTTTATTTCCGCAATTGAGGCAATTTTTATTGATCATATATTCTTACGATGTTTAGGCTTAAAATTTCTGCTAACGTTTTGCAGATTTGCGATGGGCGTGCGTTTGAACTCAAATGTAGCTTAGGGAAACGAAATTTACAACCACTAAAATCCCGTCAAATAAAGACGAATTGCACGCCTATTGCAAATGTGCTGTTAGCGGTAGTTTTTCTTTCATCAA
>CALRXU020000010.1:0-172329 GCA_943372215.1 Chitinophaga pinensis | reverse complement strand
GGCCGCCTTTCTTATTTAACGACTCATGGCCATTGCGCCCTTGGCCGCTATTGATTTTAATTTAAGCTTGGCTAAATTTACCCATTGTTTGTTTTTTAATGCTTTACCCGCGTTTACTTCATTTACAATGTGCCTAACGGCATAGTTATAGTATTTGCGAGAATAGGTACGTTTAAAATCAATGTCCCTGTCGGTGGAGGTTTCCCAGGGCAAGTCTTGTATAAAATCATTTTCAACCTCCTGATAGAGTGGTGTGCCTTTAATGGGATATGCAACTGTTATGGTAAAAATATCAGGGTCTGAATCTTTCAGGTGCCTTACTGTTTCAAAAATATCTTCTTCGGTTTCACCAGGATAACCAACCATGATAAACGTTCCAGCTTGTATTCCCTTTGCTTGCGCACTTCTAATCATGTTCCTCACCTGCATTACATCTACCCTTCTATCCATTAAATCGATTACTTTTTGCGAGCCACTTTCTGCGCCAATCCATACCCTAAAGCAACCACTGGCTTTAAGTTCATCAATCACTTCTTCATTCATGCGGTCAGCACGGGTAATGCACTCATAAGGAAACTTTAGGTTACGGCTTTCCAATTCTTCTCTAAACTCCTTTAACCATTTATGGCTTACGGTAAATACATCATCAACAAACCAAATGGTATCTACCTCATAATTGTTTTTAATCCATTCCATTTCGTCAACTACATGCTTGGCACTGCGCCTGCGGTAGCTTTGGCCATACACTGCCCTGCTGCACCATTTGCAACTGTAAGGGCAACCACGCATGGTGTTGATGGAAATAGCACTGGTGCCATGTTTGGCTTTCCAGGCATCAAAATACAATTGCAGGTTTACTTTGGTACGATTGGGCAAAGGCAATTCATCTAAGTTTTTAAGTTTAACCCGCTCCTTATTGTAAGTGGTTTTTCCTGCTGCATTTAAATAGGTAATCCCTTCAATCTGATCTATGGTAACATCAGTGGCTCCGTCTAGGTATTGAATCAGCTCCAACATGCTTTCTTCGCCTTCACCCAGCACTATATAATCTGCTCCGTATTCTAAAAATTTATCTACGTGGTTGCGTACCTCAGGACCTCCCAATATCACTTTTGTGTGGGCTAACTCTGGTTGTGCTTTTACAAACTGTATGGCACGCAATACATTTAGCTTTGTCATTAGGTTGGTATAAAGTGCCAACACATCGGGCTTGCGTTCCAATATAAATGCTTTTTGGGCTTCAAAGGTTGAAAAGGTGGCATCAAATACTTCATTATCATACCCACTTTTTTGTAGCCATGCTGAAATATATAAGATACCCAATGGCACATAGGGCCTCATGATTTCCTGCTCTTTAGGGTCTTCAGCAATAAAATATCCGTGTGTAAAAACTATTTTCATTTTTTTGTAAAGGCTAAAAAGGTATGATCCGCATAATCACTTAAAAAGGAAATATTTCCCAAACAATATTCAGCAAGTTGAACAATTGGCACTAAAAACGAAAACTTTTTTATGATTGGCTCTAGGTAAGATGGTGGTATGGCAATACCAACTGGCTTATGAGTGATTAAGTTAAAGGCATTAAAGAGCTGCTTCGTTTCCTGCACTGAATAGCAATACGTAGGTTGCACGTAACCTTTGCTTAGTTCTACCATATCTAATGTCAACCTACGTTTAGCTTTATCGGGTAATCCTTTTGCACGAAAATAAAGTTGTTCCATCCAGCAGTATTTGCCAAGTAATACCATAATTAATTGCCCGTTTGGCGCTAACAATGAGGCAAAATCACGATTAAGTTTTTCTAATCCCTCCTTATCAACACAATTGAGGCCCGCAAAGTTTGAAAAAATCAAATCAAACGTTTTGCCTTTAAACTGGTTAGCCAAATCATCAAAACCACAAACGATAAAAGCAGGATTCTGTTTTGAGTTGAGTTGTTTCTTGTTTTCAGCACATGTAATCATATCGGCTGAAACATCTGTGGCAGTAACCTGATAACCTTGTTCACTTAACCAATAAGCGTCTAACCCTGTGCCACAATTAATTTCTAATATTGAAATATTATCCTTCTGTTTAAGCTGGGCACTTAGGTATTTCCATACACGCTTGCGCTGCATGAGCCCAATTTTACTGTACGAGAAGTCGGAATCGTAAGTAGAGGCAATACCATTAAAATACGCCTGCTGCATGTTTCTTCATTTGTTGTTTTGCCCATAGCACCTGAGGTATACGCACCAGTATGGAGGCCCCTTGTTTCAGGTTACTGGTGTTTTTCCACGCTTCTAAAGCTTTCCACTTCCTAAACTGGTAATGCACCAATCGTTGGAGTTGTTTATAAAAATCTGCAGGATAAGTGCTATCAAACATCACCAATAACTCATCTGAATCCGTCCAGTTTTGTTTTTGCTTGAGTTGAGATTTTACATTGTCGTAGAATTTTGTTCCTGGCAATGGATATGAAACGGAAATGCCAATGTCATGGGGCATGAGCCTTTTAAGCATACTAATGGTGCTTTTAATATCAACAGCTTCTTCCCCTGGGTACCCAAATTGTAAAAAGAAGCAAGGTTTAATGCCTTGTTGTTTCATCAATAAAGTTGCCGTTTCAATCTGCTCTATTTTAGTGCCTTTATCCATGGCATCCAATATTTTTTGTGAACCACTTTCTGCTCCTACCCAAACCTCTTCACATCCTGCATCTGCCAAGTGTTTAATGTTGTCTTCTTCTAATAACAAATCAACCCGCGATTGTATTTTGAACTTGAACTGTAGATTTTCCTGTTTTGCCAATGCTGCAAATTGGCTTACCCACCCCGGTTTTAACCCAAAAATATCATCGGCAAACCAAATGTGGTGGATGTTTAATTTTTGTTTAAGGAGTTTAATTTCTGCAATTACATTTTCAGGACTGCGGGAGTTATAGCGGTTGCCATAAATTGGTTTTGCGCACCAATTGCATTTAAAGGGGCATCCTCTGGTGGTAACCATGTTAATGGAGAAGTAACCTTTGTGGTTTAACCACATGTTTTGGTAGGGTTGCATGTTTACCAAATCCCAAGCAGGAAGCGGTAAATCATCCAGATTGCGCAAGTTGTTGCGTTTGGCATTGCTTTGCAACTGGCCCTCTTTTAGCCAGATTAATCCATCAATGGTTTCTATACTTCCTTCGTTGCGAAGTAAGCAGTTACTCAATTCCAATAGTGTTTGCTCTCCTTCACCAGCTATAACAAAATCAGCGCCTTTTTGCAAATATTGCTCCGCATGGTCTGTTGAATCAGAACTTGAAATGGCCACTTTACAACCTTGTTCTTTTGCAAGACGTATCATTTCAAAGGCAGCATCACGCATATTGGTGAGGCACATTTTAGTAAGGTAATTAAACCCATCATCATAAATAACAAATAGCCTAGGTTTATGTGTAATGATGCTGTTTGTTATTTCATCAGCTTTTAGGCAAAACATGGTGTCAAAAAAAGCCACGTTGTAGTGATTTTTTTGCAATACGGCTGCCGCAAACAAGGTTGCCAACGGTGCGTATGGTGTTCCTGCCCTGAGTTGTTTAGGATCAAAGTTTAAAAAGTAAGAATGGGTAAGCAACAAATCAGCCATGTAAGGTTACGTTTAACTTTTTTTCCACTTGGGCAATGTTGTTTTTAAACCGATCAAGCACCACTTGCTGAAAATGCTGTGGGTGATGCTTGGAAACATATTTTCTTGACCTCATGGCTGTATCTAACTCTTCTTCATTAAAGTTGCGAAATTTTGTTTTCCATATCTTGATGGTGAGTTTCATAAATAAGGTATCCAGTTGACCACCCACATAACCACCAAGTAAACTCTCCAATACTTTTTTAACCCTAGTATCTTCCACATCAACACCAGTTTTGGGCTCAATGGTCACATTGGGCAAGTGCATAAATGCCCAAGCATTTTTATTGATTAATTCATTGTAAACGTGATAACCAGACATAGGCAACAACGTAAGTAATTCTGTTGCCGTAAAAATGTTCTTATCTGGTATATCGAGGTGTTCGGTATCAATAAAATAGTTTACACAAAAGTACTTGTGGTTGTTTAACAGAAACACTTTTTTAAACGCAATTAACAAGGTCCGCGCAATCCATAAACGTTGTGGATGGGTAATAATAAAATAATCAACGTCTCCTTGCTCATCTACACAGCCTTTGGATAAAGAGCCGGATATACAAACGCTTCTAACAAATGGAAAACGATGGATTAATCGAGAGTATTTATCTGCTTTAAGCATTAGTGCACTAGCATTTTGTGCGCCATTTTCTCTCCTTTGTTCTAATTTTTCGTTACTGATTAAAGAATAATAAGGTCCGTGTTGAAAAACAATTTGTTGGCTCAATAGCTTTTCGACCTCGTTAACAAACGAGCCCCTTTGTTTAGATGGCACCTTGCTGTATTTAATTATTTCATCAACGGTTAAGGGGAATTTAAACAGGTCAAAATAGGCCAGGGCCAAAATAATTTTTGACCCTACCTCCGTTAACTGTTCCTTTTGTATGGCATTTATGCTCATGTTACTTCTTAACAATTTGATAAATAAAATTTAACTCCCCTATGATACGTTTTTTTTCAATCAAAATAAACGAGTAATTGTTATTTGCTGCAATTTCTGCAATTTGCTTCACATTACAATCCTCTGATAAGGACATATAAACAGTGGCGTTTCGTTGCATATAGCTGCCTATATGGTTAAACAATTTGTGAAAGTACTCATAATCAACACCACAAAACCATGCTTTTTCTTCCTGGTTTTTGGGATTTTTGGGATAATATGGTGGATTAATAATGATATAATCAAATGGCTGTTGGGGTATTTGGTCAAATAAATCAGAGTGGATGATGGTAATGTTTGCGTTTAGCTTGTGGTTGTTTAAATGTAGCCCTTCAATAGCGATGGTGCTGATGTCGGTTGCGGTTACATGCGCACCTTTACTTGCCATATAAAATGAAATCAGGCCACTTCCTGCGCCCAGCTCAAGTGTTGTTTTTCCTTTGAGTTCTTGCTTGCCAATAATCTCTAATAAAAATTTGGTGCTAAAAAAGAACCCTGGATGAAAAACGCCCTTCTTTACAACTATAGTAAGTTTGTTATAGGTGTATGTTCTATCGTGCCTTAAATACCATTTAATGATTGGGCCAAATATCCTAGTAAGTAGCCACTTTAATATCCTCCACATATTAAAACCCTTGTATTTCAGGCTGCCTGTAATTCCATATTTTCTGTAATGCTTTTATCTCGTATGGGTAATGGAACAGGTTGTTTTTGTATCTTAAACCAGACCAAGCTTTAATCAATTTCCGCTGGTAAGGTTTCATTCGAATGTCAGAAACAGTGGGATAATACCCATTTAAAACGGTTTCAAAATTTTTAATTTTATCAATCATTTCAGGGGTTAACCAAGGTGTTAATGGATTCTTGCGTAAATCAAAATTTTCCCACTCGCTATTTAGCCAATCTTCCAGTTTTTGCGGAAATCTAAAGCCACTCTCCAATACTTTATTGTACATGTCTGAGCCTTCGGTTGGAACTGGGCTGTAAACGTAAATAATAATTTCGGTATCGGGGTTAATGGCTTTAATGCGTTTGATGAATTTAATGTCTTCATCAATTTGTTTCATCACTTGTTCAGGTGTTTCAGCAGGTGTTCCAAGTACAAACGAGTATTCAGGAATGATGTCAAATTTTTTCATTCTGGCTGCAAAGGCTGCAATTTGTTCTCCCGTTTGTGTACCGCCTTTATCCATTTTTTTCAGCACCTCATCATTCCCTGTTTCGGCACCAAAAAAAATCATTTTACAACCTGATTCGCGCATTAAGGCTAACGTTTCGTCTTTGTATTTATTAATGGTATCAATGCGTCCTTCGCCCCACCAAACCAAGTTATCGTCTTTTACCAACTTTGAAAATTCGGCAACCCGCTTTTCTGATACAAAGAAGTTATTGTCATGAAACTCAATAGAATCTGCTCCCCATTTGTCTTTAATGTATTTTACATCTTCGTACACCCCTTGTGCTGATTTGCCTTTCCACTTGGCATTATAAATAGGTACTACTGCACAAAAGGAGCAAGTAAACGGACAACCAAAACTGCTGTGGTAGGCCAGTGTTTTATTCCCTAAATAGGTTTTTCCCAAGTAGGTATTGATGTCGTAAATCTCATTGAGTTTATGGTAAGGTAATGGGTTTAAATCATCATAGTTTACCAACTCCGCCTTTTTGGTTTTAAGGATTTCTCCATTTTTAATGAAGATTAAATTTTCTATCTCATCAATGGATTGGTTGTTGTCCAGCGCACCAAGCAAAGCCGGAAATGCGTAATCCCCAGGGCCGCTAATTACATAATCAACAAAACCTGATTGGAGCACTGCTTTGTGTTGGTTGGAAGCAAAATATCCTCCCCAAATCATTTTAATATGCGGATACTGCTGCTTAATACTTTTCGCAAAGGGTATGGCTTGCTTTAATTGTGGGCCAGGCATTACTGTGAAACCGATATACTTTGTATGGGGAGTGATTTGGCTGATGATTTTATTCAGCGGATCTTGCTCCCTGTTTCCATCAACAATAGTCCATGAATAAATACCATCAATAGAAGCAGCCACTTGAAGGACAGACATGGGAATTCTGTACTTTTTATTGGCACTTTTGGGATTAAAAATAATTACTTCGTTTTTAGTATTGTTAGTCAAACCTTATATAAATTACACTTTTTACAAAAACACTACGACATTTGAGGAGTTGGTATGAACCACTCTTTTAACTTCCGTTCAAAAGGTAGTGCATACATTTTTTTATCAAGCCGCCACTTGGCGATATCTTTTACGATTGGCACATTTTTTTGGGTGTATGCCAATCGTTGATAAAATTTAAAATTCTCAATTTCCATGATTTTATCAGCATCCAAATAAGAGCCTATTGCAATCAGCGCCAAAGGCATTGTATAGAATACAGCATAGGGATTATATAAAACAACTGTTTTCTTCATTTGAATCGTTTTCTATAACCAATTTTACCTTATTTTTCTTGAACACATAGCAATTATAATGCTTTTTGAGGCATTTCCCTTAATCCATTAATGCGACTACTATTTCTCCCGTTAATATATCATTTGTTATCAGTTGTTCCATGTGTTTTTGAAAATCCTTTATCGGCTCCCATTGAGGTAAAACAAGGGTCATATGCTCGTACTTAATAAAATTGCACTGGTAATTTCCAATTAAACTTAGGGTTTCTAAACATTTGACAGTATCATTTAACATGGGCCGATTAAACTCGAAGCAGATGTACTTAATTGGGCTGTTTAATCCCAAAAAAACCGCTGATTCATAACCTTCTACGTCAATTTTACAAAACTTAGGAACGCCAAATTGTTTACATAAATTTTCAAGCGTGGTAACAGTTATTTTCTCTGTGGTTTGCCAGTTCAGCTTGGAAAAGTCTTTATAAATGGATATAAATTCTTCAGAAAGGGTTGAACACTCATTGGTTTCATCACAAATCCTGAGTTCAGCTTCCTTTTCTTCACTACCAATCGCTAATTTCAATAAGTTAACCTTATTATTACCACCATACTTCGATTCCAAAATATTGAAACACTTAAGCTGTGGTTCAACTGCAACAACGTTTGCTCCCAGTTTCAATAAAATATTTGTTCGTTCACCAATGTTTGCTCCAATATCAAAACATAAGTCGTCTCTATTTACAAACTTTTTATAAAACTTAAGCATATCTCGTTGCTTAAGAAATTTTCTGATGGAAATAGGCAAATACATTTTTGTTAACTGAACTAACTTATCTGTTTAAAAAGCACTACAACACCTTGAACAGGCAGGTAATAAACCACCAGCATTATTCAAATCCATTCTTAATTTGGAAATGACATTGCTATTCCAAATTTCTTTTAGATTCTGTTCATACAAACTGCCAATTTTTATATTGTAACATCTCCCTTGTGCTGGTATAACTGAACCATCTGACTTTATCATGATATTTCGTGAAACATCATTGCACTTTTTACCAAACAACTCCTCAGGTCGCAGGTAGAACTTTTGCAATTGTTCCATTGTATCAATGTTGGGTGAAAACCCAACGTTATAGGGATAAGAAGTTGCTTTAATTTCTTTAATTTGATTAAAAAGTAACGCTAAATCCATTTTATCAATATTGATTTCCATGGTGTTTGAAAGCGTGGCGTGGTATTGATTTCCCCATGTTTTGTTATGGAAATCTGCTATACTTTGTGGGGTAAAATTGGTATGCATAAATCCTAAATTTTTTAATGGATACTTTTTAAAGTAATCGGTAAACTCTTTCATGCAACCAATATTCCATTCGGTAATAGCGAAATATACAGATATGGCCGGATGATTCGCATTTGCAAGCAATGCCTCGATTCCTTTTATGGCATTTTGAAATGATTTATTATTCCCCCTTATTTCGTTATGAATATCTTGCGTTCCATCCAACGAGATGGATATTTCAGTTAATCCTGCATTACATAACATGTTGGCTTTTTGGGGCAGGGTAAGTCCATTGGTAGTAAGAAAAGTGTACAGCCCTTTTTCTTGGGCATAACGCAATGATTCTTCTAAATGGATATACACCAGTGGTTCAGTAAAAGCGTATCCCATTTTTACATTTGGGTAATAGGTAGCCGCTTGGTCCATTATTTTTTTAATTAACTCAATTGGCATATGCAGTGGTTTACTGCCCACTAAGTTTGCTGAAAAATTACTTTCACTATAACCTACCCCCACGTCACACATTTTACAATGCAGGTTACAAATATTGTTTACTCCCAACACCAACCATTCTGGATCGTAAAATAGGTGCTGCGGGTAGATTGCCGCGTTGATTGATTTTACTTTGCTTCTTATTGACATACGTTATTATCTTATCTAATTAAGTTAGGCTCATATACTGATTTCTCCCTTGCTGAACTTGGCGGCCTCACTGCAGTATATGGAGAAAATGGCTCCACATCCTCTCTAAAATACAGGGCTCCAAGATAGGTAAACTCCCCATGAGAATGTGTAGGAACGTTGTTTAGTCTAACTTTTACCTCATTTACAGATATTCCCCACTCTTGTGCCAACCTATCAGCACTCGGTTCCATAAAGGTAATGTACAACAATTCCATGTAAGTGTGGTCTCGCCACTTTTCAAAATCAACATCTGTTTGTAAGGTATTGCGGTATGCCGCAAGCACCTTAATATTACGATTAACAATGTACTTAAACATTTCTGCTCCATAATAATTGGGCTCGTCAACTTGCTCTGCAAACAAGGTTTGAATAGTTGATTCATGACACCACAAGCACTTGGCAGGCTTTCCTGCGGCACCATTCGCAGCCGTTAGCATTCCTCCCGTTGTATCATAAATTGCGAAGCGAAATTGCCCGTTGGCCATTTGTTCCTTTACTTCAAAAGAAGTAACCCGTTGTTTTCCATCTTTTATTTTCCCTTCACATTCATTTGAAACAAAGGCACTTTTTCTATAATCTGTATTGTTACTATCGGGTAAATCTATGATTCTATCATGGGAAGAAATGGTGGAATTGGTGGCAGCAAATTGTTTGGCATCAAATACTTTTCCTTGTTTAAACAAATCGTACGTTTTGGCAATTCCGGTAATGGCATAATAGTGATGAGAGGCATTGATGGTTAATGTCACAAACCTGCCTATATCAATAGCCCCCTTTCTTTTATACTCCTCGCTTTGTTTGAACTGGGCAATTAACTTAGCCAATGCATCCAAACTTTGCTGTTGAAAACCAAGCTGTTGAAAATCCACAACAACATTATTATTGTTCCAAATTACAGCTTTTTCAAAGCTTCCTTTTGGCCACTCAGCCCCTAAAAAACTCATCGCCCATAAAAAACCTGCCTCTACCATTTGTTTGGTTTCTGTAGCATAAGCCTTATTCCAGCGCAACTCCATCCTGTATTGATTAGGACTAATATTATCAGGCATCGGCTGCTCTACTTCGTGCTTACATGCATTCAATAATATGGCTGCACACCAAACAAAAAAAGTGATGTAAATAATGACTTTGGGGTTGCTTTTCATCATTCCAAATCTTTTAACACCGAACAATTGTGCCGATAAGATTATGGCTGCAATATAAAAATATAATTTTCAAGATTTTTAGCATCATTTCGATGAAACACTTTTAACTTCATCTTATAAATCAATTCTTTAAACGTTAACGATACATTAAACAGTGTATCCCTTTTCTGTTTTAACTTAAAAACACTTGCTTTACTTTCGAGGTGGTTCTGCATGAACTCTGAATTTTCTACCAATCCATTTATTCCTACCATCCTACACGATTTAAATCCCATAGAATGAAAAAATTGTTCCCACAGGTGTTTGCCAATTAGGGTTGATGAACTCTGAATTAAGCCAAAATCTAACAGTGTTCTATTGTTAATTTTATTAACTGTATCCAAAGAAGTTCCTGCTTTCCATATCGCATCATTGCTCATAAATATTCCACCCGGTTTTAACACCCGTTTTACTTCTTGCATTGTTATGATGAGTTTATCATGGTTTAATATACCCAACACAGATTCGGCAAATACCACATCAAATGAGTGATCCTTAAATTGAATCCTCTTTGCAGTATCCATCACATGGAGTTGAATAACTTCATCCAGTTGACAATGGTTGACTACCCGCTTGGCCATTTTTATTTGTGAAGGAGAAATATCCACCCCAACCAACGCTTTAATATTGTTTGAGGCTAAAGAAACCAACGTTGCTCCAATTCCACAGCCTATTTCCAACACCCTGCCAGAATTCCTTTTGAGTATTTCACTTACCACAAAGTCAGAGCTATGCTTTCCTCCCGGATGCAAATAACCTTTTCCCCTTTTACCCAAGTGGTTAATAAAATGCATGTCCATCATACAAATTATGGAATAATATTCGGTATACACAAAGAATTTGTGCAAAACCGGATACGCCATTGTACATTCTCCGGCCCCCTATTTTTTTATTATATTGCACCTTGCAAGCTTGGCTTTGATGAAAAAAAAATACACTAACATTTCTATTATCTTTACGAATTCGGTACTGCTTTTTATTTTATTGAATCTGATTGCTCGTTTAATCCCATCACCGGTAGGTTATGAGAAAGAGAAAGATTTGCTCATCACCCCTCAAGCACTCTTACAAAAAAATCCAAGTCTAGTGCAAATCATTCATGAAGGAAAGTCTATTGAAGCTATTGCTGATTTGTATCATCAAGCACCCAACGTGAAATCACACCCCACACTTGAGTTTATGACCCTACCCACCTCAAGCAACTATTACCATGTAGGTATTGAAAACTGCAGGTATAACTCTTTTGTAAACAGCAGCAATATTAAACAGCTGATCAATAATAATACTTGGGTATTAGGAGGAAGCACTGCATTTGGGTATGGTGTAGCCGACAACGAAACCGTGTCCTTTTTTCTCAATCAACTGGATACTTCAACTACTTACATCAATTTTGGAGCACCTAGTTTTCACCAAAAAATGGAAATAGAAAAGCTGATTTTGCTGCTGCAAAAAGGTTATCGTCCTTCACGAGTTGTTTTTTTAGATGGGCTAAATGATTTGTATAAACTAACAGAAAGTAATTTTAATCCATTTGAAGCACCTAATAGGTCTAGTAATGCTTATGCACACAATTTAATCAGCTTAAATAAAAACCTACTTTATGCTATTCCGGTTGTGAAACGTTATTATGAGTATCTGGCACACCGCATGGTTAAACAAGGAAACATAACCTCGGAAATGCTTGGTGACATCTATGAAGCCAATTCGTTATACAACACACAACCTTTTTTGCATTACCTACTTTGTGAAGCCCTGCTAGAGCAACCCAAAAACCCCATAGTTACTTCGGCAAAAATATTGAGGTACTACCAAGGGAATTTAACCCTTTTGGATGCCTTAAGTAAAAAATATCATTTTGAGTATTCTATATTTTTACAACCCATTGGTCCATTTCTAAACAGCAACCCTTTTATAAAAGATACGCTCGACCTAAAAAACAGTTTTAGGTTGTATCAAAATGTGGCGCCTGCTTACCAAAAAATCACATCGGCTGTCAGGCAGCATCACCTTCCTCACTTTTATGATTTATCATCCTCACATGAGCTTTGTCCTCATCCATATGTTGACCTCACGCATTATTCATCATCAATGAATAAAAAATTAGCGGAGTTAATGTTACAACATATCAAGAAACCAATCATGGTGAATCCCTAGATCAGATCCGCTTTTCTAACAGTTGGTTAACGATGTGTTTTTGGGAAATGCGGTGCATGGCTAACAACACAATACCATGTGCTATTGCCACTGAAATCAAAGCCCCTTCCACCCGCAACCAAGGAATTAAAGCAACACCTACAACCACATTAACTAGCCCGGCTATTGCCAAAATTTTATTTACTAATTTCATGTTATCCAACCTCATTTGCAGATAGACATACAGGCTATAACGGCTAAAAGTTAATGCGATTAATGTGATTAGCCCTAATTGCAAAAGCGTTACGTTATATTGAAATAGTACAGGAGCAATCAGGTAAAAAGATAGTATACCAAATAAAATGAGACCCATACTGTATTTAAAATACGCTGCTTGAATTAATTTAAACTTATCAAGTGATACCCTAAATACTACTTTGTTTCTTACCGCAAGCAAGGAGCTTACCATTACAATGATTAAGCCACTTATGGTATTTAAAATATGGTATTGTCCTATCAATTCTTTATCAGTAATAAATAACCCAAACAAGTACAAGTCTGCTTTATTCATTACTAAACCAATTATACCAACACCTAAAAAAGGAAGCGTTTGTTTGATACTTTGTAGCAAAGAAAATGATTGAAAAACATAATGGTTAAATAGCCCGAATAACCATTGGTAACAAATTACTTTAACCAAATCTCCGGCAATAATAAATGCCAAAATATATGCGGGCTGCATGGCATTGATATGGTTGCCTATTACAATTAAAATAGCTACCACCACAAAGGACAAAAGCTCCACAACAAACGATTGTTTAAACGCTTTTTCATAAACAATTATCCCTTCAAAAGTGGAGGTTAACACCCTAAAAAAAATAATGATAATCATCCCAACCTTTTCCATAAAATCACCAAATGGAAACAACACAATAACTACCATTGGCAGTAAACTTAAAAGCATCCTAAGGCTTGTGTTGTGTGAAACTATAGGCCACATGGATGAGGGATTTAGGCTTACTGCTTTTACCAAAAATTCCTTTGTGCCAGAATTAATAAGTAATACACAAATTGACCAAACCAAATAGATGCTAATAAAAGCCCCCCAGTTGGTAAGTGATGTATAATGAATAACCAGCACTGAGATAACGAAGAACTGAAATGACCCCAGTAAACTCCGTGCAATGCTATAAATGGTATTATATTTCATCATGAATTACGATGCCAATTACCACATTTTTTCAAATGTTTGAGGAGTATAGTTTTTAGTTACTTCATTGAACAGTGTTGTCGCTTGGTTTTTTAAGTTCAATTCACTCCTTCTTTTACTTAATCTGGCCATAAGGGCCAAAGGGGTAAGAATAAACAGGTAAATTGCCCCCAATATAAACGGAGGAAAAATAAGGCTTAACACATGTGCAAGTTTCATCCAGCCTATTGTTATTTTTTTGGCAGCCCAATGAGACAAGAGCGATACGGAGCCTATTGTTAATGACCCTATTAAAAAATAATGATTGTGCGTAAACCAATACAGCAGTAATAGTCCAATTATAATGGTTAGCACAACTTTATATGGATTTTGCTCAGACATGTTTAAAATAAGGTATAAATAAAAGGAGCAACCGCACTACCACCTCCAAAAATAATGAGTAATCCCATTAGTAACAACACGATAATGATGGGTGCTAACCAGAATTTTTTTCTTTCCCGCATAAACAGGAGTAGCTCTTTAATCACATCTATCATTATTCTACTTTTATTGTTGCAATTGTTTAGCAATATCAAATACCCAACCCTTATAAACAAATTTATTTGAACGCGGGTATGGCCTCTAATCTGGTTTGAATGCCTTCCTCCATTTTTCTTTGTTCTGCCAATCAGGCTGGTCAGTTTTGCAATAAACAAAATTTCCAATCACCAGGTAGTCCATTTCGGTTGCCATAAAACATTGGTAGGCATCATCGGGTGTGCAAACTATTGGTTCACCGCGCACATTAAAACTGGTATTCACCAGCATGGGGTAACCTGTTTGTTGATAATAGGCATTGATAAGCTCCCAATAAGGCAAATTTGTTTCTTTGTGTACTGTTTGTATACGTGCTGAAAAATCAACGTGCGTAATGGGTTGTAACTCGCTTCGGGTGATGTACAGTTTTTCAAAAATGGACAATTGGGGATAGTTCTCTGGTAATTCCTTTTGTAGTTTCTTGTTGATTGGAGTTACAAAAAGCATGTAAGGGGAAGGTCTATCTATCTCAAAATAGTTGGCAACCTGCTCACTCAATACCGATGGGGCAAACGGCCTAAATCCTTCTCGGTATTTGATGTTCAAGTTCAGTTTTTTTTGCATGCTTTCATCCCTCACATCAGCCAAAATACTTCTATTGCCCAAAGCCCTTGGCCCAAACTCCATGCGCCCTTGAAACCAGCCTACGATATTTTTATCCGCAATTTTAGTTGCAACAAATTGTGTTAAATCAGCAAAGTTTTGGTAGTAATGAACCGCAGCTTTCACCTTCCTATTCATTTGTTGTATTTCCTTTTCTGAAAACGCTGGCCCTAAATAGGAACCAGCCATAACATCCATACCTTCTGACAACACCCTCGGCTCTGCATAATACATGGAAGAAACAGCCAACGCAGCACCTAGCGCACCACCAGCGTCTCCAGCCGCAGGTTGAACATAAACGTCTTTAAAAATATTCTCCTTCAGTAATTTTCCATTGGCTACGCAATTTAATGCCACGCCACCTGCCATACATAAGTAATCTGCTCCGGTAAGTCGTTTTGCTTCATGGGCCATTTTAATGACGATTTCTTCAGTAACCGTTTGTATGGCCAATGCTAGGTTGCAGTGTTGTTGCCGCAACTCGTCTTTTTCTGTTCTCCTCTCAAAACCAAAAAGTGCTTTCCACCTTTTTTCGTTCACCATTCTTAATCCTGTAGCGTAATTAAAGTACGATTGGTTTAACCAAATGGAGCCATCTTCTTTTATTGATACCAACTGCTCTTTTATCAGTTGAATAAATCGGGTAGTTTCTTCAGCATGGGCATTGCCATAAGGAGCCAAACCCATTAGCTTATACTCCCCTGAGTTAACAGTAAACCCTAAGTAATAGGTAAAAGCACTGTACAACAAACCAACGGAATGAGGAAACATCATTTCCTTCAGCAATTGTATTTGCCCATTCTCCCCAAGGCCAATAGAAGCGGTGCACCACTCACCAACACCATCAATGGTTAATATGGCTGCTTTTTGATAAGGTGAAGGATAAAACGCACTTGCCGCATGTGATAAATGATGCTCAGAAAACAGCAGCTTTACTTTTCTTTTATCATAATCTGCTAATTTTTTAAGTTCATCATAGATGCGTTTTTTAAGAAACAACTTCTCATTTAGCCAAACAGGCATTGCCTTAATAAAATTGCGTATTCCTTTGGGAGCAAACGCATAGTACGTCTCCAAAAGCCGCTCGAATTTTAAAAAGGGCTTGTCATAAAAAACAATGGCATCTATTTCATTTAATGCTAAACCAGCCTCTTGTAAACAGTATTTTATGGCGTTAATCGGAAAATCAGCGGTGTGTTTTTCTCTGGTGAATCTTTCTTCCTGTGCCGCAGCAATAATCTTCCCGCCAACAACAATAGCCGCTGCTGAATCGTGGTAAAATGCTGATATTCCCAAGACGTTTTTCATCATTTTAGTGCAGTGTTCATTTTCTTTTTCCTGATGGTATAAAATCCTACACCTCGATTTTTATCAGAAAGATAGAGCATTAAACTATCGTTAATGATACAGGATTTTTCCCTCAATTGCGAAGTGTTTTTGGAAGGTGTAATCCACTGAAGCTCATAAACTGGAAAGCCCAATGGCACTTTTTTTTCAAATGGCCCATCTGTATCAAAACCGTTTATCACAATAGCATTATCAGCCACGGTAAAATCATAGGTCAATAATGTTTCTTCTTTTTCAAACAAATAATTCTGGATGTATGGTTCGTAATCAACAGGCCAAAACATTGCCAATAATACTGCAAATCCATAATGCCATTTTAATTTAATTTGACCAGCAATTAACAGGATTACAAGTATTGCAAGCAAAGCATATAATCGGGGAAACCTAAATGGAACAGCCAAATGAGAAAACCAGTAGAATGGAACATTGAGGATAATAACTAAACAGACAAAGAATAGGGCCATTAACACCTTGTTAGCATCAAACAACGGAAATAAATAAATAGTTGGCAGTACCATAAGCAGCAAACCAAAACTATTGCCATAGCCACTGATTAAAAAAGAGCACATCAACCAAAAAGAAAACTTAGTTGTTTGCTGTATTTTAGAAAAAGAAGCCACAAGGGTAATCCCCATTATAACTACCTTAAACGTTAACAATAGCTTGTGGTACATTTCGGGGTTACTAAACCAAGCATTGGTATTGTGTAATTTATCCGGAACAAAAATGGTTTTAAGCAATACCTGGGCACTTTGGTAATTTAAGGCATAGGTATGGTTAATATCACCGTTAAACAACCTAGGTAATATGCTTGCTAGGTATTGATACCACAACGAAAAACTTAACACGGGCAAGGAAACGATAAGTATGCCAAAGCCCACTAACATTAACGCCAAAGCACCTTTATATTCTTTATTAAATAACAGAAACAAGAGTACAAAAGCCGGACTTATTTTTAAGTGTATGGCCAACGCCCATAACGCAGCCATCAACCATAAACTGCTCTTTTGGTATTGAATAAACCCTTCTGCCAATAAGTACAATATCAAGAAATAGGATTGCCCCTCGTACAACGTATTGCGCAATGGCAGAAAAAAGAGTATTGGAAACACCCACCAAAAAAAACTGGGTATAGGATAGTGTTTATTCAAGCGATAAATGGCCAATATCAGCAGGAAACAATTGATGATATTCCAAATTAGCTTGGCCCACTCCGGGCTATTAATGAGCGCAAACGGTACATATAAAATGGCAGAGAAAGGGGGAACAGGCGTGTAGTTTAAAAAAAAATGCCGTTGCCCTAACTCATGTATCTTAAGGTTAAACGAGGCGGGGTCGTAAATCCAAATGCCCCAGTTTCCCTCCACTAAGAACTTTGATGCATAATAATAGTTGCCAAAATCTCCTATTGGCAAATGAAATGCCTGAATAACCAGTATCGCCAGAATGATGGCCAAGGGCAAATAAAAAAACTGCTGATATGCCGTATACCGGGCTATTTTCATTGGCCTAAAGTAGTAACAAAACAATGGAAATAAAAGCCGAACTATAAGTAATCAAAGCCCCTTGCTATTCTATTTAAACTAACTTCCCCTTTTTATTTGCTAATCAGTTCTCTTAAGTGAACAACCTGTGTTAGCATTTAAACTGCCGCTTTATCCCCAAAAAGTAACAGTTTAATGGTCTTGATTATAATATACATATCTAGGCCCAACGACCATTTTTTCATGTAAAAAATATCCAGCCGAACACGGTTGTGTAATGCCCATTTATCGGTAATTTCACCCCTGTAGCCCATTACTTGTGCAAGTCCAGTAATTCCGGGTTTAACCTCATGCCTCTTGCCGTAGGAGTCAACCTCTTTTGCAAATTCTTGAGTATGGTAAAGCATGTGTGGCCTTGGACCAATAATTGACATATCACCGATAAGCACATTGTAAAACTGGGGCAATTCGTCTAAGCTGAACTTGCGTAAATATTTTCCAGCAAAGGTAATTCGCATATCATTTGAGGTAGCTTGTTTATGATGCGCCTCCTCATTTCTAACCATGCTCCTTAACTTCCAGCAGTTAAACGTTTGGTTATTATAACCTGTACGCGCCTGAACAAAAAAAACACTGCCCTTTGAGGTTAACTTTATAATTATGGCCAGCAAGGGAATTAACCAACTTAATACACCAATAAGAACCAATAGGGCAAAAACAATATCAAAAAATCGCTTAATCAATCTTTTATAACTGGTATCCAAAGGATGATCCATTTTAGCTGCCTCAAATGGTACATTTAAACGATGTCCATTTATGGCGGTGTCTGCTAAAGCCGTTAACGGAGAAACATTGTTTAATTCTGTTTTGTGCATGAACGCCAAACTTACTAATTAATTCCAAATTAGAAAACTATTGGTTAGATGCATCTTTTGTTGAAAAAGTTGTGTGGGCTAAAAATACCGTTGAAAAAAACACGTAAAAAACAATGCCCTTGTTGGTGCTAAGCGCTGATTCACTGATAAAAAACAACATGTTTAATAAGACAAAAGTAATAAACAAGGGATTTCTGCTTTTGAACGCCTGAATAACCTGATTACCCAACAACAACAACAATATGGCTAATCCAATTATTCCTAAAGAAAAAACAGTTTCAACATATTGGTTATGTGAATCATAACCCAAATAACCGGTATCCTTTAACTGTGGATTGCCCGTGTACATATTTACTAGTTTATACTGTTTATCCAGCAATTGCTGCCCATCTCCTGTTCCTACTCCAGTTATCCAAGCGTTCTCTCTGCTTAATATCACAAAACAATACTTCCAGATAACTAACCTTAATGTGGTTCCTGTAAAAGGGGTATCATAACGGTAAGTAGTTTGTTTTACTACACTAAAGTTGGAGTTAAACTCTGTGGAAAAACGACCCCTTACTTGCGGCAGCAATAAGATAATTATTCCCATAATGGTTAAGGAGGTGATGAGCATCCCTTTTTGCAAACTGCTCCATGCATATTTTTTTACCAGCATATAAAACATACCTAGACATAAAATTGCCAACATCATTTTTGAACTTAACAACACCACCCCAATTGCCAAAAACAACATGGTAGCCACCAAAATTATCCGAGTAATCATTGTCATTCTGTGATAAATATAAATCAACATAAATAGCGCAAATACCGCATAAGCCGCAAGATAAACAGCATGGATATTAATCTGTTCGGCTAACGCATGGTAAAAAAATACGGCTGTTTTACCCGTTGTTAAATATTGATTGGTGGCAGCCCCAATACAATAGGTTAAAGCCATTACCACCCCAGCGGTAAAGGCAAAAACAATTGCTTTGAATTGTTGCTGATGAATTGGTTTAAACATAACCAGAGGAAACACCAACAATACCAACTTGCGTTCTAAAACAGCACCAGACTCGGCCAAATTATCCGAAAAAAACAGGCTCAGTACATGCAAGGCATAAAACAACAACATATACCTATTTACCGCATTTGACCAATTGTTTTTTAGGTGAAACAAGAACTTGCCTTCCACAATATGGTTGACCAAACAGCCAATAATAAACAAGCTATTGATTTTGATGGAAAATGGCATGGTGAATGCAATGGCCAATAACAACCAAAAATGAATGTGTTGATGTACTTCTTGTCGTTTCACTGACTCAAAGATAATTGCATAAGTGATTCATAGGCATCAATAATCAATGGCCAGTTATAGGTATTGTTTATTTTAGCCACGTTAGCCGCAACTTGTAATTGAACATCTTTTTGCTCATTTATGGCTTTTGCTACATCTTCCGGAGAGGTAAAATAGGTTGCATCATTTCCTAAAATGGCTTTGTTAAATTCATTGTTGTGTGCGCAAATAGGCGCATGCGAGGCCATTGCTTCTAACAAAGATGGGTTGGTTCCCCCAACAGAATGTCCATGAAAATAAAGCTGGCAGTAATAACGCAGGTTATTGAGTGCGTCAATATCATATAGCGGACCTAAAAAACGGATATTTGCCTCGGCATATTGCTGTTGTAAATACCTGCCAAACTTGTTTTGGGTTGAGCCTATTAACACCAAAGGCACATGCTTATCTGTTTGCAGGTAACCTTGAATTATGGTTTCAATGTTATTTTCCGGTTCAAAACGAGCTATTACCAAATGGTAATGCTGTTTTTTCAAGCCAAGTGGTTGAAGCTCCTGCTCATTGGGTGTGGTAAAAACCGTTGCTCCGTAAGCAATGTAATGTGCTTCTTGCTGATACTTTTCTAACAAGTATTTTTGTATGGCTATGGAATCGGCCACCAACACATCGCTGGACTGAACTGCCCATTTTTCGGCCAACTTTAAGAAAGATTGTACCATTTTGCTGTACTTACTCCGTTTCCATTCCAAACCATCCATGTTGGTGATAATTGCCGCTTGTTTGGGCAGCAAAAAATGCCATACCGAGCTGCTGGTGTAACCCAATTGCAACAACACATCAAACTTGCGCCTACGGGCATCTAAAATGCAATTCAGGTCGTAAATAAACTGACCAGCAGTACCTATTTTTGGTTCAGGGTCGTGGCAGGAAATAATGAAGACTCCTTTGTAAGTGCTTTCCTTATAAGGGTGAGCAGAAGAATTGTACACCCAAACCTGATGCCCGCGCTCAACAAGTGCCACAGAGAGGTATTCTGCCAATTGCTCAAAACCACCATAATGGTTGGGGATACCGCGGGTGCCAACAATGCCAATTCTCATGTTACCCAAAATTTGTTTTAGTGCTTAGCCGTTGAACTGCCAAACAATTTGTTCTTTACTTTAACCGCAGGGTCATAAATCCATGCAAGAAACTTTTTGAAATGGTCTTTCTCATCAGGAAACCAATCTGTTGTTCTGGGTTTTTCAATGTGCGTTTTATGAATGGTATAGGCATATGAAGCAATTGACGTTCGGTAGCTCCCTTCAGGAAATGAAGTCCGTCCATACCCATGCAACGTATATTTTCTAGTTTGCTGAATCACCATTCTATTAAAGGGTATATCAATGGCCTTTCTTTCACCCGTTCGAAGGTCCTCTAACTGAAGATGGCCTCCATAAGATGCTTTCCAATCCTTATTCAAATACAGAAGCAAGTTTAAATTTCTAAACCAGTAGGGATGCAAAGGATGATAATTAAAATCCACATGCATATCTAAAAAGCTATTTTGTTTACCTTGATGAATTCCTCCTCCATGAAAAGCTTCATCAACAAAAACCTCTTCGTTGGTGATAAAACATAAAAAGTTTTTAAATCGTTCTGATATTAAATCATCTGCTAATTCAGCAAACAGCGGAGAAATATCTTTGATTTTAGATTTTTCAAATTTATTGGCGGCAAACACATAGTCCCTACTTTTGGTTTGTATATCAGGCATTTGCCTATAAAGTTCATCTGTTTTATCCTGATTGCAGAATTGGTCTATTATAAGATGCGGAAAGGGCTTAGCCAATAGATAGTCTAACCTTAATGCTTCTTTATTTTTTTCAATTTTTTCAAAATCAATCATTCTTTAGTACTTTTTTGTAGGCAGCTAGTGTTTGTTCGGCAGCTTTTTCCCAAGTATATTCTGTTCGCACTTTTTTCTGCAACGCTTCATTTACCGGATTTGCTAAGGCCAACTCTATTGCTTTGGCAATTGAATCGGGACTACCAGGTTCGCAATAATAAGCCAAATCCCCGAAATATTCCCGCACATCACCTTTATCCGTAACCACAATATTGCACCCCATTGCAGCAGCTTCTAAGCTCGACAAGCCAGTGGTTTCAAACCAACTGGGTAAAATGTGCACTTTGGCTTGGGAATACAATGCACATAATTCCTCCTGCGAAACATATCCTCGAAATTCAATATTCTCCTTCGCCATACTTTTGCACCTTTCAAAGTATGCCTTTTGATTATGGGAAGCTCTGCCAACTAAAACCAACTTAAAACCGAATTTATTAGCGGCCTTAATAAGATTTATTTGATTCTTATTGCCTTCAAATCTTGCCACACACAAAACAAAGTTCTCTTTTGGGGGATTATTGAATACATACTGCTTTGTATCAAAGGCGTTTGTTACAACCGTAGCAGGAAGTTGTACATTAAAATCTTTTTGAACTCTATTGAGTTCCGAAACTGAATTTGGCAAAACATGATTTATTCTTTGCAAAATTCTTTTCATAGAACC
This sequence comes from Chitinophaga pinensis, assembly GCA_943372215.1. Lineage (GTDB taxonomy): Bacteria > Bacteroidota > Bacteroidia > UKL13-3 > UKL13-3 > UBA6183. The sequence continues at coordinate 150,128 of CALRXU020000010.1, read as the reverse complement.
CTTATTCCCCCAAATTAAGTATTTATATGAGCTTAATTTATCTCCCTTAAACAGGAATTTTGCAACTGTTTTAAGGTACTCTACACGATCATAAGACAAATATTTACTTAAAAATCCTATTATTCCCTTTCTGTAATTTCTATCATATTCATCATACTTTAAATAGATGGTAGATAAAACCTGAGGTTGCTTAAAAAAATCAATATAACCAATAATATCCTCTGGATCAATTAAATTAAAGTAATGAATTAAATCAAATTGTTTAAACTCAATTTCCTTTTGTCTTGCATAAATTGTAACCTCAACTCCCAATTTTTTCAGATAATCAGCAGTAGAAACCAATTGCACTGTATCACCGCCTTGTTGATCAAGTATATTAGGACGAGCTATAAATAAAACTTTCATGTAGCATTTGCAATATGCAAAGAACTTTTAAATTTACACAAATCTACTTCCTGAATAACTGGTTTATAGTTATTTAAAACCAGAAGACTCGAATAGGGTTAACAAATTAATTTCAAGTATCCTACAAATTTTAACCAAAAGAACAATATTGATCCCCTCCTATTTCCCCACATGATTTTAACCTAAGGACTCTTATCCTTATACCCGTGCTTACGTGCCATATTTTCAAAGATTAAATCCTTTTATCAATATGTCTAAAAACCTCCGCATGAACCTTAATCATTGCAAATAGTTTGCACGCAATAAAAGATTATGGTTAAACCGTTTTAATTACTTGTACTTTTAAGCAGGTAATTGAAACAACTTTAAATAAGATAAGAGTACCAAATAAAACTAAGCGAAGTAATATTTTGATTCAGTAATAACAACTTATTGTGAACGATATCCTCTTTTGTTGGGTTTTGCTTTAGCTCTTTAAGCCAACTATACCTTGTTAACACAATAAAAAACCCTTTTTAAGAACAACTTTACTGTTTATTTGTATAAACTGGGTTAAACCCTGCTCTTGCTGCACTTCTCAAGCAATTATGCCAAGGTATTGATAACTCAATAAAATATAGTAAAATTACCTGCTTATATTAATGCGTCATACTTACTCATGAATCGTACTGAAAAAATTATATTGGCCTTTATTCTTCTTGTTGCGCTTATCCTGCGATTTTATCACCTTACCTTTCAAAGCTTATGGCTAGATGAATTGCACACCATGATTGAGGCCAACCCCAAACTGAGTTTCAAAGAATTGTTTTATTTCCTTACTTGTTGCGACCAACATCCTCCGCTTTTCTTTTTTCTTGAAAAGCTATTATTTACTTTATTTGGACATACAGAATGGGTGGCCCGAGGCTTAACTGCCTTAGCTGGAACAATGAGCGTCTGGGCAATATTTCTCTTGGGAAAAGAACTGTATAATAATGCCACTGGTTTAACGGTGGCTGCTTTTACTAGTGTAAATTATTTTGCCATCTATTACTCCCAAGAAGCTAGGGGTTACATCCTAGCATTTTTATTTGCCTGTTTCTCTTTTCTGTTTTTGGTGCGCATGATCAAGCGTTTACAATGGAAAGAAACCCTGTTGTTTAGCCTGTTTACCTTACTCATGATGTACTCCCATTATTATGGATTATTTGTAGCGGTAGCCGAAGGAGTCATTTTAGGAACACTTTGGTCAATAGAAAAAGAAAAGAAAGCACCATTGTTTAAGCACTTGTTGTTGGGCTTTATTTTAATAGCAATAGTTTATGCGCTCTGGCTTCCGTTCATCTTAGACATGACATTGATAAAATCATTCTGGATTACAGGTGTATCCACAAACTTTGCAACGGATTATTTTTTTGAATATTTTGGAAACTCCGATTTATTAAAACCTTTCTTGTTACTCTTTTTAATCGGATATTTTGTTCAAGTGTTTATGGCCAAAGGAAGCTTAAAAGAGCAGCCTTTGGCGTTTAGCTTTTTCATTTGTGCAGGTTGGTTATTTATCACTTACCTTATTCCTTATTTAAGGTCAATTCTGGTTGTCCCCATGTTGTATCCAAGGTACACCATTGTGGTACTTCCCGCCATATTGCTGATGATTGCTTCAGGTGTGCAGAGTTTAAATAACCAACTTATCCGAAACATGCTTATTGGGATGTTTTTATTAGTTTCCTTATTGGATTTGATTGGGGTGAAAAAGTACTATACAATGGTGAATAAAACACAATTTCGGGAGCTAACCACTTATATTGCTGAACATAATGCGTTGCAACTGCCTATTATCAACCCAAAAACGGCATGGCATTTTCAATATTACGCAAACAACTTTAACATTGGCAACCAACTGCTGGGCGAAAACACCGATTACTTAATTGACTCCTTTGCTCAATCAAAACGTACAAAAGGTTTTTGGCTAGTAGGTGCACACAATAATCCTCCAAAACTTAGTAATGAGCAATTAAAATTATTATCCGCTAATTACATCCAAACAGAGGATGTAAATTACTTTGATGCTTGGCTTCAACAATACGTTTCGATCCATGCGCTAGGAGGTAAATACACCGCTGTTGCTTTTCATCCTTCATTAACATTTAACCTAGATAAACAAAATGTCATTGCCCTTTGGGGTGGTAAAATTACTTCCGAAACAATAACTCTTGGCAAAGGAAAATATATGCTAAAGCTTTTATCTAATGGCACCCCTGTACAAGGTGAGTTTCCCAAAATAAAGATTGGCATAAACCAACAACATCTGACAGACTATATCTCAAAACAAGAAACTGAACAGGTCGATTTTGCTTTTGAAACGGATGGTAATCCTGTTCAATTGTCATTTGAAATGCTCAATGACAAAAATGCGAATGGTGAGGATAGAAACTTTTTTATACAAAAAGTATTTATTTCAAAGGTGGAGTGATTTCTCTCCGCACATCAAACTGCTTAAACACGGACGAAAAAGCAATAACCCACATCACATATTCAACAATACTGGTAATGTAACTGCCTGTAAACTGATAGACAAAAGCAAATACAAACAGCGTGGTGCGGTAATAATTGCTGAGTACCTTGGTTTTAAAAAACAAATAAAAAATCAGCCCAAAACGAATAATCAACCCAAAAATACCAAAAATAGCAATCGTTTCAGCCACCGAATTGGGAATTCTCACTACATCCAAGTCTCCCCAATAATTGTAATATCTTTTAACAACATCAAAAGCCAATACTTTAACCTGACCTAACCCACTGCCAAACCAAATACTGCGTTCCTTGGCAACCTTCCAGCCAATACCAAAAGAGTCAGTTGTGCGGCCTTTTGTAGAAGTATCTAACCCGTAATAAATGTTATGGATTCTTACAAATAAGGCATTATTAGGAAAAAAGGTTAGTAGTATCACAGTTACAATTGCCAGAATAAACAAACCAATTACCAGCCAAGAGAAAAAGCCCTTTTTATAAAATATCCTTTTAAAATGAATAATATACAATGCACCAAAGCTTATGACCATTGTGCCAATAACGCCCAGTGAAAGGGACAATAACAAAGGAATACATACCAATGCAAATGTATATAATGCAGGCTTGTGATGAAGTTTAAGAAATACTTTAAGTAGGTAATATATTGCAATAGGTGCAAACAAGAATGAATAATAAGATGCTTCAAAAGTGAGCAAAGCCAACCGGTGAAAGCCCTCCACGCTTTCTGTAAACTTATTCATGTACCAAAGCAACTCACGGTATGGGGTAAAATAAACCACACCTGCAATTAATGTGAACCCAAAATTGGCTATTAGTAGGCGTTTGTAAATTTCTCCGAGGTGTTGATAATGATGTATGAAGTAATGAAAACAACTTACAAAAATATAGGTGCTTAACAAGAGTGCATTTGAAACCAAAAATGATTTCCATTCGATGCCCAAAAAAACATGTATGATATCGAAGGGAATAACAATAATAAAAAATGGCCACAACACGGGCTGCTTCTTTTTGATAAGCAACCATAGATAAAAAAAAGGGGTAAGGAGATTGGTATACAACAACCCTCCTGCTAACCCTGCATTGTTAAAAAAGAAGTATAGGTAAGCCAGCCAATGAACTTTGTTAAATTTGAATTTACCCACTTTTTCTAAATAATAGGTTCAGGTTAATATGCGCCTTTTTGTAATAAATATGCCAGCATAAAAAACCAAAAATAAGGAGAAATAACAGCTTCGTAACAATGTGTGTTGATTGCGCCATAAGTAAAATAGCCAGTGCTGGTAGTACTGGAGCAAATACTTCGCCCAAGCGGTTAAAACCAATAATAAATTTGTGAAACAAATAATACTGAAACGGAATATTGATAAATGTGGTAACAATAAGTCCCCACAACAACCCTTCAACACCATAATAAACAAACCCAACCCACATGGCTATCACATGCATACTTCTTAATATAAACTCAAACAAAGAGTTCATCCAAACACGTTCACTGCCGTTAATAAAATGGAATGGAATAATAATGAGCAATATAACGGCAGCAAAAACTAGGTATAGTTTGATGTACACAATAGCTTCCAAATATATGTCTACACCAAGCCATAGTTTAAAAATGACATCCCCAAAAAGCAACAAAAATAAAACAACAAACCAACCCAGTCCGGCTATCAATAGCCTTGATAGATAATACATGCGTTCGGTGCTTTTGTTTAACGCTGTGTATGCAGACACCTTTGGAAAAACAAACCCTCCAAAAGCCAGTAAAATGTTATGAATTTGGCTGCCAATAAGTGCGGCAATGGAATAATAACCCACCGCCTTTAAGTCTGACAAATACCCAATAATAATTCTGTCGCTTAAAAAACCAAGAAGTGCTATTACAGATTGCAGCCAATACCAACCATTGCTGCTAAATAGCTCCCTGATGTTTAATAACCGAAAACGTGGAATCAATTGTTTGATAGCCGCTTTCTTATAAACCATAAATCCTTGTATCATTAAATTTATTGCATTGCAGCACAAGGTTACCTTTACTATCATTAAAATGCCGTATCCCAAATACACCACGATAATAGCTGATACAATAGCGGATAATCGAGACAACATCGTGAGTCTGGCGGCAATATCAAACCGCTGTAGTCCCTTAAATACGGATACAAATACCTGTTCTATAAATTTTAGCCCAGCAGACCATGCAAACAATACCAAAGCGGTCATGGCCTCTGCTCTTTTTGTTTCAGGTATTTGAAACAGTTGCCAATGCTTAATCACCATTGAACAAACCATGCCAAAACAAACACATAACACCATTAAAATAATACTCAATGATAAATTGCGGTTAAAGGCCGCCTGAATGAGCTGTTTCGATTCAGTAGCCTGATAACGAGACACCTCTCTTATTGTACTATCGCCTACTCCAAAGTTCAGGGCATTCATCACCTGCACCACCACATTAATCAACATCCACAGGCCATATTGCTCTGGGCCTAATTCTTTGATAAAGAATGGAGTAGCGCCAATCATCAATAATGGATAGCTGACCAAATCAGCAGCTGTCCAAATGGTATTTTTTAATGCCTGACCAGTAATCACTTTACGCCTAAATAGTTTGAATAAAAAACGAATATATCAGAACTTTATGAATATGTAATTTTTTAGATACTTTCGTAACCACAGTAATTGCGTGCTATGAGCGAAAACAAGAACCAACAATCCTTTCAGGATGATGAATTTGATATTGAGGTTTTAGCCTCTAAACTTTGGAATATTTATAAAAAAATCCTCGGTAAACTTTGGTATCCAGTAAAATTATTAAAAAGTAATCCTAAAAAATTAGCAATAAGTCTAACGCTATCGTTGGTACTATCGGTTATTCTACGGTTTACCATTCCCCCCATTTTTGAGTCTTCATTCATAATTAAACCAAGTAACACAACCGACCAGGTTAGTTCTAGTATGCTTGAAGATTTGAATACCCTGATTAAGGATGATAATTATGAGGATGTTGCAAGGCTTCTCAATCTGGACCAATCTATTTGTGAAAAGCTATGGAAGATTTCATATTACCCTTATTATAGAAGCGAATACAGAAAAGACACCATAACAGGCATCCACATCACCTTATTCATGAAAAATCCACGTTTAATTGATACGTTTCAGCACGCCATCGTTAGCAATTACCTAGAAGGGTCAGCTTACTTTAAAAGATACATTACTGTGCGACAACAAGAGTTGGATTATATGGAGCAACTATTATTAAAAGATATTGTTGAGAACGATAGCTTAAAACACTTAGTTGCTGCCAGCGTGGCACCAAGGAGTGGTGGTGGCTTTGTTTTTGGAGAACCGCTTGACCCTCAAAAGGTTTACCAATCTGGTTATGAATTGCAACAGCAATTGATGAAGGTACGAACCAATAAAGAGTACAACCAAAGTTTTATATTGGCTAAATCTGGAATAGTGAGGCTAAAACCTTACTTCCCAAGAATGGTTATTTTATTTCCAATATTAGCCCTTTTGGCCGTATTATACTGTTTGTTTACCAACCGTATTTCGCAACCAACTACAAAGGCCACATAGCCTTATTCCACGGAATTCTTGACAATATTAACAGCATGCCTATGCTGAAAAATATCAGCGACTTGCGGTGTTTTGCTGCGGCATCAACTGCCTTTTTACTTACACTTCTACCCACCTGTATCAATACAATGGCAATAATCATGGTGGCAATGTGTTCAACCGCAACAAACCTCGAAACAGGGTCTTTCATAGCCGCTCCCATGCCACCAGCCAAAGCGGCATTAACCACAGGGCTAATAAAATAAAGAATAAGGCCAATTAATAATTGAGCATGGCAACTGCCTACAAAAATGGCATGGGCCCTGTTTTGTGTGGTGGTAAATTCCCGTTTATGCAACATCCCTAAAACCGATTTGGTAATGGCGTATAAGCCTGCAAGCAACACCACCCAGCGAAGTAGGTTGTGTACAATTAATAAATTAGCGTACATATATTATAGTTTTAATACTCGCAAAGTAAGTGCTATTTCATTTTTTTACTAGAAATTTTAATTCGTTTTTTTTAGAATTGTGCCGTAAACATTAAGCCCCGTGTATCAATCTTTCTGGCATAAAGTTCCATTAGTTCGGATTTTACTGGCTTTTATGTGCGGCATTGGCACATCAATGTTCTATGTATTCAGCATAGAACTAGCCTTGTTATTAACAGGTATAACCTTGCTTGTTTTTATCATCCTATCTTGGCTTACCATGCCTTACCACCTGCGCTGGCTAATTGGTACGGCTGCAATAAGTTTGTTTTACTGCCTGGGCATTTTACTTCACTTGCACCAAAATCAATTGCTTCAACAGAGCCATTTTAGTTATGCCAGACCAACAACCTATTACCTGGCAATGGTTAATGAAGAACCTGTGCAAAAAAAGAAATCGTATAAAATGCGGGCTAAGGTAATTGAGTGTGTGCTTGAGCAAGGAAAAACCATTGCCACCACAGGAAATGTTTTAATTTATCTTTCAAACAAACCAGATGTACAAGTCCCTGTTTATGGTGACGTGTTGTATATTCCTGCCAATAGTGTTAACCCTGTACCTGAAACCAAAAACCCCGAAGAGTTTAACTACAAAAGATACCTTGCCTTTAACCACATACACCACCAATGTTATTTGCAGCAACCTACGTTTACAGGAAAAAATCTGGGTAATCCTTTTTTCGCTGCTGTTATCAGCACCCAACATTATTTTAAAGAAGTACTCAACACCTTTGTACAACATCCCGCTGCCATTGGTGTTACACAAGCCTTGCTTTATGGTTTTGATGACGATATAGACGAAGATACCATGAGTGCCTATGCAAATACGGGTACTTTGCATGTGCTAGCGGTTTCAGGCATGCATGTGGGTATTATTTTTTACATCCTCAACCTATTGCTGTTTTTTCTCAATAAAAATAAAAAGCTGCTCTTGGGTAAACGTCTCATCATCATTGCCTCATTGTGGATATACTCCGCTTTATGCGGGCTTTCTCCTAGCATCCTTAGGGCTACGGTTATGTTTAGCTTTATTATTGTAGCAGAAATATTAAACAGGCGCAGCAATATTTACAACACGCTTGCAGCCTCCTGTTTTTGCCTGCTTTGTGTTGATACCAATACATTGGCAAATGTTGGATTTCAACTGAGTTATTTGGCGGTGTTGGGCATTGTTTTTTTGCAACCACTTCTCTACAGGTGGTTTGTACCTGAAAATTGGTTGGTTGACCAAATTTGGAAAATCACTTCTGTATCCATAGCTGCTCAAATTACTACAAGCCCAATTGGCATTTTATACTTTCATCAGTTTCCCAATTGCTTTTTATTCTCAAACCTGCTTATTATTCCATTAACCACCATCATCCTTTATGCCAGTATTTTGCTGTTGGTTGTTTCTAAATTAACCTTTATTGCCTCTTTGCTCGGCAAAGCCATTATGTATGCGGTATTATTTACCAACTGGCTGGTTAAAGAAGTTGAGCAATTGCCCTATGCTTATGTAAACGGCTTGCAAATCAGCATTGTTCAAAGCGTTTTACTGTACCTGATTTTTTGGCCATTATGGGGTATTTATTCTACCGAAAAAACGCTTTCGTTTTTGCTACATCCTTATTATTGGTTGGATTTATTGGTGCAAATAGCCTACATGCCATACAAACTGAACGACAACAAACCATGTTTGTTTACAGTATAAAACGCAACAATGCCATTCACTTGGTTAACGGTCAGCAATCTTTATTGCTCATTGATGATGACTTAAAATCAGATAAACAACGCTTTCGCTTCCACCTGCAACAACACATTTGGTCGTTAGGTCTCAAACAAATTGATACCGTTCCAACAACACCAAACTGGCAATGGTTTAAATTTAAACAATGTACCACTTTGGTATCTGGTTTGGATGGTGTACCCGAATTGTATGCGCCAGATATCCTTATTATTAGATACAAGATAAAAGAGGCCGTTTTAGCCCAACTTAAACCCAAACAAGTGGTGATAACAGGCACGTTAAAACAACAAGAAATAAAAAAAATTAAAGCATTTTGCTCGGCACAAAATATTCCATGCCATGATGTGCTGTTTTCAGGTGCTTTTCAATTATCATTGTAGTGCATGAACAGCAACCTGGTACAATATGAAGTAAACAACAGGATTGGTTATATCTCACTAAACCGACCTGAAAAACGCAATGCGCTGAGTTATGATATGGTAACTGAACTTAAGCGCATTTTTTTACAAGCCGAATCAGACAATCAATGCAAAGTAATTATCCTTAGAGGTAATGGTGATGCATTTTGTGCAGGAGCTGATCTCGCTTACATCCAACAACTGCAAAACAATACCTTAGAAGAAAATCTCGCTGATTCACGCCACTTGATGGAATTGTTTAGTATGATTTACCATAGTCGCAAAGTGGTTATCGCTCAAGTTAACGGACCAGCCCTAGCTGGTGGATGCGGGCTTGCAACCATTTGCGATTTTTGTTTTGCAACCCCCAATAGTTCATTTGGCTATACTGAAGTAAAAATTGGTTTTGTCCCAGCCATTGTAATGGTGTTTTTGGTACGCAAAGTAGGTGAAAAAACGGCCCGTGAACTATTGCTTACTGGTGATGTGTTTGATGCTGAAACCGCATTAAATTATAACCTCATTACCCGTTTGGTTGATGCAAACGAGCTGGAACAAGCAGTGAATAGTTTTGCCGCCAAACTTTGCAAACAAACCTCGGCCAATTCCCTAGGCATTGTTAAAGAAATGCTGGCTCAGGTGCAAAGCATGCCTGTTGCCGATGCCCTTGAATATGCGGCACAAACCAATGCAAAAGCCCGCGCCAGTGCCGATTGTAAACAAGGCATTGCAGCATTTTTAAATAAAGAAAAATTAACTTGGTAACTCATATCATTATGAAAAAAATAAATCTATTATTTTTAATCACTGCCCTTTGTGGCTTTATGTCAATTTCTTTCAAACAAGCTGAAACCGTTAAAGAGGGAGTGGTTGAATTTGACATTACTTTTATTGACCTTACTCCTGAAATGAAACAGGCAGAAAGCATGCTTCCTAAAAAGATGACCATGATATTTAAAGATAAAAGTTTTAGAAACGAAATGCCATCTGGCATGGGTACCACCATTACCATTAACAATGGAGAGAAAAAAGAATTTTACCTGTTAATGGACATGATGGGACAAAAAACGGCCATGAAACAAACTGATGCCGAAATGAAAAAGCAGTTAGATGGAGCAGGGGTGAAAGACTTAAAAGTAACCTTCCAAAAAGACACCAAGGTGATTGCGGGTTATACTTGCAAAAAAGCAATTATCAATTTTAACATGGAAGGCAAAGCAGAACAAATTGAATGCTTTTATACTCCTGAGTTGACAGACATTGCCAACCACAACACCTCGCCTGGCTTTGATCAGATTAAAGGTTTTATGATGGAATACAACTTAAGCATGCAAGGTGTAAAAATGAAATTAACAGCTACGAAAGTGCGCAAGGAAAAAGTCGATGCTAAGTTATTTGAAATGCCCGAAGGCTATAAGGTTAAAACGCTGGAAGAGCTTAGAAATTCAGGCGTAAGCCAAGACTAGTTAAATATTCCGTGTTGGTTGTTTACTGAGATACTATCAACTATTGAAATAAAGTCATCCATGCGCTTGATGATACGGGCATTGGATGGCAACTTTAAATTTTCTGTTGCAAATTGAACACCCGCTAGCAATACCTGTGTTTGGGGCCAGTACTGGGCAATTTTATTAATAAACTCTTGTTTATCCATGTTTACATGACCTGAGGTGAGCATGGTTAAAATATAGTCAGGATTATGTTGGTCAAAAGCACGTTGAAGATCTTCCAATGGAACTTCTTGTCCAAGGTATATCACATCATGGCCCCTGCTGCGCAGTACGTAATTTGCAAATAATAATCCAATGGAATGTTGTTCACTTTCAGGTAGAAACAACAAAAAGCGTCTTCTGTGTTCCGAAAACCGCCCCACATTGCCATCAATGGCTACATATAACTTCTGTTTGATAATATTGGAAGCAAAATGCTCGTGCGATGGGTGAATAGAACCCACCTGCCATAGGATACCTAGTTCAGTTAAAAAAGGGAATACAATTTTAATGAGTGTTTCCTCTAAACCAATTTGAATAATGTTTGTGGTGAGTATCTTATGAAAAGCATACTCATCAAAGGATAACATAGAAGAAAGAAGTCCCTTTACATGATTATCATAACTTGCTGTGCTTCTCCCGCTAATTTTTAAAATTGCTTCAGTAATCTCTGCCTTGGTTAATTTGGTTATTTCAGAAATTTTATATCCATGCCTGTTTAAAATGCTGATATTTAAAATTTGCTTTAAATCGTCATCATCGTAATACCGGATATTAGAATCCGTTCGTTTTGGCTTAATAATTCCGTAACGTTGCTCCCATATGCGCAACGTATGGCTTTTTATACCTGAAACAGCTTCAACATCTTTGATAGAAAAAGTACCCACTTACTATATCTCCTTAACTAAATTTTCTTCTGAGCAAACATATAATAATACAATTTTGTTTTAATAAAACATGGACAAGCAACAAACAAAGAGAATTTTAATTGCCGGAGGCAGCGGAACTGTTGGCCAAAAACTAACAATATCCCTACAGAATAAAGGCTTTGACGTGGCCTGGTTAAGCCGTGGCACTGGCTCAAAAAATAATGTCCGTACTTTTTATTGGAATCCTGCCACTAATAACATTGATAATCAAGCCCTTGAATTTGCCGATGTAATCATTAACCTAGCTGGAACTGGAGTTGCCGATGCAAGGTGGTCATCTGCTTACAAATCAGCCATATACAATAGCCGTATAGACTCTACCAATCTCATTGCCAACGCATTGACTCAAGGCAAGTATTCAACAAAAACGTACCTATCAGCCTCTGCCATTGGCATTTATGGTTACAATACTGGATTAAACACTCCTGAAACTGGTCCTTTTGCCAATAATTTCCTGGCCAATGTTTGCCATGATTGGGAAAAAGCTGCGGCCCCTATTGAGAAACTGGGCATACAAACCGTATTTCTTAGAATTGGCGTGGTATTGGCAAAAGAAGGGGGATTTGTAAAAGAGGTATCTGCGCCTATTAAACGTTATGTGGGTGCAGTGCTTGGAAACGGCCAACAGCAAACCAGTTGGATTCATATTGATGATTTATGCAATTTGTTCATTCATTTCATCAATAACCCAACTCTACATGGTGCGTTTAATGCCGTAAGCCCTAACCCCGAAACCAATGCCAATCTAACCAGAATGATGGCCAAATTGTTGAGAAAACCATTATGGTTACCAGGTGTTCCTAAGTTTGCACTTAGGCTGTTGTTTGGTGAACTTTCAGATGTTTTACTGGCCAGCCAGCACATATCTGCACAAAAAGTAATGGACACAGGCTTTACCTTTGCCTTTCCAAAAGCGGAAGCTGCATTAAAAGATTTGATACCTGGATGACAATAAAAGCGGGCAAGATTCGTAATTAAACCGCATATTTGCAGGTATTGAAACGGTTTAAATACATATTTTTTATTGGTGGGCTATTGCTCTTTTTTGCCAATGCTTGTCGGCTTGAAGATGAATTTACCAATGACCCATCTGCTAAATTACAGTTTAGCTTGGATACCTTGTATTTTGATACCGTTTTTACCAAACTGGATAGCTCAGGCTTAAAACCAATATCTGTTACCAAACAAATAAGGGTGATTAACCCCAACAAAAATGCCGTAAAAACCAATATTCGGTTAAGTGGGAAATACAACAATGTGTATCGGCTAAACATTGACGGGGAAAGCACCAATCAGAAGTTTGGCAAAGAAGTTTTAGGTAAAGATAGCTTTATTATTTTTGTACAATGTTACATTGAGCCGGGTAACCAAAACCTTCCTTTTATAGTTGCTGATCAACTTATTTTTGAAACAAATGGGAATGTGCAGGATGTTGATTTGGTGGCCTGGGGGCAAGATGCCACCTACTTTTTTAATGATGAAGTGAGTTGCCAAAACAACAACTTAAGGTGGACCTCCGAAAAACCTTATGTAATTTATGACAGCATACTAGTTCCCAAAGGTTGTACCTTAACCATTGATGCTGGCACCAAAATCCACTCCTATAACAAATCATGCTTGTTGGTTGCTGGAACACTTATTGTTAACGGCACACCTGAGAGCCCGGTAATATTTGAAGGTACCCGAATAGATGGGGAATACAAAGAGCTCACCAACCAGTGGATTGGCATTCGATTTTTGGCTGGCAGCAAAGATAATGTGATTAACAGTGCCATTATCCGCAATGGATTTATTGGTATTGAGGTGGACTCACAACCAGTATCAGCCAACCCTAATTTGCGGCTGAACCAAACCCGTATTTACAACATGTCAGCAGTTGGTGTAGTTGGCTATTCTTCGCACATTACCGCAACCAACAACGAAATTACTTCTTGCGGCCAGTTTGGTTTTTTTGGTGCTTTAGGTGGTAATTATAAACTTTACCACAATACCCTTGCTTCGTATAATGTAAATTTCAATCGCCAAAACCCTTTGGTGGTGTTTGATAACTCTCCGTATACTGACAAAGACGATAACATTATTGCCAAATACGAACTCAGCTTTGAATTGGTAAACAACATTATTTACGGCAGCTTGGATGAAGAATTTCTTATCAATAACAGCAGCAGGGGTATTCCTCCATCTACCACCATTATCCAAGCAAATTTGTTTAAAACCAAACAAGGTGCTTTAAATGTAAATGGCAACATCCTCAACCTTGACCCAAAATTCTCCAATTCCTCGACAAATAATTACCAACTAAAAAGTGATTCGCCTGCAAAAGGAAGAGGTACAAATATTGGCATCAACACCGATCTTAAAAATAACCCACGGTCAGCTGCGCCAAGCTTAGGCTGCTGGGAGTAATCATTAAAACCTAATATCTGTATTGTGAAGCGCCTCCTTTAGTTTTTTAAGCTGCGCCTGACTACTATTGTTACCAAACAGAGGCTATACCCATAATTATTATCTGATATTAACTAGCAGGTAATATTACATACCTTAAGTTGTTGAAGTTTGCCAATATCTTGATAAATAAATCTCATTTATCAAGAGTTAAATTTAACGCGCTTAGATTGATTGCACTAAATAATATTCGCAGAATTCATTCTCTTTACCAACGCTTACAATGCCAAGCCTAAAACATCTTTAATCAATACAATAAATAATGCCTGTTTAATTATGATTAAACATTATTTTTGTTCATATACACTTATGCATCCAGTATTATTTGAACTATTCGGCCTTAAAATTTATGCCTACGGGTTATTGATAGGCTTAGGTATTGCAATAGGAGTTGGCTACATCACCAATAAGGCCAATAAAGAGTTAAACATCAGCCCTGATTTAATCAACAACTTGGCCATCTATTTGGTAATTGCTGCGGTAGTTGGGGGGAAGTTTTTACTGTTTTTTGAAAACCCAACCAAGTATCTTAATAAACCTTCCCTATTGGCTTCGGGCAGTGGTTTTGTTTTTTATGGCTCGCTGCTCTTCTGTTTTGGGGTGTTGTTTTGGTTTATCAGAAAACACAAGATTGCTCCTAAACCTTTTTTAGACCTTATTGCCATTATCACTTGTATTATTCATGCGTTTGGTCGTTTAGGCTGCTTTATGGCAGGTTGTTGTTATGGTAAACCGTTAGATCATTTTCCGGCAGTTACCTATACCAACAAATTAAGTTCGGCACCATTAAATTGCGGACTGCATCCTACACAATTATATGAGGCAGCGGCTATTGCGCTGGTGCTACTTATTTTATTATGGACCAAACAAAAAAGGAAGTTCCAAGGCCAAGTGTTTGCGCTTTACTTGTTGTTCTATCCTTTGGTGCGTTTTGTAATTGAATACTTTAGAGGTGATGTTGAAAGGGGTTTGTTATTTAACAATACCATCAGCCACTCCCAACTTATTTCCATTGCCATTTTTAGCGCAGGTGTTTACTTGTACGCGAGATGGAGTAAGGAAAAAAACATTCTCTAACCTTTACTCTAAGTCGTTGCTTAATACGTAACGGCAAATTCTATTGTTATTCTTATCCGCTACATAAATGGCTCTTCTGTGGTAACAAACACCTGAAGGATCATCGAAATTAAATGGCCCAGATGAATTTCCATCAGGAGATTTACCCCCAAAAGAAACAATAACTTGTTTGGTAAGCCCTGAATTAGCAGGAGGATTTACGCCCTCATACCCTTGTTGGGTAAATACATACAATGAATCCGTTTCGCTATCCACAACAAACATATAACCTAAATTATCGGGAGCGATATAACAATCCTCAGGCTTTTTAAACCTAAAACTTTGGTATAAAAACTTATTGGCCTTGCTTTGGTCAAAATCCAATAACTTGGTAGTTTCGGTGTATTGTGTACCCAATTCCGGATCGTCAAATACGCTAATCATTAATGCACGGAATTCAACCAATTGTGATTGGTCAATTTGTGTAATTAGAAAGTTTTTTGACGTACTCATTCCTTGAATACGCTGAGGAGGGGCTGAGTACGTAGCAATGGATGAAATTCCCAATACAGACTTTAAGCTAGAATTATTGGGATTTAACCCTTGGGCAAACCCTGTATTTTCGCCTTCAGCATCATACACCAACACCCCATTATCTGGTCTAACAAAAGAGTTGGGATCGTTTCTTGGGCCTGTTCTGGTTAAATAAACGGTGTTATCGTGCAAAGTGGCTATGCCTGTAAATTGCACTGCTTCATCATCTGCTCCCCTATTTGCGGTAGTTGCCCTGGAAGCATCGTTAATTGGATGTATTAAGGTGTCAACAATGGTATAATTACCTGATGCTGTATTTACAAGGTGATAAACCGCAGCACGATTGCCCAACAATGGATCATTTACGCGGCCCAACACATAAGTATGTAAACGCCTGTCTTGCGTTACATCCGTGGCTCCGGGTATTGGAATAACTTGAGCAACATTACCTTTTAAGTCTAGAATGTTCAACCCTTTTGCATCCACTACATAGATAAGCTCATCAAAACCTACATATACATCAACCGGTTTAATAAAATTGGTAAAAAAAGGAAATAAGGGCACATAACCTATACTGCTTGGTACTAGATTGGGATCTATTTTACCTTGCGCAAAAATATCTTTAGTTTGGTCATCCTCCTTTTGGCCACACGATGCCGCCAATAAAGCCAATCCTAAAACAAATGTGATATAACCTTTAACCATGCGTTGTGTTTATCTAATGCAAATGCCTAATGTAATCCTGTGTAAGCTGCCCAACCTATTTTTTGCTAAATAGCCATAATCTATAGTTAAGCCACCAAAGTTCCTGCGAAGCTTGAGTCCTGCCCCGGCTGAAGGTGTCCTGTAGCGCTCATCGCTTGCAAATTCATAACCCACTCTCCCATAAAATACTTTTTTGTAGGTGTATTCACCACCAAAAGAGTATGTTTCATTGTTGTCAGTTGGGTGATTTAATTGAGCCGCCAACGTTACATTGTGTTTTTTACCAATTAATGGGTCAATAGCTGCACCTAATCTAAATATGCCAGGAACTGTAACCGTTGTAAAATTATTGATGTCCGTTGGGCCATTAAATTTAAGTACCTGAGCCCTGCCTTCTGGGTTTACGTTTAATCCAAAATTGCTGAAATTAACCCCAAAACGAGCATTTTTAAGTCCGATATCATATTTTAATCCCAAATCAAACAACACATTGTGTACCGTAACCCCTGGAAAACCTTCGTTGGCGTACCTTCCATTTACACCAAAACTGAAATTATTGGTTAATATCTTTGCATAAGTTAACCCAATAAAATAGTTGCTTACAGCAAAGGTTCTTCCTGTTCCATTTGGGTCAAATTCGGTAGTTTCTTTCATGCTTCCATAATTCATGCTAAAAACCTGAATACCCAAATAAGATAACTTACCTACTTTTGCTACAGCGCCTGCATAGTTGGAAGCAATATCTCCAAAATATCGGGTGTTTGAAATTTGTATATTCACTTTTCCGGTATCTACCCCAGTAATTCCAGCGGGGTTCCAAAACATGGCAGATACATCATTGGCCATAGCCACATAGGCTCCACCCAAACTTAACGACCTTGCATCTGGTGCTATTTTTAAAAACTGCATACCAGTGCTTCCACTGCGGGAATCACCAAACGAGGGTAATATTTGTGCCTGAGCCTGAAAAGCCCAAAAAGCACATGAACATATTAAGTATTTTATTGCTCGCATTTAATCAGACAAATAAAAGGCATTTTTTACGATTTGCATTGTTAAAAAATGATTATTTGGAAGTTGCCTTTAAAAGTATAAAGTTGCGTAAAATTCGGGTTGTATGAATCGTTTAAACATCCACTTAAAACTTACCCTGTTTGCGGCTGTTGCTGGCATTTTACTGAGTCTTTCCTGGCTACCAATGTGGTTATTACCCTTGGTGTTTGTGGGATTTGTGCCTTTATTTTACATTATTAACGAAATTAAAAAGAACGAACTAAGTGCTGGGTTCGCTTTTTTGTACGGATTTTTTGCTTTCCTTATTTTTAATGTTTGCACCACCTGGTGGGTATGGAACGCGAGCAAAGGGGGTTCTGTTGCTGCATTTGTGCTAAACAGCTTGTTAATGAACCTGCCTTATATGGTGTTGTTTTTCACCAATAAAAGATCAGTTGGCCCCTTAAAAATATGGCCATTTATCTGGGCTTGGTTAACCTTTGAGTATTTTCACTACCGTTGGGATGGCACTTGGACCTGGTTAACCCTGGGGAATGTATTTGCCGACCAACCTTGGATGGTGCAGTGGTATGAGTATACAGGTGTTGCTGGAGGCACATTATGGGTATTGTGGGTGAATAAAAGTGTATTTAACTTGACTATCTTGTTTAAAGACCTTGACAAACAGAAAAGGGCCCGACATATTTTTAACCTGCTCTTTTTTCAGGTGTTTGCCGTACTTTTTCTGTCTTATTATGTACTTACCGATTTTCGTTCCTCAGTAAATCAATCGAAAAGAATAAGTGCAAAAGTTGTTGTAATACAGCCCAATGTAGACCCCTATAAGGATAAGTTTAGCGGAATATCGCCTTATCAGCAAACATTGAACATGCTTCACCTTGCTGATTCTATCATGGATTCTACCGTTCAGTTAATTGCATTTCCTGAAACTGCTTTGGTTGGTAGCCTTAACGAGCGCTATTTGCAGCAAGAAGAAACCATTTTTCTGATGCGTCAATTTTTGCAAAAACATCCAACTGTTTCCATTTTAACAGGAGCTGACTCTTATAAGGAATACCTAGAGCACGAAAAAGTTTCTGAAACGGCTAGGGAATATGACCCAGGGAAGTTTTATGATTCCTACAATACGTCCATGTTTATTGTGCCGAACGACACAACCATTGGTATTTACCATAAAAGTAAATTGGTTCCTGGCGTGGAAAGATTGCCGTTTTCTTCTGTATTAAAGTACGTTGAAAAATATGCCATTGATTTGGGTGGAACATCGGGCAGTTTAGGCATAAGCAAAGAGCCTGTTAATTTTAACGTAAATAGTACCTTGAGCGTTGCCCCTATTATTTGTTATGAAAGCATTTTTGGGCAATACATAACTGAATATGTTAAACGAAATGCTTCATTACTGTGCATTATTACCAATGACGGATGGTGGGGCAATACGCCAGGATTTAAACAACATTTTGCTTATGCGCGATTGAGGGCCATTGAAACCAGGCGGTATATTGCCAGAAGCGCCAACACTGGTATTAGCGGATTTATTACTGACGAAGGAACCATACTGCAGAAAAGTGGCTGGTGGGTACCAACTGCGCTGAAAGAAACTATTCTATTAAACAACCAACTTACTTTTTATGTAAGAAACGGGGATTTAATTAACGAAGCAGCCGTTTTATTTACATGCTTTATTCTATTCGGACTTCTGTTTAAAAGGAATCAACTCCAATAATTACCTGGGAGAATAAAAAAAGGCCTCGGATATCCGAGGCCTTTTAATCTATAATATTCCAAGTTTCTTTTTAACCTGACCCATGATGTTATCACCTTCAGGCTTGTAAAGCAACGGTGTTCCCGGGCTGCTATCAAATACATATCCATAACCACCTTCTTTTGCTACGGTTGCAATGGTTGTTTTGGCTTTTTCAATAATCGGCTTTAAGTACTCTTGCTCCTTTTTTCTGGCATTTTCCTGAGCTGATTCCTGAAACTCTTGAATACGGGTTTGCATATCACGCAGTTCTTTCTCCCGTAAATCCTTAATAGCATCGCCCATAGTGGCTTGCTCCTTTTGGTACTTGGCAAGTTTAGCGTCAAACTCCTCACTCATTTTTTTCAATTCATCTTGTAAGGTTTTTCCGTATGCTTCCATATCGGTTGATGCTTTTTTGTACTCAGGCATCAACTGCATTAATTCCTGAAAATCAATATAAGCGAACTTGTTTTGTGCATTGGCAAAATTACTGCCAAATAAAGCGGCTATTGCTATAGCCCATGTGATGATTGTTTTTTTCATGTTATGTTGGTTTATTTTTTATCTTGTTTCTGTTGGTTATTGTCTTTGTTTTTGGTTACTGCAACGCCTAATTCAGCAAGCACCTCGTCACTTTTATCGTACTTGGCATTAGAAAATAGCATAATCATTTCCCCCCCTTTGGCAAATATAAAATCAAGCGCCCCTTGTTTTGCAATTTTTTGTACCGCTTCAAAAACTTTATCCTGAATCGGTCTAATCAACTCTTGACGTTTTTTAAATAACTCGCCCTCATATCCAAATTTTTGCGTCCTATAATCTTTCAGCTCCTTCTCTTTATCTTTAATGTCTTGTTCCCTTCGCTTGCGCAACTCCTCAGTTAACAGTACCTGCTCCGCGTTAAAGTCTCTGTACATCTTATCAATTGCCTGTTGCCTCTTTTCTATTTCTTTCTCCCAATCGGCAGACAACTGCTCCAATTGCTTTTGTGCTGAGCGATATTCTGGTAATAAATCCAAAATATACTCCGTATCAACATAAGCAAAGCGTTGCGCTTGCAAACTAACAAAAGAAGTGCCAGTAAGTAAAATTAATAAAAAAAGTTTTTTCATGAATAAAGAATTAATGCGTTTCTTAAAATTGTTGTCCGATTAAGAAGTGGAAATTCCCTCTATTTAACTGACCCTCTGTAGAGTATTTAGGCAAATCAAAGCCATAGCCATAGTCAAGCCCTATCATACCAAACATGGGTAGGAATATTCGCACCCCGGCTCCAACCGACCTGTATACCTGAAAAGGGTTAAAATCTTTAAATTTAAGCCAAGCCCCGCCACCTTCTGCAAATATCAAAGGAAATACCGTTGCTTGTGGGTTTAATGAAATGGGATACCTGATTTCGAAAGTATACCTGTTATAAATGGTACCACCTTCGCGCCTAGGGCTCTCTACATAAACGCCCGGCTGTATTTCCACCACATTGGTATTGTATGGTGTTAAACTATTATCCTGATAACCCCTTAAGGCAATCAATTCCCTTCCATCCAAATTAAATCCAGTAAGACCAGCACCACCAACCCAAAATCTTTCAAAAGGTGTCATCCCCACTTTTGGATTGTAACTACCTATAAACCCAAAGTTTGCACGACTCATGATTACCAGTTTACCTACAATTGGGGTAAAGAAGGTGGCATCAAATTTCCACTTGTGAAATTCTAACCAAGTGTACCGTTCACTTGCATCAATGGTGCTATAATCTTTTCCATTAAATGCTGAATATGGTGGTGTTGCCTGCACAGACAAAGAAATGTTTGACCCCCTGCGTGGATAGATTGGTTGGTCAGTTGAGTTTCGCGATAAGATAACCCGATAGCTTAAACTGTTTGAAACTCCTTCAGGTATACTTGGAATATTACTTTGACCAAACGCATTGTATACATTATTGTATCGTTGTAAGTTAATGGAGTGCTGCAGCACAAAGTAATCATCAGGCCATCTTAACCTTTTGGCTAGGCCAACGCTTAAACCTGTTGTAAACAAAGCTGAACGCAATGATTCTCCTTTACGATAGCCATTACTTTGCACCGAATGAAACACCGAAACAGTTAGGGCATTTGGTTTTTTTCCACCCAACCATGGCTCTGTAAGTGAAGCACTGTATGATTGAAAAAACGTACCGTTTGTTTGTGCACGAAGACTTAAACGTTGTCCGTCTCCACTTGGCACGGGTGTCCAAGCCTTTTTATCAAACATTTTACGGGTTGAAAAATTATTTAAGGTTAAGCCCAATGTACCCACAATAGAATTTGCTCCCCATCCCGCAGATAATTCAATCTGATCATTAGGTCTTTCTTCTACTGTATACTCAATATCTACGGTTCCACTTTCAGGATGTGGAACAGGATTAACATTAAGTGCTTCCGGGTTGAAATACCCAACAGAAGCAAGCTCTCTTAAACTCCTAGTAATATCACTTCTGCTAAAAAGCTGACCAGGTTTGGTTCTGAGTTCCCGTAAAATAACATGATCGCTGGTTTTTGTGTTACCAGATACGGTTACTTTATTAATGCGCGCCTGAGGCCCTTCCGTTATCCTAAGTTCAAGGTCAATCGAATCATTTTCTACCAACACTTCAACGGGTTCGATTCTGAAGAACAGGTAACCATCATCCATATATAGGGTGCTGATATCCATTTCCGTTTGGCTCATATTTAAACGCGAATCCAATAAGGATTGGTTGTAAATATCGCCCCGCTTAATTTTTAAAATATCATTTAACTTTTCGGTGCTGTATTTGGTATTCCCCAAAAACTTAATGTCTCTGAAATAGTATTTTGCACCTTCGTTCAGCGTAATATCAATGTTTAATGTTTTATCATCATTGCGGTAAACACTATCCTTTAAAATTTCAATATCGCGGTAACCCATTGAAAGGTATTTTTCTATAACCTTCTGCTTATCCTCTTCATAATCAGCTTCAATGTACCTTGATTTGGCAAGTAACCTTCTTTTCTCTTTGGTCTTTTTAAGTGCCCGCCTCACTTTTTTATCAGTAACAGCCACATTGCCAATAATATTGATGTTGTTAATTTTAATTTTAGACCCTCGTTTTACGGTAATCCTTAGCTTAGAGGTATTCTTCTTGGGATCATCCGGGATTGTTTCAAATGTTGCTGTTGCATTTAAGAAGCCTTTATCCGTATAGAATTTTTTTATCTCATTACGGGTTGTATTGATTAAATTTTCCGTAATAATTTGACCTGATTTAACGGTTAACTCATCCCGCAAGGTAGATGCTTTACCTTTGCGAAGGCCTTTGATATTGATGGTAGATAAGCGCGGCTTTTCTTTCAAGAATATTTCCAGTGTTATCTTATCATCTTGTATGGCAAGCACTTTTATTTTTACATCTTCAAAAAGTTTTTGTTTCCATAATGTGTTAATGGCTTTACCAATATCTTCACCTGGTATTCTAATTTTTTGTCCAATACTTAGGCCCGAAAGCACTTGTAAAACATTTTTATCGTAAAATGTAGTGCCCGATATCATTACTCCGGCAATCTCGTAAGTTTTTGGGAAACCATAATCAATATAGCCAATTTCAGGCGCTGCGGTGGAGTCCTGGGCTTGCGCTTGTGTAGCTCCCTGAAGGCCGATTAAAGCCAATACTATTAATATTTTTAACCTCATGTATTGCTTATTTGTTCACTTGTTTTACCAAAACGTCTTTCACGTTGCTGGTAATTCAACACTGCTTCATATAAATCTTCCTTGTTAAAATCGGGCCAAAGTTTATCTGTAAAATAAAATTCGCTGTAAGCGAGCTCCCATAATAAGAAGTTACTTATCCTATGTTCACCGCTGGTTCGTATCATCAGTTCAGGGTTAGGAATGCCCCGAGTAGATAAATGTTCATCAATCGTGGTGTGTGTAATCTGGTTGATATCTAACTCGCCACTTTTGGCTTTTTCAGCAATGGCTTTAACCGCATTGGTAATATCCCATTTAGAGCTGTAACTTAATGCCAACACCAACGTCATTCTTGTATTCTGCTTAGTTTCTTCAATGGCAGCGGTTAATTCACGAGAACATTTGGGTGGTAAATCGTCCATATTGCCAATAGCCATTAACCGAATGTTGTTTTTCATGAGGGTTGCCGTCTCTTTTCTAATGGTGGAAACCAGCAACTCCATCAGCGCAATAACTTCCAACTGGGGGCGATTCCAGTTTTCAGTAGAAAAAGCGTATAAGGTTAAGTATTTTATCCCCAATTCTGCTGCGGCTTCAGTGGCCTCTCTTACCGACTTAACCCCATTTTGATGCCCAAAAATACGAAACTTGCCCCTGCCCTTAGCCCAGCGCCCATTACCATCCATGATAATGGCAATGTGTTGAGGTAGTTTGCTCTCGTCAATATTGCTTTTTAAGGTCATCCCAGTTTTATGTAAATATAAGGGGCGAATTTAATAAAATCTTGAACACTTACTACGTGTAAATATTCGCCAGGTGAGACTGATGTTTGTGGCAAAATACCAATCTTTAATGTTGGGGTTTCCTCTTTGATAACCTGCCTTATTCTGGAAAGCACCATTTGTTCTAGCGATGGATGGGTCACTTAATACTGCTGCCACTTCCCCTTTTTGCTCCAGTTGCTGACCGACATCGGTGTAGGTTTTACTTACATCATCTAGATAATCAGTATAGGTTTTGCGTAACCCAAGATTCCATTCTATGCTGGTGCGCTTATTCGGCATCCATTTTACCCCAATTCCCATTGGAAGTACTATGGTGGTTCTGCCATAAGCATTGGCTGAACCCTCTGTTTCGTATTTGCGCAAATCGTACCATTGGTTTTTATATTCCCCTTGAGGATTAAATAAAGAAACACCAATACCTAAAAAAACATAAGGGGTAAAATGTTGGTCAAGAACGCCTGACCCGTACTTAAAGTAGTTAAACTCAAAAATTCCCGCAAACTCGGTAATATTGGTTCTAAACTTAATGTTTCTTGGGGCGTTAAAATCGAAGTTTGCATCGTTACCACCTATACGCATTTGGTTAGCAGAAACCAAAAAAGCCCAAGTGTTGTTAAAATTGTATCGGGCAAAAAAACCAGCACCCACCCTAGTTTCCTTTAATGCCAAAGAGGGAGCAACATCACCAGTATAGTTGGTAAGGCCCGCATTCATCCCTATTTCTACCTTTTGGGCGTTGAGGTTAATGATGAATCCGAAAAAACATACGGTTAAAGCAATTTGCAGTTTCAAAACTTTCAGGCTATAGTTTAGGGCATCCTCCCCCGCTTGGTCTGATAATATATGAAACGCTAAAACCACCAATAAAGTACATATCGTTTCTAATAACTGGTGCTTTTGTGGTTCTTGGATTACCTTCTACGGCAGGAACCAACTCAGGATATGCCGAAGCAACTTCAGCAGTGCGGTTTGACAAACTACCTGCAACAGGTCCATAAGCTCTCTTAACAACCTCTGTACTTGCGTATTTACCACCAACATCATCCAAGTAATTGGTAAAGGTAAATCTTGCACCAAACTCAATACCAACTGCAAAATTTGCAGAAATGCGCTTTTTTAACCCAATACCCATAGGCAAACAAACAGTTGTTAGGTTATATTTTTGTGTAGAATTATATGTTGTTGTTCCTTGCCCCTCTGTTCCAAGTGGTTGAAGCTCATAGCTTTTGCCCTGGAATTCCGTTTTAGGGTTAAAGTGGAAAATGCCAATTCCTGCAAACAAATAAGGAACAAGGGGCTTTCTTCCTTTGGTTGACATGTTGTTTTTTACCAGGTTATACTCAAAGTGGCCTGAAAACTCGTAGATAACGCTATTGAAATTTGTATTTCTGATTTTGTTTTTGGCTTTTAAAGCCAGGGAATCAGCCCCAGAAATTTTTCCATAACCTACAAATCCTTTAAACGACCAGCGTTGATTGATGTTGTACCGGCCAAAGACAGAAAAACTTGGATGTGTTTGATCCCACTTAATTTCTTGTTCACTTACATCTCCGCTATAGTTTGAGGCACCGATAAAAACCCCAAACTCTATAGTTTTTTGAGCTTGCAATTGAACCGCAGTAAACAGAAACAAAACAAACAAAATACAGTTTGTGTATTTAAAAGCCAGTTTATCCATAAACAGCAAATATATACTTTGCAATTTAAACGCAAAAACTAGTTTTTAGTTGTATACTTTACACTACTATTTAAACTAGCCCTCTCTTTCTCAGCACCTAAAGCCAATCTAGCCTTCATGCATTAACTAAAAAAGAGAAAACGAACTACACATCAAGCAAGCTATAAAGTTAAAACTCTTGATGAGGAGTTCTTGCCAACTTGCGGCTATTTTACTTCAGCATCTAAATTCCAGAGTACAAAACTCCATAAGTCAGTAACTTCCTCAATTACTTTTGCGGTTGGCTTACCCGCACCGTGTCCTGCTTTGCTGTCAATTCTAATAAGCACAACATTACCATCCTTTTGCTGTTTTTTTTGTAACTCTGCTGCAAATTTAAAGCTATGGGCCGGCACCACCCTATCATCATGATCTGCGGTCATTATCATGGTTGCAGGATAATTTACCCCTTCTTTTACATTGTGCAGAGGAGAATATTTTTTCAGGTATTCGAACTGGCTTTTATCATCACTGCTGCCATATTCAACTGCCCAACCCCAGCCAATGGTAAACTTATGGTACTTAAGCATATCAAGCACGCCAACTGCGGGAATAGCCACTTTAAATAACTCTGGCCGTTGTGTTAAACAAGCACCCACCAATAAGCCGCCATTGCTTCCTCCGTTTATGGCGAGTTTAGCGGATGAAGTATATTTACTGCTAATCAAATATTCAGCTGCTGCAATAAAATCATCAAATACGTTTTGCTTTTTATCTAACATGCCTGCCTTATGCCACTCTTCACCATATTCTCCGCCACCACGTAAATTGGCAATGGCATACACCCCTCCGTTTTCTAAAAACATGATACGGGAAATACTAAAAGATGGGGTAAGGGAAATATTAAACCCTCCGTATCCATAAAGCATGGTTGGGTTATTGCCATCTAACTTCAGGCCCTTTTTATGCACAATAAACATGGGTACTTTGGTTCCATCTTTTGAGGGATAAAATACTTGTTTGGTTTCAAAATCATCTGCATTAAACTTTACTTCTGTTTTACGAAATAAATCTGATTTACCAGTAACCACGTCATAGTGGTAAATCTCTCCAGGATTGGTAAAAGAAGTGTAAGTATAAAAAGTTTCTGTATCTTCTTTTTTGCCACCTATGCCACTTGCAGAGCCAATACCAGGAAGTTTGACTTCCGTTTTACCGCTTCCGTCCATGGCATAACTGAATAGCCTTGAACTGGCATCTTTAAGGTAGGTAGCAAACAACTTTCCTCCACAAGTTGAAGCACTTTCTAGTAAATCTTCTCCCTGAGGTAACACTTCTTTCCAATTTTCTGGGCTTGGATTTTGCGGGTCAACTTCAACTAGGCGATAACGTGGAGCGTCTTTATCGGTTAAGGCTAAAATAAATCCTTCTCGGTTATCAATAATGGAATAGTTATTTTCAAATCCTTTGAATAATACTTTAAATGATTGGGTGCTTACTTCTTTATTTTTCCAAGTTGGATTCCATAATTCTTTCACCAAAATTTCAGACCCACTGGTTCCTTCGCTTACATTAATAAACAAAAACCGCTCGTCTTCAGTAATTGAAGCATTGAAATAGCGCAAAGGGTGTGCTTTATCCTCGTAAATTAACTTATCATTAGCCTGATTTGTGCCTATTTCGTGGTAATAGATTTTCATGTACTCATTGGCATTGCTAAATTCTTTGCCCCTTTTGGGTTCATCATATCGGCTATAATAAAAGCCATTTTTATGCCAGGTAGCTCCACTAAACTTTACCCATTTAATCAAGTCGCTTGTTTTCTGTTTAGATGCCACATCCATTACAAATATTTCATTCCAATCGCTGCCACTTTGGGCAATGCCCACTGCGCAATATTTGTGGTCTTTGCTAAACGTAAAACTGGCTAATGACGCGGTTCCATCTTCGCTTAAGCTATTCGGGTCAATAAACACTTCGGGTTCTCCCTGTAGGCCTTTTTGCCTATAGAGAATACTTTGGTTCTGTAGACCGCTATTTTTAAAAAAATAGTAGAATTCTCCTTCTTTAAAAGGAGAGGAATATTTGGGGTAGTCCCAAATCTCTGTTAAACGGGATTTTATTTTTTCTCTAAACGGTATTTGACCCAAATAATGCTGAGTAACCTTATTTTGTTCCTGAACCCAGGTTGTTACTTCGGCTGCTGTATCATTCTCCAGCCATTGGTAAGGGTCGGCAATTTTTACACCAAAATAATCATCAACTACGGCCCCCTTGGCTGTTTTAGGATAGGCATCCACTTTAATTTTCTCTTTACTCATTTTAGTATTGCAAGCAACCAAAGCGGCTGCTATTGTTAACAAATAAATTGTTTTCATAGTAATAAGTTTACAACAAAAGTAATGGTATAACCCATATGCAAAATTACCGCTTATAAAATAGCAGCTTATTGTTTAATAAATTTTAAACTTTGCCCTTGGTTATGGATAAAATAGATGCCTGGTTTTAGAGAAGAAATATCAGTTACGCCATCCGCTTCAATAAACAATACAGGTACTCCTGCAATATCGGTTACAGCTACCTTGCCGTTAAGCCCACTTACTGTTAATTGATTATGTGCAGGGTTTGGATAACAAGTAAATGGCTTTTCATTAGTTGAAGCGATACTAATAATACTGCTGTATTGGTTAGTACCGTTATAATCCACTTGTTTAATGCGGTAATACAAGGTATTTCCTTGGGTTAAGAGCTGTTTTCCATAAGTATCTATAAATACATATTGCTGTAAAGTGGTCGTATTGCCTTTCCCTTTTACTATTCCAATGCGCTTGAAACTTTGGTTATCAGTAGATAGTTCAATTTCAAAATGACGGTTGTTTACTTCGGAGGCTGTATTCCAAGCAACGCGAACATGATTTGTTGCATCAGTTGCGTTGAAGTAGGTAAAAGTTACAGGCAGTGGATTTACCGGACCTACATCAGCAGGATACAGTGGAGCAATTTGATATTGTTGAACTCCTGAAACTGACAACTCCCTTACCACCCCTCTGATGTAAAACAACCGTGTACCTTTAGCTGGCGGTGCGTAGGTATTGGCAATTGCTGAATCTTCATTATTGTCATTTCGGAAAAAACCTGAGAAATCTGATATTCCTATGGCATTACCAAAATCATCCCTCACCTTCCAGAAAAACCGATTTGTTCCGATTTGAATAGAATCAACTGTTACATCAGGTATGGTTACTAACACACCTTCCCATTTTTCTCCTGTTACCTTTTGTTGCGTTCCGTTTGAGTAGTTTAATCCGCCTGTTACCAATTGATTTAATGTAATAGGAGTATAAACAAGCTGACCAAATCCTTGGGCCTTTAATGATGAATCTGTTCCATTCGGTAAAATGTTTAATTGGGTTTCATTTTGGAAAGCCCTGATTACACTATTTGCCCTTACCACGCTGCCAACTTGTGCTTTTTGGTAAAACTGTGTTTGGTTTAGTAACGTTGCAATTGTAAACCCTGGATAAGCAGCATGATCACACATTAACTGCACTCCGCTCCATGGTCCTCCGCCTGGACGTTGCAGGAGAGTAGCCTTTCTGTTTGTTGATAGTCCATAAATACGCGGATTCATCACTACAATGCCTGTTGTGGAAACCGTATCGGCAAAGGCGTTGTTTACAAAAACTGGGCTGATGTAGTCAGGCACATCATTAGCCGGAAGCTGTGCAAGCTTGCTATTGTTTACAAACTGAATGCTATCAATGGTGATGTACGGATACTGCTCTACAGGCCCAACATCCTCAGGGTATAATGGCGCAATTTGATATTGCGGAACACCTGATACGGTTAGCTCACGAACTATCCCTCTAATATACTGCAGCCTTGCACCTTGCAGAGGGGGGGCATACGTGTTGGCAATGGCAGAGTCTTCATTGTTATCGTTACGAAAAAAGCCCGAAAAATCGCTAACTCCAATAGCATTATTGTTGGCATCACGAACTTTCCAAAAAAACCGGCTTCCAGAAACAATAATGGTATCAACAATTACATTGTTTAGCTGCACCAATACCCCTTCCCATTGCTCCCCTGTCGCCTTTTGGATGCTAGGATTGATAGCTTTTAGCCCACCAACGTTGAGTTGCGAAATTGGAATTGTTGTGTACACTGGTATAGGTGATCCCGTTAAGGTTTTAATGGTGGAATCGTTGGCGTTATTTCTGATGATATTAATTTGGGTCTCATTTTGAAAGGCACGGATGAAACCTGTAACCCGAATATGTTTACCTCTGGCAGCGCTCGTGTAAAAGTTGGTCTCGCTAAGAAATGGGGCAAGCGTTGTTCCAGAACCTGATGGTTCACACATAATTTGCACCCCGCTCCATGGGCCACCTCCCGGTCGCTGCAAATAAAATCCCTTACGCGATGTGGATAGGCCATATATGCGAGGGCTCACCACCACAACACCTGAAACACTTAAGGTATCTCTATAGGTTGCGTTTTTAAATACCGGACTAATGTAATCGGCTGAATCATTAATTGGGATACTGATTGTTAGCTTAGATTGGCTTACATATTGAGCTGTATCTGCTGATTGAATAGGGTACTTACATGCACTGCAAGCATTAAAACAAACCGTAGGTATCACTTTGTCGGCATCGGCAATAGCTACCCTATCGTTATAAACACTCCCATTGCCACAAGTTAATGGTACATCTTCCCATCCCCCAGTGCCATTCAAAAATTTGTAAGTAAGGGTGGTACCAGAATCTGGATAAAACACTGCTCTGAAAATATTGCCTGAAAAAACACCACTACCCTGATAATTGGTAATACGTGTTTCAATAAAGCCATTAAAGCTAGCTCCGCTAAACATAGATAATGATTTATTTGCATTACTTGCATCAACATTCGCAACTATGGCCTTTTTGCCAATTGGGGCTGCTTGAGAAAAACCAAAAGAGGGTAAAACAAAAGTATCAGTGCCAGCAGGTACAAAAATCCAACGATTGGTATTACCACCATTGTTTACTTGAGCTATGAAAGGAACATTTTCATCGTTAAGCCAAGTATTTCCATTTAGAAATTTAAACTCATAGGCAATATTATCAATTAAATCAAGGGTAATGCTGTATATATTACCTGTTCCTCCATTGCTCATTGCATTGGCTGTGGCATCCCAGTTGCTGAGTTGCGAAGGGTTTTCAATAATGGCATCGTAGTTTACATCTCTAAAGTTACCTGCAACACGAACCCCGTTGGGACTAATGGCTTGTCCGGCCATGTTTACACTAAATCTGATTTTTCTTGCTTGTGTTTCTAGAGAAAGAAACAGTGTGGTTATTACCAAACAGGCTATAATATATTGTTTCATAGTTTTTTGCAAAAAAAGCCAATTCAAACTACTTTTACCAATTTTTCTGACTGGCTCTGTTGTTAAGCGTAATTACTCCAAATGGCTCACATCGTTGGTTTGCAACAGGCGACAACTTCCTTGAGTATACTCTATGGTATAAAGACAAAGGTTGGTGTGCTGGAAGGTTTCCATCTCTGTTAAGGGTTTACCTAATAATAAGCATAAGAAACTCTTCATTGCCCGTCCATGCATGCATACCAATAAGGTATCTGCTTCATCGTTTAAGATAAGTTCAGCGGCACGCTTTTGCCTTTCTTGTAATTCAATGGGGCTTTCTCCATTTGGAATCTTCGCGTGCAAATCACCAGATTTCCATTTGTTTAACATATCCCAATATGCTTTCATTTGTGCTTCTGATTGTTCTTGGCCTTCATAATCACCCCAACTGATTTCATTTAATTCGCTCATCACCACGTGGGGCAACCCGTCCTGTATAAATCCAGTTACACTCTGGTGTGTGCGTTTAAGTGCCGAAGTAATTACTTTTTTAAATGGAAATTGGCGGTAGGTTTTATAAAATTTTTCCGCTTGTACTCTGCCGGTTTCATTCAAATCTGCATCAACACCGCTTCCTTGAACAATACCTAGTCGGTTAAGCTCTGTTTCGCCATGTCTGATAATGTAAATACATTTTTTTGTCATTGTGCTACAAATTACTACATTTAATTTTTATAAAATAACTCAACAAACTATTTAAGTAATGTTTTCTTATTTAACGCATACCGCAAAAATTTATCAAAGACAGCAAACTGCGTTATTGATTTTTTCGCTCATTTTTTGCTTGCTCAATTTTTATTTTACCCCTGCCTATGGTATTGCATTGATCTACACAATCGCTACCTTAAGTATGTTAATAGCTGCAGGTAAAGAGGTATCATTTATGCCCATTTTACATTTCAGGTTTGCTGTATTGTTGCTGCTTATTATTTTACAGTGTGTGTTTTCTGCATTTATTGGGAATAAACCGCCCATGTGGATTTTGTCTTCTGTGTTTATCTTTCAAACCATCTTTTTGTTTAATAGCCGCAATCATCAGTATATACTCATTTTTGCAATACTTGTTGGTGTAATTATTTCTGGGATGCTTCAGCACAATAACCCTTCCCATATTTTCGGAAGAATTATTCTTTTACTTGCCTTTAGCTTTTTGATTATCAAAACCATCACTGTGTTAGTAAACGCTCTGCGAGAGGTAGAAAAAAAGACTCAAGACAACTTATTAGTAACCAACGAACTCCACAAGGCAAAAGCATTCCAACGACAATTGCTCGACAGCACAGGTTATGCCATCATCGCTACTAATCTTGACGGTGTAATTATAGAATTTAATAAAGGTGCAGAAATGATGTTGGGCTACAGCAGTGAAGAGATATTAGATAAGCACACACCCATGTTATTTCATGATGCACCAGAAGTGGAAGAGCGTACAACAGAAATCAATTTGCGGTACGATGCTGGAATAACACCTGGCTTTATTACCTTTATTTATAAAAATAAAATCGGCCTGCAAAACTCCGCAGAATGGACCTATATACACAAGTCTGGTAAACGTTTCAAGGTTTTATTGAGTATAACTACTTTAAGAAACGCCCAAGGACAAACCATTGGCTACCTGGGAACTGCGCAAGACATTACAGAAAAGAAAGCGGCAGAGGAAAAACAACATACTGCTGAAACGATTATTGCCAATAGTCCGTCTGTATTGTTTAAGTGGTTGCCCAATGATAGTTGGACGGTTAAATATGTATCGGCAAATGTGAAGCACGTACTTGGATATTCCTCATTGGATTTTAGTACCAACCAGGTTAAATATGTACACCTCATTCATCCGGATGACTTAGAAATCATTTTAACAATTACCAATGAAACATTGGAAAAAGATTTGGATAAGATGACCTTGGAATACCGCTTAAAGCATAAAGATGGGCACTACATTTGGGTAATGGAACAAACCTATGTCATGCGCAATGCACAGCAAGAGGTTAGTTTTTTTGAGGGTGTAATTACAGATATTAGCCGAAGAAAAGTTGCTGAAGAGCAGCTCAAAGAAAGCGAATTGCGTTATGAACTGGCGGTTCAAGGCACTTCAGCGGGTATATGGGATTGGCTTGACGTAAATGGCAAAGAGCAGTGGTGGTCGGCCAGGTTTTATGAGTTGTTGGGTTACGACTTTAATGAAATACCAGCTTCAGTAGATACCTTCAGGACATTTTTGCATCCAGATGACAGGGAACTTTTATTAGAAAAGGTTGACCGTCATTTTAAACAGAATACACCTTTCCTAATCGAGTATCGTTTTAAAACCAAATCAGGTAAATACAAATGGTTTTTAGGCAGTGGGCAGTTGTACCGGGATGCGGAAGGGAATCCTAAACGGATGGTAGGCTCTGTAATTGATATTGACTTTAAGAAAAAAAACGAGGAGCTTTTGGCTAAAAGTGAAGAACGTTTCCGCCTATTGATTGAAGCTGCGAGTGATGTATTTTATAATACAGACCATGTTGGACGCTTTACTTATTGTAACGATGTAGCCGCAACAGTTACTGGATATGATAAGGATGAACTATTAACCATGCGTTACATTGATCTAATCCGCCATGATTATAAAAGCAGTGCTGCCAAATTTTACGTCAATCAGCTAAAAAGCAAAACTGAACGTACCTACTTTGAGTTCCCCATTTTAACAAAAACTGGAGAAACACGTTGGATTGGACAGAATGTGCAGATTATTTACACCAACGGACAATTTAAAGGAATACAGGCTGTAGCCAGAGAAATTACCGACTTGAAAAATACCCAATTAAAGCTACAGGAACATGCTGTTGACCTTGAACGCATTAACAAAGAGCTTGACCAATTTGCTTACGTGGTTTCTCATGATTTAAAGTCACCACTAAGGGGAATCTCTAATCTTACCGAATGGATTAAGGAAGAAATGGAGCCGCACTTAACCACAGAAACCATTAAAAACTTTGATTTGCTCAAAAGCCGGGTTTTTAGGCTGGAACAGTTCATCAATGGATTGCTGCAATATTCGCGTGCTGGAAGAAAGGCAATAACGACCAAAATGGTAAACACCATTCAACTTGTTGATGGTGTGTTGGAGTTTGCTCAAATTCCTAATCACGTAAAAATAGAAAAGAACATTGAAAACCTGAACTTTAAAACTGATGTTATCTCTCTTGAACAAGTATTGAACAACCTGATTAGTAATGCCATTAAATACAACAAAAGTGAACACCCCTCAATATTTATTGGCTGCCAAAAACAACGAAACAGTTTGCTTTTTATAATTAAGGATAACGGCATGGGTATAGAACCACAATACCATAGCAAGATTTTTCAAATTTTTCAGACACTCGAATCTCGGGATAACTATGAAAGTACCGGAATTGGATTGGCTATTGTTAAAAAAATTCTTGACGAAAAAAATGGAACAGTACACGTGAAGTCAACGCTTGGAGAAGGCAGTACCTTTGAGTTTAACTGGCCCTTAACAAATAATTAAATGCCGATTTAATCAATCCTTAAGGACTTGATTGAGGTTTTAACCGAAACAACAGTTAACTTGCACAAGGTTTTGCAAAATGAACAATACGCCTGTAAATATTCTACTAATAGAGGATGATGAAATTGACATCATGAATGTAAAAAAGGCATTAAAAAAACTACAACTCCCATGCGCTTTGTTTGTTGCCAATGATGGTGAAGAGGCTTTGCGCATGTTATACCGTCATGAGGTTCCCTATCCAAGGGTTATTTTGCTTGATTTAAATATGCCCAAAATGAACGGCATCGAGTTTTTGTCAAGGATAAGAACTGATGAAGAATTGCGCCATAATATGGTTTTTATTATGACCACCTCAAACGAGGAAAGGGACAAGCAAGCTGCGTTTAATCTAAATGTTTCAGGCTACATCATCAAACATTTTGATTCAAACGAATTTATTGCTTCGTTTGCCACGCTAAGTAATTTTTGGATGGTGAATCAATTTCCCGAAAATCATTCATTATGAGTTTTAACAGTACTATCCATCGTATTTTATTGGTTGATGATGATGAAGTAGATCGCAAAATCTTTTCACGATGTCTCGCTCAACTTTCGTTGCAGGTAGATATTATCGAATGTGT
The DNA here is from genome assembly GCA_943372215.1 of Chitinophaga pinensis. GTDB lineage: Bacteria > Bacteroidota > Bacteroidia > UKL13-3 > UKL13-3 > UBA6183. The sequence continues at coordinate 115,444 of CALRXU020000010.1, read as the reverse complement.
TTCTGCTCATGAAGCACTTATTGAGGCACAAAATCAGCAATTAGATTGCATTTTTTTAGACTACCAATTGCCAGGCCTTAATGGTTTTGACTTGTTAAAAAAATTGAAAGAACAAGGCATTAAAACTGGGGTAGTGGTGATGACCTCTCAAGGCAACGAGCAAATAGCAGCAGATATGTTTAGGCTCGGAGCCATTGATTACTTTAGCAAATACGACCTTACCCCTGATAAAATTGAACGGGTCTTGCATCATGCTTTCCGCATTAAAACAGCAGAACAAGAAAAATTACAAGCTGATGAGGCTCTCAAAGAATATGCCTCAAGACTTGAAGCCATATTAGAAAGCACAAAATCCAGTGTGTTTGCCTTAGATCGCAATTACCATTATACTTCTTTTAACAGTGCGCACAAATTAAATATGAAGCGCCTTTATGGTATTGATATTGAAATTGGAAGTACCTTGGTTGGTAAGGAGCCTTTTAAGCTAGACCAAGAAAATGAGTTGCAAAACCTGATTCGTGCATTGGCTGGTGAACAGTTTATGCTTGAACAGGAATATGGTTTGCCCAATACAGAAAGACGTTTTTATGAAGTTTCTTACAACCCGGTTAGAAACCACAAACAAGAAGTAATAGGAGTAGCTGTTTACGCGCAAGATATTACCGAAAAAAAACGTGCTCAACAGGGTTTGTTAGATGCAAAAAACGAAGCCATTAAAGCCGCTCGTGCCAAATCTGATTTCTTGTCTAACATGAGCCATGAAATCAGAACACCAATGAATGCCATTATTGGCATTACCGATTTATTGCTAGACCAGATTACTGAAGGTGAAAACAACGAATACCTTAATTCCATTCGTTATTCGGCTGATAACCTATTGGTAATTATTAATGATATTCTTGATTTTAGTAAAATGGAGGCTGGTAAAATCAAGCTCGAAAATATATCCTTTGATTTATACCGTAAACTCACCGAGCTCATCAAAAGTTTCAAATTTCAAACTGATGAAAAAGAGTTGTACCTAAACCTAAGTGTGCATCCTGATGTACCCAACTTTATAAAAGGGGATCCTTATCGTTTAAGCCAGATTTTATATAACCTGTTAGGAAACGCTGTTAAGTTTACGCATAAAGGAGGCATTGTGGTGATGGTAAAAGTGAAGCAAAAATTCAACAACAAGTACTTGCTTAGCTTTTCAGTTACTGATAGCGGAATCGGAATTGCAAGAAATAAAGTGGACAGCATTTTTGAAAGTTTTACGCAAGCTTATACAGATACTTCCCGTAAGTTTGGAGGAACTGGCTTAGGACTTGCTATTACCAAAAACTTGGTAGAACTGCAAAACGGCTATATTGGCGTAAAAAGCCAACCCAATGAGGGTTCCACTTTTTATTTTGATATTGCATATGAAAGTGCAACCGAGTCGACAGAGGAGATTGGCAACCAGGACCTAACTGAAGAAGCTAGTTTAGCAGGTTATCACATTTTATTGGTAGAAGACAATGCAATGAATCAACTGGTAGCGAAACGTTTCTTGCTTAAGTGGGGCGCAAGCGTTACCATTGCAGATAATGGGATAAAAGCCATTGAAACATTAAAACAGGTAAATTACGATTTGGTACTGATGGATTTACAAATGCCGGAAATGAATGGTTATGATGCCACTGCCTACATCCGCGAAAACCCTGATCAGGTAATGAACGCTAACATTCCCATTGTAGCCCTCACTGCAGATGCCTTTGATGAAACACGGCAACGGGTTTACAATACAGGTATGAATGATTTTGTTACGAAACCCTTTAAACAAGAAGATTTATACCTTAAAATTTCACGCTTATTGAAAAAATAATAATTCTTGATATGGCATTTAAAAACTTTGATAAAATAAGCTTAGAAGCAATAAATAAACGGAATGCTAACACCATGGCCGAGTACATTGGGATTGAGTTTGTTGAGTTTGGCATAGATTACTTAACTGCACGCATGCCCATTGACCACCGCACGGTTCAACCCTTGCGCATAGTTAATGGCGGAGCATATTGTGTGTTGGCAGAAACTGCCGGAAGCTTAGCGGCCAACCTAGCCATTGATAGAGAACGCTATGTAGCAGTAGGCTTGGATATTAATGCCAATCATGTGCGCAGTGCACATGAAGGCAATGGTTTTGTTTATGGTACGGCTAAACCTATACATATTGGAAAAACCACGCATGTGTGGGAAATTCGGATCACGGATGAACGTGGCAAATTAAATTGCATCAGCCGCTTAACTATGGCAGTTGTTGAACTAAAAAACAATGAAAGAGGATACGAACATCCACCAGCAATTTAATATTGCCAAAACACTAGGGGTAAACTTTGCCGCCATTCGTTTACCAGGTACAACAGATGTGTACTATTTTTATGCCTCAGCAGCCCCCGAGATGATTCGGGTGAAGTACGAAGTGGTTGATCAACCTTTGTTTTTCTGCTCGCCATATGGGGCAGGAAATAAGGCTTATGCGCTAAAGGCGGAAGCGGTTTTTAAAAATTCCGTTTGTATTTATGGCAGTTTACCAAACGCTGTTGGTACATTAAACCATTGGCACGAGGGAGGCAATTCAACCAACTTTATGGCTGACGAGGCTTTTTATGTGGACTATGTGCGCCAAATTGTTGCCCAAATAGAAGCTGGAACTATCGATAAAGCGGTGGCTGCACGCTGTGTTTCTGTTGACTTTACCTCACCTCAACAAGTTGATGTGATGTTTGAAACGGCTTGCGAACAATATCCAGATGCATGCGTATGTTTTTACAGCATACAAGGTATTGGCTCATGGTTCACAGCTACACCTGAACAACTCATCAGCACAGGTAACAACACCCTTCAAACCGTAGCACTTGCAGGTACTTTGCCAATTGACTCCACGCAAGAATGGACCGCTAAAGAACAAGATGAACAAGGCATGATTGAGTTTTTTATTCATGGAGTGTTTAGGGAAAATGGGTTTAAAAAAATAAATATTGGCGAGGTGGAAACCATTGCCGCTGGCAATGTAAAACACTTACGAAGTGCTTTTAAAGTGCATTCTAATGATGTGATTCTAACTTCTAAATTTCACCATGTGCTTGAGGGGTTGAATCCAACACCAGCAGTATGCGGCTTACCACAATTAGAGGCCAGCTTGCTTATTGCATCTAAAGAACATTTGGAACGCAGATTTTATAGTGGTTTTATCGGCATACATTTGCCTAAAACTACCCTTGAATTATTTGTAAATTTACGTTGCGCAGAGTTGTTTAAAGATAAGGCTCTATTGTATGCTGGGGCTGGAATAACTGGCCAAAGTATTGCAGAAAGTGAATTTGCAGAAACGGAGAAGAAATTGCAAACTATTCAATCTCTTTTTCATCCTTAGCTTTTTTTGCATCCAAACCACTTACCACTATCACAATTTCACCTTTAGGGGGCTTTATGGTAAAGTGGGTAATTAATTCTGCTAGGGTGCCATTAATGGTTTCTTCAAACATTTTACTGAGTTCCCTAGACACTGAGGCTTGCCTCTCTGCCCCAAAAAATTCAACCAGCTGGGTTAAACATTTTACCAAACGATGGGGGGCCTCGTACAAAATAACCGTTCTTTCTTCTGTACTAAGCTTCTTAATACGTGTTTGTCTTCCTTTTTTATCGGGTAAAAAGCCCTCAAAACAAAACTGATTAGCTGGTAATCCACTCTTAAGCAATGCAGGTACAAACGCAGTTGCCCCTGGCAAACAATCCACAATAATGCCATTGCGCAAACACTCACGTATTAATAAAAAGCCTGGGTCGCTTATTCCGGGTGTTCCTGCATCACTCACCAACGCCAGGGTTTTCCCACTCAACAACAAATCCGTAAATCGACTCAACTCCCTGTGCTCATTGTGCATATGGTAAGGAATTAGGGGCTTTTCAATACTATAGTGTTTAAGTAACTTTACCGTTTGCCTAGTATCCTCTGCCAAAATAGCATCTACTTCTTTGAGCAAACGCAATGCCCTCAGGGTAATATCCTCTAGATTTCCAATAGGTGTTGGTATCACATAAAGCTTGGCCGACATGGGTGCAATATACAATTATCAAAATAGGATTGAAACATCCTTAAAATTCAACAAACATGAACAGTAACTTGTTGGGCAAAGGTATTTACCGATAATTTATTTTTTTATTTACCTGCAAACCGTAATTTAGCCCAAAAATAAATAAGCACGATTATGAATTTTCCAGAAAACTTATTGTACACCAAAGATCATGAATGGGTTCGTATTGAAGGTGATTTAGCCTATATAGGCATTACAGATTTTGCCCAAGGAGAATTGGGTGATATCGTATATGTTGATATCAACACTGTTGGTAAACCCGTTGCTCAACATGACGTTTTTGGTACGGTTGAGGCCGTTAAAACAGTATCTGATTTATTTGCTCCTTTGAGTGGAACAGTAAGTGCTTTTAATAAAGCTTTGGATAGTGCCCCTGAATTGGTAAACAGCGACCCTTATGGTGAAGGTTGGATGATTTCATTAACTGGATTTGATGCCGCAGAAGTGAGCGGATTAATGAGCGCAGCAGCTTATAAAGAATTGGTTGGCGCATAAGCCACCGCTATTTTAGAAAAAAGCCAAACGTAAAATTTCGTTTGGCTTTTTTTGTAATCATTTAGCCCGTTTTATTGCACGGTTTACTTGTAAATAAAGAACAGCACATCTTTCATTAATTTTTTAGGTATGTTCTAAATTGTTATGTCAAATAAACAACCTCTACAAATACAGATACTCTTTATGCAATGGCTCCTTTTTTGCATGGTTGCTTGTTGTACCCTAATCGGTTGTAAAAACAAAGAAGATAACCCGGTTTTACCTCAGGTAGACAACCCTGAAATAAAAGGGGTTGACCTCTCTTTCCTGCCGGAAATTAGAGCCAGTGGTTTGTTATTTTACAACCAACAAAAGCAGGCCGAAGACATGCTGTTAACCCTTAAAAAATCAGGTGTAAACTTGATTCGTTTGAGGCTTTGGAAAAATCCCTCATCTCCCAATTCTGATTTTGAAACGGTAAAAAGTTTGGTGCAGGAAATAAAGGCACTTGGCCTAAAAACATTGCTCACTGTTCATTACTCTGATACATGGGCCGACCCTGCACAACAAACCAAACCGCAACAATGGCAAGGCATTGGCTTTAACCAATTAAAAGATAGTGTTTATGCTTACACCCAAAAAGTAACCACTGAAATCAATCCAGATTATATTCAGATTGGGAACGAAATAAACCATGGCCTGTTGTGGCCTGATGGCAATATCAATAACCTTCCTCAAATGAAAGCATTGTTACAAGCGGGTATTGATGCGGTTCGCGCAAGCAACAAAAACACCAAAATCATCCTTCATTATGCGGGTTTACAAAATGCCAGTTGGTTTTACCAAAACATGGCCAACATGGATTTTGATATCATCGGTTTAAGTTATTATCCTATGTGGCATGGGAAAAACCTGGATAGTTTGCAACTAACCCTTACCTCACTTACAACCCAATACCAAAAGCCTGTTTTTATCACTGAAACCTCCTACCCATTTACGCTGGGCTGGAATGATTGGACCAATAACATTATTGGGCTGGATTCACAGCTCATAGCAACTTATCCCCCAACACCACAAGGGCAAAAAGATTATTTATTAGGTATTCAGCAAGTGCTAAAAAAGGTACCTAACTCCATAGGTTATTGCTATTGGGGTGCAGAATGGGTAAGCTATAAAGGTAGCACTGCCACCAATGGTTCAACTTATGAGAACCAAGCCTTCTGGGATTTTAACCGCGAAGTTTTGCCCGTGCTGGATGCCTATTAGTGTATTGATACTTGAATAATAGATTGCATGAAACAACAAGTGATATTTAACTGGAGTGGAGGCAAAGATTCTGCCTTGTGTTTATATAAACTGCTGCAAATGCCGCAATATGAAGTGATGTGTTTGTTAACCAGCATTAGCGAGGCATACCAGCGCATTTCCATGCATGGAGTGCGGGTTGAGCTACTGGAAAAACAGGTTGATTCCATAGGACTGCCTTTGCATAAGATGTTTGTTCCAGAAGCCCCTACTATGGAGGTGTATGAAAAAACCATGGCCACAACATTGCATCAGCTTAAACAACAAGGCGCAAGCATGTCCGCGTTTGGCGATATTTTTCTGGAAGACCTTAGGCAGTATCGGGAAGATAAATTAAAACAAGTTGGATTAACAGGCTTGTTTCCTCTTTGGCAAATCCCCACCAAACAACTCATGCATGAGTTTATTGAATTGGGATTTAAAACCATTACCACCTGCGTAAACGAAAAATACTTGGACAAAAGTTTTGTTGGCAGGGTGATTGACCACGACTTTTTAAAAGACCTGCCGAAAGATGTAGACCCTTGCGGGGAAAATGGAGAGTTTCACACGTTCGTATATGATGGCCCCTTGTTTAAACAACCTATTAGTTTTGTTAAAGGGGAAGTGGTGTACCGAACTTACACCCCCACAAAACAAGACAACGATAGCAGCTACGATTGCAACGCAACAGACAACCCCATGAATACTGGTTTTTGGTATGCTGATTTGTTGTTGAGATAACGTAAAAAAGACAACCATTTTACACGACTTGCTTTGTTAGTTGCCTCAAGCTCATTAGTTTCACATCATGATTAAATTAACAACACTTCTTTTAACTGGGGTATTGCTTGCTTCGCAACTACAAGGTCAAGTCATTACCGTCCAGTCTGGGATGGCTCTATCAAAACTGGATTGGCAGATTGGCACTTTTGAGCAGATGGCTTATTCCAATTACAGGTCCTCCGTACCAGTATTTATTGGAGTTGACTATTTTAATAAAAAATACGTTAATTTATCAAGCAATATCGGCTATTTGGAAAAAGGAGGAGAAGGAGCGGGAATAACGGTTTCATCAAATGGAGGTAATCCAGTTAACCTAAAATCGGAAGCAAGTTTACAATACGTTTCACTTAACACTTGTGGTGAACTGAAATACCCTCTTGATAAAAGACTTACCGTGTTTGCAAACCTAGGGCCACGAATTGACTTCTTAACTGGATTTAACAAAACATTTAGACCTATAAATGAGACTAATGAACTTAATAAAATAAGTGTTGGTATAAATTACGGTGTCGGAGTAAAATGTACCATTAACAACACGATTGTTGGAATAAGTACGAATGTGTATAGAAACTTTAATTCTATCGCGAAATGGTCTACTTCTGATAACTTGCAAGCAAATATTAACGACCGCACTTATATCCTACTATTGAGCTTAGGCTATAACTTAGACTAAACATGGCTAGAAAATTAATTTTATACATTGCCACCAGCATAGATGGGTTTATTGCCAAACCCAATGACGACCTTAGCTTCCTTTCAATGGTTCAAGAAGAAGGAGAAGATTATGGGTACACCAATTTTATTGAAACCATAGATACCGTTATTGTAGGGCGAAAAACTTATGATTGGGTGATGGCTGAAGTGGGCGAATTTCCGCATGCCGATAAGGAATCATATGTGATTACCAGAACACATAAACCAAGCGAAGGAAAAACAACTTTTTACACTGGCGACCTCAACAGACTGGTTACACGTTTAAAATCGGAACAGGGTAAACATATTTTTTGTGATGGAGGTGCTGAAATTGCAAATGAATTGCTAAGAAAAAAACTGATTGACGAACTGATTATTTCTGTTATACCCATATTGCTGGGTGAAGGCACACGTCTGTTTAAAGAAGGCCACCCAGAGCAAATATTTAAATTAGTATCCGCCAAAAGCTTTAACAAGGGGTTGGTGCAGTTGCACTATACCAATGGGAGTTAAAATTCTTCTTAGAGGTAGTGGTTAATAAAAACCTCCACCACTTGGTAGTCAAATCCCCATTACAGACGACAGTCGTTTAAGTTAAGATTAATAAATAGACAAATAGTTGTATATACAACTATTTGTATTACCTTTGTACGGCAATTTAGTTTTATGCCAACGTTAGAAGAGGCCCTTAAGCAACAAAAATTTCCGAATGAGCAGTTAAAAGCGAATTTGAATTTGCTATACACTGCCAATTGGTTATACAATAAAATATCGGCTGAATTAAAGCCTTTTCAAATTACGCATGAACAGTTTAATGTGTTACGAATTTTAAAAGGAAGCCATCCTGAAAGCATGTGCCAAAAGGATATTCTTTCCCGCATGATTGCTCCTAGCTCTAACGTAACATTGCTTGTAAAAAAACTGGTAGATAAAAAACTGATTCGGGTATTACAATCTGCTAAAGACAAAAGAGAGTATGTGATTACCATTACTAAAACAGGTTTAACCTTGTTAAACGATATTGAACTAAGTTTTAAAAACAGTAAAAAGTCATACAGCACGCTTTCTGCTTCTGAAAGCTTTCACCTCAACGCCTTATTGGAAAAACTTAGAGCAGAATAAAAAATTTACTTAAATAGTTGTATATATAACTAAATAAACAAAAAATAGATGATGAATAAAAAAATAATCGCCACCCAAAAGGCACATGCCAGCAGAAGCATGGGCCCACACGTGAGGCAAGTTATACCCAGCGCATTAAGTTTGGTAGATCCTTTTGTGTTTTTAGACCATTTTGGCCCCATTGAGAAACAACCAAATGGGCAAGGTGTGCCTCCACACCCCCATGCTGGTATCGCTACCATTACTTACCTATTCGAAGGAAGCAACCGCCACCAAGACAGTTATGGGCATGATGCCATGATTAATGCAGGTGATTTGGCTTGGATGCAAGCTGGAAAAGGCATTGTACACGCTGAAGGAATGCATGAAAACCGCACAGAACCTGAAACCGTGCATGGTTTGCAATTTTGGATTTCATTGCCTGCAAAAGACAAATTTATTGAGCCAGATTTTTTCCACTACCCTTCAGCACAACTGCCTGTTGTAAATATTGGAGAAACCCAGGTTAAAATTTTGGCAGGTGAATTATTAGGACAGGCGTCTCCAGTTAAAAGCCTCTCTCCTGCTTACTTGTTTGATGTGAACATACCAGCCAACGCCTCGGTTGAGATTCCGCTTAAGCAAGGCGATACCTGCGCATTGTATGTAATAAATGGCACGTTAACAGCAGGCGAAAAGTTGCTTGAGCCAACATCTATTTCCCAGTTTGATACCGATGGAAATTTATTATCTGTTAAAGCCAATTCCGAAAGCCGCTTTATCTTATTAGGTGGAACTCCACTCAACGAACCCGTTGTTGGTTATGCCTCATACGTGATGAACAGTGAAGAACAAATACACCAAGTGATGATGGACTATCAGCTTGGAAAAATGGGAACAGTAAATTCATAACAACAGCCTTCTTTTAATGCACACAAATTAATAACAAACACTTTAACAATTAACATCATGAACTCAAAACTAGACTTCAAACAAAGCTTTACAGCCGGCTTAATGGCTGCGGGAGTATCGGTAATTATCAATACAGCCCTATTCTTCATTTTTCATGCCGCAGGCGTTATCACTGATGATGTTTTTGTGCAACCAGGTCAATCGCTAACTGTTGTTCCTGTTATCATCTCCAGCATCCTGCCTACATTAATTGGTGCTATTGTATTTTTCTTATTCGAACGGTTCACCAAAAAAGGATTCACCATTTTTGCAGTTGTTTCTGTTATTCTGGTACTACTGTCTTTGGTTAGTCCATTTATGTCAGTTCCTGGTATGCCATTAGGATTTGGGATTGTACTTGATACCATGCACTTTGTAGTTGCAGGTTCGTTGTTGTATTTTATTAACCGTAAAGCAAACCAGCAAGCGTAACTTAACTCTATTGCATGTATTAACTTAAGGCAGCACTTTAACCATAAAACAATGTTGTTAAAATTTTAGTTAAGGTGCTGCCAATTTTAACTTTGAACACAATTTTATCCTATAATTGAAGCATGGAAGTACAACAAAAAGATGACGGCAAGCAAGGGCTGTTTTATATTGAGCACAATGGCATGATTGCCGCTGAGATGACTTATGTGTGGGCTGGTATAGACCGCATTATTATTGATCACACAGAAGTAGATGATGTGTTACGTGGCAAAAGTGCCGGCAAGTTTATGGTGGCCAAAGCCGTTGAATTTGCGCGCGAAAATAATATTAGTATTATTCCACTTTGCCCATTTGCCAAAAGCGTTTTTGATAAAACACCTGAGTATAGTGACGTGTTATAGAAAGTGTTAATGGGCTCATCGGCACCTATAAACAAGAAATAGTGATGCTATACTTGAGCTCTGATAACTTAACTCTAACTTACCGCGAAATGTATTACATTTGGGTAAGTTATTTATTATGCCCATTAGTTACATCAGCCACACAGAAATAAATCCAGGTGAAGAAGTACAAGGAGAAGATATTCGGGCTGGCATCTTTAGCTTGATACAACAAAAGTATCCGGGTTTCACTACCGAGCATTATGTTTCCATTGACGAACTCAACCTATATCGCAGATTACACCTCACTTCTCCCGCCTTTCAACAAAAGGGTACTGTTATTGATGAAGAAGTAGTTAATGCTTTTAAAAACAATGCGATACTTTCCGAAAACATCCATGATGAACTCACTTCCAAACTAACCATTGGGCAAAAGCTGGCTGATAAAATTGCCATTTTTGGAGGAAGCTGGACCTTTATTATTGCGTTTTTTGCTTTTATTCTGTTATGGATAGGCACAAATATCTGGCTTCTTTCCAGCAATGCCTTTGATCCATTTCCCTTTATTTTACTCAACCTGATTTTATCATGCTTGGCTGCCATACAAGCCCCCATTATTATGATGAGCCAAAATAGGCAGGAACAAAAAGACCGCCAGCGGGCAGAGCATGATTACCAAATAAACCTTAAAGCTGAATTGGAAATTCAGTTTTTGAGTGAAAAAATAGACCAAGTATTGATTTTACAAAACAAAAAACTACTTGAGTTGCAAGAGCAACAAATGGATTATCTGAAGGAGTTAACGGAGGGGTTAAAGCAGCCAAAATAATGTGCTTTTGCTTTTGTGTCAATGATTGAATACCATTTATTATTACATGACCTATCGAGTATAGCCAATGAGGCTATTACACACCATTTAGGTTGAAATAAATTTTTACAATGCTGGCTTCTTTACAATTGTTTACTTATTTTAGTTTTATCAACAAACTAACCTATGCTTAAAAAGGAAAAACTCAACATCATTAGAAAATGGTACCCAAATGCAATTACTACCATTGATAGTGTGAACAAACTGATTGATTTTGTAGAAGAAACGCTTGAGCTTGAAACTGGTCAGATTATGCTGGCAGATAGCATTTGCAGTGATGATGTAAACAGCATTCAATATCCAGCTAGGGCGCATGAATTATTGGGCCCTTTTAAAATGGGCGGTTTAGATGGTTTTCCTTTTACTGGACTAACGGGTATGGGAGCCTTTGCCAGCCATGTGCCTGATAGCGGAGCCGTTTTTATTTATTATGGTCCTCACATAGGCATTACCAGAACTGGAGTTATTGGCGAAATTCATCGTGTTGGACAGAGTAAAAACTCTGGGTGTTGTGGCGCAGCAAAAGGGGCTTTAAATAAGTTGATGAATAACCAGATTAAGGAAGGACACGTATCGGAAATGGATTATCAAATGAATACCATTGAACAAATTTTGTTTAAGCAAAAGGACCGCATTTTAACAGCAGAAAATGCCCTGTTTGAAGCCACAGAAGTGATTTATGAGGCCATTGACAAACGCATTAATGAATTGGTGGAGCAAACCACTTATAACTGCAAGTATGTAATATTGATGGGTGCGGTATTGATTAACAGCGATAGTGATATGGGTTCTTATACGTCTACCAAACGGTTTGATGTGATTAATTTGGCAACCAAGGAAAGGCAAAATTTATTTGCTCAGTATAGCTAATTGAATTTCAAGTAAACTGAACTCAGATAAATTGCTTGATATTGATTAACCTTGTTACATCAATCTGAAAATATGAAACTTGAACACCGTAAACAAAAAGTAGCAACCTTTTCTCATTTCCTCTATCGGGTAATGAGGTATGGCTTGTTTTGTGCACTACTAATTTTTGTCTCCGTAAGTATTGGCACAATTGGCTACCATCATTTGGGCAAACTGGATTGGATTGACAGTTTTCACATGGCCTGTATGATACTAACAGGAATGGGGCCTGTGGCAGAAATGACCACCAACCAAGCTAAATTATTTTCTTCATTTTACGCATTATACAGTGGAGTAGCTTTCTTGAGTGTAACTGCTGTTTTTTTTGCACCCATTATCCATCGTTTATTGCATATCCTTCAAATTGAAAAAGATGAAAAGGAATGATTGTATTGAACGGCTATTAAGCAAAAGTTGAATTAATCTTTCCTTAATAGCCGTTTCTCAATTTTGCTTGGGAACAAAAATATTATTCTCAATTTATACCATTTCTAATGTAATTACGCTTATCTTTTACTTATGAAAATACTTGCACAAATTTTGGTTGCGTTGGTGGCACTGGAACATTTGTATATTTTATGGCTAGAAATGTTTGCTTGGGAAACAAGGGGCAAAAAAGTGTTTAAAGGAGCATTGCCCAATGAACTGTTTACACCTACAAAAGTTATGGCTGCCAACCAAGGTTTGTACAATGGTTTTTTAGCCGCAGGACTTATTTGGTCGTTGTGCATTGATGATATCAATTGGAGCCGTTATGTGGCATTTTTCTTCTTAGGATGCGTAATTGTAGCCGGAGTGTATGGAGCAGCAACCGCCTCCCGAAAAATATTTTTTGTTCAGGCACTACCTGCACTTATGGCCTTATTGGCTTTGTTATATGCTGGAACATTCTAATCCCTATTTATTACCGACCAATTACTGCAAGACTATTTTTCCAACTCAAATACTGCATCATATAACTTATTAAATACCTGTACCCTATAACAAGCATTGTCTTTATACTCATAGCTATTAAAGGCTCCTTCTGGTAATATAACCTTATAGACGTGTTGACCTGTTTTTACTACCTCAACAAATTGTTGGTAGTGGTCTGAATATATTTGTTTGACTCCGACAGGCTCATTCAGGTATAAAAGCATCATGTTCATGGCAATTGGGTAACGGTTTAAAAGCGTACCTTTATCCCCATCTTGTAGCTGATAGTTTTTGCCCTGTACCACCGTTTTTCTACTCACGGTTACCTTATGATTCACCTCTCTATATACCGTTGATTGCGTTAGCACGCCCTTTTTAAACATGGCTTCATCTCTGGTAACAATTGTCAGCGGTAAAATGAATTGAGAATGAATCCGCGCATGCAAGCTGATAAACAAATGGTCTGACTTCTGCTGTTTCAATACATGAAGTTTACCTATTTCTTTACCATTCCTGGTAATGCGGTAAGTACGTTGTTCAGCTAATTCAGAAACCAAAGCCATATTAAAAAGCCAGCACAAAAACAACGCTGCCAACATGGTCCATTTTTTGCCATTCTTGATTAACCCTTTGTTGTTTATCATACTTATTAAAGACAACTTAAGTTAATTTATCCCCTACTGCCTGACGTTAGTCCTTTCTTATTCCTTTATAGTCAGTTTAAAACCAATGCCATGGTGATTGGTAATTTCAATGCGAGCATCTGCCAACATATACTTTCGTAATTTAGAAATAAACACGTCCATGCTTCTTCCCGCAAAGTAATCGTCTGTTCCCCAAATTTGCTTTAGAATAACTTCCCGTGTAAGCATGGCATTCTTATTTTCACAAAGCAACTTAAGCAAATCAGCCTCCTTTCTGGTTAACTTTTTTAAATAGCCTGTTGCTGTTAACTCTAAATCATGGGGATTAAAGATATAACAACCAATTTGATATTGTTGTTGGGCTTGTGATTTGCCTGTGCGTTTTAAAAACACCTGTATCCGTAAAATAAGCTCCTCAATATTAAACGGCTTTACCATGTAATCATCTGCACCAATTTTAAATCCCTTAATACGGTCTTCTTTCATGCTTTTGGCAGTGAGGAAAATAATGGGCACCTCATTATCCTGCTCACGAATAAACTGAGCAACAGCGAAGCCGTCTACTTTAGGAAGCATCACATCCAATATACAAATGGTAAAACGTCCCAACTGAAATAATTGCTGTGCCATTTCACCATCAGTTGCCAACTGCACCTCCATGCCCTGTTGCTCCAGGTTGTCTTTTATCACAAAGCCTAAGCTGGCATCATCCTCTACCAATAATACACGTACCTGTTTTTTAAATTCGCTCATGCCAATGGAAAATTTAATATGAATGTTGAACCAAGGCTCCCATTGCTTTGTACTTTAATACTGCCTTTGTGCATTTTAGTAACCAAACTCACATAACTTAAACCGATGCCAAAACCTTTTGTGTTGTGTACATTTCCGGTTGGTACGCGGTAAAACTTATCAAATATTTTCTTCTGGTTTTCTTTGGTAATACCTATCCCATCATCCGCTACAAAAACTTCCAACAGCCCTTGTGGCTTATTGGATGTACCAATTTGCAGGTTTAATTCATCTCGGCTGTATTTAATGGCATTATCGATTAAGTTTACAAACAGGTTGGTAAGGTGCAGCTTATCTGCAAGTAGAAGGTGGTTTTGGGCAACAAACAAGGTGTTTAATGTTATCTTTTTGGTACTCACTTTAGCAATACATTCTTGGGCAGTATGTAACAAGAGCTTTTGCACATCTACTTCTTCCAAGGTGAGTTTAATGCTGTTTTCTGTTTCAGCAATGGACAACACCCGTTCCAATTGATTGCGCAGTTTATTTGCCTCATCCATAATGATAGTTGCATAATTTAATAGCCTTTGCGGGGTGTTTACCATGTCAGGATTTTTGATGGTTTCAGCAGAAATGGTAATGGTGGAAAGTGGCGTCCTGATTTCATGCGCCATGTTATTGATAAAATCACGCTGAATTTCTGATAGTCGTTTTTGTTTTAAAATAACAAATAAACTATAGGTAAAAAAAACCACTACCAGCAATACGATGGCTGAAGAATAAAGCCATAACGTCATTTGCTGAACTATGCCATACGATTTGTGCGGGAAATAAACGGTAAAGTAGTAATTATCTCCTTTCCAAGCGGGTTGGTTACTCAGTTTAATCGGATTATCTGTTGTACCATCCGAATATTCACCGTACATCATCTTGCGGCTTGCACAATCATAAATATTAAATTCAAATCCCTGTTTAATATTAAAACGGCCTAATTCTGTTTGTAAATAGTGTTGCAATACCTGGGCATTAATCTGGTCATTTACCATCACTATAAAATAGTTTGGACTAACTTGCTGAACAGGTTCGGCAGGCATGGTAGCCGTATTGTTGTATTTAATAATGCCTTTTACCACTTCTTTTAACGCTATACGAGCATTCTGGTTAAACTCTTCCTGATTGGTGTTATAGGCCTGTTTAAACCAGTATACTTGTATCACTACCACACCAACAATGGACGTGAGTGCAAGCAATACAAATATTAATAGTGTTTTTCTCTGCATAAACGTTGGACAAATCTACTCGGTTTGCCATATTCCTTTGCCTAAACCACCTGTTTTAACAAATCATTAACAAGATATGGCTACCTGTTAACAAAACAAACCAATTGCTTGCTGAATCTTTGTAAACACAAAAAACACAACAAATGAAAAAAATGATGTTAACGGTTTTTACCGTAGTTGGCCTAACCGGGATGGTTATGGCACAACAACAAACAATGGCCAATGCGCAAACAACTGCAAGTGCTACCCCAGCAAAAATGGCCGCCTGCACTTGGAAAAACACCACCCATGATTTTGGTAAGGTTAGCCAAGGCAAGCCGGTAAGTTTTACTTACGAATTTACCAACACTGGCCATGCGCCATTAATTATTACCAGCGTGCAGCCGGGTTGCGGTTGTACCACACAAGATTACACTAAAGAGGCTGTGGCTCCTGGCAAAAAAGGATTTGTAACTTTAACTTATAATGCTGCTGCTGTGGGAAAATTCACCAAATCAGCTACGGTAAATACCAATGCAGAAAACGGCTCTCTTAGCCTCACTTTTGCTGGCGAAGTTGTTGCCCAATAAAAACCCCTCTCTTTTGAAGCAGTTCAGGATAACCCTGAACTGCTTTTTTATTGCTACCAATAGCCGTTTTTGTTGTACTTTCGAGTTCCAATTTTTAGGTATGGAACAAAACTCATTTGATGTTACACGCAAGGTAGTGGAAGTATTTTTACGTGTGGGTGCATTGGTTTTATTGTTTTTCTGGTGTTTTCAAATTATATCACCTTTTGTTATGCCCTTATTGTGGGGCTTGATTATTGCCGTGGCGGTGTACCCATTGCATGCCTTTGTTGTAAAAAAACTCAGGCAACGCAAAAAGCTAAGCGCCATCCTGCTTACCCTACTCATGCTGCTCATGGTAATTTTACCCACGGCTTGGGCTATCTCTTCCATTACGCAAAGTGCATTTTACCTGAAGGCCCAATTGGAAGCCGGCACATTGGTGATTAATGAGCCTCCAGTAGTAATTAAGGAATGGCCTTTTATTGGGGAACGCCTCTTTGATTTTTTGTATACCGTTAGCCAAAATGTGGAATCAATGGCCATACAATACCGTGGAGAGATTTTAAATGTGGCCAAAACGTTAGGCTCCTCTTTGGTAAGTACGGGAATTATGTATGTACAAATTATTGCTTCGGTAATTATTGCTGGGGTATTGCTAGGCATGAAAGGCACTACAGATACCGCTGCTGTTATTTTTATAAAGATAGTAGGCACTCGTGGAGAAGAGTTCTTACACTTATCTATTGATACCATACGCAATGTGGTTAAAGGTATTTTAGGCGTAGCGGTTATACAGGCCTCATTGGCCGGAATAGGGCTTACTTTAGCAGGGGTGCCTCATGCGGGCATCTGGGCCTTATTATCCTTGTTGTTATGTATTGTGCAAATTGGGCCTGGGTTAGTGGTGATTCCTGCTGTTGTTTTTCTTTATTTTAACCACAGCATCTTATTCTCTACACTATGGGCAGGTTATTTTGTAATGGTATTGTTATCTGATAATATTCTTAAACCTTATTTGCTCGCAAAAGGAGCAGATGTTCCAATGCCGATTATTTTTTTAGGGGTGATTGGTGGATTTTTTAGTGCTGGTTTTATTGGCATGTTTACCGGAGCCATTGTTTTGTCTATTTCCTATAAACTGGTTGTTTCGTGGATGAACAATGAGTACGACCCAAGTATTAAAAACGAAGCCAAGTAGTTTTTGCAGTGCGCTAGTGGCAGGCGTTATAATGGCATTCAGCTTATTGCTCCAGTTGTTTTTTAATGCTAGCCAATCCAGCATCTAAGGTTTGCTCTGTGTTTTTGGTAACCACAGGAATCATAAACCGTTTCAAGGGATTATTGCCCACATCACCACTATCAATCCAGTGCAGAGAAGTGGTTTGTTCCGTTAGTGGTTTAAACAATAATGTACCCGCAGCCGTTCGGTCGCCATCATCAACCACCAAGGTAAAATGCAACAGTTGGTTCTGCACAAAACTATCCACCTCAAAAACGCCTCTCCCCAACAGTTCTCCCCTAAAGTATTGTCTGGCTCCAAGGGTATCAAATTTATTGTTGTAAAAATAAAATAGGGTGCTGTCTACACTTTTATTCCATAAGCTCCATTGTTCCCAGTTTTTGAGGTTGCTCATGTAGGCAAATGTTTGTGTTACTGGCTTATTAATGGTAATGCTCCTTTCTACAAAATAAGTACTCGGAAAAAATCTTGATACTACAATTACTCCTATTACCACAGCGAAAATAATCAGGTATATTTTAAACAGTTTCATGCAATTAATTAATTGGTAAACAGCAAATAGAAAAACACGGCTGGCACTGCTAAAAACAGGCCGTCAAAACGATCTAACACACCGCCATGGCCGGGTAAAATGGTGCCACTATCTTTAATGTGTAGGTTGCGCTTAAGTAATGACTCAAACAAATCGCCATAGGTGCCAAACACCACAATCAACAATGACATCACTACCCAATCAAATGCGGTAACATCATCAAACAAATAAGACAATCCATAAGCTACCGTTCCACTTAGTAATGCGCCCCCTAAAGTACCTTCCCATGTTTTTTTAGGAGAAATGCGCTCAAATAATTTTCGCTTCCCAAAAGTTCTGCCAGCCAAATAAGCCCCGGTATCACTGCTCCATAACAAAATAAAAAAGCCCATGGGCAATCCCGCACTGTAACTTAATGAGTTAAAAAAGCCCATTTTACCTAACATTACCAAAGGCATGGTAATGTACACCAATCCCAACACTTGAAAGGCCAAAGTGGTAAACTCATTATGCGTTTTTTCAAACAGTTTAATAATAAATAAACATAAAAAAACAGGGATGAGGTTGTAGTACCAAGCCAATGAAAGGTTGGCCGAAAAGATTAATGAAAACATTAAAAATATAATGCTCCCACAAATGATGCCCAGGTATTTTTCAATCCAACTTTTATCGGGCAAAATCAGTTCATAAAACTCTAGCAGGCAAAGGAAGTTAACCACAAATAGGAGGAAGAAAAAACTAAACTCACTAAACAGGGTTGCACCAACAACGGCTGCTACAAAAACAGCCCCTGTGATTGAACGTTGTACAAAATTACTCTTCATTAAACGGTTTATTCTTAATTAGTTGCAATGCAGATACCACTTCATCGGTTTGGCAATATATTTCAATTAGCCCAAATAGCTGATAGCTACTGTCTCTTTTATTTAAAGTTACCGATTCTATGCCGTTTTCCTTCAGCATCTGTTGAATGATTTCTGCATCAATGGGGTTGCCAGTTTCGTAAATCTTGCTAAAATTACTCTCCATCTATTTCCTTTTTTAGGTTGGTTTTATATAGTACAACCAACAATAGGCCAGCTAAAACAGCACTTGTGGTATTGATGTACCAGGCCTCAAACACATAATCATTCGCCATAAAATCTGGCAACTGTTTGGCTATTGGCCCATAGCTGCAAATTACCGCAAAGGCATTGTTTACCAAATGAATGATGATGCTCACCCATAAACTTCCGGTAAACAAATAAGCATAACCAAGTACCGCCCCCAAAAACAAACGTGGTATAAAACCATAAAACTGCCCGTGAAACGCACTAAATACCACAGCAATAGCCCAAACAGCCAAGTGTTTATTGTTGCCCACTTGCTGGAAGAAGTTTTGCAGCACACCCCTGAACAGCAGCTCTTCTCCTATAGCGGGTACAATTGCAATTACCAATATATTGATAAGCAATACATCCACGGTTTCAGCCTGCAAAAAAGCTTGTGTTATTTTCCCCGCCAACGCTTCTGCGGCTTGCAAACTGGCCTCTAGTTGCTCATAACCTGGTGGGAAAGTAATTTTACCATTAACATAAATAAGCCAACTGATAAAAGGCATGCAAACAAAAACAAGCAATAGGGCTATGGCCGCTGAGGGTAAAGAGGGCGCGCGATTAATTTTTAAATACGTTGCCGATGATTGATGGATGGCCTTACAAAAATACCAAGCTGGAAAAATAAAAGCACCCACTGATACCAACACTTGAATATACTTTAAAGCAGGTATTAGTGCAGGATTACTGAAGTCATTCAGCAAAGTTGGGTTGGCCATAAAATCAACTCCAAACAAAAACGGACTGGTATAAACGGCTACACTATAAGCAACACCGCCAAAAACAATCATCATTCCCATCAGAATGAGCATGCGGGTAATAAAATATACAGCGGGGTGCTTCCAGATAGGGTTATTTTCAGCCATTTGCGTATTTTTGCTGCGCAAATATAACAATGGTTGAGATAGGAAACATACAATTGGGAGAATTCCCGCTTTTATTGGCCCCAATGGAGGATGTGAGTGACCCGCCTTTTAGGGCAGTGTGTAAAGATAAAGGAGCTGATTTGATGTACACGGAGTTTATCAGCAGTGAGGGGTTGATACGTGATGCCATTAAAAGCTTGAAAAAACTAGATATTTTTGAGTACGAAAAACCCATTGGCATACAAATTTTTGGAGGAGACGAAGAATCTATGGCCATTGCCGCCCAAATTGTGGATGCCACCAACCCTGATTTGCTGGACATTAACTTTGGATGCCCAGTAAAAAAAGTGGTGTGTAAAGGTGCGGGTGCAGGTATTTTAAAAGACCTGCCTCAAATGGTAAAAATTACGGAACGGGTGGTAAAATCAACCAAGTTACCTGTTACGGTTAAAACCCGTTTGGGCTGGGACGAGCAAAGCAAAAACATTGAAGAGGTGGCTGAACGGTTGTTTGATGTGGGCATTAAAGCACTAACCGTGCATGGCAGAACCCGGGCACAGTTGTATAAAGGCGAAGCCGATTGGAGCTTAATTGCCAAAGTAAAAAATAACCCCCGCATACAAATTCCTATTTTTGGCAATGGTGATATTGACTCTCCACAAAAGGCACTGGATTACCGCAACCGCTTTGGGGTAGATGGCATTATGATAGGCCGCGCGGCCATTGGCTACCCTTGGATATTTAACGAGATTAAACATTTTTTTGCCACTGGCCAATTGCTTCCTACACCCGATGTAAGCGAACGGGTAAATGTGTTAAGAAAGCATTTGGAGTTTAGCATACGGTGGAAGGGCCCAGTTGTTGGCGTGTTTGAAATGCGCCCGCATTATGCCCAATATTTTAAAGGAGTACCCAATTTTAAAGAATACCGCACCCGCTTGGTTATGGCCCCAACTTACGAAGCCGTTGAAGATGTTTTACGCGAAGTGGTGTTTGCTTACGAGGAAGTGGGGGTGTAAGAATAATGCATGAACCTGCGCAATTGCACACGTATTACAAGGCTTGTCCCGCTTTTGGGATGCACATGAACTGGGGATAACAAAACATCGGTTAAATTGCACACGCATTCGGAAATGCGCGTGAACTAGGGATTTTTAAGCAATTTGGCGAAGGCTGAAAAATTGTTGAGATAAAGTAAACGAAGCTGAACACACTTAGGAGGTAATTTGCATATGCATTATAAATCTAATTGTGGCCTCTGCACACGCATTGTAAGACTTGTCCCACTTGCGGGATGCGCGTGAACGGGAACTTTGAATCTTCCTAGCAAGCCTTCAAATCCAAAATTAACTGGGGTTGCTCAAGCGAGAATATCAAAATACGCTTAAGCAAATCATGTAGAAAGAGCAAAATGATCTGCTTTTGATTCTTTAATATTTTTAAGTCCTTTTCAAAATCAGATGAATTACCGTGAGCTATATCATTTCTGTATTGGTAAAGCTTTTCAATTATAGTTTCTAAAGTATTTGTATCTGAACCCTTAAAGTAAGCTTGAATATCAATTTTATCTTTAAATTGATTGTTGAGTAGGCTGATTTTCTTTTGAAGTTGAGATGATAGGGAACTATCGTTTGAAGATCGAGGTCGATATGTAGTTAACAATAATTCTAAAACAGAAAAATAGCTTAATACTTTAAATGAAGAACGTTCAGAAATATCTTTAATACTTATAAAATCAACAAGGGCTTTACTAATAAAAGGAAACTTTACTTTGTCAAAGTGTAACAATAGTGAATTAATATGATTTAACTCCTCAAGAGATTTTTTTGTAATTTTCCTCGTCTTTGGATAAGGGTGACTGCGGATTTGATCATCATGAAAATAGTTAATCGTACGTAGTTGAGATACCATAATACTAGGAACAGGTTTTCCTGTAATTGAGTGTACCCCCCCCATGTAAACAGCTTCAAACAATATTGTCAGGTCTAGTGAAGACAGTGTTAGTATAAGTTGAAGCTCTTGTTTTGTCTGATGCTGGTTATGTTCAATTATAAAATACTTCCAATGAGATTTATTTTCGGGTATAATTGAATAACCATTTTTTCCACTTTTTTCATAGCGACTTTCGTATTTATTGAGGGAAAATGTTAAAAGTCCAATGTACTTGTCAATAAAATCTTTAATTTTTTTTAGCTGAAAGCTCGAAGCCTTTCTTAAATAATATCCTTCAAATAAATTCAATGGTAACTGTTCTTCAGTCTCAATTAAATCTCCAATAAAAACGTAAGCCTTTTCATTCATCTCGTAATGCTAGAATAAAGTTTCAATTTTGCAATAGTTTTCTTCAACGTTTTCGCAACGGCCGCTAGTGGCTATTGCGAAGGATAAATTGTCAAGCTAATATAATGATAAAAGCGTAACGGTTTGCACATTTGCGATGGGCGTGCGTTTGAACTCAAATGTAACTTAGGGAAACGAATTTTACAACCACTTAAATCTCGTTATACAGAGACGAATTGCACGCCTATTGCAAATGTGCTGTTACCTGCTGGCGTTCTGTCTGTCGTCATGGTTAGTCTTTTTCAATTGAAGTTTCCCAACCGTCATATTCTGCATTTAATTCGTTTGCAAGTTTCCATAAATAAATAACGTAGTCGTCAACACTGTTTTGGTCAACCTTGTCAACTCGTTTTATTTGAAGTCGGTAAGCAAATTCTCCCCAAGATTTGTCGCTGTCTTTACTTACGATTGAGAAATTGTCATTTTTAATTTTCTCTAAAAACTTTTCTCTGTCGCTTTCAGATTTGAAATAAATCCAATGAAACACTTCCCTCTCTTTTGTCAACTTGTCGCCACCTTTTTCTAATTGCTCAATTACTCGTCTGTTTTGAATGTTTTGATATTGTTGTGGTGTCGGATAGAGAAAGTCAAAATAGCCGCTCCATTCTTTATCTTCTTTTGAGCCAAAGTCGAATTGATACTTTGGATAAGCAACCATAACTTCTGAAATTGTCTTGTCATAAAGAGTTGTGTCGCCAAAATAAAAATATAAATCTCTGTCGCCTGACGATGTAAGTCGTCCAACGTAAATGGAGTTGTGTTTGGAAATAATTTTGTCAACTAAAGCATCTTCAATGTCACCAAGCAACTCACTTTCTTCTTGTGATGAAAGTCCGTCTTCTCGTGGATTATTCATTTTAATTGAAACCCAAACAACATTTGGTTTGTCTGTCATTGGTGCAACTTTACGAAGTCCAAGGTCAACAAACAGCGAACCTAACTTGTCGTTTACGTTGCTGAAATAAAACTCCCATTCTTCTTGATGTCCTACGTTTGTAGCAGAAGTTGTTGTCGGCTGTTGTGGGTTTGTCTTACCGAATAATTTGTCAAAAAGTCCCATTGTAAATGCAGTTGTTGTTATTGCTAAAATTGTTGTTCCGATTATTATTATTATTTTCTTCTTCATTGTCGGTGTCTGTGTCGTCCGCTACGCTTGCAGGTAACTTACTTATCTGCGAAACTCAATAACCGTATTGTTTCGCCTTATTGGAGGTATAGCACAATAAGGCGAAACTTCTAGGCTAAATATGTTTCGTTTTATTTTTATTCCCTTTTTAACAAACCTACCCCAAACCCAGCTTTTAACCAATAGGGAAAACACCCTTTTTTTTAAAGGAAAACACTCTTTTTTCTAAAAAGGGGGTATTTTCTTTCTAAAACACCCTTTTGGGGGGTATGAAATAGGAAAATAGGTGCAAAGGCAAATTGAGGAGTCATGCAATATCACAAGACAGCCTGCACGCACTACCCCAAACAAGTTATCTCATTTGTTTTGGAAAATAGTTACGTTTGTACCTGCATGAAAAAACTCTCTTTACTCCTTGTATTATTTGCACTGCTCTCGTTTAAAGCGGGAGTTGTTTTCCCTACCCTTACCTGCACCAACCTCAAGGATGAGGCCGTGAAAGTACCCACTGATTTTGCAGGTAAACGCACTGTAATTGCCTTGATGTTAAGCACCAGGGCAGATAAATACATGCAAAAATGGGCGCAGCCTTTATACAACAGCCTAGTGGCTGATGGCATGGGAGGGATGATGGGTGGGAACATGTACCAAGCTAGGTTGTGTTTTGTAGGCGCGGTAAAAGGGCTGGCAAAAATTGCTTTGCCTGAAATGATTAAAAAAGCCAAAACGGAAGTGGACAAAAAGTACCACGCCAATTTTATGTACACCGATAATGAGTTGAATGAATTAACCAAGTCGTTGAACATTACCGATAAATCAATTCCTCATTTTATTGTATTGGAAACGGATGGAAGCGTTTTGTACCAAACACAAGGGGAATTTACGGATGACAAACTGAATGATATTACAGGGGCGTTGTTAAATTAATCAATAATTGATTTGGAAGTGCCTAACTGACTAAAGGCCAATCTTAACCCAATAATACCAGTTAAGACTCACTCGCAAAATTGCAGTTTATACTCTTAAACAGCCATTAATACTTTTTTAATGCTTATTTTACAAGTTGTTTACTTTATCTTGCATCTAGTTAAAGTGAATTTCGATAATAATTTACACTTGTGAAAATAGAGCAGGAAAAATTTACACTTACCCATGGATGGGAAAAAACCGGAGGCGATACAGCCATTACAGGGTTTTATGCTTATGCTGAATTTTCCCCCTCTTTGGGTATTGCTGAATGTCAGTTATACAACCAAACAAAGACTATCACAACCTTAACTGAAAACTAAATATGTATCATAAACTTTTACAACGGCAAATTCAAAAGCACTTATCAGTTGAACCCGCATCCGAAAAGCTTACGAGCCTATTGGATACGGTTAACGCTTCTTATGAGCACTTTGAAAACGATCTGCTAATGCTAGAGCGAACCATAGAAATCAGCTCAGAGGAAATGATTGAACTTAATGATGCCCAGAAAAAATCTCATCAAAACCTTAAGGCGCTATTCGAAAACATAGACGAGGTCTTCTTCTCAACTGATCTTAGGAATAACAAAGTACTACTGATATCGCCCGTTTGTGAAAAACTTTATGGCTACAAACCAGAAGAATTCTACAAGAATCCAACATTATGGTATGATATGGTTGTAAGGCAAGACAAGGTTAATTTTAGAAATATTCCACTTTTTAAAATGAAGGGTGAGCCTTGTGTATTTGAGTACCGCATTAAACATGCAGATGGCTCGATAAAGTGGATTGAAACAAAAGTTACTCCCTTTAAAGATACACTCAATAAGGTGTACAAAATAAATGGCGTTTCAACAGATATAACTAGTAAAAAAGAGGCTGAAATAAAGCTAAAGGAAAGCCGAGAATTGTTTAGTGCCATTATTGAGTCAAGCCATGATTTGATTCAAAGTGTTGATAAAAATGGGCAATTTATATTCGTAAATAACTCCTGGAAACAAACACTGGGCTATACCGAAGAAGACCTGTTGAGCAAAACTATTTTTGATGTGTTATGCCTTGAACACTATGATGTTTGTTTGGAGGCCTTTAAGCGGGTAATGCAAGGAGAACAATTGCACAATTTTACCACCGTTTTAGTAGCTAAAGATGGAAGGAAAGTAGTGGTTGAAGGAAATGTGGTGCCACAAATAAAAAACAATGAAGTTATTGCCACCCAAGGATTTTTTACTGATATAACCGAAAAGCAGAAAGCGGAACAAGAAAAACAAGTGCTTATTAGCGAGCTCAAACAACGCGAGCAACATTTTCATTCACTATTCTCAAATGCAAGAGACCCCATTTTATTATTGGGCGAAGACCAATCCTTTTTTGATTGTAATGAAGCTGCTGTAAAAATCTTAGGGGCTACCAACAAAAGTCAGGTTATTGGTAAACACCCCAAACTATTTTCTCCTGAGTACCAGTTAGACGGCACTCTTTCTTCTGAAAAAATCAAACTCAATGAGGCAGAAGCTTATCTTGAAGGCAGCACGCAATTTGAGTGGACACACAAAAAGTTAGACGGCACCTTGTTTTCGGTGGACGTAAGTCTTACTAAAATTCTTATGGGAAATAAAGAGATCCTATTGGTTCATTGGAGAGACATTACCGCATATAAATTAGCCTGCCAACGATTAGATAATGCCAATCGCTTGCTGACTACAAAAGCTGAAAAGAATATTGAGTTCCAAAAAACATTACTAAGTTTAAGCTCCTCAAAAAATTATACCCTAAAGGCACGACTTGAAGAAATAGTTAAAGCAGATGCTATTGCACTAAATATAGCAAGGGTAAGCATCTGGCTCTATAACGAGGATCACAGTGCTATTAAATGTGAATCTCTTTATATTAAAAATGATGACTCCTTTCAAGATGGAATGGTACTTTATGAGAACGATTTTCCGAGTTATTTTAACGCATTGGCAAAAAACCGCGTAATTGCGGCAAAAAATGCCCATACCCACCCAGCCACTAGCGAGTTTTCTACTGCTTATTTAACCCCGCTTGGAATCGCATCCATGTTAGATATTCCGATTAGACTTGAAGGTAAAATTATAGGGGTAGTTTGCCATGAGCAAACAGAAATAATGAAAGAATGGACAGAAGAGGAACAGTTATTTACCTCTTCTATTGCCGACATGGTAACGATTGAAATAGAATCTTCTATAAGAAAAGAAACTCAAGAAAAACTGGCCCAACAAAATGAAGAGCTTCAAAAGTCAAACACAGAGTTGGATCGTTTTGTATATAGTGTTTCACATGATTTACGTGCCCCATTGAGTTCTATGTTAGGAATTATTAATATCGCTACTGAAGATACTCAAGATGAATTAATGCTAAGCTACCTCACAATGATGAGTACCAATGTGAAAAAACTGGATGGTTTCATCACAGATATTTTAGATTATTCTCGCAATGCGCGACAGGAAGCTAATCTGGAATTATCTAATCTCAAACTTATTTTAGATGGTATTATTGAAAACTTAAAGTTTATTGGTGGTAATACCAGAAGAGTGGCTATTCAAATTGATGTTGACGATAACTTCACATTTGTTTCGGATAAGGACCGATTAAATATTATTTTAAACAACCTTATTTCTAATGCTATCAGGTATCAAAATCTTGATGTTCCTAATCCATGGGTTCAAGTCAGTTCTTTTCAATCCGATAAGGAAATAGTGATTACCATTCGCGATAATGGAATCGGTATAAAACCAGAAGCACATGAAAAAATATTTGACATGTTTTATCGTGTTTCTGAAAAATCCGTTGGATCAGGTCTTGGGCTTTATATTGTTAAAGAGTCAATAAATAAACTTAATGGTAAAATAGCGTTAGAATCAACCGTTGGTAAAGGAAGTTCCTTTACAATCAGATTACCGATTATATCCAACCCTGCAAAATTATGAACGACATAAACAACAAATTAATGGTTAAAAAAGTACTTGTTATTGATGATAACGAGATGGATCGTTTTATCGCAACACGCATTATTCAGCGAAGTGGATTTGCCGGAGAAACTGTCGTAAAAGAATCTGCTGCCAACGCGTTGGAATATCTTGAACTTATTGCAAAAGAATCTGTCGCACCTCCAGATGTGATTTTTCTTGATATAAGAATGCCTGAAATGGATGGATTTGGTTTTCTGGATGCCTTTGCGAAATTCCCTCAAAGCTTCACCGACAAATCCAAAATAATCATGCTATCAACAACGGCACATCCTGAAGACCATAAGCGCATTATTGAGTCTTCATTTGTAAGTTGTCTTTTGAACAAACCCCTTGATCAGGCAAAACTTGACACCATATTATCAAGAGGATTGAACTAGCTTTTAGATACCTGTTTAGGTTAAATTTATTATTGATGCACTACACAGGCAATGCTAGCCACATTTAGATGTGGGGTGTATTTTAAAATCTCCTGCGCACACGCCTCAATGGTAGCTCCTGTGGTGATTACATCATCAACCAATAAAATGTTTTTGTTTAACAACAACTCAGGTTCGTTTACCTGAAACACCTCATCCACATTTATCCAACGCTCAAAACGACTTTTATTGGTTTGTGTGGTGGTTGCCTTTTTGCGTACAATAGCCGTTTTAAGGTGCTTGCACCCCAATACCTCACTCAGCCCTTGTGCAAACGTATCACTTTGGTTGTAGCCCCTTAGTTTTTGTTTTTTTGCATGCAATGGGATGGCCACTATTCCATCAAAAGAAAACCCTGCTTCTTTAAGTTTTGAACCATAAAGTTTCCCAATAAAAATACCCAAATCAGGTTGGTTACTATATTTTAACTCATGCAGCAATTGCTGCACAATGCCTTTTTTCTTAAACATTAAAAAGGCAAAGGCCCTCTTTAAAGGCACCCTTCCCCAAAATGCTTTTTCAAGTTGATTATCGGGTTGTAAATGAAAATCAGACTCAGGGAATTGATGAATACAGTTGATGCATAAAAACACTTCTCCGCCAAACAATGCTGTATTGCAACCCACACATAAGTTGGGAAAAGCAATGCCAACCAATGAATGGAGCATACGCTATTGTTTAATCAGTTTCACCAATCCGGATTGGGTAGGTGTGGTTATTTTTACAAAATAAACTCCTGCATCAAGGTTGTTCACGGCAACATGAAGTTCTTGTTGACCCGCAGGAAAAACGCCTAAACGCTCTTCGTAAACCAAAGCCCCAGCAATGTTATATACCCCCATTTGAGTTGCCTCCTGGCTGGTTAAATTAAAGTTGATTTTAACAGCCGAAGAAGACGGATTTGGGTAAGCCAAAATGCGTATTTGTTTTAATGTGGTGTTATTTAAGCCTACAGCAAAAACACTCACACTGTCTGTGCGTCCTTTAATACAATTGTCTTTACTTCTAACGGTAAGTCGCACAAATATTTTTCGTGGCTTACCTGCAGCAATTACTGGATTAACCTCTGTGCTGGTAAAAGTACTATCCATAGTAAACGACCAATTGTAAGTGTTACCATACAACGTTTTGTTGATGAAAGTAACATTGTAATTTTCATCTCTTACTGTTTCGTAATCTGGTTCAGGGCTATCCAATACTTTAATTTCAACTCGGTTTGTATCAATAATTTTACCTCCTCTAAATACGGTTAACCTGGCATTGTAAAAACCTGTTTTGGAATAAGTGGTATTTGGCCTTGCAATACTTGAAAAAGCACCATTACCAAAACTCCATTGTATACTATCTCCACCCGCTGAATTATCTGTAAAATTAATAAGGAGTGGTGCACACCCAAATGTACGGCTGGTATTAAATGCCGCTGAAGCGTTGATGCCATACTCAAATACAATGCTGCTATCTGACAATTGCTGAATGTCTGTTATGGCCACTCCTGAGGGCTGTTTTACATTGTTTACCTTAAAATGCAGGTTGCTGGCAGGGTTTCCTTTAGGGGCAAAGTTTTTATTCAGGTTAATCGGGTACAAATCGGTATTGTCTCCACGCCCCTGGTTGTTTTCCAAGTGCCTAAAACCATCTGCCTGTATAAGTCCCACACCAAGTTGCGAGGTATCGTTGTTCACATTGTTTCTTTTGGTACTTGGGGCTTTGCTTAGCAAATAAGCATTGTTGGTATTGATGTGCCAAATGGCAAGCCCCCTTCCTGGCAAGTATAAATCAAATTTTTTCTGTTGCCTGTTTTCTAACAAATAGTACTCATTTGGCCTGCTGGTATTAATTTGGTAAACCATATCGCTATCAACAACGGCATATGGTATTTTGTACAATTGGGTATCTTTAATAAGGGTTGGTGTTACCCACCCCATTTGAATTCTGCTCCAGGCATCGTTGTTGCAAGGTGTATTTTCGCTATTTAGCCAGGCACCGCCAGCCATTAACGAAAAATTACCTGCCCCTTCGTTGGTGCTTTGAGTTGAGTATAAATCCGGTAAATCCAGCAAGTGTCCAAACTCGTGCGATAATACACCTATGCCTACAACACTGTTAGCTCCACCCTCCCAACGTCTCTCAGGGAACATGGCATATGCGGCAATCTGCACCCCATCATAGGTAGGGCGTTGAGTGCTTGATAAAGTAGAGCGAAAAGACCAAATATAATCCCCCGAATTAGGGGCGCTTGCTTCTTCTGCCCCAATACCCGCATGCATAATAATTACACCATCGCAAAAGCCATCTGTATCTGAGTCAAATTGGCTAAAATCAACCCCAAAAGAATCGTTAGCATCTTTTACTGCACCTAAAAGCAACTGCCTTGTAGCTGTATTATATGAAGGGCTACTTGTTCTGCCGTAATACTTATAGCCACTATCTGCCATCACCCAGCCATATACAATACTGGTTAAATTTAATTGCCCGTTAGATGTTGCCAAATAATAATCTTTAAATGAACCCGTTCCATTATAATTGGGCTGGTTCAGCAATAACTCAAAATTTTGTTTAGAAACGGTTGCCCTTAAATCAGGGTATTCTACCAAAATAACCAATACATTTCGGTTTCCCTTTGCAGGAAAAGGATTTGGATCGGCTGCTTTCCCATAGGTTTCGGCTGTTTTGTTATTTTCATCAAACAACTGCTGCATTAAACTTTGTTGCGCTGCGCTGTACCTGAGGTGCATTGGAATATCTAGCTTTGTCAAGATACCATTGGTTGCTTTTATTCCGCTGGTTGTTAGGTTTCCATTGTGGTCTGGAATGGCAAACTCGTATATACCATTTGCATTTTTAAGCACGGTATATCCTTCAGCAGTTTCTAAATAGTGGATGGCCTCATTGCCTACCCCAACTAAAGATATGGAAGTTCCATCAGGCTGACTAAGCGTGTTGAGCGTTGGTAAAGCAGCGCAATTGCTACGTTGCGCGCTCGAATTTACAGATGAAATAATGGTAATAATGGCTACAAAAAACAGTGCTAAGTA
This sequence comes from Chitinophaga pinensis, assembly GCA_943372215.1. Taxonomy (GTDB): domain Bacteria; phylum Bacteroidota; class Bacteroidia; order UKL13-3; family UKL13-3; genus UBA6183. Next base: position 84,716 of record CALRXU020000010.1, on the reverse strand, counting down.
ATTATGTTTCATTAAATTCTATTGCGATTTGAAAAAATAAAAATACTTTAATTGTTAAGGATAACAAATAAATAGTGTAATTTGGTTTTAAATTAACCGCATTTTTACACTGTTTTCAACTTTATTAGTGTGGTGTAACCCTTTTTGGCTATGAAAATACAATACCGTCCGGCTACTATTATTCATATTATGGATGAATCGCCCGTGGTGAAGCGATTTTTCTTTAAAATGCCAAGTGATGAAAAATTCACCTTTAAACCTGGTCAATTTGTGATGTTGGATCTTCCGATAGAATCAAAAATTACCAATAGGAGTTATTCCATTGCATCCGCTCCTGGGGATGACAATATATTTGAGTTGATTATTGTATTAAATCCACCTGGTTTGGGCACTCCGCACATGTGGGAAAATTTTAAAGTAGGGCATCAGGTTCCGGTGGCCGGGCCTTTGGGCAAGTTTGTGTTGCCCGAAGTAATTGATACGGATATTTGTTTTATAGCCACGGGTACTGGTATTGCACCTTTAAGAAGCATGCTTCACCACATTATTAACCACGACCTGAGTACAAAAAATATTTACATGATTTTTGGTAACCGCACTTATGCGGATGTACTGTACCATATTGAAATGGGTGCATTGAGTGCCAAATTTCCTCAGTTTACATTTATTCCAGTGTTATCGAGAGCAGATGAAAACTGGCAAGGTAGAAGGGGTTATGTACACCATGTTTATGAAGAAATTTTTGAAGATAAACGACCCGCAACTTTTTGGCTGTGTGGCTGGAAAAGCATGATTATGGAAGCAAGGGAGCGGCTTACTGCGATGGGTTATGACAAAAGCAGGATAAAATTTGAATTGTATGATTAAGAGGTAGATGTATCGTTACTCAATTATACTACCTTTGCAGCCTCATGCAAGAGTCTTACAAAAGAAACAATTACAACAGGTTTAAACCCCAACACAAACCTAGTCAGCAGCCTAAAGAGCAGCAGGCCATATACGGCATTCATGCCATAACAGAGGCTATTGCCGCTGGTCAGGACTTAAATAAAATTATTGTTCAAAAGGGGGAAGCTAGCAATTTATTGCAACAATTGTTAAAACAAGCTCGGGATTTGGACATTCCACTCCAATATGTTCCCAGGGAATCATCGTTGTTTCAATCTTCTAAAAACCACCAAGGCGTTTTGGCCTTTGTATCCCCTGTGCATTACCATAAACTGGAAAACATATTACCCCAGTTGTTTGAAGAAGGCAAAACGCCCTTTATTTTATTATTGGACAGAATTACCGATGTAAGAAACTTTGGTGCCATAGCCCGAAGTGCTTATTGTGGTGGTGTGCATGCCATTGTTATCCCGGACCAAGGAAGTGCACAAATAACAGATGATGCCATTAAAACTTCTGCCGGGGCCTTGCACCACATCCCTGTTTGCCGTGAAAAAAACATGAAAACCACCATGGAACTCTTAAACCAATCTGGTTTGGTTACGGTTGGTTGTAGCGAAAAGGGGAAAGGCATGTTGCACCAAATTGATTTAACCGTACCTGTTGCCATTGTTATGGGAAATGAAGAAACAGGCATTGCAGATGATGTGGTTAAACGGTGCACGCATTTGGCTAAAATCCCTTTAGAAATGGGTGTTCAATCATTAAATGTGTCTGTTGCAGCAGGCATTGCCGTGTATGAAACAGTGAGGCAACGGTTGGGGTAATAACTCTTTACTGTATCGTATACCTTAAACTAAATCCACCGCTGGTAATGATGGTTGGAAATTGGTTGGATGTAGCTGGATTGGTTTTTCTGCGGTCATAAAATATACGCAGCATTAACTTCTCGTTGATGTTGTAATCAATGGATGGTCGGATTGAAATAACCGTTTGACCCAATACAGGATCATTACTTGGTCTATCTAGGTTACGTATTTTGGTAACTTGTTCCCTGATGCTAAAGTCAAACCTAAAGTTCACATCATTATTTAATACCAGTGTTCGGCCATTGCGTAAAAATGGTATTCGTAATTTAGCGGTACGGTAACCCGCACCAAAAACAAATTCATTGCCTTTTTGTTCGCTTAACTGCCCATTTGTGAGTGCGAAATTTAAGGTTCTATCTCTCTTATATTCAAACCGCCCTGTAAGGTTATTTACCAAGGTAACATCTATTCCAATAAATGGTCCCCAACGTTCCACTAGGCTAATGCTTCTGATTTGGTATTTTGAACTATAATCTCCATTTAAGTTTGTTGATGCCGTATCAATAATGGTTTGGAATGAACCTACAGTATAGGTACTGGTGTATTGGTGGTTGATGGTAACATTGCTGGCATACTCTTTAATTTTTTCAATCTTAGATAGCCCTGAATAAGTAATGCGCCAGTTCGGAACTGGTATTTTGGGGAATGCACTTAAGGAGGATGAATTGGCATCTTTACCAGAATAGGCTGCTAAAAAAGCAGGGATAAGCACCTCCTGAGAGTTTCTGCTATAACCTGTTGGGTATCCGTTGCTGTCTAACCTTCCACCTGGGCGTTCTGCGTCTCTTCCTAATCTCTCAGCAATTATCTTTCTGTTCTCTTGGAAGGTATTAAATACTTCTGATGAACCATCCGATAATTCTTTAGAGAATGTTGTTGCAAAGATATTATAGGTGATGTTATACGTTCCAGATTCTACTAACGGGCCAACATCGCGGTGGTCTTGCAAAAGAGAATCATAACGGAACAATGATTGTTGGGTACGTGTAGATTGTTTACTTACGTTTAACTCTATCCTAAAATCCTTTAGTGGCTCAACTGTAGCCCTAGCAGTAATGTTTTCCCTAAAATCTGTGGTGTAATAATTGCTTACACGTGGATCGTTGGTTAACCAACCATTCTGGCTTGCCTTAAAGCGGTAGTTATCGTCTTGCAAGGCTGTTATAAAATCGAACCCAGGAGCATTTACATCAAAATTTTGTCCGCCATATTGGGGTTTGGGGTTAAAGCCAGGCAATACCATTCCATTGTTAATGGTATGCTGGTAGGTAACATTTTTTACACTGGTTAACAACCGAAGTGCAGCAGCCAATGCTGGGTTTAGTTTTGCCGGATCCTTTTCTTCCTTAGCGGGTTCTTCTTCTGGCTCTTCTTCTTCTTTCCCTTTTTTGCCTTTGGTATTTTTGCCCTTTCCTTTTTTGCCTTTTTTACCCTTTACTGTTTTCTTTGGTGGTGCCTTTTTAGGTGCAGCTTTTGATGATGATGATGGGTTATTCAGTTGCCTCAATATTGGAATTTTATTGTACAACATAATTAGGTTTAAGTTGGCATTCCAAGTTTGCACCCTTGAGTTTTGTATGGTATTCCCTAAACTATCAGCGGCAGGTGGGGCTTGTTTCCATTGATAGTTAGCGGTGTATGCATAAGAAAGATTGGTCCAGCTTAAGAAGGAGATTTTATTAATTGGAATGGTATAATTTAACCGAATAACTTGGTCAAACTGGGTTAGCCGTCCACCATTCCAAAAATTATTCCACATGCTGTCTCTCTTTTCAGGAGTAGATTCATCTATTTTACCATTTGGCTCATCAATACGGGCCATGGCAGTTGATGTGTAATCAAGTTTTAATCCTTTGGTTAGGTCATACCTGAACTCGTAATACCTGTTGGTGGTAAACAACTTATCGTACAATGCTGGAATAACCGTATTTGGGTTGTCGTTGTTACGGTTTATCGTTATACCATATCGCCTATCCGCCTCAACCCTTGCGCCCCATGATTGGGGTTTGAAGAAGAGGTTAAAATCCTTAATTAGTTGCAGGTGTTTTGATTTGATAATTTTACTAAACGGCTCCCATGGCTTGGCACTAAAATTATAGTTATAGGCCACCATTCCCTTATAGTTTTGCAACAGGTAATACTCTATATTTTGGTTTCGCCTGTACACTTCGGTGTATGCATATGTAAAGCTAAAATTTTCTATGTCGTATAAATGTTGCTTTTTATTGCCTACCCTGTTTTTTCTAACATTGGTAAAATTGAGGCTCCTTCTTGTGGTGTAATCGTCAGCTGCTTTTTTAATTTTAGTTACATAATCAGGGTTTGTACTCTCATCAATTTCTTTTTGTAGTTGAACATCTGGGTTTAAAGGATTATAAAAAGGCCTGATGATGGTGCTTCCGTAAGATAAAAACATGGGAACCGAAATACCTGTTTGTTTTGGGAAAAACTTACCCAATTCAAAATTACTTTGCACGTCATATTGGTACTGGTCGTTTAGGCTGCGTTCATTTAATTTTTTATCAATACCACCCCAACCTACTGTAGAGAAACTTCCCGTTAACTGAAGATTTCCAAAGTCGGCAAGTTTCGCCAAAATACGTCCGGTGGCAGCTGTACCTCCTTTATTGCTGAACTCCGTCATGCGAAGTTCATTAAACCAAACTTCACCGCATTTCGCCAATCCATCATCACCTGCATCACCAGGTTTTGCTTTGGGATTTCTTATCCCCAACATCACTACACGGGCCTGGCTTAAATCTGGCAAACCTACCACACGGTATATGCCGTTTGAACCAATACGTTCATAAACTGCGGTAAAAGGGAAGTTGGCATTGGTACGTGCTATTTTTGTATTAATCAATTCCTCCAGGGTTATTACCATTTCATTCCCTGCTGGCCAAATGTCATCCGGATTTGCTGTTGGCGGTATGGTAACCGTTAATGGCACTTCGTACTCGTAATAATTATTGGTTAAATCTGTACCTATCCTTATAAACGCATGCAAGTCGCCTGATTTTAAATTTTCAGCCCCTTCTGCATGCATAAACATTCTTAATTTTCCGTACCTTCTTAAATCAGTACTTACATTTTTAAATGCGGCTCTTGCATCACCATCCCGCAAATCGCATACTTTAAGCGATAAAGATTGTTCGTTTTGTTGGACAGATTGGGGGGCACTAAAATCTACCTCGCGTTGAATACCAGGAGGGGTAACATACTTGATTGGTGCGCGATTTCCATTCTCTTCAATATTAACGGTTGACACCACAAAGGTGGTTTTATCAGGATTGTCTGTTGGTTTGCTTTCCTTGCCCAGCTCCAGATTTTCTAGGTATTTTCTCCAATCGGCACGCACCAATTGCAAGTAAGCAAAACGCAAAACCATATCGTTAGAAAATCCGCGCATAAACATGCGCATAAAACGGATTGATTTAAAATCATAAATCTGTCCGATTTTTTTCTCGTACTCTCGGATAGGAATTTTTAATTGATACCACGTTATTTCTCTAGCGCTTCCGTTTTTTAATTGTGCAACCCTGCGCACACTATCTGTAACAAAGTTCTGGCCTACTACCAATTTATCTTTATCAATATCAACCCGATACTGATAGTACTCCTCAATATCATTTAGGGTAAAGTCCTTGTTAATATCCTCATTATCTGGGGCATTTGTGGCTGTTATAGGGTATGCTTCAGGGGACTGATCAAGGGTAGGTGAATTTCCTTGCTGTAAATTAAAACGCTTGTACCTTTCTAATATGGTTGTTTTTCTATTGTCGAATCCTGAACCTAAATAATAGTTATAGTTATCGTTTGATGGATCAGCTATTGCATTGGCGTAAGCCGCACTGCTTTCAGTATGTTTTGTTCTAACCTTGTCAATGTAACTATTTTTAAACCAGTTTTGCTCTCCCTCATCATTTAATCCATCAAACCCTACATCTTGTTGCGCTCGAACAGATGGCTCAGCATCAAAGGCAAAATTTATAACTGGTTTGCGTGGAACCCTGCCCCAAACAGTGGTATCCATGTAAGCGTTATCTGCTTCATTGCGCGGTAATCCATTTTCCGCAGCCCTTCTATTGTCTCTTAATACATCCTCAGAAATATTCCCTAGGTTTAAATAAACAGAGCCTTTGTTTGTGCCATCATTCTTGCAAGCATATGGATCCATCATCCATATTTCAATATAATCAATATTGGTGGCTTCAAAATCATTCTGTTCAATTTTACGCATCATTCCACCCCATTTATTTTGCGGGTTTGCCAATGTGCCATCTGCTTGTAATTCGTCTACATTATAGTTATATGGGCCTCTTTCTTTTGGATAAAACGCCAAATCGAGGGTGGCTACGTTTGTAGGCAAGCCTGCTTGTATTTGCCTATCTGGAAATATTTGTTTCAAATCTATTTCCCGCACACAATCATCGCTTAATTGTTCATCATCTTGTTTTATGTGCTCAGGGGTAAACCGATCTTCCCGATAAAAGGTTGAGGCAATATTGTACCAGGCCAAGTTTGCCCGCTGACTGCCGTAATTAATGTCATTCAGTAAATTGCCTTCCGGGAATAAATCAGGCTGTCCTTGAGGAGTGGAGGCCAATGTCCAATTCAGTGATGGCAATCGGATATCAAGCGGTGTTTCACTTCCTTCAAAGTCGTCTAAATAAGCAGTACCTTTTTGCGCCAACGCCCCTTGTACACCCGGAATGAGGTGTGCAATTTCACCGCTGATTGTAATATTTGAAGGCTCTTTGGTCTCTATAAACGGAAGTTTATCTACCAACTTGGTTATTAAGCGAGATTCTTTGCGATAGGTTCCATCAAGCCCAACAATAATATTTGAGATGGGCTCTTCACCAATATTAACTTTAGGTGTTAACGGCCTCTCATTCAAATATAAAAAAGTACCTCCAAAAACAAGGTCGTTACTCTTCTTATAGTCGAAGCGTGTTCCCAACAAACTTTTTTGCTGCACAGTAAACAAGCTATTGCTTTCAGATGAAACCTTGATGGAGGCGCCAGAATTGAGCAAACTGGTGTTTAATATTTTTACTTTACCCAAGTTATAGTCTACCACATAATCGGCATTTTCAGTTAGGGGAGCGCCATTGGCTGTAACTTTAACTGAACCCCTAGGAATATTGGTGCTGTTTAAGGAAATTTCGTTGGTTGATGAGCCTTGATAAGTACCTCTTAGGAAAAACTTGTTGTATTGTGGTAATTGCAAAGCCGCAAAACGGGTTGAATCATATAACTCATAAAAGGCATAGTACCTTGCCTTATCAGGGTTATTGGCGAATTTGCTTGCCAGATAAGTACCAAAAGGTTCAAGTACAGGGAATATTACACGTCCCTGTTGTGGGTTTACGGTAATTCCTTCCAAGTAATCAAAAATACCATCGGGAGCCCTTTCTTGTTGGGTGTTTAAGTTATCTAAATTTAGTACCGTAAGCAAAGGAACTCCTGATAAGGCAGGTTCATTCTGTTGAGGGATGTAGTTTAAATCTGCTCCAGAGGGGTCATCGGCATACAAGATATTTAGTTTAAAATCTTTGGCTTGCACATTAAAAGTACCTAATGAGTAAATGTTCTTCATCATTAAATCCCACATGGGCAAATCCGGGCGTTGGGATGGCCCCTTAATCATCTTGGTAAAGAGTACGTTTGGATTATCTGGATTAGGGGGAATATCCGTAGTAAATTCTCCAACTTTAAAATACCTGCCATCCAATGTGTACTCAAAGGCTACATTTAACACCTCATCATTATTTAATGAGTTGTTTAATGAAATATAACCTAAGCGCGTGTTAACGGTGTATTCCGTTGGATTTAGCAATCGCGCATAATTAATAATCTGGTACTGCGATATGGCTTGCAAGCCAGTAGTATTAATATCGCCTGTTAATTCATTTTGAATTTGGAAAGATTGACGCAAGTTTGCGGTGTCCTTATTGAAGCTTTGACCCGTTAAGTAATTATACAACCCATTTGCTCCATTACCAGGAAAAGTATCATTTGGATTGGCGTTAAGTCCCCAATACTTATTATTTCGTTGTGACCCTTCTCCCAAATCGCTAAAGCCTATTACATCCCTGGCATTATCAAATGTTCCTGTTCTGTTTGTTACCCAAACCTCTACCCTGTTAATTACTATTGGTGAGGCCACAATTGGCAAATTACGTAACCAGTTGTTATAATTATCACGGAAATAATGGGCAAGGAAATAATGCCTATTCATGTCATAATTATCGGCCTGAATATCAAATTTACTGGTTTGAACACCACCTTGTAATTCTGTTTCTGTAGTTTTACCACGCTGTTGTGTTAAAATAGTGGTAACGGTAAGTTTTCCAAACTGCATGGTGGTTTTAACCCCAAACAAGCTTTGGCTGCCTTGAATTAAAGCGGAGTTTAGTGGCAAACTCACATTGCCCATTTCAATCTTTTTTAAGATATCGTCCTCTTTTCCCTCATAATCCAGTTTAATCTGATTTTCAAAATCGAATGTTGCCTCTGTATCATAATTCAGGTTAATCTTCATTTTATCGCCTATGCTACCCTGAACATTTAATTGGATTTTTTGCCTGAAATCAAACTGACCTGTGCGTTGTTGCCTTAATGCAATGGCTGGATTACGTACCGTATTAAAATTACCCTGAAAAATAAGCTCCGCTGTTCCCCTTGGCCTGATGTCAATAATACCGCTACCAAAAATACGGTCGAAAATTTTGGGATTTAATTTTAAAGGAGGAATAACCCCACCACCTCGCACAAAGTTTTGTGCCTGAGCTCTTTGTTTAAAATACTCTTTGTTTTGTAATTTATTCTCTGTTTTAAGTTGTTGATTAATCGGAATGTTTGCTGGTAATCGGTAATCAGCACCACCAACAGTTGACTTATAATTGTATGAGTTACTGGATGAGTCAAGAGAATATTTGCTTTTAATATTTGATGGTTCGGCCAAGTCAAATGGATGCCTTTGCGGGTTAATCTCATATGGCTTTCTATCCTTAATGGGGTAAGGCATTTTAACCCGGCTGGTGTCTTTAGTACCCAAACTATCTGGTGGTGCAAAAAACAACCGGTACTTTTTCTCATCCAATGAGCATTCTGCCCATTCGGCTAGGCCTGGCATTTCCGAAAAAGCATAGTCTGCCCATTCCGAAATTCCGGACACGTCTCCATAAACCAAACCTGAAAGGATGGTTAGGATTGAAAAAAGCGATATGTGTTTTATTTTAAAGAGACTAAACAATGTAGAACTGCGCCATCAAATAACTTTTAAAGTGTGCTTAATTAATTCTTCAAGTGTATAATTCGGGTTTTGTTGCCTTATTTTTAGCAAGCCCTTTTCTGCTTCATTTTTATTAAATCCTAACATCATTAATGCCGCTAAAGCCTCCTCGGTAATTCTATTAGGAGAAGGAAGGTTGCCTAATGCTGCTCCAGTACTGCCATCTGCCTGCTTACCAAGTTTGTCTTGTAAATCAATGGCTATGCGTTGAGCTGTTTTAGGACCTATGCCTTTAACGGACTTTAATAACGTCCAGTTACCTGTTGTTATTGCTTGTATCACCTCAAATGGTTTCATGGAAGACAGAATCATGCGTGCCGTATTAGGGCCCACTCCGTTTACAGAAAGTAAGTGCAAAAACAGGTCTTTTTCATCCTGTTCCGCAAAGCCGTATAAGGTGTGGCTATCTTCTTTTACAACCAAGTGCGTGATTACCTTTACTTTATCCCCATTTCCCAACAGCTCATAGGTATGCAATGAAATGTTAACACTATAGCCTATTCCGCCACAATCAATAACCACATAAGTGGGTGTTTTTACAACCAACTTTCCTTCTAGAAATGCTATCACTTAACTTGTTTTTTAGGTATTTAATTTTTTTACAGAGGGCGCTAATTTAGTAAATGTTTTTAATTTTGAAAGGTGAGTTTCAAAACTATTTATTTAAACCAATTCTTCTCTGTTGTTGCAATGGCAATGCGCAGCAACATGCTATTGTTGGTTACCTGCTTGTTGTTTACTGCACAAGTTTATGGTGGTGAGCCGTTTAATGGCAAATATACAGAGCGGTATACCACCGGAACGGTAAAGGTAAAAGGCTACTTTAAAGCGGGTAAAAAGCATTATAATTGGTTTTATTACAGCGAAAAAGGGGTGATTTTAAAACGAGAACGCTACAAAGCAGATACATTGTTAGTTGTTTATACCTATAATGAGAAAGGGAAACTGGCTTCGATAACTGATAAAAATGGAAAAATTACCTACAAATCGGGTTGCGGTTGTCAATAATGAATTGTTTTGATAATATTATTGCAAGTATGCAAGTAGCTTCTTTTACTTTTAATGATTTTGCCGAAAACACTTATGTATTGTTTGATGAAACGGGAAACTGCGCTATAGTTGATCCAGGTTGTCAAAAACAACAGGAGCAGCAACAGCTTACCGACTTTATTACAAAAAATAACCTAACACCAACGCATTTAATAAATACCCATTGCCATATTGACCATGTGTTGGGTAATGCTTTTGTTGCAGCAAAGTATCAAATCCCGCTTTACTTTCACCAAAAAGAACTTAAAACCTATGAGGACACGGGAAGGTGGGCACAACTTTTTGGATTGGTAATTGAAGAAATTCCTTCCAACCAAATTTTTATTGACGAAACCCAGCAAGTTAAATTTGGAAACACTTATTTAGATGTGCTGTTTACTCCAGGACATTCAGTAGCGAGCCTTAGTTTTTATCATACGCCATCCAAACAGCTTATTTCGGGCGATGTGCTGTTTAATCAAAGTATTGGCCGCACCGACTTACCTGGCGGAGATTATAATACCCTCATCACCTCTATTAAAACCAAGTTGTTTGTGCTCCCAGACGAAACCATTGTGTATAGTGGGCATGGGCCAAAAACCACCATTGGTTTTGAAAAAAAACACAACCCGTTTTTAACCTAATCAATAAGTACTCACTTTAAAATTGGATTAAGAAGCCAATTCTGCCTTTGTTTATTGTAAATAAAATATAAATTAGCGTTTTATTGATTTTGTATATTTTGAAATTTAAACACCCAATAGTTTTCTGTTTTTGTTTGCTTTTTGGCACTTTATGCTTTGGGCAAACTACACAAACCGTATCTGGTATTATTAAAGATAAAAAAACCGGTGAAGCCCTTATTGGGGCAACCATTAAAATTAAAGGCACTGCTATTGGAACGGCTACCGACTTTGATGGGAATTTTGTGTTAAAAACCACCGAATCACTCCCTTTTACCTTAGTCGTTACTTATATAGGGTATCAGCAATTGGAGGTAAAAATAACCAATATAGACAAACCTATTACTATTAAAATAGATGCGAATACCACGCAACTTAAGGAGGCCGAAATACGAGACAGCAGGGTAAGCGAAAAACAAAAACAGAGCCCCGTTACGGTTGAAACCATGGATGCAGTAGCTATTAAACAAACACCTGCGGCTAGTTTCTATGAAGGGTTATCTCACCTAAAAGGCGTAGATCTAACCTCTGCCAGTATTGGGTTTAAGGTAATTAATACACGTGGATTTAACAGCACCTCTCCTGTGAGAAGTTTGCAACTAATAGATGGCGTTGACAACCAAAGTCCTGGGCTGAACTTTAGTTTGGGTAACTTTTTAGGGGCAAGCGAATTGGACGTGCAAAAAGTAGATCTAATTGTTGGTGCAAGTGGGGCTTATTATGGGCCAAATGCTTTTAATGGAGTGATTAATATGCAAACTAAATCTCCTTTTGCATTTCCAGGCTTAAGTGCTAGCGTAAAAGTGGGCGAAAGGGCATTGGTTGAAACGGCTGTGCGTTGGGCGCAGGTTTATAAAAACAAACTGGGTGAAGATAAATTCGCCTATAAACTTAACTTATTTTACTTAAGGGCAAACGACTGGGAGGCCACTGATTACAATCCTACCCTGCAAAGCCGAGATGGTAAAAGTAACCCGGGTGGTTATGACGCAGTAAACATCTATGGAGATGAATATCAAGACAAAAATGTGCAGTACCCAGGATTTACTACTTTTACTGGAACAAACAGATTTTACAGAACAGGTTATAAGGAAGTAGACTTGGTGGATTACAACACCAAAAACCTAAAAACAAGCTTAAGCTTGCATTACAAGCCGGCCAAAGATTATGAACTTATTTATGCTTTTAATTTTGGCACTGGTACCACGGTTTATCAGGGTGATAACCGGTTTAGTTTAAAAGATATTTTATTCTTTCAAAACCGCATTGAGTTTCGTAAGCAAGACGACTTTTTTATTAGGGCTTATGCCACCAATGAAGATGCAGGAAATAGTTACGATGCTTACAATACTGCACTGCGTTTGCAAGGTTCTGCCAAACGGGATGAGGATTGGAGCAGAGATTATAAAGACCAATGGTCTTCCCAACCAAACTTTATTCAGGACAGAATTGATGCCTTGCCAGGTATGCCATTTAATACCTTTCCTTATCCCCCGGGTTATGTGCAAAGTAGAGAAGATTACCTGCACAGGAACTACTATGATTCCATCGTTTATTACCACCAGCTGGCTGCACAATTTGCCAATGGTTCAACAAACCTTCCTGGGCGTATTTCAAGAAACGAAAACTTAAATGCAGCAACCGATTTTTATGCCCCAGGAACTGCTCGGTTCGATTCTGCTTTTAATTCCATTATATCAAGAACATCACGACAAGGTGGTTCGCGTTTTTATGATAAGTCTGCATTGTACCACATCATGGGTGAAAAAAGGTTCAAGCTAGCATCTTACGCATTTGTAGTAGGCGCAAATGTTCGGTTCTACCGCCCCAACTCAGCTGGCACCATCTTTTTAGATACAGGTTCGGTTCGGATTACCAATTGGGAGTTTGGCTCTTTTGTTGGTATTGAGCGCAAAATTCTTGACAATAAACTTAAAATGACTGCAACAGTCCGCTTGGACAAAAATCAAAATTTTGACCCACTACTATCCCCTGCTGTTTCTTTCATTTATGCCCCTAGTAAAAAACAAACCATTCGTTTGTCTTTCTCATCGGCTATCAGAAACCCAACACTTACTGACCAATATTTTTACCTGCCTGTTGGACGTGCCATTCTTCTTGGTAATCTTGAAGGTTACAGCAATTTAATTACCTTAAACTCTTTAAACAATTTCAGAAACTCAGCTCTTCCTAGCCGAGATACGCTTGAATATTTTAACGTTGATCCCGTTAAACCAGAGAGGGTACAAACCATAGAACTGGGGTATCGGTTAGAATTGTTTGAAAAACTCTATTTAGACATGAATGGCTACTTTAGTGTATACCAAGATTTTTTAGGCTTTAGAATTGGTGTTAATGCAGATATTGATTCCGCTACGAATATTATTAGAAGCGCAACTGCCTATCGTGTAACTACCAACTCTAAAGATGTGGTAACCACTAGTGGTTTTACCATTGGAGCAAATTACTTTGTAAGAAGGGCTTTGGGCTTTAATGCCAACTATTCGTGGAATGTATTAAACCGTAGGAATTCTAACGACCCCATTATACCCGCATTTAACACCCCCGAACACAAGTACAATTTAGGTGTAAGTGGCAGAGACATGATTATTAAATTGGGTGGTAAAAATTCGCCCAATTGGGGTTATGGGATAAATTACAAATGGATACAAGGGTTTGTTTTTGAGGGCTCTCCACAGTTTACCGGTTTTGTACCTACTTACGATATGGTGGACGTACAAGTTAATAAAAAAATTATTTCATCTAAATTTAATACCACTATTAAGTTAGGGGCAAACAATGTACTCAACAACAAACAAATTCAGGTATTTGGGGGGCCAAGGATTGGAAGGATGATTTATTTATCTGTGCTTATTGACATAGAAAAACAGCCTTAAATACAATTTACTGAAACATTTTTATATATTGCACTATATCATTTTAACATTATGAAAAAACAAGTACTATTATTAACCTCTGTATTACTGGCTTTCGCCTTTCATACAAATGCTCAAAAACGTTATTTGAGTCAAGTATTCGACTCGGTGTCAGTTACACCCGTTGCTTCTTATCATACCAATATTTGGGTGCCCCCATTTAGTGGAAACCCAACTGCCCCAGGCCCGAGGCCATTAACTGCTGCTTTTTATGCTCCAAAAGGAGACACGTTGGCTAAACGCCCAGTGATTATTTTAATGCACACAGGTAGCTTTTTGCCAGTAATTATCAATCAACAAACTACCGGTAACATTAACGACTCAACTGTGGTTGAAATGGCTACCCGTTTTGCAAAGCGTGGTTTCGCTGTAATGACTATTAACTACAGAATTGGCTGGAATCCTGCTACTACTGATGCCAACATTGCAACTGGACAGCTGTTAAATGCTACTTACCGTGCAGTGCAAGATGCTAAGAATGCTGTTCGTTATTTAAGAACTAATGCGACTACTTTAGGCATTGATACTTCACGTATTATTTTAGGTGGGCAAGGAACAGGCGGTTACGCATCATTAGCCGTTGCAACGTTAAATAAGTACAGTGAAATTACTTTAGGTAAATTCATTTATAACAATGCCTCTAATCCTACCGACCCTAAAAACGGCCAGCCATACGTTGATACTACCCTTTCTGGCGACTGGAATGGTATTGGAGGAACAGGGCTAAACATCTCTGCTAATCCTACAGTATCTTCGAAAATTCATTTTGAATTTAACCTTGGTGGTGCTATGGGTGATTCTGTTTGGTTAGAAAAAGGAGATGTACCTATGGTAGCTTTCCATTGTGCAAACGACCCTTTTGCGCCTTATGGCAGAGGAAACGTGGTTGTCCCTACAACAGGTGCAGTGGTTATTAGCAATGCTTCTGGTTCTAAAGTGGTAATTGACAAGGCAAATGCCTTGGGTAACAACGATACCTTAAATAATAAAACATTTAACGACCCTTACACCACTGCTGGATTGGCCTCTAGCAATGGAACTAAAAATTTATTTACGTTTAGATTTAACGCCCCTTTACAAATCCAAGGTTCACCATGGGAGTGGTGGGACAGAGCAACTGTACAAGCTATTCCGAACGGTGGACGTACTGCAGACTCATTGTCAATGTTAACCAACCCAGACATGAGTGCTGCTAAAGCTAAAGCTTACATTGATACTATTCAAGGGTTCTTGGTTCCACGTATTGTTATCGCGTTAAACTTACCAGGTGCTGCTGATTTCCCTAAAGTTGGCGTTAAAGAAATTGCAAACGTTAGCCAACACTTAACTGTTTTCCCTAACCCTGCTTCAGAAATGGTAAACGTAAGCTTAGAAGCCAAAGCTGGCCAAGCTGCATCGTACCAAGTAGTAGATATTACAGGACGTACTGTATTATCGCAAGAAGTAAACAGCAACGAGTTTAGCTTCCCTGCAATGGGAATTAACCCAGGTTTATACTTTGTACACTTATCGTTAAAAGATGGCAACATTGCCACTAAACGTGTGGTGATTAAGTAAGAATCTTATCAATCGTTTTAAAAAAGCCCACGCAACAAAGTTGCGTGGGCTTTTTTATTGTTTTTCTGCTCACTTTAGCATGCAAATTACCCAATAGTTTATTACATTGCTATTGCATATAAAGCCGGCCTATGAGAATTTTTATTATAGAAGATGATATTTGGTACAGCGAGTTGCTGGTATATCATCTTTCTTTAAATCCCGATTACGAAATTCATAAATTTAATACTGCCAAAGATGCATTGGCCAAATTGCAGTTAAAGCCAGATGTGATTACATTGGATTACTCGCTTGCGGATGCTAAAGGGGATGAAGTACTTAAAAAGATAAAATCGTTTAACCCGGATATAGAAGTGATTATTATTTCTGGGCAGGAAGATGTATCAACAGCCATTGGATTGCTACGAGAAGGTGCTTATGACTACTTTGTTAAAGATGATGATACCAAGGACAGGCTTTGGAGTACCATTATTAAAATAAGGGATACCAAATTACTGAAACAAGAGGTTGCAATACTTAGAGAAGAGGTTGCCCAGAAGTATGATTACAGCAAAAGTATTGCCGGAAACAGCGATGCCATTAAACGCATTTTTGCGTTAATTGATAAGGCCACAAAAACAAATATTACGGTAAGCATTACTGGTGAAACAGGAACCGGAAAAGAGCTTGTGGCTAAGGCCATTCACTACCATAGCGACCGAGCTAAAAAATCATTTGTTGCTGTTAACGTGGCGGCAATTCCTAAAGAGTTATTAGAAAGTGAGTTATTTGGCTACGAAAAGGGAGCTTTTACCGGAGCCAACAACCGCAAAATTGGCAAGTTTGAAGAGGCTGATAAGGGTACCTTGTTTCTGGATGAAATTGGGGAATTGGACCTTAACCTGCAAGCCAAATTATTGCGTGCTTTACAAGAAAAAGAAATCACACGCGTGGGAGGAAATGGTATTGTAAAAGTGGATTGCAGAATTGTGGTGGCTACGCACAAAAACCTGCAAGAAGAAGCGCAAAAAGGAAACTTCAGGGAAGATTTGTACTATCGTTTATTGGGACTTCCCATTGCATTACCTCCATTAAGAGACCGCAACAACGACATTTTATTAATTGCTAAACACTTTATTGAAAGCTTTTGCAAGGAAAATAAACTGAAGAGGAAAACATTAAGCAATGAAGCTCAACAAAAACTATTAAAATACCACTATCCTGGAAACGTTAGGGAACTCGGTGCCATTATTAACCTTGCAGTGGTAATGAGTGATGATGACACCATTGAAGAAAAAGACATTAACTTTAACTCAAGTGGTAGCATTACCGGAATGATGATGCGCGAGATGACTTTGCAAGAATATAACACGGCCATCATTCAACATTATTTAGACAAATACAATGGCGATGTATTGCTAGTTGCCAAGAAGCTTGATGTGGGAAAATCAACCTTGTATAGAATGATACAAGCGGGGGAATTAAAGACAAATAAATAGTACTACTATGAAAGGAATTATTTTTACGGAGTTCTTAGGAATGATGGAAAACGAAATTGGCTTGGCTGAGCTTGAAGCAGGTATTGAAGAGGCTAACTTACCAAGCGGAGGAGCATATACAGCCATTGGTACCTATGACCATGCGGAGCTGTTTAGCCTGATTATGGTTTTTAGTAGGCGATTAAATGTTCCTCCAGGTGCATTGGTTAAACGTTTTGGGAAAGCGGCATTTGGCAGGTTTGCTGAACTGTATGGATCATTTTTTGCACATGCCAAAAATGCGTTTGATATGCTTTTGAGCATTGAAAATTATATTCATCCAGAGGTGCGTAAGTTGTATCCTGATGCGCAAGTTCCCAACTTTAAAGGCACGCTTATTAATGAAAACACATTAGAGTTAATTTATGAATCTCCAAGGGCCATGCACGATTTGGCTGATGGATTGATTGAAGGCTGCTTTGAATATTACCAAGAATCGTTTAGCATAAAAAAAGAAATGTTAACCGAACAGGGAGATCGTGTAAAATACACCATTACCAAATAAGTATGAACGAGGTTGAGTTATTAAAAAAGGCTTTGCTTCGGGAAAAAGCTGCCAGAAAAGAGGCCGAGCGAATACTGGAACAAAAGGCCCTGGAACTTTACCACATTAATAAGCAACTTGCTGAAAACAATGCGTTGTTAGAAAAGCGTGTGGAGGAACGCACAGAAGAGTTGAATGAAAATGCCTCCAGACTTGCTGCACTAATTGGCAACTTGCAATCAGCGGTATTGGTTGAGGATGAAACGAGACACATCATTTTGGTGAATAGCCGCTTTTGCGAGCTTTTTGGAATCCCTGCACCTCCGGAGGCACTAACGGGCATGGATTGCAGCACCTCTGCGGAGCAGTCAAAACATCTTTTTACAGCACCCGAGCAATTTGTTAGCAGCATTAATCAAACACTATTGAACAAAAAAACGGTGTTGGCCGAACCCATGCAAATGCTAAATGGCAAAAAGCTGGAGCGAGATTATATTCCGATATACCTGGAAAATAACTATGTGGGCCACCTTTGGAATTATACTGACGTAACTGAACGAAGTCGCTTGACAGAAGAATTGGAGTTTGTGGCACGTTTTCCAGAAGAAAATCCTTCACCTATTATGCGGTTTGATGTTCATGGAAAACAGCTTTACCAAAATGCCGCTGCAAGAGCCTTAATTGATCCACTGTCTTCTGAAAATTTAGAAATCATTCATACTGCTATTGGTCAGGCACTCCATTCCAACAAAAAAAGAAAAGTAGAAATTGAGGTGACTGGGCATTATTACTCCATTACAGTTACTCCATTTATTGACAAAAAATATGTAAATCTCTATTTTAATGATGTTACTGAACGCAAGAGATTTCAGGCTGAATTGGGCGTTCAGAAAAAATTCTACGAGGCCATACTAAACCGCATACCTACTGATATTGCTGTTTTTGATAGCAAACACAGGTATTTGTTTATTAACCCCATTGCTGTGCGTGATAAAGAAACCCGGGAATGGTTAATTGGTAAAGACGATTTTGAATACTGCGCTCATAGAAACAAAGACATTGAAATTGCAAAAAACAGAAGGGCCAAATTTATTAAAGCAGTGAGCAACAAGGAGGGCATGGAGTGGGAAGATAAAGTAAAGGATGCTCAGCAAAATGATGCCTACATTTATAGAAGAATGTTCCCTGTGTTTAATGAGATAGATGAATTGCAATTTGTAATTGGATTTGGTATTGATATTACCAAAATAAAACAAGCCGAAATGCGGGCTGAGGAATCTTTAAAAGCCAAGGAAAATTTCTTGGCAAACATGAGCCACGAGATTCGCACCCCAATAAATGGCGTGATTGGATTAACAGGTTTGCTAAACAAAACGCCACTTAATGCATCGCAACACAACTACTTGCAACTGATTAAAAAATCAGCAGATAACTTGTTGTTTATTATTAATGATATTCTTGATTTGGCCAAGGTTGAAAGTGGAAAAATAGAAATTGAGAACCGCCCGTTTGAACTCAATGATGTGTGCAATAGTGTGATTCAATCTTTACAATACAAAGCCGAAGAGAAAGACATTCAACTGCTGTATAACCCACTTTCATTTGAACTCAAATACCTCAATGGAGATTCATTTAGACTCACCCAAATTTTACTAAACCTCTTAAACAACGGCATTAAATTTACAAACTCTGGAAGTGTTGAATTAAACATTGTGTTGTTGGAAGAAACTGAGCATACCATAACTGCTCAATTTAGGGTAGAAGACACGGGGATTGGCATTGAAGCAGACAAGCTTAATTATGTTTTTGAGGAGTTTACACAGGGCGATAAAACCACCAATAGAATTTATGGAGGCACTGGTCTTGGATTGGCCATTTGCAAAAAACTGGTAGAGTTACAGGGAGGGCGTATTTGGGTTGAAAGCAAAGCTTTAACGGGCAGTAAATTTATTTTTGAACTTAGTTTTGTCAAGACAAACCAAGCGGATTTAAGCCTGATGCAGCCTAAGGTTATTGATAAAAGCATTATTCGCCCCATTAAAGTATTGTTGGCAGAAGACAATGAAATTAACCAGTTTATTGCCCAATCTATGCTACAAGAGTGGGGGTTTGATGTACACCTGGCCAACAATGGATTAGATGCCGTTAAACTGGCGAAAAAAACAGTGTTTGATGTGATTTTAATGGATGTACAAATGCCTGAAATGAATGGCATAGATGCCACCAAAGAAATCAGGCGACTGGAATCCAACACCAAATTGCATACCCCTATCCTTGCACTTACAGCCAATGCCCTAAAGGGCGACCGAGAAAAGTATTTAGATGCAGGAATGGACGACTACCTATCAAAACCATTTGAAGAAGACGAACTGTATTATAAAATTGCGCACTTGTTGCAAATACCGATTCGCTATTTAGATGAGGATATTAAAACTCCAATGGCCGAAAATACGGTTACTTATTATAGCCTAAATAAGTTAAATGCCATTGCAAAAGGCGACCAAGCATTTATTACTAAAATGCTGTTCTTGTTTTTAGAAACCACCCCTGAACTCTTACAGCTATTGCAGCACACCTTTAAAAACGGCCAGTGGGAAGAGCTAAATGCTGCTGCACATAAACTTAAGCCAACGGTGCAAACCATGGATATCAAATCCATTGAAGCTGACGTGAAACAAGTGGAAAAACTGGCTTTGGGTAACCCCAATCCAAATATTATAGAACCGCTCATCCATAAAATTGTAACCATTCTTGAGCAAACCATGATTCAGGTTAAAAAAGAACTAGAACAACTAGACAACTGATTTTCCCAAGGCCTGTTATTTTTTTCCCACTTTGGGAGTTTCGGCACAAGGTGTTTTATACCATAAACGTACTTTATACCAATAAATAAAGGCAACTGCGCCTGTTCCCCTAATTTGGCACATTCATCGTAAGGTAGTGTTAAAACTATCTATTATGAAAAATCAACCTGCTAAAGTATTTGTTGTTGAAGACAACCTCATTTACCAAAACTTACTCACCTACGATATATCGGCTACGGGTTTTGATGTAACCGCATTTACCAACGGTGAAGATGCCATTGCTTTATTACACCAATTGCCTGATGTGGTGGTTTTAGACTACAAACTATCTGGGGGCATGAATGGCATGGATGTATTAAAAGCCATTAAAAGCATCAATCCAAGTATTCAAGTAATTATACTTTCAGCGCAAAGCGATTTGGAGGTGGCCATTAACACCCTTAAATACGGGGCATTTGATTACGTAGAAAAAACAGACAGTGCGCCAACAGAAATCATCAACATCATCAACCGTTTTATCTCTATTAAAAGCGAAGCTGAATTGCTGTTGAAAAGAAAAGCGTTTGCCCGTAAAAGTTTATTTATGACCGGACTATTGGCACTTATTTTAACTGGTGTATTTACACTACTGCTTTAATGATGAAAATAGTTACTCCATTCCTTTTTGTGTTATTGTTTACTGGACTGTTTTCCTGTAAATCAAACCGCCTATTCAGAAATACATTGGCTGTAAAAGATAGCATAAACTATGCCCTTGACTCAACCTTTGAACACCTGATAAAGCCTGATGATAAACTTGGCATTAGCATCTGGAACCATGATGATTTAAGTGTAGGTTCAATATTTGGTATCTACAACTCAAATGAGGTGTACGGAAAGTGGCTGTTGGTTGATAAAAAGGGAGAAGTAGCCATACCAGCAGTAGGTAAAATTAAGCTTGCAGGATTAAGTGCAAGACAAGCGGCTGACACCTTAAAAGTATTGTTGGCAAACAACATTGTTAGCCCAGTAATTGTGGTGCGTGTATTGAATTTACAAGCCACTGTTTTGGGTGAGGTAAAAAACCCAGGGGTATTTGTTTTAGAAAAAGAACACAATAAACTTACTGAACTGATTGGGAGAAGTGGTGGCATTAACTACTATGCCGATGTGAAGCATGTTAAAATTATTCGCATGGGCATTATGGGAATGAAATCAGAAATTAATGTTGACCTATCAAAAGTAGAAACGCCATTAAATCCTTACCCCATGATTCAACCTGATGATGTAATCTATATTCCTCCAAGGGGTACACAGGTTTTTGATAAACAACTTGGCTCTATTATCCCCATTGCCAGTTTGCTCTCTAGCTTGGCTTTAGTATTAACCGTTTTATCCAAATAAATATGTTTAACAAAAACGATATCAGGAGAATTGTACTGCCTTTGGTGAAGGGACTGCCTATTATCTTGGTTACTCTTTCACTTGCTGTTTTTATTGCACTAAGAACCATTAATTATAGTGTTCCGTTGTATGAGGCCACCGCCAAAATTAAACTGGACGACCAACAATTTGGTGTATCGCACAATAACTTGTTCAAGGATTTTGATATGTTTAGCTCGGTGAACAAAATTGATGCAGAGGTGGAAGTACTTAAATCACAACTGTTATTAGGCAAGGCATTGCACAGCATGGGTGATGACGTAGTTTATTACCGCCATGGTAGTATTAAAACGAGTGAAATGTATAATGCATCTCCATTTAAGGTTACCTACGTTGTACGCGACAGTGCTTGTTACCAAACTACGTTTTTCCTAAATGTTAAGGATACTAACCACGTGGAGTTAAGTTATACGCATCAAGGCAAAACAACCACTTTGGCTGGCTGCTTTAGTGTACCGTTAACAACCCCTTTGGCAGAGTTTATGGTAACTCCAACCAATGCAACTGTGCGCAGCGGAGAGGTAAAGCTTATAGACCAATTTTCTTTTCTGATTCTATCTAAAGAACAGCAACTAAAAACCTTAAATGAAAAGCACCTTGATGTAAAAGCCTTGGATAAAGATATTCCCATTATTCGCATTTCGTACCGCAGCGAGGTTCCACAAAAATCAGCCGATTTTATCAATGCCTTGGCCAAAGCATACATTAACGATTACGTTGGCAGCAAATCTGCAGCGGCAGAAAAAACAGTTGCCTTTATTGATAAGCGGCTGACACAAATTGCCCAAGAGCTGGATCACTCTGAAAAAAATCTACAAAACTTTAAACTGGAAAACCATGTGGTAAACACCTACCAAGAAACCGAAACAGGGCTTAAAAAATTAAGCGAGTTGAGCATACAACAAACCAATTTAGAAATGACTGAAACAGCGTTGAATGAGTTGTATGAGTACGTTACCCAAAACAAAGACTTTTCTGATGCAGCACCAAATTTTGGCTTTGGCGATTTGTTGTTTACCGAATCAATAAAAAACCTGCGCTTATTTACCAACGAAAAAAGAGACCTGTTAACACGCTACACAACGGATAATGAAAAAGTAAAAAATGTAGATGCCAAAATTGCTGACCTAAAAAAATACATTATTGAGGCCATTAAAAACTCAAAAAAGGACATTAACATTAAAAAAAGAGAACTAGATATGGCCGTAGATGTTGCTTCACATGAGTTTGATGGACTGCCTGTGCGTGAAAGAAACCAAGTGATATTGGAACGCAAGTTTAGGTTAAACGAAAAAATGTACAATTTCCTTGCTGAGAAAAAGATGGAGGCCATTGTTGCCCAAAACGTCAATATCTGTTTTCACCGCATTATCCAGTATGCAGAGGTGCCGTTAAAGCCTGTTTCGCCCAACAAAACATTGATTGTATTTGTTGCTGGATTTTTGGGCATTTTTGTTGGTATCGGAATCGTGTTTTTAATTCATTCTGGTAGGGGTAGAATTGAATCTCGGTATGAAATAGAAAAACACAGCAGCTTGCCACTTGCTGGCATTATTAGAAGAGCAACGCAACAATTGGATGCTACACTTGCATTTAATGGTTTGGTAAAAAACCTACAGTTATTGCATAAGCTTAAAAAAGGTGATGTGATTACCATTACTTCTTCTATTCATCAAGAAGGAAAAACATTTACCGCATCTCACCTATCAGAAGCAGCCTCTCGCATTGGTTTTAATACGCTATACATTCAAGCTGATACGTTCAGTGAAAACACCTCTTCTAACCAAATGGGGTTAATTGATTTATTGGCCAAACCAAGCCAAACAGCCACATTTATTGCACAACACCAAGGAAACACCTATGCACATTTGGGCTTAGGTAATTACAACTCCACTCAAGCACATTTGTTAAACATCAATACCCTAACCACATTAATTGGGGAGTTAAAAACAGCGTTCGATTTAATTGTAATTGAGGCAGCCCCATCAACCCTAACCGTTGATGCCATTACATTGATGAAGCTTGCAGATACCAACCTTTATCTAACCAGGCACAACAGCAGTAACTTTAAATATCTAGCCAATGCGGAATACATCGCACAAGAATACCACATCAACAACATTAGTCTGCTGTTAAATGATTACAATGGTTCTTCAAATTTTAACGGGCTATTTTCAGGGGCATTGTTTACCAATCTTACCTTTTGGCAACGCCTTAAAAACAGGATTGAATTGCCTTTTGCTTTTTTAACCACCATAAAAAAAGCATCATGAAAAAACTACTCCAAAACCAAACCATAATAAGCTTAACAGACCAAGCCATGTTAAGCGGAAGTAATTTTTTATTGGGCATTTGTATTGCCCGCTTTTCTGGCATTGCTATTTTTGGAGAGTATGCCTTGATGATGTTGTATACCATGCTTGTATTGGGGCTACAGCAAGCCCTTATGATAAGTCCTATGCAGCAACTTTCTGCCAAAGCGGAGTCTTTTTTACTCGGTTACCTTAAACAAGTGCAGGTGTTACAGGTGGGCTTCTCCTTTTTAGCTGCGCTTGCTGTGGTGCTTTTTTTAACCCTAAACAATTCCATTCCACATGTAGAGCCATGGGTGCTCTTTCTGTTTATTTTCTTCTTGTTGTTTAATGAAACCAATAGAAAAGCATTGTACCTCAACCATTGTAATTTGCTTATCCTGCTCACTTCTTTCGTTGGTAATATTGCTGCCATTTTAATTATTTCAACCCTATACATTTTCGGTTCGCTCACCTTGAATGAAGCCTTACTTATCCAATCGTTTTTTTATGCACTGGGAACAGCTATTGGCTCGTATCCTTTTCTACTGCAAAACCATAACCAAAGCTATTACGCCATCATAAAACAACACATTAAGGGGTCGGTTTGGTTAACAAGTACCTCCTTGTTGCAATGGTTTTCTGGAAACTTTTTTATGATTGCGGCCAACCAAATTTTAGGCAATACCGCTTTGGGGGCTATTAAAATGGCACAAAACCTACTTGGGCTATTAAACGTGGTGCTACTTGCGCTTGAAAATCATTTTCCCGCAAAAATTGCGCGCCTCTTTTTGTTAGATACGCACCAAGAACTATTAAAATACATGAAGTCTTTTTTTAAACAATACTTATTGGTTTCGGTTGTGCTGCTAACCACGTTGTTATTGTTTACCCAAACCATAGTTGCGTTTGTGTTTGGGCCTACTTATTTGCCATACGCCTGGGTGGTTTATGGTTTTGTTGCCATTTACCTAATTGTGGTTGTTGCAACGCCTTTGCGTATTGCCGTGCGGGTGTTAAACAGGCAGCAGGCCATTTTTTGGGGTTACCTTGCCTCTACCGCGTTTGCATTGGCATTTGCTGATGTTATGGTGCAAGGGATGGGTATTGGTGGTGTTATTCTTGGTTTTGGCATTAGCCAGCTTTTAATGTTGGTGGCTTACAGCATTGGTTTTAAAACAATTGCTTTCCGCATTCCTAATAGCAAGTTAAGGGTGCTATTGTAATTTATACCGTTGTTTTACTTTTTTTTCTTCACCATTTCAACCAGCTTAATTGCGTTTTGAAGCTCGCTTTTTAACCTATCGTAACCGATAACATCACCAATCGAAGATAACTCCAAGTGGTAATGTTTAAGGTTGTAGTACAACGTTTCTTCCACTTGTTTCCGCAACTGCTTAACCTCTTGGGTTTGCTTCATTTCCTTTAGTTGGCTATATAGTTTTAATAAGTCTGTGTTACCCATAACATGTATTTCTATTTCAAACATAGCAAAATAATATGAATATACTTACTTACCAGTGGTTCTTTGGTATGCTAAAATCCTTAAACAATTCAGTACTCCTTTTACTGGGGCGTTGCCCCAAACCCCACATCCTTTTTTTCTTAGATAAAAAAAGGATGCAAAAAAATCAAGGCTGCTGATGTTTTTATTAAAGGCTACTTATTGTTGTTAACCACGCAATCACAGCCGCTTTGCTTCGTGATTGCTTACCAAACCCTGCGCTCAACAACAATATTTGCCTTTTACATAAAAACCTCAAATGCCGCTCTAAGGCACATTTGCCGTTGAAGCAAATTAATCCTTTTAAGCTGCAAATATCCTTGGTGCGGTTGGTGTCCACGAAAGGTGTGAAATTTGAGTGCATTGGCCCTAGTGGCGGCTGGTGGTGCGCCAAAATGCAGCTCAAATTTGGCTTTCGTGGTCTCCTTTTTGGGTACTTTTTTGGAGAGGCAAAAAAGTACAAATAAATAGGTGTTAAATACTAGGTCTCTTTTCAAAGAAGGAATTTTGTCAATCTAGGCAGTTCAAAGTCTTAGTTGGAAAATCATTCCCATTTTGGTAATGCAACAACTCATTAGGTGTTTATAAACCATTGTAAATAAAGCACATCAACTCTTGGCATTATTATTCTTACACCATTAAAATAATGAATAAAAAAATTGTACATCTTGTGTTAGGCAAAGCCAACCCTGAACGAATGAATGGAGTGAATAAGGTAGCTCATGCTTTAGCCGCTACTCAAAAAGATTTTGGATATGATGTTGAAGTGTGGGGAATTACACAAAATACCAAGCATGATTATCCGGATAGAAATTACCATACCCGACTCTTTCCAAAAATGCGTGTTCCATTTAAGCTAGATCCTTCACTTGCTTTTGCCGTAAAACAACTGGATAAGCAGACCATTTTTCATATTCATGGGGCATTTATCCCTGACTTTTTTTCTGTTGCACGGTTGCTATACCACAATAAAATTCCATTTGTATATACCAGCCATGGAGGCTTTAATAAAGAAGCCGTGAACAGAAATCGTTTTGTTAAAAAAACGTACTATTTCCTGTTTGAGAAGCTCATGTTAAAATGGGCCCACAAAATTCATTTTATTGGTGAAAGTGAAATGGAAAACGCGCAAGATTTTGCCAAAAAAAACATCTTAATTCCCAATGGGCAGCGCATTGATGATTTAACCTTTACTTACCGCCAGGTATTAACGGAAGACTTACCCGTTTTTGGCTTCTGCGGCAGATTGGCCCTGAAAGAAAAAGGCATTGATATTTTGTTGGAAGGTTTTTCTCTATATAAAAGTGCTGGTGGCAGAGGTGAGCTTTGGCTAATAGGCGATGGCCCAGACAAAGATGAAATACTAAAGCTCGTGCATAAGCTGGATATTACTACATCAGTAAAAACATTTGGCAGCCAATATGGTGGCGAAAAACTAAACTTAATTGTGAACATGGATTGGTTTGTGCTCACTTCCAGAAACGAAGGACTACCCACAGGAGTGCTTGAAGCGGCCGCGCTTAGGATTCCGTGCATCGTTTCAAAAGAAACCAACCTTGGCCGTAAAATAAAAGCATTTAATGCAGGCATTGTGCTTGAAAACAACCAACCCTTTACACTATGTAAAGCCTTTATTGAAGCCAGCTACTTGTTTAAGGAGCAAAAACAAATGGGCCTTAACGCCCACCTCATGGTGGTTCAGGAGTTTAATTGGCAAACCATAGCGCAACAATTATTGGATCATTACCATGAAAGCACCAACGGATAAACTCGTCCATCGGTTATTTATACTTTTAAACATTATTATTTGTTTAAAAATATTGGGCTACTTTACCTTATCAGAAAACGTAGCCATTACCCGTGTGCTTAAAATATTATTACGTGTTGGCACTACCATTTGGCTATGGTACATTTACAAGAAACTTAAAAAAAGAAATTTCATCCTTTCTTACCAGTATGAAAATATCCTGACTCCAGGTTTTTACATTGCTTATCTGGCATTGGGTTTGGTTTCCTTTTTATGGTCAACAGATGTAGGTTACTCCGCTTTGCAGTGGGTAATGGCCACCGAAAGTTTGGTGTTTATCTTATTGTTTATTAAAATTAAAGAAGCCATTAGGTTTTATTTTCCCAACCGTGCGTTTAGGTATAGCAGCTTTTTTGCCAATGGCATTTTTTTTATTTTAAGTGGGTTGCTAATTGGGTTAATGATAGACCCTGACACTTTTTACCGCATGACCCGTGGTGGAGAAGAAGCCCGTTTCGGGGGTTATTTAATGAATCCGAATGAATTGGGCATGTTGGCTTCTATTGGCGGCTCATTGGCATTTATGGAGATTAAAGCCTACCGAAACAAATTTTACCCCATATTGATGCTAATTATTGCCCTCATTGCTTTGGTATTAACAGGCTCACGTTCTTCTACCATTGGCTTTTTACTGATTACTTTTGTGTTTATTAATAAAAGCGCCTCACGCAACATTAAAATGCTGGTTTATGCTGCCATGGCGCTTGCAGTACCTTTTATTTTGCAGGTGATTATTTTTAAAGCAGGTGATGTAGAAGAAGTATTGAGCATGACCGGCCGCCTGCCTTTTTGGTCAGCTTTATTAAATGAAGGTATTGTGCAAGAACCGCTATTGGGCTTTGGCTTTATGCGCATTTATTATACCGATGCTTTTCAGAGTGTGCATACTTATGCGGGCAAAATGACCCACAATACTTTTTTACAGGTATTGATGAACTTGGGGTTTATTGGTTTATTTATCGCCATAAGCCAATTGGTATTGAACATCCGCAACTATGCGCAATCCAACCATGCTGAAAACAAAATGCTTTTTATGTGCATTTTTATTCCAGCCATCATCAATTCATTTACCGAGTTTGGCATTTTTGGCGAAACCAATTACGCCATTCTTTTTTACCAGTTTTTGGTGCTTTTGTTTGTAGTTAAATTTAATCCCAATTTTTCGCTATCAGATAAAATCACCCTGAAAAAACTGTACAAGCAATACCCAGAACTGGCCCAATAATCATTTCCCAATGCCCTAGTTTTAATTCCCATATTGGGAGCATTAATTGTGGAATATCCCTTGAAAACCCTTGCAAATAAAGGGTTTATAAATTTGGCACAGGAATAGGATAGGTAAACGAAACAACCTCTATTATGAAAAATGTATTTGCCTCTGACCTAAGCGTGTTATTAAGCCTAATCGGTAAAGACCAGCTAAGCTTTGTGGTATATGATCCACAAAAAAAACTCATCAACAATACTGCCCAAACCATTCCCCTTTTAAAGCAAGGAAATGAAAACGCAGATGTATTGTTTATTGTTTCAGGTAACCCAAAAACCAAAGGATACAGATTTATTGTTGATTTCACCAATACCTTGCATGGTAAAACATTTAGGTACTTTAATAATACCGATGGCACTATGCGGTGGTTATGGCCAACAGAACTTAAAAAACCAACATTTCTTTCCTTTTATAACTCTACCTATAAAACAGCAAAGGCATTAAGAGCGGTGATAAAAACTGCATTTCTATTTGGTTTAAGCAAGCAGATGGCTTCTGGTGCTTTTACCATAAGTGGTGCACTCACTTATATTGAAGAAATTGGTTATGCAGAGGATAATAAACATTTTAGCTTATTTACTGGAACTATTGGCCCCAACAGAAAATGCCTGATTGAATTAGGAGACGGAAAAAGAACACAACGTTTTGTTAAATTACCTGTAGGCGAAGCAGCAACAACATTGGTTGAAAATGAACGAAAAATGATGCGCTTGTTGAACCAGTTCTCGTTTGATAATTTGAATATACCCGTTTTTACAGATACTTACCCCGTTTCGGCCCAAAGCAATATTAAACCTCAGCAATGTTTGGCTCCTACAAAATGGAATAACTTACACACACAAGCATTATCAAATTTATATGACCTTGGTGTATATACCACTGACCTGAAACAAACACTTTTTTTGAAGCGCACCTGTTACCAACTTAATGAGGCTACGACAAACCCGCACTTTAAAAAAATAGCACATGCAGAAGCTGTGTGTAATGAATTGGAGCTGCTTATGGAGCAATTGAAGGGAAAAACATTAACGGTGCCAACTGGTATTATGCATGGTGATTTTACCCCATGGAACATGTATGAAACCAAAGATAACATTTCGTTATATGATTGGGAAATGGGGAAAACAAACATGCCTCTGTTGTTTGACTTGTTTCATTACATCATTCAAAAAGGGGTATTGATTCAGCACAACCAAACCCATCAAATCGAATTGGAATTGCATCAAGCGCTTCATCAACCAGCAGTGAAAAAACTGATTGAATTGTACCAGATAGATGTTGACCTGCATTTGAAACTTTACCTGGTACATACCGCAAGTTATTATCTGCATGTGTATAGCCAACAACCTTCATTGCACATGCAAGTAGAGTGGCTCATGCAAAACTGGTTAAACATGTTGCTTACACAAAATGCAGCTTATAAAACCACCACTATCAGGGCTGCTTTTGTAACACAATTTTTTGCATCTATCAAACATAAAAACTACCGTGTGTTAAAACATGTTGGCAAAAAAATAACTGATTACAGCACCCATTCAGACATTGATTTATTGGTAAAATCGGAAGATATAAAAAGCATTATTGCCACCATAAAAAATGCCTTTGGAGTGTGTAAGTTAAAAGTGGTGAAAAAATCGTTTATGAGCATTGTGCATGTTTATTTTAGTGATGGTAGTTTTATCAGCATTGATTTATTAACCGGATTTAAACGCAAAAACACCTATTTTTTACAAGCAAGCGAATGGCTGAAAGAACCAGCGTTTATTGAAAATGGCATGAAAGTTCCAGGTATTTTTCAGGCTTATGAGTACATCATTCTTTTTAGCGTACTCAATGGGGCAGATATACCGGAGAGATACCGCAACCACTTCAAAAAACTTTCAGCATTTGTGCAACGTATGCTTCCAAGATATTTTGCCCATAAATATCAGTTGGACATTACAGATATGGAAGACTTGTTTTACTTTAAACGCAGCCATCAAATTGCTTTAACAAATTTGCTGCGTAAAAAACGCGAAAACAAATCCTTTCGAAAATTCATTCATGCCATCCATTACTTATCAGATACCATAAAGGATATTTACTCAAAAAAAGGATTGGTGATTACTTTTAGTGGTGTGGATGGGGCTGGAAAATCAACCATACTGGAAGAGGTGAAAAAGGAACTGGAAACCAGCTACAGGCGCAAAGTGGTTGTGCTACGCCACAGGCCATCTATCTTACCCATACTTAGTGTTTACAAATATGGTAAAGAGGCTGCACACCAAAAAGTAATCAATAGCCTTCCACGTCAGGGAACAAACAAAAGCAAATGGGGCTCCGCATTGCGGTTTGCTTATTACTATGCTGATTATGCCTTAGGCCAATTGTATGTTTATGTTAAGCATGTGCTTAAAGGACATGTGGTTTTATACGACCGTTATTACTATGATTTTATGGCTGACCCGCAGCGCAGCAATATTAAAATCAGCAGTGGCATAACGCGGTTTTTATTTAACTTTATTCAAACACCTCATGTTAATTTTTTCTTGTATGCCGAGCCTGAAGAAATACTTAAACGCAAACAGGAACTGAGTTATACGGATATTAAAACCCTCACTGAAAAATACCAGCTATTGTTTACACGTTTTTGCGCAGATAAACACATCAGCATTTGTAACCACAATAAGCAACAAACCTTACACACCATTTTACGTGCATTTACCAAAGCAGCTTAAACAACCATGGCTATGAAAAAATTGATTGAAACCATCATTAAAAAACGTAATCCGCATTACCGGTTAGATAGCAGCATTAGCCCGTATGTGTTATTCTGGCTAGGTTTATCAAAAGGCATTGCCTTGCTTAGAAGTTACAAGCTGTTGTGTTATGGCATATTACCCAACAAGTTATTTATGGGCCGAAATGTAAAGCTGTTTAATGCACGCAACATGCGTTTTGGTAAATGGGTTAAAATAGAAGACTATGTTTGCCTGAGCGCTTTGGGAAAAGGCAAACTTTACATTGGTAACAATGCTGGCATTGGCGCTTTCAGTAGGGTTATTATCTCAACTACCTTTGACCACCCGGGAGCTTATATTCATATAGGCAACAATGTGGGAATTGGTGAATTTGCTTATTTGGGGGGAGCTGGTGGTTTAAGTATTGGCGATGATTGCATCATTGGTCAATACTTTAGCTGCCATCCAGAGAATCATTTTTTTACAGATCCAAACTTACCTATCCGTTACCAAGGAACAAGCCGTAAGGGAATTGCAATTGGCAGCAACTGCTGGATTGGAGCTAAAGTTACCATACTTGATGGAGTTACCGTTGGCAATAATTGCGTAATTGCCGCAGGCGCAGTGGTTACTAAAAACATGCCTGCCAATAGTATCATCGGTGGTGTACCTGCCAAGGTAATTAAACCCATTCTTTCACCATCACAAAAAGCCGCTTAATATGAAAACAATACTTGCAACCGCTTACGCAGTTAATCCTTATAAAGGCTCAGAAGATGGCATGGGCTGGAACATGGTGCTGCAAATTGCCCGTTTTAACAGGGTTATTGCCATCACCCGTGAAAACAACAAAACCCATATTGACAAATACATGGCTGAGTTTCCAAGCAGCGTTTACCAAAACATCACCTTTTTATATTTTGACTTGCCCTATTACCTCAGGTTTTGGAAAAAGGGTCAACGTGGGGCTTTACTGTATTTTTACTTGTGGCAACGTTTTGTGGTGGGTTTTATTAAAAAGCAACAACTTAGGTTTGATGTTGTACACAACCTCAATTTTCATAACGACTGGACACCTTCTTTTTTATGGAAATTGAACAAGCCATTTGTTTGGGGCCCAGTTGGGCATCACCCGCAAATACCCGCACCGTTTTTAAAGCCATATGCACGTAAAGAGTATTTAAAAGACCGTGCCACCTGGATGATTAAACAACTATTCTGGAAAATATCTCCTGCCCTCAAAAAAGCTTCAAAAAAGGCACAAACCATTATTGCCATGAACTCCTCAGTAAAAAAACACCTGCCCGCAGATGAGAAAAAATTTGTGATTATTCCATCAGTAAGCAGCGAAATGGTTACCTGCTTGCCAAAACAACAAGAAGTATTTCGCATTCTCTCTGTGGGAAGATTTGTTCCCTTAAAGGGATTTGATGTAACACTGCGGGCGTTTGCCCATTTTTACCATGGATTATCAGCGCAGGAAAAAAGGCGCACAGAATTGGTGCTGGTGGGCGATGGCCCTTACCGTAATTACTTGCAACAATTGGCACAAACATTAGGTGTTGCTCATGTGGTAAAAATTGTTTTATGGGTGAAGCGCAATGAGTTAGCAAACATTTACCAAAGCAGCAGTGTGTTTCTTTTCCCCTCGCACGAAGGTGCAGGAATGGTGGTGGCCGAGGCATTATCTTATGGATTACCCGTATTGTGTTTTAACAATTGTGGTCCAGGAGAATTTATTACGGAGCAATGTGGCATTAAAGTTGATTACAGCACTTATGAAAACAGCGTACTTGAATTTAGCAATGCGTTAACGATGTTAATGGGTAATGCAGCTAAAATGGAACAACTATCAAGTGAGGCATGTGTGCATTTTAAAACAAATTTTACTTGGGAAACAACAGGCGAAAAGTTTAAAGAATTATACCAACAGCTAAGCGCATGAAAAAAATAGTAGCCATACACTTGTTAAACGATTATAGCGGCAGTCCACTGGTGTTAAAACAGGTATTGAATGAGCTTGCATCAAAAGGTCATCCCATTGATATTTATACTTCGGCCAATGATAAACCTGGATTTCTTGATGAGGTAAAACAAGCCAACCGCTTTTCATTTGCTTACCAATGGCATGCCAACAAATGGGTTACCTTGTTTCGGTTGTTTATAAGCCAACTTGTTCTTTTTAGGTTGTTGTTAAAATACCGCAATCAGGATGTGGCCATTTACGTAAACACCATCCTGCCTTTTGGTGCAGCCATTGCCGGAAAACTCATGGGTAAAAAAGTGATTTACCACATTCATGAAACATCCATTAAACCAAAAGTATTTAAGGTATTTCTTAAAAAAATAGCCGCCTATTGTGCAAACGAGGCCATTTATGTTTCTGCCTATTTGGCCCAACATGAACCCTTGCCTGGTGTAATTTCTCACACCATATACAATGCCTTGGGCAATGATTTTATTGCCAAAAAAAATGCCTCAATTGCTGCTGCTCATTCACATTCTCCCTTTACAGTATTGATGTTATGCTCCCTAAAAAAATACAAAGGCGTTTATAACTTTATTGAGTTGGCAAAACAAATACCTGATGCGCATTTTCAATTGGTACTTAATGCAGGCAAGGCCGAAATTGAAGAAGCTTTTTCAGCCCTAACACTGCCTAATAACTTAACATACACCAGTGCCACAAATAACGTACATCCGTATTATGCCAATAGCAACTTGGTGGTAAACTTATCGCATCCTGATAGTTGGGTTGAAACCTTTGGCATGACGATACTGGAAGCCATGAATTATGGTGTACCAGCCATTGTGCCAAACGTAGGTGGAATAACAGAACTGGTGGAGGATGGTGTAAATGGTTACCGCATTTCTGTTTACCATAAAAACGCATTGGTGTATTTTATCAACCAATTAAAAAAAGAAACAGCGCATTATCAGCAATTGTGCAAAGGTGCTTTGCAAAAAGCCTTGCAATTTTCCATCACCAAACAAGCAAACCAAATTGCTTCAATCATGTCATAAACAGTAGGTTGTTTTTCATAGAGGGTTAAGCCACTTGCAGCAATGCGGTGGCTTTTCTTTTTAATCTCAATCCTGTAATTGTTTTCCATAAATGGGAATTTTAAAAAGACCCAAACTGCCTGAAACATCTTGTTTTACTGGGTTTACACAGAATGGCATTAATCCTGTTAGAAGCAAGGAAACTATATTATTATGAATAAAATTACATTCCCTCTACTCGTACTCATGCTTATTTGCATGATACCCATTCAGCGTGCGATGGCTACAGGAGAGCCATCCACGTATTTTAACATTTTTGTCCCACCTAATAACGATAAAGTATCGCGGGATGTGTGCTTAATTGTTACCGCCATTTATGATAGTACGTATTTTACCATTAAAGATGATAGTGCCGATGGTGATTGGGACGATACCAAAACAGGCATGTTAATGGCCGGACAATCGTATGTACTTTACATTAGAAACAATGGTGTAAATGATGATGCACCTCACAGCAATGAAAGTGCTACCAAACAAGATGGTGATTACTTTATCATCACATCCAACAACATTGTGTATGCATCACAATCAACGGATTCGGATTGGCAACATGATTGGTTACCTTCTACCAATAAATCATCGTTAGGGCAAAAGTTTATTGTTTACGCACCCAAAGTTACTTCGTCAAACCGCGATATTAATGTAATGGCCTATGAAGATTCTACCATGGTTACGGTACGTAAAATATCAACGGTTGCATTAACTGCGCAAGGTTACACTACTGTGGATGCAGGCAACAACGAAGTCGTATTACAAAAAATGATTAGTCGTGGGCAAGACCTGATACACTTTTACACCGAAGCCCGAAACTTATTAATTACTGGCCACACGTATATTATTGAAACGAGCAAATCAGTAACCGTACAATATGGTGCATTGTTTGGCAATGAAAGAGATGGAGGAGGATACGTACCTTCATCCAATGGAAGCTCTGCTGGTGAGTTGTTCTATTTCACCGTACCTTATCAAGTTACTACTGAGCAAGAAATACGGATAGTATCTTGGGATGATAACAATGCGGTGGTGTTAGAACGTTACAATAACGGCACATGGGTTAATTTACAAAACTACAATCCACTGAATAAACTGAAAGCTGCGGATTGGATTGGCAAAACCGCTGGACAAACTTTCCCAACGGTGTTCAGGGTAAGGTGTACTGCTGGTAAAAAAGTTTCTGTTTTTGAGGCCAACTGGTTAGAGACTGGCTCACCCGGTACTTCAGATATTGCCACTATGGTATCAAGCGAGTTTGGAACTTGCGCAGGCAATAAATTTTTGGTGTACATGGCTCCTCCCGGAAACGAAAACAATGTAACCAACCCTGCAACGGGATTAAAGTATAATGGCCAATTTACCCATGCTTATTTATTCGCAAAAAACAACTGCACGGTTACGGTTAAAGATGCCTATACCAATGGTGCAGATATTAACAGAACATACAATATGTTGGCTGGGCGTTACGTGGATTGTGCGCTTGATTTGACAGAATGGAGAAAAATATACAATGGCACAGGAACCACTGCTGCTGGCCCAGAAAGGCCATATCTATTGGTGGAGTCAACGGATGAGGTTTCTGTAATGACCACCAATTTTAACGACAATTGGATGATGTATTTTGGTACTTCTCTTGTTCAGGACTTTAAACAAACCTCATCATCATCAAGCAATACTGCAAAACCTGGTGATACGGTTACTGTGGTTTCAAACCTTGTCATTACACCTGGTTACCCGGTAACCAACACCGATGTTACCGTACTTGTTGGAGATGGTGCAACACCCATTTCGTCAACGTTGGTTAATGCCACCAATAACCAAACCAACCAAGGCACCATTAGCACAAGCAATGGAAACAGCACCATTACTTTTAGCAACGAACCCAATTTAGACCCAACCAAACAATACCAAGTAGTTACTAAAGTAGAGCTAAACACTGCTTACAATGATGGCACACCCATTCCCAACAATACGGTTGTTTCTGTTGAAACGATTATTAGCGGCACTGTAAATGGGGTTACTCAGCAATCATCATCATCGGAAGGGATTACCAATAATGCGGCCAACACCTCCAATTTTTATTTCACCAAACTTACTACAGGTGATGTAGTTGCAGATAGCATTGATACCTGGAATGGCGCATGGTTTGATTACGACAACGACAATGACCAAGATTTATACATTAGTGTGTACAACAAAAACCTTGGCAACATTTTATACCGCAACGATGGTAATGCCAAACTCACCAAAATTACAACGGGTAATGTTGCCGTAAGTAATTATTATGTATCCACTGTTTCATCGGGTGTGGCTGATTATGACAATGATGGCAGGATAGATATTTACACCGCAAATAACTTGGGCAAAACATCAAACCTGTTTAAAAATTTAACCACAGGATTTGGCAAACTAAATGGCATAGATGCTACTGATGATAATGGTTATGCACATGGCACCAATTGGGTGGATTATGACAAAGATGGCAAGTTGGATTTGTTTGTTTCAGAATTCTTGCCTACTTCATTTTGCAGGTTATACCACAATGATGGAAGTGGGGTGCTTACCCGCGTATTAAACAATGAGCTTGCCCAACACCAGAATTATGCCATTGGCGCAACTTGGGCTGATTATGACAATGATGGCTGGCAAGATGTGTTTATTCCGAATGGTGGAGGACCAGAAAATATAGGCAACCAAAATAATGCGTTGTTTAAAAACAATGGCAATGGCTCATTTACAAAAATAACTACTGGCAGGCCAGTAACTGATGGAGGAAACTCCACAGCAAGCTGCTGGGGAGATTATGACAATGACGGAGACCTGGATTTGTTTGTAAGCAATGCATCCAATGAAGTTAACTTTTTATACAACAATGCCGGCAATGGTACTTTTACCCGAATTTTAACTGGAGAAATTGCCACCGACAAAGGCAACTCGCATGGTTGCAATTGGGTTGACTTTGATAACGATGGCTGGTTAGATTTGTTTGTGGCCAATGATGGCAACCAAGCTAAGTTTTTATACAAAAATAATGGCAATGGCACATTTACCAAAGTGGTTAAAGACCCTATTATTGCTGCAAGCGGAGAAACATTTGGCACAGCTTGGTGCGATTATGACAAAGATGGAGACCAGGATGTGTTTATTGCTACACATGGCAAAAATAAAAACATGTTTTTTACCAATAATGGCAATACCAACAAATGGATAAACATCAAATTAACGGGAACTGCATCAAATAAAAATGCCATTGGAGCAAGGGTTTATGTAACGGCTTTAATCAATGGTACAAGAATTACTCAAATGCGTGAAATGATTAGCAACAGCGGTTTTGGAAGCCAAGACGAAATGGCTGCCGTATTTGGTTTAGGTGATGCCTCGGTAATTGATTCGATAGTGATTAAATGGCCATCGGGTTTAACTAAAAAAGTAACCAACCAGGCTTGCAATAAATTTTTGGTACTAACAGAGGATAATCACTCCACTGCTTCGGGTGTGGTGTTTAATGACAAAAACAACAACGGCACAAAAGATGCCGGAGAAAACGGCATTGCCAATGTAAAAGTTAAAGCCAATGGTGCAACGGTTACTTATACAGATAACAATGGTAATTACAGTTTTGCCGTGTACCCTGCTGTTGGCAATTACACCATTACTCAAGAGTCTCCATTATACTGGAGTCAATCAGCTCCTGCTGCAAATGGCGGACATGCCATCTCCGTAACTGCTGCTGCGCAAACGTTTACCAACCGCAATTTTGGATTGGTTCCTGCAAGTGCTGGCAAAGATTTGTTTGTTGATGTAGATGCAACTTCGTTAAGGCGTGGTTTTAAAAATGATATGCTACTAACTTATGGAAACAAAGGCACTCTTGCGGGAAGTTTTGAAGTAATTACCCTTACCCTTGACCCATCCATTATATTGGTATCAGCAAGTACACCATGGAGCATTAAATCTGGAAACACCTATACTTGGAACATCACTGCCATTCCAGAAGGAAGTGTGCAAACCATTACCTTGGTTGATTCAGTAAACCTGACCAAACCAACGGGTACTTTGGTTAACATTTCGGCTACCATTACCAACAACAATGATTTAAACCCGCTTGATAATACCAAGCTGCTTATTGCTCCAATTACTGGCCCAATTGATCCAAATGACATTATAGCCAATCCAGACCCAATTGGAAAAAACAGGTTTATTGCACATGATCAGGAATTAACTTACCGCATCAGGTTTCAAAATGTGGGTTCAGCGCCAGTGTATATCGCAAGGTTATTCAATACAATTCCAAGCGACTTAGACATGAATACGTTTAAAGTGAAAAGGGCAAGTCACCTGATGCGCTATGAAATTAGTGGTAACGATTTAACCTTCATTTTTGAAAACATCAACTTACCTGATAGTACCACTGATGAAGCAGGAAGCCATGGGTTTGTAGAATACACCATTTTGCCAAATGCACATTTACCTGAAGGTACTGCAATTGATAATCAGGCAGCCATTGTTTTTGATTATGAAGAACCAGTAATTACCAATAAATTAACGCATGTAATTAGTTACTTTAACAGTGATAGCCGATACCTGAGTGTTTACCCAAATCCAGTTTCTAACAATACAGTGGTTAAGTTAATGAAGCTGGCAGAAACTGATAAGGGCTTAATTAGCGCATGCGTTATTTACACCGAAACAGGCATTGAAGTGTACAAGCAAGAACAAGTATTTGCAGAGGAAGTAAGCTTGGATAAAACCAACCTTAAACCAGGCAAGTACTACCTGAAAGTAATGGATAACAACGGTGCTGTTTACACAGAAAAAATATTGATTGAATAATTAATTGTTAAAACCAATATTGCCAAAGCGGCTGTTTCAATTGTTGAAACAGCCGCTTTGGTTTTTATAGGAATTCATTTCCAAAATCAGGAATAGCCTTTTTACAGCTATCACTTGTAAACACCAGTAAATCAAGGCTTTCTGTGGTTACAAATACATCTTGTTCTTAAATTAAATTCAATCCTAACTCTTTTAGATATTTATTGTGTTTGTCTGTATTCACTTTTATACTTTTATTTATTTCAGTCAATTTTTCATTCACCTCTTTCAAATCAATTTTTACTTCATCAATGGAGGTGCTTACATACCTTGAAATGTTTAAGTTATAACCATTCTTTTCTATTTCGTCCATTGACACCCTGCGTGCGTAACGCTCAATGTAATCTGGACGGTTTTTATAGGTGTTTACAATATCATCAATATCGTTGCGTTCTCCTGCTTCTTTTCCATCTCTTAACGTGTTTTGGCGTTTCCCTTTTTCATAGCGTTCACTTGCGTTAATGAATAAAACATCATCATGTTTTTTGCACTTTTTCAAAATTAAAATGCTGACTGGAATACCTGTTGAGTAAAATAAGTTTGAAGGTAAACCAATGACCGTATCAATATGATTGTCTTTTAGCAATTTGGTTCTAATACGTTCCTCTGCTCCACCACGGAACAAAACTCCATGTGGTAAAATAATGGCCATGGTTCCTTCTTTCCCTAAAAAATGAAAACCATGTAATAAAAAAGCAAAATCCGCGGCTGATTTAGGTGCTAAACCATAACTTTTAAAACGAAAATCTTCTGCCAGTACATCAGTTGGTTCCCAACGTAAACTAAATGGCGGATTGGCTACAATGGCATCAAACTCCATCTTTTTACTTGGGTTCATTTCATTAAGCAGAGGCCATTGATTCTCTAAAGTATCTCCATGAAAAATTTCAAACTCGGTGTCTTTCATGCCATGCAAAAGCATGTTCATCCGGGCAAGGTTATAGGTGGTAATGTTTTTTTCTTGTCCGTAAATTTTGCCTATTGTTCCTTTGCTTTTAGTTGCTTTTTTTAATTGCGTTCGTATATTTAGCAATAATGAACCTGAACCACATGTAAAATCAAGTACTCTATCTAACTTTAGTTTTGGCCCAGTTGTCGGGTCCTGACTATCTAATATTACTATTTTAGATAATATTTTAGATATTTGTTGAGGCGTATAAAATTCACCTGCTTTTTTGCCTGAGCCTGCTGCAAATTCGCCAATTAAATATTCGTAAGCATCGCCAAGTGTGTCGGAATCAGCAGAAAAATCTGCAATACCTTCCGCAATTTTCTGAATGATGGTGCAAAGTTTCTTGTTTCTTTCTACTGGTGTTTTCCCAAGTTTTTCAGAATTCAAATTAATTTCAGAAAACAAGCCTTGAAATGCACTTGCAAAAGATTCATTCTCTATATACCTAAAGCCCGATTCAAGTGTAACCAATAACTCTGAGTCTTGTGTACGAGCCATTTCAGTGATATTGCTCCACAAATGACTTGGTTCAATAACATAATGCACCTTTCTGCGCATTTGTTTTTCAAATTCAGCTATTTCATCTAAATTACTTTCATACCACAATTGAAGTGGGGTAGTTACACCAAAATCTTTTACGAGATTGTCGGTTGTTTCAGGATAATCTTTTCCCAGTTCTTTCTTTGCTGCCTCTTCGTAGTTGTAAGACAAATACCTTAAAAAAAGAAACGAAAGCATATAATCACGGAAATCATCCGCGTTCATTGCTCCACGTAAGTTATCTGCTATATCCCAAAGGGTTTTACCTAACTGTTGTTGGTCTTTTTGTGTCATATCCTTCAGTAATTATATGTCTAATTTTGGTTTTACTAACTTGAGCCTATCCAAATATGGCTCAAAGGATTCTTGCCAATTTGTGAGTTTATCGTACCTGCCAATTTGATGGGATGGTGATGGCGAATCAAGCAATAAACAAGGAACTCCTTTACCTGCAAAAAAGGCAATGATTGATTCTCTTATTTTATTTTGCCTATGGCTTTTAGTTTTAGTTTTCCAAGTAAATGCAACTAGCTTAAAGTTGGCTTCACCAAATGCTTTTTTATAATCAAATCCTTCAAATTGATTTTCTTCTAATGTATGTAATTCGTTATCCCTATATCCATCCAATTTAATGTTTACTTTTTTAAACACATCAACAATTACAATTTTTTGCTCCTTGCAAAATGCTTTCTGTTTTGTATGAACATCCTCTATTTTCACTCCAATATCAGATGGATAAAGGCTATCAAAATTTAATGCTTTGGGTAATAAATACCAAAACTCACTTGCCGATCTCCCATAAAACCAGTTGGCTTTATTCCTTTCAATTGCCGGATTGAATGTGCCAATAACTAAAATATTAAAATTACCCGTTAGAGGGTTTCGTTCGTATTCCACTAATTCATTAATAAATTTATGTTTTGTTACCCTTTTACTCGCCATTGTATTTTACCAATTAAATTAATTGTTGTTGGTCTTTATTTGTCATTTCGTTTTTAATCTTTAGGTATTAAGAAACGATATTTGTTCATCAACCTACTTAAAACCTCATTGAACAATTCTAAATTATCTGGAACAGGCTTGTCGATTTGTTGGTAATAAACATTCAAATGTGAAAGTGCATTCACAATGAAAGCAACTCTTTCTTTGTCATTGATTCCGATTTGTTCCAAAACATAACTGAATTGACCAACACCAAGAAATGATGCAACATTTTCAAGCACTTGCCTCAAAAGTGCAAAGTGATAAGTGTAAACGTTATTCGATTCGGCAGCTTGATTTAAGATTTGAAGCAATCTCAAATGGTAAAGAAATACTCCATTTTTAGTTTTAACTAATGATAAATCTTCTCCATTGCCTTCTAATATAAATTCTTTATATTTTTTGGATTTATCTCTGTTTCTAAATTTATCAGCTTTATCACCTTTGCCAAGCATATCAGATAAAATGGTTAGAAAACCAAAGTGATGCGAAGTAATAATAATTTTTCTTTTTTCAAATTCACGTTCAATTAAGTCAAAAACGGTGTAAGCAGTCACAAAAATATTGTGGTCATCCAAACTTGAAACAGGGTCATCAATAAAGAAGTGTGCATTTTGTGTGTCTGCCCAACCTTCAACTTCTAAAAGAGCCAGAAAGAAACACCAAACAAATATCCTTTCTTCACCTCTCGAAATTTTAATAGGAGTTTTACTTTCTTTATCGTCTATTTTATAAAATGCTATCGAATCATAACCTTTCTCAAGGTCTTTATTAGAGTTAAAATAGAAGTTATATTTCCTTTTGTAAGGAATTAACTTTTTTTCAACATCTTCTTCCGTCATTAAATTGTGTAAACTATTTAAACTACTGAATTTAATGTCGAGTTTGATATTTTTTTCCCCATTTGGATTATCATTATCCCAAACAAACAAATCTTCACTAAAAGCATTGTAGTAAACACCCGCATGTTCGCCATTATTAGGATTTTTAGTAATGTTTTTGTATTCAACTGAAAGACGAGTTTTGCCTGTTGCATTAAAAGCATAAATAAGGATTATATTTTCTTTTGTTCCTTTTAGATCCTCTGCTATTTCTATAACTGTACTCATATTTTAATCATTTATTTTTGGAAACAAGCCCTGCATCAATCCCTTTTTATGCAACTTCAACTGTTCTATTTTTTCCGCTTGTGCAGTAATAAGTGCATCTAAGGAAGAAAGACAGCTAGCGATTTTTTTCTGTTCTTTGGGGTTCCTTGGGAATCCTATTTTTGAGTCTTCCAAATCGCTTTTTGAAAAGCCTTTAATTGATGTACCTTGACTTAAAGATTGTAACGCATTTTTATTTGATAAATAATAATAAGCAACAAATAAATTTAAAACTTCTGTAGGAATGAAACTTGTAAAATCTTGGCTTGTACAAAGCTCTTCATTATTGATTGCTAATTTGCCGACCCCAACTCTTGAAACGAATAGAACACTTCCTTTGGGAATTATTTTAGTTGCCGATTCAATAATTGCAATTTCATTTATGTATTGAGATATTGAAATGCTATGAACATCGTTTTCATTAATATCAGAACTTGAAATCCAAGGTATATTTCCTGTCCAATATTCACTATTTGTTCTGCTTGGAGTTCCTCCACCTAAAAATTCTCCCACTTCCCCCAACTTCTTCTCCACCCACTCCCCATCTTTCTCAAACTCTTTAAACCGATACTTAGGCACTTTTTCACCCTCTTGAGGAAA
The DNA here is from genome assembly GCA_943372215.1 of Chitinophaga pinensis. Lineage (GTDB taxonomy): Bacteria > Bacteroidota > Bacteroidia > UKL13-3 > UKL13-3 > UBA6183. The sequence continues at coordinate 41,488 of CALRXU020000010.1, read as the reverse complement.
AAGGTTTTGCATCAAGCCTTTTTTGTGTTCTTTGAGTAAATCTAACTTTTGGCTTTCGGCAGCAATTACTTTATCTAAAGATGAAAGACATGAGGCTATTTTTTGTTGTTCAGCATAGGATGTTTTTCCTATTTTAATAGGCTCAAGGTTTACGAAGTATAAATTTTTTACATTTTGGCCTTCAACAACTTCAGCAAATTCTTTCCAAAGTGTTCTAAAGTAATGTGTATAGAATAATGGGAATTCTTTTGTTTCAAAAACACTTATCATTTCACCAATCGCAATATTTGAAAATGGTAAGTAACAACAGTTTTTTGCAAAGTCAGTTGCACGTTCGCCAACACGAGGAACTAATATTTCACCCCCTTTACTAAACTTCAAATTGCTTGGCTCAATATTAGTTCGAGATTTAATTTCAGAAATGATAGTGTCGAATTTAGTGTATAAATCGCCATATCTTACACAAGGTGTTGAGGCTTCTTCCGATAATGACCATTTTGGGGCACTTTTACCGTAGTAAAAATTACCGATTTCACCAATTGATGTAAGTTCCCATTCCCCATTATTCTTAAACTCAGGAAAACGCAATTCAGGTATTAAATCCTTTTTACTCATAAGCTGCTAATCCTGATATTTCCCGCCCTTCGGCCAGTTTTTTTAATTGTGGTACTAAGTCTACCATTAAAGCCAATTCTTTTACCCTGCGTTCTTTCCAACTTAATTCTAATGGTTCTAACAAGTCAGTTAATTTTTCACCATCAAATATCATTCGGCTCATTATTTCTTCTACAAAGGCTTTCAAGTCTGCTGTTTGCAATCCATGTTTGTGGGCTATGTCCGTTAATTCCTTATCGTTTTTTTCTACTTTAAAAATTTCGTAACCTTTGGTTAAAGCATTTACATCTTGCCCTTTGTTCCAGTCTAAGCTATTAATATATTCAGTTAAATTTTCCTGCTCATCCATTAAGTTGGCATTGGCACTTAGTAAACTAATTACTTGTGCCTTGGTCATTTTTTGCTTAACAGATTTTTGTTGGGTACTGTCAGCAATCAGGTTCATAATGTAGTCGTAATCAATTACCGCAGAAGCAAACAGCACAAACTCAAAATCCAATTGTTGAATTTCGGTAGGTGCTTGGTCGCCCTCTTTTTGCTGTATTGTTCTTAGCTGTTTAGCCGTTTCTATGTATGAGCTTCTAAATTCTAATAAAGTTTCATTTGGTAAAATGGCTTCAATTAAATCAACCTGCCCTTCGTTTAAGTCTGTATATTGGTCTAGTTGTGTTTTTAAGCGTTGTATTTCCTTAAAGTTTTTAACAAATGCTATTCGTGCGGCATCGCCTTTTAAGTTATAAGCTTCTTGCGGTTCGTTTAACAAATTATGTTCTTGCATAAATACACCCAAAGCTTCTACTGCTTTTTGGTATTTTTCAATCATTACAGGAGCAGGGTCAACCAACCAAATTTCTTTTGCACTGTTATTATCTTGGCCAGAAAACAAGGCAATGGCTTTGTTTACTTCCTCTTTTTGCGAACGGAAATCTAAAATATTGCCATAAGGTTTGGTATCATTAAGCACACGGTTAGTGCGCGAAAATGCTTGAATTAACCCATGGTATTTTAGGTTTTTATCTACATACAAAGTATTCAAATACTTAGAATCGAAACCCGTAAGCAACATATCTACCACTATGGTAATATCTATTTTGTTTTTATGTGGATAGTCTTTATTGCTATATTTTTGGTCTTTTATACGTATTTGTAAATCTTGGTAATACAAGTCAAACTCGTTTATGGTATGGTTTGTACCATATTGCAAATTATAATCTGCAATAATTTGCATCAAAGCCTCTTTCTTTTCATCAGGATTTTGTTTGTTGTCTTCTTTTTCCTGAATTAAATCCTCTTGCAGTTGTTTTATATCATCAGCATTTTTCTGGCTTTTTTGGTCGCCTTCTTTGGCTATAAGTTGCGCTGGTGGCGAAAATACGCAGGCTATATTCAAAGGCACATATTCAGCATCCTGAGCCTTACGAAGAATTTGCATTTCTTTAAAAAGCCTATAATATTCAATGGCATTGTTTATTGAAGCAGTTGCCAATGTAGCATTAAATCGCCTTTGATTGGTGGCTGCATTGTGTTTATCTAAAATGGCTTCCACTACTGCTTGTTGGGCAATAGGTTCACCCGCTTTAACATTTTGGGTGCCTTTTCCTTTGTAATAATCTATATGGAAACGCAATACATTTTTATCCTCAATGGCATGCGTTATAGTGTAAGCATGTAATTCCTTTTCAAAAATATCAACAGTGGTTTTTAAAGTAGCTTCTTGCCCTTCAATATAACTGTAATTAGCATTATCAGAAAATATTGGAGTACCAGTAAAACCAAAAAGTTGAGCGTTGTGGAAAAACTTAGTAATTGCTTTATGGTTTTGTCCAAATTGAGAACGGTGGCACTCATCAAAAATGAATACTATTTTTTTATTTCTTAGAGGTGCTAATCGCTCAAAATAGTTACGGCTATTAGTACTATCAATTGCTAAAGCTAATTTTTGAATGGTACAAACTATTACCTTATCGGCATAGTCGGTAGATAATAATCGCCTTACCAATGTTTCGGTATTGGTGTTTTCTTCCACACTTCCCTCTTGAAATTTATTGAACTCCTCGCGTGTTTGTCGGTCAAGGTCTTTTCTATCCACCACAAACAAACATTTTTCAATATCAGGATTGTCTTTTAATAAAGTAGATGCTTTAAACGAAGTAAGTGTTTTACCACTTCCTGTAGTGTGCCAAATATAGCCGTTACCTCTATTGTCTTTTATACAATCTACAATGGCTTTTACGGCATAAATTTGGTAAGGGCGCATCACTAACAGTTTTTGTTCGCTTTCTACCAAAACCATGTATTTACTAATCATTTCGCCAAGTGTACACTTGGTTAAGAATTTTTCAGCAAAATCATGTAAGCCACTAATTTTTTTGTTGTCCTTATCTGCCAGTTCATATACAGGTAAAAATTGCTCATCGGCATTAAAAGCAAAGTGTTGGTTTTTATTATTGGCAAAATAAAGCGTTCTACCTCCATTGCTTACAATAAAAAGCTGCATAAAACAAAGCAAAGAGTTTCCATAACCATTGCCAGGTTCGTTTTTATATTCAACAATTTGCTGCATGGCTTTCCTTGGGGAAACATCCACTTTTTTCAGTTCAACTTGAACCAAAGGCAAACCATTTAAAAGCAAAATAATATCGTATCGTTGGTGGCTGTTTTCGGTATTAACCCTAAGTTGGTTAATTATTTCAAAATCGTTTTTGCACCATTCTTTTGTATTAACTAAAGTGTAATGTAATGGCGTTCCATCTTCACGCTGAAAATATTGTCTTTCGCGCAAAAACTTAGATGCTGCAAATACATCAGGTTTAATAATTTCTTCTCTTAATCGCAAAAATTCATTGTCTGACAAACGAACACGGTTAAGTGCTTCAAATTTTGTTTTGAAGTTTTGCTCAAGCGTTTTCCTATCAACTATATCGGGACGATAAAGATATTTTAGCCCTTTTAGTTGCTCTATAAGATTTTCTTCTATTTGGTTCTCTTTACTCATTATTCTTCTTTCAATAAATCTTTGGCGTTAACATCCAGAATTTTAGCAATGCGATACAAATCCTCAATACTTGGTTGTCTCACATTTCGGGCATACCCGTTAATCGTGTTATAGCTTTTGTCTAACTGTTTCGCCAGCCAAGTTTGTGAGATGCCTTTTTCTTTCAGAACTTCTTTAATTCTATTCATTTGAAGTCTAATAAATTTTTAACAGGTCAAATATAGTAAAAACACACTTTCTAATGGTGTAAAAACGCACAATATTGTTGTGCATGATTAAGGGTAAGTACATTTCACCCATAAACGATGTTACCCTAAACTGGGGTTGGCTTATAAAATCAACAAAACCATTGGCATCCACATGGAACACAACTACCATTTGGCCACGTCAAGTAACCTAGATGCGGTAAAAGGCAGGTACAATGATGGGTATGCTTTTACAGGATTAGGCTTGTTGGTTCATATCCATTAAACATTGGAAACAATTCCACATTTGGGAACAACCCAAGGCTATAAAAACCCAGTAAAACAAGGCTTTTATCGTTTGGCACGCCCTATGTTGATGTTGCATAAAACAACATGAATATGAAAAAGCTATCCATCCTCCTTATTTCAGCTATGTACTTAATGGCAAGTGCACAAGCACAGCAAACCCAAACACAACCTTCAACAATGGCAATTGGCATAACTGCTGGTTACACCATGTTTTATGGTAATGTACAACGAGAGGGTATTTTACCCGACCAATCCACCAGCAAAAAAGATTTTGGTACTACCTCAGGAATATTGTTACAAACAACTTGCAAGCAGCGCATCTGTTATCGTTTTGGGTTAACTAAAGGAACACTAAACGGAGTCCGCAATATGACCAAAGCCGATTATGAAGTATGGTTTCAAAATAACTTCTGGCAACTTAGCACTTCAGTAATATTCCCCATTATTAATAAAAGCAATAGGCTTAGCCTCAATGGCATTTGTGGCATTGGATTAATCAGCTACAGGAGTGCCCAACATTACTTTGAATGCCCCATAAATAAGAATGCGGAAGGATACGATACCGATTTGAATCCCATTTCACCCAGAAAAGATGCCACCCTAAACCTCGGGGTTGAATTGGTATATAAAGTCAATAAAACCATTGGCATCCGCATGGAACACAACTACCATTTGGCCACGTCCAGTAACCTAGATGCGGTAAAAGGCAGGTACAATGATGGGTACTCTTTTACAGGATTAGGCTTGTTGGTTCATATCCTTTAAACCTTGGAAAACAATTCCAGATTTGGGAACAGCCTAAAACCAACAATAGCCTGAAAGTGCCGCCAAACAACGCCTGGCACATTTGGCACAACAGATGTTTCATTCATAAACAAAACAATGCCCATGAAAACAAAAGTAGCAATAATAGGTACTGCAGGAGTTCCTGCCAGATATGGCGGATTTGAAACCCTGGCGCATCATTTGGTAAATAACCTAAATGAGCAATACGACTTAACCGTGTATTGTAGCAACAAATATTACAGCAAACAAGAGCGTGTTCCAACCTGGAATAAAGCGCGTTTGGTTCATCTTCCGCTAAACGCCAATGGCATGCAAAGCATTATTTACGATATGGTATCCATTATTCACGCCTTGTTTTATGCTGATACCTTATTGATTTTAGGCGTTTCAGGGGGTATTGTATTGCCACTGGTTAAACTATTTACCAGAAAAAAAATAATTGTAAATATTGATGGCTTGGAATGGAGAAGAGACAAATGGAACAAGTACACCAAATGGTTTTTACATTTATCAGAAAAACTTGCTGTAAAATATTCAGATGCGGATATTACCGACAATGCTGCCATTAAACGTTACACCGCCATTCAATACAAAACATTGAGCCACCTTATTGAATATGGGGCTGACCATTGCGAAAAACAAGCTATAAATATTCCCGCTGTAGTAAAATACCCCTTTCTACATGAACCTTATGCTTTTAAAGTATGCCGCATCGAACCCGAAAATAATATCCACCTGGTACTGGAAGCATTTGTCCAATTGCCTCACCAAAACATGGTGGTAGTAGGCAATTGGAAAAACAGTGCTTATGGTGTTGAATTAAAAAATAAGTATAGCGCGTTTAAAAACTTGTTTTTACTTGACCCTATTTATAACCAAAAAGAGTTGAACATTTTGCGCAGCAACTGCTCAGTTTATATCCATGGCCATAGTGCAGGCGGCACCAACCCTTCTTTGGTAGAAGCCATGTATTTAGAGTTGCCTGTAATTGCTTTTGATGTATCATACAACAGGGCCACCACCGAAAACAGTTGCCTCTATTTTAAAGATGCAAATGAACTTATTCAGGTAATTCAACAAACCGACAAAGCAAATTTAAAAGCGATTGGCAGCCAACTGTTGCAAATCGCAAAGAGGCGTTATACTTGGAAAGTTATTGCAGATAAATATGCCTACCTCATTGAACTGTTTGCTTTTGATTATACCAAAAAATCGGTAGTTGACTCACTACAACAATTGGATGCCGGCTTATTAAGAAAGTATGGCCTGGCACATTTTAAAAACCTAAAAATGTTTTACGAATAACCTTTACCAATATGATAAACCTGATTTTAAATTTTAGCGTTGCTTTTTTTGTAACCTTTATTACTACACCACTGGTAATATGGGGGGTAAACAAATACAACTTATTAGATTTACCCGACCACCGCAAAACGCACCAAGCCCCAGTGCCTACTATGGGCGGCATTGGTATATTCCTTGGTATGATGACTTCAGTATTGCTTTCAGCGGATTTTACCCAGCAGTGCGTTACACTGCTGGTCAGTATTACCATCATGGCAATAACTGGTGTAATTGATGATGCCAAAAACTTAAGAGCTTCGGTTAAGTTTATCATTCAATTGATGGTAGCATTGTTACTTGTAAAAAGCGGTTTCGTTATTCCCGAACTGTTTGGTGTATTTGGTATTCATCATATTCCTTTAGGCTTGCAATATGCCCTCTCCATTATTGCCATAACCGGAATTGTAAATGCATTTAATTTAATTGATGGCATTGACTGTTTAGCTGGAGGACTTGGGCTTATTAGCTGTGTACTTTTTTCAGTGCTGTTCTATCGTGCAGGAGAAATGCCCTTTTTTTATTTAAGCGTTTCCTTATTAGCCACTTTACTTGCGTTTTTAAGATACAACTTCAACCCAGCCAAAATATTTATGGGCGATACTGGTTCTTTATTGCTCGGTACGTTGATGGCTGCATTCAGCTTAAAATATTTAACCCTTATTTCATGGCAAGCTTCTCCTGAAAATAGCACCCTTCAATCACCAGGATTAATTGTTGCCTTGATAGCTATTCCCGTGTTTGATACCCTGCGTGTTTTTGCGCAACGTTTGCTGCGCGGGCACTCTCCTTTTAAAGCTGACCGCATCCATATTCACCACATCTTAATAGATGGTGGACTAACCCATAAACAAGCTGTATTGCTCATCTTTACACTTGGTTTATTAATGATAACCAATGCTTGGTATAGCTTACTAAACATAGAGTATGTGTTGTTGTTGTTATTTATTGTTTATGTTATCGCATTGCGCATTTTTAGTTTACTCTCTTGGGTAAAAACCATCCGCACCGCTGCATATAACCGCCAGCAAATTAACCTGCTAAAAAGCAACAATCCTTTTTATAAAATTTAACCCGAACAATAATTACCATGGAAAAATTAACCGCATTTGTTGTGGAAGACAATATCCAATATGCTGAAATGATTTGTTACGTATTAAACCAAACAGGTTTATACCAAGCATATCCTTTTTACAGTGTTAACTCGTGCCTTCAGGAGTTAAACAACCAACCTGATTTGGTAGTATTGGATTACCACTTAAATACTTCACCAGACAAAAAAAATGGCGACCAAATACTAGCTTACATTCAAAAGGAAAAGTTGAAATCACCAGTTGTTTTGCTCTCAGGGCAAGATAAAATTAGCATTGCTGTTAATGCCATTAAAGAAGGTGTTTATGATTACATTGTAAAAAATGATTATGCCGTAGCTAAAATTACCCTTGCAGCGCAGCACGTGGCCAAAATGAATCACCTTATTGCAGAAAACGCAAAACTTGGCCGTAAAGTAAGACGAGATAAACTAAACGTAGTATTGCTGCTATTGGCATTAAGCGGACTGTTTATGGCAAGCCTAATGGTTAAATAACATCACTAAAAAGCTCCATTAATCATCTCTACATTTTTACCTTAATTTGGTATTGTTATCTAATATTCTTCATACCATCTAAAATGCGTTTGAATAATTTTTTTCTTCTCCTTTTTAATATGTTGTAAAAATGAAGTCCCAACCGGAGAAAAACTTTTGTTCTTTAACCAAATTAAGTTCCAACTTGATTTAATGGGTAAACCTTTAACAGGGATAATCTGAAGATCACCATTGGTAATTTCATTCTTAATCCCAATAAGTGGCATCACCGAACAACCCAGCCCAGCAATAACGGCTTGTTTTACGGCCTCGTTCGTGGCCAACTCCAACTTGCGTTTTACTTTTAGTCCATTACTTTCTAAAAACAACTCCATCACATGCCGTGTACCTGAGCCTTGTTCGCGTTGAATAAGTGGCAAGGATTCAAGAATAGTTTTAGGATAACTCTCTTCCTTAAACTCCCTTTCCGTATTGCTCACAAAAAACAACTTGTTCTGCATCAGTTCTTCCTTTTCTATCTGCAATTTTTCTGGCAACACAGATACCAAGGCAAAATCCACTTCATTATGGGTTAAACTCTCAATTACCTTAGCCTTATTGGTTACGTCCAACAACAACTCAATCCCTTCATGCCTCTTGATAAAATCAGTTAAAAAATAAGGCATTACATATTTGCCTGTTGATACCACCGATATTTTTAATCTCCCCGTTAATTGCCCTTTGTAAGCTGATGTTTTATAGTTAATGGCATATACCTCATGCAATATGTTTTCAGCAGCAATGGCTATCTCCCTGCCAAAGTCAGTAATGTACAACTTACGGCCAATAACTTCCGTAAGCGGAATGTCAAATTGATCTTGAAAGTTTTTAAGCTGTATGGATACTGCAGGTTGCGTTAAATTTAGCTCTGCTGCAGCTTTTGTAATACTTTCTGTTTGGGTTATTTTTAAGAAAATATGCAATTGATTAAGGGTATAATTCATAAATAAATTTAATGCTTGCTATTTCAAATATAAATAAAAACATATGATTTACATTTAACAGATTTGCTGAACAACTTAAACCAGATACCAATCATGAAAAAAATAACAGTAGCCAAAGGTGATGGCATAGGACCAGAAATTATGGATGCCACATTAAAGGTAATTAAGGCAGCAGGTGCACAAATTGATATTGAAGAGATTGAAGTAGGAGAAAAAGTTTACCTGGCAGGAAATACTGCTGGTATAGCCAAAGAATCGTGGGATGTTATCCGCAAAAACAAGGTGTTTTTAAAAGCACCCATTACAACCCCTCAAGGTGGTGGGTACAAAAGTTTAAACGTAACCACCCGCAAGTTTTTAGGGCTATACTCTAACGTGCGCCCATGCATGAGTTTACATCCTTTCGTAAGCACCAAACATCCTGTGATGGACTTGGTTATTGTGCGTGAAAATGAAGAAGACTTGTATGCGGGTATTGAACACCAACAAACAGATGAAGTGGTGCAGTGCTTAAAACTAATTAGCAGACCTGGGTGTGAAAAAATTGTACGTTACGCCTTTGAATACGCCAAACAATATGGACGCAAAAAAGTAACTTGTTTTACCAAAGACAATATCATGAAACAAACAGATGGTTTATTTCATCAGGTATTTAACGAAATAGCGGTAGAGTATCCGGAGATTGAAAACGAACATTGGATTATTGATATCGGAGCCGCAAAAATGGCTGATACCCCTGAAGCATTTGATGTAATTGTGATGCCTAATTTATATGGCGATGTGCTATCAGATGTGGCTGCTCAAATTGCGGGTTCAGTTGGTTTGGCGGGTTCAGCCAATATTGGCGAAGAGTGTGCCATGTTTGAAGCCATACATGGTTCAGCTCCACGCAGGGCAGGACAAAATCTGGCAAATCCTTCTGGTTTATTGCAAGGAGCTATTCTTATGCTAAACCATATCGGACAAACAGATGTGGCTGAAAAAGTTCAAAACGCTTGGTTAAAAACCATTGAAGACGGCATACATACCTATGATGTGTACAAGGAAGGAATTAGCACACAAAAAGTGGGTACACAAGAATTTGCCGATGCGGTAATTGCCAACCTCGGTCAAAAACCTAAAACGCTTAAACCGGTTAGCTATGCAAACGGAGCTACACTTAATTTGCCTAAATATATCCGCAAACCAGCGGCTAAAAAAGACCTTGTTGGGGTTGATTTATTTGTGCATTGGAACGGCACATCTGCCGATGAATTGGCAGAGAAAGTAAAACTAATAAACACCGCTGAAGTTGAACTTACCATGATTACCAACAGAGGTATTAAAGTTTGGCCAGAAGGATTTGAAGAAACTTTTTGTACTGACCACTGGCGTTGCCGCTTTAAACCTGTTGGCGAAACAGTGATGACCAAAGAACACATCATAACCCTGCTGCAAGCAGCCAACAGTGCTGGTATTGATGCAATCAAAACGGAAAACCTTTACCACTTTGATGGTAAACCTGGTTTCTCATTAGGCCAGGGTCAATAGTATTCACCACTAATAGTATAAACATGAAAATTCAACTTATTCAAGGCCATTTCTCTTCGGCAGATGCCATTGATATTGTTACACGCATGGTTCATGCAAAAATCAAGTTTCATGAAGATAAAATTTATGACGATAGCGGAGAGGAAACCATTAAAATGCGCGAAACACGCATTAAACAATTGCAAAAAGATTTGTTTGACCTGCGCAGGCAAATTGAATCAACCAAAGGAATGATTGACATTCAGGCGGAGATGACAGTTGCTTAAGATGTTTGAAGGTAGAACATTACTGATTGCCACTAAACACAAAAAAGAACAGGTAATTGCACCCACGCTAGAAGCAGTGCTTCGCGTGGTGTGTATTACCCCACAAGATTTTGACAGTGATCAATTTGGTACATTTACCGGAGAAATTGAGCGCACCTTTGACCCCATTACCACTGCCAGAAAAAAGTGCGAATGGGCTATGGAAAAATACCAGGTTGACTTGGCCATAGCCAGTGAAGGATCATTCGGGCCGCACCCCGAAGCTTTTATGGTACCTGCAAATGAGGAGAGATTGCTGTTGTTAGACCATAAATACAGCTTGGAGATTACGGCCGTTACACTCACCACCAAAACCAATTTTAATGGTGCAGCAATAACCAATAAAGAAGCACTTACTGCTTTTGCCAAACAAGCCCTGTTTCCATCACACGCACTTATTCTTCGCAAATCAAAAAACAATGCCGATGACGTGATTAAAGGCATTACAAATTGGGATGATTTGTACCACCACTTTGATGATTACCACAGCAAATTTGGGAAAGTTTATGCCGAAACAGACATGCGGGCCATGTTTAACCCCACCCGCATGCAAGTAATTGAACAAACCACACAAAAATTATTGCAAAAAATACAATCCCAATGCCCACAATGCCAAACACCTGGTTTTGATGTAACACAAGTAATCAAAGGCTTACCCTGTGCCTTTTGTGGCTTACCAACCTCATCAGTTTTAAGCATGGTAAAAACGTGTAAAGCTTGTTCCCACCATCAAACCGAAAAGCACCCACAAGGAAAAACAACGGAAGACCCCATGTTTTGTAATGTTTGTAATCCGTAAACAGTAACCGGTTTTCTGCTAAAATTCAATTTCGTATTTGCGAAATATTGGGCTAATTTGCGCAGGTATTTATGAGCAAAACACCTAAAAGATACTTAATAACTGCGGCACTGCCTTATGCAAACGGGCCGGTGCATATTGGCCATTTGGCTGGATGTTACTTACCAGCCGATATTTATGTGCGTTATTTAAAGGCAACGGGCAAAGATGTTGTTTTTATTTGTGGGAGTGATGAGCATGGAGTACCCATTACCATTAAAGCCAAAAAAGAAGGCATTACCCCGCAGCAAGTGGTAGATAAATATGATGGCATTATGAAAAATGCCTTCAAAGATTTTGGTATTGATTTTACCTACTATGGCCGAACCAGCAGCAAAACACACCACGAAACTGCCCAGGCATTTTTTAGAACATTGTATGATAAAGGGGTGTTTAAAGAGGAAGTTACCAAACAGTATTTTGATGTTGAAGCCAACCAGTTTTTAGCTGACCGATACATTACGGGTACCTGCCCACGCTGCGGAAACCCCAATGCTTATGGCGACCAATGCGAAAAATGTGGTACCAGCTTAAGTCCTACAGATTTAATCAATCCTAAATCAGCATTGAGTGGCGCTGTGCCTGTGTTAAAAGAAACCAAAAACTGGTTTTTGCCTATGGGCGATATTCAGCAAAGTGAACAATTTAAGAACTACATTAAGCGTTTTGATGGCTGGAAGAGCAACATCAAAGGCCAATGCCAAAGCTGGTTAAATGAGGGGTTGCAACCTCGCGCCATGACCCGTGATTTGGATTGGGGTGTGCCTGTGCCTGTAGATGGCGCTGACGGCAAAGTGCTTTATGTGTGGTTTGATGCACCCATAGGTTACATCAGTGCCACCAAAGAGTATTTTAAAGGTGATGCCAAGTGGGAAAAGTACTGGATGGATGAAGACACTGCTTTGATTCATTTTATCGGCAAGGATAATATTGTGTTTCACGCCATTATTTTCCCGATGATGTTAATGACACACGGCAATTACATTTTACCCACCAATGTTCCTGCAAACGAGTTTCTAAATCTAGAAGGCGATAAAATTTCTACCTCGCGTAATTGGGCGGTTTGGCTGCATGAATACCTGATTGATTTTCCAAACAGGCAAGATGAATTGCGTTATGTGTTAACCAGCATTGCTCCTGAAACCAAAGACAGTGAGTTTACTTGGAAAGATTACCAAACCCGCATTAACAGCGAATTGGTGAGCATCTTTGGCAACTTTGTAAACCGCGTATTGGTATTGTGCGATAAATACTATGCTGGCTCCGTTCCGCAAGTGAGTACTACTGTTGCTGATGAAAAACTATTGGCTTCACGCAAACTTTGTTTTGATGCTATTGCCCAAAGTTTACATGCCATGGTTGAAGATTTAGAAGCCGTAAAATTGCGTGATGCCCAAGCCGAATTCATCAATGCTGCACGTGCCGGCAATAAATACTTGGCAGATACTGAACCTTGGAAACTGATAAAAACCAACGAAGAAGCGGTTAAAGCCATTTTATTTGATGCTTTACAAATTTGTGCAAAACTGGCCATTGCAGCCGAACCATTTTTACCGCATACCACAATTAAATTAAAGGCCATGCTTAATGCCCACAACTTGCAATGGAATAATTTGTTTGATGAAACCATCATCAGCAGTGGACACCAATTGAACAAGGCAGAAATTTTATACAAACAAGTTGAAGATGCAGAAATACAATCGCAACTGGATAGGCTTCAACGCATCAAAACAGAAAACGAAACAAGCACCAAACCCAATGAACCGAACCTGACTTCCGAAAACAGGGAAACCTCAAGCCATCATCCGGTAAAACCAGATATTACCTACGATGATTTTGATAAAATTGATTTACGGGTGGGTAAAGTTTTAGAGGCAGAACGCGTGCCAAAAGCTGATAAACTATTAAAACTTACAGTTGACCTTGGCTTTGAAAAACGTACCATTTTAAGTGGCATTGCAGAGTATTACCAGCCGGAAGAATTGGTAGGCAAGTTGGTAACCGTAGTGGCAAATTTAGCTCCTCGTAGAATAAGGGGAATAGAAAGTCAGGGCATGTTGTTAATGGCCGGAAATGATTTTGGAAAACTATACAGCGTAGGTGCTGAAAAAGATATTGAACCGGGAAGCGTGGTAAAATAATAACAATTAATGTTGGTGCTCTTCCTCCTTTAAAAACTCAAACGAGCCCATCATGGCTTCAATTTCTTGTTTTTCCAATTCAGGTACATCCATGTTTTTCATGTCTGTTTGCACCGTATAAGTAAACAACACCACCCGACTATCTTTAGCAGTGGCCCAGTAATACACCGTATAACTTGCGCCATTTACATCATGTTCCTTCACAAACGAAACAAACCTGTTTTCGTTGGCGGCATAAAGTGCAGGTTCAAATGCGCTGTTTTGTTTGTAAACTTCGTCAAGCATTTTTTTGGCTGCATCTTCCCCAGTAAACTCATTGGGCAGCACCATGGTGCGCAAAACACCCTGCCCGCCATTGGGTTGATAAAAAATATAATGTCCGGCCTCATCTGTTTCCTGTAACCAATGAGTTGGGTAGGCAAATGCAAAAAAACCATGGAGCGATACAAAACGTTGTGTACTGTTGTTCATACTAACTCACTATCCAAAATTAATTTCTGTACTATCACCAATATTTAAACTTTGTTTCATCCCCTTCAATAAGGCGTCATTTCCAATAACTGAGCGATCAAGAATGGCATATTCTATTTGGGCATAAGGACCAATAATACTATCTTTTAACACCGCATAATTTAAAATGGCATTGTCGCCAACAGATACGTTCGGGCCTATAATGGAGTTGCTTATTTTACAATTCTCACCAATAAAAACAGGCGGTATAACAATCGTATTCTCAAACTTATATTTAGAATTATCATAGTTAATCCGCTTCAGCAATGTGGCATTGGTATCCAACAAAATTTCCTTCTTGCCACAGTCAAACCAATTGTCCACATCAATAGTTCGCATCACCACTCCCGTATCAATCATACGCATAAGCGCATCCGTGAGGTGAAACTCATTTTGAGAAGTGATTTTTTGCTTCATGTTGTACTCTATGGCCTCAAAAAGTACTGCAGACTCTTTTATCCGGTATATGCCTACCAAAGCAAGGTTACTCTTAGGTATTGAAGGCTTTTCTACCAACCTTTTAATGGTTCCGTCAGCATTCATCTCTGCCACACCAAAAAATCTTGGATCATCCACCTTTTTTACGCACAAGGTGGTTTGCTGTTGGGCAATAAGATTTTGCACATTCACATCAGCAATGGTATCACCTAAAACAATTAACAATTCATCATCTTTCAATTTGTCCTTAGCCAACCAAATGGCATGGCCTGTTCCTTTTCCAGTAGTTTGGATTACAAATGATGCCTTTATGTTAGGGTATTGGGTTGAAATGTAGTTTTCAATTTTATCGCCCATATAACCAATAATAAAAACATACTCACTTATCCCCGCATGAATAAGGGTGTCAATAATATGGCCAATAATAGGCTTACCTGCTATGGGTATCAAGGCTTTAGGCTGAGTGTGGGTATGGGGTCTTAACCGGGTGCCTATGCCGGCTACTGGTATTACTGCTTTCATAAGTATGTATGCTTAACCAAGTATTGTCTATATAGAATACATCAAAGTTAAGTGTTTCCCTTTTGCATTCAAGGCAATTTACTAAATTGCATCCGTTAAATAAAGATTAATGAAACGAGATAAAGAAATATTTAACCTGATTAATCAGGAGCTAAACCGTCAGCAACATGGTATTGAGTTAATTGCATCAGAAAACTTCGTTACCAAACAAGTTATGAAAGCAATGGGCAGTGTGCTTACCAATAAATATGCTGAGGGCCTGCCAGGCAAACGTTATTATGGTGGTTGCGAAATCGTAGACCAGGTTGAGCAATTGGCAATTGATAGGCTTAAATTACTATTTGGTGCCGCATGGGCCAATGTACAGCCCCACAGTGGCGCACAGGCTAATGCAGCAGTTATGCTGGCTTGCTTAAACCCTGGTGATAAAATTTTAGGATTTGATTTGTCTCACGGGGGCCATTTAACCCATGGTTCGCCCGTTAATTTTTCAGGCAAACTTTATCAACCAAGCTTTTATGGTGTAGAAAAAGAAACAGGAAGGATTGACTACGATAAAGTAGAAAAAATTGCCAAAAAAGAGAAACCAAAATTGTTAATCTGTGGAGCATCCGCTTATAGCAGGGATTGGGACTATGAGCGTTTACGAGCCATTGCCGATGCTGTTGGCGCATTATTATTGGCCGATATTGCTCATCCAGCTGGTATGATTGCAGCAGGATTATTAAACAATCCATTGCCACATGTACATATCGTAACGTCAACTACTCACAAAACACTTAGAGGGCCTCGCGGTGGTATTATTATGATGGGCAAAGATTTTGAAAACCCATGGGGACATAAAACACCTAAAGGCGAAGTAAAAATGATGAGTGCATTATTAGACGCAGCGGTGTTTCCGGGAACACAAGGTGGACCACTTGAACATGTAATAGCATCTAAAGCCATTGCATTTGGTGAAGCTCTTAGCATTGACTTTAAAGAATACATGTTGCAGGTAAAAATTAATGCGCAAGCTATGGCCAAAGCATTTACCGACCGTGGTTATGAGATTATTAGTGGCGGCACTGACAACCATTTAATGCTTATTGACTTAAGAAGCAAAAACATCAGTGGTAAAGCAGCTGAAAATGCGTTGGTAAAAGCAGATATTACCCTCAATAAAAACATGGTTCCGTTTGATGACAAATCGCCTTTTGTAACCAGTGGTATCCGTGTTGGAACGGCAGCAATAACTACCCGTGGTTTACAAGAAAAACACATGGAAAAAATTGTTGGCTTAATTGATGAAGTATTGATGAATCCAGAAGACGAAAAGGTCATTAAATCAGTACGCAAAAAAGTAAACAAGTTCATGGAAAAGTTTCCATTGTACAGTTAAACCAAATTAAATAATAAGAGATAAAGGCGTATTGATATTTATTGATACGCCTTTATTATTTTATGCCTACCAACTTAAGTGTTCTGCCTTTATTGGCTCACCCAAAAAAACACCAGCTTGCTGTTCAAATGAAAAAACATCGTCCGTAGTTACAAACCTCCTGCTTCCACCCTTGCTGCAATATTTCGCCAAATCGGGGTGTCGCGATAAATAATCGACTAAGCTGTTTGCCACAATTTGCCCTTGGGTTAAAATGGTAATATGTGCTGGGGTGTATTTCCGTATTTTATCATACAATAACGGATAATGCGTGCAGCCCAGCAAAATGGTATCAATTTCAGGACCTTGGGCTAACAACTGTTCAATGTGCTTTTGTATAAAAAAATCTGCCCCATTACCCAAGTATTCATTGTTTTCTACCAGTGGCACCCACATGGGGCAAGCCTCTTGATAAACCTCAACATCAGGATAAAATTTATTAATTTCAACCACATAAGATTGGGATACCACCGTTCCTTTGGTGGCAAATACCCCCACTTGTTTTGTTTTGGTGTATTGCCCCACAATTTCTGTTGTTGGCCGTATTACACCTAACACTCTCAACGATGGGTCAAGTTTGGGTAAATCCTTTTGCTGTATGGTTCTTAGTGCCTTGGCTGAAGCCGTATTGCAAGCCAAAATAACCAAAGGACACCCTTGGTTAAACAAGTGCGTTACACATTGCAACGTGTATTCATAAACGGTTTCAAAACTCCTTGTACCGTATGGAGCTCGTGCATTATCACCCAGGTACAAATAATCATATTCTGGTAAGGTACTCATAAACTCCCTTAACACAGTTAATCCACCATAACCACTATCAAAAACACCTATTGGCCCAGCCTTTATCATATTGCAACTTAAATTAAAGTTGGTTTCCTTACAACAAAAGTAATTCTTAATTTATAGGGTCACAAAAAAATGCGGCCCCAACATTTCTGTTAAGGCCGCATTAGATAATAATACTTAAGTATAAACTAGTTCGCTTTAATTAATTTAACCCTAGTTACTTGACCATTTAATGTTGCATTTAAGAAATATGCTCCGTCATTTAAAGTATTCAACTCGGTTAAATCAATGGTTTGAGAACCAGCCTTAACTGTTTTAGTTCCTTTAAATACCAATTTGCCCACAGCATCCACCACTTCAATCAACATTTCTCCTTCATAAGCATTAACCAATGTTAAGGCCACTTGTTGTGCAAATGGATTTGGTTGAACATTTACATTAAATTCAACTTTAGCATCATTAGATACAAGAACCACACCGCTGTATGCAAATGAACCATTCAAGTCAACTTGTTTTAAGCGGTAGTATAAATCAGTATTGATACCAAATGCATCTTTATCCAAAGCTTTGTATTTAGTAATGGCGTTGGTTGTTCCTTTTCCACTAACCGTTGTTACTTCATTAAAGTTAACCCCGTCAGTTGAACGTTCTACTACAAAGTGGCTATTGTTCTTCTCACTTGCAGTTGCCCAATTCAACACCACATCATTGCCATTGGCTTTTGCCTCAAAATTGATTAACCGAACAGGTAACAAGGTTGCGTTTACATCTCCAATAGCAAATGCGTTAAAGCTAGTAACATTGCTTAAGGTGCGGCTGTAAGGGTTAGTACCAGTTGCTGCACCTAGTGTGCCTGTGCGTGCCCAAGAAGTAGTATACGTTGCAATAGCGCAATTGCTTCTAGTAAATCCATTCACTTCTAGGCTATCGTCCCATGTTAACGTTACTGTTAAGTTAGAACCACCAGTTACACTCTCATTTACAACCCATGTGCGGTTAACCTGACTTTGGTTAATTGCCGATCCAGAAGTAGCATTCGAAAGTATACCATTCAATACACGAACTGAGAATATATCAGTTGTTGAAGCATTGGTTAATTGCAATTGAGCAGGAGTATAAGAGAACGTTGAACCAACAGGGAATAACACATTGGTTGCGTTGTTTGAAACTGTCCTGCGCACGCTACCTGTTCCATTGGTTACAACATAACCTGTTGGTCCAACTACCACTGAACCCGCCATAGTTAGGTTGTTATTTCCTAAAAGAAGGTTTCCTGTACCTAAAACCAACCTGTTATTAACTGTGGCATTTGCGGTTAATGTAACCCCAAACACATTGGTTACAGTTAAAGTATCCACTCCTGCCTGTAGACCATTGCCTGAGTTTTGCGCAACAATGCCGTTGTATTCTACTTTTCCACCATAGGTGCGGGTACCATTGCTCAACACATTACCTGATATTCCACCAGTTGCTGAAATACCTTGCGGTGAGCCAATCCTTAACGATGAACCCGTTTGTGCAGTAAAGTTTCCATTACCCTCTAACGTAAATGTACCAAAATCCATTGCGCCACCTGATTGAACAATAGTGTTACCAAGCGCAGTAAGCGTTCCTGTTAAAGTAGCAGTACCAGTTGAGGTAACCGTGATGTTATTGTAGGTTCCTGAAACGTTTTGTGCAGTATTTACAATTAAGTCATTAATCACCACAAAATTGCTTGAACTTGTAACAGCAGCTAAACCATTGCGATAAATTGAAATTGGTCCAGTGAAAGAACCCGTTACCACAGTTGCTGTAATTTGTGTACTGCTGTTTACAACAAACGTTGCATTAACACCTCCACCAAACTCAACACTATCAATACTTGCAAAGTTGGTACCTGTTATGGTTACAACCGTGCCTATACCTCCGCTACTTGGCGCAAAAGCATCAAGCGTTGGAACGGCTATCACAGTAAAGTTACTTGCACTAACACCTGTTCCAGAACCGTTGGTAACCCTAATTGCACCAGTTGTTGCTGCATTCGGCACAAAAGCATTAATGGTGGTTGCATTTACCACATTATACGAAGCAGATACGTTATTAAATGTTACCGCAGTTACCCCTACAAAATTAGCCCCTGTAATGGTTACTGAAGCTCCAGCCGCAGCACTGGTAGGTGTAAAGCTGGCAATAGTTGGTGCTGGTATCACAGTAAATGAAGCCACACTTGATGCATTACCTGCTGGATTGGTAACCGTAATTAATCCAGTTGTTGCTCCTACAGGAACAGTAGTGGTAATCGTAGTGTTGTTTACAATCGTAAAGACAGCATTGGTTGTGTTAAACTGCACTTGGGTAGCCCAAGTAAATCCAGTACCAGTAATGGTAACAGCCTGGCCAATAGTCCCTGTAGTTACAGAAAGATTGGTAACAGTAGGTGCAGGTATCACCGTAAATATAGCAGTACTTACCCTTGTTCCATAAGCGTTGGTAATTGATACAGTTCCTGTTGTAGCTCCAACAGGAACTGTTGTTGTAATGGTGGTGTCATTTACCACTGTATAAGTAGGCTGTGCAGTTCCATTAAAGCTAACCGCTGTTGCTCCTGTGAATAAACTTCCTCTGATGGTAACAGCTCCACCAACTTCTCTTGCATTTGGCGTGAAAGAAGTAATGGTTGGAGGCGCTGTATTCTCATTTCCAGAGAAGTAGAAATTACTTAATGATGAAGTCAATGCCGCAGTGACAACCGTGTTATTAGCTTGGTTAACCGTTGAAACATTTTGCAATTGCCAAACTGGCGTAGTTGCATTAGAACCTGTTGTTTCGTTTGCTACACGTAAATTAGTAGTATTGGTAACACCTCCGATTAAAGCTGGATCATAATGAACTGTTGCGGTATAGTTATATGGTGTTGTTCCACCAGTAACCGCTACACGAGCATATTGATTTAAGTTGTTACCTCCTAAAGCCGCAGGCGGATTAACCCCTGCAAAGTTGTATAAAGTAGCAGTAGTAGGTGCAGAAGCTCCCCAAGCCAAAGTTACAACAGGGCGACTGGCAAAACGATAGATGCTAGTTCCGTTGGCCGTTGGTGTAGCACTTGCAATAGCTGCCGGAGGCAACATGCTTGGTGCGGTATTTAATTGTACTGAACCCAAAGTAGTTCCGAAACCAAGCGTTGTGCCTCTAGCCACACCTGAATAATCAGTACTTAAGTTGTTTGAAGCCACACCTGCAATACCTTTGCCAAATACATACCAACTTTCAACATTTGCGGTTTGTATGCCCATGTTACCTGTTGCTGCATTGGTAAATAAATTACCCAAGTTTAATAAACCAGCACCACTTCCACTAGGAATATAGTAACTCCAATTGTCCCCAGCTGAGTTTGCAGTCCATGTAGCAAAATCATTTGCAGTAATACCCCACTCACCAACAGTTGATGAATTGGCTGTTACCAACAAATTGTATTGGCTTGATGTATTATTCCATGTACCTGCGGTTGGTGCAGTGGTTTGATTAGAAACAGCATAATGATTACCAGTTCCACCTGTACGGTTGTTTGCGAAGATATTGTTCCGTAAGTTTAAGAAGGTTGTTTGCTCAACACCTGTGTTTAAACCACGCATAAACGCATACGTGTTATTATTTCCAGACGATGATGCGCCAGTTACCAAAACACTATTATTTACTGCGTGTACAGTTAATCCAGTGTTAGAAATAGCTGTCCAAATACCAATAAATTGGGTATTGGTGGTTTGGCCAGTTCCTAATGAAATTTGGTTGTTGGTGATAAACGCATTTGTTGAACCGCCAGATACCTGAACACCCGCAACACTTGCTGTTGGGTTAAGAGAAGTACTGGTAGAAGCATTGGTTAAATCAAAAATGCGGTTTGCATTTATAATAGCACCTTGACCAGCATTTAAGGAAATTCCTGTAACGTTCACTCCTCCTGTAGTTCCCAAGGCACGTAAGGCGGTAACCGTATTGTTGTTTACAGTTGGTATTGTTGCCGACCCTACACTCACGAAAATGCCCATTAATGCATTAGAGAATGAAGTAGACACGTTTCCACTGTTTGTGGTTAAATTAGATACGGTGTTATTTGTTAACGTTGGATTGGCTCCGTTTTGCAACACAATACCTCTTAAGGCAACACTTGACTGGTTGCCCGAGGCAATCATATTAGAAACCGTATTGTTGGTTGCGGTATAACTTGCTACCAAGTTAGCTGGTGGACCAAGCACAATACCATTGGTTTGACCTGACCCTACATTATTGATTGAATTGGCCAATGTAGTACTACCAACTGTATTATTGGTACATTCTACCAAATTACCATTGGTAACACTAATTCCCGTAAAGGTTCCACTTTGTGATGGCGTACCTATTAACAATCCGCTCACTGTATTACCCGAGACAGCCATGGTATTGGCACCTGTTAATGAAATACCGAAACCACCACTAAAGCCATTGTATATAATACTGTTGGCGTTGGTTAAACTACCTATTAAATTACCCTGAGCAGGTGTTCCTCCAATTATGGCATTACCACCCAATACGTTTATTCCGGTAAATTGGGAAAACGCTGGAACATTAAAATTAATGTTTTGTATGGTATTGTTTCTGATAATGGCATTCGCTCCAACACCTCCTGAATACCTTAAACCAATAAATTGTGTACTACCTGTATGTAACCATGGCGTTCCACCAGCGTTAGCTGCAGTTCCTCCCATAAAATTACCCGTAATAATAAAGCCACTTCCATTTTGATTAGGCACTAGGTTCAAACCAACTAGTTGGCCTGTAGTAACTGAAATAGGAAGATTATTATAAAAGCTGTTATTGGTAAATTGCCAGTTATCACCGGTATTTAAATCAGTTACTGCACCTGAGTTGCTATAATTATATACCTCATTATTGGTAAATACACAGCTGTGGTTAAATACACCAGGCGAACCTTGGGCATAAAATCCAAAAGCTGCTATACCGTTCGGGAAGGTTAACGTTGGGTTATTTCCAATAACACATCCACTAATGGTATCAAAAGAACAAGGTACAGTACCTGCATTGGTAATAATGGTTAATGCTCCCGAAGTCGTGGTATTGCTTCCACCCTCAACAAGCACATTATTTACCCTACAACCCACAGCTCCATTTTGGATTTGAACAACTGGACCAGTTCCATTATTTCTGAAGCGTAACATTTTTTGTGTGTTCGCACCTCCTGTTGGTACTCCATTCAATTTAACTCTATCCGCTCCATTAATCACCACCATTGCACCAGATGTAGATCCAGATAATAACCATGGCGAAGAAGTACCCGATGTAGGACGAATGGTTAACGTATATCCTCCTGAACCATCTTCTGCAAACTCATTCAAAGCCGTTGTTCCAGGCTCCGAAATATCTGAGGTGATTTCAGCAGTAATACTACCACCCAAAGTGCGTGAATTTACAAACTCGAAAAATCCTCCTGCACCAGTTAAAGTAGTATAGGTTTGTCCGTTACCCACCTGAAACACACTGTTGGCAGCAATTACAGGTAAAAACTGGTAGCGATAAGGAGAAGTAGGATTGTTTGTAATATTGTTTACATCAGTTGCTACAGCAAAAGGCGCATTTGAAATGGTATTGCTGGCATTATCCTGCGCAACCACAAAATAACGTACCGTATCAGTTACTGCAAGTGGTGCCAATAACAATTGGTCAAGCACAAATGATGCAGTTGCATTATTCGCACTTCCAGTTATTGAGCTGGCCACACTGCTTAACCAAGTTACACCATCTTTACTAAAGTAAAGGCGTGGACGGTTAGCACCAGCCATTGGTATACCAGCATTATCAGTAATAGATACATTAACCAAACTACGTTGTGCTGTTGTATTACCTGTATTGGCTAAAGGAGTTAACGTAATTACTGGCGGAAATAAATCACTAACCAAGTTAAAATTACCAGCATGCGCCCCAATATCACTTGGTGAGTTGCTAGCCCTTAAATTGCCATAAAAATCTGTGGTAACTGATGTCAACGAAGGGTCTCCACTTCTTTCTATATTATTTGAACCATCAACAGCCAGACTCGCTACATCAGCAACACCATTCGCATTAGCTGTGAATATTGGATCTCCATTTGCACTGGCTATATCCAAACCAGTAACCGCCTTCCAACTTCTGATAGAATCCTCTAACAACCTGTAGTTGTTGTTTGATGCAATAATTCTGCCCGTGAAACCACCATTACCTGGAGTATGGTATAAGTTATAATTAAAGGTATGGCGAAGAGAATCTTGCAACACCACAGCAAAGTTTAATCCGGTTGCAGTCATTGTATCATTTACGGCATTCACAATAATGTTGTTTCTGAAATCATTTTGTTGACCACTGATAATTTGTGCTTGAGCATTAAACCCAATGGTGTTGCTTGCTCCTGAAACTGGACTTCCTGCCAAATAAATAGTATTGTGGTAATACCTGTTTTGAGTGCCTGCAACTTGCACAATACCGTTAACTTGCCTAGGAGATATAAATAAATTGGCCCCTGAATCTATTCCCAACCTCACCATATTATTGGTAAAGGTTGTAAAACCATTGGTGTTTAGAATTCCTGTAAATGTTGTTGTTGCAGCTGTACTTGCTGAACGGAAACTGTGAATAAAGTTACCGTTTACAAAACTGTTATTACCTACCAGTGCTGTACTACTAGCATAAACCAACCCAATAACAGATGTTGCAGCAGTAGGATTATTATGATGCAATAAACTGATGTTGTTGCCCGAAAGGTTTACGTTTGCAGCACCTGTATTGTTAAAAAACATACCCACAATACCTGCACCTGCGTTGGTAACTACTGATGTGGTGGTTGAGTTTAAATTTTTAACCGTGTTTCCGGTAATTACAAACGGACCAGCACCAAACGTATTGCCTGGCATAATACCAAACATTTGCACACCAGCAGTACCCGTATAATAAATACTATCAACAGTATTATTGGTAATTACTTGATTACCCGAGGTACTTGATGTCATGGATATGCCTTGAATAGGTGTTATTGTACTCGCATTGCTTACACTTGTTGTACGCGACACCATGCCATACACCACATTATTATTTACCGTATTTACACCATTAGTAATTAAGATGCCATACATGCTATGTCCGGCAACTGATATATTCGATAACGTTTGCACGCGGTTATTAGATACGGTTTGGTTTAAACTGAATGATTGCAAACAAATTCCAATAACAGATGCAGCTGTAGTTGTAGATGTGTTAATTGCACTGTTTGCAAATAAACCTCTTACCAAGTTATTGCTGATATTGGTTACATTGCTGGAACCACTTGTCACATTTATACCCACAATACCTGCTGCTGCAGTTGCACCAGTGCTAAAAATCGTTAATACACTATCATTAATAAAAGTAACATTACCAGTAGCAGTTGAGTTAATGCCTGTAAAACGGTAAGCCCCATTAGCCAATACCGAAGTCGTAGAATCTACTGAGCCAATTCTATTGCCTGAAACATTATACGCAGCAGAAGTTCCAGCTACACTTATACCTGTAAAGCCCGTTGCTGCGCTAATATTGGCAATCACATTATTGGTTACAGTTGTACCCGTAGTTAAACCAGTAGAAAGAACAATTGGAGTAAATGCTGCACTTGTGATTAAACGGCTTCCTCCAGCAAATACAGCACGACCACCCATCCAATTGCCATTAATCACATTGTCATTACTTGTGCCTCCTGGTTGCATATTGATATAAGTAGGCGAAGTGGCTAAGGTTGCTGTGGCATTGTAGTAAAAGTGGTTGTTGTTAATGAGCCAATTACCACCATTTGCAGTTGAAGCATTGATACCTGTTGTGGTAAAGTTATAAAACTGGTTGCCAATGATACGAATATTTGCATTAAAGAAAGGAGCAGTACCAGTAGCAAACAATGCCGTTGTTGGTAAAGCCGTTGCAGGACTGGTTAAATCTTGGCGAATGTGATTGCCCTCAAACAACACATTGGTTACCCCTAATGTTGTTGAACCCTGCAAGTTAATCACACCATTGCTTGTTGTTCTGCTTTCTAAAATCACACCCATAATAGAGTCATTGCCTCCACCATTAATAATGCCTAGAGCAGGTGTTGATGTTGAACTTGCACGGATAATTAAGCTGGTATCAGCGATGGTACCAGTTGCAGCCCAACCTAAGATTTTCACCCTGCCTGAATTGTTTAAGCGAATCAATCCGTTTGCATTGGCCAATGTTCCAGACACAATAACCTGTGCGGATGTTTGAGGGCGAATGGTTAATGTATATCCTCCAGCACCTGACTCATTCCATTGGTTTAATTGCACCGTTCCAGGCTCAGTAACATTACCTGTAATTTCAATGGTGGTGTTACCTACCAATAAACTGTTGTTGATGGCTTCAAAAGCACCACCTGCACCTGTTAATGTTGGATAAGTACCAGGAACAGTAACCGTTGTAGCAATAGGATCAGTAATAGTGTATTGAGCCGGAATGGTTGGAAAAACAGAAGGACTCGTTAATGAAGCACCAGCATAATTAGGTTCAGCATTAGTATTGTTACCCAAAGAGTCTTTTGCAATTACAAAATAAGCAATCACATCATTTACGCTTACCCCGCCTAAAGTGGCACCATTAATAGTAAATGTCCATGTTCCATTTGTGTTGTTACCTGCTGTTAAAGTTCCAGGAGATGAAAACCAAGTGCCATTGTTTTTGCTAAAATAAACTCTTGGAGCATCTGTAGTTGAAACGCCATAACGGTCAGCTATCACTGCAGTAAATGTTCTGTTTACTGACGGGCCGTTGGTTAATCTTGTATAAACAATTGAAGGAGGTACCACATCAGCACTCAAAGTAAAGTTACCTGCATCAGCCCCAATATCCACAGGCGTGTTTGAGCTTCTTAATGCATTATCAATATCCACTGTAACCAATGATGCAACGCTTGCATCACCACCACCCTCAGCAGGCGTTGGAGAAGTTAACCTTAAATCAAAAGCGCCTGCACCACCCGTAGTATTTACAAAATTAATGGCCGCAACATTTGAGGTTCCTTCAACTTGATAATTTGCTTTTAACGAATCCATGATGGCATAATTATTTGCGCCCCTGCGCCCTACAAACGAGTTGGCACTTACACCAGCTTGGTACAAGTTATAACCCATTACTAGATTGCTGGTATACGTTAAAGGAACTGAAGTTACAAAATGATTTCCTGTAGCCACACTATCATTCACTGAGGTATTTACTAAAATATTATTTCTCACATCTGTAAACCCTGGTAAGGTATTCACCCCTGTTAATTCCAATGCAAAGCTATTGTTCGCATTTACTCTAGGTCTGGCATCAACCACCACGGTGTTGTGGTAAACCCTGGTTTGAGAAGTACCCGAACTTGCAACCTGTATGCCCCTGAATGTACCTCCCCTAGAGTTTTGTACTCCTGAACTATCCCTGCCAATACCAACCGTATTATTAGCCAACACCGCATTTCCTGTATGCACTATACCAGTATAGTTAACCGCTGAAGTTTGCACCAAATCAGCACCAAAACTATGCACCCTGTTTCTTGAAACCGAAGAATTATTACCTGTAATAGTTCCTGAAATAGTGGTGTTTATCCCTTGTACCCCAGGAGTAGCAGCACTGGTGTTATATGCATTTAGCGTATGTACCGTGTTGTCTTCAATAACCATGTTTAAGCCACTTCCCGTATAATTAATACCCACCAAGGTTTGGGTGGTATTGGTACCATTGCTACGCAAATTGCGTATGATATTTCCAGTGATGGTGTTTTGGGTTGCACTTGATGAGGCTATACCTACCACACTGGTTGAAGCAGAAGTTGCAGCATCAGCATTAAATATGGTGTTATTGGTAATATTCAATATAGATGAACTAGCCATGTTAATACCCACAATAGCAGCCGCAGTACCCGTTGATATATTGTTGCTGGCACTCCATAAATCACTAATGGTGTTGTTATTAATGGTTCCACCACCTGAACTGGTTATTAATATACCGCACATACCTGTAGAAGCCACCCCAAAACTTCTTAAATTGCTGATAGTATTATTGGCAAACAACTGGCCATTGGTAAATACCGTATGGTTAATACCCACAACTTGCGAAGAGGCACCACCTGCGGTAGCAGTTGTTGAACGCGATATTAAATTGCTAACACTGTTACCTGTTACCGTATTTATACCACTGGAGAAAGCCATACCCATTACCCTGCCACCAGAAACATTGTAACATGACAAAGAATCACTGGCAAGCGGACCACCCACAATATTATTACGCGTGGTTTGGCTGTTTGAACTACCTGACACCAATATCCCAATTAAAGCAGACCCTGAGGTAGTACCCGCAGAAGTGGAATTGGTACTAAGAGATTTCACCAGATTATTTTCAATTAAGGCCACATTGTTTGAACCGCCATAATTAATACCACGCAAAAATGTACTTGTACTTGCGGTAAATGCATTTATGTTGGCTACAGTATTGGCCCTAATGGTAATATCTTGTGCAGGGAAACTTACCAAAATACCATTATGTGTAGAGGTGTAACCCACCCTGATATTATTGGTATCAGCAACATTACCTACGGTATTGCTATCAATTAACGTTACACCTCCTTGTACATTGATGCCAATAAACTGAACAAACGCAGTGGTGTTTAAGATATTAAAATTGGCAACCCGGTTACTCCTCACTATAGCGCCCGTTGTTGCACCTGTACTGCTGATAATACCCTGAAAACTTCCGGTATTGGTTGTGGCAAATACCCACCTGTTGGTACCGGCAACAGCCAATGGCTGATTGCCTCCTATATTATTATAGGCAATAATATTACCATTTGATGCCGAGCCTGGTACAAAATTAATCCCAACAATTGCATTGGTGGTATTGGTAACCGCAGTATCAAAAATGTTGTTGTTACGAATACTAAAATTATCACCGTTGCCCGTGTTATTACCTGTTATGGCAATGCTATTGCTAACGGCTCCATTAAAATCATTTGAGTCAATGGTGATGTTGTTGTTTTGTGCCACCAACGATTGACCATCGCTAGTAACTCCCATACCAAACGGTAAACCATTAGCCCTGCTAAAAAAGTTGTTGCTAATTCTTATACTGTCGTTACCAAAAGGGATAGGCCTGTTTGTTCCCAAGATAGAAACAGCTCCTATAACAGGTATGGTAAAAATGGTGTTGTTGGTGTTTGCACTTCTGATATTGGTAAAGGTTAATACCCCTCCAATGGCATCATTCAAATACCTTACCACACTAGCCGTTGTGGTATTTGTTGGGTTTTCCAATGTTAAACTTTTGGTGGTAGCAAACGTGGTATCCCTTCCATCAATGGTAACATATTTTACATTATCAATATTAAAAATAGAGGTTACTCCATTGTTACTTCTTATGGTTGCCACATTGCCAAATGCAGGCTTAATGGTAATTCTTCTGTTTGGTGTACCAGAGCCCGCAACATTAGCAATATTAATTGGAAATGCCTCGCCCAAAGCCGAGTTGTAAAGAGTATCTGTTAACCTAAATGTAACTGGCCCACTCATACCCAATGCTGTTAACGCGTTAACAGCCGCGGTTACCGTAGCGTAATTTCCACCCACACCCACATTATAAGTGCCATTTAGCGGTGCCTCAACCGGTCTTGCACCTGCAGGAGTAGTAACCAAAGGCGTGCGAACAGTGTCCCTAATGGTTGCATTTAAATATTCCGCATCCAATAAATTTCCATTAGGAGCATTAGAGGTAATATCATACGTTAACCAAAAAAAGTTTACACCTGCACTCATAGATTGACTGCTAGTAAAACTAAAATTTCCATTGGGGTTATTTACCGTAGCACCAAATTGGCTTGCTGCTGAAAAAACAGGACTTGATCCAGTATAATAGAGTTTTGCGTTTAACAAGTTTGCCGTGTTGGTTGTGCCATTTGTATTAAAATTAAATACGGTAGCCGTTGCACCAAAACCACAACCAGCAGATGCTGTAAATACAGGTATAGCAAGCACAGGTAAGTTGGTACCACCTTGAGGAGCACCAAATGTTTGTTGAATGGCAGTAGTAGAGTCAAATGCTTGTTGGCCTGGAGGAGTAAAGCGATAAATTTGCCCAGTTGCAGGCCTACCCGCGGCAGCAGTTGCTGTTGCTGTTGATGCTACTGGAGCTACTGAGGTGTTATTTAAACCCAAAAAGTCAGTATTGGTCATGGCCAAGCCAATACCCGAAGCAGATTGTTGAGTTCCACTAAGCTGAGCATAAGCAAGCTCTATAAGGTTACTTCCCTCAAACAAACGGATTTGTAGATGAAAGCTTGAAGGGGTGGCAAAAACAAACACACCCCAATCAGTTAACTCAACAGTAAATACCCTGTTGGGAGCAGTACCTGTAGTGCGGTAGAAACCATTTACAGTTGAGCCCTGTAAATCTGCTTTGTAAGCCGCAATTAAAGGATACATATTCGCATCAACGGTGTTCAACACCGTAGTTCTTGAGTTAGCTGCGGTAGCCAATGGTGCATTGCTGTTAAATGAAAGAAATCCATTGGTGTTTGGAAAACATGAACTGAAACTGGCTCCACCATAAATAAAGCTAAAACCAATAGGGATAGCACTAGGCGAAAAGGCATCATCACTATTAGCGAAAGTAATTTGCGTGCCTGTTGATGCAATACTGGTAAAAGTACCGGTAGCCGCAGTAAATGAATAACACCCAGCACCACTTTGTGCCTGGACATTTAAGAACCCAATTGCAATAAGCAGCAATGTTGTTATTGCCCTCATTGAATTGTTGTAAGTTTTAGTTGCGAGTAATTGTTTTTCCATATAGATTATTTAAAATTTACTTAATGTTTTGGACTTACTAAACTTTATAAAAAAAATTAATAATGCAAGTCTGTTTTTTTATTGCTTTCTTCTTGGTTGGTTAAAATGAAATTAATGGCTTGTTTGGGGTATGAGCGGCCGCAACTTTTTTGTCACCTCCCTTTTTAACAACATTTTAATGGGCTACTTGGAGTTAAATGCTCGGTTTTTGCACCCGTTGTTAGGAAACTGTTAAAAAAAAAACGCATGGTAGTGTACCATGCGTTTTTTTAATTGACTTTTTAGCTACCTTATTGAATAACTACTCTTTTGTAAGCGCTTCCCAAGTTGGTGTTTACCTTTAATAAGTACAATCCTTTTGAGGGAATAGTGATTTGATGGCTATTTGTATGCAACACCAATTTTCCTGCCATATCATAAACCTCAATGTCCGTAACATTGGCCCTATTGCCAGACTCAACCTGAATGAACCCATTACTTGGGATAGGATATACTTGCACCAAATTATTGAGGTCTGCTTGCTCTTTAATTCCAGTATATTTCTTTATGGTTAATGGAATACTATCATAAGCAAATGTCCATGGCAGCTTATTTGTAGCAAACTCTTTTACCAGCAGATATCCATTTGCAATAAGTGTGGTTGGAACCTTATAAACCAAACTATCAATAACCCTGTATTGTCCAATAACCTCTTGAGTTGGAGAGCCGCTTACATCATAGTTAAAATAAACCATCACAGAATCGGTAAATGTTTTATTCCATTTAATGGTATAAGTACTATCCGTATACCATTGTGCATTTGAAACCGGAGTTGACACATTAATGGTTGATTGCACCATGTTGAACACACCTGAGGTAGACATTACACTTGGGTTGCTTTTGCTTACAATACGGTAACGGGCAGCAGTGGTTGGTTCAATAGATAAATAAGTCTCAAACCTTCCTAAAGATGCAGGCAATGTTACAATAGTTGAAAATGGTTCAGTGCCGTTTGCCTGATATTGAACCAACACCGTATCTACATTTTGACTAGTCCATGTGATGGGGTAAGAACGCCCAACAACCCAGTTAGCTCCCGTTGACGGTGCCGTAATGTTAATGGTTGGTGTGGTTAAATCAGGAATGTAAGTCATATTGCTAAAGTTAATCCTATTAACCCAAGTTGGGTTATCAATAAATGGATTTCGGTTTTTTTGTGTACTGGCAATAAAATCATTGCGGGCTATCTCCAAATTACTTGGCGGGTCTTGCTGGTGCCATTGTAACAACAAATTAATATCTTGTCCAGCAGGCAACCTCCATTGTACACTGTTTATGCCATTAAAACGAACCAACATATAAAATAAGGCACGTGCTAAATCCCCTTTTTGATCATCTTTAGGCTCATACACAATTTTAGAGGTAACATCAGTACCCAATTTACCCTGACCTGTTGGAGAGGTATATGTTGCATTGGCTACAATACCAAAAGGATTATTACTTCTTCTGGCATTCGCATTAGTTTGATGCGCAGGGAATAAATTATGCAAATCATTGTATTCAGAATACTCCCGGCCATTTGCACCGTTTGGCCAATTGCCTCCCGTATTAGTTGGCATCCAACTTTGTGCAAAGGTATGTTCTCTAGTTAGGGTGGCTGGATTTCCGCCTTGTCCCGTCCACCATAAAAAAGGATCTTCATACACATAGGCAATGTTGGTATAAACACAGTTTACCACCTTTTTGCCATCGCTGGTATCCCTAGCTAAGTAATTATTAACCACAACCGGAGCATAGCTGCTGTAAAAAATGGTATCCACTTGCCGGATTTTTGCATTTAAATCTGTAATAAAGGTGTTTGATGATGGATTAATGGTGCTGTAATAATTTCCAGGCTGTCCGTTAGGAGTGCTTAAACTTGCTGTTGCAGGGCTTGCGGTAAGGTAATTTTCATACCCACTTGGGCCATTAAATGCAAATGCAACAAAAGAATAAACTGTGTTTGCTAAGATATAATTGGGCTTAAAGGTAGCTGTATCCGTTCCAACGTAAGCCACTTGTGCATTTCCAATATAATCACCTCGTTTATAGGTTACCCCGTTTACTGGCACTTCGGTTAGGTTACCACCCTGCTTTCTAAGTACCAGGTATTTTTCAGCACCAACGGCCTTACCAATAGAAACATTAAACGCAAACGACCTTTGGTTATTAATGACAATATTAGGTACTTGGTTTGCAGGTAAAGAAGCAAATTGCCCGCCAATGGCATATAAATTAATTTCAAACGGACTGCGCTCAGTATCGCTGGTATATATTTTTAACTGCCCAAAACGAGAGCCACTTGCTCCAGGATTAAAGTAGAGAGAAAACGTATCCGTTCCTCCTCCAAAATTGGTGGTGCTATCAAAAGCTCCCAAAGTAAAATCTCCTGCATGCGTACCACTTAATTTTATACTATCAATTTTTAGGTTAACCCCTGTTCCATTATTTTGAATAGTAAACAATGTTTTGGCTGCGTTTCCACTTACAAAAGTATTGCCGCTAATTAGTGTGCTTGTACTTTGTTTTACCGATAGTAATAATGGTGGCACTGGTGGCGATTTAATAACCACACTATCTAAAGCCACATTACTTCCAGTTTCTTTGGTTGAATAAAAAAAGCGCAAATACCTAGTAGTAGCTGCCGGATTTTCCACATAACGTGTCATCGTGCCTGTCATGGTTGTTAAGGCCCGCAAATTATTCCAACTGTTGCCATCCGCTGATTCCTGAACACTAAAAACACCTGTGAAAGAAGGATTTGGGGAAATGCCAGTACCCTTTATCCAATAACTCAATTGCCCAGGTTTATCTGCTACCCAAATGGTTAAGAACTCTCCAGTAGCATCAAAACGACAAGAGATATTGTCTCCACCCACTGAGTTAGCCGCACCAGAGTAGGTTAAATTTCCATTGGTACCTAATCCTGTTGTCCACCCAGCTGGTGGTGTTGAAATCCCAGGAGTCGAAAAATTCCAAAAGGTAGGTAGCAATGCCTGACCAACAGCTACAAAAGGAATCAAGAATAAAAATAGTAATGCTTTTTTCATATGTGTACTTTTAAAAAGTTTTGCAAGGTAAACACAATCAAACCACAAAACCACCTATCCGATACTATTTCTTGGTTAAATTTTTATTCCATCATTTATTATGTTTAATGGCAAAATATCAACAAATTTGCCCTTCGTTTAAATCCAACCCATTATTGTGACCGAACAAGTTAGCACCAAACACTTAGCCACCGTTGAGCAAGCTCAACAACTTGGCCTTCGCCCAGAAGAATTTGAAAAGATTAAAGAAATTTTAGGCCGCACACCTAATTTCACCGAGTTAAGTGTGTATTCGGTAATGTGGAGCGAGCACTGCTCTTACAAAAACAGCATCGTTTGGTTAAAAACCTTGCCAAGAGAGGGCAAAAACATGTTGGCCAAAGCGGGTGAAGAAAATGCAGGACTAATTGATATTGGTGATGGATTGGCTTGTGCCTTTAAAATTGAAAGCCACAACCACCCCAGTGCTCTTGAACCTTTTCAAGGCGCAGCTACTGGTGTTGGTGGCATCAACCGCGATATTTTTAGTATGGGCGCCAGACCCATTGCGCAATTAAACAGCCTCCGTTTCGGAAATATTGAAAATGAAAGAACAAAATGGCTGGTGCGTGGTGTGGTTAAAGGTATTAGTAGCTATGGCAATGCTTTTGGCATTCCTACAGTGGGCGGTGAGGTATATTTTGATGACTGCTACCAGATTAATCCATTGGTAAATGCCATGAGTGTGGGTATTGCCAAAGTGGGCAAAACAGTGAGTGCCATTGCTGAAGGTATTGGCAATGCTGTTTATATATATGGCTCATCAACGGGTAAAGATGGTATACATGGTGCGGCTTTTGCTTCTAAAGATATTACCGAAGATTCAGCAAAAGATTTACCTTCCGTACAAGTTGGAGACCCTTTTTGGGAGAAATTGATTTTGGAAGCTACCATGGAATTGATAGAAACGGGTGGCGTAGTGGGCATGCAAGACATGGGGGCTGCGGGCATCACTTGCTCAACCAGCGAAATGAGCGCCAAAAGTGGAACAGGCATGAAGGTTTGGCTTGATAAAGTACCTATGCGTCAAGCCGATATGAAAGACTGGGAAATCTTGCTTTCTGAATCACAAGAGCGTATGCTGGTGGTGGTAAATAAAGGCTTTGAAAAACAGTTTGAGCAAATTTTTGAAAAATGGGATTTAACCTATGCACAAATTGGT
Source organism: Chitinophaga pinensis (assembly GCA_943372215.1). GTDB lineage: Bacteria > Bacteroidota > Bacteroidia > UKL13-3 > UKL13-3 > UBA6183. Next base: position 7,058 of record CALRXU020000010.1, on the reverse strand, counting down.
GAGGTTACAGATACTGGACGTGTGCAATACTATATGCATGGAGAGTTGGTAGGCGATATCCCTGGCGAAAGTTTGGTATTGGGTGGAGGAGCTCCTGTTTACCACCGCGAATATACTGAGCCCAAATACTTCCAGGAAATAGCGAAATTTAACATCAACAGCATTGCCGATTGTGACTTGACCCAAGCCGCAGTGATTGCAAAAAAACTAGCGGCTCACCCAAATATTGCCAGCAAACGTTGGGTTTACAACCAGTATGATAGCATGGTGGGTACCATTAACCAAACCACCAATGCACCTAGCGATGCGGGAGTGGTAAAAGTAAAAGGCACCGACAAATCAATAGCCATGACCACCGATTGCAACAGCCGATTTGTACACGCCAACCCTTATGTTGGTGGCATGATTGCAGTAAGTGAAGCAGCTCGTAATTTGGTGTGCAGTGGTGCAGAACCTGCGGCTGTTACCAACTGCCTTAATTTTGGAAACCCATACAACACAGAAGTGTATTACCAATTCGTGTATGCCTTAAAAGGAATGGGTGAAGCGTGCATCAAATTTGATACCCCTGTAACGGGTGGAAACGTAAGTTTTTATAACCAAAGCAGTGATAACGATGCCGTGTTTCCAACGCCAACCATTGGTATGGTGGGTTTAATCCGTGGCAAAAAACACATGACCTTAGATTTTAAAGCAGCAGGTGATTTTATTTACCTGATAGGCAGCTCTAAAAACGATATTGCCTCTTCACAATATTTGGTATCGCAGCACCAAGTGCAACTTTCGCCTGCACCAGCTTTTAATTTAGATGAAGAATACGCAGTGCAACAAGCCACCAGCAAACTAATTGCTGCTGATTTGGTGCAATCAGCGCACGATTGTAGTGAAGGTGGATTGTTTATTAATTTATTGGAAAGTGCCATGGTGCGTAACCTTGGTGTTGACATTAAAAAAAGCAATACCAATTTACGCAATGATGCCTTCTTATTTGGTGAAGCCCAAAGCCGTATTGTGATTTCGGTTAAACCGAACAATGCGGCTCAAGTTGAAACCATGCTTAATAGCTTAAACGTATCGTTTGAAAAGTTAGGGACAGTAACCGAAAGCAACATGGTTATTGATGGGGCTAACTTTGGCCAAACCACCGATTTTGCTCAGGTTTACAACACCTCGTTGGAAAAGGCTTTGGCTTAAAATCTGTTTACCGCTTTTTTTAGATAGTTCTTTTGTAATAGTTATGACTACTAAAAAATTACTCACCCGCACCCCACAAGCGGCAAAAGCCTTGTAATGCGTGTGCGCTCGGAATAATAGAAAACAGGTCCGTAACTTCTCCTATTTATTCATTAAATCTGGCTAATAATGAAGGTAACCCCATAAGGCGAACGCACCAAGTTACATCAGCCTATTTTAATTTTATATTACTGATTATAAATGAATTAGGTAATATTTAAAAAACTTCTGTAACTTCCTGTAACAAAGAAACGTATTACCGCCACCTAAGCCTATCATGACCGCTGCTGAATACAACACCTGCGTTGACCAATATGCCGATGGCGTTTACCGCTTCATTGTGAAAAATATTCGCAATGGCGAGATGGCGCGTGATATTGTGCAGGATACCTTTGAAAAGCTTTGGTTAAAAGCAACAGAAGTAAACTATGCCACGGTAAAAACCTACTTGTTTACCATGGCTTACCACACCATGATAGATGCCATTAGAAAAAACAAAATTACCGCTGATATTGATGTGGAAGAAGCCAACCATTACAGCACCACAAATGCCTATACCGATTTAAAAGAGGTATTGAATAAAGCGTTAGAAAAACTGCCGGAAATACAACGCACCATTATTATGTTACGGGATTATGAAGGCTACAGTTATGAAGAGATTGGCGGAATTACAGGGCTAAACGAGAGTCAAGTAAAAGTTTACATTTACCGGGCAAGGGTGTTTTTAAAATCATACATTGTTGATTTGGATAGGGTATTATGAGCATTAACAGAAACACATACGAAGTTTATCTGATAGACTACTTTGAAGGCAACTTGGATGCCCTTCAGGTTTCTGAATTGCTGTTGTTTCTTGAGCAAAATCCTGATTTAAAAACAGAGTGTGAAAACCTGGAATTGGTGTACCTCACCCAGGATAACATTGCTCCGCTAGATAAAAGCAGCTTAAAAAAACCAGATTTTGATGCCGTAAAAAAGCAGTATGAGCCATTGTTAATTGCGCAACTTGAGGGAGACTTAACCGTAGAGGATGCTGCTAAACTGGCTCACGCAACAACGGTGTACCCTCAAATTGAAAAGGAGGCTCAGTTATTTGCGTTAACCAAACTTGTTCCCGACTTAACCATAAAATACGCCAACAAAAGAGCATTGAAACGTTTTGTGCTTGCGGCTTATTACCCTATGCTAATCAGAATAGCGGCAGTACTGCTGTTGTTTAGTTTGGTGGGGTTTTATTTCCTTCAACCTTCACAACCTGAAATGGCTGTTGCCAATACAAAAAACACCATTATAAAACCTGAAAAAGCAGTAAATAACATCCCATCAACTGCTATTGCCTCTGCAAACAAACCAGCTATTAAACCTGCTGAGATTGTTTCAGCCAATAAAGTAGCCGTTGCCACAACAGCAACCAATACCGCAACAGCAGCCACTACCTTACAGAAAGAAAATCCTCCACAATCCACTGATGCTACAGTTGAAAAAATGGTGGTACAAGCCATTGCCATCAACACATTACAAAAGCCACGTTTGCAAGATATTTCTATTGATGGCAACTACCAACTATCACCTGTGCAAGCCAGCCCGCTAAAGCCAATAATTGCTGCTACTGAAGCAACAACAACAACCCCAGAAAAAGACTTTTTAACCCTTGGAGCCTGGGTTAAACGTAAAATAAACAAATCTCTTCAAACAGAAAAAGTAGTCGCAGGCATCAACAAAACAGGCACCTCTTTTTACTTTCAAAGAGATACGGTTTCAGGAAAAATCAGGCGTTTTGAAATAGCCGGAATAGGCTTTGAACGCGGCAATTAAAAAAAACTTTTATACCGCTGTAACTTTTTGTTTACCCCATGCGTATTACAGCAAAACACAATAAAACTATGAAACAATTTAAAACTAAACTGGCCATATTATTAGGTGCGCCATTTTTATTCGCCAAAATTTTATTGGCACAAAACAACCAACCGTTACCTGAGTTTAACAAAATTAGTTTAGATGGGCGAGCAAATGTTGAGCTAACCATTGCTGACAGAAATTCTTTTTACACAGATGGTTACCTAATTGAACAACCTGAGGTGAAAAATGGCATACTCTACATTAATACCGGCACAAAAAATGGAGAAGTCATCAAAATATACACCAAATCAATCGCTTCCATTAAATTAGATGGGCAAGCAAAACTGGGCTGCACTGATTCTATCCAATCAAACGATCTGCTTATTGACATGGACGGTGCCTCAAAAGCAGAGTTGACAGTTGCAGCCAAGAACTTGCGCATAGATATTGATGGGGCCGCTAACCTTTACATCAGCGGAACGGCTGAACTTCTTTCTGCCGAAACGGATGGGGCTTCAAAAATATCTGGCGACAAGCTTGTGGCCACACAAGCAAACATTAACGCAGACGGGGCTTCTTCGGTTACTGTTTTTGTTACCACCAACCTAATTGCAAAAGCAGATGGTGCCAGCAGTGTTAAATTTTTAGGCAACCCTACCAACAAAACATTATCCATGGATGGGTTATCAAAAATTAAAGATGTTACAAAAAACGAAACCTTTGATGACACGGATAACAATGATGGAGATACTACAAAAATAAGTGTGGGCAAATACAAATTTTTAATATTGGAAGGCGATGAAAAAAACAAAAAAGCCAGTGTTGAACGCAAACAAATGAAAACAGTTTACAAGGGTTTTGAGTGGGGCATGAATGCACTTACAACTGCCGACATGAACTTTTCGCATGATACCCAATACAATTACTTGAACACCAACCTTGGACGCTCATGGTTTTTTGGATTAAACTTGTTTGAATTTGATGCACAGATTGTTAAAAATAAAGTAGCCTTTACCACTGGTTTGGGCATGCAATGGAGCAACTACCATTTTGACGACAACCGCTACATTACTCCAAAAATTGACTCTTGGGGAGCAACCAATGCTGGCCTTTCATTAAACAAAAACAAGTTATATACCTTTGATTTGAATGCACCACTGTTAATTAAATTTGCTCCTGGTTCCAAAAGCGCGGGTAAAAAAGGCTTTCATTTTGCAACTGGTGTTATTGTAAGGTATGTGGCCACAGCAAGGGTATTTACCGAAACCACTGCCAATGGATACAAACAAAAAACAAGAATTCAGGATGATTTTAACATCAATCCCATTAAAGTAGATGCAACCGTAAGAGTAGGGTTTAATAAAGTAAACTTGTTTGCCAGTTATGCGCTTACTCCTTACTTCAACAATAACAAGGCTCCCGATATTAGAACATTTGCCGCTGGCATTACATTAGTTGGGTTTTAGCATCAGGTATAATTTTTGCTATTATTCTTTTGCTAATTGGGGCTGCTTCATTAATTTGAAGTGGCCTCTTTTTTGTTCTGCCCATTTGTGCCAGTTTATTGTTACTTTTGCAGCCGTTTATGGCACTTGATCAACTTGATGATGATATGAATGACCCCAAGGAGATGAGCTTCTTTGACCACATTGATGCTTTTAGGGGTCATGTGGTTAGGGCCGTAATTGCTATCTTGGTGCTTTCCATTGTTGCCTTTTTTAATAAATACCTGCTGTTTGATGTGATTATTTTCGGGCCAATACACCCAGAATTTTGGACCTATGGGGTGTTGTGCGATTTATCGCATTTGGTTACTACCAGCGATGAATACTGTATAAAAGAAATGGGCTTTGTGCTTTCTAACATTAGCATGAGCGGGCAGTTTACTGAGCATATTTTTGTATCCTTTGTGTCTGGCCTCATTTTGGCGTTTCCCTATCTATTATGGGAAATGTGGCGATTTATTAAGCCCGCCTTAAGTGCTAAAGAAGTTAAATATGCCAAGGGCTTGGTGTTTTACAGCTCCTCCCTATTTTTTGTAGGTATTTTGTTTGGGTATTTTTTCCTATCCCCTTTATCCATTAACTTTTTAGGTTCATATAAAGTAAGCGAGTTGGTAAGCAACGAAATCAATTTAGATTCATACGTGTCTTTTATTTCAACACTTACCTTTGCAACAGGATTAATTTTTGAAATGCCCATTCTGGTTTATTTTCTAGCCAAAATTGGTGTGTTGGGCAGCACCTGGATGCGTAAAAACAGAAGATATGCCGTGGTGGTAATTTTGGTTTTAGCCGGTTTACTCACGCCTTCCCCAGATATTGCCAGCATGATTTTGATGTTTATTCCACTCTACGGATTATTTGAAGCCAGTATCTTAGTAGCTAGAAAGGTAGAGCGAAACAGGCTGAAATCCATATCTTAACTTTTAAATTTAAGTCTTTCCCATAAATAAAAAACGGTTTATGAAAATAGCAATTGGTGGCGACCACGCAGGATTTATTTACAAACAAGAAATTTTTGATTTGCTTACAGCTCTTGGCCATGAAGTAACCGATTTTGGGCCATTTAGCGAAGCTTCAGTTGATTATCCTGACTTTGCCCACCCATTGGCCCTTTCTGTAGAGAAAAAAGAAAATGAGCTTGGCATTTTAATTTGTGGAAGCGGCAATGGTGTAGCCATAACGGCCAATAAACACCAAGGCATACGGGCGGCTTTGTGTTGGCTTGATGAGTTGGGTGCATTGGCTCGTCAGCATAACAATGCCAATGTATTGTGTTTGCCAGCCCGCTTTATTTCGTTGGATTTGGCCAAACAAATCACCACCACATTTATTCAAACCCCTTTTGAAGGTGGACGCCACGAAAACCGGGTGAACAAAATTGCCTGCATGTAGTGGTAAAACGTTTCGCCCATTTGTTTGTTCTTTACTAAACTTTATTCATGTTTAACTTCTGCATCATTTCAGGTTCAGCCAGGGCTGAAAATAATACTTTTCGCGTGGCTTTAGCCTTAAAGCATAAACTTACCTCACTCGGGTATAGTGCTTCTTTATCCGACTTCAGGAACTACGATATACCGCTAATAAACCAAGGTGCAATCACACCTGAAAATTTCTCTGCCTTTCAACAGCAATTAGCAGATGGTATGACTGAGGCCAACTGCATCATCATCATTACACCTGAATACAACTGGAGCACCACCCCTGAAATATTAAACTGGCTGCACCGCTTTGGTGACAAGCGTTTTAAACACTTGTTTGAAAACAAGGTATTTGCAACTGTTGGTGTGTCTACCGGAAAAGGTGGCAAAGCGCCAGCATTGCATTTGCATAGCATTTTAAATAAAATCATCAGCTTCACCGACTTAAACTCCATTGTTTCTGCAAAAATATTTGAATCGCACTTTACCAAAGAAGTATTGGATGTAGCAGGAAACTCCTTGGGAAATGCCATGTACGATGCAGGCCTGGAAGATTTTGCAAATTATACGGCAAGGATTACAGCAAGGTGGATAGGCGCCAGCGAATCCTAAACTTCCAAAGTACCTCATTCCCATTTAAATAAGCAAAATAAACAAGGGACTTAAGAAAACATGAGAGAACCAACAGAAAATGGCCTAAAAAGCTTTGATGGCGCAAATTGTTGGAGATTATAAGTAAATCTTTTTAAACCCAACCAAAAATTGTAGTTTTGCGCATTCTAACATAAGTAATTGAGTAATGAAACAACAAATTGAAGCCATAAAAAACACCATAGCCAAAGAAGGTTTAAGCACCACTTTAATTCAACAATTGAAAGATTTGCGTGAGTGGTTTAAATCAAATCGCAATGAGCCTGGTTATGTAAAAATGATTCGTTTGGCTTATGAGGATATTGAAGCAAATGACGATTATACCTTCTTGTATTTAGAGGAAGAAGATGGCAAGGCTAACTTGGCCTACTTGATGGATTTGATTGGTGATTACGACAACAAATACAACAAA
>CALRXU020000009.1:0-194126 GCA_943372215.1 Chitinophaga pinensis | reverse complement strand
ACCCAACAAGCCTATGAGGTTGATGAATTAAGAACCTACATAGGCAATAAAAAACAAGAATGTTGGATAATTTATGCACTTAATAAAACTACTAAACAAGTGATAGATTTTGTAGTGGGTAGAAGAACCAAAACAAACATCAAAAAAGTAATAGACACAATACAAAGATTAAACCCGAAGAAAATATTTACCGACAAACTAACATCATACACTACATTAATTAATCATAAAATACATGTGGCATCAGCATATAAAATCAACCATATAGAAAGAAGAAATTTAGAATTAAGAAAAGATATAAAATGCCTGAACAGAAAAACAATCTGTTATGCAAAAAGTCAAGAAATGCTAACCGCAAAACTGAAATTATATTTTGGTTCATAACAAAAAAGGCCAATATTTAATTTTGAAATATCAGTTACAAAAGCTAAATTTACAGAGTGAATTTATACAGATACACGTTCTTTGAAAGTGCTGATTTTATTGGTATTTAATGGATAGTTGTAAATTAAGTGTGCAATAAAATTTCGGCTTAGCGGGTGCAGCAAGCTACCTCGCCTGCCGAAGGTAGGCAAGTAGCGCGGAATGTTAATTACTACAAAAATTATAAAGAAACTTAATTGAGCTTGAAATAGATAATCTGATTCTTGCTCTTTATTGCGGAACACCAATTACTTATGATGGGCGAAAGTTTTAATTAATTAATATGAGTAAAATAATTAAAATAAGTTTTATAGTAGTCTTAACTATTATCCTTCTGATATTTTCCGTTTTTTTTATTGTCTACAGACTTGGTTTTGAGCATACAGAGTATCCTCCATGTGAGTTACTGGGATGTAAAATCATCTTACACTCAACAGTTAATAATAATAGTTTTCAGGACACTGGCCATGATCTTAGCTTAGAAATAAGCAATGATTCAGGAATTACGAATACTATTGAAATAGGTGGCACTTTAAGGTTAAAGGTAAAAGTCGAAGGAATTTCTTTATTGGAAAACAAGAAAAACAAAGTAATTCTTGTTATTTCAACCCTCGATGATTCTGAAATACTATTGATAGATAAGAAAACCCTAACTAGGATAGAAGGTATATATGATATTGATAAACTTGATACGAGTAAATTTGGTAATATTGTGAATAGACAAGAAGTGGTTCTGCCAAATTGCAAGTAATCGCAAGAGACGTGTTAAAACCTTTTATAGGGTGGTGTACCATTTATCACTTTTAAAAGAGGTAAAAAATAACAGAGTGGGAATTTTCTAATATATTAAGGGATAAAGAGCTTTTAGATAATACAATTTTTCATAAAGGGGATGATGTAATGGATAAGACAAAAGAAGGATTAAAATTAATAGAATAAACTCTAATGATATGACTAGTAGGAATAATTATGAAAGTATCTTAAATACCTATATTGGGTATACTGTTGATATTGTAGTATTAGAAAGTGAAGTATGCAAGATATATCTGCGGAAGATAGATGGGGAACGGCCAGAGAAGCTACTAGAACTAACTGGATGTTTTCACTTTAAAGATTTCGGAATGATCAATTGTAAAATGGCAGGTTTTAGGGTATTCGATTTAGGTTCGTATCTTTTTAATGTGGCAGAGCAAAAAAAACTAGACCCTGATTCTTTTCACCAATTACATCTTTGGTCAAATGTAAAAAGTATTTCAAAATATGCTTCATATGAATATACTGGTATTACACTAGCTTTTCAAAGCCTTAAGATGCTGGATAACGATTAATCTAAAATTATGTCAACTAGTTGGTGATGTCCCAAATTATCCACCGAAATAAATACTTGGTTTTAGTTAATTAGAGAAGTAATTTTACCCCAAACAAGAGATTAACTCCGCTGAACTTCGTTTCGTGCGGGAGGGGTTTCAACCACAACGAACACAAAGAAGGCAAAAGGAACACAACGCTGAGCTCTCTGCGGTTAAAACTCACCACAACGAAAGTAACGCAACGTTCTTAGTTGTTAAAGGGGGAGGCGTTAGGAAACCTATTTATTGCGGGCAATTGTTACTGGCCCATATTTGAATTTTTCTGATGTTGCATTTACTTAAAGCGGGACCTCCTTTAGGCATCACGGCACAGCCATTGGCAGTAATAGAGCAAACCATTTTTCCAGTTAACGCACTGGCTTTGGTATCGGTATAATTATCTAAATTAACACCTCCACCTTTGTTGTTTAAATTATGGCATCCTTTGCAATAGGTATTGATTAAAGGAGCAATATGTGTGGAGTAAGCCACATTTGTGGTGTCGCAGTTGGTTGGTGCACATATCCTGTTTTTTGCACCTTCAGCTACCCAGCGTTTAATTAAATTGATGTTTGCTGTATCCATTTTGGGCTGCGGGGGAGGAGGCATTCTCTTATTGGAGTTCAAGGTGATGTATCTAACCAAATCTGAAGTACCCATGTTCATAATGCCTGCGTAAGAATTTAAAGTTAATCCCTCTTCTGCGGTAATGGCATCATGGCAACCAGACTGGGCGCAACTGGCTGTAATTAATGGCAAAATCTGGGTGTTAAAACAAACGGAATCATTTGCAGCAGGCACAACTATTGTGTGTGTGGTATCTGTTGGTGTTCCTTTACGCAGAACAATTTCTGGCTCATGTTTACAAGCCACCAATACAAACAAGATAAAGATTATTGCGTAATAACTATTTTTCATAACTCAAACAAAGATAATCCTTTAATTTGCCTGTGGGATTAAATGTTATTAACCTAAAATAAAAGTGGTTTTTAAGCTAAAAAGGGGTTGACTGTTTTAGGGGGGGGAGGCAGCAACTCAGGCTTTATGCTTGATGGCATCCTTTTATTTGTTGACTTCGCTAAAAACACACCGCTTACTGCAACAAGTTAAATCGCTAACATTACGAAGGAACAAACGGCAATCAGGACAATCTATTTTAGCATTGCAGGGAATACAATTTTAGCTATCATTAAAGGACTTTCTGTTGCCTTGTATTTTGGCAAAGGTTATAAAACCGCAGATGATTGGGCGGCATTATTTGCCGCTGAATTTATCCTTTACAGGGGTTACCTCATATTTAGGCCAGCACTGAGTGAAATTATGGATGAACATTTGTATGATGGACTTGTGGATGACATTAGAAAAATATCGTTGACGGTTGATGGCGTTAAGGCAACTGAAAAATGTTTTATCAGAAAAGCGGGTATGAAATACCATGTTGATTTACACGCCACTGTTGATGCCAACATTACCGTAAAACAAGGACATGCAATAGCGCATCAACTTAAGGATACGTTAAGAAATGAGTTGCCGCAATTAGGCCATGTTTTAATTCATATTGAACCATATATCTAAGAGGCTTAACTCTATATTAAACAATAAGTTGCCACAATAATAGGTGTAGTTGACAGAAAGGTTTAAGGCACATAAAATGTAAAATAGGCTTACCGCAGTGTTACAATTGTTTTGGCAGAACAATATTTATGCGTTAATTTCGATAGGCTAATAAGCAAACGAATTATCATGTAACAGCATTTATGACAAAAAAAAGCAAACCGTATTCATTCGCACTTGCAATTATTTTTATTGCTTCAATCACCATTACTTCCTGCCAATTGGGGCGTTTTGTTTTTTACAATTTTGCAGATATTAATGACCACAAAAAATTTCAGTCAAGACCATTAAGTAACAACGGTGAAAAGTTTCATTTTCAGGTAACGGCTAATGGGAAATATCCTAAAACAATAGAAGATAAAAATGGTAAAATACAAACATTTGATGAATACCTGAAAGAGAGCAAGACGGTAGCTTTTATCATCATTAAAAATGATACCATACAATACGAAAAATATTTTAAAGGTTACGACCAAGAGCGCATTGTTCCTTCGTTTTCAATGGCAAAATCAGTTACTTCCATTTTAATAGGCTGTGCTATTAATGATGGATTCATCAAGTCGGTTAATGAACCCATCATTGATTATATCCCAGAGCTAAAAAAGAGGGGGTTTGAAAAGGTAACCATTAAACACTTGTTACAAATGACATCGGGCATAAAGTTTACTGAAAGTTATGTAAACCCATTTGGAGACGCTGCCTCATTTTATTACGGCCGAAACCTGCGAAAACAAATTGCCAAAATGAAATTGCAGGCGGAACCAGGCACAGCATTTAACTACGTAAGTGGCAATACCCAATTGCTGGGGTTGGTGTTAGAGCGGTCGTTAAAAGGCAAAACCGTTACCCAATACTTACAAGAAAAAATCTGGACACCGCTTGGTATGGAGTACGATGCATCATGGAGTATTGATAAAAAGAAAAACGGGCTAGAAAAAACCTTTTGTTGCTTGAATGCAAGAGCAAGAGACTTTGCCAAAATAGGGCGGTTGTATAAAAACAAAGGCAATTGGAATGGCAAACAAATCGTTTCACAAAAATGGGTAGAAGAATCAACCAAGCCTGAAATAAAAGATGGTAGCGTTAAACAATACCAATACCAATGGTGGTTCCCATCACAAAACGGAGATTACATGGCCGTAGGTATTTTGGGGCAGTTTATTTATGTAAATCCAGCCAAAGATTTAATTATTGTAAGGCTGGGTAAATTTGGTGGAAAGTCTCGCTGGGGGCCTGTTTTTACCTCCATGGCAGAACTGTATTAATCACAAGGGTAAGCATGAACAGTTGGGCGTAATAAATGAGTATCAAAGCCTGAGAAGAAGTATTTTTTCTGAGCATAAACTATTTTCAGGATATTGTTAACAGTTACAGCCTACCACATTAAAACTAGTAAACAATGAACAACGACATCAAAATCTATAATAAGTCACAAACAAACACTGATCAAGAGATTTGTGATTTGCTGGCCAAGTTGATTTGTGAATGTTTACCACAGGCAGAACATAAGATTTGGCATGCACATCCTGTATGGTTTTTAGACGGTAATCCAATTGTGGGTTATAGTAAATTAAAAAATGGCATTAGGCTGTTGTTCTGGAGTGGGCAATCCTTTAATGAAGCAAAGTTGCAACAAGAAGGCCGTTTTAAGGCCGCAGAAATGCGTTATACAAGTGTTGGCCAAATAGATGTTTCGTTGTTAAAACGTTGGCTTAAGAAGGCTGAAACAATACAATGGGACTATAAAAACATTGTTAAACGAAAGGGTAAGCTGGAACCGCTAAAAGGAATTGAGATGAAAAACACTCCTAAGAAAACAACTCCTTATGGTTTGGTAAAATTTAACACCATTGAGGAGTATCATAACACCTTTCCTGAAGCTTTACAATTCGTTTTACAACAACTTCGGGGTGCGATAAAACAAGCAGCTCCTCAAGCCGAAGAATTAATTAGCTACAACATGCCAGCATTTAAACTAAATAAGCTGTTGGTGTATTACGCTGTAAATAAAGCGCATATTGGCTTTTATCCTACCTCTTCTCCAATTGTGTTTTTTAAAGAGGAGTTAAAGAAATACCACACGTCAAAAGGGGCAATTCAGTTTCCCTTAGATAAACCGTTACCAATAGCACTGATAAAAAAAATAGTAAAGTTCAGGGTAAAGGAAGATTTGAATAAAATAAAAACACGCCAAAAAACAAAGTAATGTTGGTTACTACGAGCCTTGGTATTTATAGGAATAAACCAACAGCGGTATTTTAACAAACGGTATTTAATCTAAACAAAAGACTTATTTGGCCCGTTCAGCAATTGTACATAGAAGTGTTTTAACAGCTATCATTAACCACCGAAATAATAAGTCCAGTTAATATGTTTGTTAGCAGCAAGTGCGAATTAATAAACAAGATGTAATTTGGATAGTATGGCCCAGGTTGTATGCTTTTGTGCGATTTTACAATAGTGTGCAATTTGTACACTATTAATAATTAGCCTTAAGCCTTTGCTAAATTTTTATCAAACCTAATGGGAGAGAAGATGTATAACATCAACACACGGGAATAACGAAACACCCATGGCAAGCTGCCTAACATTACTGCAACTATACTGGTAACATAAACCCAGAACTCAGGATCGTTAAAGCCCCACACCAATATGCCGCAAGTAACCAACATCAACCCAGTGGTAATAGCATAACTCACATACATGGCTCCCCAAAAAAAGCCGGGTTCAATTTCAAAACGCAATTGGCAATTTGGGCAGAACTCGTTCATGTCCATAAATTTGGTTAAACGGGTGCTGCGATATTTAAACATATTACCGCTTTGGCAACGCGGGCATTTGCATTGCAATAGGGCTAAACCCTTATTGGCAATATATTGATTGGCTCCTGGCATGGTAATGGATTAGATTAGTAAGAAGTAGCACTGCTTTTTTTTGCCCGATAGTTTTTGTACCATATTACGGCAAAAGCACCCACTATTAAGTAGGGTAGGGCAAGCAAGTACAAAATACCATTGTTTAGGGTATTACCTACCTGTGATCCATTGCTACGAGCTTCTTCCAGTGCTGTTTTGCACATGGGGCAACCTTGGGCAAACACATCAACTGTTGCAAACAAGCATAGCATTACGATAAAAAATACAATTCCCTTTTTCATAACGTAAACAAAGGTATCAAGAATAATCAATCTAAGGGTATGATATTGGTCAACTTACCCAATGGGCTAAAAAGGATAATAAGGAGAAATCATCAGGTAAACCACCACACCACTTACGGTAACAAATAACCAAATTGGGTAAGCAAAACGCACCAGTTTTTTATGCTTCTCCACATTCATTTTTAATCCATGGTAAAAAGAAAGCAAGATGAGCGGAAGCACCAACGCGGCCAAAACGATATGTGGCACCAATATACTTAAGTATAAACCACGTAAACCATTATCGGGGTAATCGGTACTGTCAACAAAATAATGAAACAATACATAAGACACCAAAAACAAACTGGAAAGGATAAAAGTAACGATGTTGGTGTTTTTGTGTGCTCCAATTTGTTTGCCTTTAATAAAGTACAGAGATAACAACAGCAATACGCTACAGGTGCCATTGATTAGTGCATTTAATTTGGGCAATAAATACACAAAGGCAGGGGTAACGTCAGGCCGTGGAATAATTTTGCGGTTAAGCACCACTACGGCAATAAATACCACAATAGAAAGGGCCATTACCACCCTAAAGTAAAGTTTGTCTTGTTTACTTGTGTTCGCTGTATTCATATAATAAAACCTTAATTTCTCCTTTTAAACGTTTCATTTCGGCATCATCTAAGGCGTCATACATGCCCCTGATGCGGTTTTGTTTGTCTACCAACAAAATTTGCTGGCTATGGTCAATGGTTCTATCTTCTATAGATACGGGTAGTAAAAAGCCCCGTCCTATTTTAAATGTGCTTTCTTTATCCGTGGTGGCAAAATGCCAGTTGTTGCCTTTAATGTCCATCTTTTTCACATAATCAGCCAAAACAGGAACGCTGTCATGTTCAGGGTCAACAGTAAAAGAAATAAAACGCACGGGAGTTTGCGTAATCTTCATGCCCTTTTCTTCAGCCAACTTACGGTTTTTATAAGCCAATTCTTCCATCTCATCATACACCTGTTTTAACCTGCGATTCATGCTAGGGCAAACATCTTTACAGGTGGCAAAAAAGAAATTAGCCAAGTAAATGCCATCATTTAGGTTGGCTTGACTTATTGTTTCGCCCAGTTGATTACTTACTTTAAAATCGGGGATTTGGTAAAAAATGGTATCTTTTACTGTTACACCATCAGGCTCAATACGCTCACCAAATATAGGCAACGACACATAGTTTTGTTTGCCCGTATTAAGCATGTAAAAAATAATTACCGGAATAATAATTACTGAAATACTAATGAAAAAATGTTTGCGTTTCATGTTTAAATTTAACCTGTGTACACAATAAGAGGTAGTGTTTTGGCACTACCTCTTAAGGAACAATATCAATAACAATTTTGTTTTTTATTAGTGTCCGTGTCCTTCTTCTGCGTGTCCGCCATCATGATTTTGCGGAACTGGAGCATGTATCACTTGATTGCCTTCCACGTTACGGGCATTGTCTGTATAATTTCCTTCAATTACCATTAGGGTAATCAAATAAATCACAAAACTCATAGGCAATACAATCATCCAAACCAAAAACTTGCGTTCAAATTTCATGTGCATAAAAATGCCCACAATAAAATAAGCCTTTACCAAACCCAATACAATAAATAAGTAGTTGCGGTAGATGCTTGGGGGAAATATAAAGTAGAATCCAATATCAACAAGAGTTAGTACCAATAATATCCAAAATGTTTTCCAAATTTTGGCTTTCATATCAGAAGGAGACTCCGTATGCTCTAAGTGTTCTGTTGCTTCGTGTGCTGACATAATATAATAAGCTATAAATAGTAACGAATAATAAATTTAAAAATCAGATAAGGTAATAGAAGGTAAATACAAACACCCATACCAAATCTACAAAGTGCCAGTATAATCCTACTTTTTCTACCATTTCGTAGTGGCCGCGTTTTTCAAACACGCCATTCATGGTTTGAATTAAAATGATGATGTTGATTACTACCCCACTAAATACGTGGAACCCGTGAAAACCTGTTACAATAAAGAATAAGTCGGCAAATGCTACGGGGCCGTATTCATTTTGAAACAAGTTGGCACCATGTATTACTGTTCCGTCAGCAAGTGTTTTACCAGCCTCTGAACCAACAATAAATTGTGTCCACTCCCAAGCTTGGCAGCCCAAAAATGCAGCACCACCAATAATGGTCATAATCATGTATTTTACCACCTCACCTTTAGCCATGCGGTGTCCAGCTTCAACGGCAAGTACCATGGTAACTGAACTGGCAATGAGGATAAACGTCATTAAACTCACAAACATCAATGGCAAGTGAGAGCCATGTAAAAATGGGAAGTGATTAAACACGTGGTCAGGTGAAGGCCACGGATTATCAGTTACACCCGCAAAACTGTGGCGGATAAAACCATAAGAAATTAGCAAGGTTGAGAAAGAGAATGCATCCGATAAAAGGAAGATCCACATCATTAATTTGCCATAACTAACGCTAAAGGGAGATTTTCCGCCTCCCCATTGAGTTCTAGGGTCTGTTGTTAAAGTAGCTGAGTTTGCCATATATTCTGTTAATCTGTTTGCTGTTTATTAACGGTTCAACAATAAGAAAAAGTAAAGATAAATCCATGTAATGCCTAAAAAATGCCAGTAAGTAGTACACAAATTTATGGTGAGTAAATTCTTTTTATGAACGTTTAATTGAAATGCTTTAATTAAAGTTACCAATACAAAGAGCATTCCGCCAACCATGTGCGCCAAATGCACTCCTGAAATTACGTAGAAGAAGGATTCAGACGGATTGCCTACAAAATGGATATTGTTGGCTACTAAAGCTCCCCATCCTAGCCATTGGCTTACACAGAAGGCTACGCCTAAAGCCAAAGTAACCATTAAACTTATTTTTAAAGAAGCCAACTCATCTTTTTTAGCCAAGTTGTATGACCATTGCATAGCCACGCTAGAAAGGATGGCAATAGCCATACTGATGCTAAAATGTATTGGAAGGTCAAATGTTAACCAATTTCCTTCACCACGCCTTACAATATAAGCACTGGTAAAAGCTGCAAATAACATTACACTAGCCACAATAAGCAACCATAACACAAATTTGGTTGGGTTAATATTGGGTTGTTCTTTTAAATCTTGCTTTACGGCTACCATCATAGTCATTATATTTTATCAAATAAATAAGCAAATTGTACAAGCGGCAAATACAAAAACGAGCCAAACATTAAACGTCTTGCATCTTTGTTATCGCAAGTCTTATAAAGTCTTAGTGCGAAGTAGCTCAATACTAAGCCTCCCGCAATAGCTATTACCCCAGAAACTGCTCCACTAAAACCTTCAAAGGTAGGCATCAATCCAATTGGCAGTAAACAAACAGTAAAGGCCAATGTAATTAAAGCTGATTTTTTATCTTTAGCGTAAGTAGGCAACATTTTAAAACCAGCACGTTTATAGTCTTCGTCTAAAATCCAAGCAATGCTCCAAAAATGAGGGAATTGCCAAAAGAACTGCACCCCAAATAAAATCAGTGCCTCGTAAGTAATTTGGTTTGAAAATGCGGTGTAACCAATTAACACAGGCAAAGCACCTGGAAATGCACCAATAAACACTGAAATAGGGGAGATGCGTTTCATTGGAGTATAAATAAATGCATACAATACCAAAGAAATAAAGGCGATAAATCCTGCTAGAGGGTTTAGGTAAGTGGCAATAAGAATAACACCAATAACGCCCATTAACGAACTGGCAATGGCAGCTTCCATGTTGCTCATGCGATTTGTGGCTACAGGTCGGTTAGCCGTGCGCACCATCAACTTGTCGTAGTTTTTTTCAATAATTTGGTTAATGCCATTGGCAGCGCCAGTTACTAAAAAGCCACCAACTGTTAACACCACCAAATCAGGCCAGTTAATTCCGCCCGCAAAAGCCGCTGTTGCGTAAGTAATTACGGCCGAAAGCACCACCAGAAAAGTAAGGCGGGTTTTAACCAATTGGTTGTAATCCGTTACTTTTTGTTTCCAAGCACTTACAGCTATGGTTTGTTGTTGTATAATTTCCAATTTCTATATGGTTGAACCGACAGTTGTGCTATCGGATTTTTTTACTCTTGTGAATAAAACAATGGTAATAAAAAGTTGCATGCCACAAATTAAACTGCCCACAAATAGGTGTACACTTTGTATTTGTTTTGGAAACCCAAAGTTATCAAGCACCTTGCCGCTAAATATTTGCAAGGCTATTAATAAAAGCAGTGCAAGGGTTGATTTATAAATGATACTGTTTCTGGCAAAAGCCGAATAAAATTTATAAACCACCAAAAGCGTTAACACAATACTAACCAAGGAAAATGTACGGTGAAACTGAAAAATACGACCCAAAGCATCAATCCAATGAGCCCTGTTCTGTTCACCAGCCACCAAAGCAACTGCATCAACATTCTCCCGGACTTGTGTGCCAGAAATGGTTTGTATGGCTGATACAAAAAGTACCAAAACCATGAGCAACTTTAAAGAACGATCATTGTTCAACTGAAGCACTTCAAATGATTGTGATTGCGTAATGGTGTAAATTAATAACCCCACTATAACCAAGGCAATCATCATATGGATGGTAACCATCCAGTGCGCCAGGTTGGTGGCCACTACCTTAGCCCCGATCCATCCTTGAAAAGCTGTTAAAATCAGGGCTAAAAAGCTCAGCCAAAATATAACAGGTTTTACTTTAAGATAGGGGAAAGCAAAAACCACCGTTAAGAATACAAAGAACCCTGTAAGTACCCCGATTAATCGGTTAATATACTCTGTCCATGTTTTATAGGTATCAAAATCTGCTACCTCATGCACAGGGGTTCTAAATATCTCTTTATAATTGACTGGTAATTCACTAACATCAGTTGGTGGAACCCATTTCCCAAAGCACTTAGGCCAATCAGGGCAACCCATTCCACTTCCTGTACTGCGAACCAAGCCACCAACAAAAATTAGAAAGAAAACAGAGGCAATTGTTAAGATACCAAACCGCCTGAATCTTCTTACCGCTTTTTGTTCTTTATCCATTTTTTACTTGGCAATGCCAAACAATTTCTTCAATACACTAAACATCACCACTTCTTCTTTGGCATTTGCAGTTACAGGGCGAGTTGAAGGTTTGAAAGTAGCCGCATCTGGCTCATCCAATGGATCAACTTGGCCTGCATCAGGCACATTTTGTGGGATATAATCTTCTTCAGCACCTGGTTTGCTGTAATCATAAGCCCAACGGTAAACGTGAGGTATTTCACCTGGCCAGTTACCATGGATATGTTTAACAGGAGCAGTCCATTCTAGTGTATTTGAATGCCAAGGATTTTGTGGAGCACGTTTTCCTTTAAATATGCTGTAAAAGAAGTTAAACAAGAATAACAACTGAGCCGCACCACCAACAATAGCGGCAATAGTAATAAACACGTTCATATCAACAAACACGTTAAACTGATCATAAGCCGTGTTGGCATAGTACCTACGTGGAACTCCAGCCAAGCCCATAAAGTGCATTGGGAAAAACACGCAATAAGCAGAAATTAAGGTCAACCAAAAGTGCATGTATCCCATGGTAGGATTCATCATACGGCCATACATGCGCGGGAACCAATGGTAAATACCGCTCATCATACCAAAAATAGCCGCACTACCCATTACCAAATGGAAGTGAGCCACCACAAAATAGGTGTCATGTAAGTTAATATCTAACGCTGCGTTACCTAAGTAAATACCAGTTAACCCTCCTGAAATAAAGAAAGATACCAGACCAATTGCAAACATCATAGCAGGGGTAAGCTGTAAGTTACCTTTCCATAAAGTAGCCATGTAGTTAAATGTTTTAACCGCAGATGGTACCGCAATAATTAACGTACCTAACATAAATACTGAACCCAAGAAAGGATTCATACCTGTTACGAACATATGATGTCCCCAAACAATAAATGAAAGGAAAGCAATGGCAAGAATTGAACCCACCATGGCACGGTAACCAAAAATAGGCTTACGTGAGTTGGTTGCAATTACTTCAGAGGTAATACCTAAAGCAGGAAGTAAGATAATGTACACTTCCGGGTGACCCAAGAACCAAAATAAATGTTGGTATAAAATTGGACTTCCACCCACACGCTCAATACCACCAGCCAATTCAGCCGCGATTTCATTCAGGTAAAAACTGGTTCCAAAGCTTCTGTCAAATATTAACAATAAACCAGCACCCAATAATACAGGGAATGATAACAACCCTAATACAGCTGTAATCAAAAATGCCCAAATGGTTAAAGGTAAGCGGGTCATTTTCATGCCTTTTGTACGCATGTTTAACACCGTTGTGATGTAATTAATACCACCCAATAACGCTGAAACAATAAATAAAATAATGGCTACCAACCACAAGGTCATACCTGTACCTGAACCAGGAATGGCTTTAGGTAAAGCAGATAGTGGCGGATAAACAGTCCATCCTGCTGAAGCTGGTCCTCCATCAACAAACAATGATGAAACCAACACCACTGAGGATAAAAAGAAAAACCAGTACGACAACATATTTAAAAACGGAGAGGCCATATCGCGGGCACCAACTTGCAATGGAATTAACAAGTTAGAAAAGGTACCACTTAAACCTGCTGTTAATACATAAAACACCATGATGGTACCATGTATGGTAATTAACGCCAAGTAAAAGTTAGGGTCTAATTTACCGTCTTTACCCCATTGTCCAATAATGCTTTCCAAAAATGGAAATTTCATGTCAGGATAAGCCAATTGCAAACGGAAAATAAGCGACATGCTCATACCCAATACGCCCATGATGATACCTGTAACAAGGAATTGCTTGGCAATCATCTTGTGGTCCATCGAAAATACATATTTGCTTATGAACGTCTCTTCGTGATGTCCATGATCATGCGTGTCATGGCTGTGGTCATCAATGTGTGCTGTGTGCGTGCTCATATACTTGTTTATCGTAAATTTTTTATTTTAATATAAAGGATTAATTGGCTGCTAAAGTTTTAGGTTGTTTGCTAATTGTTGTCATAGCTGAATCAACTGGCGCAGCAATTGTGGCTGGTGTTGACTTATTTACCAACTTAGGCTGTTCGTTTAGCCATTTATTAAAGTCAGCTTTAGAATGTACCACTACTTTCATTTTCATGCGGTAATGCGCACTACCACAAATTTTATTGCACAATAAAACATAATCAAACGTTGGAATATTTAGTTTACTCCGCATTTCAGCCGTTGTGATGGTTGGGGTAAAGGCAAATTGTGTTGGTAATCCTGGCACTACGTTCATTTGTGTGCGGAAGTGAGGCAAGTAAGCAGAGTGAATCACATCTTTTGCCCTGAATTTTAACATTACAGGCTCTCCAACAGGAAGATGTAATTCGTTCGTAATAACATCATCATAAGATTTGCTATCATTGGTATCAACACCTAATGCATTAATAATACCAATTTGACGAAAATCGTGTTTACCCAATTTATTGTCTTCCCCTGCATAACGTGCATTCCAAGCAAACTGATAACCATAAACTTCTATCACACGTGCTTTCGGGTCGTTGTTGCTGGTCATGTGTGTCCAAGTTTTTAATCCACGCACCACCAATATCGTTAATACAATAGCAGGGATAATTGTCCATAACAATTCAATTTTATGATTATCGGGGTAAAATAAGGCTTTACGTTTGGTGCTGTGCTTGTATTTATAAGCGTACCAAAACAATAAAAATTGGGTAATTACAAAAACAATACCTGTAATAATTACAGTAATCATAAACATATTATCATACTCTGGGCCATGTGCCGAGGCAGGCTCTTGGTTAAATACGGTAAGTTTACCATGCTCATAGAATTCCCAAGAAGCAAGCAATAAACCAATTACACCAAAACCAAGCATCATCCAAGAGTTGATACCATTCCAATGAATAACCGGTTTGCCCTGTATATCACCTACTTTACCTAGGATGTCGAGTACCAAAACAATTACCATGGTAAGCAATACCACAATAATAATGATAAGCCAGTTAACCCTGTTTTTAAGGCTGCTGTTTGCACCATCAGTTACATCAGCTGCAACGCTTGCTTTAATTGGAGCTGACGGCAATGAACTGGTGCGAACAATCTCGGCCACCAAGTTTTGCACGGATTGGCCTGCGACTTTTTCATCAATAGCTTGGCTCAATGTAGAATTTGTTTGAAATAGCTTTCCAGCATCTTCAGCTTGTTTAGCGAAAGTAAAGTTGGATAAACTGAGAAGTGCGGTTACAAGTAACACCGACTTTAGAACTGAGGTAACAATTTTCATTTTAGGTAAATTAGAAAATAATTTTTGTGTCAACTTTTTCAGGATGCGAATGTAGAATAATTTTATTTGTGTAGCTAACTCACGATACATTTTTTCAGTAATTTTAGAATGCTTCCAGATTTATACTTTAACTCTTTGTTTTTGAATAAGTTTACTGTTTAGGAGTAGCATTTTTGGGCATGTTTGTGCCATTGTTTGGTGGTGTTGCGGGAGTTTTAGGTATGATTTTTGGCAGTTTATTGCTATTTAATGAATCTTGTTTAACCGGAGCAACAACCTTTACGGGGGCTACTTCTGGTTTGATACCACTAGGCAATATTTTTAATCCATAATCAGTAGAATTGCGCAACATGCTTGCCAATAAAATGATGGTGTTGTCTTTTCCAAAAGAAACACAGCGAGCCAAAGAGCCTGCATTTTCAGAACTACTGATTAATTTTCCAGTTTCTATTTCCCATACCTTTACACTTCCATCATTACAGGCGGTTATGGCATAACGGCTATCGGTACTAAACGCAACGGTGGTTACCTTCCAGCATTCAACGGGCAATATCCGCACTTGTTTCCCAGTAGTTAAACTCCAAACCCGCGCAGTTTTATCATTTGAACCACTTAATAAGTATTTACCATTGGGGCTAATTTTGATATCATTTACCGCATCAGTGTGTCCATCTAACGATTTGGCTACTTTGCCCGTTAAAAAATCATACAATTTTATTTTAGGCTCAGATCCGGCTATGTACACGTATTTAAAATCGCTAGTAGGGGCAATAGCTGTAACCCCGCTGGTGTGTGCAATTGTTTTTACTTGTTTCCCGGTGGTCATGTCCCAAACAATAACGTTTTTATCATCACTGCCAGAGTATAGGTACCGTCCATACCCATCAAAAGCCAGGCAGGTTACCTTATCTTTATGTCCTTCCAAGCGTCTACTGTTTCGCCAGGCAGAGTCCCAAACCAGCACCACATGATCCTCGCCACTGCTCGCCAATAACTTACCATTCTTACTAAAACGTAAGGTGTTTACTGGTCCCACATGCCCGGTAAGTGTTCTTAAACGGGTAAATGGGCTATCAGCAGCATAAATATTAATTTTATAATCAAAAGAGCCAGAAGCAATATAACCTAATGTTGAATAAGACACAGCATCCACATCATTGGTATGTCCAGGCAAAATAACGGCTGGCGTATTTTGTGCCGAAGCTAAAGTGTAGCAAAATAAAAAACCCAGAAAAATTGATTTTTTCATGATTCAATAATTTAAAAATTACTTGAAACATACAATTTTATGCGAACTTAGTTGTTCACAATATTTATGCACCATGAATCATCCATTATCCAAAGAGTTGATTAAATGGGGTTTTCTAGGTTAGCTTATCCATATTTTATAGGCTTCTTCAGCTTGTCGGTGAAGCATCTCCAGCCCATTTTTAATGGTAGCTCCTTGTTTTTTGCATAAACTTAAAAACTGCGTTTCCTCAGGTAAATAAATCAAATCAAAAGCCAAATGCAAATCAGTTAAAAACTCATAAGGTATTTCCGGAGCTTTCTTTTGGTTGGGAAACATGCCTAGCGGAGTGCAGTTGATAATCACTTGGTGGCTTCTTATTAAGGCCTTACTTAAATCAGCATATTGCAAGAGGTTTGAATTGGAACTGCTCACCATATGATAAGTGATGCCTAGTTTGTTTAATACAAAGCAAACGGCCTGGGCCGCACCACCAGACCCCAGTACCAGAGCCTTTTGGTGCCAAGGCTTAAGTATTGGCAAAATACTTTGTTCAAATCCAATAACATCGGTGTTGTAACCAATCAACTCATTACCTTGAATAGAGATGGTATTAACAGCACCAACAGCAGCAGCGTTGGGGTGAAGGGTAGTTAAAAAAGGGATTACACTTTTTTTATGTGGGATGGTAACATTTAAACCACACAGGTGTGGGAGCTTTTTAAGTAAAGCTGGCAACTCGTCAATATGTTGCAAAGGAAAGTTGGTGTAAACCGCGTCAATGGCATTGGCTTTAAACTTTTCCGAAAAATAAGTGGCCGAGAAACTGTTGCCAAGAGGAAATCCGATTAATCCATATAAACGTTTCGCTTCCATATTCTGAGGTGTTAAGTAAGCAATACACCAGCTTTTTTAATCAGTTCAATCTCCGTTAACAGATCATCGTAAATAGTGTTGGACAAAAACGTCAGTTTCTTATCCAATATGCTTCCGTTTTCGTAAAAAGTAACAAAATACTCATTGTTCAGCACAAACAAACTAGGATCAATAGGCTCTACTTTTATAAAACTGGTTTCAGGAATATCGCCCAAAAAATAGCGCATTACCGTTGTTTCCCTATGTTCGTTATTAATTTGCCCATAACCTTTGCAAGTAACCAGCACATTTTGGATAGCCTTGGTGTTGAAGTTAATGATATAAACATTCCAAACTTCCTCAAGTGCATCGTTTAACTCCTTAACAATTGCTACGCCAACCCTTGTGTCATTTAAAAGTTCAATATCTTTAAGCATGATGCAAAGATAGAATCAATTGTGAAATACGGAAAGTGAAAACCAAATTCCTTAATGCACAATTTTATTTGCACAATAAGAACTGGCAAATGCCTCTGGTTTGGCTTTAAAAACAAACCCCATGCTTAGGATGTACCCCATGGCTTCGCTTAATGCGGTATTCGATTTAAAGTTTGGATTGGTGTTAATATCAGCGTGAACTTCTAGGTCAATATCATACAAGTCCAACAAATCACACAACTCATAAGCAATTTCAATAGATTTTGAAACTTCTTTAAGCATGCGTTCCTTAATGCTCATTTTTTGGGTTGTTTTTTCGCTACTAATGAGCATAAAACCACCTTTTTGCTGACGAATAAAAACAATAACTGTAGCGTATTCAGTGGTGTTTCCCGTAACCTGGGAGTCGGTTCCAATGCACACCTTTAACTTATTGCCTTTAGCCGTTTCGGCAACAATAAGTTGCTCCACTTCATCATTAATACTTTGTTTAATGGATTCACCGTTAAACCTGCGCCATTTCATTTCGTTTGAAAACTCTTGAAATTTCATATTGATTATTGATTATGAAGCTAAAATACAATTACTTTAGACATAAAAACCACCAGAAGCACTTTGTGGGTTAATTGTTTGTAAAACCTTGTTACAACAGCAAATAACCTAAATCAATGTTAACGTTGCCTTCTTTTATTGTTAAATTCATGCGCACATTGTTGCACCTTGGCAATTAACTCGTACTCGCTGGCACTAAGCACAAAGTCTTTATCTGGTTTGCAGTACACCATAAACTCATCCAGTTGAATATCAGGTAAATTGGTTGCCTTTTTTACAAAGTCGCGGTTAAACCTGCGGTCAACCAATTTTTGCTTTTCCATGTAATACAAAAAGTCTTCAAATCTTGCCGCATCCTTTCCTTCTTTACTAAATTGCTGGTACATGGCTGTTAAAGGGCTCATCAAACCTCCTTTTTGCCGGTTTAATATGCGGTCATAATTGTTCATTAAGGGGTCTGTTTTAAGAAATTCGGCAGCGGCTCTGGCTAGGCTATCTCGTTTGGGATTGGAAGAAACAATTTTGGCCTCCTTTAGTAAATAATTTTTTGACTTAAGCAGTACCACCGTTGTATCATTTCCTGTTGCGCCCATCAGCTCTTGTGCAATAAATAAAACGCTATCATACCCAATAGCAGTAATAATAATGGTGTCCGAAGGATTGGCAAGCACCTTAAAATATCCCTGCCTGTTGCTAATGGCTCTTTTTTGTTGGTTTGTATTTAATACACTGGCCAATTGTACAATATTGATGCGGTCGGCACTTAGGGTACGGCCATATATCAACGAGTTGGTTTGCGCATAAACTTGTGGTTGTAAACCAACCGTTACCAATAATGCCAATAAGATAAAAATAAAACGCATGCAGTAATAAACGGGAAAAAGTACATTTTTGTGCAAAACAAAGGTAATAAAGTTTGGAAACGTTAATATTAAAATCAGGAAGAGAGCGCTCATTGGTAAATAGACATCCATGGGTGTTTAGTGGCGCAGTTAAAATTATGCCTAAAGCAGATAATGGGCAAATTGTAAAGGTATTAACAAATAATGGAGAGTTGTTGGGGTATGGCTTTTTTTCGCCCAATAGCCAAATTACTTGCCGGGTTTTCGAATTTACCTCAGAAGAAATTTTACTCAATGAGGAGTTTTGGTTCGCTAAAATCAAGCACGCTTATGCATTAAGAAAACAAGTGTTGCCTGCTAAAACTGATATTTACAGGTTGATACATGCCGAAGGAGATTTTTTACCTGGTGTTATTGTTGATGTATATGGTCCGGTGGCAGTAGTACAATTGCTTATAAAGGGAACAGAGTTAATCAGCGCACATTTATTTAGAGCATTATCAAACCTAGGTATTCAGCATATTTATGTTAAAACCAAACAAAATACCCAACGTATTGAAGAAGTGGGTATGGAAAGCGGTTGGGTTGGCGAGCCATGCATTATGCCTGTTCAAGCCATGGAAAATGGGGTGATTTTTTTAGTTAATGTGGAAACGGGTCAAAAAACTGGTTTTTTTATTGACCAACGCGAGAACAGAAGAATACTGGGTGAGTATAGTAAAGGCAAGAAAGTATTAAATACATTTAGTTACTCAGGTGGATTTAGTTTATACGCACTGAACAATGGGGCTACTTTGGTACATTCAGTAGATAGTAGCAAGGATGCCATCGAGATGTGTGATCAAAATGTGAAGGCTAACTTTAAAGAAGCTCCTCACCAAAGTTATGTGGCTGATGTGTTTGATTTTATGCAACAGACGCAAGAAGACTATGATATTATGGTGCTGGATCCTCCTGCTTTTGCCAAAAATGCACGCTCAGTACCCAATGCCACAAGGGGTTATAAAAACCTGAATCTTATTGCGTTTAAAAAAATAAAACCTGGGGGCTTAATTTTTACCTTTAGTTGTTCACAACATATTGATCGGGATTTGTTTCGGAAAATTGTATTTGGAGCTGCTGCTGATGCCAAACGCAATGTTCGCATTTTAAAACAACTTACCCAGCCAGAAGATCATCCAATTAATATTTTTCACCCGGAAGGTGAGTACCTTAAGGGTTTACTACTGCATGTGGAGTAACCCCACTTTTTTAGGCACGATGATTGTATAGTAGAGGTTAATGTAGCCTATGAAAAGCATTGTAATAAGTTGTGTTTTGATTGTTTGTTTAGTATCAGCTGGGTTTGCCCAAGAAACGGGTTTGCCAAAAAGGGTGCTTACCAAAAACGAAATCACACAGCTTAAAATGGTTAGGGATTCAATTTTATATGACCTTAAACTCATTTACAGCAAAGAAATAAACGAAAATAGTCCAGGAAAATACCAGCCTCAGCGCATCGCCTTAGTACGAGAGTATTTATTGTTGTTTGGTTTTATGAGCGACAGGCTTGACGTGATTCGTTTTAATACACGCGATGTCATCAACATTGTAGGCAAACCCGACCGCATTTTTGATGAAGCGGGTTACCAAATTTACGAATACACGTCATTAAACAGGCCATACTTGCGGCTAAAAAATTTAAAATACCATCTTGTATTTAATAACAATGAGTTGGTTTTTGTGCATACCAAATAACCATAAAACGCTTAACTGGGATAAGCGGTAACCTATAGAAAACGTATTATTCCTTTCACGTAATACTCCTTTTTTAGCACATCTGTATCTACCAAGTTTGTACCAGTAAACAACTAAACAACACTGGTATGAAGACATTACTATTATCGGCTTTTTTGCTGCTGCTAACGCACCAGTCTATTGGTATTGAAGTTAATTTTTCGCCCAATAGAAACATCACCACCTGCGGGCCAACAACAGTTTATTTTGTATACAACAAAACGGTTGATCCAGATTTAATTTATTGGGATTTTGGTGATGGTACGACTTCAAATAAAATAAATCCAGAACATTATTATGAAAAAGATGGGGTATATGATGTAAAGTTGGTCATTGTTAAAAATAACATCAAAGATTCATTGGTAAAAAGGGGAATGATTACCATCAAACCAAACCCATCTGCAGATTTTAATAAAAAAATGATAAGCCAAACAAACCCGGGTAAAGGCGTTGATTTTTTATTTACCAATACCTCTACACATTTTGCCACAAGCTTCCGAAAAGTGAGGTGGGTAATCTCTCAGGTGCAGGATACCTTTTGGGGAGATACGCTAAAGTACACTTTTAAAAGAGATGGAGAATACAATGTTGCTTTAATGGTAGAAAATAATGCGGGTTGTAAAGATGAAAAAACGGTTCAAGTATCCATTAGCAATTCAGGGGTTGAGCAGCCGGTTGGCATTACTGAAGCAATAAGCGAAAATGAAATGCTAAAAATTTACCCTAATCCCGCAAATAACCAACTGTATTTATATACTCCTAGTCATGAAAACCAACTTACATTGGTCAATACTTTGGGGGTAATTCAAAAGATACCTGCTACTCCATTGCCAGATGGTACCTTGTTTTTAGATGTTTCATTGGTGCCAGATGGCATGTATTGGATTTGTGTAACAACTCCTGAACAACTCCAATATAAACCCCTAATAATAAGTCATTAATAAGGCACGTCCACGTCCAGATTCGTTCTTTACACAGGTGTTTCATTGGTGTATTTATCCTGGTTAGAAAGACGTGGCGTGCTTTATTTTTTAATCTTATCCGATATGCTTATAATTGAAGCCACTTAACAGAAATTATGAAAAAAGTATACTGGATTTGTTCAGCCATTGTTTTATTATTATCCTCAGCATTTGTTATGCATCAGTACCTTAAGGGAGTTGATGTAGCGTCTTTAAACAAAAAGGTTAAACCGCAAGATGACTTTTTTGAGTATGCCAATGGCACTTGGCTGAAAGACAACCCAATTCCATCAACCGAAGCACGTTGGGGCTCTTTTAATGTTGTGGCTGAACGCAATAATTTATTGCTCCATAAAATATTGGAGAAATCACTAAAAGCTGACGCAAATTCTTCTAATGCAATGAAGTACATCCATACATTTTACAGCACAGCTATGGATACCAACCGCATTAACGAACAAGGTTTTGAGGCATTGTATCCTTACCTTAAGGAGATTCAGGATATTGGTTCAAATAAAGATTTAATCTTATTTATTGCTAAACTCCATAAAATGGGTGTTTCAGCTGCTTTTGATTTTGAGGTGAGCCAAGATGTGAAAAACAGCCAGGTTTATGTGCCTTATCTGTCGCAAGGCGGACTGGGGTTGCCAGATAGAGACTACTACATCAAAATGGATGAAAGAAGCATGGTTATCCGTGATAAATACAAAGCATTAATAAATACCATGTTTGAAAAAATTGCCATTGAGATGCAAAACAAAGGCATGGAGGCCCCATTTAATCAGCCAAATATGGGGCAATCTATATTAGAGTTGGAAACAGTGCTGGCTCAAGCCAGTATGAGCAGAACTGAGCGCAGGAACATGGAGAAGCAATACCATCCAACACCCATTGATGTGTTAACCAGAACTCATTTGAATTTAGATTGGGGGATTTATTTTGGAGAACTTCAGGCCAAGTTTAAAAGCATGCCAATTTTGATTGTGATGCAGCCTGATTACTTTAACACATTAAACAGCCTATTGCTCAAAGATGTTAGTATTTGGAAAAGCTACTTGAGTTGGAGATTGATTAGCACAGCCTTGCCTTATTTGCATGACGAAGCCGTAGCGGCAAGTTTTAATTTTTATGGAACCACCTTAACTGGGGCCACCGAGCAAAAACCAAGGTGGAAACGCACCATCAACCAAGCCAATAGTTTAATTGGTGAACTTGTTGGGCAAGAGTTTGTGAAAGAGGCTTTTACACCAGAAAGCAAACGCAGGGTTGACGAAATGGTAACACATTTGAGTGAGGCCTTTAGAGACCGTATTAATAAATTAGATTGGATGAGTGAACCAACCAAACTAAAAGCATTGCAAAAATTAAACTCATTTACCCGTAAGTTAGGATACCCCGATAAATGGACAGATTTTACCGAAATGCGTTTAACCAAAGAATACCATGTGATGAATTATTTTAACGCGAGTAATTTTTGGTTTAAAAAGAATTTAGCTCGTTTGGGTACAAAGGTGGATAAAACAGAATGGGAAATGTTACCACAAACCGTAAACGCTTATTACAATCCTGTAAATAACGAAATTGTATTTCCTGCTGCCATTATGCAGCCACCATTTTTTGATCCAATGGCTGACGATGCGGTAAATTATGGCGCCATTGGAGCGGTTATTGGTCATGAGTTTAGCCATGGTTTTGATGACCAAGGTAGCAAATATGATGACCAAGGCAACCTGAATGATTGGTGGACGGCCGAAGATAGGAAGTTGTTTGAAGAACGTACGCAAAAGTTGGTACAGCAATACAACAACTTTGAGGTGCTTGAAGGTGTTAAGGTAAATGGGGAACTAACCTTGGGCGAAAACATTGCTGATTTTGCAGGATTAACCGTTGCTTATGATGCCTACCAACGTTCATTAAAAGGAAAACCGCTTACAAAAATAGATGGTTTTACACCAGAGCAACGATTCTTTATTGGCTTTGGGCAAGTATGGAAAACACACGCTCGTCCTGAGTTTTTGCGCCAACAAGTGGTTACTGACCCACATTCACCAGCTAAGTTTAGGGTGCTTGGGCCGTTAAGCAATATGCCAGAGTTTTATCAAGCTTTTGGGGTGAAAAAAGGCAATAGCATGTGGCGTCAAGAGGCTGACCGGGTTAAAATCTGGTAAAAAGGTGTTTGTTTTTTAGTTAACTATAAAAGCAAACAGAATTTTTATACGACAGATGATTGATTGGGAAGAAGTGCTGCGGAAGGGACTCGAACCCTTACACCTTGCGGAACCACCCCCTCAAGATGGCGTGTCTACCAATTTCACCACCGCAGCATGGGGCAAATATATCAAATATCAATCATCTTGCAAGGGCAACGCATGATTAACTCAACAGTTTTATGCATCTTTGCAGTTCAATGAAAATACCTCCATTTAAAGACCTGATTCTTTTTGAAGATGAACATTTTATTTTTGTAAATAAACCAGCCAATCTATCATCATTAGATGAAAGGCTGGGCGAGGGGATGAGTTTATTGCAAATGGCCAGAAAATACTGGCCTGAAGTGCAACTTTGCCACCGTCTAGATAAAGAAACATCAGGAGTTTTGCTCATTGCAAAGCACAATGAAGCTTATAAAACCATGGCCATGATGTTTGAAGAACGCACCGTAGAAAAAAACTACCATGCTGTTGTACAAGGATTTTTGCAAGTTACAGATAAAAGCATTTTACTGCCCTTATCCGTTACCGCTAAAGGGCTGGCTAAGGTTGATTTAAAAGAAGGGAAAAAGGCAGAAACCATCATCACCACTTTAGAACACTTCAATCATTACACCTTATTAAACTGCAAGCCAATAACAGGAAGGCTGCACCAAATCAGGATTCATTTATCATCACAAAACTTTCCCATTGTAAGCGATGAAAGTTATGGAGGTAAAAAACCATTTTTAAGTAAATTAAAACGTGGTTTTAAAACAGGGAAATGGGAGGTTGAGCAACCCATGATGCAACGGGTTGCGCTGCATGCTTATGAACTTAAATTTAATGCTTTAGGGGGTAATTACGCTGTTGTAGCTCCTTATCCTAAGGATATGGAGGTGTTGATTAAGCTACTTAGGCAGCATGATAGCAATCAGGCTAGCTAATCCATAATTTATGCAAGTGCATCACTTGCGGCAAAAGCGGAGTAAGCCCATCATTATCAATACAGAAGTCGGCATTTGCAATTTTTATCTCGTCAGGCATTTGGCTATTGATGCGTTTAATTACGGCATCTTTAGTTGATTTATCTCTTAGAACAGTGCGCCTTATACGTTCACTTTTAGGAGCATTAATGGTAACAATAGCATCCAATTCCAAATAAGTACCGCTTTCAAATAACAATGCTGCTTCCTTAATAATATAAGGAAATTGTTGCGCTGCAGACCAGGTGAAAAAATCTTTTGATACTTGAGGATGTACCACCTTATTAAGCTGCTGCAATAAATCAATATTAGAAAAAGCGATGGCAGAAATGTGGGGTCTGTTTAATTCGTTATTGAGGTAAGCCTCCTCGCCAAACAAGCGGATTACGGCCCGTTTAATTTTTTGATTATTGTGCATTAACCATTTGGCACGGTCATCTGCTTGGTAGATTGGTGCCCCAAGTTTATGAAACAAACCGCAAATTAAAGATTTGCCGCTACCAATGCCTCCGGTAACACCGATTTTAAGTGGGGTATTCATGTTCATCAATTCAAAAATAGGGTTTATTGGTAATAACTAAAACAGCCCTGTTTCCAGGGCTGCTATAAATTATTTTTTTTCTTCTTTCTTCTCGTCCTTTTTAGGCGCATTTAATGCCTGACTGGCCTCCATACTAATGGAAGTTTTGTCATAACGTAACCTGGTGCCTTCACTGTTCAAAATAAAAGTGGTTTCATCCATTTTCTCAATTTTACCATGCACACCGCCTATGGTTACCACTTTGTCGCCTTCTGCCAAGCCTTCACGAAATTTTTTCTGTGCCTTGGTTTTTTTCATTTGTGGGTAAATCATAAAAAAATAAAATACCACCATAATTAAAATTAGGGGTAAAAAGGATCCCATTCCTCCGGTTTGCCCAGGCATCATTAATAGCATGTTTGTCATTAGTTGTATTGTTTGTTTGTTGTAAGTTGTTTAATCAATTAAAATTAAGGGGTAGTTATCTCGCCAGTAATGGTTAACAGGTTTTCTCTTGGTTCAGTATTGGCCATAACTGTAACTGTTTTTTCAAATACACCAGATTTACCCTTGCTATCAAACTTCACTTGAATACTGGCTTCTTCATTTGGTTTAATTAAGTCTTTGGGATAGTCTGGTACTGTGCAACCACAACTAGCCGTAGCACTGGCTATTAATAAGTCTGCATTTCCAGTGTTTTTAAACTTAAAACTGTAAGTTACCTGTTCACCCTCTTGTATTTTACCAAAGCTGTGGGTGTTTTCCAAAAAAGTTAAAATAGGTTTCTCGCTACTAGGTTTTGAGGTGCTATCAGCTGTAGCATCTATATGCACAATGTCAGCGGGTAGTTTACCAGTGTTTGATTTGTTTTCGCATGAAACAAGCAAACACAAAAAAGGAAGTAAAAGAATAGATATTTTTTTCATGGTATAATATTTAAATCGCTTTATTATTATTCAACTAAACCACGGCCTACTTTATGGAGCTTCTTTTCATTTTTTAATTCAATATGTATTTTGTCCAGCACCCCATTAATAAACCCATGGCTATTAGGAGTAGAGTATAGCTTAGCCAGTTCTAGGTACTCATTAATGCTCACTTTAACTGGAATATGCTCAAAATACAACACTTCAGCCAAAGCCATTTGCATCAAAAGCATATCAACCAAAGCAAGGCGTTCCGCATCCCAGTTTTTTGTTTTAGACGAAATTAAATTGGCCAACTCATCTCCATGCAAAATGGTTTTATTAAACAACTCTTCAACAAATTGTTCATCTTCTGGATTAAGCAAGTGCCCACTTTGTATGCTATCGTTTTTGTGCTCAGTCATGGTTTGTATTGACTTCATTACCTGAAGGAACACAAGTACTTGGTCGTCTTCCCAGTTTATGTACCGCTCTTCTATGTAGTTTTCAAAAGTTTCGCTTTGGCCAATAAATACCTCATACATTTCCATTACCATAGCTTTGTCTTCGGCAAATGTATGCGCACTCTTTTTGGAGTAAGTAATAAATGCTTCATTGGTTTTAAGCAGCCCCCACAATTGTTTAAACAACTCCTTGTTATTGTCCCAATGGCATTTGTGCTTTTTAATCAACTCATTTAATAAGGTATTATTTTCAATGGCCGTTAACACCTTATTTTGATTAATGGTTTCTAAGATGCGCATGGCATCTTCTACTGGAATATACTTGTTTTTTTGGGCGTCTAGTTCTAAATGAATAAAATGTTTAAAGGCCGCTGGTAATGCCATTAAGAAAACATATAACTCGTAAACCTTATCAAGGCTTCGGGTTAAACTTTTAAAGTGTGCATTTCGGTTTTCCTTGTTTTCCTGATGGAATGCATATATGGCCTGAAAAACTTTAATGCGCAAAAATCTTCTATTAAACATCTAAAGAACTGTATTTATGGAAGCAAAAGTAAAAAAATAATGTCGGGTTACAAAATGTAACCCGACATTAGATGTACTTTTTATTTTTTAATTAGTAAGTAGCGTGTACTTTGGTCATATCAGCAATACGCTTTTGTGCCATTTCTATGGCCGCCTTCTGGGTGTGAATGTTTTTTTCAGAAGCGGTTTTGAAAATATTTGTAGTTACTTCATAAATATGTTCAGTATTGCGGAATGCAGTATCACGGTTGTAACCAATATGTTCTTGGTAAACATTAATTAAACCACCAGCATTGATTAAAAAGTCAGGTGCGTAAGCAATGCCTTTTTGCAATAACATGGTTCCATGGATATTTTCGTCTTCTAGCTGGTTGTTAGCAGCACCAGCTACCACTTTGCATTTTAGTTGTTCAATATTAGCCGTGTTTAAAATAGCACCCAATGCGCACGGTGCAAATACATCCACGTCTAACCCGTAAATTTCGCTACCTTTAACAACCGTTGCACCAAATTCAGCGCTATATTTAGCCAGCATTTCTTCGTTAATATCCGTAATAAATAACTTTGCGCCCTCTTTATGCAAGTGTTCTAATAAATGCCCACCAACTTTACCAATGCCTTGTACAGCAATTTTTTTACCGTTTAAACTATCGTTGCCAAAAGCATGCTTAACAGCAGCTTTCATACCCATGTAAGTACCATAAGCAGTAACAGGGCTAGGATCTCCTCCGCCACCCATGCTCTCTGGCAAACCAACCACATGGCTGGTTTCCATGTGCACATATTCCATGTCGCGAGTGGTGGTATTCACATCTTCTGCGGTAATGTATTTGCCATTCAGGTTTTCAACAAACCGTCCAAATTTACGCATCAATGCTTCTGTTTTAATGGTTTTTGCATCTCCGATAATTACGGCTTTAGCACCACCTAAGTTCAATCCACTAATAGCGGCTTTATAAGTCATCCCACGAGATAACCTTAGCACATCGTTAATGGCTTCCGTATCGTTAGCATAGTTCCATACCCGAGTACCGCCAAGACCTGGTCCTAATACGGTATTGTGTATAGCAATAATTGCTTTAAGTCCAGTATGTTCATCTTGACAGAAAACAAGTTTCTCATGATCATGCTCTTGTAACAATGAAAAAATGTTATTTTGAGATGAGGCAGCCGTTTGATTTGTTGACATATTTGGCGGTATTAGTTTGTAAATTTGCTGCAAAACTAACTCAATTTTTCTGATTTCATAATTTCAATAAATTCCACTGTTCCTGCAATCTTTTAAGTGAATATGTTTCATTAGAATATACATAATATCTCAAATTTTATGTTGATTTTTGAAACCGTTACATTAGCATGAAATCGTTAAAACACCTTAATAAATATTTTTACAAATACAGGTACCGACTTATTTTGGGGATGTTGTTTGTAATTACATCCAACTTGTTTTCGGCATTCCCAGCTAAATCTGCCAGTGCAGCCGTGGATTTGCTTGCCAATTACTTAAACCAAATTGCTTCCATCGGACAAACACAAATTTTACAAGAGTCAAAACACCAATTCCAGTTGCAACTCATTGCATTATTAGGGCTTATTCTTTTCTACACATTAATACGCGGTTTGTTTATGTACTTAATGCGCCAAGCCATTATAGTAATGAGCAGGTTAATAGAGTATGACTTGAAAAATGAGGTCTATCAACACTATCAGTTGCTTACCGTATCTTTTTACCGAAAAAACAATACTGGGGATTTAATGGCTAGGATTAGCGAAGATGTAAGTAGGGTGCGCATGTACATTGGTCCAGCTGTTATGTATTACACCAATTTGGTAGCCACGTTTATTGTGGTTATTCCAATTATGTTTTCAGTACACAAACAGTTGGCACTTTATGTGTTATTGCCTTTACCCATATTATCTTACGCCATATTTTATGTAAACAATATCATTAATCGTAGAAGTGACGCCATTCAAAGCCAGTTGTCTAATATTACCAGTTTTGTGCAAGAAACGTTTAGTGGTATACGGGTAATCAAAGCGTTTGCAGCTGAAAATGCATTTAGAGGACTATTTATTAACGAGGCTGATACTTACAAGAATAAAAATATGGATCTAGCCAAAGTAGATGCGACTTTTTTCCCACTCATGATATTTCTTACCGGACTCAGCACCATTATTACGGTATTTGTTGGAGGGATGTTTGTTATCAAGGGGGAAATTACCTTGGGCAATATTCTGGAGTTTGTTATTTATGTTAACTTGCTTACTTGGCCAGTAGCTTCTTTGGGCTGGACAACCTCGTTGGTGCAGCGGGCAGCTGCCTCACAGGAACGACTAAACCAGTTTTTGCAAACAAAACCAGAAATTAACCAATTGGAAGGCGTCCCTTTTCAGTTTAACCATTCCATTGAGTTTAAAAAGGTAAGCTACACTTATCCTGGTAAAGAAATTCCTGCTTTAAACGAAATTACATTAACCATTCAAAAGGGTAAAACATTAGCCATTCTAGGAACAACAGGTAGTGGCAAAAGCACCATTGTTCAGTTATTGTTGCGCATGTTTGATGTAAGCAAGGGTGAAATTTTAATAGATGGTGTAAACATTAAAGACATTAATTTAAATGACTTTAAGAATCAGTTGGGTTATGTGCCGCAAGAGGTTTTTTTGTTTAGCGATTCAATACACAATAACATAGCCTTTGGGTTGAAAAAAACACCTGATGATACAAGAGGCTTAGTTATTGAAAGTGCTAAAAATGCCGCTTTACATGATAATGTGCTTGAATTTACCCAAGGTTATGATACCATTATTGGAGAACGTGGTGTAACACTTTCAGGAGGACAAAAACAGCGTGTTTCTATAGCCCGGGCGCTGATAAATAACCCTGATATACTCATTTTAGATGATTGTTTATCAGCTGTTGATACAAAAACGGAAGCTGAAATTTTGGGTAACCTTCAAAAATTGTTTGTACAAAAAACAAACGTGATTATCAGCCACAGGGTATCAACAGTAAAAGACGCTGACCATATCATCATGCTGGATGATGGAAAAATAATAGAGCAGGGTACTCATCATCAGCTTATTGCACTAAACCAACGATATGCAGAACTTTATCAAAGTCAAATTAGCAATGAACGACATGAAAATTAAAGTAGAAACAGGGTATTCACGATATAAATGGATGATTGTTGATAAAATATTTTGAAATAATCATATCAAAACCTAATTTGGCACAACTTTTTAAACAAAACAAATATTATAAAAGACAACTGCATTTAAGATGGAGGATTTTAGAAAAAGCGATCAGCAAGAGATTTTCTCGAAGAAAATCAGAGCAGGAAAAAGAACCTATTTTTTTGATGTAAAATCAACAAAAGGAAACGATTACTTTATTACCATTACAGAAAGTAAGAAAAGATTTGATGATGGAAGTTTTGTGAAACATAAAATTTTCCTTTACAAAGAAGATTTTAATAAGTTCATGGAAGCTTTAACTGAAACGGTGAATCACGTTAAAACAGAACTAATGCCAGAGTATAATTTTGAGGAGTTTAGCAGAGAAAATCAAGACAGATCTGATTTTTCGGATGATACCCAAAATTAATCTTGCTTTTTGAATTAATATATTAATTTTGCGCAACTTAAATATAAAAACAAAAACATATGAAAAAAGTAATGAGAACCATGGTTATGCTATTTGCAGCGTCAGCTTTAGTACTAGCCTCATGCGGTGACGACACAGACGTAAAAGATGTTGAATTAACCCTTATTCCAGCTGCAACTTCTGGAACTCACTTCGTTACAGACAAATTAAGTATTACAATTAATGCAAAAGGTAACAGTGACAATAAGTTAAAGTCATTAACCATACAAAAAGCAGTAACAGGTTCACCAACATCAACAGTTTACTCAAATACCAAACTAAGCGGAACTGATTTTATCTATGCTTTTGCAGATACATTAGATATTACTGATACAGGAACTGTTACTTATACATTTACCTTAGCTGGTGAAAAAGGTAGCAACAGCTCAAAAGTATACACAGCTACTGTTAGACAAATTGGTTTAATTGATAACATTACTACAGCAATAAGCTTAAAAGGACAACAAAATCCTACAGCTCCATTACATTTTATGAAGTTAACTCCTCCTTTTACTCCTTATTCAACTACTCTTTCTATAGATGAGTTCAGGGCTTGTGATTTGGCATTCTATTTTGGAAGCACCAATAAATTTACTATTTCAAGTCCTTCTGATAAAGTTATGCAAGGCTTATATAGCGGTTTAGCTTCTTACTTCTCAGGAGCTAAGATTACAGGATTTTACAAGGCTGGTGCCAATGATTTAAATTATAATAATATTGTTACCGTAGGAACTGATGTGCCAATTGTAAATTACGCTCAAGGAAAAACTTTTACAAACACAATAACTGACCTTAAGGCTGGAGATATTCTTTTGTTCAAAACAGCAGAAGGTAAATTGGGTCTTATTTCTGTTACAGGAACTAATCCTGCATCAAGTGCAGCAGCAGCTACAAATGCATCAATGGATATTTTGGTTGCAGTTCAAGTAGACTAATAAAAAGTTAATAACTAATGCAAAAGCCGCTTCGTAATACGGAGCGGCTTTTATATTTTTATCCCATGAAGAAAATAGCTGTTTTTACTTCCGGTGGAGATTCGCCCGGGATGAATGCATGTGTTAGGGCGGTTGTACGCACTGCCAAATATAATAATGTAGAGGTAATGGGTATTATGCGCGGTTATGCGGGTATGATTGAAAATGATATTGTACAGTTAAACTCGCGTTCAGTGAGTAACATTATTCAGCGTGGAGGAACTATTTTAAAAACGGCTAGAAGCAAAGCCTTTATGACATCGGAAGGTAGAAAAACAGCTTACGAAAACTTAAAATCACACGAAATAGAAGGGTTAATTTGTATAGGAGGAAATGGTTCGTTTACAGGAGCGAAACTGTTTTATGAGGAGTTTGGAATTCCTTGTATTGGTGCCCCAGGCACTATTGATAACGATTTGTTTGGAACAGATTTTACCATAGGCTTTGATACGGCTATTAACACAGCCGTTGATGCCATTGATAAAATCAGGGATACGGCAGATTCACATGACCGGGTGTTTTTTATAGAAGTGATGGGTAGACATGCAGGATTTATTGCATTAGCAGCAGGAATTGCAGGTGGTGCTGAAAGTATTTTGGTGCCGGAATCGGCCGAAGATTGGCATAAAATGTTGGAGATGTTTGTAGGAAAAAACCGTAGCAAAAAAGCTTTTAGTATTGTAGTAGTGGCTGAAGGTGAAGAACACGGAGGTGCCATGCAAATAGTGGAGTACCTTAAATCTGTTGAGCCAACATTTGATGCAAGAGTTAGTATTTTGGGACATATCCAGCGCGGTGGTTCTCCAAGCGCTTATGATAGGGTGTTGGCTTCAAGATTAGGAAATGCAGCGGTAGAAGCATTGCTCAGAGGGGAAACCAACCAAATGGCGGGCTTAAGGAACAACATGGTGGTATATACAAGTTTCGATGATGCCATTAACAAAACCAAACACCTTAACCCTGATTTATTGCGTTTAGTGGATGTGTTTAATTGCTAACCCGCACTTAACGAAACCATATACGCCAATGATCTTGGCCCATGATTAAAAAGCAGGTCCAATACACTTAGGTTAGGTACAAAAGGGAATTTGCCCGAGAATACTTGTAAATAAGGCTTAAAAACGTATGTTGATGAAAATTTGGGGCTTATTTTATCCCTATAATCATTTTCCTGAATAGCCTCTATGTATGTTTCACTCAGCCTAGGCTCCATTTCTATTTTTAATAATTTAATCACCAAATTCAACAAGCCAATTTCAAACTCCATTATAGAGGTAACTGGCTGTTGATACCATGGTTCAAAATAGGGTGCATAATGAATAAAATAAGGCGATGAACCATAAGCAGCTTTAATGCTTTCCCAATGTTGCCTCTGCCAAGCAACCGTTTGGTCAGCTTGTAATTCACGCATGATTATTTTATTTCCTGTTTTGGTTACAGGTATAGTTAAGGCCAAAGGTCCATTAGCACTTAATATTAAGCAACGGTTGCGGTAACTCTGTTTAATATAATGTTCATGTACATCAATAATGCAATTGCCAGCTAAAAAATGGCTCATCCACAGTACATTGGGTAAATAATGCAAACTCAAAACCTTGTCCATACCACAAAGATAAACCAACATCAGGTAAACAAAAGTCTTGCACAGCATTATGCATACTTTGTCAAATCTCAAAACCTTGAGTTTTATCCCAATAATTTTGCCCATAGTTATATATTTGCAAAACCTAAATAAAAATTTGAATGACAACATCAGCTTTAAGCGGAATGAGTTTTGAACAAACAGAGAACCAAAAAATGGTGGCTCAAATGGCGAAAGACTTCGCAGAAAAACATATTCGTCCTTATGTTATGGAATGGGATGAAGCTCAAATATTTCCTAAGGCAACCATGCAAGAAATGGGAAAGCTTGGTCTTTTAGGCGTACTAGTGCCTGAAGAATATGGTGGTGCAGGGCTAGGATATTTTGAATACATCACTGCAATTCAAGAGATTGCTAAAGTGTGCAGTTCTGTTGGGTTGTCAATGGCTGCCCATAACTCATTATGCACCGGACACATTTTACAGTTTGGAAGCGAAGAGCAAAAAAAACGTTGGTTGCCTAAATTAGCCACAGGGGAGTGGATTGGAGCTTGGGGATTAACCGAAGCCAATACTGGTAGCGATGCCATGCGCATGCAATGCGTGGCCAAAGAAGATGGTGACCATTACATCATTAATGGTACAAAAAACTGGATCACCCATGGTATTACCGGAGATGTAGCCGTTGTACTTGTACGTACGGGTGAATTGTTGGATAGCAATGGCATAACTGCCATAGTTGTTGAACGCGGAACTCCTGGCTTTAAAGGTGGTAAAAAGGAAAATAAATTAGGTATGCGCGCAAGCGAAACCGCAGAACTTATTTTTGAAGATTGCAGAGTACCCAAAGCAAATGTATTGGGCAAGGTTGGCGAAGGATTTAAGCAAGCCATGAAGGTGTTAGATGGAGGACGCATATCAATTGCTGCCTTGAGTTTAGGTATTGCCAAAGGTAGTTTTGAAGCCGCTTTACAATACTCTAAAGAGCGCCATCAGTTCGGACAACCCATATCAAGCTTTCAGGGTATTTCGTTTAAATTGGCTGATATGGCCACACGAATTGAGGCCGCTGAGTTATTAACTTACCAAGCTGCCGATTTAAAAATGAAACACAAGCCAATGACAAAGGAAAGTGCCATGGCAAAATATTACGCCAGCGAGGTTTGTGTATATGCCGCAACAGAAGCAGTACAAATATTTGGTGGATATGGCTACACCAAGGATTTTCCGGTAGAAAAATTTTACAGAGACTCTAAACTTTGTACCATTGGTGAAGGAACCAGTGAAATTCAAAAACTGGTTATAGCACGTTCTGTATTAAAAGATTAATTTAAGTTTTATTGAAAATAACCGGGCATTTTCTCGATGAAGTGTCCGGTTTTATATTTTATGCCCATGCCAATAACCGTATTATTTGAAGACAATCACCTCATTGCAGTAGCTAAGAAACCAGGACAAACGGTACAGCCCGAGCCAGATAAGCCTACCAGCCTAGAAGAAGAGGTGAAAGCCTACATCAAAGAAAAATACCAAAAACCTGGGGATGTTTTTTTAGGGGTCATTCACCGCCTTGATATGCCAGTAAGTGGTATTGTATTATTTGCGCGCACCAGCAAAGCGTTGGTTCGTATGAATGAATTGTTTAAAAATAGAAAGGTGGAGAAAATTTACGAGGCCAAAGTAGAAGGCAAACCTTTGCACCAATCAGATACGCTTACCCATTATTTGCTTAGAGACGAGCATAAAAACATAACAAGGGCCTTTTTAATGCCCACCCCAAATGCAGAAAAAGCAACTTTAAGCTTTGAAATAAAATACAATAACAACAGCAACTCCATACTGCGCATAAAATTATTAACAGGCCGCAAGCATCAAATTCGCGCTCAATTGGGAGCAATAAAATGCCCAATAGTGGGAGATGTAAAATATGGTGCGCACAAAGCCAATGCTGATGGTAGCATAAACCTTGCAGCAGTTGAATTGAGTTTTGAGCACCCTGTTACCAAACTGCCTGTATTAATTACCTTTAAACCGACTCAGGACGATGACTATAAAGGCAATTAATGGCCTGCTTAAGGTCATTTGACGTCAAACAAAATACCCTTACATTCGCATCTTTCTTTACAAGCATAATAAACAATAAAACATATGAACGGATTTTTTAAAGTACCCGATCCCGTTAACGAACCTATTCTAAACTATGCTCCTGGCAGCAAAGAACGCAATGAGTTAAAAGCTGCTTTGGCTGAAGCCAGAAGCAAAGAAATTGATGTTCCCATGTATATAGGGGGCAAAGAAATACGCACAAACAAAACAGGGCGCATGGCCCCTCCGCATGATCATAAACACACGCTTGGTCATTTTCATAAAGGAGATGCTTCACATGTAACACAGGCTATAGAAGCGGCACTAGCTGCTAAAGAAAACTGGGAGAACTTACCTTGGGAGCAACGCGCTGCCATTTTTTTAAAAGCTGCTGATTTAATTGCAGGCCCATATCGTGCCAAGTTAAATGCGGCTACCATGCTTGGGCAAAGTAAAAACGCTTATCAGGCAGAAATTGATAGTGCTTGCGAAATCATTGACTTTTTAAGGTTTAACGTGGCTTTTATGAGCCAAATTTATCAAGACCAACCAGTTTCAGGCAAAGGCATGTGGAACCGCATTGAGTACCGTCCGCTGGAAGGATTCATATTTGCATTAACACCATTTAACTTCACGGCCATTGCTGGTAATTTACCTACAAGTGCTGCCATGATGGGCAACGTGGTGGTTTGGAAACCAGCAAATACCCAAATCTACTCCGCTCAAGTACTGATGGAGATTTTTATGGAAGCTGGTGTGCCAGATGGGGTAATCAACCTTGTTTTTGTTGATGGGCCAACCGCTGGTGATGTAATATTTAACCACCCTGATTTTGCTGGAATTCACTTTACAGGCTCAACTGGCGTGTTTCAAAACGTTTGGAAAACCATTGGTGGAAATATCCATAAATACAAAACCTACCCACGTATAGTTGGAGAAACTGGAGGGAAAGATTTTATCATGATTCATAAAACAGCCAAGGTAGACGAAAGTGTAACAGCAATGGTGCGTGGTGCATTTGAATATCAGGGACAAAAATGTTCAGCGGCATCAAGGGTTTACGTGCCTTCTAACTTATGGCCAGCTATAAAAACCAAAATGGTTGAAACCATTAAAACATTTAAAATGGGGCCAACAGAAGATTTTGGAAACTTTATCAATGCAGTAATTGATGAAAAAGCCTTTGATAAAATAGCCTCATATATTGATGCTGCAAAACAAGATAAAGCCGTTGAAGTGATTGTTGGAGGAAATTATAATAAGTCGTCAGGATACTTTATAGAGCCAACTGTAATTGTTACTCAAAACCCAAAATCAACCACCATGTGTGAAGAGATTTTTGGACCCGTTTTAACAATTTATGTTTACGATGAAAACCAGTTTGAAGAAACGTTGGAATTGCTGAATACAACAAGTGATTATGCATTAACTGGCGCAATAATTGCTCAAGACAGGTATGCAATAGATTTAGCCACCAAGAAACTACGCAATGCAGCGGGTAATTTTTATATTAATGATAAACCAACTGGTGCGGTAGTTGGGCAACAACCTTTTGGTGGAGCCAGAGCAAGTGGAACCAATGATAAAGCTGGGGCAATGGTAAACTTGTTGCGTTGGGTAAGCATGAGAACGATTAAAGAAACTTTTGTTTCTCCTGCCACGTATGAATATCCTTTTTTAAGTGCTGAATAGTCTTTTTGTTGACATTGAGCATGTTGTGCTTCATTGTAATTAAATGAGAGGAATATTACACAAGAGGTAAATGGAAATTTAATTATTAGCTTAGTTTTGAAATAATGAACAAAATTAAAATCACCTTAGCAGTAGCTCTATCAAGTGTTTGCCTGCTAAATCTAAATGCACAAACCACATCAGGTTTAAAGAAAAAGTTACCAGCTTATAAAACCCAAGAGGAAATAGCCCTTTCTAAAGAAAGAGCTAAAGCGAGTACTCCCTTTGAGCAAAAACTACAAAAAACAAGTGGTTTGCCACCCAATATGCGCTATCCGGGTGAATTTGAAGAAAGTCAGGCTGTAATGATTTCGTGGCCTTATGATGGAAACAATACTGAGGTTTGGATAGATACAAGTGAAGCTTTTGGTGGGCTTTGGGCTAAAT
The DNA here is from genome assembly GCA_943372215.1 of Chitinophaga pinensis. Classification (GTDB taxonomy): domain Bacteria; phylum Bacteroidota; class Bacteroidia; order UKL13-3; family UKL13-3; genus UBA6183. Next base: position 156,620 of record CALRXU020000009.1, on the reverse strand, counting down.
TGGCAGATGCCATTCAGCAAGAAGTGCCAGTTATTATTAGGGTTGATGAGCCGCAAGACACAACGGTTGTAGCAAACTATATGAAAAGCGTAGGCAAGCCCCTAACAAACTACAAATTCATGATAAAGTTAGGCGATGCTTTTTGGATGCGTGATTTTGGTCCTCATGGATTTTATTATGGTCCTTATGATAGCCTTGGTTTTATTGATTTGAAATACTACGATGGCAGAGACAATGATGATGTGTGGCCAAAGTTTTATGGTGAGCAGACTAATAAACCAGTATATACTTCCAGGCTAAATGGAGAAGGTGGAAACTTGATGACAGATGGTTTTGGTACGGTCTTTTTTAGTTCAGTTTTTACAGAAACCAACATGGACCCACAAATTGTTTCTCCTCCTTTTACTAAACAATCCACATTAGATACCATTGGTGCTTTGTTTGCCTCAAAACAAAAGGTTTTGTTAGATAGACTATTGTGTGATGGCGGTACAGGACATATTGATTTGTATTTAAAAATGATAGATGAGCAAACCATAATGGCTGCTCAATATCCTAGTGTAATTACAGCTTCCGACCGCAAACGCATTGAAGATAACTTGCAGATTATTGCTTCGTTTAGCAATATTTACAACAGGCCATTCAATGTTTATCGCGTGCCACACCCTACATCAGATGATGGAACATACACTAGAGTTAGTTGTCAACAAATGGATGCGGATGCCCGCACGTTTGTAAATGGGGTAACGGTAAATAAAACATTTATCTTCCCTTCCTATTCAAACAGTACTTCTGGCAACAATGCACAATTAGATTCGGTAAAAAAAATCTACAATCAAATAATGCCTGGCTATAAGTTGGTGGATATTGACTCAAGAGTGCTAAGTGTTGGTGGGGGAGAATTGCATTGCATTACCATGCAAATACCTGCCGAAAATCCTGTGGTGTTTTGGCATCCGGGCATACATGGTTACCAGCCAGTATTTACCAATAAATTTCATATCCTGGCAAAAATTTCAAACCGCAGTGGCATTGCAAGTGCAAAATGCATGTGGCGTATTAAAGGAACAACTACCTACAATGCATTAACATTAAGAGATAGCGGTGACTTTTTTATGGGCGATTTGGTAATAAACGGATTAACCAGCGCTGATGAAGTGGAGTATTACCTTACTGCCACAACCAACAATGGAAAAACAGCAACTAAACCAATTACTGCCCCTGAAGGTAATTTTAACGTCCATTTTGCACAAAGAACAGGCGCAGATGAGTTGCTCGTTCAAACTAAAAACTACTTGTTTGGAGCATACCCTAACCCCGCTAATGAATTGGTGAACATCATTTTTTACGCAGAAGAGAAGGGGACATCTTCTATTCAAATTACTGACATCACGGGTAAAACGGTAAAAGAAATCGTCCAAAACAACACAACAACCGGACTAAATGAGGTAAACATAAATGTGAGCGAGTTAAACAGTGGCGTCTATTTTTATACTTATGTGTTAAATGGCAATCACATTGCCACCCGTAAATTTGTTGTAAACAAATAAACTAGTCTTCGCCTCATGAAAATCAAATTGCTCAGCATGGCCTTTTTAGGCACATTGTTTCTTAATCCAGCATGTGCCGGAGATTCTACCAAGGTTACGCTAAAGCCTCTATCGGCCGAAAGTTACCATGGTACGGTATTTACAACATCCATGCAGCTTATTGCTTCTTACCATTACCAAAAGCCTCAGATAAATGATGCGTTTTCGTCAAAAGCTTTTGATAACTATATTAAACATGTTGACCCCTCAAGGGTGTATTTCTTAAAGAAAGACATCGAATCATTTGAAAAATTCCGCTATCAAATTGATGAAAGCATTTTTAGTGGTGATTTAACATTAGCCTTTGACGTGTTTAATCGGTACCAGCAGCAATTGGAGGATAGAACCAATTTTGCCTTAAATCTGTTAAACGACTCCAATAACTTTGATTTTGCCGCCAACGATTCATTTCCGGTTGATAGAGAAAATGAACCTTATGCAAATACATTGGAAGAGCTTAACCAATTGTGGAAACTAAAGCTAAAGTATGAGTGCTTAAGCCTTAAAGCCAGTGGCAAGGATTTTAAAACATATAGCGAAACAATCCGCAAGCGCTACACCAACTTGATTAAATTGGCATCAAAAACCAAAAGCGAAGATGTATTTCAGCTTTACATGAACTCCTTAGCAGAGTTGGCCGATCCTCATACCAATTATTATTCTCCAAGGGCCAGCGCTGACTTTAACACCCAAATGAGCTTAAGCTTGGAAGGTATAGGAGCAACATTACAAACAGAAAACGAACACACTAAAATTGTTCAGGTGGTAAAAGGTGGGCCTGCTGATAAAAGCAAAAAAATATTTGCAGGAGATAAAATTATAAGCGTTGCCCAAGGCGACAGTGAATTGGTTAACGTGATAGATTGGAGGCTGGATGATGTAGTAGCACTGATAAGAGGTAAAAAAGGAACCACAGTAAGGTTGGAGATTATTCCTGCTACCGACCCCAAAACGACTAAAATCATTGCCATTAAACGTGATAAAATTGTTTTAGAAGACCAATCAGCCAAAAGCAGTGTAAAAGAAGTTACCCGCGATGGAAAAAAATACAAATACGGAGTAATTAGCATTCCTGCATTTTATATTGACTTTGCTGCCGCGAGTCGCGGAGATAAAGACTACAAAAGCACCACCCGTGATGTGAAAAAACTAATCAGTGAGCTTAAAAAAGAAAAAATTGAAGGCTTAATCATTGACGTAAGGAACAATGGAGGAGGCTCTTTAAAAGAAGCGGTTGAGTTAAGTGGACTCTTTATAAAAACAGGTGCAGTTGTTCAGGTAAAAGATGCCAATGGAAGTGTTAAAAGTGAAACGGACTATGATGCAGAAATTTTTTACGAAGGCCCATTGGCTGTTTTAGTAAACAGGTTTAGTGCTTCTGCCTCTGAAATTTTTGCAGCTGCTATGCAAGATTATTCAAGAGGAGTAGTTATTGGAGAGAAAACTTTTGGCAAAGGCACCGTGCAACAAATGGTGGGTTTGAATGAGTTTATTAAAATTGATAATAAATCCTTGGGAGATGTGAAACTAACGATGGCCAAATTTTACCGCATAAACGGAAGTACCACCCAACATAAAGGTGTAATTCCAGATGTTGAATTTCCTGGTGTTTTTGATGGAGATGAGTTTGGTGAAGATGCCAGTCCTTATGCCTTGCCTTGGGATTTGATTAAAGCCACTAGCTATACACCCGTAAACATGCTCAATGCAAAATTACCCTTACTCATTACCAATCATAATGCAAGGATGCAAAGCAATAAAGAATACAGCTATTTGTTAGCGGATATTGCACGATTTAAAAAATTAGATGAAGAGAAGTACCAGACCTTAAACGAAGCAAAATACAAGAAACAGTTGGATGAGGCAGAAGCTGAAAAAAAGCAGCGCGAAGCCGAAAGAAAAGCACGCAATGTAACCAATCCTGATTTGATTTTGGATGAAACATTGGAAGTGTTACTGGATATGAAATAACAAGTTCATTAAGCCTAAAGTTGCACCAACTTCAGTTGGTGCAACTTTAAATAAAGTCTAAAAATCGGCTTCTAACCTCCGCATTAGGAATTTTACAACTATCAAATTTACCAAACCACTGGTAACGATATTTGGCAATAAAGTCATACACCCCATTTCTGATAATAACTGGAACAATAATAAAACCATAACCCAGTTTCCACCATCCGCCCAAATACTTTAATACACGCAAAGCAGCAGTACTTTTATCATAAAATTTCCCGTGGTCTAACAATATAAAACTATCGTTGGTGGGCTTTTTACCAATAAGTTGTTCAGCCAATTCACTTTGTAAAGCGCAGAATTTAAAAATGGCCTGTTTATCCTGTTTAAGCACAAACTGCACGCTGCTATCGCATAAACCACAAACACCATCATAAAATATAATCAAGGGGTAAGAGGCCAATGTTTGCAGGTGTTGTTCAGTTGTCATGTTAAAAGTCAAATGTGCAAATCCGACTTAATGTTTATATTCGCACTCCAAAAGTACACAAATTTATGTTTGATAGTTTAAGTAGTAAACTGGAAAGGGCATTTAAAACCCTAAAAGGACAAGGTAAAATTACAGAAATTAACGTAGCTGAAACGGTAAAAGAAATCCGAAAAGCATTAATTGATGCCGATGTTAACTATAAAATAGCCAAACAATTCACAGATACAGTAAGAGAAAAAGCGCTTGGGCAAAACGTATTAACAACAGTTTCACCAGGTCAATTGCTTACCAAAATCGTAAATGACGAACTTACCCAATTATTAGGCGGAAAAACCGAAGACATCAACATACAGGGCAGCCCAGCCATCATTTTAATGGCAGGTTTGCAAGGTTCTGGTAAAACAACCCATTCCGCTAAATTGGCCAATTACATTAAAAAGAAAGGCCGCACCGTAATGATGGCTGCTTGTGATGTGTATCGTCCTGCGGCTATTGAGCAGCTTAAAGTGTTGGGCCAGCAAATTGATGTGCCTGTGTTTTTTGAGGAAGGCAATACCAATCCGGTAAGCATTGCAGTGAATGCAGTAGCAGCAGCTAAAGCCCAAGGAGCAAGTGTACTGATTGTGGATACAGCAGGCCGTTTAAGTATTGATGAGGAAATGATGGCCGAAATTGGCAACATCAAAAAAGCCATTAACCCTGGAGAGATATTATTTGTTGTAGATAGCATGACGGGGCAAGATGCGGTGAATACCGCCAAAGCCTTTAACGATGTGCTCGATTTTAGTGGCGTTATCTTAACCAAATTAGATGGCGATACTCGAGGTGGAGCGGCACTTTCCATTAAAACTATTGTAGAAAAACCCATCAAATTTGTGGGTATGGGCGAAAAAATGGAAGCCCTTGATCAGTTTCATCCAGATAGGATGGCACAAAGGATATTGGGCATGGGTGATATCGTAAGTTTGGTAGAACGCGCCCAGCAGGTGTTTGATGATGACGAAGCAGAACGCATTCAGAAAAAACTATTAAAAGATCAGTTTACCTTTGAAGACTTTTACACCCAAATCCAGCAAATCAAAAAAATGGGTAACCTTAAGGATTTGATGGGAATGATACCAGGTGTAGGCAAGGCCATGAAAGACATTGACATTAGCGATGATGCCTTTAAAGGCATTGAAGCCATTATCAACTCCATGACTCCCGGAGAAAGAAAAACACCCGATATTATTAATGGGGTGCGCAGAAAACGCATTGCTATGGGCAGCGGTACAGATATTCAGCAGGTGAACCAATTGCTGAAACAATTTGAAGAAATGCGCAAAATGATGAAAACCTTTAGCAAATTCCCTGGTGGCATGCCTAAAGGAGCTATGCCTAAAATGCCGTTTGGGCGATAAAATTTACAAAAGACACCCATTTTATTTGTTATTTTTGATAAATGATGAAATGGGTTACACCGTTATTAGTTGCTTTTTTTCTTTGTTGTTGCAAAGATGATTCAGTTGAGCCTAAACCAACCATTGAGGGAACTTATATTTGTGTAGATTCAATGCGAAGTGTAATAGGAGGTATTGGCTTTACACCAGAGATTAAGGTAAGTGTTATTACAAGGGAGATTGTAGTTAATTCTTTAGGAGACAATACCTATGAATATGATACAGGTGCTTTTAAAGTTCAACTTTCTGATCAAAATACGTATGTGTCGTCTTCAAGTTCACCAGGGAGTTGGAGTAAGTTTTCTGTTTATATAGATGGGGTTACTTTTTCTCTAAAAAAAGAATCTTGGGCTGGTATTTATTATAGCTACAAGGAAATCAAAGGATATAAAAAGCAATAAGCAAATAAATAGCCTTAACATCAAGAGTTTAACTTTGTATTGCGTGGTATACAAAAGCGTAACTTGTAGCGAAAAAGTCATAAGTCTTGATGATTGGGGTACTTTTTTAACTGAGAAAAAAGTGACGCAGGTTAGGTGTGCAACCCCAAGAATATATTTGAAGTGTTAATAATAGAAGTTGTTGGTATGAAAGTATCCAGTAAATCAACCAATAACCAATTAACTAATCTCCCCCTAAACCAATAACTGCCTCCGTTTGGTTATTTAAAAAATATGCTTCATATTTGCAGCCCGCTAAACAGGAGACTTAGCGGATTAAAAAACATAACACATATGTCAGTAAAAATTAGATTACAGCGTCATGGTCGTACCCATGCCCCTTATTATCACATTGTGGTGGCGGATTCACGTGCTCCGAGAGATGGTAAATTCATTGAAAAAATAGGAATGTACAACCCAACTAGCGTTCCTGCTACTATTGAATTAAACCTAGACTCGGCAGTTAAGTGGTTAAACAATGGCGCACAGCCAACCGACACTTGCAGAGCTATCCTTTCATACAAAGGAGCCTTGTACAAACACCATTTATTAGGTGGTGTTGCAAAAGGAGCTTTAACAGAAGAACAAGCCAATGCCAAATTTGAGCAATGGTTAAACGAAAAAGCATCTAAAGTTGATGCCCACGTTGAAAAAACAGCAAAATCAAGAGAACAGTTAAAAGCTGAAGCACTTGCACACGAAACCAAAGTAAAAGAAGCTCGTGCTGCTAAATTAGCTGAGAAATTGGCTGCTGCTGAAGCTGCCGCTAAAGCGGTTGAAGCTGTTGCTGAAGAACCTGCTGCCGAAGAAGCACCTGCTGCTGCGGCAGAAGAAACGCCAAGCGCAGAATAATTCATCCCTCACATTGAAATCAATACAAAAAAAAGATTTCATTGCAGCAGGAACAGTTGCCAAAACACATGGCACACAAGGTGAATTAAAATTGCTTATCCAACTTAAAAGTAAACTATCCAAATGGGCTTTTCTTGAAATTCAAGGAAAGCCCGTTCCTTTTTATATTGAGCGTGCACAACATGCCACACTAGAAGAGTGGTTGGTGAAATTAAAAGGCATAGATACCGTTGAAAAAGCACAACCATTTGTAGGTAAAACATGGCTCATGCCTAAACCCAAAGGAAGGCATAAAATTATTGAAGCCGATTTTAACCTAGACGGATTTATGCTGGTGGATATAGAATTGGGCGATATTGGCATGGTAACAGGAACTGAACAACTTCCTCAACAAACCATGCTTATTACAAATTACCAAAACAAAGAGGTAATGATTCCTTTGGTAGAGGCCTTTATTGACCATGTGGATGAAGACAAAGAAATCATTTATTTGAATTTACCCGAAGGTTTTTTTAGCCTATAACAAGCACACCTTTAAGGTGCCATATTAAATAAAACAATGAACCTAGATATACTCACCCTTTTTCCAGCCATGTTTGAAAGCCCGTTTGGGCATTCCATCATTAAACGGGCAATGGATAAAAAACTGGTTCAAATTGGTATTCACGATATTAGGGAGTTTAGCCAAAGCAAACACCGCTCAGTTGATGATTACCCGTTTGGTGGTGGTGCAGGTATGGTAATGCAAGTTGAACCCATTGATTTGTGCATGCAACAATTGAAACAACAAAAAACTTATGATGAAATCATTTACCTGAGTCCTGATGGTGAGTTGTTTGATCAACGTTTGGCTAACCAGCTTTCAACCAAGCAAAACCTGATGTTTTTATGTGGCCATTACAAAGGTGTGGATGAACGTGTACGAGAGCATTTGGTTACCAGAGAAGTGAGTATAGGCAATTACGTACTTACAGGTGGAGAATTGGCAGCGGCAATCATGATTGATGCCATTGTACGGTTAATCCCTGGGGCCATTGGTGATGAACAATCTGCTTTAAGTGACTCTTTTCAGGATGATTTAATCAGCCCGCCTGTGTACACACGCCCGGCAGATTATAAAGGGTGGAAGGTGCCTGATGTGCTGTTAAGTGGGCATCAAGCCAAAATTGAAGAGTGGAAACATGAACAAAGTTTGTTAAGAACAGCCAAAAGACGCCCCGATTTGTTGCGTTAAATACAGGCTGCAAACACCTAAAAAACAAGATAAGTGCTGCCAATAAGAGTTGTAACTACAAAAACTGAAAAAATATTTTTAATATTTAAATAGAAACCTTACTTTCGCAGTCCGATTAAAGATAAATACATACCGAAATGAACGCAGTTGATGCAATAAAATTAGTTGAAAGCGAGTTTACCGCTGATAAAACTTTCCCTACATTTATAGCTGGTGACACCGTTAACGTGTACTACAAAATTAAAGAGGGTTCAAAAGAACGTATTCAGCAATACCAAGGAGTGGTTTTACAAAAACGTAACTCTGGTATTAGCAGCACTTTCACTGTTCGTAAAATGAGCAATGGAGTGGGTGTTGAACGTATTTTCCCTTTATACAGCCCAAACATTGATAAAGTGGAATTGGTCAGCCGTGGCAAAGTGCGCAGAGCACGTTTGTTTTACCTACGCGAACTAACAGGTAAAAAGGCACGTGTAAAAGAAAGAAGAGGATAATTTTTTCATACTTGAAAAAGCCCCGGTTCGCATGCGATTCGGGGCTTTTTGTTTTTTAAGCTTTATTATTACATCAACCACTATTATTTTGCAACACAATGAGCACTGATATAGCAAAAACATATACCCCACAACAAATTGAAGAGAAATGGTACAGCTATTGGCTTACCAATAAATACTTTGAGAGCAAGCCCGATGGGCGTGAACCTTATACCATTGTAATACCACCACCAAATGTAACAGGTGTATTGCACATGGGCCACATGCTTAATAATACCATACAAGATGTACTTATCCGCAAAGCCCGTATGCAAGGCAAAAATGCCCTTTGGGTTGCAGGTACTGACCATGCCTCCATTGCAACCGAGGCAAAGGTGGTGCAAATGTTGCGTGAAAAAGGAATAAAAAAATCTGATTTAAGCCGCGAAGAGTTTTTAGCATACGCTTGGGAATGGAAAGAAAAATATGGAGGGATTATCTTAAAGCAACTTGAAAAGCTAGGCGCCAGTTGCGATTGGAGCAGAACACGCTTTACCATGGAGCCCAAACTAAGCGAAGCCGTAATTGACACTTTTATTGATTTATACAACAAAGGACTCATCTACCGTGAGCTGCGCATGGTAAACTGGGACCCTCAGGGCAAAACAGCACTAAGCGATGAAGAAGTAATATTTAAAGATGTAAACAGCAAACTCTATTACATCAAGTATTTTTTAGCTGACCAAACAAATGATCAATCAGCATCAAACAACTACATTGTTATTGCAACCACAAGGCCTGAAACCATTTTGGCCGATACAGGCATTTGTGTAAATCCGAACGATGAGAGATTTAAACACCTTATCGGAAAAAAAGTATTGGTTCCTTTTACAAATAGGGCCGTACAAATTATTGCCGATGAATACGTAGCCATGGATTTTGGTACAGGCTGTTTAAAGGTTACACCGGCCCATGATAAAAATGATTATGAGTTGGGTAAAAAGTACAACCTGGAAGTAATTGATATTTTAAATGAAGATGGTTTTTTAAATGAACAAGCAGGAGACCCTCGTTACATTGGGTTAGATAGGTTTGCTGTAAGAAAACAAATTGCCATAGATCTAGAAGAAGCCGGACACATTGTTAAGGTTGAAGAGTATAAAAACCAAGTTGGCACCAGCGAAAGAACAGGAGCGGTGATTGAGCCTCGGTTAACCTTGCAATGGTGGGTTGATATGAAGAAATTTGTGGCCAAAAATCCGCAGGTTTTAGATGCTGTGATGGATGATGAAATCAAGTTTCATCCAGCCAACATGAAAAACACCTACAAACACTGGATTGAAAACATTAAAGATTGGTGCATTAGCCGACAATTGTGGTGGGGCCAGCAAATACCAGCTTGGTATGCGCCAAATGGTGATTTTGTGGTGGCTAAAACTGCTGCAGAAGCATTGGTTCAATTTACCAATAAAGATGCGCAAACAACACTAACCATTGCCGATTTAAAACAAGATGAAGATGTGGTAGACACTTGGTTTAGCTCGTGGTTGTGGCCTATTAGTGTGTTTGATGGATTTGAGAAAATGGAGAATGGGTTGGTTAGCAAGGATAACGCAGACATCAAATACTACTATCCAACCAATGATTTGGTTACTGCACCTGAAATTATGTTTTTTTGGGTAGCCCGTATGATTATGGCTGGCTATGAGTGGATGGGAGAGAAGCCTTTTAACAATGTGTATTACACCGGTATTGTTAGGGATAAGCAACGCAGAAAAATGAGCAAATCATTGGGCAACTCACCTGATCCTTTGGATTTGATAAAGCAATATGGTGCAGATGGCGTGCGTATGGGAATGCTCCTGAGCTCACCTGCTGGTAATGATATTTTGTTTGATGAAAGCCAAGTAGAGCAAGGCAGAAACTTTGCCAATAAAATATGGAATGCGTTTAGGCTTATTAAAGGCTTGGAAGTTAAACCTGATACCGAGTTTAATGCAGAAGTATTGGAAAGCAACCAAATTAGCGCAAGTTGGTTTAGAGGCAAATTAAATGAAGCATATACAGAAATTGAAGAAAAGTACAGCGACTACAAACTCAGTGAAGTATTAATGAGCATGTACAAACTGATTTGGGACGATTTCTGTGCATGGTATTTAGAAATGATTAAGCCAGAATATGGTTCCCCACTTAATCAGTCAACGTACGAACAAACCATTGCGTTTTTTGATGAACTCATGCGTTTGTTGCATCCATTTATGCCATTTATTACCGAAGAGATTTGGCAAAATTTAACCCCAAGAAACCAGCAAGCATCAATATGTGTGGCTACTTATCCGTTAGTTTCAAATGCGCAAAAGGAAGCAAACGGAATAAACTTACAAGTAACATTTGAGCTAATACAACAGGTGCGTAATTTACGCAACAGCAAAGGCTTAAGCCCTAAACAAACGTTTGATATAGCAATAAAAACAACTGATGAGCAACAGTACCAGCCCTATATTTTTCTCATTAAAAAACTGGCTAATATCGGGGCCATTACATTTGTAAGCACCAAACAGGAGCAAGCTGTTTTAATAACAGTAAGCACCGATGAAGTTTATGCGTTTTTGAATTTGGAAGTTGATGTTGAAGCAGAGAAAAACAAGGTAAGTAAAGAAATTGAATACTTAGAAGGTTTTATGAAATCAGTTGATGCCAAATTGAACAACGAGAAGTTTATGGCCAATGCCAAACCTGAGCTTATTGAGAAAGAACGCCAGAAAAAAGCAGATGCCGTGGCCAAAATAGAGGTACTTAAAAATAGCCTAACCGGACTATAAAAAAAATGCCAACCCTTTTGGGGTTGGCATAACACTTAATCAACCAATAACTATTTACTGTTATCGATACTTTTTACCAGTGTTTTTGTGGTGGTAACACCGTTTTGTTTGGCTATAACATAATAGTTTCCTGCTGATAAATCGCTAATATCAATGTTGTTACTTTGGTTACCAGCTGGAATAATTTGGCGTTTAATCACAGCACCCTGAGTATTGATAATAGTGATTTCAATACTCGTATTTTCTGCATTGCTTAATCCAACATTTACTGAAAGTGAAGCCGGGTTTGGCATAAGTGAAAGTTGGCTTTGTACGCTAGCGTTGTTGCCGCTTCCGATACCAGCCGCATCAGGCGTTTTTATTTTAGATTTGCCTTTGCCCACTTCCAAATCACCAGCAGACTCTCCAGTAGCTGGGTTTACCAATTTGTAGTTACCATCAGGCAGATTACCAGAACCTATTGTTCCATTTTTACTTACCTCAATGGATGCTACTGGATTGTTGTTTTCATCAAACACCAATAAAATGGTTTTTGAGGTATCAATATTGCTTGTCCTGGTATTATCAGTCCATGGGTTTGAAACCAATTGAATATCATAACCTCTTAAATCGCTATAATCTTGGGCAAAAACAGACAGGGTAGTGGCGTAGTTTCTATCCGTGTTGTTGCCATAAAAAGTAGGCAGGTAGTTTTTGTAAGATGCAGTTGCAATAATATAACTTCCCGCAGTTACCTCGCTAAACTCATAATAACCTTTTGTATTGGTAAAAGTACTTTGCACCCATTCATAAGCATTGGTGCGGTAGTTGTATTCTAATAAATCTACTTGTAGTTTATTGGCATATTCAGCATCTGCAAATACAGTTCCACTCACATTGGTTGTGGTAAGTTCGGCCGTTTGGCTAATTTTTACAAGTTGCGCGTATTCAGCTTTACAAGAATTGCGCTTATTGGTTACGGTTAATGTAACCGCATAGTCACCTGGCTTTGCATAAACATGTTTCGGGTTGTTTTTATGGCTTTCAGTACCATCACCAAAATTCCAGGTCAGCTTAAGCCCTTCATCCGATTGTGCTTGAGGTGTGAATTGAATAGACTCATCATAATTGCTATAAAAAGTAAATATGGCATTGCACAATGCATGGCCTTTTTCTGCTCCCTCCGGCTTTTCGTCCGACACATTCTCACTAACTGCCACAGCCGTTTTTGAGTCAACATTTACGGGTTGAGTATGGCTAGCGGTTAATTGTTTAGGTTGCGTACCATCAGATAAATGTGGTGCACTTGCAGAGGAATGATATAAAGCGATTTGTGGTTGAAGGCCTTGGTTGAAAGATGAAGAACTTTGAACAACCATTTTTGGAGCATCTCCATACATCTCCGAGTTGATGTAGGATTGGCTTATGGGTTTTTCAGATTGCTGTTGTTGAGACTGTATAAAAGGGATATCCTGCTGATTGAGGTACGGTTTGGTGTTTGATTTAGCAGGTTGAGTAGCTGTTAAGTTGGAGATGTAGTATCCTCCCAAAGTACCGGCACCAAGTAGGGCCAGAAGAATAATGAGTTTGTACAGGTTTCTATAAGTTAAAAACCTGTTTTTACGGGCATGTATCTCTACCAGCAAATCCATATCTGGCTCTGCTTCGTAGCTATTTAGTTTTTCCCGCATCAGCTCATCAAATCTATTTATTTTCTCGGTATTCATAAATGTATTGCTGAGTTATTCCCTTGTATTAGCTTTATTAAATAATTCCTGGAACGAGCCAGTTGCGATTTAGAAGTTCCTTCCGAAATGCCAAGCAACTCACCAATTTCGTTATGCTGGTAACCCTCTATCGCATATAAGTTAAAAATGGTCCGGTATCCGTCAGGTAGTTTTTGAACCAACCCCATCAACTCATTTACCGCCATTTTAGAAATAATGCCATTGTCAAAACCCACATCGTATGCAGCTTCTATGTCAGTATTTCCGATAAACTTTAAATTTTTTCTATAGTGTTTTATGGCAGTATTAATCATGATACGTTTAATCCAGCCTTCAAATGAACCTTGCCCTCTATATGATTTGAGGTTTAAGTAAACCCGGACAAATGCATCTTGTAAAATATCCTTTGCATCATCCCGATTTTTTGCATAACGCATACAAACTCCCATCATTTTTCCCGCAAACCTCCGGTACAGCTCATTTTGAGCCAGTACATGATTATTCAAACATTGTTGAATAAGCTCACTTTCAGCTAATTCTTTAATGCGTTCCAATTGGGTAGTATTATTTACAAGACTCTTGTTTTTATATTATGGTTGCTTTGTACCCAAGTATTTTTACAAAACAAAAAAAATAGTCTATACCAAAGGAGTGTCTAAAGTGCCTCAAAGGTTCAATACAATCAGCTTGGTACAATGCCAATCCAATCTGATATACCGCAGTATTAAAATTGTAAGAAAACGTAAGGTGGGTAAGACCTAAAGGCTAGGTTTTAAGGTAAACTGCTTTTAAATTGCTGGTAGCGCTGGTCAAACGTTGCCGTGTTTCCGCCACTTCCCAAACATTTCCAAGTTTCCTCAATATTTATCACCCTATTATCCGGATTGGGGTGAGTGCTTAAAAATTGTGGAACTTGAGACGAACCTCCAATTTTTTGGAAAAAGTATTTGGCTCCTTGAGCATCATATTCTGTGCCAAGTAAGTAGCGTACACTGTAGTCATCAGCCTCTGTTTCATCAGAACGGCTAAACTTAAGCGCAATTAGTTGTGCGCCAATCTGTGCCAATTGAGAAGGGTTTCCTCCACTCAAAATATCAAGTAGTATTTGCAAGCCATATTGCTTCACCATTTGATTGGCACTATGTCTTCTGTCGGCATGTGCAATTTCGTGGCCCATTACACCAGCCAGCTGGGTTTCGTTATCCAAGTACTTAATAATACCAGTATACACGTAAATGTAACCCCCTGGTGTACAAAAAGCATTTAACGTATTGTCATCCTTAATAATTTTTATCCTCCAAGGAAACTCGTTTTTGTAATACACCTTTCCTGAGTTTAAAATATTATCGCGTATGCGGTATATATGTCCGTAAGCCACTGAGTTGGTAGCCGAATCCAATATTGGGTAAGTGGTTGGGTCAGCCTCTATTTGCGCAACAGATGATTGCCCCAATCTAATATCATCTTGTATGGACATTAATAGAGCAGCTGCGCCACCTGGTGCTTTTCCTCCGCAATTGTCTTTAAAATCATCATCTTTATCATTGCCGCAAGCTGCAAGCACCAATGCTGATGTCAATACCAATATGGAAAGTTTAATATTCATGTCTTTAATGTGTTGAGTTACAAAAGTAAGCTTAAACTGGTTTTAACCCAAGCCCAATGCCAATATTTATCATAAACGCCTTTGCATCGTCATAATTGTTGGGTACGGTGCCTTCTAAAATGGCTTCCCTTATTTCGGTTTTTATTTTACCTACCTCACGTCCTGGGCCTATGTTAAAAGTTTTCATTATTTCCTCTCCGGTAATGGGAGGCTGCCAGTTGCGCAGGTGGTCTCGCTCTGTTACATCCTGAACCAATTGTTGCACATAAGCCAGTTTTGTTCGGTATAAATCTACCTTCTGTTGGTGCCTACTGGTAATATCAGCCCTGCATAAAGTAAACAAGTCATCAATATCTTCTCCTGCATCAACAACCAATCGCCTGATGGCACTATCCGTTACTTCACTTTCAGCCAACACTTTAGGCCTATGGTGCAAAGCCACCATTTTTTCTACATACTTAAGCTTCTCATTTAAAGGTAATTTTAAATGATTAAAAATACGTTTAATCATTCTGCTGCCTTTGTCTTCATGCCCATGAAAAGTCCAGCCTGTACCCGTCTCAAACCTTTTGGTAACGGGTTTGGCTATGTCATGCAATAAGGCGGCCCACCTTAGCCAAAGGTTTTCCGTTTCTTTACTGATGTTGTCCAGTACCATCAAGGTATGGTAAAAATTGTCTTTATGGCCTTTGTTTTGGATAATTTCTACACCATGCATGGCCGCTAATTCGGGAAAAATAATAGCTAGCAGTCCACTATCAAATAGTAAGTTAAAGCCTATGCTAGGTTTTGGGGAAAGCAACATTTTATTCAGCTCATCACTAATGCGCTCATACGAAATAATGCTGATGCGTTGGGCATTGCGTTTAATGGATTCAAAAGTTTCAAACTCAATCTCAAAACGAAGTTGTGTAGCAAAACGAATGGCCCTGAGCATGCGCAATGGGTCATCACTAAAAGTAACATCAGGATTTAGTGGGGTGCGAATAATTTTCCTTTCCAGGTCTCCAATGCCATCAAAAGGATCAATTAAGGTGCCGTAATTGTTTTCATTTAAGCTAACCGCCAATGCATTTATGGTAAAGTCTCTTCTGTTTTGGTCCTGTTCAAGAGTTCCCGTTTCAACTGTAGGTTTGCGGGAATTGCTTGTGTAACTTTCCTGGCGAGCGGTTACAAACTCCACCTCCCAATCAGGATGTTTTACTTGCGCTGTACCAAAATTTTTGAATAAGGAACAAGTACATCTTTTGTCTGTTGCTGCAAGTTGTTGTGCCAGTTCTAATGCATTTCCAA
Source organism: Chitinophaga pinensis (assembly GCA_943372215.1). GTDB lineage: Bacteria > Bacteroidota > Bacteroidia > UKL13-3 > UKL13-3 > UBA6183. The sequence continues at coordinate 140,723 of CALRXU020000009.1, read as the reverse complement.
CCACCACCACATCAATATCTTTGCTGTTTCGGTTTAACAACAAGTCACGAACGTAACCGCCAACCACATATGTTTCTTGTTTAGCCAGTGACGATAAAACTGGAAAAATAGGATGTGTTAATGTAATCATCACAGGCGCAAGTTAAGCATTTACATTACTTGGTAAAACTACTTATATTAGCTCGTACTGATAAAAAAAGGCGCAAGTTAAATGCAGCACCACTGGGTTGGTATGTTTCAACGGTGTTAAACAAGTTGCGAACAGACATATTGATAATTAGGTACTCTTTTAGCAGCCTTTTAGTAATTCCGGCATCAACAGTGTGTAGGGATTTTAAGGTACTAAACGTATTAGCTGTTCCGGCTAACACAGGTTGATCGAATAGGGGCGGATCGGCAAAAATGGTTTTGGATTGGTAATAATACCGTATCCACAAATAAAACCTTGAGGGTAATGTTTGGGTGATAACCAACGTGAATTTATGTTTAGGGATGGCCCTATTTAATTCCGATTTATTGCCTATGGTATTGATTAAAAAATAATTGACATCGGCTTGTGTGCCCCTAAACATATCGTAGTGCAAATTCAATCGGTTTATCCAGCGTGTTTGATTAGACAGTTGAGGAATGGTGTTCAATAGAAAGGGTGGGGTAGTTGCGCTTGGCAAGGGTTTAAACAGCACATCATTACTCAGGTGTTTTAATCCGCTGTTATAGCTTATTTTAAAGTATTTGCTTGCATTGAGGTTGAAAAAATAATCAACCGTAGCCAATGATGAGAGGTTATCTGATAAGTCTAATCCGTTGGTGTCTTTTAATGAAAGCAAGTAGGTATAGGTATTGTTTTCGAATTGATTGCGTTGAGAAAAAGAAGCAATAAAGCTCCAGTTGGTAAGAATAGTAGGCTGTTTATAATAACCTAATGCAAGTTTCGGTATAACGTCCTGAAAATTGGTTGCCAAGGACAAATCTGTAAAAAACGTGCTTTTTGCGGTAAGCGGATAAGTGATGGAATAATAAGGTCGTATCAAATAATCTGGGTGAGAAGTAGCATTTAAAGAGGTGATTAAATGGTTAACTTCAAGTCCAATTTGTTTAATGTAGTTTCCTGTGCGCAAATTGCGGTTACGTAAATAGCTGATGTTATGATTTTGATGGTATTGGCTATGGGTTAATGTTTGGTGCAAATCACCATCAAAAGAACGGTGGGTATAACTGCCCCTGTATTGCAAAATACCTTTGCTTAATTGGTATCTTAATGCATAACCAACACTGTAGTAGTTGTTTTTTCCAGTAATTGGATTAAAAATTCCGGCAGGCAGTATCACATCATCAGCTTGATTGGCATTGAATGTTAACTGGTGGGTGCTTTTTGTGGATGTATAGGTTGCCAGCATCCTACCACCATACATGGTATTAAACATATCCGGCTTAGCGTTGTATCTACTCACCAAAGGGTAAATGCGTGCGCGTGTATCCCGATAGAAGTAGTTATTTGCATATTGAGAAACTTGAATGTTCCACTTTTTGGTTTTAAATCCTAAATAGTTACCCAAAACAGTTCCGTATTCGTGAACATTTGAGTTGAGTTGATTGATGGCGTTCAGGTGCGGATCACCGGTTTCATTGCCATTACTTCCGTAGGCTCGGTAAGTGAATCCAGGGGTGTTCCTTTTGGTAATGATATGAATAATGCCTCGGTCATTAAACTCACCAAGATAATTGCCAGCCGTATTGATTACTTCAATACGTTCAATATCATTTACAGAAATACCAAGGGTATTAATATTGGGGGCATCCAGTTTTATAAGCTCCATCTTAACCCCATCCAACAATAAGGTCCAGTTCTGTTGTTGGTAATTGCCTACCCCATTTGATACCATATTCCATCGGTCGCCATTCCATGTGCTTATTGTCCATGCATCAATCAATTGCAATACATCGCTTAACAATGTGTAACCGCTAAGCAAAATTTGCTCTTTGGTAATCACTTGTTTTTGGTTGCTGGTTGTGGTGTTCACATCTGTATTTGGGTCACGTTTCCAGTATTGATAAACGAGGCTGTCTTGCTGCGCCAAAGCAACAAGATTGAACAACAGTAATGTACAGCAAATAATTATTCGAGCCATTTTTTTAGTTTTGCGTTGCTGCCAAAGTAATACACCATACCAAGGTCAATCATAGATAAATCATTTCTGGGTAAGGCAAAAATTCGCTGTTGTTTAAATGCCGCAACAAATCCCAGTTTGTTTTTTAACCGTACTTCTAATCCCAATTCAATACCACTGCTCATTTCTGTTTCCAAGCTGCGGTTAGCTGACAGGCTGGAGCCGCTTACATCCATGTAAAAAGTATTTAATCCCACTTGTGCACCAGCAAACAGGTAACCTCCATTAAACAATTTTACAAAATGGGTATAACCCAAACTGTTGTCAAATATTCTGCAATCTGGGTAAATGGTATTGGTGGGCTCTATAAATGCATACTGAAAACGGTATTTGATATAACCACTCCCGTAATTAAGCCCTATTGTAGCCTGTTTCAGGTTGTTCGGAGTATAATCAAAAGTAGTTGGCTTAAAGCGCAATACAGGCATGTACCCGATACCCACATGTAGCTGGGAGAGGTTTGGGATTTTATTTGTTTGGGCCAGAATATGAGCGTTTTGAAAAGCACACAGCAGTGTAACTAAAAAAACAGTTTTATTCATGGTTAACTTCCAAAAACTTTTCTCAGAATATCCGTCACACGGGCCAGTGGGTCCTTACGAATAGCCATTTCTTCGTCAGCTACCTTTTTAAACAGCCCATCCAATGCGCGTTTGGTAACATGTTCGCCCAGGGTATTGGTGGTAATTTTAGGGAACAATAAACCGCCCAACGATGCATCGTTGTAAGCTTTGATTAAATCGTTATAAGCGGAGTTTGCTGAAATGTTTCCAAGCAGTTTTTTGTTTAGCGAAATATCAATTTTTGGAGAGAAAGCTGCCGTAAGCGGGCTAAAGGTTTTGCCTTTTAAGTAGGCAGTGGCTGCGGTATCTGTTCCTTTTAATATGCTCAATCCATCTGTAATGGTAATGCCTGTAATGGCGTCTACAAAAATGGGTTTGGCTTCAATGGCGGCATCTTCAGCAGCACGGTTCAGGCTTTTAACAGTTTCTTCTACCAATGCGTTACCTCCAGGTATTTTGCTGATGTTGTCATATATTACTTGTGCTTCCTCTGGCAAGAGAATTTTAACGGCATCGTCTTTATAGTATCCGTCAATTTTATTCAATATGGTAACAGAGGTATCTGTACCCACATTTAATGCTGATTTTAAACCAAGAATCACTTCTTCATTAGACAGCTCGCCACTTGATAAAATCTTGTTAATTTCATCCTGCGTACATGAGGTTAAGGCAAAAGCTGCCATCAACACAATCAATAATTTTTTCATACTACAAACATATTAAAAAGCCCTGAAATCGTTTTGAATTATGGTTTGCTAAAACCTTGCCAAACTTTACTTTAAATGATAATCGAGCCACTCAAAGAAAACCCTTTGCCAAAGCACGGAGTTTTGTGGTTTGGTAACCCAGTGGTTTTCGTCAGGGAAATACAAAAAGCGGCTGTTTAATCCTTTTAGCTGAGCCGCATTAAAAGCTTCCATGCCTTGTCCCAATGGCACCCTAAAATCCTTTTCGTTGTGAATAACCAATATTGGGCTATCCCAGTTTTGCACAAATTTGTGGGGTGAGTTATCATAATTTCTGCTGCGTGGTGCTTGCCAATACGGGCCTTTGTTGTCATTATTGGCAAAAAACATTTCTTCGGTTGTTCCATACCAACTTTCTATGTTAAACATCCCACAATGGGCAATAAAGGTTTTAAAACGTTGTTGGTGATTGCCAGCTAACCAATACACACTGTATCCTCCAAAACTGGCTCCCACAGCAGCGCGTTTGTCTTTGGCCACGTAAGTTGCCTTGCTCACTTCATCTACTGCACTTAAATAATCTTTCATGCATTGGCCTCCATAATCGCCAATAATGGCGTCATTCCACTCCGTGCCAAAACCTGGTAATCCCCTGCGATTGGGTGCAATTACAATATAACCATTGTTGGCCATCAACTGAAAATTCCAGCGGTAGCTAAAATATTGGCTCACCATACTTTGCGGACCACCCTGGCAATACAATAGGGTAGGGTAACGCTTGCGGCTGTCAAAGTCAGGTGGGTAAATTACCCAAGTAAGCATTTGTTTGCCATCGGTAGTTTCTATCATGCGTTTTTCTACCTTGCCCAATTTTACACCATCCCAAATGGGTTTGGTAACAAAAGTAAGCTGGCGTTCCTCGCCATTTTTGTTGATGGCATAAATTTCAGTAGGTTGGCTCATGGTTTGTTTAGAGCCCAATAGGGTAAATGCCTTTTCATTTCCGGCTATACTAATGCCCAAATAATCATGGTCTCCTGAGGTAACAGGTTTTACTTCAGAGTAAGTAGCACCTGTTTTTTTAACCTTTTCAGTAGCGGTGTAAATATTTCGGGTGGCTTGCACCTGGGCAATAAAAAACAGTTGTGAGCCAGTATTGTTCCACACAAAAGCATCCGTGGTGTAATCAAAATCTTTGGTAATTTCTATTTCCTTCTTATCTGCAAAATAATACACCATCAACCGATTTTTATCGGCTTCGTTTCCGGCTCTGCGCATTTGCAACCAGGCAATTTTTTTGCCATCAGGGCTAAATTGTGGCTCACGGTCGTAGCCGCTGTTTAATTCTGTTATGTTTTGGGAGTGTTTGGTTTCAGTGCTGTAAACGTAAATATCGGTATTGGTGCTTACGGCACTTGGTGTACCAGTAAGTCTTTTGCAGGAGTAGGCCAGTTTTTTGCCATCAGGACTCCAGGTAAATTCGTTGTCGTCTCCAAAAGGAGGTTCTGGTGCGTGGAATTTTTCTTCGCCTAAAATATCCACAGGTTCACCAATAATCTGCCCGTTTTGGTAACTGGCCACAAAAGGGTGGATGTAAGAGTAATCGTTCCATGCGTCCCAATGCCTATAATATAAGCCATCAATAATGCGGGCCTTTACCTCTGGTAAATCAGGATACATTTCTGCGGCTGTTTGCTCTAGCTTTACTTTTGCAGCATAAACCAAGTTGTTCATAGCTGGGGCATACTTATAACATTCAATACCACCTTTTACCTGTGTAATTTGTACCATGTTGCTGCCATCCAGGTTTATTTCGTACAGTTGCACCTCTCCGCTTTTTGCTGATAAAAAAGTAACTCTTTGCCCATCGGGTCTAAATCGAGCAGAAAAGGCGTTGGTGGCTGCATCAGTAATGGCCACTGGATTTCCTCCAAGTACCTGTTGCAGGTAAACAATATTTGTACCTTTATTGGCCTGTAAAACGTAGGTTTTAACCTCATAAAGGAATTGTTTTCCGTCAGCTGAAACAATTGGATTGCTTACGCGGCCAAGTTGCCAAAGGGTTTCAGGGGTGAGCCGCTGTTGAGCGTTTAAGCTTCCTACCATAATTATTGCAATGAGTAAGTAAAGTATTTTTTTCATGGCATTGATGTTAAATTAACCAAAGCAATTTAGCATTTTGTGGCATAAAAAAAACTCCACGTTATCCATGAAGTTTTAATAAGTTTAAGGTGCAATTAAATAGTTAGGGCTATTTCGTTTGCCAGCACATCATCAAGCGATTCTCGCTTGCGTATTAAATGGGCCTTGTTTTCATAAATGAGTACTTCAGCGGGCTTGGTTCGCGCATTGTAATTGCTGGCCATGGTAAAACCATAAGCTCCGGCATTCTTAAAACACAACACATCGCCTTCATGTACTTCAGTAATTTTTCGGTCCCAGCCAAAAGTATCGGTTTCGCAAATATTGCCCACCACGGTGTAAATGCGTTGTTTCCCTTCAGGGTTGCTCAAATTTACAATTTCATGGTACGAATCATACAGCATGGGCCTGATTAGGTGATTCATGCCGCTATCTACGCCCACAAAAACAGTGGCGGTGGTTTGTTTAATTACATTGGATTTTACCAGGAAATATCCAGCCTCACTTACCAAAAATTTTCCGGGTTCAAACCACAACTCCAATGGTTTGCCATAGTCAGTACAAAATGCCTGAAAACGGTTTCCGAGCAATTGTCCCAGTTCTTCAATGTCTGTGGTTACGTCTCCCTCTTTGTAGGCCACTTTAAACCCACTGCCAAAATCTATAAAGGCCAAGTCAGGGAAGTCTTTGGCACAATCAAACAAAATTTCAGCGCCTTGTAGAAACACGCCTGCATCTAAAATATCGCTGCCTGTGTGCATGTGTAAACCATTGATGTGCATGTTGTGCGATTTTACCACCCTAAGCACATGGCGCAACTGATAAATGCTGATGCCAAATTTGCTATCAATATGCCCGGTGCTGATTTTGCTGTTACCACCTGCCATGATGTGCGGGTTTAACCTGATGCAACAAGGTACGGTATTGCCATACAGTGCGCCAAATTGTTCCAGGATGCTGATGTTATCAATGTTAATATGCACACCCAGCTCAACAGCGGCTTTAATTTCATCAATGCCCACACAATTGGGTGTGAAAATAATTTCGTCAGGGGTAAAGCCAGCGCGTAAGCCCAAATGCACTTCATTAATGGATACAGTGTCAAGGCCGCTTCCTTCTTTTTTTAATAGCTTTAAAACAGCCGTATTGTTTAGTGCTTTGCAGGCATACTTAATCTTAATATCAATGGGTTTAAATGCCTTAATTAACCGTTTATATTGTTGAGTAATTTTGTTTGCATCATACACATAAACAGGGGTTCCAAACTCAGAAGCCACATCAGTTAATTTTACGCCACCAGCGTAAAAGGCATTGTTTTTTATTTCCATTAAATTTAAAAAGATTAAGCCAGCAAGATACAAAATTGGCCCATAAATACACAGGCTTGTTAATCAGTGGCTGCTTCAGCCATCATTTGTTCAGCCAGCTCTTTGCCCAAATAGCGGTCAATAGCGGCATGCACCAGGTACAACAATGGGGTTAAACAAATGGCCACCAAAAATTTATAAATGTAATTTACCACGCCTACGGCCAATACCAATTTTAAAGGCCAGTTCCCACCAATGTAAAAGGCAATAATTAACACCACAAAACTATCTATAAACTGCGAAACCAGTGTAGAGCCTGTGCTGCGCAACCACAACGCCTTATTGCCTGTTTTGGTTTTAATCAAATGAAAGGTATACACATCAACCAATTGGCCTACTAAAAAGGCAAACAATGAACCAATAATAATCCACAATCCTTGCCCGAAAATTTGGCTAAAGGCCTCTTGCATGTTGATTACTCCGTTTTCTGTTTCTTTCATTAACCAAAAGTTAGCCGGTGTAATTTTAATGGTTGAATACACCGCTAAAAAGGCATAAGCAATTAATGCTGCTGCGATATAAGAAAACAAACGCACCCCGTTTTTACCATAATACTCGTTAATAATATCTGTCATTATAAATACCATGGGCCACATGAGCACGCCCGCAGTCATGTTAAACGAATAAACATCCCCAAAAAGGGGTAATTGAAAAGGCGGAATACCAAGTGTACCTTCAACGGAGAAAATTTTTACACCAACAAATTCAGCAATAATGGCGTTGGCTATAAAAAAGGAGCCTAAAATCAGCAATAAAATCGTACGTTTTGTTTCTTTCATATAAAATAAGAAGGGCTGGTTGCGGAACTACTTATTCAAACTCAAATCGCTCAGCCTGTTTGGGTATATGTATGTTGTTAAAACCAACTTCGGCCAGTTTTGTTTGCAATGCCTGCTGGGCAGCGTATTCTCCATGCACCAAAAATACCTGGCTTACCTTATCTGCTTTTTGGTGTTGTAAAAACTGCAATATCTCTTTGTAATCAGCATGTGCACTAAAGTAATCCATATTTTCCACACGTGCTTTTACATCATAAGGTTCACCAAAAATGCGCACTTGTTTTTCGCCTGCCTTTAGTTTGCCTCCCAAACTTTCAGGGGTGCAGTAACCAACCATTAGTATGGTGTTTTTAGGGTTGCCAATATTGTTGGCAATGTGGTGTTTAATGCGCCCGGCTTCTGCCATGCCTGATGCAGAAATAATAATACATGGCTTTTTAATATCGTTTATTGCTTTTGACTGTGTTACTTCGCTCACATAAGTGAGGTCGTTAAAACCAAATGGGTCCGGGTCTTTGTGTAAATAGGCCAAAAAATTATCGTTGTAACATTCTTCATGTTTCCTGATTACGCCAGTTGCTTTAACCGATAATGGGCTATCCACAAACACTTTTACCGGAGGGAGCAATCCCTTGTTGGCAAACTTGTCCAACATAAAAATAAGATCTTGTGTGCGGTCAACGCTAAAAGCTGGTATAATGAGCTTGCCTTTGTTTTGAACGCAGGTGGTGGTAATTACTTCTAGCAGTTCTTGTTCAATATCGGGTGCTGTGGGGTGAAGTCGGTTGCCATAAGTACTTTCACAAATTAAAATATCGCATTGGCGAAAGGGTTGTGGTGGGCGCAAAATCTGGTCGTTAAATCGACCAATATCTCCTGTAAAAGTAAGTTTTGTTTTTTTGCCTTTGCCATTGCTCAGGTCCAGGTTAATGGCAGCACTGCCCAACAAATGCCCTGCATCTGTAAAGGTTAAGGTAATGTCTTTATCAATTTTCAGTACCTCCTCGTACTCCACAGGTACCATCAAATCAAGCACCTTTTCCACATCCAATTGGTCGTACAAAGCCTCAATGGCTTCTTCCCCTTTTTTAGCCCTCCTTTTGTTAATATACCGCAAATCTTCTTTTTGGATGTGTGCAGAGTCCATCAGCATCAGTTCACATAATGAAATGGTGGCCGGAGTAGCAAATATTACGCCCCTAAATCCCAATTTTACTAACCTGGGCAACAAGCCGGTATGGTCAATGTGGGCATGCGATAAAATTACATAATCCAAATCGTGTGGGGTAAAACCAAAGTGGCGGTTCATTTCCTCTTTGTTGGTAATGCGCCCTTGAAACAAGCCACAATCCAGTAAGATTTTTTTTCCTTGGGTGGTGGTTATTAAATGTTTGCTGCCTGTAACGGTTTGGGCAGCACCGTAAAATTGTATGCTATTCATGCAGGTTTATTGTGTAAAGCAATATAGCATAAATTGCCACGAAACAATAGGGGGTAAAAACAAGGCTTCATTTGGTAAGGCCTGTTCCTAAAATCACCCATTTATTGGGAGCAAAAAATAAAAACGGAAAGGGCAAAAAGTTATGCCTTTGTTTTGGCTTCGTTCCAATACACATCCATTTCTTCCAAGGTCATTTCAGTGAGTTTTTGGTTGTTTTCCTTGGCTTTTTCTTCAATGTATTGAAACCTTGTAAGGAATTTATGGTTGGTTTTTTCCAGGGCATCATCAGGGTTGATGTTGTATTTGCGGGCCAGGTTAATCAATGAAAACAGGTAATCGCCAAACTCTTTTTCTGTATGTTCTGATGTTGGGTTGGTGTTAAATTCTTCTTTGAGTTCAGCCAGCTCTTCATCAACCTTGGCCCAAACTTCTTTGGGTGTGGGCCAGTCAAAACCTACCTGTGCAGCTTTTTCTTGCATGCGCAAGGCTTTTACTATGCTGGGTGTGCCTTTGGCTACGCCACTTAGCACCGATTTGTTGCCTTCCTTCAATTTAAGTTGTTCCCAGTTTTCTTTTACCTGTTCGGCATTTTCAACTTTTACATCGCCATAAATATGAGGGTGGCGGGAAATCAACTTTTCACACAAACTATTGCACACATCTGCAATATCAAAGCTCCCTGTTTCACTTCCTATGCGTGCATAAAACACCAAATGCAACAGCACATCGCCCAGCTCTTTTTTTATTTCGTTGGTGTCGTTTTTTAAAATGGCGTCACTAAGTTCATAAGTTTCTTCAATGGTTAAATGCCTTAAGCTTTCGTTGGTTTGTTTCATGTCCCAAGGACATTTCTCACGCAATTCATCCATTATATCCAGCAAGCGAGAGAAGGCTTCCAGCTTTTGTTGTTTGTTGTTCATGTTGTGCAGTTTTTCGTGTTCAAATTAAGCCCAATTCAGCATTTAATTACCAACAGGTTTTTATTTTATGCCCTCAACAAGGTTTATTCTTCATCAAATAGCTCTTCGGTGGAGAGGTTGTTTAGGTTAAACAGGTCTGTTTCAGGAATAAAATTATCCAATTGCTTTTTAAACACGTATGTAAAACCTGCTTGTAAAAACAAGTTGCGAGGCAAGGTTTGTTTATAAGATTCGGTTGCTGTTAAGGTAACCTGCCCCCTGGCTGCCAAACTTGTGGTAACAAACCACCTGATTTTTTTTGATGCATTGTTTCTGTAGCCAAAGGATAACAGCAATTGGCGGTTGCGCAATATGGTATCCGTTAAGGGAGTGAGGGTTGAAAATCCATTAAACAGCAAGCCTGCTTGCAATAGGTTTTTATCGTTCAGTTTATAGTGGTAAGTAAAACGAAAGGGCAAAATGATGCTGATGCTGTTGTTTTGATTAAAGCGATAGTTTATACCTGCAATGGGCAACAACGCATACCTGCTAAAGTTGGTAAAATAAATGCCGCCCAATTGCCAGGCAAATTGTTTATTCACTTGGTTTTTATATATGCCGTGTGCCAACAAATTGGGTTGCCCCAGCCTAAATTTTGGCTCAACGGCATTCCATATGGGGGCAGCTTGTGCCATAAACAGGTGTTTGGGTTTAAGCCACAAATAGGAGAGGCCTGCTTGCAGGGAAAGGGTAGTGAAATCAGAAAAATAGGGCTGGTATTGCACACGGCCTATGCCAGCATTGGCATTTAGGTAAAGGCGTTGCATGGTTTTTTCAGTGGGCTGTAGGCGATTGATAAGGGCATAACCACCACCCAGGTTTACACGGCTATAACCAAACTTACCAGTGCTATCTTCGGTATGGTTAGTGGGCAACACAGCCAAGTTGCTTCTTACATATGATTGGGCAATACAAGGCACTGTTCCTAAAAAGGCAATAAACCCTATTGCAATTGCAGTTATTGGTAGTGTTTTACGGATAAGCATGGGTTTGTTTTATAGCCTTATAATGCTGGTACAAAATAAAGAAATACCAGTAAATGCCAAGTATTCGGTTTAAATGGTTAGGCCTTGTGGTGCTAAAGTCCTGAGGAGGCTTGGGCAAGAAAAAGGCGAGTTGCCACAATAACAGCGGGCTTAACCACCTCTTATATAAACCTAATGAGGCTTGTCAAATGCTGTCGCAGTTCTGGTCAACACTGGCGTAAAAATCATTCCACGGAAGGGAGCTTACGATTAGTTGGGTAACAGGTGTTTTTCTGAAGCTCCAATGGAATTAAAATCAATGAATAACCCGTGATGGCTTAATGCATCATATCATACAACTTACTTTTTTTAATTTGGGTAAATAAACTATCCAATTGGTTGCCAGATACACGAACAGATTTGGATAAGGATAGGGCCTCTGTGGCCCAAGTGCTGTCGTGTTTCAGTTTAATTTCCCCTAAACGGTATTCCACATCTTCGCTGATATGACTTAGGTTTTCCAAATCAGCACTAAGTTCATCATCGGCAACTTGTGAGAGGTTAAAAAACAATTCATCCATGCTCATTCCTCGGTACTCTTCAAACAAGGGTTCAAAAGCGGTGGCCGTATCTGGCTCCGCTCCGCTTGCCGCAGCATAAGCGGCCTGCAACATGCCCTTGCCAGGTTGAAAAGCTGGCAGTTGCAAAAAACAAATGCGGTGGTTTAACTCATGGGTAAGTTTAAATATTGCTGCTTGCTGTTGTGCTGTGGCATCCTGACTGCTGGTGTATGCCGTGTAAACAAACGAAATGCCACTTAAAAAGAAGGATGAAATAAGCAGCATCCCAAAATTGCTGTTTAAAAAAGTCCAAAGTTTAGATTCTGCCTGGCCCAATTCGCTGCTGTTGCGCACTTCCTGGCGATAAGCCTCTTCTGCCTGAATGCGTCTTTTTTCGTCATCGGTTAACATAGTTGATACAGATTGTTTAATGAAAAGATTAAAGAACCAATATATAAAAAAAATATACCAATCAAAAGACAGGCGTGTTTATGACCTACATTGTACTTTGCTTGTTGGATTAATCATTAGTTTTTTTAGCGGCATCTATGCATTCAACTTCATTTTAAATTAGACTGCCTAAGGCTAGTAGAATTCGCGAACGCTATAAAAAATAATCAAACGGTTTGCCATTTTGAAATAACAGATTGTTGTAAATTCAACCTCGTTTTTGGGGCTTAATCACTAGACCCGTTGAAGATTTTATTTTAATGGTGTTCTATTTTTGTAATAGGGATATGATAAGAGACTTGAGTTCTTCTATTTTTTGATGAAGTACCATGATTTCATGTTCAGTTCTGGATTCCGCAGTTTCAATTTGTTGGATGTTCTCATGCAATTCTTCTTTTAATAGTTCAGCTAAATCAACACCCAATAATCCGCAAAGGGTTTTAAGCCTATCTATGTCAGGCCTGGTTATGCCTTGCTCTATTTTAGAGTATGCCTGATAGCTCATTGGTATTAATAAAGCAAACTTACGCAGGCTATAACCCTTAGCTTGGCGTAGTTGTTTGAGTTTTAAATGAAGGTTTTTCATGACAGGCGATGGTTAATAAGTATAAACAACCAAATATAATCAATTGACAGTTGAAAAAAGCAAGAACTATCAGTTTTTTAGTTAAACTTTGATATGGTTTAAAAAAAGCCAAAAATCTATCCATGTTTAACAATTAATTACTCAAAATCATGAAAAAAAATGTGTACATTTTACTTACTTTACTAGGTTGTACAGTAGGTCTATTCATTCACTCTTGTTCTAAAGATGCAGAACAAAGAGAGCAAGCCAAACCGACAAGCACGGTAACAATCCCTAAGGACAAAACCAATACCATTGTATCTTGTTGCTCCGTTACATGTAAATATGGTTCTTGTTCGGCAAACTTTTCGCCTTGCAGTTGCAGTTGTGGTGCTAATGGTACACCAAGTTGCGGTGGTGGACTTCGTATCATAGACATTATGGGAGATATGTTAACTGTAACAGCCAATCCAGAACAACTTTTAAGTATTGGCAGGGCAATTGACTTTTTATCTCAATCAGCTAATCCAAGTGCGCAACTTGTGATACAAAAATTGGTTATTATGCAAAGTTTGTTTCAAACGAACAACAATGTGATTAACACAACCCAGGCACTTAGACAATATGAAACAGCAAGACGGGATTTCGAAACAATTTTAGATGAAAACTTTACTGACGATGAACGCGCTCAACTTCTAGCAATATAAGAGCCAAGAGCAACGTTTATTTATTGAAACAAACAACTTACAACAACACACTTACCGTTAGTGTGTTGTTGTTTTGTTATATAGCAGACCTCTGCAATATTAGAACACCTGTTCGGCCACTGAGGTATTTGAAGTGGCCGCAAATATTGTGATTTGCTCCTGCCTGTCTTTGCCCTTGCCCAAGCGAGGCAGAAAGGATCAAATCCGATGGCCTAAAGCTTGGGCTAGTAGGATTCGCGAACGCCATAAAAAACAATTAAACGGTTCGTAATAGTTGAATTCACAATAATCAGAGTCGTTATTCAAATAACTAATATATTAATTCGTAAAAATGGTTAAAGAAAGGTTAATTTACTAAATGTCAATAGCTAAGTTAGCTTATAGGCCAATTGCTTAAGATGGGAATTAGTAAATTTTTTTTCAAAAGTATTTGCATCATTCAAATATATCTGCTACTTTCGCACACCTAAAAAATACCATCATGGCTTTTACCAGATACAAAAGAAAAGAAAAAAAGAACAGAACAGTGTCAAGATTGCGCACTCAGTCGTTAAAACTAAACAACGCTGTTGTTAAGGTAGTATCTCCCAATAAAGATAAGGTTGTAGTTATTGAAGAATAATTATATTGCCAACGAAAAAGTATACTAAAAAAGCCGCTTATGCGGCTTTTTTTATGCAAATACAGGTTATTGCACAATAAAAAACCCGACTATAAGTCGGGTTTTTTCAGTTTTTAAAGCGATTACAAGTGCATTCTGCCCTTTTTAAACATCAACTCATCCTTGCTTTCCACATGGTCAGGATCAGGTACGCAGCAATCAACCGGGCAAACAGCAGCGCATTGTGGTTCTTCATGAAAGCCCACGCACTCCGTGCATTTACTGGTAACGATATAATAAGTTTCGTCTGATACTGGAGCAAAACGTTTAGAAACATCTACCGCTTCACCGCCAATATCAACGGTTCCAGTAAGGTTGTTTCCATCAGCCCAAGCCCACTCAGCACCACTTTCGTAAATTGCATTATTCGGACATTCAGGTTCGCATGCACCACAGTTGATGCATTCGTCAGTTATCATTATAGCCATAAGTAATTTTGTTTTTCTTTGAATTGATTAACAATTGCAAAATAAGTTTTGTTGCTTTGCATAAAAAAATTGAATTGTTCTAAATAGCGATGAATTGTCAACATTACATACATACATTTACCTTACTTGGCGACTTTTTTAAACAGCAAGCGCAACAACAACCAGACTGGTTTCACCAAGCTTGTCATAAAAACAACTGGTTTACAGCTGAGTACATCAGTACCGCATTAAATGCTTGGGCCGATGAGCTTACTGAGCCAAAGCTAAAGGCCTGGTTAGCGGCTTATCCGCAATTTCCAACCCAACAACCCTTACAGGTGGCCATTGTAATGGCAGGCAATATTCCGTTGGTGGGTTTGCATGATTTATTGGCGGTACTGGTTAGTGGAAACAGGGCATTGGTTAAACTGTCAACAGATGATACGGTGTTGATGGAAAAAGTAATTAACCAGTTAATAACCATTGAACCACAGCTGAAGCAACAAATTGAAGTGATTACAGAGCAATTGCCCAAAGCATTTGATGCTGTTATAGCCACAGGAAGCAACAACACCAACCGTTATTTTGAGTATTATTTTAAAGGCAAACCAGCGTTGTTGCGCAAAAGCCGAACCAGTGTGGCCGTGCTTACGGGCAATGAAACACCAGAAGATTACCAAAAACTAGGAACAGATATTTTTACCTACTTTGGGCTTGGATGCCGCAATGTTTCCAAGCTTTATGTCCCCCAAGGTTTTGATATTGTGCCTTTTTATGAGGGTATTGAATCGTTTAACCAACACATTAATCACCATAAATACGCCAACAATTACACTTACCATAAGGCCATTTTGCTCATGAACCTTACTCCGCATTTCGACAATAACTTTCTGCTGTTAAAAGAAGATGAACACATTAGCTCACCACTAGGAGTGATGTTTTATGAGTATTACAATAACCTTGAGGAGTTAAAAGCTACGCTAAAAAAGGAAGAAGAGCAAATACAATGTGTGGTGTCAAAACTAGAGCTGGGCAATTCATTGCCATTGGGCAAAGCACAACAGCCGGGGTTAACCGATTATGCGGACGGGGTAAACACCTTGGCTTTTTTGGCCGCGTTGGGGTAGTGCTAACCAGTTGTAAATCAATTGTAAATTATGGTTGTTAAGGTGGTTAGTGGTTTTTGGTTATTTTTGCAGGATTAAATTTTGGAGCAAGTGGCATTTAGAGACATCAAATCAAAAATTATTTTAAAAACCCCTGAACAAATAGAAGGCATACGCAAAAGCAGCCAGTTGGCTGGGCAAACCTTAAAGGCAGTTGCACCTTTTGTTAAAGCTGGAGTTACCACAGGTTATATTAATGATATGGCTGAGCAATTTATGCGCGACCATGGCGCAATTCCAGCAACCATTAATTACAACGG
Source organism: Chitinophaga pinensis (assembly GCA_943372215.1). Lineage (GTDB taxonomy): Bacteria > Bacteroidota > Bacteroidia > UKL13-3 > UKL13-3 > UBA6183. The sequence goes on along the minus strand of CALRXU020000009.1, from coordinate 124,877 downwards.
CTACAAACATGCTAGTTGCATTAGTGTAAACGATGTGATTTGCCATGGCATACCCGGTAAGTTGGAGTTGCGTGACGGAGATATTGTAAATGTGGATGTTACCACCATATTAAATGGTTATTTTGGCGATACCAGCACCATGTTTACCATTGGGCAGGTAACTGAACACGCCCAGCGTTTGGTTGATGTAACCAAGGCCTGTTTGCGTTTAGGGATTGAACAATGCAAGTCGGGCAAGTTTATTGGCGACATTGGTTATGTAATAAACAAACATGCTGTAGCCAATGGCTACAGCACGGTGTATGAGTTTTGTGGGCATGGTATCGGTCTTAAATTTCATGAAGAACCCGAGATATGCCATATAGCAGAAGCCGGAACTGGTGCGGTAATGCAACCCGGTATGATATTTACCATCGAACCCATGATTAATGCCGGAAAGGCAAGATCAAAAGTGGATAGGAAAGACGGCTGGACAGCACGAACCATTGATGGTAAATTATCTGCACAGTTTGAGCATACCATATTGGTTACCCCAACCTTTGCAGAAGTGCTTACCGATGTAGATGGTGAGTACCCTAAACCTTAAGCAGCAATCTTGTCCAACTCGTAAGTTGATACAAACAGTTGGTGTACCAATACTTCCAAATCGTCTATTAATGCAGTAAGGTTGCGGTTGTGCAATGCCGCCAATTCTATTTTAAGGCAAATGCCCGCAGAGAATTGCATGCCTAAAATTTCGCAACTCGATTTTAGCTTATGTGCTAAAAATTTAGTGCGCTCATAGTTGTTGTTGTAAACAGCCGATTTTAATTCGTTAACCATGGCAGGCGTTTGGTTTACAAAAGTCTTGGTTAACTCATGCATAAACTTTGAGTCGCCTTCTGATACCTCAGCCAGGTAATTTAAGTTGTAATAAGTACCGTAGTTTAATGCTTGCATAACATTATTGTTTAAATTGTTAATTATTAATAAATGAAACCAATTAACCCTCACAGATGTTGTTTATTTCTTTAAACGTCCATTTGTGTGGTTCAAAAGTATTAGATTAGTTATTAAAAACAAATTAATTTTTATAAACAGCTAAATATTTTTTAAAACAACTACTTGTACTTTTTTTCGTGTATGCAGGGTAATAGGGTAGAATAAAAGAAGTATTCCGTATAAGTGGGTTGGCCTTTTAAGGCAATATTGGTGGGCTTGATACCCGCTGTAATCCTGGTGTTAAACTCTTTTTTTAGGCTTATCAGTTGGCGTGTTAACACTTGTGAGCGGTTAAAAGCCGGTATCATCAAATCTTCGGTTTTATCTTTCGGGTTTTGCCAGGCACTATCGCATGAGGTGGTAATGTTCAATTGTAAATCAGCGTATTTGTTTAAAAGCGAGGTGGTTTTTTGGTTGATTTCAGTAGCCAGGTAATCCGGTTTAATGCTATTCTCTATAAATAACTTTTTGTTGTTGATACGCAATACCACACCTGTGCAATTGCTCAACAATTGCAAGGATGAACTGTCGTAGCCAGAGAAGGCCAGCCTGATTTGTTTAGCCAGATCCGAGAATGCATCTTGTTCTTCTTCCTTGCGCGATTTCAAGTCTTTTAGCGTAAACTCCCGCTCTTTAAGTTGGCTTTCTTTTGCCAATAAACTGTCTTGCTTCTCTTGTAAACGTTGGTTTAATGCCTGTTCTATTAAGGCACTTTGCGTGCTTAGTCGGTTGTTTTCATCCTGCAATTGCCTAATGCGTTTTTCCAGCAAGCTGCTGTCCTTTTGTAAGCGGTTAATCTGGCCAATATTGCCCAGGTATTTCTTTTTATACACACAACTAAACAACAGTGTAACCGCAATAATTAATACTATTCTCCCTTTCATGGTGTACAAAAATAAGATTTACTTATTCAGTAAACCCATCAATTTAAACATAATTAAATTGGTATGTTATATTTGCGGCAAGAATTGTACTGATTATGAACGTTTATTTAGACAACGCAGCTACCACACCCATGCACCCAGAAGTGGTTAAGGTAATGACAGAAATGATGTCGAGCCACTTTGGTAACCCATCTTCTATACATGGCAAAGGTCGTGAGGTAAAAACATTAGTGGAAGAGGCTAGGCGCAAGGTGGCCAGCCTGTTGGGCTGCACTCCTGGTGAAATATTTTTCACTTCAGGAGGAACAGAGGCCGATAACATGGCCATTCGTAATTCAGTAAAAAACCTGGGGGTAAAGCATATTATTACCTCACCCATTGAGCACCATGCAGTATTGCATACCGTAGAGGAAATGGAAAAGTTGGGGTTTGCCAAGATGCACCTGGTAAAGCTAACCGCCAACGGACACGTGGATATGGAACATTTAAAGGAACTTCTGGCTACCCATTCCAATGCTCTGGTGAGTTTAATGCACAGCAACAATGAGTTGGGCAATATGATTGATTTAGAAGAAGTGGGCAATTTATGCAAACAGCATGAGGCCTACTTTCATTGCGATACCGTGCAAACCATAGGTCACCAACCTTTTGATTTAAGTAAATTAAACATTCATTTTTTAGCAGGTGCAGCACACAAGTTTAATGGTCCTAAAGGTGTTGGGTTTATTTACATTAACCATGCTGTTAAATTAGAACCATTTATTACCGGAGGTGCGCAAGAACGCAACATGCGTGGCGGAACTGAAAATGTATACGGCATTATTGGCTTGGCCAAGGCTTTGGAGCTGAGTGTGCAACACATGGAGCAAGACAAAAAACACATCATGGAGTTGAAACAATACATGTTGGAACAACTGAAAAAACATATCCCAGGTGTGGCTTTTAATGGTGATGCGGAAGGGCGTTCTGCTTATACGGTTTTAAATGTATCGTTTCCGCCAACACCTATTGCTGAAATGATGTTGTTTAAGTTAGATATTGATGGCATTTGCGCCTCTGGCGGCAGTGCTTGCAGCAGTGGAAGCAGCGTAGGCTCTCATGTGCTAAGTGCAATTGGTGCCGACCCCAACCGGCCAGCCGTGCGTTTTTCCTTTGGTGCGCACAATACCCAAACAGAAATTGATTATGTGATTGAGCGGCTTAAAGTCATGCTAAAACTCAATCAACCTTCTTAATATATTTTACCAACAATTATTAGCTTATGAAAAAACTACTACTCCATGTATTGGCATTGCCAGTTATTGCCGCTGCCCAAACCACACCACCACCACCGCCCCCTGCACCCGCTCCACCCGCTGTTGCTGAGTCAGCACCACCCGCTCCAAAACCTTCGCTTTGGAAACTGGATATGCAAACCGGATTAAACATTAACCAAGCTACTTATAGTGATAACTGGAAAGCAGGGGGTGTAAGTTCTGTTGCCGTAAGTACGTTTTTAAATGCTAAAGCAGTGCGCAAAACTGAATTGAGCGAGTGGACCAATGATTTGCAATTGTTATATGGTACGGTGGCTAACGAAGGCCAATCAGTGCGTAAAAATGCCGACCGTATCTTTTTTGATTCAAAGTATGCAAAAAAACTTTCGCCCAAATGGAACATGTTTGGTTCGGTCAACTTTATGAGTCAGTTTGATGCAGGTTTTTCCTACACCAAAGTTAAAGATGTGGAAGTGGCCAAACGTATTTCAGGGTTTATGTCACCGGGATATTTTACTGAGGCACTTGGTTTTGAATGGAAGCCGGTGAGTTATTTTTCGGCTCAGTTTGGTTTAGGTGCCATGCGTCAAACCTTGGTAACAGACCAAACCTTGTATGATAAATATGACAGCACTGCAAAAGAGTTTAATGAACTTTATGGGGTAAAACGTGGAGATAACGTGCGTAACCAGGCCATATTTCAAGTGGTGTTAAACTATGATAAAGAGGTTATGAAAAATGTGGTGTTAAAATGGCGTTACATGGGTTTGTTGGATTATGAGAGATTGCAAAGCCAATACATTGTAAGCCGCGTAGATGTTAGCATTTCAGCCAAAGTAAACAAGTACATCAGCACCAATTTAAGTGCAGTGTTGCTGTATGATTATGACCAAGATAAAGACCTGCAATTTTCGCAAGTGTTGTCGCTCGGAATATTATATAACTTTAGCAACCACAGCACCAAATAATCAAACAACCATAGTATTCATAAACAACAAAAGCGGCCCAAAGCCGCTTTTGTTGTTTATGGGGTTTGCATGGTACGCTTAAGCCAATGATTTTATCCCTTGTTTTGTTGATATTTACTTAGGGTGCTACAAGCTATTTATCGTATTTTTACTGCGTGAATTATTTAGATCATTTAAACGAACAGCAGCGGGCTGCGGTGCAACAAATAGAAGGACCTGTAATGATAGTGGCAGGAGCGGGGTCAGGTAAAACAAGGGTGCTTACGTACCGCATTGCTTACATGTTGCAACAAGGGGTTGATCCGTTTAATATTTTGGCGTTAACCTTTACCAATAAGGCCAGCAAAGAAATGCGGGAGCGTATTCACAAAGTAGTGGGAGCAGAATCACGCAATTTATGGATGGGTACTTTTCACTCCATCTTTGCCCGTATTCTGCGCATTGAAAGTGAAAAACTGGGTTATCCAAGAAATTTTACCATTTATGATACGGATGATGCCAAAAGCCTTATCAAATCTATTGTGGCTGAAATGAAACTGGATGATAAGGTATACAAACCCGGACAAATTTTGGGCCGCATATCATCGGCAAAAAATGCGTTAATTAAAGCGGCCGAATACAATAACGATTCAGACAACAAAGAGGCAGATGAAAGCTCAGGCCGCCCCAGAATAGGACAAATTTATGCGGCTTATGAAGCCCGTTGTTTTAAAGCCGGAGCCATGGATTTTGATGACTTGCTGATGAAAACACATGAGTTGTTGCATCACTTTCCTGATGTGCTGAATAAATACCAACACATGTTTAAATATATAATGGTGGATGAGTTTCAGGATACCAACCATGCCCAATACTCCATTATTAAAAAACTGGCCAACGTTTACCAAAATATAGCTGTGGTGGGCGATGATGCCCAAAGTATTTATGCTTTCCGTGGAGCAACCATCAAAAACATCCTTAATTTTCATAAAGATTTTCCGGAAACCAAGGTGTTCAAGTTGGAGGAAAACTACCGCAGTACCCAAACCATTGTAAATGCGGCAAACTCCATCATCAAACAGAACAGGGATCAGCTGCAAAAAAATGTGTTCACCCAAAATGAGTTGGGCGACCGCATTAGGCTGTTTAGGGCATTAACTGATAATGAGGAAGGCAAGATGGTGGCATCGGCTATTTTTCAAGATAAAATGAACAAGCACCTTGATAACAAGGACTTTGCTATTTTATATCGCACCAATGCCCAAAGCCGAAGCATTGAGGAGGCCTTGCGCAAAATGAATATTCCTTACCGCATTTATGGCGGCCTCTCGTTTTATCAACGTAAAGAAATTAAAGATTTACTGGCTTACTTCCGTGTGGTGATTAACCCCAATGATGAGGAAGCTCTAAAACGCATCATCAATTATCCTACACGTGGTATTGGCAAAACCACCCTCGACCACCTCACCGTATTGGCCAGTGAGCATGATAAATCGTGGTTTGAGATTATGGAAAATGCCCACCAATACGGATTAAAGGCTGCAAACCTGTTGGGTGATTTTGTGATGATGATACGCAGTTTCCAAACCTTGCTGAACAAGCCTGCCTACGAGGTGGCCATGCACATTGCCAAACAAAGCAACTTGCTCAAATCGTTGTATGATGATAAAACTGTTGAAGGCATTGCCCGTTTTGAAAACATTGAAGAGTTGTTAAATGGGTTAAAAGAATTTAGCATTGAAGAAGTAGCAGATGATGATGCCGTATTGCGGGGTAATACCTTGCCCGATTACATGCAGGATATTGCCTTACTTACTGATGCTGACAGGACAGATGATGAAGATAATGATAAGGTGGTGATGATGACCATACATGCCAGCAAAGGATTGGAGTTTAAATATGTGCATATTGTTGGGTTAGAAGAAAATTTGTTTCCTTCGCAACTGAGTTTAAACAGCCGTCAGGAATTGGAAGAAGAGAGGCGTTTGTTTTATGTGGCCTTAACCCGCGCAGAGAAAAAACTCACCCTTTCCTTTGCCACTTCACGGTTTAAATTTGGTACCATGATTAGTTGTGAGCCCAGCCGTTTTTTACAGGAGTTGGACCCGCAATACATGATTGTAGAAGGTTTTACCGGCAATCAACAACCAACGGAACAGCGCAAGCCTTACCAAATGAGCAATGCCAACCGCAAGCCTGCCACTCCTGCAAAACCCATTCAGCGCGAAGCCGCAGTTTCTATCCCCAAAAACTTTAAACCCATTAACAAAGCCGTTGCGGCCGTTCAACAACCCCTCGATCCTAATTTTATTGGTGATGATACCAGCCTGTTAAACGCAGGCATGCAGGTAGAACACCAACGTTTTGGGCAGGGTGTGGTGCTTGGTATAGAAGGCGCAGGGGATAACCGCAAAGCGCAAATTGATTTTGGCCAGCAAGGAAAAAAGATGCTGGTGCTAAAGTTTGCCAAGTTAAAAATCAATTTATAAGTAATTAGCCCTAGTTTCGCCTGTTTGCCAATTGTATGAATACCAACTTTAAAGATTTAAACATCAACAACCCGCTGCTTAAAGCACTGGAAGACCTGGAATATATTCACCCCACACCGGTGCAGGTAGAAGCGTTCCCCGTAATCATGTCAGGGCGCGATGTCGTTGCTATTGCACAAACAGGTACAGGCAAAACATTTGCTTACCTGTTGCCTATTTTAAGGCAGTTAAAGTTTTCAGAGCAAAGGCATCCACGGGTACTCATTATTGTGCCCACCCGCGAGCTGGTTTTGCAGGTTGAAGGTGAGGTGAAGAAGTTAACCAAATACATGTCAATAAGGGTGGGAGCCATGTACGGTGGTTCAAACATCAACAAGCAAAAAGCCATGGTATTTAATGGGCTTGATGTGCTGGTGTCAACACCTGGCCGATTAATAGATTTAGCCAGTATTGGTGCCATTAAGCTCACCTCCATACAACAATTGGTAATTGATGAAGTGGATGAAATGCTGGAGCAAGAATTCAGGGCACAGCTTATTTCCATACAAGATTATTTGCCCAAAAAGCACCAAAACATTTTATTTTCAGCCACATTAACAGAAGAGGTGGAGAAACTGTTTACCGAGTTTTTTAACAACCCAGTTAAAGTGGAAGTGGCAGCCCATGGTACCCCCCTTGAAAAAATTATACAATACGGTTACCATGTTCCCAATTTCGGTACCAAGGTAAATTTACTGGAGCATTTGCTGCAAACAGACGAAAGCCTAAACAAGGTATTGGTGTTTGTATCAAAAATTAAAAATGCCGACAAGTTGTATGAAATGATGCACCAGAAATTTGCCGGAGCAGTGGGCATCTTGCACTCACGCAAACCACAAACACAACGTTTTGAAGCCTTAAGACAGTTTACTGATAACACCATCAGGATACTGATAGCTACTGATGTGGCTGCCCGTGGGTTAGATGTGGCCGATGTGAGCCATGTGGTAAATTTTGATACCCCTGATAACTCCAATGATTATTTACACCGTATAGGAAGAACAGGGCGTATTGGTAAAGATGGAACTTCCATAACCCTGATGAATCCCGTAGAGGAGGACTACTTGGTGGAAATTGAAGAAGTGATGCACAAAAGTGTAAACATCCTGCCTTTGCCTGAACAAGTTGCTTATTCAAAAGTGTTTAGCGAGGATGAAAAACCAAAACTGCGGGAGAAGAATTATTTAAAGGCAGTTAAGCCCGCAGAAGAAAAAGGGCCATCCTTCCACGAAAAAAAGGATAAAAACAAAAAAGTAAATCTGGGCGGTTCATACAAAAAAACAGGAGGCAAGGCCCGCTCAGTAAATAGAAATGTTTTAAGAAACCGCGCCAAAAGAGGAAAGTAAGGCCAGGTTTTTGTTTGTTATTGCATGAAAAGAATAGCGATATATTGTGGATCATCCGTTGGTGATGAATTGATTTACCAAACCGAAGCCAAGGTGCTGGTTCAAGCCATGTTTGACAAAGGATATGGTTTGGTATATGGAGGCGGTAATGTGGGCATTATGGGTGTGATTGCCGATGAAATGCTGCGTTTAGGTGGAGAAGTAATTGGGGTGATCCCTCGTAAACTGATGGAGAAGGAAGTAGGGCATACGGGAATTACAGAACTGATAGTGGTAGAAGACATGCACCAACGCAAATCAAAAATATTTGAACTGGCTGATGCTTGCATAGCGTTGCCAGGTGGTATAGGTACCATGGAAGAATTGTTTGAAGCCTTTACCTGGAGTCAACTGGGTTTCCATTATAAACCTTGTGGGGTGCTAAGCACCAACCACTTTTACCAACCTTTAGAAGTATTGTTGCAACATATGGTTAATCATAAATTTTTGAAACAAGAGTTTAAAGATATGTTGTTGTTTAATGAGTCTCCAGTAGCACTGTTACAGCAGTTGGAAACTTATGAGTTCCCGCAAACGTTAAAATGGCAATAAAAAAAAGCAGCCCTTTTGGGGCTGCTTTTTTTTGATTAAAGTGATTTGTGGTGTAGTTATTGTTTCACCAGTTTTTGGGTGGTACGCACTCCGTTTTGGGTAGTGCTGATGATGTACATGCCTGAATTGATGTTCAGGCTGTTGATTTCAATATTGCCATTGTGGTTGTTGTAAGTTTGGTTAAACACCCGTACACCTGCTAAAGTGGTAATCTCCACAATTACATCAGCAGGGTCGGTAACTTTTAAACTTAAGTTGTTATCAAACGGATTGGGGTAAACCACTAAGTTTTCAGCACCAATGCCATCAACGTCAACAATAGCCGTATTGCTCCATGCCGATGAGCCATCCATATCAACCATGTTTAATTTGTAATACAATTGTTTGGCTGATGTGTTTAAGGCTTGCGCATCTAAATAAGCATAAGTCTGTTTTATTTCACTGTTTCCAGTGGCCTTTACTTGCTCTAAACGGTTGAAGTTTTTACCATCAGTTGAAGCAAACACCTCAAAATAGTTCACATTTTTTTCGCTGGCGGTACTCCAAGTCAAAAGCACATCCGCATTTGTTTTGGTTGCTGTAAACGAAAGCAATTTAACAGGAACGGTAGAAGTGGCTGTTACAAAAACGGTATCGTAAAACGTGCCACAAGCAGTAATGTATTGCGCTACATACTGGTAAACACCAGGGGTAGTCCATGGACCAACCTTTTTGTTTACGGTGGTATCAATTGGTGAGCCTAAATAATTCCAAGTAAATCCGGTTAATGAGGTTGGACTTGGCAATGGAACGTTTGGATTAATAATATTAGGATCTTGCCTAGCTGCTGCATTTTCTGTAATCCAGTTTGAGCCCGTATTGTTATCAGCACTTGTTAAGCGATTTCCTGCGCTTGATGCGGCTGGTGTTGAACCTGACCAATCGTTTACTGTAACACCAGAAGCAACAGGGAAGGTATAAGCACCATAAGTAACCGCATCTATTACCGTACCTGAAGAGTTTTTAATTACATATCCTCTCAAATCACCTGTTGATGAGTGTGTGACTGTATTGCCACTATGGTAGTAAAAGTTGGCGGGGCTTGGTGCACTAGTACCTAATTGCCCAGTGGCAATAATCATAGTACCTGCAGGGCTAAATAAAGTATTTGTTGGGAAAGTAACGGAATGTTGCAAGGCTGTTCCTGTCCATTCTTCCAGTACAAATCCAGCTAAATCACTATTAGGTACTCCACTTATTTCTACGTAATCATCTGCAATCAGGTAAGCAGGCCAACCACCAACAGGCGCTGCACCTGTTGCTAATTTCCAATGGCAAACTTCACTAAAAAACAAACTTCCACCTGGGAATATTGGAGACTTGGCTTTTAATACTACCGTATCCGTTGGACTGGTAACCGTAAAATTACGTTGGGTAACGGATAAAATAGGTTGTACAATCAAACTAAATGAGGTGCCTAAAGTATCATTTGTGGCACTGGTATTAACCGTGTTGGGCTGTAAGTAAGCCCTTAGGGTATAAGTGCCTGGCTGCGATAGATCCGCAGTATTCACAAATACGCTTCTTAAACCGTTAACAGCCAGTGTATCGCTATTTACAACAATATTCCCTGATGAATTTACAGGGCCTGTGATGTTCCAAGTAATGGTTAGTGGGTTAATCGTAAAATCTACCGTTTGGCCAATTAAATTGGTAAAACCAATTTGCACAGTATCTGCATTGCTGTAACAAACGCTTGAACGTTTAATCACACCATTGGTGATGGCAATGTCTCCGGCAATACCCGTAAACTCATAAGCGCCAATATCTGGTGTGGTAGTGGAACGCACTGCTCCGTTAATGTCTGTTGTAATACCTAATGGCACGCCAATATTGTCAATATTGCTGGATAGGGGTGTTAAATTTCCTGCTGCTGCATTACTAAACACTGGATTAAAGGTAACTGAATTGGCATCTTGCCCTGAAGCCGTTAGCCAATCGGCTAAAGTAACATTAGCAGTAGCCCAAAAGCCTACGTTATTGCTAGCCGTTGTAGCTACCCTAATTACATTATTATTAGAAGAAAAACTGGTTGATGCTGTAGTCACATAAATACCCGTTTTTACACCCGTTCCACCACCGGTAATATTGATGATGTTGTTTTTAAAGTTTACATTAGTAATAGCAACGCTAAAAAAAGCGCCTCTAATAGCTGAAGCACTAGTAGCCGGTACGTCATGCTGTATGGTATTGTGATAAAAGTTAAATCCACTAATAGCAGTAGTAAGGCTATAAATACCATACATAACACCGGTAGTGCCCACATTGTATATCATGTTGTTTGAAACCTCAGTTTCGTACCCAACACTATTTACACAATTGGTAATGTACATTGGGTAAGCAGTATAAGAAGCATTTCCAAAATCATGAAGCCTGTTTCCTTGTATCTTTAAATTACGGCTTGTAGCTAAGTAAATACCATATAGAGTAGTTACTGTGCCACGTGTAGCCCTGTTTATATCATTATTAATAAAGGTTACAGTATCGGCATTGCTTAAATAAACCCCATAAATATAAAAATCTTTAAAAGTATTGTTGGCAATGTAATGCCCATGATTATTAAGGTAAGATGCATTGCCAATTAGGCAAAAGCTATAGTACCCGCCAATAACTTGGTTGTTGGTAAAAGTAATGTATTGTGCATTGTTGCCAACCGTTGTTGCTCCCGTTGCAGAGCCAGAAGCTGCAAAACCAATATTGGTTGTTGCTGTGCTTGTAGTACCTACATTGATTACATTTCTGTTAAATGTTAAATGGTGCGATGCGCCTGTAACATACACACCAGTTCCAGCAAATCCACTTCCTCCTGTAATGTTAAAACTATCTAAAATAATATAGCTGGCATTGTTAAAAGAAACAATAGGAGAGAGGTTGCTGCTGATGGTGTTTCCGTTGCCCAAAAATGTAATGGTATTGGTGCTGCTTGCCCCTGGAATATTGGTAAATGTAAAATTACCTGCAAACGTTCTATTGTAAGGTGCAACAGTAACGGTGGTTGGCGCAGCAATACCACGGCAGTTCAGTTCGTTAACCAAAGTGGCTAACGAGTGGAAGTTACTTGCTGATTGGGCTAGTGCAGTATCAATAGTAATTGTTGGAGGCAATGGTGTACTATTGGTGCTTACCAACACTGGTGCAGAAATACTGGATTGGTTTGAGCACGTTACTACACAACGGTAAGCACTTGTTGTGGTTTGTGACGTGTTTAACTGAAAATTGGTGGCATTGGTTATTGCAGAAAATGGCCCAACCAACCCATTGGCTGATAGTTCCCATTGATAGCTTGTTCCTAAACCTGATCCCGCGCCAGCTAAAGAAACTGTGAATGGGGTGTTTGCGCACACATTTGGTGAGGCAACAGTTGCCGCTCCTGCAACAGGTGGTGCCACACAAACTTGCACAAACTCATCAGCACCCATTTGGGTTTGTCCAGTATTTCTTAATTGCCCGTCAACATCTAATGGAACAGCAGTTAGATACGCACAGTTTAAAGTTGGGTCAGTTTGTGAAACGCCACTTAAGTGCAAATCTGCAATAGTAGTATCTGCCATCAATACTGTTTTGCTAATGGAGTTATTGTCGCAACTAGAAAATGTTCTCCAACTATTTAGGGTATGATTGGTAGCACCAAACGAAACGATAGCGTTTGAATCAGACCCATAGAGGTTGTTGAAATTGGATGCATTAGCCGCCCAGCCTGTGGTGCTTGGTGTGGTTGCTCCAAAGTTATTGCTCATGGCGTAATGTTTTCCCGTGCCGCCAGTACGCATGTTTTGAAAAATATTTCCTTCTAAATCAACTACAATGGCTCTTGCGGTAACGCTAAAATCACCCCGATAAAAACCAAAACTTGGTTGTGCACCACTAGCTTGTGTACCACCTATGTAAATGCTGTTAAATGCAATAGAATCAATCGGATTAGGGGTTGAACCATGGTTGCCCCAAATGCCAATCACTGAAACATTACCCGTAACCCCTAACCCCAACGAAATAAAATTATTATACACCTTTACTACTGTGGTAGCACTACGTAAAGTAATACCAGCAATAACACCTGGAGCAGTGGCACTTGTTGCCGTGCTAGCATTGTTAAATCCATAAATTCTATTGTTGGAAATAAGCATATTTGCTGCACTTCCAATACTGATACCACTAACGCATGTATTAACTGCTCCGGTATTGAGTGCAAATAAATTGTAAATAACATTGTTAGAAATAGAGCCGTTGTTACTAGCCAGGTATTGAATGCCATTAACAACAGAAACTGCGCTAGCAACACCCGCGGTAGCACCATTACATTTTAGGTTAAAAACAGTATTGCTATCAACCCTTGCCACTGATGCAAGGGTATTTGATAGGGCGGTGAAATATCCCCTAGCGTAAGCCCCAGTGCCAGATCCGAATGAGGAGAGGTTACGCACCACATTATTTGCAAAAATAATGTTGGTTGAGGTGCTTGGCTGATTAACGCCACTTACAAGTGTGTTAACGGTTGTTACTCCTAGTGTACCTGCCACAATATTATCAGCGGAATTATTACCAATGGTATTACTTCTCATGGTTAATGTGGTGGCAGCAGCAGAAATGTTAATGCAATGTATGGATGCGATAACTGTTGCAGTTGCACCAATATTTTGTAAAGCGCCCCAATAATTGCCCTGAATGGTGATGTTACCTGTACTTGCGCTATGGATACCCATTAAAGCCCCAGCCGAACCTGCACTCACGATAATGGACGCTGTTCCAATGGTATCACCAATAACATTATTGATGATGGTAGCATTGCCCGCTGTAACGGATATGCCAGCAAAAACACCATTAACCGTTGATGCGGTTGAAGTAGTGCTGAAGTTAAATTTGGTAATCGTATTATTAATAATGGTATTATTTCCACCAGCAACCGAGGTTAAAAAAACACCGGCAAATGTGGTTGCAACTGTCCCACCCATGATGTACATTCCTGTAGTAGTAGAATCTGCTGCACCAATAATATTGTTGTTTATTTGGTAATTGCTACCCGAAATAACCTGTATACCTTTATGGTAGTTTGCTGTAGTAAAGATTCTGCTGGCTGTTTGATAAAGCTTGTTATTGCTAATTTGCCAGTTGGTGTTTCCTGCACCTAAATTAATACCTGTACTTACTAAAGTGGCACTAAAAAAATTGGCGATATTGTTATTGGTAATGATACCATTACTGTTTTCTAATCCAACAGTTGTGCTGCCAATTGAAAGAATACTATTTGTTGGCAGGTTAGCACCTGACCCACCAAAAGAACAGAATGATACCGTATTGCTGTCATTACCGCCACTAGTCCCGGTAGAAAATAACACATTAGCATTAGTTATTGCGTTTGAAGCACCTAAAATGGTACAATTGGTAATTACATTTCTTGAAGCATCATTTATGAGCCTGATGGTATTTGATGCGCCAACGTTGGTGTTTTCAAAAATCAATCCGTTACCACCAGTGTTTTGGCCATTTATGGTCACACCATCTGCTCCATTTAGATTTACCATTGAACCTGCAATGTTTCCACTAATGGTATAAGTCAATCCGTTAATTGGCCTGATTACTATTGAAGTGTAATTTGAAAATCCATTACCGCTTGAATCCAATGATGCTGAGGCGGTTTCAGTTGTGTTTGCTGTAATCAGTAGCTCAATAATTCCAGTGTGTGTGCCAGCATTAATGGCATCAAATGCTGCTTTGAGGGTAGTGTAGTTGCCGCTTGAAGCACCCCCAGTTGCTATTGCAGTAACTTGGCCCCTTAAAGGTAGTGTGAACAAAAAGATGAAAGCCTGAATAAGAATTACTTGTAATAGTTTTTTCATATTTACGATAAAATTTTAAATTAAAAAGAACCTACAAGATAATAAAAAAGATGACTATGTTAAATACTAATATTATAATTTTCAAGTAATTATATACCAAATGTAAAGAGATAAGTTATTGGTTTAAATATTTAGCATTTAAAACTAAAATAAGCCCGTTTGTTTAGTGATATTAAAACTGATATTTTTTGTTTCAAATAATAAATAATCAGTTATTTTATGGAAACAATTTTGTTTTCCCGCAAAACCATTAAATTGCACCATAATACAAACAAGCACTTACTGCTTGACATATTTTAGCAATACTATTTTAAATGAAGTATCAAGTAGAAATGCCCGAGTACAATACTGCTCGTGGTTTCATGCAAATTTCAGAGTACGGCCGTAATATCCAGAAAATGGTGGAGTTTGCCGTAGCAGAACCAAACAGGGATAATCGCAACAAACTGGCCGCAGCCCTTATTCAATTAATGGGTATGCTTAACCCCCATTTGCGCGATGTGGCTGATTATAAACATAAACTGTGGGATCATTTATTTGTAATTAGTGATTTTAAATTGGATGTGGATTCTCCATACCCAATCCCAACCAGAGAAAGCATTGCCAGCAAGCCAGCAATCATGAAATACCCACAAAGGCGCATTCGTTATCGTTTTTATGGCAAAAACATTGAGCAGATGATTGAAAAGGCCAGCGATATGCCAGAGGGGCAAACCAAGGCAGGCTTTATTAACCTGATAGGTTCTTTTATGAAACAGGCTTGCAAAAACTGGAACGAAGAGCAATTGAGTGATGAAGAAATTCTTTCGCACTTGGAAATGTTAAGTGGCGGACGTATTAAAATGAGTGCCGAAGAAGACGTACAGTTTAATGCCTTGCAAACCACTAATCAGCCAAGAAACAACCGCAACTTCCGCCAAGGAAACAATGCCGGTGGTGGCAATAACAACAACCGCAATTTCCGCCAAGGTAACAACCCTGGAGGTGGAAACAACAATAACCGCAATTTCCGCCAGGGAAACAACCCCGGTGGTGGCAATGGCAATAACCGCAATAATAATGGCGGTGGTAGCAATAACAATGGTGGTGGCAATAACCGCAACAACAATTTCCGCAATAACAACAACAATAAAAACAGAAGTGTATAAGTAATAGGCCGGAATCCCAGTTGAGTGATTAAACTTTAGGCAGCTATTCCCTTCAACCTTTTCGGCCCAAGGCATACCCAATGCTGATGAACGAACCTATGAAAGAGTATAATTTCACCGAGATTGAACAAAAGTGGCAGGACAAGTGGAGAGCAACACATATTTACCGTGTAAAAACGGATAAGGATAAACCCAAATGTTATGTATTGGATATGTTTCCGTACCCCAGCGGTGCAGGGCTGCATGTGGGCCACCCATTAGGTTACATTGCCTCTGATATTTATGCACGTTACAAACGCTTAAAAGGCTACAATGTATTGCATCCCATGGGATACGATAGCTTTGGGTTACCTGCTGAACAATACGCCATACAAACCGGGCAACATCCCGCCATTACAACAGAAAACAATATAGCCCGTTACAGGGAACAACTGGATAAAATAGGCTTTTGTTATGATTGGGAGCGAGAGGTGCGCACTTCCGACCCAAGTTATTACAAGTGGACCCAATGGATATTTATTCAGTTATATAACTCTTGGTACAATCCTGTTACAGATAAGGCTGAACCTATTGACACCCTCATTGCACAATTAAGTAAACAAGGATTTAAAGGTGTTGATGACAGCATACTCACGGGTGGCATTGAACTTGATTTTGCTTCTTTTACCGGAGAAGAATGGAAAAGTTTTTCAGCAGAAAAGCAGGAAGAAGTATTACTTGGGTTTAGGTTGGCTTACATCAGCGAAGCTTACGTAAACTGGTGTCCGCAGTTGGGTACAGTATTGAGCAATGATGAAGTAAAGGATGGTGTAAGCGAAAGGGGCGGATACCCGGTAGAGCGCAAACTGATGAACCAATGGAGCATGCGCATTACCACCTATGCAGATAGGTTACTAAAAGATTTAGATGGCCTAGATTGGTCGGATAGTTTAAAAGAGGCGCAACGCAATTGGATTGGGAAATCGCAAGGTGCAAGTGTTAATTTTAAAGTACAGGATAGCAATTTTGATATTGAAGTATTTACCACCAGACCAGATACTATTTTTGGGGTGAGCTTTATTGCTGTTGCACCCGAATATGAGTTTCTGAATGATTTGATACATCCTGACCAAATGGAAGAGGTGCAGGATTATGTGGAAGTGGCTAAAAACCGCAGCGAACGGGAGCGCATGGCCGATGTAAAACGTGTGAGTGGAGCGTTTACGGGCATGTATGCCATACATCCATTTACAGGAAACGAAGTACCCATTTGGGTAGCTGATTATGTGCTGGCTGGTTATGGAACGGGCGCAGTAATGGGTGTAACCGCCCATGATAGTCGCGATTTTGCATTTGCCAAACACTTTGATTTGCCCGTTTTGCCAGTAGTGAAAATACCCGAAGGGCATGATTTGAATACAGCTTCTTACGATGCCAAAGAAGGACAACTCACCAACTCCGATTTTTTAAATGGGCTTGAAGTAAAAGAGGCCATTAAAAAAGCCATTGAATACATAGAAAAAGGTGGACATGGAAAAGGCAAAACCAATTTCCGTTTGCGCGATGCCATTTTTGGCCGCCAACGGTATTGGGGCGAACCCATTCCGGTATATTATAAAAATGGTATTCCCAAATGTGTACCTGCTGAAAAACTGCCTTTGGTATTGCCCGAGGTGGATAAGTTTTTACCCACCGAAGATGGGGAACCACCTTTGGCACGCGCCACAACATGGATGTGGGATGAAGAAAAAGGGGAAGTGAGCACAACGGGTTATCCTTTAGAAACCACCACCATGCCTGGATGGGCAGGCAGCAGTTGGTACTTTTTGCGCTACATGGACCCAAAAAACGACCAGGAGCTGGTGAGCAAAGAGGCCGTAGAGTACTGGAAAAATGTTGACCTGTATTTGGGTGGTAGCGAACATGCTACAGGCCATTTGTTGTACGTGCGTTTCTGGACCAAGTTTTTGTTTGATAGGGGATTTATTCCCTTAAATGAGCCTGCGCAGAAGTTGATTAATCAGGGGATGATTCAGGGGGTATCTCAATTTATGCATCGGTTATTTTATGTATTACCCAATAAGGAGAAGAAGTTTTCAAACATTTGGGTTTCGAAGGACAGGTTAGCGGATTTGAATAGTTTTGATAAAATAAAACAAGCCTTAAAAGTAGAGTTAGGTTATGATGTTGAATTTGAAATTGGAGAAGCAATTGATTACGGCTATTTTACTCATAATATTAATATTGATTTTGTAAACGGAGAACAATTGAACAAAGATAGGTTACTAACTGAGGAGCCTTTGTTTCAACATTTAGGTGGTGAGGTAGTAAAGTTTATAACTGGCAATAATGGTGTTTACATATGCAGCAACGCAGTGGAAAAAATGTCCAAATCCAAATACAATGTGGTTAATCCCGACAACATTGTAGTCGACTACGGAGCCGATACCCTGCGTTTATACGAAATGTTTTTGGGTCCGTTGGAGCAAAGCAAACCCTGGAGCACACAGGGCATTGAAGGGGTACATCGTTTCTTGAAAAAACTGTGGCGTTTGTTTTATGATGCCAATGGCACAAAACTCGTGAACAACGATACACCGGACAAAAAAGAACTGAAAACCCTGCATAAGCTCATTAAAAAAGTGGCTGATGATGTGGAGGGCTTTTCGTTTAATACCTCGGTTAGCAGTTTTATGATTTGTGTGAATGAGCTTACTGACTTAAAGTGCAACAAAAAAGAAATACTGCAAGATTTGCTCATTTGTTTAAGTCCATACGCACCGCATATAGCCGAAGAATTGTGGGAGGCATTGGGTAATCAAACCTCTATTATAAATGCCACGTACCCAACTTTCCACGCGGAGTATTTGGTGGAAGATAGCTTTAGTTATCCCATCTCCATTAATGGCAAACACCGCGCCAATATTGAGTTTAGCTTAAGTGCGACTCAAGGAGAAATTGAACAGGCAGTGCTGGCTGACGAAGCGGTGCAGAAATGGTTGGAGGGCAAAACACCCAAAAAAATCATTTTTGTTAAAGGCAAAATCGTAAACATGGTGGTGTAATGGTGGTGCCGTATTTTGGCTAACTGGTGGTTTTTGGATGTCTAGTGCATTTATTTTATCAATAACCTTCTTTAGGGCGGTAAATCACCATAAATAAACACCAATCTTGCTGTTCTTTGTGTGAAAGGATGTTTATTCCTTAAATCACACAATTCAAATAATGTTTGGGTTAAAGTCTGTAAAATACTTTTGCTTTGATTATCGCTTTAGGATAAACTTATGGCGTTATATCAATTTGTATGAACGTAAAAACAATTATTGCAGGTGTATTACTCATTAGTTTAAATGCGCAACAAGCGTTTGCGCAATTGCACGGTGAGCAGAATGTAACAGCCACTATGGACTTGCAACCCATATTGCAGTTAAATACCCAAACACGTCAGGTTGATTTTGATTTTAACAACATTAACGATTACTATGCAGGGGTTACCCAATATGGAGCAACGGTGCTCAAAGTAACCTCCACCGTAAACTGGGATATGTATGTAATTGGCACATCAAGTGGTAATGTGGCTCCTGGTTGCTGGGATCAGCAAGTTAAATACGGCACAGGAGGAGGCCCAAATGCTACCAACCATATTCCGTTAAGTGCATTAGAAATAAGACAAGGTACACCAAATAACAACGCAAGCGCTGCAACAGGCATCTATGCAGATTATAGCGCGCCCTTTCCTCCCGTAAATAGCCCTGCTGGTTCAAACAGCATTTATGTTGACCCTACCAATACAGGTACTCCACCCAAACAAGAGCATAAATACATTGCTGGCCACGCTGGAATAACAGGCACTGGTGTAGATGCCGTAGTAGGAGGTAGCTACCTTACCGCAGGTGGCCGCACCAGCGATTATTATTATACCATTGATTACCGTATTGTACCAGGTTTACCAGCTATTTTCCCCATGGCATTTGATGCTACTGGAGCTGTACCTCAAAATCTGGAACAAACACAAGGGCCTGGAGCTTATGCCCAACCTGGTGTTTACACGATGAATGTACAATATATTTTATTGGAAGACCAGTAGATTTTATGCAGCTATAGGGCTAAACGGAGTATTGTTTTTCTTACGAGATAACTGTACATTGTGAATGAAACAATTCAACAATTTAGCCATGAAAACAAAACAACATTTTCTGACCTTTATTACCGTATTTTCAATGCTGATAACGGTATCAGCAACTGCACAATCCAAATACATTGATACGGTTATTCACACTTCTGTATACGATAGTTATTACAGTTTTCAATTAAAAAATCCTGTTTTTGTAATTTATAAATTAAAGAATGGTGGTGGACCTTGCGATCGGCAGAAAGAGGGGTTTAGTTTTAAATCATTAAAGTTTACCGCAAAAAATACCGATTATGTTAGATCGGGTTATGAGCGCGGACACTTGGCGAACGCTGAGGATTTTGCCTACGATTGCACTGCAGAGAAGCAAACCTTCTGGTATTACAATTGCTCACCGCAAACTGAAGGTTTAAACCTTGGACAATGGAAAAAAGATGAAACTGAAATTCGTGAGCAATCGCAAACTGCTGAAATACTAATTATTTGTGGTTCTTATTTTAGCAACAAAACCATAGGTAATGGCGTTTATGTGCCTAAGTTTTGCTGGAAGGTGGCACAAAATGCCAAAACGGGTGAAATCTTACTTTGCAGAACGTATGAAAATACTGAGGAGTCAGCGTGGAAGGATGTTTCGTTGGCCCAAATGACTAAACTCACCAAGGTGAAATTTTCTTCCTATTTAAAGAAAGTAAAAAAATAATCGTATCGTCTTTTATTGTTCTTCGCACACTCAAGCAAGCTTGGTGTGTTGGATTAGCTGCGCTTTTCCTTTGTGCCTCATGTTGAAATAGCAACCAAGCCTTCGCTTCGCGAATGCGGTTTTTTGTTCTTCTTCGCACACTCAAGCAAGCTTGGTGTGCCCCCGAAAAACAAAAAACCACGCCAATAGGCGTGGTTGCTCTTATTTGTAGTCCCAGCAGGATTAGAACCTACTTCAATTTACAAAGCTTCACGGGGCTATTTATGCCATAGCCCCTTGTCTAGCCCCCTTGTGAACCATATTACCGGTAATTACCGGTAATTCGGCCCCAAACTTTTTAAACGCAAGAGGGTCAATTAACTTTACTAAATCAGGATGAAGCTGCATTGATTGTGCAAATAACCCCCTAAAGTAGTTTAACTGTTCACGTAATTCAGCAATGGTTGCCTTCTGCTCAATTACTACTTTGCGCAATTCAGCCAGTTCAACTGGTGAATTAAATAAGTTAGCCTGATCAGCCGTTGCACCGTTTAAAATTTGCTCCTTGTGCTTTGCGGCAAATTCAGGAAAAGCCTCAAACAATTTTGTTAAGAATTTAGTGCTTAGAACGCTATATTTTGCGTTTAAACTCTTACTGACCATGTTGGGGGTATATCCCGTTTTTTCAGCAATTGCAAGGTTGGTTAGGCCCTCAGTTGCTATGGCTGCTCGCAGCCGTTTTTTTAAATCTTTTGTGTCCATTTTTTTTGCTATAAAAAGTTTAATAAAGTTTACTTTTTGAATAGGACAAAGGTATTAAAAATATTATTAATACAAATAATCAAACATTTTTAATTGCTTAAGTAGTTTAATCAAAAAAATAATCAACTCATAATCAATTAAATACAAATAAAAGTTAATCAAATCACTTTAATTAGTTTGATAAATCAAAATTATCACATTCCTTTGAATCATGGAAAACGGAAAACACGTTGGCCACTTTAAAAACAAAAGTTCTTTGACATGCACCATTTGCAAAGCCAACAAGAAGGCCGCAGATAATCCTTCTCTTGGAGATTTCGCTATCGCTTTAATAAAGTTCCTTTCCGGTAAATACGAATCAGACTTAAGGCAGAAAAAACCCCCACCCCCAAAATTACAATTGCCCATGTACCATATTTACCGATACCGGGCAAAAAACCTAGGAGGGTATCTGTTTTATCGGGTAAACCAAGCCAGTTTAATGCCAACGCAATAGCAATGGCAAAGGAGTTTATTAGCATCATAATTATGGCCATTGCGTTTAATCCTTGGTTTTTAAAAACGTCATTATTTAACCCTACCCAAATACTAAAGTCTGAATAAATAGTAAAAGAAAGGGGCGAAACAAAAGCAGTAATTAGAAAGGAAATGCCATAAGATGCAGCTATAAGCTTCCAAATATCGGCCTCCATAAAAAAGGTTGGGTTAAGCACAAATAAACCACCCATGCAAAGGCATGGTGAAAAAAAGGCGTAGTAAAAATTAGTCCATTTGGTCATTTCTTCAATGGCTTTTGAGATGGTGTGTTCAGTAGTCATAAGATAATTTGTTTTAGTGGTAAAACAAATGTAGGTAAAACCCTACACAAAACGCAGGGCCTCCGGTGCGTAATCCGGGGGCAAATTTTAAAACTATGGAAAATTACAAAATCCCCACCGAGTTAGAGAATGAGCCAGTTGAAGAAACGATGGCTTACATCAACGCCAACCAAAATTGGGACGTGAACGCTCAGGCATATAAAGTACCTGATAGGGTGCTGTTAACAAACCTTGCTGAGTGCAAAATATACTTTAGAGGCGTATACCTGATACTTGAGCATAATGGTATTATTCATTACCATGAAAGCGGTGTTAATTCATACTTTCACCAAGCGGTTGATTTTATGGATTTGCAAAATCCAAAGGGTTGGAAATCCATGGAAAAATTAATCTCCTTGCGCCAAGGTATTCGCCAAACAGAAGCCAATTTATGCGGCTATGTGGATGATATTTTGAGGCCCTACAAAATCACTTTGGCCATTTACAACCAATTTATGCGGCTAGCCCGCGCCCATGATGTGGCGCATCATGGTGAACCAACTTTTTAAACACTTAGCACACTAAAACTATGGCAACAACATACTACTTGTGGAAAGACAAGGCACTAAGCACGGAAAAAAATATTGTGGTTTACATTACGGATTATAAGAAAAAACGGGAAGATGGTAAAACATTGGTTCATAAAGTTGGCTGGGTAGATGTGGAGGAGGTTTTTAGTTCCACAATAAAAGCAGAATGCCTGGCATTCGCCCAAAAACTTGTTTAAAACATGGCAAGGAAACCTAAAATAAGAACCGACTTGACAGCACGTAACGCCAAGGGCCATGCT
The DNA here is from genome assembly GCA_943372215.1 of Chitinophaga pinensis. Lineage (GTDB taxonomy): Bacteria > Bacteroidota > Bacteroidia > UKL13-3 > UKL13-3 > UBA6183. Next base: position 102,124 of record CALRXU020000009.1, on the reverse strand, counting down.
GCCAAGCCTTATTGGATTTTACATAATCGTAAGGTAAAGTTAAAAAAATACGGTTTGGCGGCTCTTCAAAAATGATTTAACCCGATAAATATGGAAACTTATACAACCAGTGAAGGTCTTGTTCATTGCTCTAATTGTGGAGATTTTTTAGGTGAAGAGGGTGGATTTATTCGAGAATGTTCTTGTGAGGTGTATGCATTTTGCGCTTTAGTTTACAAGAGACAAGCGGAAAACAAACATCTTTTTGAAGCCGTTTATTGGGTTTCTACCTATGTGATTTCTTTCCCAATAGCAGCTTTAATAGGTGCGTTATTTTCTTTAGAAAGTCAATATTTAATGTTGATTTTGGAGTTTGTCTTAGGTGCTTTAGTGGCTATCCCCATTGCCTTTTCATTCCAAAAATACATCCGCAATCATTTCTATTAATACATTTTAAATATGAACACAATACAATTTACAGTGCAGGACACGCAAGATCCCGCAACCAAACAAGTAACCCTAATTATTGATGGTATTCATTACCCTCTCAATGCCTCCGTGCCAGTGCTTAACCGCTTAGTCAGCGATGAGGTGGTTTTGGAAGTAATAGACGAAACCATCAGCCACACCACACCTGTTTATAATACAGTAATTGAGCAATAGTTATGGCAAAATACACAACAAATATTAACGAGGGGGTTAATGGTTTTTCTGTTACTGTGGATCGGATATTTACAATTGCTGATCAACGTGAAGAGTTTGAACAAGGAGTGGCACACGCTGCCAAACAGGCCGCCTTAGAAATGAGAAAAGAAGATTATCAACTGCAAGAGCCGGAGCCAAAAACAAGCGTGCCTGAGGATTTGCAAGGCTTGTATGTTTTCAAAACAACAAAAGAGCTACACGAATTTTTGCAGCAGCTTTATACGATTGAAAAATAACCAGTCGGCATAAAATCTTAGGTAACCGGAAAGCCTAAACCAAACCGGGCGTTCTTACCATTGGGGGAGGCTTTTTTTGTACAAGGTTTTTTCATGCGAGTTGATTACGCTTACGCCTCCCCTTTTGCTTTTTTAAATTCAAACCCAAAACAACAATTATATGCAAAACACAAAAGTAGTTTATGAGCCGCAACTAGTGGCTAGAGACCCAAACAAACAGTACCCAAACGGATGGGGGTTTACACCTCAGCTAGTTGCCTTAATTGAATCGCTTGGCGATCAAACAGAGGCTTATGTTTTACAGCACTTTAAGAAACAGTACGAAGGTGCAGAGTTTGAGTGCGTGGCTGTAATTCCTAGAGAGGTTGAGTTTGTGTTGCCCTTGCCTATTGAGACACTGGAAACAACCGAAGAATTGGCCCCACCATTAACAGCAGAAGATTTGGCCACCGAATATACCGGAACGGCTGATTTGTTGTATGGCCATTATGTTAATGAGGCCCACAAAAAAGATTTACCAGTTGAAGAAACACTCACCAAGGAAAAGTTTATGCAAATCTTGGAAGATGATGGCAAGGTGATCGAGTTGGGCAATAAGTACACCGTAAACTAAAAAAAACATGAACCATTACAGCATTTATATCATCCCCAGGAATGGCCACAACCCATACGTTTTTTTGGACACCAACTCACAGTTGGATTACAAAAAAAACATGGACGAAATAAAGCACTATTCCGCACAAATGGAGGAATCAGATATAATATGCTGTAAAAAGGTTTTTGTTGATGCCAGGGCGTTTATTGTGGTGTGTGTGGATGCCATACACACCATGCCCCACGCAGGCTTTGCATACCTGAGCATGGACGAAACAAAGGAGGCAATGGCCTTGATGCAAAAATTATTATCAGCCCCTTTAATTAAAAATTAAATGGATAAATTAGATGTGTACAGGCAGGGCCTAGAAGCCGCAAAAGACAAGATAAACCACGTGAGCCAGCTTTGTATAAAAACCAAAGATAGGGCTGATCAAAAAATATACACGGCCCAAATAAAAACACTAAAAAAAACAAAAGCATGGTATGCCACCATGGCCAGTAAACAAGTAACCACCCTTAACTTATTCAGCCAATGCTAACACATATTATTGAGCCAGTGGGCGGCCTTTTTTCTGCCCAAATTCGTAACCATGATACTGATTATAAGGTGAAGTTTCCTTATGCTGAATTTGCCAGCGAAAACGAAGCCCTGGCTTTTGTGGTGAAAAAATATGCCCAATATGTGGCCACAAAAATTGAAGCTTCAGCACAAACTTTAAAACAAACCAATTTACACAACACCCATGTAGGCATTACCCCCAAAGCGTGTGGCATAGTACTTAATTATTTGGAGCTGTACAAAGCCCAAATCGCAGAGTGTAGCGATATAGAAACCTTTGCCGTAACCCTTGAAGGCATTGTAACCGCCTTGCACCTGGCACAAACAATCCAGGAGATACGTAACCAAATTTACCCACTAAACATATTGCTGGCATCCATCAACGCCAAATAGCCATGAACCCACAACCCGCAAATATAGTAACCCTGTTAATACCCAAAGAGGTGGCACAATTTGCCGTGTCCGGGTACAAAGCTTGCGGTGATTATATTAAACCGGAAACGGTTAAAAAACGCGAACTATCCAACAAAAAAAGGGTTGAAAAATTAAAAGCTGAACTGGCCACACTTAAATATAAATCAGAAAAAGCGGCCATACAAAAACAGATTGATTGGCTAACCAAAGCAAACACCCACCAAGGCAACCGAACAAATACAATGCGAAAAATTGTTGGCATGTTCATCACGCTAAAAGCCCTAACACCTAGCGGGTGCATAGAGAATTACAGCGCACAAAAGCCAACACTAGAGCAATACACCAAAAAGAATTTTAGGACCATTGAACATTACCTGGACCAAATGCAAGATTTGGACCTCTTAAAAATATGTGGCCACAAATACGCACCAAAAACCATCAGGCTAGGAAGATGGGAAAGCCTTTGCAACCTGTTTGATGTGGCATTTACCAACGATTTTATTACATATGAATATGACTTAGACAACACCAAACAACACCCTGACTACATCCTAGATGCAGTTGAGGAATTTGAAAAACAAGAACGATTAACGGATATACTTATATCCTCTGTAAGACGTAATCACCGTGTTTGTGAGTACCTGGCAAGCCAGCATAACATTACCACAATTAACCGGGATGCAATTAATAAGATAGAAGCCATCAGGCAGCATGTCTTTGTAAATTCCATCCCTTCGGGGTCAGCGCAAGATGAAGACCATGTATATAGTTTGCACTTCTTGTACAATTTAAACACCTGTTTATATAGAACCAGGAGCAAGATAGTTGCACACCGCAATTATTTATCATCCCGAACCACAACAAGGCTCAGAAAGCAGCTAAAACAGCGCGAAATAGCGCTCGTTGAAAATAGAAAGCTCACGACCAAAAACAAACAAATGCGTGTACCCGATAGGCAAATACATGGCAATGGTTTTGATTTAAAAAGCAAAGCTTCCGTGTGGTTTTTACCAACCTTAATAAAAGTACCAAAATGCAGCACCAGCGAGGCCTCCCACCAATGATGCATAAAAATTGTATTTATCCTAATAGGCATAATGCACTCTTGTGCCTTATAGTATCTGTTATTGTTAATGTTACTTACTGTTATCAGCTTACAGTTACAGTAAGGCGCAAATGTTTTTAAAAAAATGACACAACACCTCAAAATCAACCCAACCACTACTGAGCTGCTTGAAATACGCAAAAAGCAGCATGTGTATGTGCAATGGATGGATCCGGCAACATCCGAACTTAAGACCACACCAAGGTTTGTGCTTAAGGGCCACAAAAAATTATTACCTGGGCAACTGGAGGCAGAAATTATTTACTACGATGGTTGCAAAAATTTTGAAGCCCTTTTAAGAAGGCAATACAAGGTTTCAACCGTGGTGCAGGCCCTCAACATCCAAATTCAGCTATGGAAAAACCTTGGCGCAACAGATTTGGTCTGCTACGACAATGCACAAGATGATCCAACCAAACAAGAAGTTTACCGATACATTCTTGGAGCAGGTGAGGTATTAAGCAAACCCTGGTACGACTTATTAAAAATGATAAAACACTAACCTATGGCCAAAAAATCAACACCAAAAAAAGAACCCTCAAATAAGTTACCCAACAACTTAAGGAATTACGGTACCGTAATTTTTCCTACTTGTGATATTTGCGGTTCGAAAATAAAAACAAGCCTGAAAAACCCTAACCATTATGAAGGTTTTTTAGATGCAGAAACGCAAAAAAAGGTTCATTTTAATAAGGAAAGTAATTGCCGCGAAACTTTCTACAACAAAAAGAACGTTGGAGAATATGGCAAGCAATTTATAGGCTTGGTAAGCGAGCTTCCAATGGTTATTAATACTCCTAGAGATTTTTTTTTCACAGAGCTCACCAAAGGACAAATAATACTTCATATAGAACACGAATCACTTACAAATAATGAACTGGAATCTTTGAAAGGTTTTTTAGAAAATGGAAAACAAGGAGACATGCACGAATACCAATACAAGTGCATCGCATCCGATAAGGATGATATATTTGAATCTACCATTATTCCTAAATGCAATATTTGTGGAGATAAACATATGCTGGTACCAGGTAAAGAGTGTGGTAATATGTGGCTGCAAAAAAATACCAACACCAACCCAGCAACATTTAATTTAATTTGTGAAAATTGTTACCACCAAGCAGCTGACCAACCCGAACAAAAGGAAAGTGTGGCCACAAAACCGTTTTACTACAATTATAAACCATATAAAATAAACAGGGAGGCCCAATTTAATGGGATTGATGGTAATGGTAAAAATCAGATACAAAATGCCATAATAATTGGAGAGACTAAAGATGAATATATTACCACGTTAAAAGAGCGCATTGGTGATATATTACCTCTTGGCTACCATAAATCACGCCTTATAAAGTGGCTTGATGTTGAAGCTGAACAACCAGCCAAAAAAGCCGCCCCAAAATCAACTAAACCAACCCCACCCATAACTGGCTTTAATGGTTGCAGTTGCCATCCATTTGCAAGCTGGGAAGAATCAGACAAAGCCCATAATCAAAAGTTTCAAATTGGTGATCAGGTTATTAATAGGTGTAATAAAAAAGTTGGATTTATTCATGGAGCTGCTAATCACGAAGGAAATTATGTTACGGTAAATTACGGTAAAAAACCTAGTGATATTGAACTACAACATGTGGCCCAGCTTGAACCAATACAACTAGCTACTATAAAAAATACCAAAAAAAGCAAGGTTGTGGCCACAAAAGATAAACAACCAAAGAAGGCCCAACAAACAGCTACTGAAATTGAAATTTTAGGAATTTTTTACACACACACTAGACCTCACATATTACTAGAATTAGGCGCGGGAATAAATATTGAGTGGCTAGACGATAACCCGGATAATTTGCTAGAAGAAACATTTTATTTTGATCAAGAACCAAAAGGACTTAGGCCGGATAATTGGTTTGAAATTCATTTATGGCTGCTAGAAAGGGGATTTACTGTAAATGAAGTAACACAGGAGTTTAAAGAATACTTGGAAGATAGAGAGTTTACAAAACCTATTGGGGCAAGGGATTTGCCTTATTATCTTATAGACAAACAATTTGGCTATAACAAGCATAATGTGTGTGTTTATGGAGAAATTAATGTAACTGAAATAAGCATTGATTCAAGAAAGGTTCACGCCACTGCTAATATTGCCAAAGCTTCTTTAGGATGGGCTTTTGGCCATCGTGTTGGTAATAAATACACTCATTCTGGAGCTGGTGGTTCAAGTTCGGGAATTTCATACCATGAATTTCACCAATATAAAACCAAAGAGGATGCCGGAACAGCCGCTTTATATTACATTTTAAGAGAGTTTGAATCAGAGAAAAAGAAAGCACCACCAGCGGCTGCAAAAGTATATCAAAAAGCCATAGATGTAGTAAATAACCAAATCGCTGGTAAGCCTGAGCCAAAAGCTTTTGGTACACTTGATAATAATCACCCGCAGGTAAAAAATATTGTGGCCACAAAACCCGAACCTAAACCCAAAGTTAACAGGGACGATTTATTAAAATTCCGTTGCACGGCTGATTTTAAAAAGCTTGCAGCAAAAATAGCAGGACAAACAAACCTAAGTATTGCTGACGTGATGCACCATGCGTTACAGGCACTTGTTATTAGCCCGGTGGATGAAAAAATAAGAGAGGTTATCAAAGATCATTTTTCACCTGAAGATGTAATAAATATCATTTAAACATGCTACAAACAAAGTTCAAAATCAGCCTACAAGACCTTAGCTTTTTGTGCGAAATGTTAAAAGCTTCAGTGAATAGCTATGCAAAAAAAGCCGTTGATGAATCGTTGGCAACCATTGCTGTTGATGATGTGTTTGTATTTGTAACCCTTGACCTACTGCACGAGAAATTGAAAAATAAATACATTTCAGCCAATAGAATAAAACGGCCCTATATCAATATCAAGTTAACACCATCCGAAACCAGGGTGTTTTTAAAAGCCATCATACCCACGTTTAACAACACATATTACGCATTAGTGAAGCAACAAATTGTTGATGCCTGCATAAGAGAAATAAATCTCACGCAACACCTTATTATGGCCAATTTTCAACCAGTAGTAAATCAAAACAGATTATGTCAGGAAACGCAAGCAAGGTAATTGCCTTTAATTATTTTGGTGGAAAATTTACTTGGTTGGACTACCTGTATTCCAACTTTCCTGTGGGCTTCACCCATTTGGTTGATTTGTTTGGTGGCAGCTTTTGTGTAAGCCTAAATTACAAAGGGAATGTTATTAAAACAGCCAATGAAATTAATGCAGATGTTACTAATTTTTTTGAAGTTCTTAGAAACAACGAGGCTGAATTAATTAAATTACTACTCCTTACACCATGCTCCAATTTAGAATACAACAATTGCTGGTTACCCACGGATGATAAAATAGAACAGGCCCGCAGGTTTTATGTAAGAGCAAGGCAAAGTTTTTTTGGCCTTGGTGCGCAGAGAAAAAACAAGGGCTGGCATATGGCTAAAAACCAAGTAAACAGCAAGGGAGGGGAGACCGTAAGTAAGTGGAACAATGCCATAGAAAAACTCCATGATGTAGCTGAAATTATCCGTTCAAACTTTCAGATCACCAACTTTGATTTTAGCGATTGTATTGATAAAATAGCCCATCCCAAGGCGTTTTTTTATTGTGATCCACCATATGTTAAGGACACACGAGCCAGCTTTAATGACTATAAATTTGAATTTACCATTGAACAACATACACAGTTAGCAAACAGGCTGAGCAACATAAAAGGGCTGGCCATGGTAAGCGGTTACAATTCTAAATTATACGATGAATTGTATAGCGGATGGAATAAAATTGAGCTGCCTGTAAAAAAGAATAACATACGATCATCCGAAGTACAGGAAGTAATTTGGATGAATTACAACCAACCCACAAAAGGATTATTTAACACATTAACCCAATAAATCATGCTTAAAATTAAAATCATCACCGCTATACTGGCCATCATTACCCTGGTAGGCTTTTTTATATTCCACCAGTGGGTTACTAATCTTCCGGTACCGGAAAAAACCAAACAAGATTACGTGCTATGGTACATCATTGGTAATGCCTATTGCTGGCTTCTTTACGTGATCATATTGGGTAAATTCAACAAATAACCACCTGTACTTATGAACCTACCTAACAACATTAAAAAACTTGCAAAGCTGTACAATGTGTCCACAAAAACCATTAGTAGAGAGTTTAAACGTTTGGCATACCAGCCACCTGATAGGCCACCAAAAAAACTTGGTACTATATCACCAAAACGGGTTTTGTTATTCTATTCCAAATACGGGCGACCTGAAGAATAAAATTTGTGGCCAAAACTGCTACTTTAAGCCGTTTAAGGCCGTTGCAACGGCAATTTTAAGCCGTTGCAAAAGCCGTTGAATGCCGTTGCAAAAGCCGTTGAATGTCGTTGCAAAAGCCGTTGCAGGCCGTTGCATAAGTCGTTGCAATTGCCGTTGCAACGGCTTTTTTTGTGCAAAAAAATGCCCTTAAAAACCAATACGTTATAACTTTTTAGGAAATTATTGGGAAAAATTGGGAATTATTCGGAAACCAGTTTTTTCACTCGTGTAAGCTTTGTACATCAAATTAATCTATGAGTACAGGCAACGACACTACACCCTTTCAGGGATATATATTTAAAGGTTTTTTTACCCTAGTATCTACAATAGCCATCAGCTTGCTTGGCGGTATTTATATAGAAATTAAAACCCTTGGCAAATCTGTTGCTGTAGTTGAAACCAATATTGACAACATCATTGAAAAAAACCACGAGCAGGATGCCAAAATAGAGCATCTGCAAGATTACTTTTTTGATAAACCCAAACCAATAACCATACCCCTACCACAATGAGTACCATACTATGGATAGTTGGGGGATTGGTGGCCACACAAATTCCCAAAATTTTAAGAGCCGGAAATATTACTAATAACCTGGTACCGGAAGTGCGCGACATCAAAGCCAACATCCGCTTTGTACCCTTCCCGGTGCTGAATGTGTTTGCTACAATGGGCTTAAAAAACTTTTCAGGCGTTGGTTTAAAAGTAAACAATTTATTCTTACGGGTTCAATACGAGAACCCTGATAAAACCTGGAGCGATTTAGCCACCAGTAATGAAGTGTTACCAGTGGTTGATTTGATAGCCAATAAAACCACAACCAAAGATTTTGGACTGAGCGCACCAATGCTCAACTTCTTGCAAATAAAATCAACCACCCCATTAAAACTGGTTGTTGCGTTTGAAGTTGCAGGAATCCCAAAAACCGTTACACTTAAAGAATTTACAATTGGTCAGTACATCCCCGGTGGTGTGTTTGATCAGATTAAGAATTTTAAAAAGCCAGCGCAAAACCCACTGCCATTTAATTTTATAAACGGCCTGTAATGACTGAAAATTACATATATCGCCCCGATGAAGACGGTTTAGGCTTAACAGCTAAACATTACAGGTTGATTAAGCCAGGGAATCAGTACGACCGTTATTTTCCGAGGCCGTCAAATGAGAATATTTTTATTGGTGATAGATCAACTTTTCAAGCCCTTGATGAAATTAAAACAATCGTTGCTGAAACCCAGTATCAAACAAAGGCTATCAGCGAGGTATTGTATGATAGTGATCCTTACAAATTCTGCAAGAATGTTTGGGATTTTATGTACACCCATTACCAATACAAGCTTGATGCAAAGGGTAAAGAAGAGTTGCGTGAGCCAGCCCGTGCCTGGGCTGATAGAAAGACAGGCATAGACTGCGATTGTTACGCAATTACTGCCTTATCAATTTTAATTAATGGTGGTTTAAGCCCATTAGCCAGAATCGTTGAACTCTCGAACAAAGGTTACTACCAACACATTTATGTGATTGTACCCAAACAAAAAAACGCTGACCTCAACCCTTGGACTTCTAACGATAGATACTGGACAATTGATCCGGTACTGGATAGCTTCAATTTAGAACCCGAAAAAATTACTTACTACAAAGATTTTACTATGGCAAATACTTACAGGCTGGCAGGGCCAGACAACTACAATGATAACAACGATAGCGAATTAGGCTGCGCATGTCAGGATGCCAACCCGCCAATGAATATTGGAGATTTGGGCAAAGTGAAGCCGTTTAAAAAAGCAATTGCTTCAGCAAAAAAAGTTGTGGTTAAAACTGCAAATGCAGGCAAAGTGGTAGCAATGAAATTGCCCGCAAAAGCCGTTGCAACGACCAAGCAAGCCGTTGCAAGCTTGCCCAAAAAGCCGTTGCAACGCATCGCAACGGCTGGCCAAAAAGTTGTGGTGAACACTGCAAGTGCAGGCAAAGTGGTAGCAATGAAATTGCCCGCAAAAGCCGTTGCAACGACCAAACAAGCCGTTGCAAGCTTGCCCAAAAAGCCGTTGCAACGCCCTGCAACTACTGGCCAAAAAGTGGTTATTAAAACACCTAATGGCGGGCAAGCTGTCGTAATGAAGGTGCAGCCAAAAATAGCCCCATCATCACAAATTCAGGAAGACCAAAAAAACGCCCTGCGTGATAAAATCGCGTTGGCAATGAATGTAAGGCCCACGCCCGAGCAAAAGTTGTTTTTCAACAAACAATTTTCATTAACGGACACCATCCGCATCAATAACATTGTGCCAACCGCTATTCGCCACGGTGAAGATAAGTTAGGCCCACAGGAGCGCACGTTGTTTCAGCGCGCCTACTTTGCCCTTACAGGTAATTTAGCCAAAAACAACACGCCAACCCCAGCACCAAAGCCAGCACCAACAATCAAGGTTGCAAGCTTCACCAGTAATAGCGCACCAACTAGGTTGCCTGCATCATCATTTGTGGACACAACAATGCCACAAACCAGTAACAATAGCGGACAGGATTCACCAATACCACAGGCCGCAATTGATCCCAATATGGTGATTGAACAGGCCGCAATTGATCCTAATTACGGGTTTGAGCAGGCGGCCATTGCTCCAGTAGCACCCGCCAAAAAAGAATCAAATGGCGTGAAGTATGCCATAGCTGCACTTACTCTTTTAGGTATTAGCTGGGCCGCAACCAGGAGTAAAAAAAGCAAGCCATTAAACGGCTTAGAAGACACCTTGGATGTTGAACATGAAGTAATCGAAACCAAACCACTAAACGGCCCAAGCAAAACAAAAAAAGGCAAAACAATTTCTCAGTATAAAATCAAATAATAATCGTATGTCAGAGACAAAAACAAAAAACGAGTGGTTTGAAATGCCCACTAAAAAAACGGCCATGCAAGATGGCCAATTGATGGTCGCAGCCATTGCTGGCGGTGCATTATCAAAAGTGTTACCGGATAACGTGTTTAAACAAGATAATTTACTTGTTAACGGTTCGCTAACGGTGCTTGGAGTAGGAACAGCAATGGCAGGAAAACAACCCTTGGTAAAAGGTTTGGGTTTGGGCCTTGGCGTGTTTGCCTTTTTCCGCAGCTTAAAAAACATTGCAAATAGTTCACCGCTAAAAGGCGAAGGTATGGAGGGTATTCAAGATACCCTGCGCATGTTAAACCCGTTAGAGGGCGGCTTGGGTAATGCTGATCCTGATGGTGTGGTATTCCTAGGCAACGTGGTTGACGAAGAAATGATGGGCGAAGATGATGTGGTGATGCTAGGCAATGCCACTGTTTACGAAACCATTGAGGGTGATGATGGCGAAGTGATCCAATTGCTAGGCTACACCGATGGTTTGGGCCGTACAAAAAAGCAATGGGTTAAACGCCTTGCTAACGCTGCTGGCCGTGCTGGCAATATTGGTAAACAAATTGCTGCACAAGCCATCCAAAATAAAACTGGTTTACCAGTTGCCAACATGAACAGAAGGGGATTAGCCCCAGCGCAAATGCAAGAGTGCATTGCCGGATTGTAATTACAAAGCAGAAATTTCAAAAAAAAACAAATCAATTATTAATTTTTAAATAACACAAACATGAACAACAAAAATTATGTAGCCCCAGTTTCAGACTATCTTATGGATAAGCTTGTATTTTTAGATGCCAAAACGTTGAAAGACCTCCAAGATGGCGTAAAAGAAATTCGTAGCGTTGAGCTGGTTCACACCGTCAAGTTGCCAAGCCTTTTAGGCGAGCAAGAATTGCTGAAAGCCAATAATGATGAGGTTGAAGGAATGAGTAGCTTCCCCAAGGGTCGCTTAGAGGTGGGAGCATGGACCGCCTTTGATGAGGTAGGTGTTTTTTACGGTTTTTCTGCTGATAATAACGCAACTAGGGATATCATCTCGTATAGCAACCTTATTCAAGACCCATTCGCGGTTGACGTTACCCCTGCTACTGGCGCAGTAGGTGTTGGTACGGCTTCAAGTTATGAGTTGCCGAAACAAAGAATTCCAGTTGCTTTTCAGAACTCGTTTTTACAAATTATAGTAGGTACGCAAAAACTTTATGAAGCTGCAGTAAGCAGCCATTTGGTTAATAACAACCGCTTACAACATGCTGGACAGGCATATATACAAGCGAAAGCACCAAAAATAATCACGCCTGATACAAAGGTACAGATTAACTACCGTGGCGCTGCCGCTGGTGTAGTACCTGTTGGCAACCACTTCATCAGGATGATTATTCGCGGTGTTCAGGTGGTAACCAAGTAATTAATTTTTTTATCAACCACAGGCGGCCAATTTTTTGGCCGCCTGCTAATCCATTTTTATATGACTGATATATTGTATGAGACAGTAAATATTGAGCTACCAGCAGGTGCGACTGGAGCAATACCCTTCACTTATCCTTCTGATAGTACCTACGAAAGAATCACAGGTGTTGCAACATACCAAAATACACTACACGGTGTTACGCATGTTAATATTGGACTGTACAACAAGGATGGCAACGCTATTCAGCATCCCACCCATTTGCAAGACTGGTTGAGTACCGCCAATTACAGCGCAGTTGAGCGTTATAAACCTCTTGGTTTAGAAGCAAACGGCTTAAAATACAAAATTAAAGTCGTGGTTCCTAATGATCAAGTTGTTGGTGCCAATGGGGTTTCTCTTCAGATGGTTTTTCGAGTTGAACGAAAAAAAAACTGTTAAGAAATGAATACTCTTTCAACGGACCACCTCAGTATAACAGAAAAACACACCCTTGAAATGGAGGGTGTTGCATATGCTTTACTTACGAATGAAGGCGAATGTGATGCAGTTATAAATGGTACAACAATTATTCGGGCTGGTGATGGCAGAGAGTATCCGGCCATATCAGGGCATTTATACAGCGGTGATGTAAAGATAGAATTTGCAAGCGGGGCAAAACCAAGACTTGATATTTTTATCATTAAAAGCGTTCCAAAAACATGCTAGAAAAGAGTTGCGAAAACTGTGGCCACAATTTTAAAACAAATCAGCCGAAAGCCAAATTTTGCAGCGAAAAGTGCAGAAATGAAAATTGGCGCAAGCAATCGCAACAACAACCACTAGGCAACACTTTAAATCAACCAGTAGAAACAATAAAAGAACCAGCAGCGACAATGACAACTATAACAACTGGCAATGACTTCTATGTGTTGGATTTGCGGGAAAAGGTGAAAGAGCTAAACGCTGAATTAAAGCTCACCCAAAAAGAGTTAAGAGAAGCCATTGAAAAAAGGGATTCGTTGCAGGTTATTGTTAATACTGCAGAAAAAGAAAAAGAACTGGCCATTAAACAAATAATGGCCGAACAGAACGTGCTAAAGGGTAACACCCTTTCGGGCCTTACAGAAAGTATTGGCGGTAAAGAAGGTGTGGTTGAAATCATTGGAATGGTTAAGGAGTTAATCAGAAAAGATGCACCACAACCAACAATTCAGCTACCAGCAAAACACCTGAACTTGGAAGGCGTAAACGATGGCATCACGGCTTTTTTTAAGGGCGTTTTGCCATTTTTAAAGCACATGAGCGATGAAAATATGGTGCGATTTAAAGATATAGTGGAAGCCATTACTATGGACGAAAAGTACATGCAAGATCTGCACACTGCAATTTTTAAACAAACCGAAAAAACCGAAGAGTAACAATGATCACTAAACCTAAACCAATATTAATCAGTGCCGAATCTGAAACCGAACTGGAGCAAAAAAAAGCGGCACTTCAGGCGTTAGCTGATGTGGCCACAATTGCCAGTTTGCAAATTTTGCAAGAAGCAATTGAAAAAGGCGTTGATGTTAATGCTAAACTTAAAAAGGCAAGAAACCTAGGAGCAATATAAAATTATGAAAACGGGAATACTTTTAACATTCGGTGCCATTGTTGCGGGTACAATCTATGCGGTTGCTTCAGGCAAAAAGGAGGATGTGCCTGTAACTGATGAATTGCCACCAGTGCAGCCAAAAGAAAAGGCGGTAACACCTGTTAAAATAATCTTTTCAGATCGCATTGCTAAAATACAAAGCTTTTTAAACACCATCCCTGATTTGGCTAAAAGCGTAGCATTGTCTGTTGATGGCCAAAACGGCCCAAATACACAAAACCGCATCAAGATGTTTCAGCAGATTTTAAAAGCTAAACATCCTGATCAAGGCGTAACCGGAACATGGGGAGAACAAACAGAGGCCAATACGTTAAAAAGGTATGGCCGCACACCTTTTCAAGCAGGCACAAATAACCAACCAGGTAAATCAACCACAACACCTGAAGCATTTACCCCAACCGAAATTTTACAACAGCAATTGCAAAAAAACCGCCTGCTTAATGGCCTTGTATATGGCATTGGTGTAACAATAAACTTCAGGCAAAACCCTAAAGTAAACGCCCCAATAAGCCAAACAATCAAACAAGCTTTAGGTGTTAATCCCCTGGGTAAAGTAGTAGATGTTGTTTTTGAAAAAGGGGCTTCCGGCTTAACCCGCACTTACCTCTTGGTTGACTATGCAGGCAAACAACGTGGCTGGGCATCTTTGAGCGATGTATCAGTTTACAATAACGATTTTAAAACCACCCGTTTGGCTGGTGAATTTGAAGAGCCTGAATACATGATTAACGGATTATAACATGGAATCATTAGGTAACCCCATAGCATTGGCCGCAATGACTGACAAAGGCAACCGCAACACCGCAATAAAGTGGGTTGGCGGTGCGCTGGCTTTTGGTGCTGGTGCTTACGGTGTATATAAATTGGTTGCGTATTTTAAAAATGCTAAGGAACAAAAAGAAAGCCGCGAACTACTCACAGATATTAACAAGGTGTTGGCTACACGAATATACAATGCGTTAAATCCTAATATACTTAAGAAAGGGTGGGTTGACCAAGATGCTTTATATGCGATTGCTCCACAAATTACAAATTGGCAGGTTGTTTCTAATTCCTACGAGACAACGTACTCTAGGAACTTGACAAAAGATTTGCAAGCTGCACTTGATGCTGATGAATTGGAGCTTTTTTTATCAATGGCCAAAAGAGCAACAGACAGCCAGGATAAAAGAGCAGGGGGCTTTGTACCAACTCGCTATGGTAAGTATAAATTCTATGGCTCAACTAAAAGGGGTACTGTAACTTTTAAAAAAGGCGACATATTAAGCGCCAACGCAACCGTGAATGTAACACCTGCCATTAATGACTGGCCAACGGGCAAGCCACAAAAACTAACAGGCAAATACACCTTAAATCAAATTGCCCAGGTAACCTTGGACAAAGATAAAAATGTGTACACAATTTTTAACGTAACTGGTGCAGGTGGCAAGTTTTGGGTACACAATTCAGCGTTTAATCTTTCACTTAATGGATTAACGGTAATCAATGGAATGTAATATATGGCTAATCATAAAATTATAACACCCTTTATACTCAAAAAAGAGGGCGGTTTGAGCCGTGCAAAAACAGATACGGCCAGCAAAAAACCGTCTCCTTACATGATAACCGCAAGGGATATAAACCAACGTGGTAACCCCTTGGTAACAGCCAGCGATTGGCATACCAATAAGGGCATTACCTGGGCAACATTTACCGGATTAGCCACAAAGGTTGGTTACCAGGTTAACCAATCAAACTGGGAAAAAATGCCACAACCCATTTGGGATGGCATTTTTAAGAAGGGTTATTGGGATGAACTTAATCTAGACCAGATAACCAACCAAGCACTTGCCAATGTTGCTGCGGATTTTGCATGGGGTGCTGGCCCTTCTAGGGCGGCAGAACGGCTGCAAATGGCAGTTAACACAATACGGCCTAATGCATTGGTTGTTGATGGCAATATTGGCCCAACTAGTGTGCGTGTTATTAACAGCTTTAGAGGTACTCAACAAAAGAAGTTGTTTGAGATTTACAGCCAATCGAAAGACCAGTTTTATAAAAGTTTGCCAAACCAAGCCGCAAACCAAAAAGGCTGGGAAAACAGGCACAACGAACTAGTTGAATTATCTCTTAAATATTTACCAGCAGTTGGTATTGGTTTGGCAGGCGCATTGGGGCTTTTTTTTTGGGCTGGAGCGGCTATAAATTGTTAACGTATGAAGAAAAATAAACTCACCACAAACACCATTGCTGCTTTGATTATTGCCGTATTCATTTGCGGCCTCGTGCTGGTATTCATGGGCAAAGCAACCCTTACTGAAGTAACCATTTTTGGCAGTGGTTTGGTATCATTACTCACGGCTTTGGGCTTTATAAGTGCAGCAGATAAACACAACAATAACCCCTTTGATAGTTATGGAAAATAAACCAAACAACAGAAATAAACGGCTGCTGAGCATAGCCGCAATTGCGGCTGTGCTCTTATTTGCGGGCCTGCTTTTTTTTACACCTGATTTTAATTGTGGATGGAAGAAAAATGTGTACACAAAAAAAACAGATACCACAAGAATTTTGGTTTATGATAGCGTTGAGGTAAGATACACCACTCCATCAAGCCATCCCAATGCGCCTAAACTGGTTTATGTGGATAGCACAAGGATTGACACGGTATATATACGCGATACAGCGCAATTGGTAAGGGATTGGCAAACCAATGCCTATTACTACCGTCAAGAGTTAAGGGATAGTTTATACAGCCTTATCGTGCAAGATACTATCTACCAAAATAAAATCACCTGGAGGGATTTTGCCATTAAGCGAATAAAACCACTGGAGCAAATGATCATTACCAACACCATCACTGAACAGGCAGAGCCACAAAGAGCCTTTTACATCCATGCTCAGGCCCATTTAGGGGCAAGTGTTGGCTTTAGTCCTGGTATTATTTACCAAAGCAAAAAACAAACACTCTATTCCCTACACACCAATATTATGCAGCAACCAAGTATAAGTATTGGCGTGGGTGTTAAGTTGGGTAAAAAATAACCATGGCCAGCCAAAAAAAGGTAAATAAAACATTGGGCCGTGGAGGTACTAAATTATTGCTTCAGGAAAAAAAGGACCTGAGAAAAAAATTTGTGCCAATAGACGAAAACGACCATTTGGCGGTTTACCTGGATGGGCAAAAGTTTGATCCTGTTAGTTGGGATCGTTTTGGTGATTCAAACGTGAGAAAGGGCAAAGGCGGTGCCGCATTTAACTTAACTTGGATAAAAAACGGTGGCGCAAAGATAGATCAACTGGCTCAATCGGTAAGGCAAGAAGTACCCGGACACGCAAACCTTGATGATGATGATATTATATTATTAATCACTGATCTCGTGTCCTTATACCCTTATGGAATGACAGAGTATTATTATGATTCAATGAGCAATAAAGATGCTGAAGCAAACTATTACAACATGAAGCACAACGGAAAAAATGGGCAGGAGGATGATGAATTTATTTCCTCATTAAGCAAGTCGGAATACGCTAAGGTTATGAATATCAAAACCGCCAAAAGAAAGGCCGCAACAGCTAAAAAAGCAAGCCTTTCACCGGAGTTGTTATTGATAAAAAAAGTAAACGAGTTACGCAACAAAAAAGTTACCACATTAACCCTTAAGAGCATTGTTGCAAAAACAAAAACATTGCTGGCAAACAAAAATTGTGGCCACAAAGCACTTATAAAATCAATTCAAATAAAATTTGCCCCGGTAGTTGAAAGCTTAACCAAAAACAAGGTTGCTGCTATAAACAAACTTATATACGGAGATGAGTTTTTTACACAGCTCGAAAAGCCACTACACAACCCGAAGGTTAAAACGGTTGAGTTGGCTGGTGCTGACTCAAAAAGCAAGCACAAATATAAAGTAGGGGATCATGTTTTGGTTAAAGTACACCCTAGCGATAAGAGGCTATGGCACTATGGCAAAATTAAAGCACTGGTTACTTCAGGAAGTGCGAACCAGCTTTTTTATCGCATCACTGGTTTTGGCGATGAGGTGGAAGAGGGTATTGTTTCTTTGAGTAAAAGGAAAACATTAAAAGGGGCTACGGCCTCAAAAAAAAAACAATTGACCATAGTAGGGAACTTCAATGCCTTTTAGGCAGCATTGATCACTACACCGCAGACGAAATGCAGGAGTTGGGCATCAAACCCAACCAAACACTTGGCAAAGTCAATAAAAAATCAGTTTACGAAACCGTAAACGATATACTCATTAACGAACTTGAAAACGGTCGCATCCCGTGGCGCAAAGAATGGCAAGGTACTTACCAAGGCGATGAGGTGGGAATATTTTTTAATTACCGGACCAAACGCCCTTACAAGGGAGTAAACCCATGGGTTATTGGTGCAAAACTTAAGCCCCATCATTGCAACTGGTTTTTAACCAAGGCCCAAATAGAAAAGGCAGGAGGCACGATAAACAAGGGCGCAACCCAATTTATGATTGTGTATAATGGCAAGGCCACAAAAACCATTACCGTTGATCCAACGCCTGAGTTTCCTAATGGAGAAGTATTAAGCACGTTTATTCGTTTCCTAAGAGAATACAGGGTTTACAACCTTGCTGACACAGATTTGGATGCTTGGAAAAAATTTGAACCAACCCCAAAAACTGAAGCTGAGAAAATTGAAAGCTGCGAGAAGGTTTATCCCAACATGCCCAATAAACCAGTGTTAAAACATGGTGGTGATGAAGCGTATTACATCCCTTTACGGGATCGCGTACAGATGCCCCATTTAAGCGACTTTAAAAAGCCCCAAAACTACTATTCCACCTTGTTCCATGAACTCATACACTCAACCATGCATGACAGCAGGCTTAAAAGGTCAGCGGGCATAAAAGGCACAAAGGAATATGCATTGGAAGAGTTGGTGGCAGAAATTGGAGCAAGTTACATTTGTGCATACACTGGAATATTTTTTGCCACGCAAAAAAACAGTGCAGCCTATTTGCGTGGATGGGGTAGTAAGTTGGCCAGTGAGGCCAGGGAAAACAAAAATTTCTTTTTTAAAGCGGCTTCTGAAAGTCAAAAAGCCGCAAACTATATACTTAGCAAACTGCTTAAACAAAGCAAGCGCAAACAGCCCAAAAAGGCCCTTGGTTCAGCATATTTTAACGAGCAAGTTTTAGAGTATAAAACCGGAAAGAAGATTGGCCAATTTATTGATTTAGGCTTTCCGTCTATATTACTACTCAACGCAGGTGTACCCAACGCCAAAATATTAATGTCGAAAAAAGTTATTGATAAGGCCATAAAAAAACACCGCTTAAATTACAAGCATTTTGTTGATTTAGATGATCGGATTAAGAACCCGGTTGCAATTGTAAGATCTACGCACGCTGGCAGCATTGTTGTGTTGGTTGATTTGTTGGATAGAAACAACAAGGGTGTTATTGTGGCACTTGAATTGGGTGTTAAAACAGACCAGGGAAATTACATTAATAGGGTGGCCAGTGTTTACGGTAAGGATAATCAGGTTTTAAGACACTGGCTAAAAAAGGAGTTGATACACCTGAACCCCAAAAAGAAAGCTTTCGTTAGGGCCTTCTCAGCTCCAATTGCTGAGAACCTCCCCAAGAAAGCTTTAAATGGAACAACCACCACGGTTGCCCAACCGCCTGCAAATGTAAACCATACACCCGACATTACCAAAACCCAAAGTGTGGCCACAAAAAACAATGATGGATTTACCAATGCAGGAGACATTACCAGTGCTGGCTCTGAAACCCTACCTGGAGACCTTGGGGAAATGTTAGGCCCAATAGGTAAGCATTATTGTGCAATAACTTTGGAAGCTGACAAAGGCGCGGGCAAAAGCCAAATGGCCTACCAGTTTGCAGATGTGTTTGCAGGCATGGGTTATAAGGTTGCAATTTATTCATTAGAAATGTTGCTCACATCCCCAACCGTTCAAGCTTACAGGGATAAGTATATTAAACCTGAAAACTTAGCCAATGTAATAATAACAGACAAATCAACCACGGCAAAAAAAATAAGCAGCCAGGCACACCTGTTTGATGTTGCAATAATTGATAGTTTTAACGAACTAGAAGAATACAGCCAGGATCAATTTGGCAAGCTTTTTAAGGCCCATCCTGAAAAAAGATTTCTTGCCCTGTTTCAGTCCCATTCAGGCGACCAAATACGCGGTGGCATTAAGCCCCTCAGTGATGCATACATAAATATCTACATACATAAAGTAGATAACACATTTAAAAATAATTACGCAGAATGTACCAAAAACAGGTTTGGCCCAACTGGCCCTAAGTACAATATAGCCAGCAAAAGCATAACCACCGATGGGCATTATCCAACGACTGAAGAACTAACTAAATAAAAGTATGGCATTTACATCAAAAAACAGACTTGTACCAAGAGGTACAAAAATAGCAGACGAAGGCAAAGTGGTTGCCTATGATGGCAATGGCAGGCCAACAAAGCAGTTGCCCCAAGCGGGTGGCATTTTAGAGGCCACCAGGGCCAGTGTGGAAGATCCTGCAACAACCGTTGCTGATCGTTATGTTTCACCGCGAAGGTTGTGGGCTTTTTGGAGCTATGTTAAAGGCATTGCCAACACCTTTACGGGAAAAATTACAATGGATCAACCACCAAGAATTACAAGCCTCACAGCAAACCAATACCTGAAGCTTGATGGTAATAAGGATGTTACTTCAACTGCCACAATCCTGGCAGGGGATGTAACAGAGAACGCACAGCGCATTTGGTACACCCCTGATGAAAGAGCCACGTTATCGCAGCTAACGGAGAAATATAGGGGTACTTATCCGAGCCTTAATGCTTTGCGACTAGATCACCCTGAAGGTGGCCAACCCGGCTGGGAAGCACAAATAGACAACGGCCTTGGTGATCCGGTTAAAAAAGCAGCCTGGGACGAAAGCGACAACGATTGGTATTTAACCAATGCAGGGGGAGCAACCACATTCCCTTTAATTGGCGGCAACGTGGCTGACAACCCAGCACTTGTAGCGGCACTTGGCGCAAAACAAAACAATATTGGTTATGTGCCTGAAAATGTAGCCGCAAAAGATTCAGCAAACGGGTATGCGGGCTTAAACGCAAATGGTAAAATCGCACCAGCAAAGATTGAACAAGACGCAAATAATAGGTTGACCACAGATGCTGAAAAGGCAACTTATGCAGGCAAGCAAGATGCCTTGGGTGCAAGTGCCACAGCCACCCAAATTAGCACAACAAAAAGGGTTAGGGTTGGTAGCGCAACCGCAACCAATAATATGTTTGATGTTACCAGTGATGGATTGGGCGATATTATGAATTTAAGGCGGTCTGATAATTCATCTGCTATACAATTGGTTTCAAATGGCAATGGTTGGAACGCTACTTCAACAAGCGCAAGCTGGGGCGCAGAAATAAACGCCTCTACAACAATTGGTATTCGTGGCAAGAGTTATATCTACAGCGTGAGTGATGGTAACATACAATTTATGAATAACGCGAGCAATGGTTTTACCTCCATGAACTTAGGGCCTAGAACGGCCGCTTTTCCGATGTTAGAGGTTAATGGTAGCATCACTCGATTTAAAAGGGGAGACGGTTCAGGATATTCACTTGTTGATGTGTCTGGAGTTATGATTGCTGGAGTAGCCCCGTTTACTGGCACATTCACTGATTTAACAGGCAAGGTAGTGAATGTTATTGGTGGCGTTGTTATGAGTGCTGCATAAAAAAACAAGTGTTTGAGGCACTTGTTTTTGCTATAACTACAACTATAATTGATTTGGGAATTACAATTCAAAAGTAGTAAAATATTATTACTTTCAAAAAAAATGTGGACACAAATTTTGTTTTAAAAAATTAATATCTTTGAAAGTATTAATTAACTTAATAGAAGCCGCCATGGATAACGAAAAAACAAACCAAACTGAAGGCCCATTTACTAAAGAGCGGTTAATAAGAATAGTTGCACGGTTTGCCCAGGCTTACAATACAGAAGCATTTATGCAAGGCACAGAAACCCTAGAAGAGGCGATTGAACAGGTTAAGGACTTAATAGAATTTGACGTGTAGGCCTCGGTTACACTAATGCACCCACTGATTTGCCTTGTGCTGGTTAATCATCAACTGGTGCGTTACTTCAGCATAAGTTTTGGCTGTTTCAGCAATGCTATTTTTGGCTAACATTTTTGTAACCACCTCCATGCTGTACCCAATTGTTAATTGAAGCGTTGCAAAGGTTTTACGGCCAACATGCGTGGTTAATTTTTTATTAATTCCCACTATGGCCGCAATTTCTTTATTAAGCCTGTTGCATGTTTGGTTGGCCATTTTCGGGGCAATTCCACCGTATTTATTGAGCATAACGGCCACTTTTGGATTAAGCGGCAATAATCCTTCATTTTTGTTTTTGCCTCGCTTGTAAGCAATAAAAGCATTGCCCTGGTAATGCTCCACAATCGTTAAATCAAGCTTCACAACGTCCATATAAGCCATGCCTGTGTAGCATTGTAGTAAAAATATATCTGCTGCCTTTTGAAGCATGGGGCTAGCAAATGGGTATTTCTCAATGGTGGCCAGTTCCTCAATGGTTAGGTATATTGGCCGCTTGCTCAATTCCTTTTTATTTTTGACGTTTAGAAGGTTGGTACCAGGCATTGAATATTCGTGCATTGCCCATGTTATAACCGATCTGCACAACATCAAGTGCTTATTTACCCTGGCAGCACCAAATTTGCTGCTTAAATGCACTTTTAAATCTTCGCCAATAATGGCGTTAAAGTCGCTAATTGCTAGGTATTGCAACCTTTTTTCACACATGAAATTATAAATGTTTTTGCGCCTGCTTATGTAGGTATTATAAGTTGAGAGGGTAATGCCATCAGGCTCACCAACCAATTTTTCTTTTTCGGCAATCAACGCATCCAGGGCTTCCATAAATGTGGGTATTAGTGTGGTGGTTTTTGGGCTTAAAAGCCTATCCAAATCAGCAATTGTGGCCACATTCTTATACGTATTGAGTTTGGCCTCAAACAGGCTTATACGCTCATTAATGGCCGTTGCATTAACGGCCTCCGGTGCAACTCGTTTAAAATCGTTGCTCCAGTTGCCAGGAGGCACAAAAACACCCGAACTTCGCTCAAATTTTTGGCCTTTAAAATCAATTTTTGCGTAAACAGGTGCAAGACCTTGGGCGTTTTTGCGTTTACCACTTAAATACAGGTGAAAGTTATACATACCCAATTATTACGAATAATCGTGCCGTTATAGTATTAGCCCCCTGGTTGCAATTGGCCAGCCCCCACAATAGCCCCCATGGGGAGGGGGCAAACTATTTTTTAAAAAGGTGTGGCCACAAAAAAAACCGCCTGTTTTGGCGGTTTTTTTTAATGGACATTTAATTTTAGTTGAGCTTTGTAGTCCCAGCAGGATTCGAACCTGCGACCTACGGTTTAGAAAACCGGTGCTCTATCCAGCTGAGCTATGAGACCATTTTTTTCGGTTTCTTTTTTATCGAGCTAAAACCTAATGATTTTTTGTTTGTAACTTAAACAAAGTAACCAAGATTACTTGCGCCTAAGCCCCATAAACAGGGTGCAATATTAAGAAAAAAAATATAATAAAGGCAATAAAAATTATTAAATTTACCCCTTCAATAGAAATGATACCACGGAGTAAAATTGATGAGATTGTAGATGCAGCCCACATTGAAGATGTGGTGGGAGGTTATGTAAACCTGAAAAAACGTGGTGCCAACCTTACAGGTTTATGTCCTTTTCATCAGGAGAAAACTCCTTCATTTAGTGTTTCACCAGCCAAAGGTATTTATAAGTGTTTTGGATGCGGGAAGGCTGGAAACTCCGTGAATTTTGTGATGGATATTGAGCAGTTAAACTATATTGAAGCGCTTAAGCATCTTGCCGAAAAATACAATATTGAATGGCCTCAACAAGACATTAGCTCCGAAGAACTGGCCGAAGAAAAGCGGAGAACCACTGAGCGGGAAAGCCTGCAGATTGTCAATAATTTCGCTGAAAAGTACTTTGCAGATATCCTTCAACATGATGAAGAAGGCAAAACCATTGGATTAAGCTATTTTGAAGAACGCGGCTTTAGGCCAGAAACGATTGAGAAGTTTAAGCTGGGCTATGCCAAAGATAGCTGGGAACACCTTACACGTGAGGCCACACAAAATGGGTTTAATATTGATCTGTTTGTGTTGGGAGGCTTGGTAAAAAAGGGCGAAGACAGTGGGAAATTATATGATGCTTATCGTAATCGGGTTATTTTTCCCATACACTCCATAAGTGGAAAGCCCATTGCATTTGCAGGCCGATATTTGGTGAAAGATGTTAAAAGTCCCAAATATGTAAACTCGCCTGAAACGCCATTGTACCACAAAAGCAATGAGTTGTATGGATTGTATTTTGCCAAACAGGCCATCACACAAGCTTCATTGGTTTATTTGGTAGAGGGTTACACGGATGTAATTACGCTTCACCAATCGGGGGTTGAGAATGTGGTAGCCTCATCAGGTACCTCATTAACCGATGGGCAAATCAAACTAATTAAACGCTTTACAGATAATGTTTGCGTGCTATACGATGGGGATGCTGCTGGTATAAAAGCCTCATTGCGCGGAACAGATATGTTGCTTGAAGCGGGGTTGAATGTGAAAATTGTGTTGTTCCCTGATGGGGAAGACCCGGATAGCTTTTGTAAAAAACAAGGCCCGCTTGGCTTTAAACAGTTTTTAGATGAAAACCGACAAGACTTTATATTGTTTAAAGCTTCATTGTTATTAGGTGATGCCGGAAACGATCCTGTTAAAAGGGCTGAGCTGATTAAAGACATTGTAGGCAGCATTAGTAAGATACCAGATGTATTTAAACGCAGCACCTTTTTGCATGAAACGGCCAAACTGTTAAAAATAGATGAGCAGTTGTTGATTACAGAAGCAAACAGGCTAGTAAGAACAAAAGCAAAAGAACAGGCAAAAGGGGATATTGCATTGGTGCCTCAAACCAACGTTCAGCAGGAGGAGCTGATTGAATCGGTAAAGGAACTGCAAAACCAAGATGTACAAGAGAAAGACTTGATTAGGGTTTTGATAAACTATGGTGATAAACCCTACAACGAAGAGTTTACCACGGTAGCTTTGTACATTATTCATGAAGTGCTTAATGATGAGGTAGAAATTCATCATCCCATTGTGCAACAATTGATTGATGAAGTGCATGGGCAATTGGATAAAAACGAATTGAATTTACAGTATTTTAGCCGCCATGAAGATCCCATCATTAGTGCATTCGTAGCCGATATCATGTCGCATGATTTTGAGATAAGCCCCAATTGGGGTAAAAAGTATGACGTTTATATTGAGCCCATTGGTTATAATTTTAAAGAAGACATTGACTCGGCATTGTTGCGCTTAAAAATTAAACACATTGAAAAACTGATGAAGGATAATAGAGAAGAACTGGAGCTGCATGAAAGTAAAAATGATCAGGAACAAGTGGAGCTACACATACAAATGCATATGCACTTGTTGCAAAAACGATCTGAATTAACCAGTAAAGTAGAAACAACAATTACAAAATAAAAGACTAAATTTGTGATGTATTTACCAATGCCATGCACCTTACAAAAAGCATATTATTTATAGTTCTTTTAGGAAGTGCTCTATTTAGTAGGGCGCAGCTTGTCGCTAATTTTACTTCTAATAAAACTTCTGGCTGTAGTCCATTAACCGTACAATTTACCAATACTTCAACAGGGGCTTATACATCGGTAATATGGAGGTTTGGTAATGGCAATATATCCGTTAACCCTTCTCCGTCAGCTACCTATGTTTCACCAGGAACCTACACTGTTACCCTTATTGTTAGCAATGCAACAGGCACCGACAGCATTGTGCGCACCAATTATATTACCGTATTCGCTAACCCAACAGCAAATTTTACATTAGATATAAACAATGGTTGTGCTCCGCTGCCTGTTCAGTTTACAAATACTTCGGTGCAAGGCAGTAAACCAATTACTCAGTATTTATGGGATTTTGGCGATGGTAATTTAGGTACTCAACAATCGCCAGAGCACATCTATACTTCTTCTGGAACAAGAGCCGTTACCCTAACAGTTACAGATTCAAACGGATGTCAACATTCTATTACTAAAACAAATAGCGTAACGATTACACAAACTCAGGCGGTTAATTTTATTGCTACAAATTTAACCGCGTGTGTGCCTCCATTAAACACAACCGTTACCCCAACAGTTACGCCAGCTGGTACTTATACTTATTTATGGACAACCAGCAATGGTTTAAGTTCAAGTCTTCCTAATCCGCAGTTTGTCTTTAATAACCCAGGCAGTTTTGATGTTACGTTAAGGGTTACAAACACAAGTGGTTGTGCCGAAACAGTAATGAAGAAAGGCTATATTGTAGTTAGAGATGTAAAAGCGAGTTTTAATGCAGCTTCAGTTTGTTTGGGCAAATCAATTGAGTTCACCAATACCTCGATTCCTGATACATCTTCTGCTTCCTATGTATGGAATATTAATGGGCTGCAAAAGGCAACAACTAAAAATCACAGAGAAACTGGGCTTGTTGTTGGAAAATATATGGTTGATCTTACCGTAAATGCATTTAGTTGTGTTTCCACTAAAAGAGATTCTGTGATGGTATACCCGATACCAAAACCTGCTTTTTCATTTCAACCTAGCAAATATTGCGCAGTGCCCATCAACATTACCATGAACAACCTTTCAACAACCGAGGCTGGCTCAAGTTTTTTATGGGATTATGGCAATGGGTTAACATCTACAAATGTTAGTGGTGCAACCACAATCACTTCACTGGGAGTTAATAATATTAAACTTAGGGTAACAAGTCCATATGGTTGTATTGATAGTACATTTAGATCTATTAAAGATACGCAGCCTGTAGCCGCTATACAAGACCAATATGTTAAAGCTGGTTGTAAACCTTACAAAGCTAATTTTACACTTACCGCAAACTCGAGCAGTTTTGTGAGCTATGAATGGAAGTACAATAACATCATTATCAGTACGAGCCCTTCTTTTTCTTTTACATTTGCTGATACTGGTAAATATGTTGTTACCTTAAAGGTAGTGAGTGCAGAAGGTTGTGAAAGGTTTTTAACAGATACGATAAGAGTAGGGCAAAAGTTTTTGGTAGATTTCAGTGTAAACAAACGATTAGGTTGCTACAGTTCAATTAGTCCTGTGCGTTTAGTGGGTACAGAAAATAGTGGTATAAACAACTTAAAATATGCATTTTCTTGGTATAATGCTAAATCAGCGGGCAATGTTTCTGGCAATGATGTAAACATATCTTTAGAGGATACTGGTAAATTTAGTGTTAGATTTGAAGCCGATCACAATGGTTGTATAAGTGATACAACCCAACAAGATTACATTACAGTTAATCCCGCGAAAGCATTTTTTAGCAACGTTCATGTAAATTGTGCCAATGATACCGTCCAGTTCGAGAATTTTTCTTTGGGTAAAAATAAGTTCAAGTGGTATTTTGGAGATGGGGACTCATCAGAATTAAAAAATCCCCGTCACAAGTATGATACATCAGGTATCTACAGGGTTAAACTTATCGCTTTTGATACCGTTTTTAATTGTCCAGACACCATGGAAAGGTTAGCCGTTTTGCCTAATGCGCCTAAGCTTGATTTTTCAGTGTCGGGCAAAACAGGGTGTGCTCCCTTCTCAGTTACACTCACTAACCTTAGTACTGTTGGGCCAAACGCTTTTGGTATTATTGCAACGCAATGGGTGGTTAATAATAACCTGTTTTACAATTCAACCAATGCTGTAACAAACTTGTTCAATCCTGGTTACTATAGGGTTGAGCTAAGGGTAACCGATGCCAGAAATTGTAAATACTCTTTAAGAAGAGATTCAGCGGTGAGGGTTATTGGAGGTAACGCACGTATAGGGTTAACCGCTGAAAAAGGGTGTACGCCATTTTCATTTACAGCATTTGATAGTTCCGCTACAGATTATCCTATTGTTAGCAGGAAATGGGTTTGGTCATCAACGGATAGTATTGTTGTTCCCGGGTCATCAATCGGTTGGACTTATCAAAAAGCAACCCCTAAACAAAATGATGGATATCCTATTAAGCTAACTGTTACAGATTCAATAGGCTGTAAGTTTAGTACCTCACGTAGGGTAGTTCCTACCAATCCAGTTGCTGAAATGAATTTGAACAGAAATTTCGCTTGTGGAAGCCAAACAATAGGTTATCAAGCCGAAACCTCGTTGGATAAAGTTTGTCCACCTGCTTTATACACATGGACCATTGGCAGTCAGGTATCCTCTGGAAGTGTATTGGGAAGAACTTATACAGTCCTTGACACCACCTTAGCGGTTAAACTTCAGGTTACAGATTCAAATGGGTGTATTGCAACCAAGGATACTTCTTTAGTTATAATAAACAGAACACCTAAAATTGGTTTTTATGCCAACCCCCAAAAACTAGATTGTTGGTATCCGATAAAGCCCATCTATTTGTTTGATACCACTATTTTAGGCGCAAGGCCCATAGCAAAATGGGAGTGGAAAATTGGCCCAAATGTGAGCAACCTTAAAAACCCTGAATTGCTTTTCCCAAATCCAGGTAAATACCAGGTTAATCTTAAGATAATAGATTCAGCCGGATGCATAGACTCTGTAAATATTCCTGACTACGTGGTAATTGGAGGTCCTGTGGGGATTTATGGTTTTTCACCCAAAACAGGTTGTATGCCTCATGAGAGTGGTTTTCAGGTGCAATCACCTAATGCGATGTATTACATTTGGGATTTTGGTGATGGAACCGTTGATACGGCAGAAAGTAATATAACAACTTATAAATATCATTTGCCCGGAGTGTATTACCCAAGATTAACACTGGTAGATAGCAGCGGAACTTGTGAATTTGGCTATGAAAGAAAAGACAGCATTGTGGTTTACGATTTACCCAATCCTGATTTTGTTAGTGATAAGGAAGTTATCTGCATTAACTCTACGATTAGTTTTGATAATACCACAGTAAATAAAGGTTTTATCGCCAAATGGTTATGGAAAGTAAATGATATAGATAGCAGCACACTAGAAGGGCCAATACAAAAAACCTTTACTAAACCTGGTAAGTTTAAAGTAACACTTATTGCAACAGATAACAACACTTGTGTTGATTCTATTGTAAAACCTGACTTTATTACCGTAACAGATGATACCATTGCACCAGCTACACCAATACCTCATCGGGCAACAGTGGTAAGCAATGAAAGTAATCATGTAAATTTTAGCCAGAACACAGAAACAGATTTTAAAGGGTATCGGGTTTATTATAACTACTTTAACGAGCAGCCAGCAAACTATGCTACATTAAATAATATTGAAGACACCTTTTTTACCCAAACCAACATCAACACATTAATTAACCCTTATAGCTACGCAATTGCTGCATTTGATGTTTGCAACAACCTTTCAGATACATCAACCATACACACTACCGTTGAGCTAAGCACAAAGCCAGTTATTAATGCTATAGCACTAAAATGGACTCCTTATGTTGGCTTTGATACCATTAAACAATACGAAATTTGGAGAAACAATGCCGACTCAGGGAATGCTTTTGTTTATATCAATGAGGTATCAGGAGACAGCCTTGCTTATATAGATACGGCCATTTCATGTTTTACTACCTATTACTATAAAATAAAAACAGTGGAGCAAAACGGAAACAATGCCTTTAGCTGGAGCGATACCAGTGGCTCTGTACCTATTTACGTGCCAACAATGCCGCCAACAAAAAATATTAGAGCAACCGTAGTTAATGACCGATCGGTACTATTGCAATGGTCAAAGCGCACCCATGAGATAAAGTTTACCTATCTTGTTTATAAGATGCGTGATGATGAAAATGAACCAGTTGCTTTTAAAGAAGTAAGTGATACTTTTTTATTGGATTTAGATGTTGATGTAGATAATCATAGCTATACTTATTATACCTATTTAAAAGATGAGTGTGGTGGTTTAAGTCCAGCAAGTAATATGGCTAAAACCATTTTATTAAAGGTAGGCTTACAAGAAAACGATATTCTTAAATATGATCCTATCATAACATTCACAAAGTATGGTGATTGGGATAATGGAATTGATAAGTATAAAGCAGATTTCTACTATGATTCTGCCAGAGCTTTTGAAAACATAAGTATGCTTACAGAGCAAGATTCAACATTTTTTCACAAATATGTTAACCTTGAACAAATTGACTACTGTTACAAAGTTACAGCTATAGAAAGGCTAGGTAATAATCAGGAGAGTGAGTCTAATATTGCTTGTATAGAAACCAAGCCTAGGTTATATGCACCCAATGTATTTACCATTAATGGCGATGGGCTGAATGATAAATTTAAATTGGGAGGTGTGTTTTTAGAGAGTTATCACTTACTTATTTATGATAGGTGGGGTAAGGTTGTGTTTGAAAGTTTTGACATTAAAAACAGTTGGGATGGAACTATAGAAGGAGAACCAGCAAAGTCTGATGTTTATGTTTATTTGGCAGAAGGCAAGGGAAGAAGAAATCAACAGATCACTATAAAAGGAAACGTAACGTTAATCAGATAGTAAGCATCATGCTGTTCACCCATTTATGGGTAATACATTAATATCAAGTTAATCAGTATAATACTGTGGATTATATGCGAAAAAATAGTGATATTTGGCGTTATATATGGCTATTCACAGGCTGTTGTTTCTCTTTGCGCTAGTAATAATAAGCCAAGTTGCTCGAGCACAACTTGTGGCTAATTTTATTGCAAATAAAACAACAGGATGCAGCCCATTAACCGTACAGTTTACCAATCTATCAACAGGGAGTCCTACTGCTTTTTTTTGGCGTTTTGGTAATGGCAACACCTCCATCATACAAAACAATACTTCTGCAACCTATGTTAACGCAGGAACATATACAGTAACCCTTATTATCAGTAATTCGCTGGGTGCAGATAGTATTACAAAAACAGCTTATATCACCGTTTTCGCTAATCCTGTTGCAAGTTTTACCCAAAATATTGCCACTGGCTGCACTCCTTTGCCGGTCAATTTTACCAACACCTCAGTTGCTGGCACATCACCCATTACTCAATATTTATGGGATTTTGGCGATGGAACATTAAGTACCAGCATTTCTCCTAGTCATACTTATGCAACATCTGGTAATAGGGCAGTAACATTAGCTGTAAGTGATGGGAACGGGTGTCAGCATTCCGTTACTGTTCCAAACTCGGTTGTCATCAATCAAACCCAACAAATTAACTTTACGGGTACAAATGTATACAGCTGCACCTCTCCATTAACGGCCAATCTAACTTCTTCGGTAATTCCTGCGGGCTCTTATACCTACCAATGGACAACCAGCAATGGGTTTAGTTCTAGCCAACCCAATCCTAGTTTTAGTTTTAACGTTCCTGGTAGTTTTGATGTTACCCTAAAAGTTACAAATAGCAGCGGATGTGCAGAAACCATTACTAAGAGTAAGTTTATTCAAGTAGTTGGTGTTTCAGCAGATTTTGTGCTGAAAAATCCCTCTGCTTGTGTGGGTGATTCATTAACCTTTATCAATACATCTTTGCCAGATACCAATATGGCAATCTACAGTTGGAAAGTAAATGGTATTGTAGTAGGTAGTAGTAAACATCTTAAAATACCACCTTTGCCATTGGGACTTCATACTGTTGAGCTAACTATTGATGCATTGGGTTGCATTTCTGTAAAACCCCAAAATATTATCGTGAACCCTAAACCACTTGTTGCGTATACTGTGCAACCTACTAGCATTTGTTTTGTTCCGGTAAATGTAAAATTTAACAATACTTCAACTACTGGGCCCGGGGTTACTTACAATTGGCATTTTGGTAATGGAAATACATCAACCAAATACAATGACTCAACCATATTTACCAATCTTGTAAGGCATGACGTAAAACTTGTGGTAACCAATTCGTTTGGTTGTAAAGACAGTTTAACAACAATTATACAGCCCTTACAACCCACTGTTGCTATTGATAAGGTAAATGCAAAATCAGGTTGTGCTCCTTATAGCGCCTTTTTTACCTTAATGCCTGGACAAGCCAGCCAGTTTACTTCGTTTACCTGGCGGTATAAAAACAATGTAATAAGCACCAGTCCCACTTTTAATTACATATTTAACGATACAGGAAAGCATATTGTAACGCTTCGTTTGGTAAGTACCAATGGTTGTTTAACAGATTTAATTGATACTGTTTATGCAGGACAAAAAGTTCCTGTTAGTTACCAAGCCAGCCCCGTTAGCGGATGTTATGGATATTATCATGGGATAAATTTTAATGGAGTAGAGAATAGCGGAATTACCCCAATGATTTACAAATGGCTTTGGAGGGGTGGATCAGCCGAAGGTAAAAGCACCTTAGCGGTTTTTGCAGATACTGGTTTTTTTGATGTGAGTTTTACGGCCAATCACTATGGGTGTATTAGCGATAGCACCAAGTATAACCTGATTTACTTAACACCGGCAAGAGCCAATTTTCCGCCTCCAACGGTTAATTGCTCCAATGATTCGTTTATTTTTAATAACAAATCTTTAGGGAATAATCGCATCAAGTGGTTTTTTGGTGATGGTGATACCTCATTGCTCCAACAGCCTAAACACCGGTATTTGGCCTCTGGGAATTATCGGGTAACCTTGGTGGCTTATGATA
The DNA here is from genome assembly GCA_943372215.1 of Chitinophaga pinensis. Lineage (GTDB taxonomy): Bacteria > Bacteroidota > Bacteroidia > UKL13-3 > UKL13-3 > UBA6183. The sequence goes on along the minus strand of CALRXU020000009.1, from coordinate 69,489 downwards.
CGATTTTAAATTGTCCTGATACATTTATTGTAGATGTTGTTGTACCACCTTCTCCAAAAGTAACATTTAGTATTTCCGATACAGCTGGATGCCCGCCCATCAAGGTAACATTTAGAAATACCACAATTTCTGGAGTAAATGGCATAAACATCATCGCCTCAAGGTGGAACATCAATGGTAAATTTATTAATGATAGCTTAATTCATAAAGATACTTTTAATCTACCTGGAATCTATCCAATTAGCTTGAGGGTAACTGACTCGAGAGGGTGTGATTTTACCCTTAAAAAGGATACAGGTGTCTGGGTTTCTGGTGGACAAGCCAAGATTGGTCTTACTGCTGAAAAAGGGTGTATTCCTTTAAGTTTTAATGCCATTGATAGCTCAATAATAAATACGCCAATAGCATCCAGAAAATGGGTGTGGAGTAGCAAAGACAGTGTAACCAATAACAATAAAATTACGCCATATACTTATACAGCCCCAACTCCGGTTCAAGGAGTTGGTTACAACATAAAATTAAAAGTAACCGATATATTCGGATGTGCCTATGAAACCGAGAAGCGCATTATTCCAAGCAAGCCAGTGGCCAGAATTGGTTTAGTAAGGAATTTATCTTGTAAAAGTCAGGAAATTATAACCAGTGCACCAACATCAATTGCAGATGTATATAAAACAGCCAAATATAACTGGGTATTCGGAAATGATACTTTATTAGGGTCTTCAGTATCGAAGATGTTTACTCAAACTGATACCACCCTTAAGATTACCCTTACAATTACTGACTCAAACTCTTGTACCACTTCTGTAGATACGACAATCATTATAAAAAATAAAGCCCCCCAAAGTGGATTTTTTACGAATACAACCAAGTTGAATTGTTATAAACCAGTCGTACCTATACAATTGTTTGATACAACCCAAGCTGGTTCTACACCAATAGTAAAGTGGGAGTGGGCTACCCCTATTAATAAAAGTAACTTAAAAAATCCACAATTGGCTTTTACTGAGCCAGGAAAATTCTTTGTGAGTTTAATCGTTACCGATTCCGCAGGTTGTGTTGATTCTGTGTTAAAAAACAATTACATCTCCATTGGAGGGCCTCAAGGAACATACTCTTTTGCACCGCGGAAAGCATGCACACCACTATTGGTAAATTTTAAAACCGAATCGCCCAACGCAAAATACTTTATTTGGGATTTGGCCGATGGAACAGTTGATACAGTTGACACAGATACCTTTTCATACCGTTATACGTTGCCAGGTGTCTACTACCCCAGACTTACCTTAGTTGATAGCAGTGGAACTTGTGAGTTTGGTAGTTCAACAGTGGACACCATTACTGTGTACCCACTCCCCGAACCTGATTTTAGGAGTAACCTAACAGCTATCTGCATTAATTCAGGCACTATATTTACCAATATTACACCTAACCAACAGGACGTAATAAAGTGGCAATGGAAAATAAACAATAAGGATTCCAGCGTGCAGGCTAATCCAGATTTCTTTTTTAAGAAACCCGGAAATTATGATGTGTCCTTAATTGCTACTACCGTAAATGGTTGTAAAGATTCAATGATAAAGCCTGCCTACATTCAAGTGAGTAATGATACTTTTCCGCCTGCAATACCTAATACCCTTTTTGCTTCGGTAATAGATAATGGAAGTATTGAATTTTATTTTAAGCCCAACCAAGAAGCCGATTTTGATGCGTATAAAGTTTATTACAATTATTCACCGAATACGCCCAATGATTCAATAGTAAAGCACCAAATACTTGATACCTCGTTTATTCAAACAGGTTTAAATACAATAACCGGTTTATACAAATACAGTGTAGCCGCAGTAGATGTTTGCAGAAATTTATCGAAACCAAGTGTAATTCATAGTCCAGTTAACCTGTTTGCTTTACCTGTAACCAACGGTGTTGAGTTGAGTTGGACGTCTTATCAGGGGTTTGACACCATTGAAAGGTATGAAATCTGGCGTAGTAACCCAGACTCGAGTAATGTGTTTCGGTTGTTGGCTTCAGTAAATATAGACAATGCCTATACAGATACTTTTGTAAGTTGTTTTACCAGATATCTGTATAAAGTTAAAACCATTGAAAAGGGAAACAACCAGCAGCACAGTTGGAGTGATACCAGCGGAGCTTCTCCTGTATTTGTTACAACAGTTCCGGAAACTTACAACTTAAGGGCAACGGTCTTGGCCAATAAAAAAGTATTGTTGCAATGGCAAAAAAAACAACATAAAATAAAGTTTAAATATGCAGTTTATAAAAGGCGTACTGATGGAGGTTCACCAATATTTCTGATTGAAACAAACGATACCTTTTTAGTTGATGCAGATGTTGATGTCAATAAATTCAGTTATGAATATTTTACGTACTTAAAAGACGAATGTGGTGGATTGGGGGCGGTTAGTAATAAGGCACAAACCATGTTATTAAATGTGGTTCTACAACAAAGTCAGTTTCAGCAGTTCGACCCATACATTTCATTTAATTCATACGCATTATGGAAAAATGGCGTAAGCAAATACCAGTTAGATTTTGTGAATGAAGAAAGCCAAGTTTTAACCAACGTGGCCAATTTGTTGCCAACGGACACAACCTACTTTCATAAATTAGCAGCAAATAATCAACGCATTTATTGCTATAAAATAACAGCCTTTGAAAATGGAGGATATCAGCAAGTAAGCGAGTCAAACATCGGTTGTGTTGAAATTAAACCAACTTTGTATGCTCCTAATATATTTACGCTGAATAACGATGGGTTAAATGATAGATTTGAGTTTAAAGGAATATTTATAGAAAAATTTCACGTGAAGATTTACGACAGGTGGGGGAGTCTTGTTTTTGAAAGCTATGATATTAACAATAGTTGGGATGGCACCTTTCAGGGACAACCTGCTTCTGACGGTGTTTATGTGTACATAGCAAAAGGAACTGATATTAACAATAAGGTAATCTCTTTATCGGGAAGTGTATCTTTGGTGAGATAACATCATGATTAATACCTGAACAGAAAAGGTTTAATTTGAGCTGTTTACCATCCACTAACCAATAAATCCGAGGCAAATTCAAAAGAGCATTTCTGGTATTTTGCATAAGCATTTGCAGCATTTCGGTTAATCTGTTCTTCACTGGCATTGTATATAAATCCAGAAATAGCATCGTGTAAAGTGTATGCCTCTGGGCACATTAAACTGGTTGTCCAAAGCAACGGATAGGCCTTTGCCCTTTCTAAAAAAGGCGAAAAGTAGGGCTTGCTTGCGCAAGCAAGAATGATGCAAGGCCTTTTTTGGTTATCGTGATTATTAAATTTATCCTCCAGGCCGAACTCCATTAAACCATTATGTCCCACATAGCCGAGTAGTGCCGCATTGCCTGCAATGCCAATAATACCTTGCATTGTATGTAAAGTATCTTTAACTAAGCCCGAAGCACCATATAGAAAGTGCTTTGTACATTCCTTAATATATTTGCCATTGTAAGCATCGGCAATTAGGTAATAATTACTTTTGTTATGTTTAAAAATAACACGTTCCAGTATCAGTGTATCAACCTTGATTGATTTAACAAATTCCCATTCATTACTTTTTTTGAAGAATTGTTTTACCCCATATTTATTGCCCCAATACAAGTTATTTTCAGGATCTTGACCATTTCCGATTCTATCAGGCACCTTAACTATACCTTGGTATTGGTTATCACATAAAGCCACAAATACGTGTATGGTTTTAATCGCAGTGTCATGGCACGTAATTTGTTTTTGCTGCAGCGCAGTGTCTTTAATAATGCTGGCTTCCGGACTTGATTTCGTAGTAATAGGAGCGTTGCATTTTAGTCCTAAAAGTACGCTTAAAAAAAGGGTAAACAAGCGTAGGTTATAGGTCATATTATTGCTAATAAAAAGTAGATTACCCGCAATGGTTTTAAAGTGATTGATTATTTAATGTTGGTCCAAACATTCGTTACATCGTCATCATCGTCAATAACATCCAATAGTAAGTTAACTTCTGCTTCTTGTTCTTCCGTTAATTCAATGCTGGTTGTAGGTAAACGTTGTAACTCTGCATTAATAATTTCAAGCTTACGCTCTTCAAGTGCTTTTTGCATGGTACCAAATTCTGTAAATGGCACTGAAATAATCAAATGACCTTCACCATCATCTTCCATGTCTTCAATACCAAAATCAATGAGTTCAAGTTCTAACTCTTCAAAGTTTAGCCCTTGGCTTTTAATACGGAATATGCCTTTACGTTCAAACATAAAATCCAGCGAGCCGCTCACCATAAGTTGTCCGCCTTTTTTGTTAAAGTAGCTTCTAAGGTTCGCTACGGTTCTCGTTGGATTATCAGTTGCTGTTTCAATAACCAATACCACACCATGTAACCCCTTTCCCTCATAGGTAATTTCCTCAAAGTCTTTATCCTGTTTACTGGCCGCTCTGTTTATGGCTGCATCAATATTGGTTTTAGGCATGTTTGCTGCTTTAGCATTGGCAATAATCGCCCGTAAACGCGAGTTTCCATCAGGGTCAGTTCCACCTGCTTTTACTGCAATAGCTATTTCCTTGCCAATTTTTGTAAATGTTCTGCTCATCTTGTTGTAGCGAGCAAACATTTTATGTTTACGTTTCTCAAATACTCGTCCCATATTGATAATAATTAAAATGCAATTTTCGGTAAATTATACTAAAAGCACAAATGCTTAAAAGTCCCACCTGCGTTCGGCAAAGTTCCAGCGTAACGTAGCTCCGATATACACTGTTTGTGTGTTAAAAATGGCCATATCACTGTTTGTTCTTCGATAAAGTGCAGTAATGTCAACAAATAAATTGTGTTTAACCATGCAACTAACCAACAAATCAGCAATCAATAAATTTGTCCTTACGCCTTGAGCAATAGTGTTGCCAAATGTTCTCGGAAGGCTATTGTCTTCGTATGACCTCTTAATGTCTTTTCCCCAATTACTTCCGTTGGTATCGTTGCCATAAATGGCGAATATTGCACTAGCTTTAAGGGTTAATCTGTTGTTTACCTGATACCTCATTATACCAATGTACTCGTAGAAATTAGCTCCTAACGGATGTGCCATATTCTGATTGAAATTGACATAAGCATTTTTGGAGTTAAATGAGGTATACATGTAAGGCCTTGAAATATTACATTCCAGTTGCATGTCAAGATTGCGTATACCTAAAACATCAATATATTTCAGCCCCATCTGGGTAGCCCATTTATTTCCAAACCAACCCTTGCTATTGATCATTTCTTTCACTTTTAGCTCACTTAGTACAAATTGCCCATACAGCTGAAAGTGGCGAAGGAAATTCCATTTAAAATCAGTACCAAGTATGGTTTTATCGGGGCTGTTCAGTCCATTTTCAACAGGCTTATAAAAAATGATAGGATTTAAATATTCTAGCTCATAGCCGGTAAACCCAAAAGTACTGTCGCGGAAAAAAGAAATGGTTTGGAACAAACCTATATTGAATGATTTTGTGATGTTAACATTAGCATAAGTTGTTGCAAAATAATGGCGCTTAGGCTTTACACGTTGAGTAGGAGGTACCCAATCATAAAGTGTACCCCAAATATTGGTATAATTAATGCGCCAAACCCTGGTATTTAACCTAAGGAACAATTGGTCGCGGCTAAAATCACTCATGTAAAAGGTTCTAAATCCATTGCCTAAAAAGTTTTTACCGTGCCCAAATTGAACATCAAAATGTTTGCTTGGTTGGTAAACAAGGTATCCTGTTCCAACATTATAATTGATTGGTGTAGTTGTACTATCGGTTGGGATGTCCTTTAGGAAACCAGCTCCAGGAATGGCCTTATTAGCCAGATAATAATCAAATACCCAGCTATTTGGTGTAATAATTTCATCATTAATAGAGGTGTAAAAACCTATTTTGTTTCCAATAGTTCCCCTCATTTCTAAGCCGCGGTTGTTAATACTTACTACTTTTCCAAGGCGGGTATCATATCCTGCGTGCAAATAGGTCATGGGGTTCAACACAATCTTAAACTCCTTCGAAACATGGGAAAGGCCAGCAGCTTTATGGCGATAAATCCCCAAAAACTTTCTTTTGCTTAATGTTGACTGTGAATTGCTAAACTCAAAGTTGTCATTTTGCAAATAATCTAAGTTAAAGTAATCTCGGTTACTTAGTTTAGCACCTGTTACATTAAAACTATCAACATATGCTGCTACGCGGTGTCGTTGAAATGATTTATTGGAGGTACTAAACTCTTGCGGAGTGGCAAGCCTGCCGGATTTAATTTCAAGACGTTCTAAAAAATAAACGCCATTCGAGTTCAAGGGTAAATAGGAACCTTGAGCCCAAACGTTAAATGATAAAAACGCAAATGCACTTGCTAAAAAGATACGCATACAGCAAATATGCATTTTTTATTTTAAGGTTTAGTGTGTAATATAGAACCAAAATATATTTAGTAAGATAATGGACGAAACGATTGCTAAGGCTAGAATTGAAGAGCTTACCCAAGAGCTTAATAAACATAATTATAATTACTATATTCTTTCGCAGCCTATAATCAGTGATTTTGAATTTGATGCATTGCTAAAAGAGCTAGAGAAATTAGAACAAGTATTTCCGCACTTGGCTTCTCCAAACTCTCCCTCACAAAAGGTGGGTGGAGACATTACCAAGGAGTTTGTTCAGGTATATCACAAATACCCCATGCTTAGTCTTGGAAATACCTATTCTGAAGAAGAGTTGAATGAATTTGATGAACGGGTACGAAAAGGAATTGGTGTTGAATTTGAATATGTTACTGAGTTGAAGTTTGATGGGTTAGCCATAAGTATCACTTATGAGAATGGCCAGCTAATAAGGGCTGTAACTAGGGGAGATGGAACCAAAGGCGATGACGTTACTGCTAATGTAAAAACAATTAAAACCATACCCCAACAACTGTTAGGTGAAGGTTATCCTGACTCGTTTGAAATAAGAGGTGAGATTTTTATGCACCGCAAAACCTTTGAAAAACTAAATGCAGATTACAGAAAGGAGCTTGAACTAAAGGGATATGACGAAGACGAAATTAAAGAACGATTGTATAAAAATCCCCGAAATTTTGCCTCAGGTACGTTAAAGATGCAGGATTCTGCAGAGGTTGCCAAACGTCCTTTAGATTGTTTTCTCTACTTTATTTATAGCGACAAACAAGTTGCCAGTAACCATTACCAAAGTTTGCAAAAAGCAAAAGAATGGGGTTTTCAGGTAAGCGAACATGTTCGGGTATGTAAAAGTATTCAAGAGGTAATGGAGTTTATTAGGCATTATGATAAACAACGCGAAGTGCTAAGCTTTGAAATAGATGGGGTGGTGATTAAAGTAAACGAATATGCCCAACAGCAAGACCTTGGCTTTACGGCTAAAAATCCCAGATGGGCCATTTCTTATAAATATAAAGCGCAAAGTGTACTCACACAATTAGATAAAATAACCTATCAAGTGGGCAGAACTGGAGCCATTACACCCGTTGCAAATCTTACTCCGGTGCTTTTGGCAGGTACCACAGTTAAGCGGGCCAGTTTATATAATGCAGATGAAATTGAACGACTTGATTTGCATGAGAAAGACTGGGTTTATGTTGAAAAAGGGGGTGAAATTATTCCAAAAATCGTTTCAGTTAATCTATCCAAACGCGAACCAGATGCTATTAAAGTGGTTTATGCTTTAAATTGCCCGGAATGCAATACACCCTTAATAAGGCGTGATGGAGAAGCTGTGCATTATTGCCCGAATGAAAATGGCTGCAGTCCACAACTTGTAGGTAAAATAGAGCATTTTATTGGCAGGCGCGCCATGAATATTGATAGTTTGGGTAGTGAAACGGTGGGTGGTTTGCATCAAAAAGGGCTCATTAAAAATTATGCTGATTTATATGATCTAACTTTTGATCAACTTATTGGAATTGAATTTGAAGTAGGGGATGATGATAAAAAGAAACGTTCCTTAAAAGATAAATCGGTAGAAAATATTTTAGCTGGCATAAATGCAAGTAAAGCCATTCCTTTTGAGCGTGTATTGTTTGCACTTGGCATACGCATGGTTGGAGAAACAGTGGCCAAAAAGTTGGCCAAGCACTTTATGACCATAGATAAACTGGCCTTGGCAACGCGAGAAGATATTGCATCTATTTATGAAATTGGAGATAAAATAGCTGACCATGTTACCCGGTTCTTTGCTGATGAAGCCAATGTCGCCATCATCAATAAACTAAAGGCTAAAGGCATACAGCTGGAATTACATGAAGACCAGCAAGCAAATAGAACAGACAAGTTAGCTGCAAAATCATTTTTAGTGTCGGGCACCTTTACCATAAGTAGAGACGAGCTAAAACAGCTGATTGAAACCAATGGTGGCCGCAATGTTGGAAGTATCTCTAAATCGTTGAATTATTTAATTGCAGGAGATAAAATGGGGCCAGAGAAGTTAAAAAAAGCCACTGATTTAAATATCCAAATCATTAGCGAGGAACAGTTTATGGAAATGATTCAATAGAAATGACTAAATTCGTGCAGCGTTTCTTAATGTGCTGATGATTAATGAAAATAGTAGAAGATATTAAAAATTATATAGGCAGATGGCAGTTAAAGCAAGAAACTGGCAGACGCAAACAAAAAAGCAAATTGATCGCTTTTGACCAAGTAGTGCATATTGGCATTCTCTATCATGCAGATAATAAAGAACATGAACAAATGATTGCAAAATATGCAGGCGAGCTTAGGGCAGAAGGTAAAAAGGTGTTTATGATGGGATATGTTGATGCCAAATTGCTACCACCTTCCAAAAAATTCTTACTTAATTCTGAGTATTTCTGGAAAGAAAAACTGAATGGTTTTAACTTGCCTATAAAAGGGAAAATAGGGCAATTTTTGCAGTTGGAATTTGATTTGTTGTTAAATCTTTATACAGAGCCATTATTGCCATTACAGGCAATTGCTGCATATAGCAATGCGAAATATCGTGTTGGTAGCCAGATACATAATGGGTTGGAGTTTTATGATGCAATTATTGACACTGGTAACCAAAAAAGTTTGCGCTACTTTATTGAACAAATTGATTTTTACTTAAGGCAGATAAAATAATTACGGCATATGAAAGGAACTGGAGTTGCTTTAATAACCCCATTTAATGAGGATTTTAGTATAGATTTTGACTCGTTGGGCAAAATTATTGAGCATTGTATAGTTGGCCAACTAGAATATTTGGTGGTGCTAGGTACCACGGGTGAAGGGCCAACACTAAGCAAACAAGAAAAAAAGGAAGTGTTTCGTTTTGTTGCAGAAAAAGCAGCAGGTAGAATCCCTTTGGTTGCGGGAATTGGTGGAAATGATACGAAAGAAGTAATGGATAATATGGCTTCTTTTGATGCCAATGGTTATCAAGCCATTTTATCCGTTGCTCCCTATTACAATAAACCAAGTCAAGAAGGCATTTATCAGCATTTTATGGCCTTGGCCAAAGTAACACCATTGCCAATTATCATTTATAATGTGCCAGGAAGAACCTCAATGGGAATTAGCGCAGCTACAACCATTCGTTTGGCAAATGCTACTGATAAATTTATAGCAACCAAAGAAGCCTCAGGGAGTCCTGAAGTATTTATGGATATTCTTAAAGATAAACCAGCCCGGTTTTCTGTGATTAGTGGAGATGACAATTTAACTGTTCCATTTATTGCAATGGGTATGACAGGGGTAATCTCGGTTATTGCCCAAGCCTACCCCAAACAATTTAGTGATATGGTAAGACATGCATTGGCTGGTAATTTTACAGAGGCTCGCAACATACATTTTAAATTATATGAAATGATGAAAACCATTTTTGCTGATGGTAATCCGGGTGGTATTAAAATGGTGATGTCACAAATGGGACTTTGCAAAAATGTGGTTCGTTTACCTTTGGTAACCGTAAATAAACAGGTGGAAGAACGCTTAATACAACTTACCAAAAGTTTAGCTGAGTAAAAGTTATTTGTTTGTTATGAATGCTAAAAGTAACAAATCAACTGCATTGGTGCATACGGATGGTGTAGATATGTTTTATGCAAAGGATAGGGCTGCTTGGCGTTCTTGGCTAATGCGACATCATCAATCATCAAAAAGTATTTGGTTGATTATTCACAAAAAACTGAGTCCACAAAGTAGCGTAAGTTATCAGGAAGCGGTTGATGAGGCTTTGTGTTTCGGATGGATTGATAGTAAACCGAATAAACTAGATGAATTTCGATTCATTCAATTTTTCGCAAAAAGAAATCCCAAAAGCAATTGGAGTGAGGTAAATAAAAATAAGGTAGCACAACTTATTAAGGCTGGTTTGATGACTTATGCCGGGATGGAGCTTATTAATTATGCAAAAGCTAATGGGCAATGGGATGCGTTAAACCAAGTAGATCAGATTATGATTCCGGCTGATTTAACACAAGCCTTAAACAGATACCCTAAGGCAGAGGCCAATTTTATTGCATTTCCCAAATCTACTAAACGGGGAATATTAGAGTGGATTTTAAATGCTAAAAAAGAGGAAACTAGGGCTAAAAGAATTGAAGAAACTGCAAAATTAGCTGCTGATAATATCCGGGCTAATCAATACACCAGAAAGTAACTACCCGTTTGACTGGGCAAGTTTTTGATTAATGAGTTTCATTACCCAATCAAACTGCTCATCACGTGTCATATTTGAGTTGTCAAGAATTATGGCATCTTTCGCTTGCATCAGTGGACTATCTTCACGATGGGAATCAATATAATCTCGTTTTTCTAAGTTAGCAAGTACTTCCTCAAATGTGGTTGATTGTCCCTTTTCTGCCAACTCATCTAGCCTTCGCTGCGCCCTAACTTTAGGGTCTGCGGTAATAAATAATTTAAGCTCTGCCTGAGGAAAAACTACTGTTCCAATGTCTCTGCCATCCATTACAATTCCTTTGTGCTCGCCAAATACTTGTTGTTGTTTTACCAAAAATCTTCGCACATCACTTAAAGCACTAATATCACTTACAGCGCTGGCTATTCTTGGATTTACCCTAATTTCATGCTCAATATTTTCGCCATTTAAATAAGTATCTTGCCCTTGTTTATTTTGTTCAAGCTTAAACTCTATGGTGATATTTGTAAGTGCATTTAATACTTGATCAGGATGGAATAAGTCAATTTGATTGCGAATAAAAAACAAGGTAACAGCCCTATACATGGCACCTGTATCAACGTACCTGTAGTTGAGTTCGGCTGCTAATTGTTTAGCTAAGGTGCTTTTACCACACGAAGAATATCCATCAATGGCAACAATAATTTTCATGTCGTAATATTAATCTTTTGTTCGTTTTTTTGTATACTCGTTAATAAATACTACAAAACTAAAACTGTTTGTTGCATAAGCTGCGTGGTATGCGGCACTGCCATAAGCCAATTGGAATTTCTTAAAACGCAAGCCGAATCCCCACCCAAATCCAGCAGTTTTGCTACTTGTTGCCAGTTTCATTTCATATCTACGCAAATGATTATAACCGAAACCAACATACATAAATTTGCCTAAAATAATCTCTGTACTAACATTTAAGTGTGCGGCAATTTTATCTAAAGCAGTAATTTTTTCTAATACAATTTGGCCACTTTCTAAATCCCTGTTTTGGCCAGGCCTAGCAATATTGTTGTATAAAAGCTTGCCCGGACTTTGAAGATTATGGGCAATCACAGAAATGCGCAAAGGGTTATGTAGAAACTTTTTACTAAATCCCATCATCACATTTAAAGGTAATTGCTCACGATTGCCATCCCTGTATGTTTTTAGCTGCACACCTGCATTACTTATCACCCCAGATAGTGATAACAACTTTTCTTTGTTATAGTAGTTAATACCAGCATCAACAGCTATTCCAAATGATTGGTAAACATCTAAATTTGAATTAATAAACTTTAAACTAGTACCCAATGTAAGCTTAGGTTTTATTCTTCTACTATAACTTAACTGAATGTTATATTCACCGGCAGTAAATCCACCAATTTCTTCACCATTCTCATTTGTTCTGGTAAAGTCACCATAATTCACATATTGAATTCCCGCGGCAAGGGTATTTAAAGTATCAACGCTAAAAGCATACCCTGCATAACCCGCTGATATATCACTTACAAATCGCATGTAATTGTACGTAATTTGGTTATCCATGCTTGATTTTAATAATGCAGGATTTTGTATCGCCAAATTCAAATCAGCATCACTAATGGCAATAGCATAGCCTCCTAAGGCATTAATTCTGGCATTGCTGTGTAAATTCAGGAAATTATAAATTCGAGTTCCTCCAATTTGCGCTATAGTGGAAATTGAAGCGAATAAAAAGGTTGCAGAAAGTAATAATAACCTCATCTTGTTTTCAAACATACCCAATAAAACGAAAAAAAGCACAAGGTATTATAAACAAAAAAGCCACTATGTTTTCATAGTGGCTTTTTAATACAACAGGTTAAACTAGTCTCTGCTATTCATAAGCATCATAACATAGTAAAGCAAAGTAGCCACTGCTGAAAGTGCAGCAACTACGTAAGTCATTGCAGCCCAATTTAAGGCGTCTTTTGCCATGTCCTTTTCTTCGGTTCTTACAATGCCCTTATCCGTAAGCCAAACCAATGCCCTTTTACTGGCATCAAATTCTACCGGAAGTGTAACAAGTGCAAAAAGCGTAATAATACCCTGACATACAATTAAAGTAATGATTACAAGGTTAATTGGAAACACACTAGCTAAAAAGAAACCACCAAACATCATTGCTAAAACAATAATATTCATCACTTTAGCACTTGCGTTTTGCATGGGTACCATGGCACTTCTGAATTTTAAGTAAGGGTAAGCCATGGCATGTTGTACAGCATGACCACATTCATGGGCTGATACAGCTGCGGCAGTTACATTGCGACCATAATAATTATCTTTACTAAGGTTAACTGTTTTATCTAATGGGTTGTAATGATCGGTAAGTTGACCTTCGGTTGTGATTACTTTTACATCAAAAATCCCATTATCACGAAGCATTTTTTCTGCAATTTCGGCTCCAGATAAGTCCTGATTTAAGCTAACCTGTGAGTATTTGTTAACTTTACTTTTAAAGCGCCAGCTTACCAGCAAACTTAATCCTAAAAAGAAAATGAAAATAAATAGCATAATAGTATTAGTTATTAATTAAAGAATAATAATTAGCAATAGTTGTTCCAAACTATAATAAGAGATATTTAACTGCCATAAATACCAATGCAAGCGCAAACATTAAAATGCTTATTCTATTTATACTGTGCATCATTCTTAAATTAAATGATAAACCTGTGGTTTTACTTTTTTTCCAAAAAAGCAAATATGACAAAAATTTTTCTACCATAGCATTCATAACAAACATAGTACTATTTTTGATTTAAATAAATTTATATGAGATAAAAAATATTTTTAGATTAGTCTAAAAATTGGTATTATTGCGAGTATGTACTCTTACACAGAAGAAAACTACCTTAAAACCATTTATAAGCTTTCGGAACAAGAAGCAGACAACATAAGCACCAATGCCATAGCTGACTTATTGCAAACCAAGGCTGCTTCAGTTACTGATATGATTAAAAAGCTATCAGGTAAAAAATTGTTGAAGTATGAAAAGTATAAGGGAGTAACCTTGACTGAAAGAGGCAAAAAAGTAGCCATTGGCACAGTAAGAAAGCATAGATTATGGGAGTGTTTTTTATACGATAAGCTTCATTTTGGGTGGGATGAGGTACATGAGATAGCTGAGCAATTGGAGCACATCAATTCTGAAGCACTTACCGATAAGTTGGATGCGTTTTTAAACTTTCCTTCACACGATCCTCACGGAGATCCAATACCTACAAAAAGTGGGGAGATACTTAAAAGCAATTTTATTTTGCTTTGTGAGGCAAATCTGAGTATTATATTGATTATGAGTGGAGTAGTCGATCACACAGCGGCTTTTCTGCAACACTTAAATAAAATAGAACTTTCTTTGGGCTCCACCATCACTATCACTGACAAAAATGCTTATGATGGTTCTATTGAAATACAACTGGCAAACAATAAACGATTGCAATTAAGCAAAGAAGTTGCAAAAAATATCTTGGTTAAAACAGCTTAGCATGCAAAAGGAAAAATCACTAAGTGAGGTTCATGAAAGTATAAAAATTCCTGAAAAAAGGGGCTTTTGGAGAACCTTGTTTGCATTTATTGGTCCAGCATATTTGGTAAGTGTTGGATACATGGATCCAGGCAATTGGGCCACAGATATAGCAGGAGGTAGCCAGTTTGGATACCAGTTGATTTGGGTTCTTTTAATGAGTAATTTAATGGCGTTGTTGCTTCAAAGTCTTGCAGCACGTTTGGGCATTGTAAAGGGGTGGGATTTAGCACAAGCATCTCGTCAACAATACCCTCAATGGGCCAACATTTCATTGTATTTTTTTGCAGAAGTGGCAATAGCTGCTTGCGATTTGGCTGAAATAATTGGTATGGCAATTGGTTTAAATCTGTTGTTTGATTTACCCATGCTTTACGGAGTAATTATTACAGTATTGGATACTTTTTTACTGCTTTTTTTGTTAAACAAGGGCATCCGAAAAATGGAGGCATTTATACTTGCTTTAGTAGCTATTATTGGATTATCTTTTATTGTTCAAATGCTCATTGTTAAACCCAATGCAAGTGGAATTATTAAAGGGTTTTTACCGTCTGGTCTTAATGGAGATGCCTTATATATTGCAATAGGAATTATTGGAGCTACAGTAATGCCTCATAACCTATACTTGCATTCAGCTCTTGTGCAAACACGCAGTTTTAATAAAGATAAATTGGGCTTTGCAAAAGCTATTAAGTTTAATTTTATAGACTCTGTGGTTGCGTTGAATTTGGCCTTTTTTGTTAACGCAGCCATATTAATATTAGCAGCCTCAGCTTTTTTTGGCAATGGGTATTACCAAGTTGCCGATATTAAAGACGCTCATCAATTGTTAAATGGAATCTTTGGATCATTGGCACCTGCATTGTTTGCCATAGCTTTAATTGCAGCTGGTCAAAGTAGTACAATTACAGGTACCTTGGCAGGTCAAATTGTCATGGAAGGATATCTTAATTTACGGATTAGCCCATGGGTAAGACGAATAATTACTCGGGCAATTGCCATTGCACCAGCCATATTTACGATTTTATATTTTGGAGAAGATAAGCTTGGCGAGTTGCTTATTCTCAGCCAAGTGATACTGAGCATGCAATTGGGTTTTGCAGTAATCCCATTAATTCATTTTAATAGCAGTAAAGCACTAATGGGGGAGTTTCGCATAAAACCAGTAGTTAAAGTATTGGCATGGTTAACCGCTCTTATTATAGTTGCACTTAATATTAAATTGGTTATTGAAGAGCTAAGTACATTTTTTATGTATTTAGGCAATGAAAACTTTGGTGTAAAATTTATCGTGCTCAGCATTGCTGTTTATGCGGCATTTATTCTGGTCTACATTACTTTTGAGCCATTTATTGCATTTAAAAGAAAACAAAAAGCATTTATACCTCATGGTAATGCAATAAATTTGGGTGAAATTATAAAACCTACTTTTAAGCTCATTGCCATTACTGTTGACTTTGGCAAGAATGATGAAAAAACGATTAACTATGCGTTATCGTTAGGTGGCAATCAAGCAACATATTTACTTATACATATTGTAGAATCAGCAGGTGCTATTAGAATGGGGAAAGAAATACTAGATTCAGAATCGCAGTTTGATTTAGACAACTTACATGTATATCAAAAAAGTCTAAAAAATAGGGGATATAATATAGACGTAGAACTTGGTTTCGGAAAATCAGCTCAAACAATTAGTAGTATTATTAATAAAGTACCTGTTGATTTGGTTGTTATGGGGGCTCACGGTCATAAGGGGTTAAAAGATGTTATTTTTGGAAGCACGGTAGATAAAGTGCGCCATCAAATTGATATTCCAGTTTTAATTGTAAAATAATTGACAATTGACTTTTTTTTTAAGACAAAATACTATATTTGTGGGTAAGAAATAAAAAGTTATGGAAGTAAATGAACCAATGGTTACCTACGGCCACACCGATGACAGCACCGTCCTGTCCATTATGAATATGATTAGAGTAGGCGTAAGATTCAATCAATTTGATGAAATAACCAAAAAAATACCATTCACCCTTGCTGAATGGAGCCGCTATTTGCACATTAGTGAGCGCACCATGCAACGCTATCAAGCAGAAAACAAAACCTTTGAACCACTCCAATCAGAGAAAATAACCCAACTTACCATGCTAGCTAATTATGGAATAGAAGTTCTAGGTTCTTCAGAATCATTTTTTAAATGGGTGAGTAGTAAAAATGTAGGACTTGGAGGCGCTGTTCCCAAAACTTTTTTAGATAACAGTTTCGGTATAGAGTACATCAAAAACGAATTAGGCAGAATAGCTCATGGTGTTCTAGCATAACAAACCCTTATGAAAGTATATCGTTTAGCAAAGAAGGCTTTTAGAAATGATTTAACAGGGAGTGGTGCAGAAAAATATGGGGGACGTTGGAATAATATAGGAACATCAATGTTATATACTTGTGAGCATGCTTCCTTAGCAGTACTTGAAGTAGCAGTGCATATACAATTAGAATTGATTCCAGCAGATTATTACATGATGGAACTTGAGATTCCTGATGATAAAAACATGATTTATCAAGCCAGTAATCGATTGCCAGATTTTTGGGATAGCTTTCCTTATAGCCAATTAAGCCAAAATTTTGGAGACGCATTTGTCAAATCTAATCAGTTTCTAATGATGAAAGTACCTAGTGCAATTGTTAGAAGGGAATATAATTATTTGATTAATCCATTTCATAAACTAGCTAGCGAAATGAAAGTAATAGATAGTTACCCATTTATATTTGATTATAGACTTGGTAAATCTTAAACTATTGTGATGGATTTAGCACAACATAAAAAACTGGCTCAAACAAAAAAAGCTGAGCACAAAAAACTCTTTGATAAGTTAAAACAAAAACGTTACTCAAATCTTGATGTAACCGTGCATAAGCTTCACAACGAAGCCTTCAGGAAAATTGATTGTTTAACCTGTGCCAATTGTTGTAAAACTACCGGGCCACTTTTTACACAAAGAGACATTAAACAATTGAGCAAATATCTACGATTAACAGAACAAGTTTTTATTGAGAAATATTTACGAATAGATGAGGATAATGATTATGTACTCCAAACATTACCTTGTCCATTTCTTGGTAAGGACAATTATTGCAGTGTATACGATTATAGACCAAATGCTTGCAGGGAATACCCACATACCAATCAAGCTAAAATCCATACTATTTTTAACGAAACGCTAGAGAATAGTTTAATTTGCCCAGCAGTTTTTCAGATAGTAGAAAGACTTAAGCTTCATTATCTAAATGATTAAGGCCTTGGTTATCATTTCTTCACTTAATTGCCACAACTTGCTTAGATTGCTTTTACTATAACTAGCGTCAGTTGAACGGATTGTTTTTTTGTCTTTAAAGTATTTTCCCGTTATACCTTTTACCTCATTTGATAAAGCAAGCCAAATTACAGTTTCCGCTCCCTTTTCAGCGGAACGCATCAAAAATCCCAATTGTTTAAATAGAAAACCAGTGAAGCCTGTTACATTCTTACCAAAATTGGTATTTACACCACCTGGGTGCAAAGCATTAACGGTAATTTGTGTTTGACCAAGCCGCTGGGCCAATTCATAAGTAAACATGATATTATATAGCTTACTATTGCCATATGCTCTGATACCAGAGAATTGATTATTCAAGTTTATATCATCCCAATTTATCTTCCCCATTCGCTCTGCTTCACTGGCTACATTAATAATTCTTGCATCATTGGCATTCTTAATTAAAGGAAGTAAACCATTGGTTAGTTGAAATGCCGATAAATGATTGGTAGCTAATGTGAGCTCATATCCATCAACACTAAATTGCTTCTGTGGAATAAATAAACCCGCATTGTTAATTAATATGTGCAGTTTAGAAAACTGTTCTTTAATGTTTCTTACTAAATTGTTTACCTCTTTTACAGATGATAAATCTGCAACAAATAAATGCAATTTTGCACTTGGATTATCTGCTAAAAATGCTTTGATAACCTCTTCTCCTTTTTGCTTATTTCTACACACCAAAAGCATTTCATACTGTGTAAGCAATGCTTTAGCCGTGGCTTTGCCTATGCCGCTGGTAAATCCTGTTACAAGTGCAGTTTTCATGTTAAAAAAGAGATAGTTTTTTACCTGTTAGTCTTCCTTCAAAATCCAATAGCCATTGCTTACGTTTAAGTCCCCATGCATATCCAGTCAGTTTGCCATCTTGCGCAATAATACGGTGACAAGGGACAACTATTGCCAAATTATTTTTAGCGTTTGAATTGGCCACTGCTCTTACTTGGTTAGTATGTCCTATCCTTTCAGCCAATTGGGTATAACTTAGTGCATCTCCAAAACTAATTTTCTGCAACTCATTCCAAACACTTTGCTGAAATTCAGTTCCATCTTGTTGTATTGGGAAATTAAATTGTTGCAGATTTCCTTCAAAGTAAGCATGCAATTGTGCAATACACGTTGCCGTTAGTTCATTAGGATTAAGTGGTGTTTGCGGATGATTTTCTTCCAGAAAGTATATTTGATGAATATGGTTTTGTGTTGCTTTAACAGCAATTTTTCCAATGGGGGTTAATAACTCATCTACAAAAGGAAATGTAATAATTTTCATTTACCTATTCCTTAACTAAAACACTTTGTGCATTATTAACTAAAGTATTTAGGTCAGTGTACCCTCTAGCAATTGCATAGTACTTGCCTTTGTGCACCTGAATCACCGTAGGGTATCCACTTACTCCCCAATCTGAAGTTGTTTTAAACCACTCAAAGGTGATTTTTTTCATTTCATCACTGTTTAACTTGCTAATAAACTCATTTGCATCAATTGCATAGGGTTTAATAAGGTCTGTGTAAACTTTATCACCACGCAGGTCTTTTCCATCAACATAATAAGCTTTTTGCACCTTGTGGCTAAAATCCACCACATCAATTGTGTTAAATGTTTTGAATGTCTCTATTGCAATTGCAGGTTTTACGGATGAACTCCATATTTTTTTTGTCTTTAACTGGTCAAGGTAAGCCTCCCCAAATTTAAGCCCCGAATATTCTTCAACCTTTGTATAAGCCCCCAAAATATAATCTGCAAAATCACCAATAGGACCTTCTCGCTCTCCCACTACCATTCCTCCGCTAATTACATCAAAGTGAAATGAATCTTTGTATTGAGCGTGAAACTCCTCCATCACTTTACCAAACCCAAAACACCAACCACACATGGGGTCAAATACATAAATAATTTTATCTTTTTCCATTGGTACAGTATTGCCTGTTATATTCTTTTCTTGAGTTGGGGTAAGGAATAAAATCAACAAAAGAAAAGTAATGAGGCCTCGTTGCATTGTTTATTGTTAAGGCTAGCCTTGAAAATCAATTTTTTTGTGTGTACCATCGCAAAATGGCTTATTGGATGAAGCACCACACCTACAGAAGGCGGTTACCTTGTTTTTCTTGGTCTCATTTCCTTGTGCATCTTTAACACTAACATTGCCATATACAAGCAATGGGCCATTGGGTGCAACCTCAACAATGGTTTCTGATTCAACCTTTATGCTTTCTGCTTCCATTTCATCATTCATAAAATAACTGAGTGCACCACTTGGACATTTTTTTACTTGTTCAATAATGTCGTGCGTGCTTGCTCCTTCTGGCTTAATCCAAGGGCGTTCGGTAGGGTTAAAAACGCTGTTTAGGCCTTTCCAGCATAGTGTTGAGTGGATGCATTGTTCATTTTTCCAAACAATGGTAACTTCTCCATTGGTATATTGTTTTGTTACGCTTTTCATGGGTATATATTTTAAAGCAATGTAGTATTTATTTCAATTGGGTGTGTTAATGTTTTATGAACAGGGCAGGCGTTTGCAATCTGAAGAAACCTTATTTTCTCTTCTTCGCTTAGCTTACCTACAAAAGAAATGTCTCTTTGAAAGGTTGTTACTTTCTGATGTTTAATGTGATTGACAATAACGGTAATTTGCTCTACAGGCCAGCTTTTTCTATCAGCATACATTCTTAAAGTAATGGCTGTGCAACTTGCCAAACTCATCATTAACAATTCATGCGGATTTGGACCCAAATCGGTTCCTTGATAAGCCTCTGGCTCATCGGCTGTTATCTCATGACGTGAATTGGTTAATAAGGTTTGGTAACGATTGGTGCCAATTGTGGCAGTTATGCTTTGCATTTGTTACAATTTATTTAGTGGTAAAGTTTAACCAATTTGCATTGGAACATCCATCAGCAATAATTCTGCATCTGATTCTGCCTTTATCTGCAAGTCCTTAACATCCCAAATACCTAAACCATCTCTTGTGTTTAGTATTTGGTTATTAATGGTAATGCTACCTTTAATTACAAAGGCATATACGCCATTACCAGGCTTATGTATTTTGTAGGTTTGTTTTACGCCTTTGTTCAAATTGCCTAGGCTAAACCAGGCATCTTGCTGTATACCAATTCCACCATCTTTTGCATCAGGAGAAACAATGACTTGCATCTTATTTAACCTATCGTTTGGTTTAAATGTTTTTTGGTCGTATTTGGGTTTAATATTAGCCTGTTTGGGGAATAACCAAATTTGCAAAAAATGCGCTTCTTTGTCTTTGTTTTTATTATATTCACTATGTTGTATGCCAGTTCCCGCGCTCATGGTTTGAATGTCGTATTGCTTAATAACACTTACATTTCCCAACGTGTCTTTGTGTTCCAAATCACCAAAAAGAGGAATGGAGATAATTTCCATATTGTCGTGTGGATGTTTTGGAAATCCGGCTCCGCCAATAATAATATCATCATTAAGCACCCGAAGAACACCAAAATTCATTCTATCTGGATTGTAATAATTTGCAAAACTAAACGTGTGCTTGGTGTTTAACCAGCCATGGTTTGCACCACCTCTTGTATCGGCTTTATGTAAAACCATATTGGGTGCAATTTGTGAGTGAGTTTGAGGGATGTGATTAAACCCAACCGTGTCAATTGGCAACAATTCGTCATTGTTATTTGCCATAATCTCACTGGCTTGCAGTCCTTTTAAAGCCAATCCAGTGGTGGTTAGTAATCCAGCTTTTAAAAAATCGCTACGTTTCATGGTATTAAAGTATGTTTAAAAGTTCTTGCGGATAAACAAATGGTTGTTGATTTAAAAAATTGAGGATATCAAAGTTATGTTGTTTGCGCTTATTTAACAATGCATAACTTAGCCAAAGTAATATCAACGCATTGTTTGTCATTGAAGACTGATTTTTGGTGTATAAAGATATCCATCCTGTTTCCGGTAAAAGATGGTGTGTTTCTGCAAGCCTAAGTTGAACCAATATTTCTCGAAGTTTTTTGTTAAATAAAATATCTAACATGCCATTGGGATGAATATGACCAAACTCTTTTCCTGAAAATTGAAATTCTCTTCCTCCAAAACGATGTGGTTCAACTGTTACTTGTGTCCAACTTGTAACCGCGGATTCAAGGTTTTTAATGAAGGGCATTCAATTATTTTAATAGGGTAGGAGTACTGTTGTTTAATACAAAATCTTGTTGAGTATGCCTTTTGCCTCTAGTTGTTTCACCAGCTATTTGTTTTTCCGTGAGTGAGCTATAATCATGGTTAGGATATCCTACAGCCAATATGGTTACTGCTTCAAGGTGTTCGGGTATGTTGAAAAACTGAGTTAGCTTATCAAGCATAAAACCGCCCATGGGATGAGCTTGTAAGCCCATATCAGCAGCTTGTAATGCCAAAAGCATTGTAGCTGCGCCCGTATCGTGTAGGTTGTGCTTATAGTTAGAACCTTTAGACGTTTGTTTTTTTGCAAGTACAAGGATTAATAACGGAGCATGAATGCACCAACTTTTGTTCCCATCCATTAAGCTATTATAAAGGCCTTGCCATATTTCGTCTTTACCTTTTCCATATAAGAATTTCCAAGGCTGTTCATTGCCGCTGCTAAAACTCCATCGTGCAGCTTCAAATAAGCGTTGTATTGTGCTGTCTTCAATCGGTTTTTCAATAAACGAACGAATACTCTTACGCTTTTGCATCAGTGAATGTATAGGATATTCAATAGTATTGTTTTCCATAAATTTTACCTCAATGATATGTTTTAAACATGGGTAATGTTATTAGGATATTTAAGAAATAAATGTCAGTTGGTTATTACTTAAACCCCAACTAAAAGAGCTTAATATATAACAGTTAAGCTCTTTTAATTGGGGCTGTTAACTAGGCTTGTTTCACCAGCTGCACGTTTAAGTGAAGTTTAACTTCATCACTAACAACTGCGCCACCTGCCTCAGTTAAAGCATTCCATTTTAAACCATACTGATTTCTGCTTATTTTACCATTAATTTCAAATCCTGCTTTTACATTTCCCCAAGGATCAGTTGCTGTTCCTCCATATTCAACCTGCAATTCAATAGGTTTAGTTACGTCTCTCATGGTAAAGTTTCCAACAAGTTTATAGGTTGAATCACCTGTTTTTGTAAATGAAGTAGATTCAAAAGTAAGGTTTGGATAAGCTTCGGCATTAAAAAAATCATCTGACTTTAAATGGCCGTCCCTGTCTGCACTTCCTGTATTGATGCTTGCTACAGATGCATTGAAGCTGATTTTTGCTCCTGTAAAATCATCGTTTGTGGTTTCTAAAGCACCTTCAAACTGATCGAATTTGCCACTAAGTGTAGTAACGACAAGGTGTTTAACTTTAAAAGTAATTTCGCTGTGGGCTGTATCAATGGCCCATTTGGCTGTTGTTTGTGTTGTCATAAAAATTAATTTATTAAGTGAGATTAGTTTAGTTCAATCATTGGCACATCCATGAGCAATATTCTTGCATTTGAATTGGCTTTAATGTCAATTTGGTTAAAATCGGTAATTCCTATTGCATCCCTTCTTTTTAGGGTTTCTCCACCCACTTCAATATCGCCATCAATTACAAAAAGGTAAGCACCATTTCCTGCTTTTTTAGAAGGGTAATTTAATTGCGAGCCTGCATCCAAATCAGCTAAATTAAACCATGCTTGTTGGTGAATGAAAATAGCCTCACCTTCGGTTTGTGTATCTGGTTTAATCACTTCCTGCCATTTGTTTTTTCTACCTTCGGGTTCAAATGTTTTTTGGTCGTAACGTGGTGTTACTTGGCCTTTATCTGGGAAAACCCATATTTGAAAGAGTTTAACAGCGTCCGTTTTACTGTGATTCATTTCTGAATGAAAAACACCAGAACCAGCACTCATCACTTGCACATCATTTGCTTGCATTACACTGCCATTGCCCATGCTGTCTTTGTGTTCCAAAGCTCCTTCCTGAACCAGGGTGATGATTTCCATATTATCGTGAGGGTGTTTTCCAAACCCCATACCAGCAGCTACTTCATCATCATTTAGCACCCGTAGTGCTCCGAAGTGAATCTTGTTAGGGTCATACCAACTAGCAAAGCTAAATGAGTGTTTGGCATTAAGCCAGCCATGGTTGGCATGGCCTCTGTTTTCTGAACGATGGATTGTTGTTTTCATTTTTGTTTAAATAACGATTTACTTAACCGTACAAATACCGTACAAATGTATAAACAATATTTGTATATACAAGTAATTGCATAAAAATTTAACCTCTCAACTTATCAAGAAGCGTATTTACGAGCTTGCAGTCAGCAGCGGTAAGGGTTTTCAATAATTGGTGCCAGTTTTCAGCATCTTTGTCAATTTCTGCCAAAAGTTCCATTCCTTTTGCCGTTATGGCAATATCAACCTGCCTTCTGTTTTCTGGGCATTGTTCTCGGGTAACCAATCCGCTAACTCTAAGTTTTTCTACCAGTCTGGTAGCGTTAGAGTTTTTATCAATCATTCGGCTGGCTATATCAAAAAGCATTAACTTTTTAGGATGAGAGCCTCTTAGTATACGAAGTACATTGTATTGTTGAGGTGTAATGCCATGAGGTTTGAAACGTTTGAGGTTAGCTGAGTCAAGCCAACTGGCCGTAAACAAAATATTTACAGCCATTTTCTCATGTTCATTTCCAAATTTCTTTTGCTTTATTTCTTCTTCTAACTCCATATTCTGTATTCAATTAGCCCGTTTAATATTTCAATTTATTGCATAGGCAGTTCTGCAACCAGTTTTGCTATTTCAACACAAACATCAACTGCTTTTTGCATGTCCTGCACGCTTACATATTCTAGCTTACTGTGTATGGCCATTTCACCTGTAAAAATATTGGGGCAAGGAAGTCCCATAAAACTTAACCGACTACCGTCAGTTCCTCCTCTTATGTTAGTAATATGGGGTGTGATTCCCGCATTTTTGTAAGCTTGTTCGGCTACTTGCATTACATGTGGATTTTGGTCCAATATTTCTTTCATATTGCGGTACTGTTCTTTTACCGCCAATGTAAAACTTGAACCTGGAAATGCTTCAATGGCTTTTTGGGCAAGTAGTTTAAGCTCCTCTTCGTGTTTTTGTAACTGTTTAGTTTCAAAATCGCGGATAATAAATTGCACTGTGGTTTGCTCTAATCCGCCAGAAATGGCAACAGGATGCACAAATCCTTCATAACCTTCTGTTACCTCTGGCGATAAACGATTTGAGGGTAAACTATTAACAAAGTAAGCAGCTACTTTTTGTGAGTTTACCATTTTGCCTTTTGCATAACCTGGATGGGCACTTACTCCATTAAAAATAATCTTACAACCATCAGCACTAAAGTTTTCGCCTTCTAAATGTCCACGTTCGCCACCATCTAATGTATAACCAAAGTGTGCATTTAACTTGTTCATGTCAGCTTTATCTACGCCACGTCCAATCTCTTCGTCAGGTGTAAATAAAATACGGATATCACCATGTTTAATCTCAGGATTTTCTTGCAGCACTTGCGCCAAATTCATAATAATGGCAACCCCAGCTTTATCATCAGCTCCAAGTAAGGTTTTACCGCTAGCCGTGATAATGTCATCGCCAATGCGCTGTTGTAAATATGGATGATTTGTTTTACTTAAAATCTGGGTAGTATCATCTGGTAAAACAATATCGCTGCCGTCCCAGTTTGCATGTAAAATGGGTTTCACATCTTTACCACTGCAATCTGGCGCAGTATCAACATGGCTGCAAAAACAAACCGTAGGTGTTTTTTTATCTAAGTTAGATTTAACTGTTGCGTACACATAGCCAAATTCATCCATCTCTGCATCATCAATCCCCAGCTTTTTAAGCTCTACAACCAAAATGGCACTTAAATCTTTTTGTTTAAGTGAAGAAGGGGTAGAAGCTGATTCCGGATCGGCTTCTGTATCAATTTGTACATAACGCATCAGGCGTTCGGCTACAGTGTAATTTATCATTATGATTCGTTTTGGTTAATAATTATTTCGAAAAACTAAGTTAACTATTTTCGCTTATGGTATTTCTTTCTCCAAATATAAGACTTCCCACCCTAATCATGTTACTTCCGCAATCTATGGCCAATTGGTAATCGTTGCTCATGCCCATGCTTAGGGTGTTAAATTGTTGAGGTATAAGTGCTGGATATGAATTTATGTTCGTTTTTAATTCATCAAACAATTGTTTTAAGGAATTAAATTCAGCTTTAATTTGCTGCTCATTATCAGTATTGGTGGCCATGCCCATTAGCCCGCAAATATTGGCATGGGTTAAGTTATGTTGATGCGCGTATTGCAGCAAATCAAGCAACTCTTCTTTGTTTAATCCAAACTTGGTGTCTTCTTGTGCAATGTAAACCTGCAACAAACAAGAGATGATTCTGTTGTTTTTAACTCCTTCTTTATGAATGGTTTCAAGCAGTTTTATGCTATCAACTGCATGTATAAGATGTACAAATGGAGCAATGTACTTTACCTTGTTGGTTTGTAAATGCCCAATTAGGTGCCATTGCGTATCATTTGGAAATAAAGGTTGTTTGGTAACCAATTCCTGCACTTTATTTTCACCAAAGTCACGTTGTCCAGCATCATATGCTTCTTTAATCAATTCAAGCGGTTTGGTTTTGCTTACCGCAATTAGTTTTACATGGCTCGGTATTTGTTGGGTTATTTTTTCAATATTTGCAGCTACCATAATATTATTTACCATGCAAAAATATCTTTTCGGTGCAATTTGTCTCATGCTAATTTTAGCTTGCGGAAAAACAGATAAAAATGCCATTCCTCCCGATGTGATGAATAAAGAACAAATGGAGAACATTTTGTATGATATGCATTTGGCAGAAGGTATTGTGGGTTACCAATCTAGCGGACTAGATAGCAACGCAAGAAAAGTATTGGGCTATTACGAGCAGATTTACAAAAAAAACAATTTAACCAAGGAGCAGTTTATACATAGTTATGACTTTTATATTCAGCATCCAGTGATGTTAGATAGCATATATAGCAATATTATTACCAAACTTAGCGAACAGGAGAGTTTACTTAGAAAATAATGCCTTACCCTAGCCATATTGAGCAAAAACTGGAGTTTGACCAAATTAGGCAACTCCTTGTTAAAAAATGTATTAGCGAAACAGGAGTAGAATACGTAAGTAAAATGCGTTTTTCAAACCGATTTGATTTGGTAGAAAAAATGCTTTTTCAAACCATAGAGTTTAAACGTATCTTAACCGAGGACCAGCCCTTTCCGGCTGATAATTATTACAACATACAGCCCTTTTTAAATAAAGCTGCGGTATTGGGGGCTTTTCTTGTGGAGGATGAATTGCATCAAATCAGGCTAATGATGCAAACGTTTGCGTTAATCTGCAAGTATTTTGAGGAGCGCAATGAAAAATACCCACATGCCTCAACCTTGTTTGCAGGTATTATATACAACCAACAAACCATCAAATTAGTTGATCGCATTCTTGATTTAGAAGGGGCGTTAAAGCCTAATGCATCACCTGAATTGGCAAAAATAAGTGCTAAGATACAAGAACGTGAGAAGGAGGTTCGTAAGCGAATGGGCCAAATTTTTGATAAGGCACAGGCTCAAGGATGGTTAGCCAATAGTGGAATTACAGTGCGTGATGGTCGTTTGGTATTACCAATTTTAGCCGAACACAAAAGGCAAATTTCTGGCTTGGTGCATGATGAGTCTGCTACTGGACAAACTGTTTACTTGGAACCTGCCGAAATCTTTGAAACCAATAACATTATTCGAGAGTTACAAATACAATATAAAAGAGAGCGAGAGAGAATACTAACTGAAGTTACTGATAAACTCAGGCCATCTTTACCCGAGTTAGAAAAATACCTTCAAAGGATGGGGATAGTTGATTTTATTAGGGCAAAGGCATTGTTGGCAATTGAAATTAATGGTGATATGCCCATGCTACATAAACATGTAGTTATTCGTCTTTTTGATGCTTATCACCCCTTGTTGAAATTAAGCCACCAAAAGCAAGGCTTACCAGTTATACCCCTTAGTTTATCTTTAAATCGTGAAAATCGCATTTTGGTAATATCCGGGCCAAATGCGGGTGGTAAATCAGTAGCGTTAAAAACCATTGGGTTAATGCAATACATGCTACAATGTGGTCTGCCAGTTCCTTGTAAAAGCCACTCCGAAATGAGTGTTTTTGCGGATGTAATGGTTGATATAGGAGACGAACAATCAATAGAAAACGACTTGAGTACTTACAGCTCGCATTTAAAGCACATGAAGTACTTTACTGAGTTTGCAGATGCCAAAACCCTATTTCTGATTGATGAATTTGGTACTGGCACCGACCCACAATTTGGTGGGCCACTTGCTGAGGCTATCCTAAATCGGTTAAACATAAAAAACGCTTTTGGAGTTGTAAACACCCATTACAGCAATTTGAAAAACTTTGCAGGCAATGCTAAAGGTATTATTAATGCGCGGATGTTGTTTGATCAGGATAAGTTGCAACCCTTGTACCAGCTTGAGATTGGACAACCCGGGAGCTCTTATGCTTTTGAAATTGCCCAAAAAACAGGCTTAAGTGATACAATTATTAGTTATGCCAGGAACAAGGTTGGAGACAAACAAAAGCGCCTAGATGAGTTATTAATAGAATTGGAGCGTGAGAAAAGCCACGTTCAAGAGTTAAAAAAGCGGTTTGAGGAAAAAGATGCCAAAACCAAACAATTGATGTTGGAATATGAAACACTAAAAACTGATATAGAAACCAACAAGAAAAAACTGATTACTCAAGCCAAACAGGAGGCATTGGCTATTATTAGCGAGGCAAATAGCCGCATAGAAAATACCATACGTGAAATTAGGGAGAAAAAGGCAGATACTGACACCATAAGAAAAGTACGCCATGAAATTAAGCTGGAAACCGAGCAGCTTAAAGAAGAAACAGTAGCAGTAAAACAAGTTAGTCCTGTAAAAAAAGCGTTGGCATCTTCCGATGATTTGCCTTTGGTTGTTGGAGCAACAGTTCAACTGGAAGGGCAGGTTGTTGATGGAAAAGTATTGGAGCTGAAAAAGAATAAGGCATTGGTTGGTTTTGGTGATTTACAAAGCTGGATTGAAACAACAAAACTTACAGTAGTAAAGCAACAGCCAGTTAAAAGCATTAAACAAGTACTGACTACTTTTGATATCAATAGCCGCATGCAAGGTTTTCAAACAGAGTTAAACCTAATTGGCGAAAGGGGCGAGGAGGCCATAAAGAAATTGCAGGTGTATATTGACGATGCTTATTTACTTGGTTTTAAACAAGTGCGCATTGTGCACGGCAGGGGATATGGTATTTTAAGAAAGTTGGTGCGGGAATATTTACGCAACAACAAACAAATAGAACATGTGGCTGATGAACAAATGGAAATGGGTGGTGATGGGGTAAGTATTGTTACCTTAAAGGTTTAATTGATTGTTTAAATAACCTATTTCCAAATGGATTGTTCCAAGATATCATTGATATTATTGTTTGCAACGAAATAAATCAACCTAATGCCATGATAAGTAATTAGGGTGATTGCCAAACCATAAGCCAGTTTTTTATTGTAAATCCAATTGCGGAAGTATAGTTTTTGTTTAAACAAGTTAACCGTTAACAACACGATAATGGTTACACAAAAAAGCACCAATGGGATGGCAAATAAGTGATAATGCAAACTTTTAACAATCTCGCCTTGATACAGAAAAATTAGCGCTTTTGTAATGCCACACCCCGGACATGGAAACCCTGTAACCATTTTAAATGGGCATAGCGACTGAGCTGTTTCAATATGAGGGTCAGCGTGTCCAATAAAAAAAGGTATTGCCAGTGTGATAAAAGCACCAGCAATACCTAATATGTTACGGTTGATCAATAGCCTATTTGTAGAGTTTGTTAAGTTCACCTTGAACAATCATTGCGGCAACCATTGGAAAGAAGAAACCAAGTACCACCAACATTACCGTTTGGTCTTTTTCAGGCTCACCCACTTTTTGAGCTAACTTAGGTAAACCATCTTTTGCAACTAAATAAAAGAAGTAAAGGTTAACAGGAAAACAACAGCCTGCAAAAATGGCTATCGGTTGCGAAATAAGCTCCTGTTCAGCAACTTCGTTAATTACTTGAGCTGCTTTAATGTTCCAGTAAATCAGGTAAAGACCGCAGGTAATGATTCCTAGAACCAACACCAGAACTGGGTCGTTTTTAAATTGAGTAGAGGTAGAATTTGTTGTCATTGGGTTGTTTATATTTGATTACAACTTAATTAAATAGTTGAATAAACACAAACAAATTTACATGCGCGGTGTCCAGATAACCTCAGTAGCCCCAATTTGGTGCACCACGTAACGAGATAACATAAACAGGTAATCACTTAAGCGGTTTAAATACCTGATAATGATTTCTGGTACTTCTGCTTCTGCTGATAAATGAACAACAAGTCGTTCTGCCCTTCTGCAAATGCAACGCGCCACATGGCAATGAGAGGCCACAATGGTTCCACCAGGCAGAATAAAATGCTTGAGTTCAGGGAGTTTGGCATCCATAAAATCCATTTCCTGTTCAAGCAATTCAATATCACTTTCATGCAAATCTGGAATTTTCATTTTTGATTTCTCAGGGTCGCTTGCTAGCACTGAGCCAATGGTAAACAAACGGTCTTGAATTTCATAGAGCATTTTAGCAGATTCTTTATTTTGCATGGTATCAATAATAAGTCCTATGTAACTGTTTAGCTCATCAACAGTGCCATAACCTTCAATACGTAAGTGATACTTTGGTACGCGAACCCCGCCAATTAATGAGGTTTCACCTTTATCTCCGGTTTTTGTGTATATTTTAAATGTCATGTTTTATTGGTATTTGATTAGTAAAACACCTTAGTTATCTGTTTGTTTACCCAAGGGATATTTCCAACGCTTACTAGCTTATTAATGAGCCAAACCCGATCACTTAATAAACGCTGAAAGAGGTAATGATTGCTAAAATTGCTCCACATCTTTTTATACACCCGCTCATCGTAAGCTTTAAGCGTTAAGGGTTTAAAATCATCATTGGGGAAAGAGGCCAAAATTTGTTCAGCGGCAAATTTACCACTCTCCATAGCCGTTTCTATGCCTTCTCCACTAAAAGGGTCAATTAACGCTGCTGCATCACCACAAAGCATAAAACGATGGCCACTTATGGCATATTTTTTTGAACCCAAAGGCAATCCAAACCCCTTCACCTCTTCCAGTGGCGAAGCATCTTTAAAACGTTCAGCTACTTCGGGTATTTGATGAATAATATTATGAAGACTTTCTTTCAGGTTAATCTTTTGTTTGGCAATGGTATCACTAAGCATCCCAAAGCCTACGTTTGCCTCATTGTTACTTAATGGGAAAATCCAGAAATACCCAGGCAGGTATCCTTTTAAAAAATAAACCTCCAGGGAGTTGCCCGACAAGCCTTTAATATTTTTGTAGTATTGCCTTACGGCTCCACTGTAATGTTTACGGTCAACTTTAAAATTGGCCATTTTTTTAGCCACAATGCTATGGGCGCCATCACAACCAACAATAACCTTGGCTTGAAGTATATCTCCATTGTCTAGGGTTGCATGAACTTGTTGATCAGTTATTTCAAGGTCTTTTAGTTTGGTTTGCTGGTAAATATTAACATCAGGATTTTGCTTTGCATGGTTAAACAACCAATTGTCAAAATCAATCCGTTTAATACAATGCCCTACTTTACTAAACTCAATTTCTAGGCTTTCAAAACGTGGGCTGTGCAGTTTGGCGTGTGTAATATTCACTTTTGGCGCGAAATCTAAAAGATTCGTTTCAAGTTCAGGATTGATTTGACGAAGCACACGTTTGGTAACTGAACTTACGGCATCACCACAAATCTTATCTCGTGGGAAGGTATCCTTATCAATTAATGCAACTTTTAAACCGCTATTTTTTAATGCAATGGCGCAAGTTGATCCTGCAGGTCCAGCTCCTGCAATAATCACATCAAACTGTTGAATATTATTTGGCAATGTTATTAATGTATTGTTTGCAATTATACTAATTGCCGCCACACAAAGCACTCAAGAATTTTAAATTCTGCCATTTATTTATCGGTTATCTCGAAAAATTGCTCTAAACGCTCTCCATTTTCATCAACCAAAACCAATTTATGTTTTCCTTTGTCAGGATTTAATTCCATCTGGTGGAAGTCGGTGGTTGTACCAATATAAGATTCATCCAAGTGCCAGAAAATCTTAACCCCCTGTTGCCGATGAGCAGCCTCAAATACACATTTTCCCTTTTCTCCGCTCAATTCAATGGGAACATAAATGGTATTTGATTTCCGAGGGTAAATCATTTCCATCACCCCGCCAGTAAGCTGTTCTTTGCAGTCCTTTCTCCAGGCCGGCAAGGGCTTATAATCCGCATGGTGTGTTTTGTAATACCATTCCATAGCAGGAGGCAAAATAAACCAGCTAATATGTTGCATGGATGAAGGCGACTCGCAAGCATCACTCACCCGGTACTTTCCACTTTGGTCTAAATTAATTAATTGATGGAACGAACAAGGTGAGGTTCTTAATCCAGTTAAAGGAACCAACATGCTATCGGCTTGTTCGCAAATGGGAGAGGCCCTGTACCCACTTTTATGGCAAACATTAATGTATTGCATATCATCAAATGGTGTCGAAAACCATTGGCTTGGGGGTAACGTCCTAAATAGTTCAAATAGGATGGGGGCTGCATAATTAATACCGGTAAGTCCAGGGCGTCCCTCGCCATCGGCATTACCAACCCAAACTACCACAGCGTATTTGGGCGTTACTCCAATAGCCCAACCATCGCGGAAACCAAAACTGGTCCCCGTTTTCCATGCTATGCGCTGTGCGGAATAAAATTGTGTCCACAATTGTTCTTCTCCCGGGCGCATTACTTCTTTCATGGCCTCAAACGTGCTGTAAATTGCCCCTGCATTTAACAAAAAATGGTTGGGATAATTTAACCAAGCACTGGGGTCTTTTTTTATAGGTTGGGTCTTAAACACCAATGGCATGTGCAAATCATCCAGATTGTAACGTCCATTATAGGTTGGGTAATGGTTGAGCAAACGCGCTAAGCTTGCATACACGCCTCCCAATTCCCACATGGAGTTTTCGCCACCCCCTAAAATCAATGAAAGCCCATAATGCCCTGATGGTTTTGTTAAGGTGGTTACTCCCAGTTTTTTTAGTACTTCATAAAAACGTTCAACACGGTATTGTTGCAGCATGCGAACTGCCGGCACATTTAAAGACCTTGCCAGTGCCTTACTTGCAGGAACTGCACCATCATAGTTTAAATCAAAATTTTCAGGCGCATATCCTGAAACCTGCGTTGGAATATCGGCTACCAATGTTTGTGGCAATAACAAACCATCTTGTAACATGGCCGAAAACAAAATAGGCTTTAGGGTGCTTCCAGGGCTTCTCGAAGCGGTGATGATGTCAACATAGCTATGGTAGTCGGTTTTTTCGGGCCTAGGAACATTGCCTTGGTAAGCCAGTACATTACCACTTTCTACTTCAATAATCAGTGCTGCGGCATTGTGAATGCCGTTTGCTTCAAATTGATGGTGGTGTTGACGTAAAATAGCTGCAGTTTTGGATTGAATGTTAAAGTCAATAGTGCTTTCTATTAACGATAAAGGTTGCGGAGATGAAAGTTTACCTGATGCAATGCTATTGAGCAGGTGAGGCGCATATTCAGGTAAACGCAACGGTTTATTAGGAATACTTTCCAATAAAGAAAGCTTGTATGTTTCGTTATCAATGATTTTTTTTTGCAATAGGGCAAACAGCAGTTGATTGCGTTTTTGTAATAATCCCTTGCGGTTTTTATCTGGCCTAACCATGGATGGATTGTTTGGCAATACCGCTAACGTGGCGGCTTCTGCCCAAGATAGTTCTGCCGCATTGCGGCCAAAATAACGCCATGATGCCGCATCCAAACCAACCACATTTCCGCCAAACGGGGCGTGTGAGGCATAAAGACCTAAAATTTCTTTTTTAGAGTAATGGCATTCAAGTCGAATGGCTAAGGCCAGTTCATATAGTTTTTGCCAAATATTGCGGGATTTGTTTCGGCTTAACCGAATGACTTGCATGGAAATGGTACTGCCTCCACTTACCACTTTTTTTCGTTTAATGTTGTAATAAGTCGCTCTGCCAAGAGCAAGAAAATCTACGCCAGGATGCTTGTAGAAACGTTTATCCTCAAATGCGACAATTGCTTTGGCGAATTTTTCAGGTACAGATTGCTGAGCTGGGAAACGCCATTGTCCATCATCGGCAATGCGTGCTTGCAACAAACGGTTGTTTTTGTCAAGCAATACATAAGAATAGGGGTTGTTGAATAGAGTAGGAGGAATAAGCAGCCAGCCAACAATAGCAATAAAAATTATAGCTGGGATGATTTTTTTCCATCCCAGCTTTTTAATGAAGGTTGTTTTCATTTACTAGCAACAATACGTGCGGCTTGTTTTTTAGGAACCACTTCCACCCATTTCCCGCCCTTATATGCACCAATCTGATTGTTATACATGGCTTCGCATGAAATCATAGGCATATAATAACGACCCAGATAACTGGCATTTAACAACACCACAAAACTTACTTTTTGTTTGGCATTTACATCAAAATAAGTGTACACACGGTCATCCCTCAAATCTTGGTAGGTTGGGACAGTGTATGTTGAATTCCCATCTGTGTTATCCAATCGGGTGTTGTGAATTTCCCAGCCTGATGGGAAAATCTGAGATAAGGCCATCTGCTGATAATTGCCCAATAAACCAGGATTGGTGATGGTTACTTCCATTTTAAAATCAGTACCTTGAACAATGCGCGTAGGGTCAATAACATTATTTTGCATGTCTTTGTAGGCTACTTCCATATTCAGGTTGCGTTCTTCATTGGCTGATTTCCCAATTTCAGGCTGACCTTTTAAGATAACTCTGGTATAAAGCGTTTGGTCTCCTTTATTGGTAAGGTATAGCAAGCCTGATTTATTGCCAGTGATTTCAATGGGGATTTGGGTAATACGTGTGGCCGCTTGAAATTGTTGCTGTTTGCCATTAACGGTATAATTAAAATGCATGTTTTTACTTCCTGAAAGAGCCCCACTTAGTTTAGCAATGGCAATTAAAATGTAGGCAGTGCTTTGTGTACTCATCCACTCTTCAGAAGCCATTTTTCTGCTTAGTTGTGCCAACAATAAATTGGCTTTTGCAGGATTATCAAGCAATACTAAGGTTTCCATAATCATTGCAGCATCACGTTCATCCGAACCAAATGTCATGGAAAGCTCACTGTATTCCTTCACCGAAGTACCAAGGTTGCTCACCAGTTGTTCAGCCACTTCTTTTTGGCCAACCAACACATAAGCAGCAGCCAAACGCCACTTGGCCTGTGGTGTAAGCTTGCTGCCCAACTCCTTTAAGCGATTCATTGCGCCAAGTTCAGGTGCTTTTGCCAAGGCCAAAGTGTACAGCCGATACGCTTGAATAAAATCAGATGAACCTTCTGTATAACTTGTCCAACTTAATGCTTTATTCTTTTGGAATTTTTTCCAGTTGGCTAAAAAACCTATTGGTAAAGAATAACCAAAGTTTTGGGCCTCAACCATAAAATGCCCTGCATAGTTGGTTCCCCATTCATTGGCGTTGAATTGTCCAGGCCAGTATCCAAGCCCACCATCTGTATTTTGAAAACCTCTCAAACGTTGAATGCCTGCTTTAATATTTCTTTCAACAGCTTTTCGTTTTTGCTCTGGCAAGTTTAATAAATTGTTTAAGGCAAGTTGGGGGAATACCGATGAAGTGGTTTGTTCCACACATCCATAAGGATAATGAATCAGGTAATCTAACCGCTTAGCTAAATTAATAGGTGGGATGGATGATACTTCCAATACCGCAGAATTGGTGCCAGCCATGCCTTCCGGAATATATTTAACATTCCAATTATTGCCTTTGCTCACCGTTGATTCATACACTTTTGATACAAATGGGTTTGGATTGCGCACATCTAACTCAACTTCAAAAAATGCTTTTTCGTTACCAGAGGTGGCTATTACTTTTAACTTGGCAATACCCAACGTGCTTTTTACTTTTAGTTCAAAATCCACCACTTCATCACCTGTCTTTTTAAAGGAAACATTTTTAGTTGTGTTACCCACTACACTTACCAATTGATTGGGTTGAACCTGCACAGTGACATTTTTAATATTCTTTTCTAACGCAAAAACGGTAACAGGAAGTTTCACCGTTTCAGCCGGACCAAGCACCCTTGGTAATGTGGCTAAAATCATCAAAGGCTTTTTAACTGGTACGGCTTTTTCTGCAAATCCATAAGCACCATTGTTTCCTGCCACTACCATTACCCTTACTGAACCAACATATTGAGGCAAAACAATGCGATGAGTTTTAGTGCCTCCCTTTTGTAGGGTAAATGGCCCTAAAAACTTCACTACAGGTTTAAACCGATTGGCCTTGCTGTTTTGAGATTTGCGGTTAATACCCTCATCACCGCCAATGCTCAGTATTCTGTTCATTGGCATACCAAATGCTCCGATTACATCATCAAACATATCCCAAGTTTTCACTCCAAGCGCTTCCCGTGCATAAAAATGAGGATGGGGGTCAGGTGTTTTAAATCGGGTTAAATCCAATAATCCTTCATCAACAATGGCAAGAGTATAGGTCATTGGTTTTCCAGTTGCTTCGGATACTTTAATATCAAAAGGTTCTTCGGGCCTTAATTGCGATGGCAGATTAAATTGTGGTGTTAATAGGGTCTGTTTGTCTTCAACCATAATGGGTACCATGCCATACATGCGTATTGGCAAATCATTAATGGTTTGATCGTGGGGTTGCAAAAGGGTAACATGTACATATACATTGGGAAGCATATTTGGTGTTACCTTAAACGAAAATCGAGTTTGTGTTTTTTGTGTTTCTGCCCAATAAGTAGCAATTATTTTTGAGCCTGATTCTACGCTAATTAATGCCCTACCTTTGGCACCGCTAGGTATAAACAAGGTCGCTGATTCGCCAACGGAATAAGTTGATTTATCAGTAGTAAAGGTAAGCATAGTTGATTCCTGAGGATTGTCTTTCTGAGCCCTTCCAGCCCATCCTGGCCAATCAATATACATGATTTTGCCAGTGCTATGTCCGCCTTCTTCATCAATTACCCGTAATAAATAACGTCCCCATTCTGGATAATTAACCCGCAATTTCCAATTACCTTTACCATTAACCAATGTAACTTCTTCTTGTTGCAGTTGACGGTAGTTTTCTGTTGAAGAGAAGTTACTCATGTCCTCCTCTGACTTGTCCCACCACCAGCGCCAATTAATTTGGTAAAGAATTACTTTTACTTTTTTAGTGCCACGCAAGGGTAGTCCATTTGGTGTTAAAGCAGCAATTTGTATTAGATGGCTCGTATCGGTAAGTAACATTCCCCTTTCTTTATCACCTTTAGGAAGCCTGACTCCAATGTAATTTGTGTAAGGAGAAAATGGTAAAGAGAATCTATCAATGCTAAAGTTTCCACCGGGTTCAAATACCTTGGTTACAAAATTAGCTTTAAGCATTCCAGCCGCAGTATTTTTTGCAGTTATTTCAGTGGTTATCTTGGCTTGTCCATTGTCGTTTAATTTTCCTTCAAAAATAACTTGGGCATCTGAACTAAATCTGCGAGTTGGGTCATCAAATGTAAACTCCGAGTATTTAGCAAATGTTGTTGGTGCAGGTGTTAATGTCGCTTCAACCGTAGCATCTAAACCATCGGCAATGGCTCCATGTAACCATTTTGACTCCAAGGTGCTATTTAAGTGTTCACCCGCTTGTAACATGGCCGTTTTAAAATCAATGTTTATTTTTAAGCGGTTAGGCATTACAGTTTCTATCTTAATGGTTTTTTGAAACTCAACACTGCCTACTTTCACCTTGGCAAGCCAGTTACCAGTTGGAGCGTCCTCATCAGTGTTAGTATTAAAACTGTAAAAGTTATTTACCGCTTGCGATTGCACCATACGTTTGTACAACATGCCTTGGGGATTGAACAGCTCAAAAGAAACCGGATGGGATGGTGGCAATGTGTTGGCCTTGTCTTCTAAAATAAAGGTCAAATAAAGTGAGTCTCCAGGCCTCCAAACACCACGTTCACCATATAAATATCCTTTAATTCCTTTTTGAACCACATCACCAGAAACATCAAAACGGCTTAGTGATAAGGAACTGCCGTCATCAACTCGCAAGTAGCCGCGTTGTGTGCCATGTTTTGCCACCAACAGGTAAGGCTTGTTTTTGGGGTTAAACGTAATCCAACCATCACTGTTGGTAGGTGCAGAAGCAATTAATTGCTGTTGGAAGTCCAATAACTGAACAGTTACCCCAGACAGTGGTTGAGTCGTTTTTAAATCAGTAACCGAAACAAACAAAGCACCATCCGTTCCTTTTTTGGCAATCAGTCCAAGGTTTGAAGCCAATACATTTTTGGAAACCCAGCGGCTAGGGTTGTAATAAGAGTTGTGGCATGGGTTATCACGCTCATTCCAAGAGTAGTCTTCGCTGTAATAATCTTCAGAATAATCCCAATAGCTAGATTGGCGAGGCTCATCGTTGCTGTCCCAATTCTCCTCTTCGGTTTTCCGCATCCCTTCATCTAGGCTTTGTTGGTTCTCACCCTCGCATTTGTTTATGGCGTATTCTTTTTTGTAGCTCAGTTTTACATTGTAGATAGCACCGGGTTCAGCCTTGATGAGTTTATCCAATTTTACCGCAAATCGGTTTGATTTGCTTAAATTTATCAATTTATCTTCGTCTAGTCGAATGGTTTTTCGGAGTACAGGGCGACCGACTCTTTTAAGTTCATTGCTCTCGGACAATTGATTCACTTGAAGAAATTGGGCAACATTGTTCTCATAGATTTTGGTAATGGTTACATCAACAGCTCGCAAGCTTACCGCTTCAAACGGAACAATAATGTTATTACCTGTTGGCATAACAACTCCTTTTCCAACCATGGTAACTGACGGTAACATGTCTGCAAAATCAAGTTCTTGCTGCATGCTTTCAGGCAATGGATAATTCAAACTGTTTTTTATTCCTTGATGAACAAAAATGCTATGAACTCCCAATAGATGAGATCCGGGATAACACTTAACTTCATTATTATTAATGGTAAAACGCAATTCAATCTGGGTAACATTTGGCGTAGTTTGTTGTCCCTTCAGGTTATCGTCAAGGGTTATTAATCCTGTTAAATCTTGACTCGCCATAATGGGGTCGGAAAATTGAATAGCAATGTATTGTTCGCCATCATTTTGTACACTTACCGTTAATACCCTAAAATCACCAAGTGCCGGAATATTCAGCACATGTTCCCCTTTGCTGTCAATGCCTATAATGCTTCCATCCCATTTTAAGGAGAATGTTGTTGCTGTTGATTTACGTTCTACACTATCAATCAAATAACGGTGAGTGCGTTGGTCGGCTGAATGTTGCCAAGTAATTTTACAATTTTCACCTGCGTAGGAGGCATTAATGAGTTGTTCAACTTGCTTATCTGTTTCTACATCAGCAGTGATTAATGTACCACTTACACGTTGGTAAACAAGTTGTTGGTTGTCAATGGCTTCAAAGGTGGGTTGTGTTACCTCAAACGATTGGGCAATAATTTGGAAACTAAAGTTAAATTCCTCAAGTTCAGCAGCAACGTCTATTATGCGGTCGAGTTTAAATACGGCTTCATATTTTTGCCCTGATGGCATGGGTTGGTCAGGTTTAAACTCAATGGTTGAAGCATCAATCCAAGTAGTTTTGCCTTTGATTTCAGGTTCAAAATCAAATACGTTTGCCTCACTACCAATCTTACTTGAATCGCCAAAATTACCAACAAACTGGATGCGAATGGTCGATGTTTTGGATAAAACACCTGATGAGTAAGCGGAAATGTAGCTGGCAAATGCCGGATTAATGCGAGTAGATTTTTTACTTTCGGCTTTGCTCACAAAAAAGTAAAGGGCAGAAACAATAACTAGGGTAAAGGGTACAACAAATTTGTACGAGCTGAAAACAGGTTTCAGCGAATGCACTGGATTGTTCATAGGTGTTACAAGAAGATTTTGGGATTTTAGCGATGTATTTGATACATAACTATAGCAATGTAAATTTATTATTCGCTATTTCAAAATTATTTTTAAGTACTTGTAAAATAAGCTAAATGTTGAAATATTGTTGCTTATTCGCAATACAATTTGCACCTAGGATGAAAAGAGTTTACTTTATGTTAACCTGTTTTATAGCTTTACAGGTAAGTGCTCAGGTTACCAATACTGGATTGGCTGATACCACTGACGGAGAGCGCATCAATAACCTTTCTGTTGGAGGTTATGTTGATGCTTATTATGGGTACAGTTCAGGTAACACAACAGGCGATGTGCCTTATTTTGTGTCTATGAACAGGCACAAAGAAATGAATGTAAATTTGGCCTTTATTGATTTGCGTTACAGCACCAGTAGGTTAAGAGCTAGGTTTATTCCAGGTGTTGGTACTTACATGAATGCAAATTATGCGGGTGAGCAAGGCTCTTTAAAAAATATTGTAGAAGCCAATGCAGGGGTTAAGTTGTTTGAGAAAAGAGATATTTGGGTTGATTTTGGGGTGCTGGGTTCTCCGTACACCAATGAAAGTGCTATTAGCAAAGACCACCTGATGTACACACGATCTCTTGCTGCCGAGTTTGCCCCGTATTACTTATCAGGGTTAAAGGTTACATTGCCTTTAAGCAGTAAATTATGCAGTTATATTTACTTTATCAACGGTTGGCAACAAATTAAAGATGCCAACAGCGCCAAATCACTTGGCACACAATTGGAATACAGGCCAACCAAAAAGATATTAATTAATTGGAATACTTATTTTGGATTGGATTCAGCATACGAAACAAATGGAACGCCTAGTAATCGTTTTTTTTCTGATATATATTTGATTTATAAATCTGGTAAAAAAATAGACATTACATCTTCCATTTATATTGGGACACAAAAGATAGAAAGAGGCAACAGGCACTATTATGGGTATTGGCAACAAGCAAATGTGATTTTAGCATACCACTTTAATGCTAAAACATCTTTGGCAGGCAGGGTAGAGTACTTTAAAGATAAAAGTGAGGTGTTTGGTAGCAACCTAAACATGGTAGGAACGGGTTTATGTTACAATTATAAGTTGTTTAATAATGCCTTATTTAGGCTTGATTTTAGGCAATTAAGAAACGAGGATAATGTTTATAGAAGGGAAGCAGGAGGTTACACACAATATAACCTCTGGCTGGTATCTGGTTTAACCATATGGTTTTAAACCCAATTAAACCTTTTGTACTAAACGTTATCCAACATGAAAAAAAACATGAAGAAAATTTTATTGCTAACACTTGTTTTAACAAGCAAATTGGGGTTCTCTCAACTCTATTTTCCACCATTAGCAGGAAATATCTGGCAAACCACAACTCCTGAAAGTCTAGGCTGGTGCACCGATCGTATTGATTCCCTTTATCAGGTATTGGAAACCAATAAAACCAAGGCATTTATTGTACTTAAAGATGGGAAAATAGTACTGGAAAAATATTTTGGAACGTTTACCCAAGATTCCATTTGGTATTGGGCATCAGCCGGAAAAACAGTTACTGCTTTTTTAACAGGAGTGGCTCAACAACAAGGGCTATTAAACATCAATGATTCAACCAGTAAATATTTGGGTAAAGGCTGGACCTCTGCAAGCCCTGAAAAAGAAGGGTTAATTAAAATTAAACACCAACTAACCATGACAACTGGGCTTGATTATAATGTGCTTGATACTGATTGTAAGTTGCCTTCATGTTTAAAATATAAAGCTGATGCAGGTAGCTTTTGGTATTACCACAATGCAACTTACTTGCTATTGCAAGATGTGCTTGAAAAGGCTTCTAATCAAACCTACCAACAATACACCAACCAACAATTAAATTTAAAAACAGGAATGGCGGCTGGGTGGCTTGATGGCGTATTGTATTCTAAACCTCGCTCAATGGCACGGTTTGGTTTATTAATGTTAAACAAAGGCGTTTGGGCGGGCGATAGCTTGTTAAAGGACATGAATTACTATCAACAAATGATGAATACCTCGCAACAACACAATTTATCTTATGGTTATTTGTGGTGGTTAAATGGCAAAGCAAGTTATAAACTGCCTGGTTCAACCTTTAATTTTAATGGGAAACTATGCCCAACTGCGCCTGATGATTTGGTTTCTGGACTGGGTAAAAACGACCAAAAGCTTTATCTGTGGCCTTCAAGAAACATTGTGGTGATAAGAATGGGGGATGCCGCTGCGGATAATAGTCCCGTGCCAGTTGTTTTTGATATTGCACTTTGGGATGCATTGAGTAAAGTAATGTGCAGCGAATATACTGGATTAGGTAAAGAGGAAATTGATAACCAAATGGTTTTATGGCCTAACCCTACCCATGGTAAAGTAAGCATCAACTTGCAAAATGCAGTATGGATTGGTCAACTAAACATCATTTCTCTGCAGGGTCAAACCATGATGCATATTGATGTTAATGAAACCAGTAATCAGTTATTAATAAATACTGAATTACTTGCACCAGGGCTCTACACACTTCAACTAAATACCGCATCAGGCAACTTGTACAAAAAAATAATGGTTGAGTAAGTTTTGAATATTAAAACAGGGGTTTTATATTGAAACATTAAATGTTCACCAATTTACCCTTTATGCGGAACCTCAAAAAATACTTGCATCGTATTGTGCAGGTTTCTATGGTTTTGCTTAGTGGATTAGTGTGTTTCTCATGCTGCACCGAACAAGTAGACAGTAGTGGTGGCTTTATCTTTAGAGACGTTTTCAGAGAAAAAATTCTTAAGATTGATTTGGTGGGCGCTAATAAAACAATTTATTATAATTCTACCGAAGCTAATATTACGTTAAACCCTGCGGATACGGTAAGCAGATATGTGGTTTACTTCACAAATGATACGGGTACGGTAGAAATAACCTACAAAAAAAGCCTTTCCTATTTAGACGGCTCATGCAAAGAAAATTTGGTAGTGGTTTATGAGCCATTTGTGAGTAATACCACCTTTTCAAGTGCAACAATAAACAACCAAGTTTTTGAGAAAAAGTATGTGGAAATTAATCGTTAGCATGGCATGTTGTACCATTGTTTTTAAGGCAATGAGTCAGGATACTTCAAGCGTGCCCTTGGTAAAAAATCCTATACTCATATTTGGGGTCAATACCAACCCATTTAATATTGAAAAAAGCTATTCAGCTTCAACTACTTATGTTGTTGAAGCCGGTTTAACCTCATCATCAACATTTATAAAGTTAGCCTTCGGATTCCATAATTATCAGCAAGGTTTAAACTCACCACATGAGGATGATTACCGTAT
Organism: Chitinophaga pinensis; assembly: GCA_943372215.1. Classification (GTDB taxonomy): domain Bacteria; phylum Bacteroidota; class Bacteroidia; order UKL13-3; family UKL13-3; genus UBA6183. The sequence goes on along the minus strand of CALRXU020000009.1, from coordinate 26,412 downwards.
TAAGGGCTACTTTCTTGAACCAGGAGTTACTTTTTATTTGGGTAATCCAGTAAAAAAAAGCACCCTCCTTTTTGTTTCCACTACGGGCTATTTCGCATCTTTTAAACATGAATTGACACTTGATGTGGAAGATGCCAATTGGGGCACCAAACAACGGTTTAACTATGAGACAAGAACAACTTCAACTGGTTTAAGGGGCTCGTTTGGAGCCTTGTTTTCATTCAGCCCTAAATTTAAATTAACATCTGCCATAGGTATAGGTTTTTATTTTAATAAAAACACCCCTTTTAACAATATTTATAGGTTTGAAAATGCCAGTAATTTTGCACCGGGAATGGGTTATGGTTCAAGAATTCCAGTATCAATGAATATTGGACTTTGTTACATTGTAGATTAATTCTTATTTATTTTTTGGAAAACTTTTGCTTATTAAAGTTGTATTTAATTTAGACTAATTACAGATAAGTAGAAAACTTATCTTACATTTGCAACACAAACTTATGGCAGAAGAAGTAGATATTATAGATCAGGTAGTTAGCCAGGAATACAAATACGGCTTTACCACCAATATTGAGATGGAAACTGCTCCTGTGGGCTTAACTGAGGACACCATCCATTTTATTTCATCAAAAAAGAATGAACCTTCTTGGATGCTGGAATACCGATTAAGGGCATACCGCTATTGGTTAACACTTCCTGAACCAAACTGGCAAAATTTTAATTATCCAAAGGTAAATTATCAGGATATTATTTTTTATGCCGCTCCTAAGGAAAAAATAAAACTAGATAGTTTAGATCAGGTTGATCCGGAGTTGCTTAAAACGTTTGAAAAGCTTGGCATTTCTTTAACGGAGCAAAAAAGGTTAACAGGAGTTGCTGTTGATGCCGTGTTCGATTCAGTTTCTATTGCCACAACATTTAAAGACCAACTCAAAGAAAAGGGCATTATTTTCTGCTCTATGAGTGAAGCGGTGCACGAACACCCTGAGTTGGTTAAAAAGTACTTGAGCTCGGTTGTTCCGCATACAGATAACTTTTTTGCGGCATTAAATTCAGCGGTATTTAGTGATGGTTCGTTTGTGTACATCCCCAAAGGCGTGCGTTGCCCAATGGAGCTTTCAACCTACTTCCGCATTAATGCAGAAAATACAGGACAGTTTGAGCGTACTTTAATAATTGCCGATGAAGGGTCGTATGTTAGCTATTTGGAAGGTTGTACAGCGCCAATGCGTGATGAAAACCAGCTACATGCTGCAGTGGTAGAGTTGGTTGCCCTTGAAAATGCTGAAATAAAATACTCAACAGTACAAAACTGGTACCCGGGTGATAAAGAAGGCAAAGGAGGGATTTACAATTTTGTAACCAAACGTGGCATTTGTTTGGGTGACTACTCAAAAATTAGCTGGACTCAGGTAGAAACAGGTTCGGCCATTACCTGGAAGTACCCTAGTTGCATTTTAAAGGGAGATCATTCAACAGGAGAATTTTTCTCTGTGGCTGTTACCAACAACCACCAGTTAGCTGATACTGGAACCAAAATGATTCACTTAGGGAAAAACACCAAAAGCAGAATTGTATCAAAAGGAATATCAGCAGGCAAATCTCATAACACTTACCGCGGATTGGTTAGGGTAAGCAAAAAAGCAGACAGGGCGCGTAATCATACCCAGTGCGACAGTATGCTTATTGGTGATAGAAGTGGTGCTCACACCTTTCCATACATTGAAATTAACAACCAAACTGCTACCGTTGAGCATGAGGCCAGCACAAGCAAAATTGGTGAAGACCAAATATTTTATTGCAACCAAAGAGGTATTGGAACAGAAGAAGCCATTGGGTTAATAGTAAATGGTTTTTGCCGCGAGGTACTCAATCAATTGCCAATGGAGTTTGCGGTTGAAGCACAAAAACTACTGGCCGTTTCTCTTGAAGGAAGTGTAGGTTAATAAGCAGATTAAATAAATATAAGCAACAAAATTCAGTGGCCAAAAGCCAAGCAGACTATGTTAGAAATAAATAATTTACAAGCAGAAATCGAAGGAAAGAAAATATTAAATGGCATTAACTTGGTTGTTAAACCAGGTGAGGTTCATGCCATCATGGGGCCAAACGGTGCTGGAAAAAGTACCTTATCGGCTGTGTTAGCAGGAAGAGCTGATTATGACGTAACTGGAGGCTCAGTTACATTTAACGGCAAAGATTTATTGGAAATGCCTCCTGAAGACCGAGCCCGTGAAGGGGTGTTTTTGGCATTTCAGTACCCAGTAGAAATACCAGGTGTAAGCACCACCAACTTTTTAAAAACAGCCGTGAACGAAACCAGGAAATACCGTGGGCTCGAACCAATGGAAGCCACTGACTTTCTGAAAATGATGCGTGAGAAAATGGCTTTGGTGGAAATGGATAAATCATTAACAAGCAGAAGCTTAAATGAAGGCTTTAGTGGTGGTGAGAAAAAACGTAACGAAGTGTTTCAAATGGCTATGTTAGAGCCTAAGCTGTCAATACTTGACGAAACAGATTCTGGATTAGACATTGACGCCTTGCGCTTGGTAAGCAATGGGGTAAACAAATTGCGCAATGGCGAAAACTCTTTTGTGGTAATTACCCACTATCAGCGTTTGTTAGATTATATCGTTCCTGATTTTGTGCATGTATTGTACAAAGGAAGGATTGTAAAAAGTGGTGATGCTAATTTGGCCAAGGAATTAGAGGTGAAAGGATACGACTGGATTAAAGAAGAGGTTGAGGCAACCCTATCTTAATTGAACCTTAAACTGACTTTAACAGAAACGGCAAACTTTTTAATCAGGCCATAAAAGCACTTGATGGCTAAATAAAATGATGACATTAAAAGAAATACTAAAAAGAGATTTCGATCAATATAAACAACAAGCCGAGAAAGATGATTTCTCAGCAATACGTGAGCAAGCGTTTGTTGAATTTGAAAAGCTTGGTTTTCCTACTACCAGACATGAAGAGTGGAAATACACCAACCTAAAAGCAATCGCAGAAAAAACATTTCAATCCACTTGCGAAATAAGCAGCAGGGTAAATGATTTTGTAAAATCCTCTGTGTTTTCGCAAATCCATGCCAATTGCCTTGTTTTTGTAAATGGTTCTTTGGTTAACGAGCTTTCACACATTATTGAAAAAGACAATGCCATTGTTATAGGAAGCCTTGCAACGGCTAGACACCAACATGAATCTATTTTTAAGGTTCATTTTGGTAAATATGCCAAATTTGAAGGACAGGCATTAAATGCTCTGAACACAGCATTGTTAAGTGATGGTGCTTTTGTTTATGTACCTGCCGGAAAAACTGTAGAACATCCGGTAATAATAATGAACTTAACTGATGCCACTGAGTTAAATGTGTTGGCACAGCCGCGCAACTTAATTGTTGTGGAGAAAAATGCTTCTGTTACTTTAGTAGAAACCTATGACGCATTGGGCAACAATCCTTCTTTTACCAATGTGGTAACAGAGGCTTATGTTGGTGAAAATGGTCATCTGGAACACTATAAAATCCAACAGCAACTGGGTGAAAGCTACCAAAATAACTTCACGCAAATTTTTCAGGAAGCCAATACCAATGTAAATCATGTAACCTTAACCTTAAATGGAACTTGGGTGCGCAATAATTTACATTTTTATCAAAATGGCCAGGCTTGCAACAGTCTTTTATATGGTTTATATGTAACAGATAACCATGATTTTGTAGATAACCACACCCGAGTTGACCACGCTAACCCTAACAGTTTTAGCGATGAAAAATACAAAGGCATCCTAAAAGGCCAATCAACTGCGGTGTTTAATGGTAAAATCATGGTACATCTTGATGCACAAAAAACAAATGCCTATCAACGCAACCAGAATATTTTACTCAGTAACGAAGCTACGGTTAATACCAAACCACAACTCGAAATATTTGCAGATGATGTGAAGTGTACCCATGGAGCAACCGTTGGTCAGTTAGACGAAGAGCCTATGTTTTATTTAAGAAGCAGAGGCATTCCTGAAGATATGGCTCGGAAAATGCTACTAAATGCGTTTGCTGACGATATTGCAGAAAGAATTAAAATACCTGAGTTGGTAACTTTGTTAGAAGAACAAATAGACAAGAAACTTTAGTACTTAAACAACAAAAGGTTTAGGATAGCAGCGTATTAAACTCTACATGAGGTAATAAACAAATGACAAATACAGCCATTGATATTGAATCAATCAGAAGTCAGTTTCCCATACTTCATCAGCAAGTAAATGGAAAACCATTGGTGTATTTTGACAACGCTGCTACCACACAAAAGCCACAATCTGTCATTGATGCTTTAGTAAAATACTACCACACTGATAATGCCAATATTCACCGTGCGGCTCATACATTAGCTGCGCGTGCTACTGAATATTTTGAAGATACCCGAAAAACGGTGCAACAATTCATCAATGCGCGTGAAGTTGAAGAATGTATTTTTACCAAAGGGGTAACAGAAAGCATCAATTTAGTTGCCCAAACTTGGGGACGAAAATTTCTTCAACCTGGTGATGAGGTTTTGATATCAACACTTGAACACCACAGCAACATTGTTCCGTGGCAGTTAATTTGTGCAGAAAAAGGGGCAACATTAAAGGTTATTCCAATTAATGAGGCTGGAGAGTTGTTAATGGACGAGTATGAAAAATTACTTTCGCCAAAAACAAAATTGGTGGCTTGTGTTTGGGCCAGTAATGCCTTAGGAACCATTAATCCTGTAAAACAAATTATAGAAAAAGCGCATGCAGTAGGAGCAAAAGTGCTGTTAGATGGTGCGCAGGCAGGTGCTCATTTGCATATAGATGTTCAAGAATTGGATTGTGATTTTTTGACCCTGTCTTCGCATAAATTATACGGACCAACGGGAGTAGGGGTGCTGTATGGGAAAAGAGAATGTCTGGACGTGATGCCACCCTACCAAGGTGGAGGAGAAATGATTAAAGATGTGACGTTTGAACACACCACCTACAACGATATTCCTTACAAGTTTGAAGCTGGAACGCCCAATATTGCAGATGTAATTGCGTTTAGGTACGCACTAGATTTTGTAAATGGAATAGGAAAAGCCAACGTAGCAGCGCATGAAAACGAGTTACTTGCCTATTTTGTAAAAGGAATCAATCACATTAATCAAACTTTAGATAACCCCATTACTTTAGTTGGCACAGCCCAACATAAGGTATCGGTTCAATCTTTTATCATCAATAACATGCACCATTTTGACGTGGGCATGATGTTAGATGCTAAAGGCATTGCTGTAAGAACGGGACACCATTGCACACAGCCTCTAATGCAGCGTTTGGGTTTGGATGGCACTGTAAGGGCTTCCTTCTCGGTTTACAATACCAAAAATGAGATTGATGTATTGCTCCATGCCATTGCAAAATTAGTAGCCATTTCTAAATAAACGCAACGTGAATTAATGACCACAACCGATATACAAAACGAAATCATTGAAAACTTCTCGCTATTTGATGGCGATATGGAAAGCACGTTGTTTTATTTGATGGATTTGGGTAAAAAATTGCCTGAAATGCAAACTGAGCATAAAACAGAAGAGTATATTGTAAAGGGTTGCCAAAGTAAGGTTTGGGTTTTCCCCAGCTTGGTTGATGGCAAAGTTTATTTTGAAGCCGATAGCAATACCGAAATAACCAAAGGCTTGGTTTATTTGTTGTGGAGCATCTGGAATGGTAAATCGCCCAATGAAATATTAAACACAGAACTTACTTTTATTGATGAAATAGGCATGAGCAGGATGATTGGCTCGCAGCGAAGCAATGGTTTTGCCAGCATGATTAAACAAATGAAAATGTATGCACTGGCCTATAAAAGTGCCATGGCCTAAGTGTTAACCCTATCATAAAGAATAGATTACAAACATGGAAGAAACAAATAATATAGATACTGCTCAACCATTAAAGAACTTTGTTGATGTGCAAAATGAAGCCATTCAGGTTTTACAGACTGTTTATGACCCTGAAATTCCGGTTAATATTTATGAACTTGGCCTAATCTATGAGGTTAATGTAAACAACGATTTAGATATAGAAATCATCATGTCACTCACATCACCTTTTTGCCCGGCCGCACAAAGCATGCCTGCTGAAATTAAAGAAAAACTAGGCAAAATAGAAGGCGTTAAAGAGGTTGAAGTAAAAGTAACCTTCGACCCACCTTGGAGCCAGGATTTAATGAGTGAAGGAGCAAAATTGCAACTTGGGTTCATGTAACCCCCCGAGAACTTGTTTCAGATTTCTGTAATAATTTCAAACAAAAAACAGCAGCACTTGTTCGTGTTAAGTAAATTCATAACTTTGACTTAACACAATGAAACACAAACTATACACCTTACTGTTTAGTGCAACATTTGCATTGGCAGCTTTTGCTCAGCAATCATACTTACCAGCTATTGAGCAAAGCCTACTTCAACAAGGTTTTAACGCCAAAGACGTAGAAGGCGTAGTAATCACCAACCAATATACCTCCAAACATAATGGGGTAACACACGTTTACTTTCGTCAACAATACAAAGGGATTACATTTTTTAATGCCACAGGCAGTGCTCACTTTAAAGGAAATCAACAGGTTGCTCTAAACCAATCGTTTGTAAAAAATGTAGACCAATTGCAATTGCCACAAACGCCCCAAGTAGGGGTTTATGCTATTTTACAAACAACAGCAAACCACTTACAATTAGCTTTACCAAGTACCCTTAATAAAAAGGCGTTAAGTCTGCAAGATGGTAAAGTTGAAGTAAAGGGAGGAGTTGAACCCATTAAAGTGCAATTGTATTATTTGGTAATTGAAAACACCGTAAAGTTGGTTTACAATACCAATTGGCTTGATGTTGAAACCAATAATTGGTGGAATGTTCGGGTTGATGCCAATACAGGTGAAATACTTGAAAAAAACAATTGGAGCGTAAGTTGCCGGCATCACTCAGGTCACGATTTTACAACGGTATCCAAGCCGTTGCAAACAAAAGCTTTAACTAAAGTGAACACCAATCGGGGTAAAACATTTATTAATGGGGCCAAGTACAATGCATTTCCTTTAGGTATTGAAAGTCCTATTCATGGCAGCAGAGAAATTCTAATAAACCCACAAGATTCATTGGCATCGCCATTTGGTTGGCACGATTTGGATGGCATTGAAGGGGCCGAACAAACCATTACTGCGGGCAATAATGTTTATGCAAGTGATGATATTGCAAATACCAACACTGCAGGTTCAAGCCCAGATGGCGGTGATAGCTTGGTGTTTGATTACCCTTACGATGTGGAAGGGTTATCAACTGACAACTTAAATGCAGCCATTACCAACTTGTTTGTTTGGAACAATTACATGCATGATGTAACGTATCATTATGGTTTTGATGAGGAATCAGGCAATTTTCAATCAAACAATTATGGAAGAGGTGGACTTGGTGATGACAATGTAATTGCTGAAGCACAAGATGGTAGTAAAACAAATAACGCAGATTTTGCAACTCCTCCCGATGGTTCAAATGGTCGAATGCAAATGTACCTGTGGATTAAGTCAGGTAGTACGCTTCCAACCAATTACGTAAAACTAGTTGATTCTACCAAAACCGACTCTATTACTTTTTCTACTTCATCTTTTGGTTTAACTACTTTTGATTATACGAACTTACCAATTGTGTTGGTTACAGATCAGAATGCAACAACATCACTCGGATGCACCATTACCCAAGACCTTACAGGAAAGGTAGCTTTAATAGATAGGGGAAGTTGTGGTTTTGTGCAAAAAGTAACCAATGCAGAAAATGCAGGGGCGGCTTTTGTGATTGTAGCCAACAACACTAGCTCTGGTCAAGCTCATTTCTCCATGAGTGGTACTGGCGGTGAGTTCATTTCCATTCCCTCAATCATGATTTCTCAAGCAGCAGGAACTGTGCTAAAACAGCGGTTAAACAACCGTCCGGTTTTTCTTACCATTAGCAACAAGCCAGTAGGTATTAAAGGTGCATTGGATAGTGATTTAGACAATGGGGTAATTGCTCATGAATACGGCCATGGTATTTCAAACCGCTTAACTGGAGGTCCTGCAAATGCAGATTGTTTAAGAAACCAAGAACAAATGGGAGAGGGCTGGAGCGACTTTTTCTCCTTGGTGTTAACACATCGTCCTTCTGATTCTCCAAATGTTGGCAGAGGTATTGGTACTTGGTTAAACAATGAACCAATTACAGGAGTGGGCATACGCACCCACAAGTACAGCAGAAGCAAAACGGTTAATCCATTAACATATGATAACATCAGAACAGCTTCCATTCCCCATGGAATTGGTACTGTTTGGTGCACCATGCTGTACGATTTATACTGGAATTTAATTGATAAATATGGGTACGATGCTGACATTTATAACGGCAAAGGAGGAAACAACCGTGCCATACAATTGGTGATGGATGGAATGAAGTTACAACCTTGCAGCCCTGGTTTTGTTGATGCTAGAAATGCCATCATCAAAGCAAATATCTTAAACAATAATGGAGAAGATACCGCTTTAATATGGAGTACTTTTGCAAACAGGGGATTAGGTTTTTCTGCTTCACAAGGAGCCTCATCTAGCAGAACCGATGGCAAACAAGCGTTTGATTTACCTGCGGGTTCTTCTGGTTTAAGTTGGTTAAATCTGGAATCAGGTATAGCTTTATGGCCAAATCCAAATAACGGCAGCTTTGAGTTAATGTTACCTGAAGGCAACAACCAAACCTTAGTAACCATGTTTGACTTAACGGGCAAACAAGTTTTTGAACAAGCCTATACTGGTCAAGGCTCAGTTTCTGTAAATCAAACAGGATTAACCAAAGGCATTTATTTTATCAAAGCCACCAATAACGGACGCGTTTATACCAATAAAATATTAATTACCGAATAGCAGAAACAGCACTTATTCTACTATCAGTTTTCGATAAGTTGATTTACTGCCATCAGTTAACTTAATCAGGTAAAGTCCTGTTGAAAGATGATGCTTTATAGGTTCACCACTACTTATGCCAAGTTGCTCATAAACCATTTGGCCAGCAAGAGTAAACGCCTGCACGTTTAATTTTTTGAATTTACCTGCAACAGCAAACCAATTTAATGAAGGATTGGGATAAACCGCCACTTCTAATAAATCACCATTAGTCAGATTTAGGCCAGTTGCATTTACACCACCAACAACTTTTGTTGAGAGCCCCAAAGAGCGTTGCTCAAACAACCCAGAAGGCGAACGTTCTGTGTGAATTGCCCTTACATGTAGGGTGTTTTCACCTGGCATCAGCTTAGTTAAGTTATAACTTGGTGTATTTACAGTTGCTACAAGTTTGCCAATCTGCATGGGGTTTTGCGAGAGATACACTTCATATCCTGTTGCATTGGCCGCTGCTTGCCAGCTTAATGCGTATTGTGTTGAATCTACATTGGGAGTTGCTTGTAACAGAGTAGGGATAGTATTGTAAAACAAACGCAAAGAAGGATCACCCATTAAAGAAATATGCACATAAGTTGGAAATGAACTGCTCACGTAACCACTTACCGTTTGTGGTTGGAGTAAGCGCCCATCAATATTGTTTTGAGCAATGCGCGCACAATGGCCAATGGTGTAGCCAACTCCCATAGGGTGTAAGTTCCAGTGAGGTCTTCCACTCCAAATACTTGCCAATGCCATTGGTTTTGAACAAAGCGGAGCGCGTAAAAAGTTATTGCTATTGTCCCAATCACCAAAATAACTTCCAAACAAAGCCGTAAACACCGTGTTTATACTATCTGATTTAAAATCCGTAGAGTTGGCGATACCCGTTGCTCCTGTATACGTTCCTGGACCGCAGCCATAACTCATTAAATACGATTGCCCTTTTATACCAGTAAGGTAGTCAACAGCAACAACGTTATTCTTGCCTAAGGCACTTCCAAAACTTCTCCAGCCGCTTGCTGCAAATGCCTCACCGCCCATGGCACCAAAGTTGTCATCAACCAATGCCTTCCTTGCTGGCACAAAACCTAATGTTTTAAACTGGTGAGCCCTGTTTAAATAATTTTGTACCAATACGGTGTCACTTAAGCCAAATAATGGCATATCAGTTAAATCAACACGGCCTATTTGCAAAGAAGTGGTATCAGGATAAATTAAACTCACGTCAAATTTATTGTCACCAATTAAATTATGGTTTCTGCTTTGCGAGGCTGAGTCAGTATTAATATTGGTATCGGTCCAAATACCTTCATTCATTACCCCATAATACACATCAGCAGGCCATGCACCTCTGTGGTCTGGGCGATGCCCATCGGGGAATATTTCCCCAGAATACGGAACAGGAATGCGCCCCAATAAGTACAATGCCTCTGGTTTGGCAGGCCCATTTTGGTGCAAATTGTACCAGTTCACAATTTGTTGTTTAACACGTTTTACCGATTCATCCCGCTGAATAACCAGCGAATCTACAAACCAACCATCAGCCACTAAATCAGCAATCAACTGGGTAATCTGGGTTTGTAGGGGAGCCACGTAATTGGCATCTATCAATACCAACATTCTTGCGATGTTTTGGTATCCCCTCATTTGTGTAGAAGTAATTAAATATCCTGAACCCAATTTTCCATTTTTTAAATTCTTTTGAATGTAATATTCATAGGTACCATTTAGCGTGTTACTTTCTAAAAAAGTGGTGTCATTACTGGTTTTGCTGGCTATGGCAGTTCCCCACGATGAGGTTCCTGGTGTTCTGCGATAAATTTGGTAAGAATTGGCATCAACATCATAATCCCATCCAAGCTGAATCGGCAATCCGGTTCCAATGCGCTCCAACATCACCGCATAACTTTTAGTAGATTGCGCGTAGGTAAAGAGTGGTGAGGTTACAATAAACAGCCCAATGAGTTTTATCGTTGAATAGTTGCGCATATTTGCTTTTGTTTGTGTTTCCGAATTTATTAAATATACATGAGTAATCAAGTGCAAATAGCCGAAAGTTGGAAAGGCATTTTACAGCCAGAGTTTGATAGTATTTACTTTAATGAATTAAAACAATTCCTAGTACAGGAAAAAAAGGCTGGTAAAATCATTTTTCCTCCTGGCCCTAAAATATTTGAAGCCTTTAACCTTACTGGCTTAGATGAGGTAAGAGTAGTGATTTTGGGTCAGGATCCTTATCATGGAATAGGTCAGGCACACGGCTTATGTTTTAGTGTAAACAAAGGAATTGCAATACCGCCTTCATTACAAAATATTTATAAAGAATTAAAGGCCGATATACCTGATTTTATCATGCCGATTCATGGTAATTTGGAGCATTGGGCCAAACAAGGAGTATTGCTATTAAACGCAACATTAACGGTTGAAAAAGACAAGGCAGGGTCTCACCAAGGCAGAGGCTGGGAGCAATTTACAGACCAAGTAATAGGCCTGTTGTCAGAGCGAAAAGAAAACCTTGTTTTTTTGTTATGGGGTAAATTCGCCCAGAGCAAGTCCTCATTAATTAATCAACAAAAACACCAAGTGCTTACGGCAGCTCATCCTTCACCATTCTCGGCATATAACGGTTTTTTCGGGTGCAAACACTTTAGTAAAACCAACCAATTTTTAGCGGCTAAAGGATTAACCGAAATTCACTGGTAAGCATTACATTTGTTGCCAGTGAAGCAATTCAGAATTATCTTTAATCAGGTTGTAGAAAGTACGCAGTTTGCTTTTGAAGCATTGCGTGGAAATAGGGTTCGTACTTTTCTTTCAACCTTAGGCATCACCATTGGTATTTTTAGCATTATTATGGTATTGGCCTTGGTTGATTCATTGGAGAAAAACGTTAAAAAAAGCATTGAAACACTAGGAAAAGATGCCATTATTATTGATAAATGGCCTTGGGACTTTAGCGGTGATTACAAGTGGTGGAAATTTATGAACAGACCCAATACCACTTTAAGTGAGCTAAAGGCGATTAAAGAAAATGCAACTTTGGCGGAGGCCGCTTGCATGGTAACAGGATTAAGTGGGGTAAATATTGAATATGGGAGTAACAATGCCACTGGTGTTACAGTTAATGGGGTTACACAAGAGTACTATCAGGTAAAAAACTTTAATATTACAGAAGGTCGTTATTTTGTTGAAAACGAATCAAATACAGGAACACCTGTGGCCGTAATTGGCTTTTTACTGGCCCAGAATTTATTTCCCAATGGAAATGCAATAGGCAAGGAAATTGTTATAAAAAAAAACAAGTACAGGGTTATTGGAGTTATTGAGAAACAAGGCGAAAGCTTATTTGGAAATCAATTTGATAACTTGGTTTTGATGCCCATTAAATGCTTGGCTCAATATGTGAGAATCAATTCCAATCGCGCCAATTCAACCATTGAAGTAAAAGTAAAGCCAAACGTTCCGGTAGATTTATTGGAGGAAGAATTACGCGGTATTATGCGTGCCATGCGCAAGCTCAGACCAGGACAGGAGGAGAATTTTGCATTAAATAAAACCAGCTTGTTTGATGCCCCATTAAAAGCCACGTTTAAAGCTATTACAATTGCAGGATGGATTATTGGCGGACTGGCAATGCTGGTAGGCGGTTTTGGTATTGCCAATATTATGTTTGTTTCAGTTAAAGAACGCACCAATCAAATTGGAATAAAAAAGAGTTTAGGGGCCAAAAACTACTTTATTCTCATAGAGTTTTTGGTGGAGGCAATTGTATTATGTTTAGCTGGTGGTGCAATTGGAATAGGAGTTGTAGGGCTTATTGTTGCTTTGGCTAATTACGGTTTTGGTTTTGAAGTGGTACTAAGCCTAAAAAACATATTAACCGGATTCTTAACATCTGCTAGTGTTGGTATTTTAGCGGGGCTTATTCCTGCAGTTTCGGCAGCAAACCTTGACCCCGTGGTGGCCATTAGGGCCAAATAGTATTTACCTATTGAAAAAAGTACCCTGCCGATTTCATCTGTTTTCTAAAAATTAAACCTGTATTGTTGCAGCCTGAAAAAAGCAAAAAAAATAATGATAATACTATTTATAACCCTTGCCATATTGGTAATCAGTGGTTATTTATTTATGCAACAAAAGCAATTCGGAACCACGCCAAAGGGTGAAAGATTACAAAGAATATTGGCTTCTAAAAATTACAGAGACGGTTCTTTTCAAAACATATCTGAAACACCCGTTATGACCAATGATGGAAACTTTTTTGCCATTGCTGCCCAATATTTCAAAAAAGTACCGGGTAAAGAGCCAGAAGAAAACCTGCCATCAATTAAAACAAATCTTAACGCATTGCCTGATACTATGCCTCAGTTGGTTTGGTTTGGACACTCTTCTTATTTAATAAAAATAAATGGCAAACACATTTTAGTAGACCCGGTTTTTAGTGGGAATGCTTCGCCCGTTAGCCTTTTTGCTAAAAGCTTTAAAGGCAGCAATATTTACTCAGTAGACGATATGCCTGAACTTGATGTAGTGTTAATTACCCACGATCATTATGACCATTTGGATTATGAAACAGTGGTGAAACTCAATCAAAAAGCCAAACATTTTGTAACGAGCCTTGGTGTTGGTGCTCATTTAGAATATTGGGGTATAGCACCATCTAAGATAACCGAGTTAGATTGGTGGGAACATCAAGAGATAATGGAAGGAATGCATTTTACAGCAGCACCTGCCCGCCATTTTAGTGGACGCAAATTTAAAAGAGGCGAAACATTATGGGCATCATACATCTTAAACTACGGAGGATACCAGCTGTTTTTAGGTGGAGACAGTGGCTATGATACCCATTTTAAAGAAATTGGAAAAAAATTCGGCCCATTTGACTTGGCCATATTAGAATGTGGCCAATACAATAAATTTTGGAGCAACATCCACATGATGCCTGAAGAAACCGTGCAAGCAGCAAAAGAACTTCACGCTAAAGCGTTTTTTCCAGTGCACAACAGTAAATTCACATTGGCCTTACATGGCTGGAAAGAATCCCTTGATCGGGTAGCAAAAGCTGCTCAAGATTCAAACATGGCTTTTATTACCCCACTTATTGGAGAGGTAGTAAAAGTGAACAGTCAAGCAACTTATACACAAAGAAACTGGTGGATTAACGCCAAGTAATTTTGGAACGGATATTGCATCTTAGCGGGTATGATAAGTTCCAAAAGTTACATCAAACCCGTTTCATTCACCATTACGTTACTATTAGTGGTTGTTTTCAGTTGGGCCAAACAAACTCCTTTGCCTAAAAAGCTTACCGAAGTCCAAAAAATAGAATACCTCATTGCATTTATAGCCAAGCAGGATGGTGTATTTATCAGAAATGGGAGTGAATACACGCCCGCTCAGGCAGCAGAACACCTGCGCATGAAATGGAAAAAAGCAGGAAAGGCTATCACAACTGCCGAAGCATTTATCACAGAATTAGCCAGCAACAGCAGTATGAGTGGTAAACCTTACCAAATTAAATTCAAATCAGGTAAAAGTTCCAACCTTGCCCCATTGCTGAGGTTGCAACTAAAAAAGTTAGAAGAGTAGTTTAAGCCTACAATAACAAATTGGCAATATTAGCCAACTCACTACGCTCGCCTTTTTCTAAGGTAATGTGTGCGTAAATCGGATTATCCCTAATACGGTCAATCAAGTAACTTAAACCATTTGAATGGGCATCCAAATAAGGTGTATCAATTTGGAATACATCACCCGTAAACACAATTTTACTCCCTTCACCTGCACGGGTAATAATCGTTTTTACTTCTAATGGGGTGAGGTTTTGAGCCTCGTCTATTATAAACAAGATATTGGATAAACTTCTTCCCCTGATATAAGCCAATGGGGTTACAACTAGTTTTTCCTGATTAACCATATCGGTTATTTTTTGGTATTCTTTATCTGTTTCCTTCCACTGGTTTTGAATCAACTTTAAATTATCCCACAAAGGTTCCATGTAAGGATTGATTTTACTTTTAATATCCCCTGGCAGGTAACCAATATCCTTATTGCTTAATGGTATAATAGGCCGGGCCAAATAAATCTGTCTAAACTGTTGCCTTTGTTCTAAAGCAGCCGCTAAAGCCAATAATGTTTTTCCGGTACCTGCAACACCCTGTATACTAACCAGCGAAATTTTAGGGTTCAATACGGCATGCATGGCAAAAGCTTGTTCCGCATTGCGAGGTTTAATACCATGAGCCGAACGTTTATCAATTTTCTCAATACTTTCGTTTTCAGGATTAAAAAAACACAGCACGCTGGTTTTGTTGTTCTTCAATACAAAATAGTGATTGGCTGCGGGCTTCTCATCAAACAACAAATCATAACTCACAAAACCATCCGCATAAATCAAATCAATTACACTTTGTTTAATGCCCTCCAAAGTAGTAATTCCGGTATGCAAGGCATCCAGGTTTTTAATTTTACCTGTTTCGTAATCTTCTGCAGTGATATTTAATGATTTGGCCTTTAACCGCAAGTTTACATCCTTGGTAACTAAAATAACCTTGCGGTTTTTTTCTTGCTCGGCTATAGCCAAAGCCGCATTTAAAATTTTATGATCGGCTTTTCGGTCGCCAAAAACCACCATGGCATCAACACTTGATTTTTCAATAAATTGAACCTTAAACTTACCTCTTCCTCTGCCATTAATAGGTATCCAATCAGTTAAACTATACTGGCCAGAAAGCTTATCAAGAAATCGAATAAACTCACGAGCTTCATAATTAATGGTATCATTTCCCTTTTTAAAATTATCCAACTCCTCCAACACGGTTATGGGTATAGCCACATCATGTTCCTGAAAATTGGTAATACATTTATGGTCATATAAAATTACTGAAGTGTCTAAAACGAAAATCTTTTTCTCCGTTGCTGCAATCGCTCTTTTTTTAGCCATGTTATAGATTTGTTTGTGATGTGTTAACGTGCAATTATGAGTTTAAATTATAAACCCAAGATGAACAACCCATTTTTAGTTGTAAACATCATGTGTAAATGTACTTAAAGCCCTTTGCTATACTTATATTGCAGGCATGGAATTTAAGTTAACTTTTACTCCTGAAGCACCAGTAAAACGCATTCATTACAGCCAACCAATCCTGTTAACAGGCTCTTGTTTTGCACAACATATTGCTGAATTGTTCCTTCATCATAAGTTTAATGTGGTGGCACAACCCAATGGAGTAGTGTTTAACCCTATAAGCATTGCTAATCATTTGTTGCAAATCCAATCAGGTAAGCATTATACAGTAAACTCCTTATTTCAGCACCACCAACTTTGGCATAGTTGGGAGCACCATTCTATTTTTAGTGGTTTACATCAATCACAGGTGCTTCATAGAATGAACCAAGAATTGGAATTGGCCCACCAACAATTAAACCAAAAAGGAACTGTCTTAATGATTACATTAGGCAGTGCATGGGTTTATAAGCTTAAATCAACACAAGCCATTGTAGCCAATTGCCATAAATACCCACAAGCAGAGTTTAACAAAGAATTGTTATCAGTGAATGCGATTATTGAAGCGTTTAAGCCACTTTTAAACGAGTTGAACCAAACGCAAGTTGTATTTACCATTAGCCCAGTGCGCCATACCAAAGATGGACTTGTAGGCAATAATCGAAGCAAAGCGGTTTTAATACAAGCAGTGCATGAATTATGTAGCAATTATTCCAATTGTTATTATTTCCCAGCTTACGAGGTGGTAATGGATGAATTGCGTGATTACCGCTTTTATGCCAAAGACCTTATTCATCCGAATGAGTTGGCCATAGAATATGTATGGAATAAATTGGTAGAAATCTGTTTTGATGAGGAAACTAAAAACTTTGTGCTTGATGTGAAGCATCACAAACAAATGCAACAACACCGCATTCTCCATCCCGGAACACCAGAAAGCCAACGTTTCGAAACGTTACTAACCGCTAAAAATAACGAGTTAAAGAAGAAGTATCCAACGGTAAACTTTTAGCACCCCATTTTATTTTGCATATTTGCGGTGTACATGAACATTATTAAGTTTACCGATAGCGCCATCTCAGCTCTAAAGCAATACCAAATTAGCTTACAAATACCTGATAACCATTTTATACGTATTGGAATCAGGCAAAAAAACGAAACCAATAAGCGCTTACTCATTGGCTTTGATGAGAAAACGGAAAAGGACCAGTTGGCGTGCATACAAGGCTTGGAAGTGATTTATAGTCCTGGAGAAGTTTTCTTTTTTGCTGGCATGGAAATTGATTACGTGGACGAAGGAACACGAAAAGGGTTCACATTTATTGAATCCAAGAAGTGAAAAAATGAAGCCACATGAAAAACATCATTGTACTAGGAATAGCCATTTTTATTGCAATCTCAAGTTTTGCACAACAAGACTCAACTAAATCCCTTAAAGGGAGGTTTGTGTTGTTTGGTTTAAGCGGAAATAATGAATTCAGGGTAGTAACCAACTTTGATACTGCTGGCACACCTTCCTATTCAAATTACCGCAATCATTTTGTTTCTACTGAAATAGGATATGGCTGGTTTTATAAAGAAAATAAATCAATTGATATTGCTTTTAGAACCAAAATTTCGTTTAATGAATCAAGTAATCAATTTAAAGACTGGGACAACAGCTATGGCATTGTGTTGAAAAAAACAGGATTTAAACACCTTTACGATAATAAGTTGTACCTGTTTTTATCGCAGTCTTTTTTGGCAGAATATGGATACTCTCGGGTTTATAGAAATTTTAATAACCTACCGATTAAAAATCCCACTTCCGAAACTTATGCCCTGCAATTTGGATTGATTCCAGGTTTGATGTTTAAACCTAATAATCAATTGCTTTTAAGTGTTTCGCTTCAAGCTTTAACGGTTAATATCAATCGCTCTAAGTTTAATAATGGACTTTCTAAACCAACCACACAATTTAACTACAACATATTCTCTAATTTGTTACCTTCGGGCTTACAATTTAAAGCCATTTGGCTGCCGAAATTCATCAATAGAAATAGCTAATGCGCATACCAGATATTTTAAGTATTTCATTACAAAGTATAGCCGGAAATAAGGTGCGAGCAGTCATTACTGCGCTCATTATTTCAATTGGAATTATGGCGTTGGTGGGCATTTTAACTGCAATTGACGGGATTAAATCAGCATTGAACAATAATTTTGCCAGCATGGGGGCCAACAGTTTTAATATCAAAAACCGTGGCGCTAATGTGCAATTTGGTATGGGCGGAAAAGGCCCTAAACGTTACCGCAGCATTACGCTTTTTGAAGCCCAATCTTTTGCTAATGAGTTTAATTTCCCATCCACCACTTCATTAAGTGTAAATGCAAGTTTCGCTAGCACAGTTAAACATGAGAGCATTAAAACTGAACCCAACATCATGGTAATGGGTGGTGATTTAAACTATTTGGCCGTTTCTGGTTACACCATTGCCAGTGGGAGAAACTTTACCACGAAAGAAACATCTGCAGCACAAAATGTAGCCATTATTGGACAGGAGCTCAAAACAAAGTTGTTTAAAAAGAAAGACCCCATCGGAGAATCGGTGTTTGTTGGTGGTGCTAAATATCGGGTAATTGGCACATTGGAAGCAAAGGGCAGTGCCATGGGTTTTGGTGGAGACCGCATTGTGATAGTGCCTTTAAAAAACGCCATGCAAACCTTTGCAAAGCCCAATATGAGTTTTGTAATAACGGTAATGGTAAACGACTTAAAACAACTTGATTTAGGCGTAGATGAAGCCACTGCTTTGTTTAGAAAAGTAAGGCAGTTGCCTGTTTATGCCGATAACAACTTTGAAATTATCAAAAGCGATAATCTGGCTCAGGAATCAATGGGTGCGTTAAAATATGTAACCTATGCTGCTAGTGCCATTGCATTTATTACCTTATTGGGAGCTGCCGTAGGGTTGATGAATATTATGCTAGTAAGCGTAACAGAACGTACGCGCGAAATTGGAGTCCGCAAAGCCATTGGAGCAACATCAGCCGTTATCCGTAAACAGTTTTTGTTTGAAGCCATACTCATTTGCCAAATAGGTGGATTGGTAGGTATTGTATTGGGTATTGCAATTGGCAATGTTTTAAGTATGGTGATGGGTGGAGGTTTCATTGTACCTTGGGTTTGGATAATCATGGGCTTAGTTATTTGCGTGGGAGTAGGTATCATTTCAGGTTATTATCCTGCGGTTAAAGCAAGCAAACTCGATCCCATTGATGCACTTCGCTACGAGTAAATTTTGCATTTATAGCCTTATAGTGCATATTTGCCATTATTTCTTAGCATGCTCAATAATAAAAAAGTAGTTGTGGTGTTACCGGCATACAATGCCGCACAAACACTTGTTCAAACCTATAAAGAAATTCCATTTGATATTGTGGATGATGTGATTCTGGTTGATGATGCCAGCAAAGACAATACCTCTGAGCTTGGCAAAGAGATAGGAATACGCCATGTAATTAAACACCAAAAAAACAAAGGTTACGGAGGTAACCAAAAAACATGCTATAACAAAGCCAAGGAAATTGGGGCTGACATCGTGATTATGTTACACCCTGATTACCAATATACCCCAATGCTTATCCATGCTATGGCAGGCATCATTGCTTACGATGTATATCCAGTGGTATTTGGTTCACGCATTTTAGGAATGGGTGCATTAAAAGGAGGGATGCCTTTGTATAAATACGTTTTCAATCGATGCTTAACTCTGTTCCAGAATATTTTGATGAGTCAAAAACTATCAGAATACCACACGGGATATAGGGCTTTTAACCGTGAGGTACTTGATACGGTTCAATATGAGCAATGCAGCGATGATTTTGTATTTGACAACCAAATGATTGCTCAGATTTTTTACCATGATTTTGAAATTGGGGAAGTTACTTGCCCAACAAAATATTTCCCTGAGGCCTCAAGCATTAACTTTAAACGAAGCAGTATTTATGGTTTAGGTGTTTTGCACACGTCAATAATTTACCGCTTGCAAAAGTGGGGTATAGGGAATTATAAAATATTCCCTAAAAAATAGGCTGAAATTAACTGTTGGTGATTCGATGTTTGCCACAGTAGATGTTAAAACGATTACCTCTTAAAAAACCAATCAAGGTAATGTTAAACTCTTGAGCAATTTGCACGGCTAAACTGCTTGGTGCCCCAACCGCACATACAATTTTTATACCCGCCATGGCAGCCTTTTGCAACAATTCAAAACTAGCCCGGCCACTTAACAACAACAAATAATTACTAAAGGGACTTGTAAATGCTGATGAGGCAATAGCCGCACCAATCAGTTTATCCAGTGCGTTGTGCCGGCCAACATCTTCTCGTAATAGCAATAAATTGGCTTGTACATCAAACAACGCGCAGGCATGCAAGCCACCTGTGTATTCGAAAACGTTTTGTTGGTTACGTAATTTTTCAGGTAAAGAGGTAATTAAACTAGCTGAAATAATTGTTTGTTCTTGTTCTTCATAAATAGGGCAGCTAAGCTTCACTGCTTCTATACTCTCTTTCCCGCAAACACCACAGCTGCTGGTGGTATAAAAATTACGTTGCAACTTTGTTAAGTCAATATGTACCTCTTCTTTCAACTCAACCCGCACAATGTTCTCTTTGTTTTCTATGGTATTGGCTTCAGTACAATAAACAATTTTATAAATTTGTTCAGTTGACGTGATAATCCCTTCAGTAAATAAAAAACCAAGGGCCAATTCAAAATCATGCCCTGGTGTACGCATGGTAACGGAGATGTTTTTTTGCTCACGCATTTCTGCCGAACCATAACCTAACCTGATTTCTAAGGGCTCTTCAACAGCCAACAAGTCGTTGGTTTCTAATAGCTCGTTATCTGTTACTTTGGTTATTTGAATGGCCGAAACACTTGGTTTGCTCATAAGTAGTTTTGTTTACGAAAGTAGCAACTATCTTTAAATTTAACCATCCAACCTTTTATTGACTGATGAAGTCCCGGTAAGGAATGAGTTCAACCAAACCTGCTTCTGTTTTTAAGGTGTCCTTTTGATTAAGTGTTACAATAACCCCTTTTTTGAGTTTAAAAAAACGCATGGCTTCATTTAATCCATTAAGCTCTCTGTCTTGATTATCGGCATGTATTTCGGCACAAACCTGTATTACCTCTTTAGCTTTATTGTTTGCCATTACTATAAAATCACATTCATACTTATCCTTAAAATAGAATAATTGTGCTGTTCGCTGCCTTAAATAGATATAAATAGCATTTTCAAGCATCCTTCCATAATCAGCAGAAAAACTAAGGGTATTAACACTAATCATTCCATTATCTATAGCATATACTTTGCGGGCATTAACAGCAGTTGTTTTAGCCGACCAACTAAATTTTGGTAAAAAAAACAATAAATAACTATCCTCTAACCAATTTAAATAATCAGCTACAGAGTTTGTTGACCCAATACCAAACGTTTTGCGGAGACTATTGAACGTAATGGGTTTCCCTACGTTACTTAGTAAAAACAGGGTAATATCCATTAAAGTCTTAGTGTTTTTTATCCCATATCGTATAGCAATGTCTCGTAACACGATATCCTTGAGCAGCATTTGCAATACTTCGGGGTTTTCTTCTCTTAGGTATTCAGGAAAACCACCTGATTTTAAGTACAACTGCGCTGAGTTATCGTTGTCTTTATTTTTGGTATAACTTAGAAATTCCCGGTATGAAAAGGGAAAAAGCTCATGTCGTAAATGCCTTCCCGTAAGACGCGTACCCAACTCTATACTTAGTAAAGAAGCGTTTGAGCCTGTGATAAAAACCTTTTCCCCTCTATCGTGCAATTGCCTGATATAAAGCTCCCATGATGGAACATTTTGGATTTCATCAAAATAGTAAGCCATATTTTTAGTACCCATTACTTGATCCAATTTATTAAAATCCTTTACATCAAAGCCGTAAACACGGGGGTCTTCAAAATTGAAGTACGCAATGTTGCCTTTATGGGCACTCATGAGTAGTTTTAACAGGGTACTTTTACCGCAACGTCTTACGCCAGATATCACCTCTACGTGTTTTCCTCCTTTTTTGATTTGTTGTAGGTATAACCTACGCACATATCCAACATCGTTATCCTTGGTTCGTTGTTGATTATCAAAGGCGTCTTGTATTTCTGATTTAAGTATCATACTGAGATATTTCCCTACAAAAATAGTTATATTTTATAAATATATAAAACTTAATTCTCTAAAAACATACTTTTATATACTCATAAAATATACTTTTATACATTAATAAAATACAATAGTGTATATTGGTAAAATATAATAGTGTATATTACCAATATATACTATTTGCAAAACGAATTAATTATCTACGCTTGTAATGCTGCTATTGTTTATGGGCTGGAGCCTTTTGGTGCGAACTGTTGCAAGGAAATGTCTTAAAGAGGTTTGTCCGCTGTTATAATACTCTTGCAAAAGATGGGCGCATTGTTTTTCATAAATAGCCAGCAATGGTTCATCAAAACCACTTTCTGGCTTATGGTAACAAACCACATCATGTTCCTTGTTGCGGTTTTCTGCCAGTGTCAAGATGTCTGGTAAAGTGAGGTGAGGGTAATCACAACCGATTACCAGTAAGCCGCTTTGTTGTATATTTTCAAAAGCACTCAATACCCCAGTTATCGGCCCGTTTGATGAGTATGTCGCACTGTCTTTTATGTGTTTATAGTCCTTGTTAAATGAGTTTTTTTGTTGCTCATTACACGAAATAAAAACCTGCTGGCAAAAGGCGGCTAATTGATCAGCAACATGCGCATATTGTGGTTTCTGATGGTACACTATAAATGCTTTATCCTTTCCCATTCTGAC
This sequence comes from Chitinophaga pinensis, assembly GCA_943372215.1. Classification (GTDB taxonomy): domain Bacteria; phylum Bacteroidota; class Bacteroidia; order UKL13-3; family UKL13-3; genus UBA6183. The sequence continues at coordinate 3,567 of CALRXU020000009.1, read as the reverse complement.
ACTTTGACCACCGCATAACACTATTCCAGTGAGTGCATGATTTTGATGGTAACTCATATTGGGGCTATCAAAAAAATGCTTGGGCAGTACAATTGCATCTTGCAGTTGATAATGTTTAACAGCCGCTTCTAATAAATAGTCACGTATCACCAATAGTAAATTTCCACAAGTGTTATCGTTTTTATAATATGCGATTAAATCGGTTACATAAGGTTCAAGACCTTTTTTGCTTTCCATTTCCAATCTGCCTATTTCGTCTACCACTACCCATTCGTAGTTGCCATATTGCGCCTCTTTTAGTATCTGCTGTGCCTGCATAAAAACCGATTCGTCAAAAATAAAACGCCCAATTGATAGGCCTTTATCTGTACTATTTAATTGCAAATCGTAGTATACATGTTTATTAAGGTCATATAGTTTGCGTTTATGGTCAACATCTGGTGTGAGAATACCGGCAATATTAGGCTGCGTTGTTGCCCAGTGTTTTAATGAGGTGGTTTTACCAGTTTGTATGGGCTCACTTAAAATGAATATTCGGTTCATTGGCTTATTTCAACGGCTCGTAAACGGATAAAACAATGAGATTTACTACAAATGTTTCATACACTTTCAATCCTTTATGCTGCTGCTTTGCCAATTGCATAGCCGTTGAAGCATTTATTTTAAGCTCAGGAATGAGTTGTAATAAATCTGTTATCACATCTTGCTCTTTGGAACGCTTACGGTTTATCCATTTTTTCAATGCCCATTTAACAATTGGAGCAATAATAAAGTATAATAAAAGCAAGGCTGCAATGGTTCTTGTTAAAGCGTAAAGTGCTTTGTTTCCAAAGCCTCCCCATATAAATACACTGCACACAAAGAGGAGCATGAAAAACACGGTAACTAATTTTTTTTGGCGATGCTGATTTGCCGGTTTTTTCTGCAGTGCTTGGTCGGCCATAAGTAGTGGGAGTTTGGCGTGCAATTTTTTAGCCCTAAAATCAAGTGTATTGGGCAGGCCACTTGCCCACCAGCCCAATAAAAGGCCCCACAAACAATATAAAATCGTGTATCCTGTAATGAGCCAAAAGCTAAATGAAAAATCAGGGGATAGGGCAAAATCTTTGGCAATCGTTTTAAAAAAAACATCAAGTGCTTCCCAAATCGACTTGCCAAAAATGAATGTGGTTACCAAAAACTTTTGTACGGCACTTTCAAATAGGGCTAAGAAGCCAAATAACATTGCGCCCAGCCTTTTCCAAGGAATATATGAAAGAGTTAAAGCTCCACATAAGCCTTGAAACCCTACAGCTAAATAAGCCATGGGCGGAGAATGTGGGCTTGCTGTTGCCTTAACAAGTACCACCAATAATGTTGCCCTGGTTATGGCTTGAAGAGGTTTTTCTGCGTAATGCGCAATCAGAATGATGATGATGATAGCAAATCCTCCAAGAAAAAAACCGGTGAATGGAATTTTTAATGCATGCATAAAACCGCCTAAGCCACTTTCGCTCAATGCCCATAAGGCAGTTAAACGGTATTCAAGCTGACTTGATAATTGAATAGCAGGTGGTTTGATTTCCATATAACACAATAGAGATTAATTGCAATTACGCATCATTTTGTAAAAAACATGGACAGGTGCTTTTTTTTGTTTGTTAATAGGCTAAAGATGTATGGTAATTTTATGGTTATCAATTTATTGTATATTTTTAAGATTGTGTAAAAAAGGAGTAATTGCAATCTAGCTGTTTAAAAAGTAGTGTTATTGTTCATGGAAAAATTTGATAATGTGTTGGAAATTGGCAAGTATTGCTTAAGATTAGGGAGTGAAATGCACATCGTTTTTCTTCGGATTAGCCAGATTTATGATATTACTGTGCTATTGTTTAATGATAGTTGTTTACATTGAATTGAATAAAAATGCAATACCATTTATATAATCAAACTCTAGAAACGGAAACGGACTTTCTACTTCAAGAATATAGCCAATGGCGTGAATCTACAGATGAAGCAAGTGTAACCCGATTATATCATGTGCTGTTGCTAACATCCGGTGTAGGTGAGATTAACTATGCTTTTAATAAACATGCCTTTACGGGGCCTTGCATTTTATTTGTGGCAGCCTACCAACCATTAACAATATCGCCAATAACTCCTTTAAATGGAGTGGTTATTCAATTTGCTACGGATTTCTTTTGCATAGACCATAATCACAGTGAAGTGGGGTGCCAAGGACTATTGTTTAACAATGCGTATGATAGCCCACATGTTGCATTAACCGATCATATTGCAACTGAATTATTGGGGTTGGTTGATAAAATGAGGGATGAGTTTAATACCCAAGAAAAAGCTGATGCAGAGTTGGTATCAACCTATTTAAAGTTAATGCTCAAAATTGCGGTTAGGGAAAAGAAAAACCAACTGGATGTTGAAGAGTTAACCAGTACCAAATTCGATAAACCGTTATTAACCCAATTAAAATTAGCTATTGAGCAACATTATAAGTTGCAAAAAAGTCCTTCCTATTATGCAGAGATGTTAAATATTAGCAGCAAGGCACTGGGTAAATTGGTAAAAGAACGGTTTAATAGGACATTAACAGAGATGATACAGGAGCGGGTGGTATATGAAGCCAAACATCAATTGTTTACCACTACTAAATCCGTTAAGGAAATAGCTGATTACCTTGGCTATGAAGATCCTTATTACTTTAGCCGACTCTTTAAAAATGTAACCACCATTTCGCCCGAAAAATATAGGCAAACCATCCATTATTAGCAAATCATCCATCACAAAGCGTAAATAGTCCATTAATTCCTGTATTGAATGGATGCAATTTTGTTGCGTTAAATTTCAGTATATGAACGCAAAAAAAATAATATGGATGTTGGTATTAAGTCAGGTAGGCTTAGTAATGGCACAAGCGCAGGATAACCAAACCCGCATTAAACATTTTAACATCGATAAGTATAGTGTGGCACTTGCCGGTTATGATGTGATTAGTTACTTCGAGGGTAAACCAATTAAAGGGGTATCTGTCATTTTCTTTTTCTACAAAGGTATTCGGTATGAATTTGCGACTCAGGCTCATCTTCAAACTTTTAAGGCAAGCCCTGATAAGTATGAACCAGCTTATGGAGGTTGGTGTGCCTACGCAATGGGTAAAACAGGAGAAAAAGTTGAAGTTGATCCATTTAAGTACAAAATTGTAAATGGGAAGTTGAATTTATTTTATCACAGCATTATCAATAACACCCTAAGTAAATGGAACGAAGATGAAGCCAATTTAAAAAGGGAAGCGGATAAAAACTGGAATGCCATCATTTTACGTAAATAATGAATTTAGCTATGAATAACTTTGTGCTGTCTTTTATCTTATTATTTGTTACTGGTGTTTTGATTGCTCAAGTGCCACAGACTATTGTAGTGGAGCATTTTACAAACACACGTTGTAGTGTCTGTGCTTCACGTAACCCAGGTTTTTATACCAATCTTAATGCCCAAGATAATATATTGCATATGGCTATACATCCAAGTTCACCTTATAGTTCATGCTTATTAAATCAACACAATAAGGCAGAA
>CALRXU020000008.1:0-199585 GCA_943372215.1 Chitinophaga pinensis | reverse complement strand
GATGTAAAGCTAGTAATAGCAAAGTCGAGCAGTACTAATTACTCGTAGACTTAACAATTTTATTTAAATAAACTTTAAAACCTTTTCTATTGTGTGTTTTCTTTCTATATATATGTCAATACTGATATAACAATCAATAAAGAACTTAAAATCTTTATGGTGATTATTGCGGTAAGGTCCACCTCTTCCCATTCCGAACAGAGAAGTTAAGCTTACCAGCGCTGATGATACTAGGATAAAACCCGGGAAAGTAAGTCATTGCCATATCTTTTAAAAAAACTCAACACATTGTGTTGGGTTTTTTTTTGTTACATTGCTTTCTGTTATATTTATTATTTATGGAATTTGGAAGAATAGATGCGGAGTATCTTAATGAGGTAGACTTTAGTTTGCCCAAAGATAGCTTAGAAACCCTAGGTGTTTTAAAACAAAATGATGCTAAAGATTTATTTAAGATATACGTTGGGTGCGCAAAATGGGGGCGTAAGGATTGGGTTGGTAAAATTTATCCAAAGGGAACAAAAGAGAAAGATTTTTTAGAGGCTTATGGCAAGCAGTTTAATAGTATAGAGTTTAATGCCATATTTTATAAGTTGCCTTCGCATCAACAAGTTAGGGATTGGAAATCAAAGGTGCCGCATGATTTTTTGTTTTGCCCTAAGTTTACAGATGTAATTACCCATATTAAGCGTTTAAAAAATGCTAAACATGAAGTGGATGTTTTGCTTGATGTGTTGTTTGAGTTTGGGGAACAACTTGGACCGATGTTTTTAATGCCTCATCCACAAATGGGACCTAAGTATGAAGAGGTTATTGCTATGTTTTTATCTGAATTGCCATCAGAGATAAAAGTTTTCTTGGAATTAAGGCATGCTGATTGGTTCAAAAATAGGGCCTATGGTTCTTTGTTTAAAACATGCAAAGAAACAGGTGTTGGAACTGTTATTACGGATACGGCCGGAAGAAGAGACTGCGTGCATATGGAGTTAACAACTAATGAGGTTTTTATTAGATTTGTAGGAAATAGCTTGCATGCAAGTGATTATTTACGAATTGATAGTTGGATTGAACGCATTGCCCAATGGAAGAAGAATGGAATTAAAACCGTCTATTTTTACATGCATCAACACGAAGAATTGTATTCACCAGAGCTTGCTAAATACTTAATTGAACAGCTTAATAATAAGTTAAATCTAGCTATTCCGGTACCCAAATTTGTGACTGATGAACAACCGGAACTGTTTTAGTGATTTGTATTTATTGATTGTTGGGAATATCCCTTAAAATAAGGCGTTTGAAATGTTTTGAATGTTGTCTTATTCGGTCGGATTGTAATGCTAAAGTTTGCATTTGTTTTATCCGATTTAAAAACGCCTTGGTGTTGGCCGTTTGGTAAAAATGTGCGTGTGTAGTTTATTGAGTAGGGAAGTGTTTGCCAATTTCTGGTATCAGCCTGTTCTGTGATTGCATTTACTATGCTTAATGCAGCACCAACTCCTTCGTTTTGTTTACTTGCGGTAATTGCCGCAGCTTGCTTTAAGGCCAGCCGTACCAGAGCCTCACCTAACTCCTTTAGCATTCGATCGTTTAATGATGTATAAGCAATTTTATCAATAGGCTCAGCTAATTCAAACCCAGAAGAAATTTTTAAGGAGTCAAATTGGAGGGTAGCTTCATTGGTAATTGGTAAACGAGATATGTATTTGGGAAACGCCACTCTAATGATGTTTAATTGTTGAAGTGCTTTGTCATCTTCACCAACATAAAAGGGTAAGTTAATACCTAAGTCCCAATTAATGAAATTAACCCATCCCTTGTCTCCAGGAGTGATGGTGAAATTAACGCTCCATTGATCTTTAACCGGACCAAATCCATTGTTCCAAAATGAAACTAAACTGGATTTATGTTTGGATTCAGGCTGATAGCTTTTTAAATTGAACTCTTCTTTATAGGCAGTTGCTTCTGTTGTAAAACCTGTAAGGGTAGCAGTTCTTATGAGGTCAAACTTTAATTGCTGAGGGATATTGGTGTTTAATTTCTTTGCATATTCATCTTTATAAATGATGTAGGCGTTTTTATAGGCAATGAAGGCATTATTGTAATCACCTTGGGCGTCATAGATAATACCCATCAATAAATCAACAAAAGCATCATTTTTATAGTTGTTTTTGTTTTTAAAAAAATCGGTGTTTTTCTGCATTTTTATTTGCATGCGTTTACATTCAACAAGCGCTTCATCAAGTTGGTTTAATTGCAAATAATTTAATGTTGAATAGTAGTGCAATAAAACCTTTTCAAAGCTTTCTCCTTCATATGTTTGAATAGAAGGGTTACTTATAAAGCCTACTGCTTTCTGGGCATAGTTTTTTTGGTAATCTTCAATAAAATAGTCGGCTTGCCTAAAGTAACTATTGCTTTCAGCTGGTTTATTGGCCATGAAGAGTATTGTACCTTTATTCAAGTAATACAGCAACTGGTTTCTTTTTTTCTTTTTTAGTTTTCTACTTTCAATGAGTTCTGATGCATCATCAAAATTACCATTGTAAATAGCTTCCATAACAACCTGGCTTTTTCTATAATAAGAAGCGCAAGAAGCAAGGAGTAATAAAAGAATTACTGAAGAATAAAGCGGCCTATGGATTCGCATGGCTTGTTAGTTGCGAACTACTTTTTTTATCTTTTTGTCGCCTATCCAAACCTTTTCATTTGTTTCTAAATCGGTCAGTTCCAAATCTATTTGATAGTATACTGTTTTTTGGTTTTTGTAAGCATCTACGATTGAAGATATTACGCCATTAATCATGTAATCAGCCCCTTTTTCTTTGCCCCATTTTTTCTTACTTTCTTCACTTGAAAAGGTTTGTTGATCGTTACGTTCATCCCTTACTTCGCTTCTTTCAGCGCCAGATTGAACTATGGAAACTACGCCAGAGTTAATGCAGGCTTTCTCGAGATCTTTAATAAAGGTAATTGGGTCTATGTGTTCAGACGATTTGTTTCTTATGCCTCCAACTATTAGTACAGGTTTTCTCCCGTGTTTTTGTTCGAATAAAGGCCTCCAAGTGCCAGTTAATAGTTGTGTAATCATTTCATTCGCAACAAGTCTTGAATCACTATCGTTCCAACGGCCGCTCAGGTCAGTTTGGGTGGCAGGGTCAATTCTGGTGACTTTGCGGTTAGGTGAGCATGATTGGATTATAATTAAACTAAGTGTTAATGGAATTGCAATAATGTAGCGTTTCATAAGTTTGTATATTTTCTACGATAATACAAAAGTTGTTCCAAAATTGCGTTATCGATAATCTAAAGACAAATAGGGGCTTTTAAACCCCTATTTGTCTTTGGATTATTCTACTATTAATAATCCTTGCATTTTCATCCAATGGCCAGGATATGTGCATATATAGGTGTAAGTGCCAGGCTCAGGTGCTACAAACTCCAATGTTACAGATAAACCGGGACCAGCAACTGCTGAACCAGCAATTATATTTGTATTTGCTGAATTAAAATAACCTTGGTCTTTTAGATTAATGCCCTCCATAGCAACTTCTTTTTCTGTACCCTGCTTTACAAATACTATATTATGTAGCATGGCAGCGTCAGTACCTTGATTGGTTAAGTTGATTTTTACTTTTGAGCCTGATTTCACTTTGAGTTCCTTGGTGTCATAGGCCATGTCTGCCATTGTATTACCAATAGCATTTACAGTGAATTCTACACTTTTAACTACTTCTGATGTTGCTGCGCCAGTTGTGTTTTGCTTTGAACCAGTGTCTCCGCAAGAGGAAGATAAAATTACTAATAAAGAGAAAGGTACGATTAAGTTTTTCATATGATTTATGTATATATCAAATCAACAAGTACAAAGGGATATGGTTTTAAAATAACCCTTTTAGTTTTTTCTTGGCCTCCTCTGCCGCTTTTTTCTTTGCTTTCTCTTTTTCTTCGTTTGCTTTTTGTTCTGCTTCCTTTTTTAGCCTATCCGTTTCTTCCTGGGCTTTTTTCTTTGCTTTGTCAGCCTCCATAGTGGCTTGCTGTTTCAATTTGTCAGCTTCTGCTCTGGCTTTGGTTTCCGCTTCTTTTTTTAGTCTATCCGCTTCTTCTTTGGCTTTCGCCTCAAGCAGTTTCTTTTGTTTCTCCAACTCATCTTTTGCTTGATTGGCTAGAGAACTGGCTTCTTTTTTTACCAAATCAGCTAAATTGGTATTGATTGTGGGATTTAGGAATGTTCCACCTACCAATACTCCAACCGGGATTAAATCACTTACTTTAATATTACTTCCTGCTTTTGCATTGAGTTGGCTTAATGATGATTCTAGAGCACTGTTAACTGAGGATAAATCCTTTCTTGGAATATTAGCGATTCCTTTATAATCTATTGATTGATCTAATCCTGTGGAACCGCTCATTCGCATTTGTTCTCCTGCGAAGTTTATGTTGAATGGTTCTGTGTAAACCCTCCCATTTTCGATTTTATAAATAATATTCACATTATTTAAAGAAGCTTTGCTGTATTTATCATTCTTGAGTGCTTCGGCTATTTTGTTAAAGACTTTAATATTGCCAACTTCTGCCTTTGGAATGTTTAAATTGCCATTACCAAACAAACTTGGATAAACCACGTTGAGGTGTTTGTCTAAAAGCGTTTTCATCTCAAGTTTGGTAGAAAAAAGCCCTGTAACGTTTTCCGCTATTGGCGCAATTTTTTGAATGGTATTAAATGTTTTGAATGATTTTTGGATATCTAAATTAGCAATATCAACTAAGAGCTCAACTGCTGGGTTAGTTGGATTTGTAGTTTCATAAAAACCTTTCATCTTCATCGCAGCACCTAGCATATTTAAACTGATATTACTAAAGTTCAATTTTTGGTTAGCAATGCTTAGGTTGCCGGTAAAATTGGTAATGTCAAAGTTACTGTATAGGAGCTGCTTAATATTGCTGTTGAAAGTGAAATTAATATTGCCAGGTATTAAAGGGGCTTCAAGGCTAGTGGTATCTTCAACTGTTGGTTGTGCATCTGCTGTTTCGGCACTTATAAACTGATTCGCATCAAGTAAAGTAGCATTCAATGTTAAATTTCCATTGAGTATTCCATCATTAAATAGGTAAGGGAAAAAATTGCTGACCTCACCAGAAAGTTTGAAATCACTGTTACCCAGTTTGGCATCAAACGAAGTTACGCGAACTACTTTTGGGCTAAAAGATATTTTCGATTCAGCAAGCGCAAACGCTTGAGGCAGGTCAGTAGACTTAAAGAATATTTCATTCAATGCTAGTTCACCAGAAGCGTTAAAGTTTTCATATCGTTGGTTTTCGATATCAGATATTTTTCCAATAGCAGTAATATTTGATGTTACAATACCTTTTAGTTCCATTCCATTTTCGAGCGGAACAATCTTGTTTATATTGCTTAGGTTAATTCGTCCTTTTACGGTGGCATCGATGTGTGGGTCTTGCATTACATTATTGGCTATCAGTTTTGAATCAAAGGCATCACCATCAATATCAAAGTGAAATTTACTCAAGTTGATTAATGTATTATTCAAGTTGCCGTCAGGGTTAGAAATGGCAAGATTAATGGCGATGTCATTTACAGCACTTGGTAACTCAGGGTATTTAAACATAGCATCAGCTACGTTCAAATTAAATGCAAATGAAGGTATTGATTGTGCATTGTAAGTTCCTTTGACAAAACCATTAAATGCTAATTTGCCTTTGGTTTGTATTTTTTCAAAGTCTTTGGTGTATACTGCTGGTATCAAGGATAGGAAATCTTTGAAAGTAGCTTCATTAGCACTGTACTTAACATCCATGGTGATGTTATCATCTGGCATTTGAACAGCACCATCAAAATTAAATTTTAAGGCATTTAAAGCAATGTAGTTTTCCTTAAATTTAAATGTCATTTTGGGAAGGTTCATATCCATATCTAATTTGATATCTGTAGATACCTTGTTTAGGTATTTGATACCTCCATAGGATACGCTTAATGATTTTATCTTTGAGACCAATTGGAGTAAAAATTCATCTTGGGTAAAATCGCCCCCCATATCTAAATCAAATCCACTGATGTTGCTATTCATCTTCAAATTATCATCATTATAAGCAATTGTAGCATTGTCAATTTTAAGTTGTTTTAAACCGAGTTTAAAGTTTGATGGTGCGGTATCTGCTGGGTTCTGAGGTGCTGTAGAGTCTGTTTTTACAATGTCCCAGTTGGCTTTCCCATTGGCTAATACCATGGCATTGATTCTGGGTTGGTTTAGCCATATTTTTTTTATAATAATTTGTTCGCCACTGATTACACTCATGATGTCTATGGTGGCTTCAAAATCATCCCATGATACCAATGTGTCCGATGAGAATTCTTCTTTACCAATAATGCTCAGCTTACTAATTCCTAATGTAAAGTTAGGAAAGTTCTTGATTAGACTTAAGCTAATATCATTGTCAAAATCTACAGTTGCATTTAGTTGATTATTCGCTTCTGTTTTTATTTGATTAAGTATTTTATCTTTAAAGAGTAATGGTGTTACAAGCAATGCTATTAGTAATAATCCAATTGACACTGCGGTAATCATCAAAGCTTTTTTCATATCAGATTTTTTTAATTAGGTTTAATAACAAATCGGCTGTAAAGGGCTTATTTACATACTGTTTGATACTTGGGTATTTTTGCGCCCTTAATCGGTCTAAGTCGTTGGATGAAGAGGTGAGGTACATACAAGTAAAGTTCTGCTTAAATTCAGGTTCTAACTTTTCATAAGCTTCCATAAACCCAAAACCACTCATAATTGGCATTTGAATATCAACTAGAATGATGGTGTGAAATGGAGAGTTAAATTGTTGAATGAATTCAAATGCTTGATTGGCGCTTAGAAACTGATGCACTTCATTAACGGGCAAGTGACTCAGTTGAATGGCTTTTGATGCCACCATCAGGTCAATCTTATTGTCATCTATAATTATAAAGTTATACAAGGTTTTTTTATTTAGATGGTATTTTAACACTAAAAGTGCTTCCAATATGGAGTTTTGATTCTACAGATATTTTGCCAGAAAGTAAAGTAACAATTTCCTTTACATTATAAAGGCCAAAGCCACTTCCGCTTACTTCTGAGGTTGCACGAAAGAACAAGTCAAATATGTTCTTGAGGTATTTTTCTTCTATACCCATTCCATTGTCCTTTACTTCAATCGTCAGTTCGTCATCTATGATTTGCAGAGTTGCTTCTACAAATTTATTGGGCTCATTTGGGCGTTGGTATTTAAGTGCATTAGATACAAGATTGTTTGCAATTACCTTAAGCTTGGTAACATCAGTACTAAATAAGTTATTGTTGCTAACGGCATTGATGGTAAGTTTCACTTTTTCTTGCAGGCATTTAAGGCCGTGTAAAGATAGGAGTTCTTCTTTGATCTGCTCTACTGATACTTTTTCAATCTTTAGTTGCCCCCTGTTGTTTTTATAGTAAACATGCATGTTTTCTATAAATTCATTTAAGTGGATAGAAGCTTTTTCAATAAGGCCGAGCATGGCAATTACACCTTCATCATTTTTGTCAGGAGAGGAGTTAACCAAGTTCATGGCGCCCATAATACTCATCAGTGGCCCTTTTAAGTCATGTGATACACTGTATGCAAAATTATCAAGTTCTTTATAAGCTAATGTAAGTTCAGTAACCTTCTTCTCCAGTTCATTGCTTTGCAAATAATACCTGTAAGCCTCCTCAATAGAACTGCGGATCTCTGCTTCATTCCAAGGCTTATTGATGTATTTGAAGATGTGGCCAAGGTTGATTGATTTAATCACAGATTCAATATCGGTATAACCTGTAATTAAAATGCGAATGGGCTTTGGATGCGTTTTTGCGATGGTTGAAAAGAATTCCACACCTGTTTTAACAGGCATACGCTGGTCACATAAAATCAAATCAACCTCATTATATTCTAACCATTTTTCTGCAACAGCCGCTGATTCTGCTGTAGTGATGTTATAATCAAATCTAAAGGATGCTTTAAAGGCATGCAGGTTGTTTATTTCGTCATCTATGAATAATATCTTTATTTTCCTTGGTTTATCCATTACTATGTTTTTTGGGTATGGTTATCGTAAATGTTGTACCCATGCCAATTTCGCTAATAACTGTGATATTACCATGATGTTTTTTTATGGTATTATAAACAATTGATAAGCCTAATCCAGTACCTTCACCCACAGGTTTAGTAGTAAAAAACGGTTCAAACAATTTTAAACGTGTATTTTCGTCCATTCCTGTGCCATTATCTGTAATTAAAATTGAAACATCATTTATGCTCTCTTTGGTTTCAATTGTAATTACCCCCCCCGGATTATCATCAAACTTTTGTTTGACGGCATAGATGCCATTTGAGATCAAATTTAAGAATACTTGATTTAATTTCCCCGGAAAACATTCAATTTGCTCTAAATTAGCATAGTTACGGTTGATTTCTATGCGATTATTTAACTGATTATTCACTATAATGATGGTAGAATCTAGTCCCTCATTGATAGATGCCAGTTTAATATCGTCTTCGTCAACCCTAGAAAATATGCGCAATCCTTTAACTATTTCAGCTGTTCTGCTTGACCCCTCATGTATGCCTTTGATTAGATAATCAATTTCTTTTTTGAGGTAATCAAAGTCAAATGATTGTTTGAGTTCATGAATCATCTGCACATTGGCTTGTTTGTTCAAAATTAGTTCTTCGGTTTTTTCTTGCAATTCATACAACACATTAATATCTCTTTGCAGTGGTTTTACGTTGGATGTTACAAAGTTAATAGGGTTATTAATTTCATGCGCAATGCCTGCTGTTAATTGGCCCAGTGATGCCATTTTCTCGGATTCAACCAGTTGTGTTTGTGTTTGTTTTAGGTTGTTGAGTGCTGCAAATAAGTTATTGTTGGTTTCGGTAATTTCTTTGGTGCGCTCGATTACTTTCTGTTCGAGTACCGTATTTTGTTCTTGAATAATTCGTGCATTTTCTTGTGCAGAGAGGAGGGCTTCTGCCTGCGCAATGGCTTTTTCCTTTTTTAACAAATTTATCCTGTCTGCCAAAGCAAATGAAAGGAATGTTACCTCAAGTGCAGAGCCGTATAGCAGTACGTACCTGGTAAACCCATTATAGCTTACTATGCCAAAATCTTTAAGCACAAAGATAATAATGCTTGTTAGAAATAAGGACCACGCAATAAGAAAAAATACAGCGGAGCGATTGCCTTTATAAGCAACATAGGCTGAGATAAGCAAAACTGCAAATGCCCCTAATCCTGCTGTGATGTTAATTAAATTATAACTAAGCTCACGTTGGTTAACAAAACAAAGAAAAATGGCAATCACATCTACTGTTATAATAACTATAACAATCGCGTTTAACTTGCCAATATATTTTTTAGCCTCAATAAATTGGGTTACAAATATAATTGTTGTAATTCCAGATAGGGCTCCAAATATGTGTATGCTAATTCCTTTAAAATAATTAAATGATGTGCCTAGGTAACGGTTTAAAAAACCATGCAATGTTATTTGGGTGAGTGCAACAAATAGAATGTATAGGATGTATAAAAAGTAATTGCGGTCTTTAGTATTGGCAAATAAAAACAGGTTATACATAAACATTACTAGCATAATGCCGAAATAAAAGTAAACGGCATTGTCTCGTTTTTTGTTTTTATCGGCAATTGTTTCGAGTGTATTGATTTCAATAGGAACCAGTAATTGTTCGCTACTGGTAATTTTAAGATACAAGGTCTGGTAGCTATCTTGAGCTTTTAATGGAAAAATAAAGTTTTGGTCGTTAACTAAACGCCCTTCTGTTGGATCCAACTCAGAGATGTGAATGCTATCAATTTGGTTGCCTATTACCCTGTATAGGGTTACATTATCAAGTGTTGGGTTTGAGATTTGTAGCGCAATATTTCCTTTTGTGATACTGTCTTGCAATTTAAGTTTAACAAATAGCGGCTTTTTAGAGCTCTCTATACTCACTACTTTGGTGGGCTTTAAATATGAATCTTTGTTTTGTGCGGTTATTAACTCTTGAATAGAAATGATGTTTGTTTCTAAAGGGAAAACTACTACATCATAGTTTAGCACATCTCTATTTTGACCGAAACTGGCAAATGAGATTAGAAGAAAAACGATGAGAATAGCTAGTTTACAGGAAGTTAATTTTTGCGCCATGGGAGTGTGGATTTGGATACTGCAATTGTTGTGAGTTTTTAATGGTTTCTGTTAAACTCCATTGATTGAGGTCGGGAACCATTGTATCATAATGGATTTCAATTTTTTTATTTCTTAAGTTTTCGGTTTTAACAATATTGGGATTTTGCCTTAGTGTTAAAATAGCTTCTTTATCTTCTTGAGCGGCTTGCGATAAAGTACTCACATCCTTTAAAACCATTGCTGTTGCAATAAGGTCTAACTTCGGGTAATAAAATGTGCCGTCTTTTCCAATAGAGGGCTCAAGTTGATAACCCACCAGTTCTGCCATGCTCACGGTATAAGGAGCGCAAAGAGCAAACAATGATGTTAAGCCTATTTGGGATGATATTGCTACTGCGGCTCTTGTTAAAAAAATGCTTCCTATACCATATCCTGCAATTTCTCTTGAATTCCATAACCCGCAAATTTCGCCAGTACCGTAAAGAGCATATTTTTTTATCAAATCGTATATTCTAGCATCTAACATTCCAGTAGCTTCTTCTATAGGTAGAAGCTGCGTACCACCGGCTACATTCACCCTTGCACCGCCATAAACATGGGTTTTATCTAACGATTCAACAATGAGTACAAATGCTGCGGGGTTGTCCATCCATTCATGTTTTGATGAGGTTACTTTAGTGATACCAATGCTGGTTAGTACTTTGGTATGGCCTTGAATAAATAGTTCGCAGGAGTCAGGGTCAGTAACAGCCCTAAAAGCTCTAAGTCTCACAACTGGTTTTTCTCTATTTAGTTCTGCACTCATTATGGAACAATGCTTAGCATATCAATATAAAACCGCCCAGAAACTGTTGTTTGTTCTAGTAAAATCCTACGACAGGTATCTGTGCAACTTCCTGCACCAATCATTACCGAAGAGGCCAATTGAGGCCACGTGTTAATCGTTTTCCCTATTTGTTGCATAGACTCTTTTAGCCTTTCTGAGGTGTTTTCAAATGACACCAATTTTAAAATACATGATAACCTTTCTTCTGGGGTAAACGAGTGTATACGAGCCATCTCTTCATCAGAAATTAGCCCGTGTAATATAGGTAGTGATTTGTCCAAATCAAATCTTTCAATATCCAACATTCCACGGTCGTTGGTGTCCATAACCACAGGAATGCCCAATTTTTTGGCCGCTATACGGCTCTTCACTTTTATGGATAATTCATCACAAACTTCTACTAAAAGGTCAAGTTTGCTAAAGAAGTCGTCCATATTTGCATCATTTAAGCCATTGGCAAAAATTTCCACCTTAAGATAAGGATCGAGTTCTTTTATTTGCCGCGCTGCAATAATGGATTTTGGTATTCCCATCTGGTGTATGCCTGCCCTTAATCGGTTTAGGTTGCTTAATTCCAATTCATCAAAATCAGCCAGTTTAATATAACCACACACTCTTTCCATAGCTATAGTAATGGCTACAGATTGACCAACGGAAAGACCAACTATTCCAATTGTTTTTGATTTTAGGACATCTTGTTCATTTGTTCTTATTTTTTGTTTATTCCTGTTGGTTCGTACCTCAATAAATTCAGCTTCAGGCAAGGTGTGAACGATGGTGTTTAACCAGGGGTAATAAAACCAATTGCCATAAAAATCATCCTGCTGATTACCTAAAATATCCGTTATTGCCTTGTGATATTGGTCTTCGTTAAACTTTGCAGAGGGGTTTCTGGACTTAACCAACTCTTTAATTTGCGAAATAATATTGTTGTTTACCTGAATGTATGAATAATCGGCAATAATGGAATTAAATAATTGTAAATCAGCGTTGTTTTTTACTTGAAAACAAACAGGTTCAAAGCCTATTTTGTTCTGTTTTTTCAGTTGTTCCGCAAGTGCGACTAGGCTTTGCATAATAAAATTTGCAACTTTTAAGAAATTACTTTAACTTCGATTACGTACAATAATAAGAATTTAACAGCTATTTTCTAATCTTAGCCAACTAAAAAGTGACAGATAAGCAAGAAAAAACGAAAATTATTTATGTTGATGACGAGGAGAATAATTTGTTTTCGTTCAAGGCAACATTTAGATTAAAATATAATGTTTTAACAGCCATAAGTGCGGCTGACGCAATAAAGTTGTTAGACGAACATCCTGATATTGCTGTTATCATCACAGACCAACGGATGCCAAATATGACGGGGGTTGAATTTCTGCAATCCATTATAGAAAAGCATCCACTACCAATACGTATTTTATTAACTGGTTATACTGATATTAACGCGTTAATTGAGGCGGTTAATTTGGGAAAAATCCACCATTATTTAAGCAAGCCGTGGAGTGAGGATGAATTGGAAAAAACCATTCAGCATGCTTATTCAGAGTACGAGAAACGAATTGGTGAGCTCGAATTAAATGATAAATTAAGCCGAAGTAATGACCAACTGGAGTTTTTACTCCGACAAAAACTATTGTCTTAAGATAACTTCTGTAGCTCCACCACCATATTTCAGCATGTCAGCATCTTTGTAAGATGCCACAATTTGTTTTTGGGTGTTTAAGTAATTTCTGATTTTATTTTTTAAATAATGATTTCCCACACCGTGAATTAAAGTAATGGCGTGCATTTTATGAACGTGTGCCATTTCAATGGTTTTTGAAACAGCGTTCATTTGAATTTCAATAATTTCGGGTGCAGTAAGCTCTTGCACATTTTCGGTAAGATTCTCAATATGTAAATCAACCACTTTGTGTGGTTTGGCACTTAACTGTAACAGTGTTTTTTTGTCAGTTAATGCTGGGTCACTAAAATCCCTTTGTTGCAGTTTTGTGAGGTCGGCTGATTTTATTTCCGTATCCAGTCTAAATGTGTAAGCCTGTTTTCCTAAAAAATAACATTGTTTAAATCCAGCGTGAAATTCTTTGGCATTAAACTTTAGTTTTTTGGTAATGGTTTGAGCAGGTTTGTAATTTTGATAAAGCGGGGTAATTACAAAAACAAATTCGGGCCATTGGTTAAATTTCTCCAACGAGTACCTGCCTAATGAGGTATTTGTTTCTTGTTCAATAATGAGCTTATGGGTAAGTAAACCGTTTTCATAAACAGCACACATCATCCAATCCGTTTCGCTATTGTGTAGTTTTAGTTCTAAAGAGTCTTCGGTTATTTTTTCAAAGGCAATGTGAAAACCACTATGAACTTTAACAAATTTTGGCTTTGAGGTGATAGGAACTTCTGTTTCGGCAGGCTTATTTAACAGGTCGTTTATTTTTACAATTTCACTAAGTAATACCGGGATTTCAAAATCATCTTCAATAGTTACACCAGCGGTATTTCCTTGTATGCTTGTAACAGTACCTTGCATGTTTTCGTTTACAAAACGTACACTATCACCTAGTTTTATGCTCATTATTTTAGTTTGCTCTGTAAAATATCTCTTAGTTTTTGGGCAAGTTCAATTATGTATTTGTCGTTAATATCTTTTAACACATTCTCTCCACCTGCTGACAATACTAATGTTTCTGCAAGTACAAGTTTTCCTGTTTTGTCCCACACATTATAGTGTAACGAGTACGTTCTTGTGTATGCTTGTTTTGTCCACTCTATAGTGTTTTTATTTGAGGTGGTAATCTCAAACTGGCTAAGTACTATTATATAATCACATTGGTGTTTTTTATACAATTTCGTGTACAACTCAGGGTCTTGAATTTCGCCTATCATAGCAACCTCATCCGTGTACACTTGTTGTTTTTTATCTTTCTTTTGATACAGGGTGCTGCTGTAATTGCGTTTTTCTTTCGGAATGTTTTCTGTGGTAAAATAACGGGTTGCAGCATAAATTTTTTTCAAATCATCTTCCGCATCCAGGCTGCTTGCGTTAATAATACTTACTACTTGAAAAGCCGAAAGCAATTGGTGGTAAACATTAGACTCCACATTGGCGCGCATTTGATTGCGCACTTTTGATTCGTCCATTTTACTAAACCTAGAGATGTCAGGATCAGCATCACTAAAATACATCATGCTTGAGTAGGGTACCAGTAATATTTTTTTAGAAGGAGCTACCGAATCAGTTTGTGCAAATAAGCTTAAGTGAATTAAACTAAAAGCGAATAAAAGCCAATTTTTTCTCATGGTGTTTATTTGATAAATAAGCCAACCAAATCGTTTCCGAAAATAAGTACCATTAAAGAAAGTAAAATTACCATGCCAACTGTTTGTATGCGTTCCATGGCTTTTGTACTCATTGGTTTTCCTGTAATCATTTCTAGTAAAAGAATAACCACATGGCCACCATCTAACGCTGGAATAGGCAGGATGTTCATAAAGGCAAGTCCTAATGAGATAAGTGCGGTAAATAACCAAAATCTGCTCCAAATCCATTCGCCACCATAGAATTTTGCAATGCCAATAGGGCCTTGTACTGCTTTGTTTGCAGGAATATCCCCTTTAAATATTTTACCCCATCCTTTAATTTGTACGCTAATGGTTTCAACAGCTTTGTTCCAGCCCATCGGGAAGGATTGTATGAAGCCATATTTGATAGAATCGTAAGTAATATCTTGAGGTAAGGGATTGATACCAATTTTTCCATCGGATGAAATGTCAATTGGTAAAGCCACGGTATCATTGTTACGTAGTAAAGTGAATTTACCCTGCTTACCAGCTTGTGCTTTTAGTGCTAACTGAAATTGATCAAAAAAGGTTACCGGTGTGCTGTCAAGCATTAAAAATACATCTCCCTTTTTTATTCCGGCTTTCTCAGCAGGCATTCCACCTACCGTTGCATCTACACTAAATGTAAAACGTGGAGCAAGAAACTCAGCCTTGGCACTTGAGGTAAATTTTTTGGTGAAATCTTTAGGTAAGGTTACTGTGGTGTCTGTTCCATTGCGCTCAATGGTGTACGTAGTAACATCAGCCAATATTTCATTGCTGCCTAACGCATCTTCAAAATATTTGATTTCTTTGCCATTTACTGATTTGAGTTTGTCTCCTGTTTGGAATCCTGCTTCTTTAGCTAATTCAGATGCTACAACTCCATGTTTTAATGATGCGTTAACGGTGTATTTTTCTCCGTAATAAAACGACATCATGGCAAAAATGATAATGCCCGTAATTACGTTCATGATTACCCCACCAACCATTACAATTAATCTTTGCCAAGCTGGTTTACTTCTGAATTCCCAAGGTTCAGCGGGTTTTGCCATTTGCTCGGTATCCATGCTTTCATCAATCATGCCAGCAATTTTTACATAACCACCAAGGGGTAACCAACCTATGCCATATTCTGTTTCGCCAATTTTTATGCTAAATATCTTTTTGCCCCAAGCATCAAAAAAGAGGTAAAATTTCTCTACTTTTATACCAAAGGCTCTTGCTGCCCAAAAGTGGCCAAGTTCGTGTAAAATTACCAGTATTGAAATGCCCGTAATAAGCTGGGCGGCCATGATTAATCCTTGCATTATATATTCTTCAATTTAAGTGGTGCAAAAGTAGGGGATTATTGCCACAGATTTTCACCCAAATTTAATTGTTTGGGCAGGGATTGTTCTTGTGGGTTTTATGCCTCTATATCAATGAAGTAGCTATGGAGCGGGTCTCGCTATCCGTCTCAATATAATCTTGTAGCGTTGGGTTGGGTATAAATTTAACCAAATGCATACATTTCTCGTTAAGTTCGGCAATCTGTAAAAAACCAATTTTATCGTGCAAAAACGCATCAACGGCAATTTCGTTGGCTGCATTTAATATGCAGGCCATATTTCCGCCTTTGTTCATGGCTTCATAAGCCAAGTACAAGTTGCGGAAAGTGTCTTGGTCTGGTTCTTCAAAAGTGAGGTTGTTTACCTCTTTAAAACTCATGCGTTTAAAACCTGTTTTTACTCGTTCAGGAAAAAAGAAAGCATAATGAATGGGCAGTTTCATATCGGGTAAACCCATTTGGGCTTTGATGCTCCCATCATTAAACTCCACCATGCTATGAATAATACTTTGTGGGTGAATAACAGCTTCAATTTGATGGCCTTTTACCCCAAATAACCACTTGGCTTCTATTACTTCAAGCCCTTTATTCATTAGGGTTGCAGAATCAATGGTGATTTTCGCACCCATGCTCCAATTGGGGTGTTTCAGTGCTTGTGCTTTGGTAATATTAGCAAGATCTTTTCTGGTTTTACCCCTAAATGGGCCGCCACTTGCAGTAAGAATAATTTTATCAATAGTGTCTAAATCTTCACCCACTAAACACTGAAAAATGGCTGAGTGCTCGGAGTCAACAGGGATTAAGCTAACCTGATTTTCAGCGCATAGTTGCGTAATGAGTTCACCTGCTACAACCAGCGTTTCTTTATTGGCCAGTGCAATGCGTTTTTTATTTTCAATGGCTTTGATGGTGGGAAGCAAACCACTATAACCCACCATGGCCGTTAACACGGTATCTGCGGATGTAATCTCCATGACTTCGGCAATGGATTTACTGCCCGCAAATACTTTGGTGTCTTCGTTGGCCAATGCCTCTTTTACTTGTAAATATTTGCTTTCATCAGCAATAACCACATGGTTTGGATTAAATTCTTTGGCTTGAGCAATCAATAAATCCGCATTTGAATTGGCGGTTAGCACTTCAATGCTAATGAGCTCTTTTTGTTCTCGTGCAATTTCCAAGGCTTGGGTGCCAATGGAACCTGTACTACCAAGTATCGCAATCTTTTTTTTTGGTGTCATATCAACAAGCAAGGTACGTGGCGTTTATTTATAATGAAATAACGTGCGCAAATAAGTAATTATAAAATAAAGCAACAATATAATATTTATGCCAATAATTGTTTGTGTAATTATTGTTTTGTTTGCATCTAACCACTGTTTGTTATCTGGTGTTAAGTTGGCAATATCAGCGTGTGAAAGCCAATTGAGGGTGGCAATTGAGGCAAAGAAAACAAGCAAGAGCGCGATATGTAAAATTAATCTGAATTTCAAATGCGTTATTTTGGCTGACTTTCTATGTAAGGCGTTAATTTATCGGCAATATTACGGTCGTTGCTTAATCGGGGTACTTTGTTTTGTCCTCCAAGTTTTCCTTCGCTTTTCATGTATTCAACAAAAGCGGTCTTTTTTAAGGAGCGAAGCACAAGTGGGCGCAATATGCCGCCAGCAATTAAATCTTTGTAATAAATGTTTTTTTGTTGCAATGCCTCATCTACTTTCAACGCAAAGGCTTCCAAACTATTGGGCTTTTTGTTGAACTCTACAAACCATTCATGGTATGGCAAGCCTCTCTCCGTTGGAGTTACTTGTGGTGCAACTGTAAATTCTGTTATTTCAACACCTTCTTCTTGTGCCGCAGAAAGCAATGCGTGTTCAACTTCTTCTCCAATTACATGTTCTCCAAAAGCAGAAATATAATGTTTGATGCGGCCCGTTACCAAAATGCGGTAAGGATCTTTAGAGATGAATTTAACGGTATCTCCAATATTGTATCCAAACAAACCTGCATTGGTATTTAATATCAATACATAATTGGTATTTAGTTCAACATCATTTAGGTTTATGCGGGTTGGGTTCTCTTTAAAAAATTCATCAGCGGGAATAAACTCATAGAATATTCCATTATTGGTTAAGAGCAATAGTCCCTTTTCTTGTTGGCTATCCTGATAGGCGATGAAACCTTCGCTGGCGGGGTAGGTTTCAATGGTATTGATTTTTCTGCCAATGCTTTCTTCAATTTTTTTACGGTAAGGTTCAAAGTTAACCCCACCATAAACAAACAAAGAAAAATCAGGAAAAATATCTTTGATTCTTTGCCCTTTATTCAACTCCGTAAGTAAATCAAAATACATTTGCACCCAAGGTGGAATACCACTAATCAAGGTCATTTTTTCATGCAATGTTTCTTGCACAATGGCCCTTACTTTTTGTTCCCAATCATCAATACAATTGGTTTGATAGCTGGGCATTTGGTTGCCTCTTAAATAACCTGGTACGTGGTGATTTACAATGCCACTTAAACGGCCGGTGAGTATCCCATTTTTTTTATCCAAGGCAGGGCTTCCAGATAAAAAAATGAGTTTGCCATCAACAAAATCGGCATGCCCTGTTTCTGCAATATAGCCCAATAGTGCATTGCGTGCTGAGTTGATGTGATAAGGAATGGAATGTTTGGTAATAGGAATGTATTTAACACCCGATGTTGTTCCGCTTGTTTTTGCGAGATAGACTGGTTTACCAGGCCAAAGCACATTTCTTTCTCCATCGGCTGTTCTATCAAAATAGGTTTTTAAGCCTTCATAATCTTTTACAGGTACAAGGCGCTTAAAGTCCTCATAAGTATGGATAGAAGCAAATTGGTGGTCTTTGCCAAATGCCGTATTTTTAGCATAAGAAAGCAAATGCTTAAATGTTTGTTGTTGCTTTTCCAGCGCAAGGGAAGCATCTTTCTTTACCTTTTTTGTAATGTATTTGGCAAAAGGTTTTGCCAGTAAAGATTTTAAACCCATAGCTACAAAAGTACTTAAACACCTTAAAGGATGACTATCTTAAGTGGAGTTTTTTTACTTCTTTAAAAACTTAACATTAAATTAAAGCAATAAATACCTTTTGGGTGGTTTAATGGTTTTGTTTTGAGGCTTTTGTATCAATAAGTGCTAATCGTTTTTTCTTTTGGGTATTTTACCTCAAAACTAAATTTTATAGACAACGATTTTTCAGCTTCTAATGTGATTTTCCAAGTGAGCTTGCCTGTTGTTTCGTCAAACTCTGCCCCACCTTGCTGAAGTAGCTTTACTTCAATATCCTTATCAGAACTCACCGGAATTTGGTCTTCAATTACCAGTGTAATGGGTTCTTTGCGGGTGTTTCTTACACTAATTTCCCAGGTGTTGAGTTCTTTTTTGTTTCCACCCGTAAATGATTTGCTGCTGAAATCCTTTAACAAAGTGCGTTGGATTTGGATGCGTTTATCCCTGCCTAAAGAAAGGAGGATAGAATCTCCCGTGGTGCCATTGATGAAGGTTTTCCCTGTGAATGTTCCATCAAAATAAACGCTGGCTTCACCGCTCACCTGATTTACCAAATCATTGCCCGATACTTTTGCCGTTACAAATGCGTCCTTATCTAACTTGGGAACAGAGCCATAAGCATATTCAGCGGGTAAATTGGTAATGGTTAAATCTACTTGGTGTGGGTTGTTATCACTGGGTATGGTATAAGCGGAAGTTACGTTAAACTCAATGTTTACCGCAGCTTGTTGTGAGGTAGCAATGCCTGTTGAGTAATTTAGTGGTTTTCCTTCTGTCCTTACTCCATCAACATAGTAGGCTGTCCCTTCGGCTCTGGCTCCTCTTATGTTGGGAGTTTGGTTTTTTTGGTTTAAAAAGGTTGATACCGGAATACTAAAATTTAGGTTGTTGGTAGTTAACTCTGGTTTCGTTCCTCCCTCATTGGGGTTAGTGGTGCTGAGTTTTAAAATCACATTTTTCCAATCTTCTCCAGTGGCTTGGGTAATGTAAGCCTTGCTTACCAATTGCAATGGGCTTTTGGTGTCTTTCACCCTGATGTCGTAAAAGGGTGTCCAACTGGTATTGCCTACCAAGTAACTCCATTCTATTTTTGAGTTGGCTACTGCTTGAAGGGCTTTAACGGTAACTACAATTTCAATTGAGTTATTTTGTCCATTGGTGTATTGGTCCAATTGGGCTTGCAATTTTTGCTCAATCAATACCAATCTTTTTTCAGCATTGTCAAGTTTTAATACTTCTTCTCCAATTTCCTGGTAGCGTTTTCTAAATAGTACCAATGCATCTTCTAGGTCTTCAATTTTTACGCCTGTATTTTCACCGCCAATGCTTTTGTTGGCAATAATTACGTCTTTCTCCAACTGCAATGCTTCTTTTTTAATGTGCAGTAAAGCCACTTGTTGCTTGGTGGTGTTTAATGAATCTTCCAAAGCAACAATAAAATCAGGCTTATTGTTACTGGCTAAAAAGTTGTTTCGTTGCGAGACAGAGAGCAACGTAATGTTGCCTTCTGTTTTTACCTGAATGCTATTTAGGTTGATAAACGGAGAGACGTTATCAAAAACCAAGTTGGTGATACCTGCTTGTAAATTCACTTTCGCCAAACGGGTAACCTGTGCTTGGTTTAAAAATACAGTTACGTTGGTTATTGTTGACGGTGTGCGTTGTTCCATATCTGCCGCACTCACATCAATGTTAAGTGTAAAAAAAAGCAATACCAGCAGGTTAATTGTAACTGGTTTGATTGGCGTTTTACAACGGAATGTTTCCATGTTTTTTTCTTGGTAAATTGGCTACTTTATTTTCCAGCATTTTAAATGCTTTAATCAGTTTTAAACGGGTTTCTTCCGGAAATATTACTTCATCAATAAAACCACGTTCTGCTGCACGGTAAGGATTGGCAAATAAATCACCATATTCTTTTTCTTTTTTGGCCAGTTCAGCAGCTTGGTCCTCTGCGCTGTCAATTTCTTTTTTAAAGATAATTTCAGCAGCACCTTTTGCACCCATTACGGCAATTTCAGCGGTTGGCCAGGCAAAGTTCATGTCGCAGCCAATGTGTTTGCTGTTCATCACATCATAAGCACCGCCATAAGCTTTGCGGGTAATAACGGTTACGCGAGGCACCGTTGCTTCGCAAAAAGCATACAACAGTTTAGCACCGTTGGTAATAATGGCATTCCATTCCTGATCGGTTCCTGGTAAAAATCCTGGCACATCTTCAAACACCAATAACGGAATGTTAAACGAATCGCAAAAACGCACAAAACGTGCACCTTTTTGTGAGGCATGAATATCCAAACATCCTGCTAATTGTGCAGGTTGATTGCCCACGATGCCAATGCTTCTGCCTGCTAATCTGGCAAAACCAACCACAATGTTTTCTGCATAGTTTTTATGCACTTCGTAAAATGAACCCTCGTCAGCAATTTGCTCAATCACCTCGCGCATATCATACGGCTGATTCGGATTTTCTGGAATAATATTTTTAAGCTGTTCTCTTAACTCATTCGATGATTCATAAGGGAGCAGGGGAGTTTTCTCTTCGCAATTTTCTGGGATATAACTGAGTAATTTTCTCAATTGGTTGATGCAATCAATTTCATTAGCTGCGGTAAAATGTGCCACACCACTTTTACTAGAGTGAACGGATGCACCACCCAATTCTTCTGATGTTACTTCTTCATGGGTAACTGTTTTTACTACGTTAGGGCCAGTAACAAACATGTATGAGGTATTTTCAACCATCATAATAAAGTCGGTAATGGCTGGGCTGTACACCGCACCACCAGCACATGGGCCTAAAATGGCCGAAATTTGAGGGATAACACCGCTGGCCAAAGTATTGCGGTAAAAAATATCAGCGTAACCACCAAGTGATACCACACCTTCCTGAATCCTTGCACCTCCAGAATCATTTAAGCCGATAACGGGAGCTCCGTTTTTCATCGCCAAATCCATCAGCTTACAAATTTTTTCAGCATGTGTTTCGCTTAATGAGCCACCAAATACAGTGAAATCTTGAGAGAAAACATACACCAAACGGCCATTGATGTTGCCATAACCAGTTACCACACCATCGCCAGGAAATTGTTGTTTTTCCATGCCAAAATCTTTACTGCGGTGGGTTACAAAAGCACCAATTTCTTCAAAGGTCCCATCATCTAATAAAAAATGAATGCGCTCACGGGCTGTTAGTTTGCCTTTTTTGTGCTGGGCTTCTATGCGCGTTTTCCCTCCACCTTCAAGCGCTTGTTCGCGCATTTTGCTTAATAAATCTCTTTTGTTCATGGCTTTTGTTTGTGTTGATATATTGCTCATGTTAGTAGGTTGTTCTTATATAAATGTGTTTTTATTAATAAATAGCTTGTTAGCTTAATAGTTCAATAATTTCGTCTACATCAATATTTTTGATAAAGCTCTCTTCCGTGGTAATGATATTATTGGCCAGTTCTTTTTTTCGTTGTTGCAAGGCCAATATTTTTTCTTCTACCGTGTCTTTTGTAATGAACTTATAGGTAAACACAGTTTTGGTTTGCCCAATGCGATGCGAACGGTCAATGGCTTGCTGTTCAACTGCCGGGTTCCACCATGGGTCAATAATAAATACATAATCAGCTTCCGTTAAGTTTAAACCTACTCCTCCAGCTTTTAAGGATATTAGGAAATAATGAATCTCACCAGATTGAAAACTGTTTACCGCTGCTTGCCTTTGTTCATTGGTCATACTCCCATCTAAGTAACAATACTTCCAGTGTTTCGTTTCAAAGTGGGCCTTGTAAATGTCCAGTTGTTTAACAAACTGAGAAAAAATCAACACCTTATGTCCTTCTTGTCTGGCTGTTTCTGCTCTTGCTATCAACTCATCAAATTTACCCGACTGTCCCTCGTACTGTGGATTGGTTAATACAGGGTGATTGGCAATTTGCCTGAGTTTGGTTAATCCTTGCAAAATGGTAAACTGTGATCGGTTTAAACCAATTTCTTTAATGGATTTGATAATTTCGTTTCTGTAATATGATTTTACGGTTTCATAGGCTTCCGCTTGCTGTTCCGTCATGTTACTGTAAACCACTTGCTCAATTTTTGGAGGTAACTCTTTAGCCACCTGAGCCTTGGTTCTTCGCAATACAAAAGGTTTTATGATGGCTTTTAGCTGTTGCATTTTAAGCACATCTTTATTTCTTTCAATAGGTGTTACAAAACGTTCTGTAAAACTTTGCAAATTACCCACCAATCCTGGGTTTATAAATGCTAACTGACTCCATAACTCGGCCACACTGTTTTCAATTGGGGTTCCCGTAAGTACCAGTTTTTGCGAACCACGCAGTAGTTTTACAGCTTTTGCTGATTGTGATTGGGAGTTTTTGATGGACTGGCTTTCATCAAGAATGATGTAATTAAATTTATAGTTTTTAAGCAAATCAATATCAACCCGCACCGTGCCATAAGTTGAAATCACCAAGTCATATTGTAAAAATAAGTTGGTGTTTTTTTCACGATTAATGCCCGTATAAATTAATACCTTCAAATTAGGGGTAAACTTTCTGGCCTCATTGTACCAATTGTACACCAATGAATTTGGTACCACAATCAGTGATGTTTTAATGGTGGTTCGCATATTCTCTTCCAACTCGCCATTGTGTGCCTCTTGCTGTGTTGAATTAGCGGTTGCGGCTTGTTGTACTAGATTAGAATGATGGTTTTCAAACAGGTTGAGTTGATTGTATTCTTGTGGTTGAGGTACTTGTATTTGTGTAAAACTAGGTTGTAAGGATAGGGCTTTGGTAGCAATGTAAAGATCTTTTTCTTTTTGAAGCAAAGCCAGTGTTTGAATGGTTTTACCTAACCCCATATCATCAGCTAAACAACCCCCAAAGCCATTTTGCTTTAAAAAATAAAACCAATTAAAACCTGCCTTTTGGTAAGGTCGCAATTCACCTTTAAAGGAAGCGGGTAATTCAATATCCCTGATTTGTCCGTATTCCTTAATCTTATTAAGTTTATCGTTTAGTTGTAAGTATTTACCTCCGTTATTGGCGAGTTCATCCAATAAACCAATGTGGTGTTTTTCCAGTTTTATTTCATCATCGCTAGAACTGAATGCAAGCATTCCGCCTAAGTTTCCAAACCACTCATTGGGGATAATGGCTATTTGGCCATTGGGTAAAATAAACTCTCTTTTGCCCTTAAGAATATGTTCTTTCAGGGCCATAAAGCTAAATACGTAATCACCGAATTGAACGGTTGCGCGCACATCAAACCAATCTCTTTGCTCGGTTACTTCTAGTTTAATTTGCCTGTTGCCTATAAAGTACTTATTAAAGTCGGTACCTTGTTCAACAAGGATATTTTTTTGCTGGAGGGCAATGGTATTCTCATTAAGCCACTCTAAAAATTCATACTTATTGGTGGTTTCTACAGGAAGGAGTCCGTTGTTTTCCAACAGAGGATTGATGCTTTTTAAGCTAAAGTATGGCCCGTTCAACTGCACCAGACCCAAATCTTCAATTAATTTTTTCTGTTCGTTTTCCCAATCGTGATTTCGCTTAAAGCGGATAAAAGTATATTCATCCCCCTTTTTTTCAACAACAGCGCTTGTTACTTGTTGCGTGCCATAATCAAAGCTATTGCTCCCATAAACATACGTCAATTTCAACGACATTTGCTCCTGCTCAAATAGTTGAACTTTTAATACCACATGAGCGGGAACTTGTTTGGTAATGATTTGCATACCCTCTGCATACACATCGTATTTTTCAACCAATTGTGTTACAAATTTGGTAAAGTAGGTTTCTTCGGCTGTTTTTGCAATTTGAATAAAGCGTTTGTTTAAAAAGGGCTGTAGTTTTTTGCCATCCACTTCTTTGGCAAAATCAAAAATTTGGTCGTTCAGTAACATCCAAGCAGGGCTATTGGTAATAATATTGGCCCCTTTAAACATAAACTCAATGCGTTGTCCTTGGTACTTTATGGTTGGGAAATAGCGGGTTCCTTCTTGATCGCGCCTAAAATGAAAAAGTACAGAAGCCCTTTCGTCTGAGACCTTAATTTTTTGAGAGGTGGGGTTATTGTCATTCCCCATTTTGTAGATAATTTTACCCCTTAATTTATTGAATACCTTAATAAGGCGTTCATCAATAAAACCGCGAATGGTATTGTTTAGGATTTCATCATGTTTGTTTTTTTCAAAAAACTCGGCAGTCCGCATCTTCTTTTTACCATTTACTGCAAACTTCTTGTGCAAATAATCATCATCCAACTCGTCAAGTAGTTTGATTATTTTCAAGTCAGTATCGCTGATTTTTTTACTGAAATAATCGGCAGTTTTGGTAAAAATGCGTTGATGTGTAAGGGTAAAATTACCCAATGAGTTTATCTGAACCACATGTGGCTCAAGCACAAACCCAAGGTAAGGGCGGTTTATTAAAGTATAAACCAAATCAAATGGTTGAGTATTTACAACTAACAAAATTTACCCTAAAATAATTGCGCTAAGGTATGGCATAGTTGCAATTAAATTAAGTTTTTTTTGATTATTTTTTTGCTACACTTCTATGCTGCCTTGGTACACAAAAGTAGCTGGACCTTCTAAATAAATATTATTAAAGTGCTGGTTATTAGTGTTTTCAGTATGATTGTACCAAACTTTTAAAGCTCCACCCGCTGTTTTTACGGAAATAACCTGTTCACCTTGAGGCAGGTTTTTAAACAATGCCAAACCAAGCGCTGCTGCTGTAACCCCGGTTCCGCAGCTTAATGTTTCGTCTTCCACACCACGCTCGTAAGTGCGCATTACAATTTCATGCTCACTTATCGCGTTAACAAAATTCACGTTAATACCATCTTTTTTAAATTCATTATTGTAGCGAATCTGTTTGGCTTGTTCAACCAAGTTTAGAGCAGATAAGGGAGAAGCTAAAAACTGGATAAAATGAGGCGACCCAGTATTAAGCACATAAGCTTGTTCGGGTCTCGACTCTATGGCTGAAACATCTTTCATTTTCAGCTTTATTACCAGTTCAGTATGCATTTCACTTAGCGGTATTGCTTCATGCAGGCCGTCAACAGCCATAAAAGTATGTGTGCCAGTAACCACTTGTTGATGAATGGCAAAGGCTGCTATGCACCTTCCTCCGTTGCCACACATGCTACTTTCCCTACCATCACTGTTGTAATATTTCATAAAATAACTTGCAGTGGGGTGGGGTTGAAGTAAAATCAGGCCGTCAGCACCAACACCAAATCTTCTATCACACAGTTTAGCTACCAATTCGTTGTCTTCGGATGGGAATTCCAACTTACGGTCGTCAATCAGCACAAAGTCATTGCCTGTGCCTTGGTATTTATTAAAAGTAATTTTCATTCAGTAAAAGGGTGAATTTCATTATCTGCTATCAGGATGGTTTCATCTGTTGCATTCAACCAAACCAATTCCCCTTCATCATTAATTAAGCTCAGTTCTTCTGGTGTTTCTTTCAGGTAAAGGTTTAGTAAATGCCCATCATACGCATAGCTAGTTGTTTGAGTGGTTAGCCATATCTTTATACCTATTGGCCTAGTTTTAAATCGTGCTTCATTCTTAGCGGCATTGCGGTAAATCATTTTTAAAATTTCTTGAGCAGTTAAAGTGCTATCTACTTCTTTTTGGAAATAGCTAAGTCTGTCATTTAAGTAATCACGTGGTACCGGAGCCAAAACACTATCCAAAAGGAGCGTTTGGTTTTCGGTTATTTCATCATCTGGTAATGTCTCTGTTGGTAGGGTTGAACCATCAAGCTCGGTTTCGTTTTCGCGAGCAGTTTTCTTTGCGTTTTTTTTATCCCTTTTAACATCGGCATCTTCATTACCTTTTTTACCTATAAATGGGATGTACTCAATCAATCTAGTAATTAAATTCTTGTTGCGCTGTCTTTCTTCTTTTAGTGTTTTGTTTTCCAGGTAAAAGTTTAAGGTGATAACAATACCTGCTATGGTAATGGCTAAATAAATAAAATTAATGAAAGATGTTTTTGATGGTTTATTCGAATGCTCCGCAATGATTTCTTTTAAGAACTGTTTTCGATGTTGCTTGTAGGCATTTAATGCCAATTGCAAGTCAATATCTTTCGCCAGTTTTTCCTCAAACTCCACCTTCTCCTCAGCCGATAGTTTCTCCCGCAGGTAGCGTTCAAAATAATATTGATGGGTTTCAGGCTGAAGATTCTCCATAGTGTATCTTTATGCAAAGTTGGTCTTTTTTTTCATCGGTAAAATAATATTTTATTAAAAACGTTAAAACAGCGTTTTTAAAATTTGGAACATTTTTTGAAATTTGGATAGAAACAATTCTTTAATCAAATATCTATATGAAAAAATACCTTGGACTATTTGCTGTAGCGAGCCTCGGAGGCCTGCTAGCAGTTGGCATTACCCAATTAATAGAACATAAAAATGCTGACAGTTTTACAGCCAATTACATGGCACGTTATGCCAGTTTAAACGATATTGGCGCAAGACCTGACTTTGTTGAAGTAGCAGATTTGGTAACCCCTACTGTTGTACATATTATTACAACCGTTGAAGCCGCTGCCAATCAATCAAGGGAAATTAACCCATTTGAGTTTTTTGGCGGGCCAGGTTTTGAGATGCCCAACATGCCACGCAGTGGCTCAGGTAGTGGGGTGATTATCAGCGCAGACGGGTACATAGTAACCAACAATCATGTGGTTGATGGCGCAACTAAGATTAAAGTTATTTTAAATGACAAGCGGGAGTACAGTGCAGAGCTTATTGGTAGAGACCCAAATACCGACTTGGCTTTGATAAGAATAGATGAAAATAAGCTTCCATTTGCATTAATAGGTAACAGCGATGAGGTTAAAGTGGGGCAATGGGTATTGGCGGTTGGTAATCCTTTTAATTTAACCAGTACGGTAACAGCTGGTATTGTTAGCGCTAAAGGCCGCAACCTTAATTTGTTAAGAGAAGGGCGCAATAATCCTGAAGCCCAATACAGTATCGAAAGTTTTATTCAAACAGATGCAGCGGTAAATCCGGGAAACAGTGGAGGTGCTTTGGTGAGTGCAGAGGGTAAACTGGTAGGGATTAATACCGCTATAGCCAGCCAAACTGGGCAATATGCCGGGTATTCATTTGCCGTGCCTGTTAACTTAATGAAAAAAATCATCAATGACCTTACCAAGTATGGTGAGGTGCAACGCGGGTTGTTGGGTGTAAACATTGCTGATGTAAATGGACAATTGGCTGATAAAGAAGGGTTAAAAGACGTTAGGGGAGTTTATGTGGTGAAAGTTAACCCAAATAGTGCTGCTGAAGATGCTGGCTTAAAAGATAAAGACGTAATTATTAAGGTGGATGATGTTACGGTAAATAGCAGCAGCGAGTTGCAAGAGCAGGTAGGCAAGCGCAGTCCTGGAGAGAAGGTTAAGCTGGTGGTATTAAGGGACAATAAAGAAATGACATTTGAAGCCACACTTAAAAACAAAGATGGCAAAACGGGTATTATCAAAAGTGAAAAAGTAGAAACTGATAAGGCTTTGGATGCTGAATTTGAAACAGTGAACAGGGAAGAGCGTCTGAAGTTAAAAATTAGCAATGGGGTGCGGGTGAAAAGGGTGGCTGAAAAAAGCATACTAAAGAAGGCAGGCGTTCCTGTTGGTTTTATCATCATTAGTATTGACAAACAAAATGTGGCTACACCAACTGATGTAAAACGCGCATTGGATGATGTAACCGAAGGGGTATTACTAAAAGGAATTAACCCTGACGGAAGCAGAGGGTTTTATGGCATAGGCAAATAAGGATTTAATGAGATTGATGATAAAAGCCACTGTCAGCAATGATGGTGGCTTTTATGCTTCATAATAGTCCATGTCTTTACTAAATGTTTCATCAATATACCAAGTGCTGATTAATGCGATACAAATACAAACAGCACCTACCAGTGCAGCAGCCATGGTAATGGAATAATTGGTACTAAGCCATTTAAAGCTAAGTGTAATGGGGACTACGGCACCCCTTACAAAATTGGGCACAGTATTGGTAACTGTGCTACGGATGTTGGTGCCAAATTGCTCGCTGGCAATGGTAACAAACAATGCCCAATAACCAGTTGCTGCGCCAAGTAAAAAGCTCATTAATTGGTAATAAGCAATGGAAGTACCGTTTACAAATAAAAAGGTAAAAGACAAAATCAGGCAGGATAACAAATAAATGAATACAACCTGTTTTCTACTTTTCATAAACTGACTTAAAAGCCCGCTAAGTAAATCTCCAACAGAAAGCCCTAAATAGGCATACATCACACAATCTGCCACATCAATGGTTACTTGATTTGCTGCTGCAAAACGATTGCTTAGGTTAATAAGCACACCAATTACAAACCAAACGGGCAAGCCAATGCCAATGCAAGCCAGGTACTTTTTTAAAATGTGTTTATTGCTAAATAGCATAAAAAAATTGCCACGTTTAATATGCGATTGAAGTTTGGCCTGTTCATATAATCCACTTTCAAATGCACCAGCCCTTAACAGAAGCAAAGCCAATCCCATGCAGCCACCTGTAATGTAAGTGGTTTGCCAACCAAAATTTTTACCCACCAAACTGGCAGCCACGGCCCCAAGTGCACCAAAAGTAACAATAATCATGGTACCATAACCTCTTTTTTCCTTGTCCATGTTTTCTGCAATTAGGGTAATACCTGCTCCCAATTCTCCAGCCAAGCCCAATCCCGCAATAAAGCGCCATAAGGCGTAACTATCAATACTGG
Organism: Chitinophaga pinensis; assembly: GCA_943372215.1. Lineage (GTDB taxonomy): Bacteria > Bacteroidota > Bacteroidia > UKL13-3 > UKL13-3 > UBA6183. The sequence continues at coordinate 170,116 of CALRXU020000008.1, read as the reverse complement.
TTACAAACGCATTGGCAATGTTGGCCACAGAATATAAAAAGATAGAGCCAAACAATACAGACACCCTGCCTTTGCGGTCGCCCAATACTCCCCACAGGATCCCTCCTAACAGCATACCTGTCATTTGAATATTGAACAGGTAAATTTCGCTGTTTTTTAGCGCCTCTCCTGAAAAACCAAGGGCTTTTAAGCTGTCGTTTTTAACAACATTAAATACGATTAAGTCATAAATATCAACAAAATAACCAAGGGAGGCCACAATAATGAGAGTATGAACACTTTTCTTTTTCTCCATAGTAAAAGGTCGGAAATTAACTTATTTATTTTCGAAATTTAAACAAAAGTAAATTACTTAAGTAAAGTTACGCTGCCTGTAAGATTTTTTTCGACTTGCACTTGTTTTATATAACCAATAAGGGTAATTGAATATATATAAACACCTTGGGGACATAGCTTTTCTTCAAATTTGCCATTCCAATAAATATCGCTACCCGAACTTTCAAATAGTTTCTCCCCCCACCTGTTGTAAATCTCCATTTTTAAGAATGAGATGTTTTGCCCAATTACTTTAAATACATCATTTATATTATCTCCATTTGGGGTAAATGCGTTAGGAATATAATAGGTCATATCACATTCACTAGTAATATTAATGGTGTCACTTGCAATACAGTTATTCCTTTCGGCAGTAACCCAATATTTGCCTTGTTGATAGGCTATAATAGACCTAGTAGTTTCGCCAGTGCTCCATAAAAAGCGATCACCGTCATCACTGGTCAATTCAAATCCGTTTAACTGGCATAAATTAGTATCCACGCCTAATTCTATAATTGGCATTGGCAACATGCTTACTACCGTAGATTGAGTTATGCTACAAAATTGATTGCTCGCAGTTATTGTATATATACCTTTTGAGTTCACTTTAATTGAGGTTGTTGTATCTCCAGTATTCCATTTGTATTGTATTCCTGCTTGCACTGGTGCAATTGAAATTATTGCATCCTTACAAGTAACTGTATCTAAAACTACCGATAAATTTGGAGGTAACAGTTGCTCAATTTGAATGGTATCTGCATTTTCACACGATACAGAATCCTTAACTGTTACTGCATACATGCCGGGTTGGTTTACTAATATAGAAAAAGTAGTATCATTTGTACTCCAGTTGTAACTTTTTTTCCCTTCTCCAGCATTTAGAAGGTGCGAAAATTTTCCGCAAAATGCGGTATCACTTCCAATAAAAACTGTTGGCTTTTGGCCAACACTGACCTTAATTGTATCAATTGCTGTATCGCCATACAAGGTAGCCATTGCCCAATATAAACCAGCATTTTTCACTGCTATTGATATTGTGGTATCACCTGTGCTCCAAATAATCTTAGCGTTTAAGGGTACTTTACTACTAAGGATAGTTGAATTGCCCTCGCATATTATGATATCATTGCCCAAATTATGTTTGAGCTCAGCAAAATAAAAAGTTGGGTAGTAAGGACCGCCACCTCTATTGATTCCAGATTCTAGAAGAATAGGATTTGGCAAAAAATGGCAACCAAGACCTTTATTAAATGGGGAATCAATAACAGAAATATATCTACTATCACCTTTAAATACATATATCTTTTTATCAGGCCCCAACTGAATACCACTAAAACGCTCTCCATTACCACCTTGATAAATAATTATTCCAGACTTTTCTATTGAATCTTTATTCCAAATTGATAAATCGTATTGAATAATCATGTTCTTATTGGTAAACGTCATATACAAGTATCTTGAGTCATGAGAGAATTCCTGAAAATAAGGTATAGCATCTTTAGTATTTATTTCAAGACTATCCGATAACTTTCCTGTACTATTATTGAAATGGAATAAACTAAATGCAAAATTATTAACTGAAAGGTATCTTCTACCTGCTGCAAGTATATTCGAATTTGGAGAAAATTTTGCACTTTTGACCCCATAATTTACTTTAATCTCAGAGCTAATTACCTCATTGCTTAACACTCCGTTTATTGTTTGAACACAATTAAAGGTTGTTTCATTATCATCAGTACCTCCAACCCAAATTTCAGTTCCATTTGCATGCTTTGTTACTACTACATTTTCTCTTGCGTTTTTAAATAATGGCTTGTTCACTTCAATAGCCTCGCCCAATCCATTTTCCAAACTCATATCAATAAGCCAATACCTTATGTATTTATCATTTACCCCAGATTCTCCTTCTTGACTGACTGAGCAAAATATATAGTATTGATTTTTATTATCGGGTTTTTGAATAACAATTGCACCTTGCAATGATGAATAATGCTGATAATTAATTGGTGAAATTCCATTTTTCATGAGCTGATGATTCTTATTCCAAACCGTATCACCATTAGTATAAAATAAAAGATTTCCCAATGAATCACAAACTCCTGAACTACCTTCATAAGTAAGCATTTTACTATCTGTTAAAACCGATGGAGGATTGGTATTAAAAGAAATACCAGCCTTATTGCCAAAATACCAAACATTGTATTGCTTTTGGGCAAGGGTAGGCTCAATAAAAAGCAGCATGCAACAAAAGAGTAGTTTTGTTTTCATTCTATGTTAAGTAACAATCAGTATGATAAATGGAAAATAACTGATTCATAGATGATTTCAAAGTGAAAAAGGTTGCTAAGTAAAAAAAGTAATGAGTTTTAAAAAAGTACTGCAACAAAAGCAGCTAACTTTTCTAGGTAATGTTGGTCTATAGCATCATAATGACCTAATAATTCACTATCGGCATCGAGTACTGCTACTACTTTTCCATCTTTAATAATGGGTACTACAATTTCACTTTTGCTTAATGCACTACAAGCAATATGTCCCGGAAATTCTTCAACATTGGGTACAATAATGGTTTGCGATTTTGCCCATGCCGTGCCACAAACGCCTTTGTTTAGGCCAATTCTTGTGCAGGCAATTGGTCCTTGAAAGGGCCCCAACACCAGTTCTGTTTCATCCACGCAATAAAAACCTACCCACCACCAATTAAAGGTTTGTTTAAGGGCGCCTGCAATATTGGCCAAATTAGCTACAAGGTTTTTTTCTCCCTCAATCAAAGCTCTTATTTGCGGCAATAATTCTTGATAAATTTCTGCCTTATTTTGATTACATGAAATAGAAAGTTCTTCGGCCATTGTAATGAATAAAGGCAATAGTAATTAATTAGCCGCATAAAAGGAAGAGGGGAGTATGTCAAATTGCAACGAGTGCATAAAAAAAGCCATGCGGTTAAACATGGCTCTTCAGTTTTTTTATAGCAACTATTTTGCAGCAGTTGTGTCTGCTGGCGCTGCGGTTAATGTATCCGGCTTTTGCTTATTGTTGGGATTCCCGTATTCACCTGCACGGTTAACAGAGTATTCCGCTTTTTCTGTCTTATACAACTCATTACGCTCAAGCGTTTGTTTGGCCTCATCTTGTCCATAGTGGCAAGCTGATAAAGAAGTAATAACAACTAATGTAGCAAATAATTTGTTCATGCGATAGATGTTTAGCGTATAAATTTATAGTACCCGAGGCGGGACTTGAACCCGCACATCTTTAAAGGATACAGGATTTTAAGTCCTGCGTGTCTACCAATTCCACCACCCGGGCAAAGTAATAAAGAACGTGTACAAAAAAGGTTTGAGCATTTGGTGAATTTTCACAAAAACTCAAACCCAGTTTAGTTTGGAGCGAAAGACGAGGTTCGAACTCGCGACCTCAACCTTGGCAAGGTTGCGCTCTACCAGCTGAGCTACTTTCGCGTGATAACCATTATTAATGATTAACGAGGTGCAAATATAGGCATATTTTTAATTGTGCAAATTTTTGAGTGAAAAAAATAAACCATTACGTTGAATTGGCCTGATAAAAAGCGGCTTATCTATTTTTTTTGACTTGCTATTTGCGCGCCCCACTTCAAAATGCATGCTTTAATGTCGTCTATGCTCAGCGGTTTTGCTAATACGTCCTTCATTCCGGCCTCTTTGTATTGGGTAATTTCCTCAATAATAACACTGGCTGTTAGTGCAATAATCACTGGCGCACGTTGCCCCTGTTGGGCAATAATTTTTTGGGTTGCTTCAATTCCGTCCATTTCAGGCATATGAATGTCCATAAACACAATGTCGTAACGTTTTTTTGCTATTGTTTCAAAAGCAATTTTCCCATTTTCTACCATAGTTATTTCATAACCAAGTAGCTTAAACATCCTTTTAAATATGTTTTGGTTAATGAGATTATCCTCCGCAATCAAAATACTCAAAGGATATTTTATTCCAATAGGGGTAAGGTCAAGAGCTGCGTTGTTTGGTAGCGGAACTTCTACATCCCGTTCAAGTATTTGCTTGATTTTTTCAAATGTAATGGGTTTCTGGTTTAAGTATTTAGAGTTAATATACGCAGGTATTTTAGCGTTTCCAAAGTACGCCACAGAAACATGTTGCAGCCCCATTGAGCCAATCAATTCAACTGCAGTGAATTGGTCGGTAAAAACAATGTCTATCTTATCCTGATTGATAATCTGTAATAACTGCGTATTCGATAAAATTCCATAAAGCTTAACTACCTCTTTTCCCGCTAAAGTATTCAAATGATTAAGGTATCGTGTAGCTATTTGATTGTTTAATGGGTTTAAAAAGTGGATTAAAACATTGGTTTCTGGAATGTTTAATGTTGGTGGGCTTACTTCGGGTGGCAATAATGCAACCGATTGAATGGTAAAGGTAAATGTTGAGCCTTTATTTAAAGAGCTTTCAACGGAAATGGAGCCTTTTAATAAGGTAACCAGGTTTTTGCATATGCTAAGCCCTAATCCTGTACCCCCGTATTTCCTCGAAGTTGAGCCGTCAGCTTGAGTAAATGCATCAAATATTCTGTCTTTGGTCTCTTCAGAAATACCTATCCCGGTATCGGTAACTTTAAATTCCAATATGGTATTGTTCTGTAAGTTGTTTTTAGTGGTAACTTCCACATAAATATAGCCTACCGGAGTAAATTTAATGGCATTATTAATCAGGTTATAAAGGATTTGTTTTAAACGCGCTTCATCAGATTGAATATAAGTTGGAACGTCCGGATGAATGAAACACAATATCTCTAGATTTTTTTCAGCGGCTTTCGGTGTAAAAAGTTCGATGCTGCTCAATACAGCTTTATGTACATTAACCTGTTCAAGGTACATTTCCATTTTACCCGATTCAATCTTTGAAAAATCGAGGATGTCGTTGATTACCTGAAGCAGGTTGTCCGTTGACGTCTTAATAACATCAATATAAGCTCTTTGCTCATAAGAGAGGTCTGCATTGTCAAGTAAACTAACCATGCCAACTACACCATTCATTGGGGTACGTATTTCATGGCTCATGGTGGCTAAAAATTCAGACTTCGCATTCGTAGATTTTTCGGCAAGTTCCTTAGCTAAGGCGAGTTCACGGTTTTTCTCAACGATTTCATTAGTACGTTCAGATACCATATTTTCCAGTTTTAAATTAGCCAGGCGAATACTTCTGGTGCGCAAACTAATGATGATATAAACAGCTATGATGATGAGAGCTGTTATAAAAGCATAAAACCATTTCGTATCCCAAAATGGGGGAATGATTTTAATATGAAGGGTACGCCCTTCCATGTTCCAAATACCATTACTGTTTGACCCCGTAATTTTTAAAAAGTAATCTCCAGGATCGAGGTTAGTAAATGTAACACTATTGTTGTTACCCAATTGAATCAGCTTATCACTAAATCCCTTTAATTGGTAGGCATAGTTCAATTTTTCACTTGATGTATAGTCCGAAGATGCAAAAGAGAATGTAATCACATTGTCTGAATACTTTAGGGTTAATTCATCAATTTCATTAAGGTTAAATCCGGTGTCGGCAGGGGTATTGAAAACATCAAATCTGGTGAAAAAGATGGTAGGTTTTTTCTTATTTTGGTACAGTGCAACGGGGTTAAAATAGCTTAAGCCATTAATGCCCCCAAAATAAAGCGTACCTTGATCATCTTTGAAATAGCTATTCCCATTAAACTCATTGCCTTGCAAACCATCGTTGTAGTTAAAGGTATTGGTAACATGTGTTTCTGGATTAATTTTAGCTATTCCATTATTGGTACTTACCCAAATTTGGTTGTGGTTATCTTTTAATGTGCCATAGGCTACGTCATTGGGGAAGCCATCTGCAACAGTATAATGATGTAGTTTTTTTAGCTCAATAATACCATTATCTAAGATTTGGTAATGGTATTTAACCAGTCCGTTTCCCCTTGTTGCTATCCATAAGATTGATGAGTCAACCAAGATAGAATTAACCTGAGGTTCACTAATTAAGTTAATTTGCAAGCCAATGTTGTGGCATATTTTGGTTTTTTTATCAAAAACGTACAAGCCAATTTTGGTTGAAAGTAGCAGTAAGTTACCAACGGCATCAATATCATAAATGGTAAAATTTTCAGTTTTTTTCACAGGAACGTAAACCTCAGTAAGAAGATTGGTTTTTTCGTGATATATATAAAGTCCTTTGTTGGTACCCACCCAAATATCATCAGATTGGTCCTTATACAATTTAAAGGTAAGGGCATATTCAGAGCTGTTTTTTGCCAGTTTAGGTGCCGAAAAACGTTGGGTTTTTAAATCCAGTATCAGCAAGCCTTTTCCCTCTGTTCCGAGTATAACATGGTTGGTGTTTTTACTATGGTATATGTCATAAATGGCATCGCATAACATCCCCTTATCAGCGTCTTTAATGCCATTGTAGTTAATAACATTTCCTTTTGTTTTATCAAACAAATCAAGTCCGCTATAGCTCCCAATCCACAATAAATTATTATTTCCGTTGTAATTGGCTACTTTTCTAATACTTTTACCTGAGGTATGAAAAGCGGAGTTCAAATCATAAGAGATGGTTTTGAATGAAGATTTTGGATTGAAGTATTGCACGCCATAACCATTTGTTCCTATCCATATCATACCTGATTTATCGATGTAGGAGCTTACATTACTAATCATGTCAAACTTGTTGGCACTTTGTGTTGTTTCAGCATACCATTCTGTTTTTTCAGTTACCGGATTAAACTTACATAATCCAAGTGTCATTACGCTAAACCACAAACAGCCTGTCTCATCTTTAAATATATGATGTACTTGAAATTTAGAACCAACATAGTTGCCAAGTATTTTTTGAGAAAAGTTTTGCTCATTACTTTTTTTATAAAATAGCCCATTATTGGTGCCTAACCACGCTGTGCCTTGATTATCAACCACGATGTTGTCAAACGATTTTAGGGGTCGGGTATTTAATACATTGTAATGTGTTATGTTACCATTTTCAATAGAAAAAACGCCTGCAAACTCTTTGGTAAACCAAACCTTCTTCTTGTCAAATTCTATAAAATTAATGTGCTCCCTGGCCTCATTTTTGTTCTTAAGAATGGATGTTATCTTAAAATCAGCATGAATAATATTAATGCCATTATCAGTGGCAACCCATACCTGATTGTTTTTATCTAGTTTTAAATCGTTAACAACATTGCTATTGATATTGCTATTGGCTGTGTTTATATGGATGATAACCTTATAGGTTTTCAGGTTCATGATGTCAATCCCTGTGCCTCTGGTACCAATCCAAAGCATTGTGTCATTAACAATTAACAGCGTTTTAATGGCACCATCCGTTAGACCGTCACTTTTTCTAAATATTTTAAATGAATAGCCGTTATACTGATTTAGCCCATCTTGTGTGCCAAACCAAATAAAGCCGTACTTGTCTTGCACTATCGCTTGCACAAAACTTTGTGAAAGGCCATCCTCTAAAGTAAGTTTACTAAAGTTGTGCCTGGAGTATTGGCTAATACCAACAGTGGGTTGTAAAAGAAACCAAAGAAAAAATAATAGGTAAAGCGCCCAAATTCTCATTTGGCGCAAAATATAAAGATTATTTTATCATTTTCTTAATTTCATGCAATTTCATTAAAGCTTCAACAGGAGAGATTGTATTAATATCCAGTACTAGTAGGTCTGATTTTATTTGTTGCAGAATAGGGTCATTCAGTTGGAACATAGATAGTTGCACTGGGTTAATCTTAATGCCACCATTTTTTTGGTCCGATAAATTACGCTGAGACTCCAATTCTTTTAAAATAACGTTGGCCCTGTTTACCACCAATTGTGGCACGCCAGCAATTTTAGCCACATGTATACCGAAACTATGCTCGCTTCCTCCTTCTGCTAACTTCCTGATAAAAATAATTTTGCTTTGTGTTTCTTTAATTTGAATGTGGTAGTTTTTTATGCCGATATTGTTTTTCTCCAATTCATTTAATTCATGATAATGCGTAGCAAACAAGGTTTTGGGCTTAGCGGGGTGATTGCATAGAAACTCTGCAATAGCCCAAGCAATTGATACGCCATCGTAGGTGCTGGTACCTCGGCCAATCTCATCTAGCAGAATTAGGCTATTTATCGAAAGATTATTGAGAATACTCGCTGTTTCGGTCATTTCCACCATAAAAGTACTTTCGCCACTGCTAATGTTATCACTAGCTCCAACCCGGGTAAATATTTTGTCAACTAACCCTATTTGTGCAAAAGAAGCAGGCACAAAGCATCCAATTTGCGCCATAATTACGTTTAATGCAGTTTGCCTTAACAATGCAGATTTACCAGCCATGTTTGGCCCAGTAAGAATAATAATCTGCTGATTTTCCCGATCCAAGTATATATCATTAGGTACATATTTTTCGCCAATGGCCAATTGTTTTTCTATAACTGGATGCCTGCTATCTTTTAATAAGAGTTTATTTTCGGTATTTATTTCAGGCTTGGAATATCCATATTGATTGGCTAAATGGGCGAAGCAAAACAAACAGTCAATCTTTGCCATAACTAGCGAATTGGCTTGAATGGCATGTACATGATCACTTAAACTATTGACAAGTTGCGTAAACAACTGTTCTTCAATTGCGCTTATTTTCTCTTCAGCACCAAGAATTTTTTCTTCGTATTGTTTGAGCTCCTCTGTGATGTAACGTTCAGCGTTGCTGAGGGTTTGTTTTCTAATCCACTCCGCAGGCACTTTGCTTTTATGTACATTGGTTACTTCTAGGTAATAGCCAAACACATTATTGAATGCAACTTTTAAAGATGATATTCCCGTTTTTTGTTGCTCTGTCAGCTGCATTTGCAGGAGGTAATCCTTCCCGTGGTAAGCAATTTTTCTTAACTCATCCAATTCTTCATGAATGCCCTCATTAATAAGTTCACCTTTATGAACAAATGCAGGAGGTTCCGGTTTAAGTGTTTTATCAATAGTTTCAATCACCCAATGGCAATCGATAATTTGATTGCCCAATTTTTGCAGGTTAGTATCTGGGCTTTGAAGCAGTTTGGTTTTTATGGGGTCCAGGTGTTTTAATGAGCGATTTAATTGGGCAAGCTCTCGTGGGTTTATTCTACGCATAGCTACTTTTGAAACCATACGTTCCAAGTCGCCAAGTTGCTTAAGCTCATTAACTACCGCATCCGAAAGTTGTCTATCACGGTGGGCCGCATTTACCACATCAAGGCGCTCATCAATAAATTGCTTTTCTTTCAGTGGCAATACAAGCCATTTTTTTAATAAACGAGCTCCCATTGGTGTTACAGTCTCATCTAACACATCAATCAACGCTTTGCCTTGCTCATTGTTAGGGTACAACAACTCCAAATTTCTGATAGTAAACCGATCAAGCCACACATATTTTTCCTCATCAATTCTGGAAATGGATTGAATATGGTTTAATTGGTTGTGGTGTGTTTCATTCAGATAGTGTAAACAAACACCTGCAGCAATAGTGGCTAAGGGCATATCCTGAATGCCAAAGCCTTTTAGTGTGGTGGTGTTAAAATGGGTAATTAGTTTGTCAAAAGTATATTGGTATTGAAAAATCCAATCATCAAGTAGAAAGGTATAAAATCCGTCCCCAAATTTTTGTTGGAATTGTTTTTGTTGTTTCTTATTGAGGATTATTTCAGCGGGCTTTAAGCCTTGAATGAGTTTTTCTATATAGTCATGGCTGCCTTGGCTTGTCATAAATTCCCCTGTACTGATGTCAAGAAACGCAACGCTGGCTAAATCGCCCTCAAAGTGAATGGCGCATAAGTAGTTGTTAGATTTATGATCGAGGACTTTATCATTGTACGATACTCCTGGAGTAACCAATTCCGTAACTCCGCGTTTAACAATTTTCTTGGTCAATTTAGGGTCTTCTAACTGATCGCATATTGCTACCCGTTGACCAGCCCTTACCAATTTAGGCAAATAGGTATCTAATGAATGGTGTGGGAAGCCCGCCAATTCAATATGTGAAGCTGATCCATTGGCTCGTTTGGTTAAAACGATTCCTAATATTTGAGCTGTTTTTATCGCATCTTCGCCAAAGGTTTCGTAAAAGTCCCCAACACGAAAAAGTAAAATAGCTCCTGGATATTTTGTTTTAATATCCAAGTATTGCTTCATTAAAGGGGTTTCAACAGGTTGTTCTTTTTTGGCCATAAATAGAAATGGCAAAATACCCTTAAACGGTTAATAGGAGTTCACAATTTGTAAACAAAAAAGCTCCTTATATTAAGGAGCTTTCTTGTTATTTTGGATTATAGATATGTATCCAGGCTTGATTAAATTCTGTTTTCCTGATGCGGCCAAGCTCTTTGAAAGCTAAAGCTCTTTCATCACCATGATAAATGCTAACACGATACATTTTTGATTGACTGCTCTTAATCACATTCGCATCAAAGCCTAATGACCTTAGTTTTTGGCAATACAAAACAGCATATTTAGGACCTCCATAAGTAGCTGCAATTACATTGTACCTCGAAAGGGGTGGGGTAATTATTACAGCACCAGGTTTGGCGGCAACGCTTGCCTTTTCAGTTGTAGGTTTTGTTGGCTCTTGAGCTACCGGTTGCGTAATATTGGTGTTCGGTTCAGTAGCCGGTTTTACAACACTAGGGGTTGTTTGTGGAGCTACTGCAACTGGATTAGCTGGATTGATTGTAGAAGCTGGAAGGGTTGGATTGTTGCTTGGAACCCTTGTTACCACCACTGGTTGCTTGGTATCAGGTTCTTTATTTGAATTGCTATCATTCACCTCAATAACGTCTCCATTATTTTCATCAACAATAGGCGCATTGGATGCTTGTGCTGTGTCGATTTGAATCAATTGTCCTTTTTCTCCAGCAATCACAGCAATTGAGCTGTCAATAGGAGTGGAAGCAGGATTGGATGACTCAGGTGTTTTAGGCTCATCAATTTGTGAAATTGGTTGTTGAGGATCAGCAGGATTGGTGTTGATAGGCTTGAAAATAATATCTTCTTTGCCATCTAAGTTAAACCATTCAAGATGTTTCCTGTCAGCATTTGCCCCAATGTTGTAGCAAACTCCAAGATGGCCTGTTACAAATTTATCCAATTTTTTATCACTAAATGCACCATCTAGGTAGTAGGTTTGAATAACATGCAGTTCCGTGCCAAATGTCAAATCAAATTTATTAGATAGGAAATATCGAAAATCAAGACCATAGCAATTGGTGTAAAAACGTACATTCTTATTATAATTCTTGAATTGTCCATCAACCCGGTTCACCTCAATATCAGGAAACATAAAACCACCACCAACAACTAAAAAAGGATTTAAGCGGTTGTAAAATCTACTGTGCTGCCTCAGTTTAAATACTCGTTCGAGGTTAATTAATGCACGTCCATTCAAATAACGGTAAGTTGTATTGTAGTCTACATAATTGCTTACATTATCAATTGGTAACACAGCCGCATTTACTGTTCTAGAGCCTCTTAAAGCCCCAACCCCATAGCTCAATTTGCCAGATAGGTATTTGCTAACAGACATACGCAATCCAATTTCCGAGAATGCTGAAAATGATCCGGGAACAGAGGTTAATCCATAATTAGTGCCTGCGGTACCTTCTAAAGCAAACCGTGTATATTTATATTGGGCATTTGCCGTTGAGGCAAATGACAACATAATGAAAATCCTAATAATAGAATTCAGATTTTTTTGTACAAAAGTCCTGTTAAACACAGTATTAAATAGTCTTTATTACAACAAAATTACACTAATAATCATAAGTAGCAAATGGGTAATGTGGAAAACTAGGTTAGATTCCCCTTTATTTGTGGTGTGGATGTAAAAAAATTATCATTATTGGAGTTGAACAGACCCTCTTTAAGAGATTATAAAACCTCAAAGAAGCTGGATTGTCTAGTTATTGCAAACGAAATTAGAAGTGGGCAAAATATTGGTTCACTATTTAGGACAGCCGATGCTTTTGGTTTTAGTAATGTTTATTTAACAGGAATTTCACCATTCCCTCCTAATAAGGAGGTGCTCAAAACGGCATTAGGTGCAACGGAGTCCGTAAGCTGGAACTATTTTGCAGATGAAATGGTATTGATTGAAGAACTTAAGCAACAACAAATTCAAATTATTGCCATTGAACAAACGTCTGCATCTGTATCTCTTGCAGCGTTTAAACCACAAATAGGAACAAAGTATGCAATTGTTTTAGGAAATGAGGTAGACGGTGTGAGCCCTCAATTTATAAAAAATGCCGATTTGTGTATTGAAATTCCACAAATCGGCACTAAGCATAGTTTGAATGTATCAGTATGTGCCGGTATTGTAATGTGGCACATGTTTAATGAACTAAAATCTACTTTATAAATACGCCTTTACCGCTATTAATATCAAGCATCCATACGTCAGGTTGTTCTGTTTTTCTTAGCTCAGTAACAATTTTAGCTGCTTCATAATAATTGTTACTAAAAATAACAATACGCTTGTATTGAGAGCGGGCGTTACCTAAAATATGTGCGTCCCAACCTTTTTCAACATAGCGATCTTTGGTATTTAACGCATTTTGGTCCTGAACAAAAGATCCCACCACAATAGCATAACTTTCTTTGACTTTACTTTGGTCAATTACCTGATTTTGTATCGCAGACCCAGATTTTGAAGGGACAGTTCCTGGTTTTGAAGGTGTTGGTTCTATAGAAACGGGTTTAGCAGCGGTGTCTAATGGTAGGGTTACTTTAGCAGTAGAGTCCGCTTTTGCAATTTGTTTGCCTTTTGTGGGTATTGGCACTACCTTACCTTTTTTATCCTTTGCTGTTTTTCCTTTTCCTTTTTTTTGAGCACTTGCAGTTGCTAAAGTATCTACAGGAGGATTGGCTAATTTATTCAATAACTCTAAAACAGTATTCATTTTCAAATCAATACTATCTACCTTGGTATTAACGTTATTTACTTTTGCGTCAACAACTGCAATTTCCTTGCGCAATACCTTGGTAATACTATCGTTGCCTTTCTTCTCGTTATCTTTCAATTCTTTTTCTAAGTTATTAACGATTTCTTTAGTTGCAGTTATAGGTCCGCTATTAAAAGCTAATGGAAGGTGTTTCCAATCCTCTGCCTGTGAGCGTTCTTGTGGTAAAAACTTAACACCAATCCCTATATAAGTTAGCAGAAACAAATCTTTTTTTCCATTGTCTCTAACATTATCAATCGCAGTTGTGCCTGGTAAATTAAGGGTTGTTCCCCCAATAATATCAACCATTTCACTTAGATAATAACGGGCATTAAAGCCTACCATATAAGTGAAGTAACCTTTTTCAGAACCACCATCATTGGCTCTATCTGCATCATAAAAAATGAGGGTATTACCAATTCCTAATGATAGGTATGCATTAAGTTTACTTTGCTGGCTTCTTTCTTTAATCAAGCTTGTTGCATTGAAATTAAACTTAATTGATGGCTGAACAAAAGTATACCTGAAATATCCACTTGCTTTGCTGCTTAAGCCCGTTAATCCTCCACCTTCGGCATCAAATTGTGCAGAGAACATTGGGTTAAATGAGTAACGTAAACCCAAACCACCATAAGGAGAAAGTCTTGGTGATGAAGAGGTAAGAATGGTGGGCATTCCTATCCTGAAATCAATGCCAAATTTACCATTTCCTTGAGCATGTGTTAATGTTAACACACATGTTAATGTAATCAAAAGGCTCAGTTTTGAGATGTTAGGGCGATTTAAGATGCTCATTTCGGTCATATTTGCTGTAATACAATAATACTAATGTGAAACAAATTTATACTAAATCCTTATAAAAGTGGATGTTTAAAAGGGTTCTTATATGTTTATTGTTGCGAAAAATAGACGTTTGTCGCTGAAAAACCTCGTTTTTTATCTAAATGGGCAGTACAAGCAGTTGAATATAGCCTGTTTTTATGCTTGTTGCAGCGTCAATTTGGGCAATTAGTTGTGGGATTGATTGAATGATTCCATAACTAAGCACATTAAAATGCCTTTCCTGCATCACTCCTGCTACAAAATAGGATTGCTTCATTAGTAATGCCTTTTCCGACTTAGATGTTACTTTTTGACGTTGTCTTTTATCGAGATTAGAAAGGATTTTATTTAAAGTGGCTTTCCAAGCTAGTTTATGCTGTAACAGTTCACTACTTATAGTATTGTCTGTTTTCTCTGCAATATCAATTAGTTGCTGTAAATATTCTTCAAGTTGATCGACAACTAGTTTTTGTCCTCCATCGTCATTTAACTGAACCAGTTTCCGTTCAAGTAGTACATTTTCCTTAAACAAATCAGCTGGTTTTAGGCCCATTTTAGCCAATAAATTAGCATCTTGCTCCTTAATAAGCATTACAAAATTCCGTAGTGCTAAAATAGGAAATGTAATCGCATTGCTAGCAAAAACATCTTTGAGCTGCAACCAATAGGCAATTTCACCAGGGCCACCTACATAAGAAAGATTAGGTAGAATGACCTCTTGGTACAAAGGCCGCATAATCACATTGGGGCTGAATTTTTCTGGTGAATTATTTATTTCAGTTTCAATTTCTGATTTTGTAAACGTCAAATTGGTATCTTCAACTTCATACAAGCCATTATTTTGTGTGATCAGTTTCCTGCCATGGTCTCCAAGGTAAAAAAAGTTGATGGGTCTTCCATTAACTTGCGTTTTATAATGTTGTTTAAGCCGCAAGTTGGTTTCACTGATGGTGCTAAAGTTTTGTTGCTCTAAAATATCCCGTTTCATATAAGGGATAAACAGTTTTTTGAGATTTGGGTTATCTGCATCAAGAATAACTAAACCATCATCGCCAAAAAGTTTATTTACCAGTTTTCTAGTTGCTTCACTAAGATTGGCGCTTGTTGTATAACAGGCAATCCACTCTCTTAATTGTTGAGCTGCAAAGTCATTGGTAGCTAAAGCCTGTATTTGTAGGGCGAAATCATTGAAATCTGCCGTACTTATTCTGCCAACAGCTTGTTGTCTACTGTCGATGTCCCAAGTGTATTTTTTATCATTAATGTACACGTGATTTACTTCAGCAAAATCATGGTCCTCGCTGGCCATCCAAAAAATGGGCACAAAATTTTTGTCAGGGTAGGCTTCTTTTAAAACCTTGCACCATTGAATGGTGGTTTGAATCTTATAAATAAAATAAAGAGGGCCTGTAAATAAACAAAGTTGATGCCCAGTAGTAACCGTGTATGTGTTTTCTAATAAAAGCTGGTTTATGTTTGCAGAAAGTAGGCTGTTCTTTTTAAAGGTGATTTCAGCATCTTTATACTGTTTGAGCAACTCATCAACCAAAATAGGCCTAAAACTATTGTTATAGTTTTTTTGCTCCATCAATTGTTTATATGAACCAATTTCTGGCTTTAGGTCATAAAAGGGAGTTAAGTGTTCATGATTGTTTACATAATCTAAAATGATTTTGGTAAACTGTTTGCTCTCTTCAAAACTAATGGTTGAATGATTCAAGATAACTTATAATTAGGCGTTAATAACATGGCCGTAAAGATCAAAATCTTCGGCAGAGGTAATTTGTACCTGAGCAAAATCGCCTACCCTTACAAAGTTTGTTTTCGCATCAACAAGCACCTCGTTATCTACCTCTGGGGAGTCAAATTCTGTTCTTCCAACCCAAAAGCCACTATCTTTTCGGTCAAACAAAACTTTAAAAGTTTTACCTACTTTTTGTTGATTAAGGCTTGCTGAAATGCCTTGTTGAATATTCATTACAATGGCAGCCCTTTCTTCTTTCACTTCTTGCGGAACGTCATCAACCATTGTTCCGGCATGCGTGCCTTCCTCATGGCTGTAGGTAAATATGCCCAATCGGTCAAATTTATTGTACTCAACAAACTTACATAAGTCTTTAAAATCTTGTTCAGTTTCGCCTGGATGGCCAGCAATGAGGGTGGTTCTTATGGCAATACCAGGTACTTTCTCGCGCATGGTATCAATTACCTCCTGCGTTCTTTTAGAAGTGATTCCTCTGCGCATAATTTTAAGCATGTTATCGCTGGTGTGTTGCAACGGAATGTCAATGTACTTGCAAATATTGTCTCTTTCCCGCATCACATCCAATGCATCAATCGGAAATTGAGAAGGGTAGGCATAATGTAAACGAATCCAATCTAAGCCGTTGATATCGCTCATTTTGCGTAACAATTCTGCAAGTTTACGTTCACCATACAAATCAAGCCCATAATAGGTACTGTCTTGCGCAATCAACAATACCTCTTTGGTACCATTTTTTACTAAACCTTTTACTTCGGTTTCTATTTGCTCAAAGCTTTTTGAAACATGCTTGCCCCGCATAATAGGTATGGCACAAAAAGAACAAGGTCTGTCGCAACCTTCGCTTATTTTAAGGTAGGCATAATGTGCTGGAGTGGTTAGCAAACGTTCTCCTACCAACTCATGCTTATAATCAGCTCCAAGTGTTTTTAGCAATTGGGGTAGGTGAGTGGTGCCAAAATATTGGTCAACGTCTGGTATTTCTTGTTGCAATTCAGGCATATAGCGTTGAGATAAACAGCCTGTTACATACAGTTTGTCAATCTCGCCTTGTTGTTTGGCTTCGGCAAAACGTAAAATGGTGTCAATGCTTTCTTGTTTCGCATTGTCAATAAATCCGCAGGTATTGATAATAATTACATTGGCATCATCCAATCCGCTTTCATGTTCTACGTTAAAATTATTGGCTTTTAATTGGCTATACAGCACTTCGCTGTCCACAATATTTTTTGAACACCCCAAGGTGATGATGTTCACTTTATCAGCTTTGTGTTTGGTCTTCACTTCTTTTTAATTAAATAATGAATCAACAAATTCATGTTTGTTAAACAATTGCAGGTCTTCAATGCCTTCTCCAACACCAATATATTTTACAGGTATTTTAAATTGATCAGCAATGCCTATAACCACTCCTCCTTTTGCTGTTCCATCAAGTTTGGTAAGAGCCAAAGCGCTTACTTCGGTGGCAGCCGTAAACTGTCTGGCCTGTTCAAAGGCATTTTGTCCTGTACTGGCATCAAGTACCAAAAGCACTTCATGAGGGGCATCAGGTATGACTTTAGCCATAACCCGTTTAATTTTGGTGAGTTCATTCATTAAATCAACCCGGTTGTGTAAACGGCCCGCAGTATCAATAATTACAATATCAGCTTGGTTTTCAGTGGCATATTTTACTGCATCAAAAGCAACGGAAGCTGGGTCAGTATTCATGCCATGCTCTACCACATGCACACCATTGCGTTCTCCCCATATTTTAAGCTGTTGCACGGCAGCAGCCCTAAAGGTATCTCCAGCTCCTAATACCACTTTTTTACCCGCACTTTTAAATTGATGGGCCAACTTGCCGATAGTGGTGGTTTTACCAACGCCATTTACACCAACCACCATAATTACATATGGTTTTGCGCTTCTTGCCGTACCGAAACCCTCCGCATCATCTGCATGGTTTTCGTCCAATAATTTGGCGATTTCATCTTTTAGCAGCCTGTTTAGTTCATTGGAGTTCACATATTTATCTTGAGCAACCCTTTTTTGTAAGCGGTCAATAATTTTAAGGGTTGTTTCTATACCAACATCACTGGTTACCAGAATTTCCTCCAGTTTGTCTAAAAAGTCATCGTCAACAGTTGTTTTCCCAACCAATGCCTTACTTATCTTCTCAAATAAGCTCGTTTTGGTTTTGGCCAGACCTTCATCCAGCTTTTCTTTTTTTTCTTTACTAAAAAAACTAAAAATACCCATGTATTTGTGTTTACAAGTGCGAATTTACTCTAAATTAGGCATGAAGCACAATAAAAAAAGCACCATGATTACTCAAGGTGCTTTTTGTTCAATGTGTTTGTCAAAACTATTTGGTTTTGAAATGTGTCTTAACGTCTTCGTTAGGAATAATTTCGGCTTTAAAAGAATACGAACCCTTTTTGTTTTTAACCGCGCGGTACACTTTAGCAAAATCTTTGCCTGCACCTGTTTTTAATGTTGCAACTACCTTCTTAGCCATGATTCAACTTATTTAATTTCTTTATGAACGGTAACTTTTTTCATAATCGGGTTGTATTTTTTCAACTCGATACGCTCCGTGGTGTTTTTTCTGTTCTTTTTAGTAATGTAGCGAGAAGTGCCTGGTAAGCCCGATGTTTTGTGCTCTGTGCATTCTAAAATTACTTGTATTCTGTTTTTACTACGTGCCATTGCGCTGTCTCCTTATTATTAAATACTACCTTTTTTTACGAACTTGCGCAAAGTAGGGGTAATACCATTTTTATTAATAGTTTTAATTGCTTTGGTTGATACACGTAAAGTAATCCACATGTTTTCTTCCGGAATAAAGAACTTTTTATCCTGTAAATTAGGATAAAAGCGTCTTTTAGTTTTTCTATTTGAGTGCGATACGTTGTTTCCAACCAATGCACGTTTACCTGTTAAATCACAAACTCTCATGGCTTTTTATATTAAAAAGGAGTGCAAATATCGGGGTTTATTTTTTAAATACAAGATGTTTTTTAAAAATAATCGTTTAATTATATCATTTATTGGAGTTGCCTTGCATTTATAAATAGTTAATTTCGCCACTTTATTATCATTTTATATGGCTTACGAATATATTATTACAACTGCTAATATACAACCCCACATTGCTCTTATTCAGCTTAACCGCCCCAAAGAGTTAAATGCTTTAAACCTGCAATTGATGCAAGAGATTAAACACGCCTTGCTTGAGTTTGATAACAATGACGAGGTTCGTTGTATTATTATAACAGGTAATGAAAGGGCTTTTGCTGCCGGTGCTGATATTAAGCAAATGGAAAGCCGCACAGCCATTGATATGCTCAAAATTGACCAGTTTGAGACTTGGGATCAGATTCGTAAAACCAAAAAGCCAGTTATTGCGGCTGTTAGTGGATTTTGTTTGGGTGGAGGGTGTGAGTTGGCCATGACTTGTGATATGATTGTGGCCAGTGAAACAGCCAAGTTTGGACAACCAGAAATTAAGCTGGCCATTATGCCAGGGGCTGGTGGCACACAACGTTTAACCAGGGCTGTTGGCAAAGCATTGGCCATGGAAATGGTGCTTACAGGTAAATTTATTAGCGCAGAAGAAGCCCTTAATGCGGGCTTAATTAATCGGGTAGTGCCTGAAGAAGTATACATGGATGAAGCCTTAAAATTAGCTGCTGAAGTGGCTCAACAATCACCTGTTGCGGTGAGGTTAGCCAAAGAAAGTGTGCTTAAAGCTTTTGATACAGGTTTGCAGGAAGGGCTTTATTTTGAACGTAAAAACTTTTACATGTGTTTTGCCAGCGAAGACCAAAAAGAGGGCATGAAAGCTTTTGTAGAGAAACGTGCCGCAAATTTTAGTGGTAAATAATCACATCATTTATAACACGAAGTAAAACTTTGACAACAGTAAAAGCTATTCAAATCCAAGATTATTCGTATCAGCTTCCTGAGGAACGCATTGCTAAATTTCCATTGGAAAAAAGAGACGAATCAAAACTTCTCCATTATCAGGCAGGTGAAATAAGCGAGACTACGTTTAAGTTTATCAACGAATTAATTCCGGCCAATTCTTTGGTTGTATTTAACAATACCAAAGTAATTCATGCGCGCGTGTTGTTTCAGCGAGAAACAGGTGCACAAATTGAGGTGTTTTGTATTGAACCGCTTGAACATTTAGATTACCAATTGGCATTTGCCAGCAAAGGAAATTGTATCTGGAAATGCATGGTTGGAAATGCCAAGCGTTGGAAGGAGGACGTGTTGCAAAAAATTGTTCAAACCCCATTCGGTGTTGTGCAATTAAAAGCAGAAAAAAAGGGGAAGACAGGTGAGTTGTTTTTGGTTGAATTTAGTTGGGATAACAAAGACTTGTTTTTTGCAGAGGTGCTTTATTACGCTGGCATTTTGCCTTTACCTCCATATTTGAATAGAGATACCGAATTGAGTGATGAGGAGCGTTACCAAACCATATACGCAAAACAGCAAGGCTCAGTTGCTGCACCAACTGCGGGTTTACATTTTACGGACGATGTTTTTAATAAACTGGCTCAGAAAAATATCAAAACTGCAGAGGTAACTTTACATGTTGGAGCAGGTACATTTAAACCCGTGAAATCAACAGAATTGGCCAACCATGAAATGCATGAAGAAACAATTTTTGTTGAGTTACGTACTATTGAAAGCATCTTACAAACTTTAACAAATAATCACCCAGTGATAGCGGTTGGTACAACAAGCATGCGTACCTTGGAGAGTTTATATTGGTGGGGTGTAAGGCTCCTAAAACAAGAAGTTGCCAGTGCCGTTTTTGTAGGGCAGTGGGATGCTTATGAACTTGATGATACAAATATTACTGTTGAAGATGCTTTAAAAGCAATTGTGCAAGATATGCAGACCAAAGCAGAAACTGTTTTGCAGGGAAGCACACAAATCATTATTGCTCCGGGTTATGTTTTTAAGGTGGTTGATGCCATTATTACCAATTTTCATCAACCAGAAAATACGCTTATATTATTGATTGCAGCATTTGTTGGGCCTGACTGGAGAAAAATTTATGAACACGCACTAACGAATGATTACCGTTTTTTAAGTTATGGTGATAGCTCTCTGCTTTGGAAGAATGTTAACGCATTAACGTGATATTTCCATCAACATTAAACGCTTTCAGTTTTTTATTTAAGTAACCCGCATATTCAGCTACATAAATATAAGTATCATTAGGAGCAGACTTATTATTTAAAGTGCCGTTCCAAACATCATTGATGTTATTGCTTTCAAAAACCAATTGCCCCCAACGGTTGTATATACTGAGTTTGAATGATACCACATCAACTCCAACAGGCACATAAAAATCATTAATGCCATCATCGTTTGGTGAAAAAGAGTTGGGGAAATATAGGGTAACTGGGCATCTTCTTTTTACGGTTGTACCATCATTTCCATCGCAACCCCTAAAGTCTTTAACCACCACAAAATAATCTTTAACTTCACCAACAATAATCCACTGGGTGGTATCTTCTGTAGGAGTCCATTTGTAGGTTGAAAAACCTTCGCCAGCATCCAATTTTATCAGTTCCTTGTCTTTGTCACAAACGGTATATTCATCCCCAAGGGCAATAAATAAAGGAGGGTGATAGCTGATGTTCATTTCGTCAACACCTGAGCAATTTCCATTACTCACTTTAAGGCTATACTTGCCTGGTTTATTCACGGTGATTGTAGACGTGGAGTCTCCAGTACTCCATAAAAACTTTTCGCCTATTGGTCCAACAAGAATAATACTTCCGCCAGAGCATAACGTAGTGTCATTTCCTATAGAAAAGCGCGGAACTTCTTTGATGGCAATGCTGTCTTTTAGGGTAAACGACATACCACACTTGTAAATGGTTAATGCAATGGCATAGTTTTGGGCATCCTTATAAACATGTTTTTGTAATAAAGATAAAATAGTTATGGGTGCAGTATTGTCTCCAAAGTTCCATGTTAAAGAGTCAAAAGTATATTGGGTATTGAAACTAAACAATGTGGTATCTCCTTTGCAAAGTCCTTTTGCAGTAATCAGGCTATCCTTAATTGGTTTTTCTATTCTTCTGCCAGTTTCAAATGCTGGGAGCTCAAATTGTGCTGCTCGTTTTGTTTCACTGGCTTCATTGAGTTTAAGGAAGGTTTTTTGGTAGTTACAGCTTGTTGTTAATTCATTTGGGTTTAAAATGGCATCAATCCGCTCTCCAGGTATGCCGTTATCGTGTGTGGTGATGTATATCCTTCCATCAGGCCCTAACCTCATTATATTAAAGTTTTGTGCAGAATAAGCAATGACAGAGCTATTGCTAAAGTTTACACCATAATATTGTACAAGAAAACTTTCACCTACACTATAGGTAATATACAATTTACTATCATCGGGTGAAAAGGCTATACCATATGGATTTTCCCAAGTTGGGGCCCTAGTAAGTTCCACTGGATTGGAAAAAACACCACAAATTTGGTCAAAGTCAAAAACCTCAGTTTTGTAATTATTGGTATAATGTGTTACAACAAGTTTATTGCCTTTGTTTGATCCTGCCATATCTCCATAGCTGTCGGCTATTGCACCAACTGCGGATACAATTGGTTGCGCTGATACACCTGAAGCATCCACATAATGAGCTTTAAATTTGTTGCTATTGTTTTGGTGGGTTATTATCCAAAATGCATCCGCATAGAGGTGGTGCACGGCTGTTACTTGTTTTGTATTACCGCTCGAAATTGTTTTTGCAGTTGTGATCACTTCTCCCTCGCCACCATTCTTATTCATATCAACAATTACATACTGAAGATCGGCAATGTTACCAATAAAAAACAGGTAATATTTTGAAGTGCTTTCGGGTGTCGCAACAACAACCATATCTCCTGTTGGCGAAGCAGATGGGATATTGCCATTAACCATAAGTTGATGATTGTAATTCCATACTTGTTGCCCGCTGGTGTAAAATAATAATTTTCCAGTAACAGGGTCGGAGATGGAGGCTGTTTTACCGTATATATTTTGCGGGTTATCAAACGTTGGTTTTGCAACGCCTGTCTCAAAGTTTAATGCAGCATATTTGCCAAAATACCAATTGTTCTGGTCTTTTTGGGCGTAAGCTAGTACGGCAAATAAACAAACTCCAACAAGTAGTTTAGCTTTTAGCATCTTATCTTAGTAAGGTAATAGCACCTTGCCTTTCAAATGTAAACATTTTTTTGTTAACGTAACCCGCATATTCCGCCTTGTAAACATAAGCACCTGTTGGGGCGGGTTTATTGTTTATTTTTCCATCCCATGCATGTTCCAGTTTGTTGCTTTCAAAAATCAGTTGTCCCCAACGGTTGTAAATGTTGAGTTTAAATGATACCACATCAACACCAACTGGTGCGTAAACATCATTTATGCCATCATCATTTGGTGAGAACGAATTGGGAAAATAAAGGTTAACTGGGCATCTTCTTTTTACGGTTGTGCCATCGCTTCCATCGCATCCCCTAAAATCTTTAACCACCACAAAATAATCTTGAACTTCACCCACTATAATCCATTGTGTGGTGTCTTCTGTTGGAGTCCATTTGTAAGCAGCAAATCCTTCTCCAGCATCAAGTTTCACCAATTCTTTATCTTTATCACAAATGGTATATTCATCCCCAAGCGCAATAAATAAAGATGGGTAATAATTGATATTGATTTCATCGGTAGCGTTACAATTTCCACTGCTAATTTGAACAATATATTTCCCTGGTTTAGTAACCGTAATCTCCTTGGTTGTGTCTCCTGTGTTCCAAGTGTATTTTTGCGCTATAGTTGGGGCTTGTAGCTTCAAACGAATACCATTGCATAAAGTCGTATCGTTACCCAGATTAAACACTGTTTTTTCAATGACTTTCAACGTGTCAATTACCTCAAGTTTGTTGTTGCATAAGAACCATACAAATTTCACCACATAATTTCCTGCTTTATCATAAGTGTGTGAAGTATTTGTTTGCGTTGAGTTGTTTCCGTCTCCAAATTCCCACATCAAAGAGTCAAACAGCAGTTCGGTAGGGTTTTCCAATTGAAAAGCTGAAGGAGATTGCGCGCATGATGCAGTGATTTTTAACTTTGGAGGATTATCGTTAACGGAGTTATTAGATACATCAGCCACAAAAGTAGGGAAGGATTCCGTGCCAATGCTACCCAAAAAAGGAGTAGTACTTAACTCAATGGCATTTGGCCTGAAATTGCAAGCAGTGCCTCGCAAGGAGGGTTTGTCAATAACTGAAATGCGGGAAGTAAAAGTTCTACTTTGTGAGCTGGCTAAATAAATTTTGTCATCATCACCAAGTTGCATGTCCCCAATAATCTCATAAGAAGCAGATATCAATACTTTTGATGCAGAGGGATCAGTGGATTCCATATCATACTGATAAAGTTCGTAAGTATCGCCTAGCCTGTAATATGAAACAAACAAATAACGTCCAGTAGCATCATAACTCATGTGGCATGAATTGGCAAAAATCGCACCCATTGCTGTATATAAATCGTTTAAGAGTGTTATGGTTCCGCATTTTTTATCAATTCCGTATTCAGCTATTTGTGCCTCATCTGTGCTACTCCCACTTGCCTGATAGAAGCCGTAAGCAAGTCTATTTCCGGCCCTGTTGGTAATCATTTTGCCATAATTATATTGTGTGGAAGGGTAAGTTTGCGGACCGGTGACCGATTTTACAGGTGAATTACTTACTTGTCCATTTGAAATGCGATAGGAGAAAAAGCAATTTGTGCCTTTTTGGTGGGTTATGAGCCAATGTCCTTGTTGATTGGGCAAACGCACTGCTGTAAATTGCAGGTCCATATCTTTGGCCAATAAGCTGTCTTTGTAAACAACCTCACCCAATCCGCCATCTGCTTTAAGGTTTACCAAGGCATGGTAAATTTCATCCGTCTGATTGGTATAAAAGATAAAATAAGAACTATTCGTAGTTTCAATGATTAAAGAAGTGGTAAACGCATTACCTACATTAAGTGTTCCATTGCGCATTAAAGCGTTGGCTTTATTCCATACTTGTTTTCCGTTGGTGTAAAAAAGCAAAGCACCAGAGGTTTTGTCAGAAATAGCAGCACAAGATGATCCAGCTGACATAGCACTGGCTTTGTCTGGCAGGATTGACATGGTTTTATTGTTAAACTTCATGCCCAAATTAGTGCCAAATAGCCAGGTGTTATTCTGGTTTTGGGCCATACTGGGTCGAATGCCTATGAACAAAGTTAGTATAATAACAATACTTTTCATGTTGAATTAGACAAGCTTAGCAGGTCAGAAGTTGCAAGAGTTAATCTTTTAGCGTTGTCTTTAGTGAATCCATCTGTTCAGCGGTTCCTAAAATAATGAGTTTGGTACCAACTTGTATTGGGGTTGAAATATCAGGATTCACGGTGTAAGAACCGTCCACATTTTTTAATCCGATCACATTCACTCCTGTTTTATGGCGCAGGTTAAGTTCAGCTAGGGTATTTCCAGTTATTTTTTTGTTAATCTGCTCAAACTTAATTTCTTCTAATTGCACGCCTTCTCCTTGCCCGGAAATAATGTCCAAAAACTCTTTTACATCAGGCTGGGTAATTAAAGAGGCCATGTGCGCACCTCCGATTTTATCAGGCATAATTACATTACTAGCCCCAGCCCGTTTTAGTTTTTTTACCGAGCTATCACTAGAAGCCCTGCTGATAATGGTCATCTCGTTATTTATTTCCCTGGCTGTAAGCACTACATAAACATTGTCAGCATCCTCGGGTAGGGTAGTAATCAGCCCTCGGGCTTTGCGAATGCCAGCATCTTCTAACACCTCATCTTTGGTCGCATCTTCATTCAAATAAAACAAAATATTATTGGCTTGTAACTCATCGTTTAAGTCTTTGCGGCTTTCGATTACTACAAATGGAATTTTTTTTCGGTTCAATATCTCGGCAGCTTCTTTGCCCGTTCTGCCATATCCACATAAAATAACGTGGTTGTTTAGTTTTGCTATTCGTTGTTTCATTTTGTTGGATTTATACTTATCAAAAAAATCGTCTTGAATTAAAATGCTGGTAATTAGCGACAAGGCGTAGGCAAAAATTCCTAGGTTGGAGATTATCAGGAATATGGTAAAAATGCGTCCCGCGTCACTTAATGGCCGTGTTTCGCCAAAGCCCACGGTGGCAATGGTAATTACCGACATGTAGATGGCATCCAGGAAGTTAAATCCTTCAATAATCATATAACCCATTACACCTACTGTAATGGGAATTACAATAAGCAAGAAGGAAAGGACCACCTTTGATGTAAGTTTTTCAGGCCTTAGTAATGACATGTTGGCAAGATAAGTTTTTTGGGTTTAAATTTCGAGGAAAACTTGTGGAAAAGTATGTACTTAAACTTGGGTTTAGTTTAGGTTAAGCGCGTTATCAGGCGTATATTTACGCATTAATTGAAATCGTTTTAAAATGTCAGAAAGTTCAATGGAAAACAAACAAGATTACGGTGCCGACAATATACAGGTGCTAGAGGGGCTAGAGGCTGTTAGAAAACGCCCAGCCATGTATATTGGAGATATTGGGGCAAGGGGATTACATCACTTGGTGTACGAGGTGGTAGATAACTCAATCGATGAGGCATTGGCAGGTTATTGTAAAAACATTTTTGTAACCATTCACCCGAACAATGCCATAAGCGTGTTGGATGATGGTAGGGGTATTCCAACAGGAATGCATGCCAAAGAAGGCAAATCGGCACTAGAAGTAGTAATGACGGTTTTGCATGCAGGAGGTAAATTTGATAAAGACACTTACAAGGTTTCTGGGGGATTGCATGGTGTGGGTGTAAGTTGCGTAAATGCGCTTTCCATATTATTGCGTGCTACGGTTTACCGTGAGGGGAAAATATTTCAACAGGAATATAGTTGTGGCAAGCCGCTTTACGATGTAAAAGTGGTAGGCGAAGCCGACAAAACAGGAACATTGGTTTATTTTGAACCTGATTTAAGCATTTTTACCACGGGAGAATATAAATTCGATACCCTCGCAGCCCGTATGCGTGAGCTGTCATTCCTAAATAAAGGCATTACCATCACCCTTAAAGATGAAAGGCCAAACGAAGAGGGTAAATTTCATGAAGAGAGTTTTTTTAGTGAAGGTGGATTAAAAGAGTTTGTGAACTTTTTAGACGGTACCCGCGAAAAACTATTGCCTGAACCCATTTATGTTGAAGGCGAGAAAAATGGTGTACCTGTTGAAGTGGCCATGACCTACAATAATGGCTATAGTGAAAACTTACATAGTTATGTAAATAACATCAACACACATGAAGGTGGAACCCACGTGGCTGGATTTAGAAGGGCATTAACACGTACCTTAAAATCATATGCTGAAAAGGAGGGCATGTTTAAAAACTTAAAGTTTGAAATTTCTGGCGATGATTTTCGTGAGGGTTTAACGGGTGTAATTTCCGTTAAAGTTCAAGAGCCACAGTTTGAAGGGCAAACCAAAACCAAGTTGGGAAACAGCGATGTAACAGGCGCGGTGGACCAATGTGTGGGCGAAATGCTAAACAACTTTTTGGAAGAGAACCCAAGAGAAGCAAAGCTGATTGTACAAAAAGTAATATTGGCTGCCACAGCCCGCCATGCCGCTAAAAAGGCGCGCGAAATGGTGCAACGCAAAGGTGTAATGAGCGGTGGAGGATTGCCAGGTAAATTGGCTGATTGTGCCGAAACAGATCCGGCAATATGTGAATTGTACCTGGTGGAAGGGGATTCAGCAGGTGGAACAGCCAAACAAGGTCGTAACCGCGCTACACAAGCCATTTTGCCACTACGTGGTAAAATACTAAACGTAGAAAAAGCCTTAGAGCATAAAATCTACGAGAATGAGGAAATCAAGAACATGTTTACTGGCTTAGGTGTGAGCATTGGCACGGCAGATGATAACAAAGCCTTGAACATGGATAAGCTACGTTACCATAAAATCATTATCATGACGGATGCTGACGTGGACGGAAGCCATATCCGTACCTTGATTTTAACCTTGTTTTTCCGTTACATGAAGGAGTTGATTGAGTTTGGGTATATTTATATTGCCCAACCGCCTTTATATTTGGTTAAAAAGGGCAAAGAGGAAGAGTACTGCTGGACAGAAGCACAACGTGAAGAGGCCGTGATGCGTTTAGCCAAAGGTGGCAACCCTGAAACAGTGGGCATACAACGTTACAAAGGTTTGGGTGAAATGAATGCAGAGCAATTGTGGAGCACCACCATGGATCCAGAAAGAAGAACATTAAAGCGTGTATCGTTGGATAGCGCAGCAGAAGCCGATCGTATTTTCAGCATGTTGATGGGGGATGAAGTGCCACCGCGCAGGGAGTTTATTGAGGCCAATGCGAAATATGCCAATATTGATGCGTAACAACTAGCCGGTTTTCCCTCCCGAGTATGATGAGGGTTGAGCAAGTGTTTTGAATGCTTGCTCCCTATATTTAAAAAATCCTGCACAAGCAATTGAGGCAGGATTTTTTTATTTTTGAACGTAATACAATGACTCCACTCTTTAAAAAACTCAACTACAAAACACAACCAGAAATTTGTGTGCTAAATGCCCCGCCAAGCATGGATGAAGAAATACAAGCCATGCGCAAGGTGTGCAAAGTAATTACCGATTTAAAAAAATACAAATCGGGTTTGTTTGTGATGGTGTTTGTAACCACCCAACAAGCAGTCGAAAAATGGGCCAATGAAATCAATAGCGTATTGGCAGAAGATGGGGTATTGTATTTTTGTTACCCCAAAGGCACATCAAAAAAATACACCTGCGATTTTAACCGTGATACGGGTTGGCAGGTTTTAGGTGATTTGGGCTTTGAGCCAGTGAGGCAGGTGGCCATTAATGAAGATTGGAGTGCATTGCGTTTTCGCAAGCCAGCACACATCAAAAAAATGACACGCAGTTTTGCCATGACAGCCGAAGGAAAGAAAAAGGCAAACTTGTAAGGCTAGGTAAAGGACAATAAATAATTAAGCGTTACACCAAGTATAATTGAAATCGCATAACTGATCATGGTGCCAACAAGCACATATTCACTGCGTAATCCTTCTTCTTTCTGAGCAAACCGAATAATGCTTTTGCCAGTAATTAAAAAGCCTATTGCCTCATACTGATTAAGCAATACAAAAGTTAAAATAATAATGCGTTCAAACATGCCAATAAGTTTACCGCCATGTTCAAGCTTGCTATCATCTATATCAGTGGTTGTTTTGGCAATTCCTTTTAACGCAAACTTTAACACATAACCCACAGGCCAAATTACCATCGTATAACCCAACAACAATAAGCTGAATTTATAGTTGGTAAAAGGCAGATGAATACTTTGTAACAACGGTTGTCCCAAGTCAGTGTAAATAGCCCATATCACCAATAAACTTAAAACATGCAATGCTTGGTCGGTATAAAACAGTAGGTTTTTTTGGTGTGTAAATTTACGAGTGAGGGATATTTTTAACCCATCAATAAGGTAGTGGGTGAGTGCAGCTACAATTGATAATTGAATTGAAAAGGTAAGCAATAAAGTTACCGAAAAGATTAACCCAATGTGCAAAGCCATGTGCCAGGAGAACCACTTTTTGTTTTTAACCATTGCGTTGGTTTGCAATGGGAAATCAACAATAAAATGGGCAATCAACAACCTGATGAATAAATTGGCCTGTTCGTGAGTAATGATTATCGTAAGAGGTTCCATGGCAATTGTTTATTGGTACATCATTTCAAAACGGTTAAGTAAGGTGTCTACGGCATTCCATCCAGCAGCATTGGAGCGTTGGTTAACGGCTGATTGGGCAATATCCAACTGGTGCGCAATTTGGGTTTCGGTGTAACCTAGGAGTTTTAAGTTAATTACTTCGCATTGTAGGGCAGTGGTTCGTGATAGTATAAAATCCAGCAGCACGCTTTCTGTTTCCAACTCTTCACTATTTGCGGTATTGCTGATAATCCCAAAAGTTCGTTTGCTGGTTTTTAAATCATCTAACAAATGTCCGGAAAGTTGAAAGGCTTCTCCATTTGCCCTGCCCAAACGTTTGATGTTTTCCTCTGTTTTCCCTATACCCAATGCAATGCGTGAGTCAAACATCCATACAGGATAAACCATGTCTTTTTTCTTGGAAGGGTTACTTTTAGCTGTGAGTTCATAAGCCTCACTGGGATTTAAACTTTTAATAAATGTTTTAATAATTAACGCAACACGCAAACCATATTCTGGTGCTTTTAACAAACATT
The DNA here is from genome assembly GCA_943372215.1 of Chitinophaga pinensis. Lineage (GTDB taxonomy): Bacteria > Bacteroidota > Bacteroidia > UKL13-3 > UKL13-3 > UBA6183. Next base: position 139,927 of record CALRXU020000008.1, on the reverse strand, counting down.
GGAAACTATCCCCACGGTATATTTCCGTTTGCATATTATAATCCTTGCTCCATTGTTTAAAGGCATCATCAATAGCATCAATAAGCATCTTTCTATCAGCCATGCTCATTTTTGTTGATTGAATTATATCGCCTGTAATAACTGCTTTTGTCATGTATTGTAATGCAATATAAGGTTTAAACCTTATAATACCTAATTATAAGGTTATAGGCTTATATCTATCAAATATAAGGTTTAAAGCTTATAATTACTCAATATAAGGTTATAGGCTTATAATTTGGTTAATTACTAAAGTGCAATTGGATTTTTATAGCTGTTAACTATTGTTATCACTCTCTATCACCCCATCCCTTAACCGCACAATACGTTTTGCCCTTTTGGCAATATCTTCCTCGTGCGTTACCACAATAACAGTGTTGCCTTGTTGGTGTATTTTTTCCATCAGCTCCATAATTTCATGGCTGGTTTTGGTATCCAAATTTCCTGTTGGCTCATCAGCCAAAATAATAGAAGGGTTGTTAATTAATGCCCGTGCAATGGCAACACGCTGGCGTTGCCCACCGCTTAATTCATTCGGTTTATGGTCAGTTCTATCTGCAAGCCCAACATTGGCCAATGTTTGTAATGCCTTTTCTGTTCGTGCGCTTCGGCTATAGCCAGCATATACCAAAGGAAGTGCCACATTATCTAATGCTGTACTCCTTGCAAGCAGGTTAAAGGTTTGAAAAACAAATCCAATTTCTTTGTTTCTGATCTCGGCCAATTCATCATCATCCATCTGGCTCACATCATTGCCATTTAACAAGTATTTGCCAGATGTTGGCGTGTCTAGGCAACCCAACAAATTCATCAAGGTAGATTTTCCGGAACCAGAAGGCCCCATTAAAGCGACATACTCTCCTTTGTTAATGGTTAAGTTAATGCCTCTAAGGGCGTGTACTTCCACATCGCCTATTTTAAATTGACGTTTGATGTTAACTAGGCTAATTACTTCAGGCATGTGGTATAATGAATTAGATTTGTTGTAATTATTTATTTATCTAAAAACTTAGGCACTCTAAAATAGTCGCTGTCTTTAGCAGGTGCGTTGCGTAAAGCTTCTTCCTTATTGATAGGCTGAACCACATCATCTGCCCTTAATACATTTACTTCATTGGTCATAAAAATGAGTGGTTCAACATCTGTGGTGTCTATCTCATTTAATTTTTCAAAAAATGCAGTGATGTTGCTTAAGTCGCCTTTAAGTTGTTCTTTTTCTTCCGCAGAAAACTCAAGCTTAGCCAAATCAGCCAGCTTGTCTATCATTTCATTGCTTATATCCATATTCAGCTAATTTATTTGCAATTATTTGGTGTACTTGTTCTTTTAATCGAGGTAAATCATCTACTGTTAGCCCTGTTGTACTGATAGGCGCGTGTACATATTGGATAACACTTCCTGGGCAAAATCGGAATTTACCAAAATCGGGTAAAACCACCCAGTTTTTTATGATTGTAACAGGCAATATGGGGGATTGGGTTTCAATGGCCAACTTAAAAGCTCCTTCTTTAAACCTACCCATTTTAGGAGTAGTTCCAGGTATGGTTCCCTCTGGAAATATAACGATACTTCTAGTTTTAGCAGACAATTGATCAACGGATTGTTGGTAAGCCATGGCTGAGTGCCTCACGTTTTTGCGGTCAACCGCAATATCAATGGTCCTGAAAAAAATGCCAAAAAACGGAACTCGTGCAAGTTCAATTTTAGCCATAAAGTTAAAATCTAAATGAAGTTTAACTGTAAGCGTAACAATATCTAATTTACTGGTATGGTTTGGTGTGATTACATAAGTTGTATTTTTTCTATCAAAAGGCACTTCTTCAATATGTTTAACGCGAATAAATCCGCCCAAAAAGAGCCAATGTCCCCAGATTTTACGCATGTAATGCCCTTGTTTGTAACGCTTTGGATTGCTTAAGGTGTATAAAAATGCGGGGTAAAGCACAATAAACCCTATTGCGGTAACCAGACCGAAATACATGGCCAATATAAACTTAATAAACTCTTTTAAACGATTCAAGATGTATGTGTTTTCAGGTTAACGTCCCCATGTATCAGGGCTCTTGCGCCATTCTGATAGCACTTCCAGTTGGTTTGATTGGATAATACCTTTAGTTGCTGCCACCTCAATAAGGGTATTGTAATTACTAAGCGAATAGTAAGGACATTGTGCTTGAGAAAATGCTTGCTGAGCAGCATCAAAGCCATAAGTAAAAATGGATACCATGCCCAATACGTCACAACCAAACTCACGCAGTGATTGCACAGCTTGCAAGCTGCTCTTGCCGGTTGAAACTAAGTCTTCTACCACAACCACGCGTTGCCCAGGTTGAATATCGCCTTCAACCTGCTTGCCCATGCCGTGCTTTTTTGGCTCGCTTCTTACATAACCGAAGGGTAAGCCAATAGCATCGGCCGCTAACGCCCCAGGAGCTATACCTGCCGTAGCCACACCAATAATGGCCTGGGCTCCATTAAACTGCTGGTTTATCAATGCGCCAAGTGCTTGTTTAATAAAATTACGCACATGGGTGTGGGATAATGACAGCCTATTATCACTGTAAATTGGGGACTTCCATCCGCTTGTCCAAGTAAATGGAGCTTCCAAATTCAGTTTTATGGCGTTAATTTCTAATAAATATTCAGCTATCTTTGCGGCTGTCGCATCAACTTGTTGCATCCCACAAATGTATAAAATTTTCATCAACGAGAAGCCATTCATTTTAACAGAAACTGACCTCACAGATGTTCGGTTTAAAAGTTGTGTTCGGGTTACCTATGATCCAGCCAAAACCGCAGCTTATCTTAAGGAGTGCGAAGGAATGCGAAGCAAGGGCTTTGTGTTGTTAACAGATGATGTTGAATTTGCCTTTGCCGATGTGGCTACACACATGGTTTCTATAGAAGCTGCTGGTGGTGTGGTGTTTAACAATAAAAACGAATTGTTGTTGATTAAACGCTTGGGTAAATGGGACTTACCTAAAGGCAAAATAGATGCCGGAGAAGGTAGAGAGGAAGCTGCGGTTAGGGAAGTGATGGAGGAATGCAGCATTGATGGCTTAAGTATTATCAAGCAGTTATCATCTACCTATCATGTGTACAAAATGCACAATTTCAGATTTTTGAAGATAACTTATTGGTATCAAATGGAAACTACTTTCCAAGGTACGCTAAAACCACAGGAAGAAGAACACATTACAGAGGCCAAATGGTTTAACTGGGAAAACCTTGATTTAACCACCATGGATACGTACATTTCTATAACTGATTTGCTTTTAGCACTAAAAAAATAAAGCCGCATTAGCGGCTTTATTTTTTTAGTGCTTATGCTGCTTGTCCGGCATGTTTTAAATGAAGCAGATGCGAGCGAATGGCCTGAATAAGGGTTGGAAATTCCTTGTACATGATATTAAACTCCTCACAGGTTTCTTTTACAATTTTATTGATGGCTGGATAGTGCACATGGCTAATTCGTGGAAACAAGTGGTGTTCCACCTGAAAGTTTAATCCGCCAACGAGCCAACTGATGATTTTATTTTTAGTGGCAAAGTTCGCAGTCGTGTTAATTTGGTGTTTGGCCCATTCGGTTTCAATTTTCATCACATCACTGGTTGGTGTAATAAACTCTGTTTCCTGCACCACGTGGGCCAACTGGAAAACAATTGAAATAACTACTCCTGCCGAGAAGCACATGATTAAAAAACCAACAATAGTTTCAACAACACCTACAAAATAAAATGGCAAAATCAGGAATATAAATACATAAAGTGCTTTACTAATCCAGAAGTTAAAATGCTCTGGCAAATCCATTTTACGCATTTTGGTGTGTTCCGCTATTTTACCAGTAAAGTACTTGTTAAAATCGTTCATAAAAACCCAAAACAAATAAGTTAAACCATAAAGCAATAAACTGTAATAATGCTGAAAGCGATGATACCAGCTTTTTTTCTGGTTGCTATGCACCCTAATAAAAGGTTTAATATCAATGTCATCGTCCATGCCTTCTACATTGGTATAACTATGGTGGTTAATGTTGTGTTTTTGGCTCCATAAATAAACATTTCCTCCCAATACATTTAAACTAAACCCCATAAATGTATTTACCCATTTGCGAGAGGAGTAACTTCCATGCGCCCCATCGTGCATTACATTAAATCCAATAGCGGCTACATTTACGCCCATTACAATGCATACCAGCACATTTAACAATACCGACTCCGGTGTTAAGAAAACCAGCCATAAGTAGGAGGTAATAAGTGTAGCTGATAAAATAAGTGTTTTAGAATATAGGTTAAAATTACCAGTAGCCTTTAAGTTGTTATCTTTAAAATAGCTATCAACCCGCTGTTTTAATGTATTGAAAAACTGTGGGTCACTGTTGTTAAATTTTATTTTTGACATATTAGCTTAACGAAAAGTTGAACAAAAGTAAATATTAATTGATACAAACCGTGTAAAACTTATTAAGGTGTTGTTAAATCATAAAAGTACATAAAAAATCATTTTAGATAATATATTTGCGCGTTCGGTTTTGTTTAAGCTTTATTAAACAATGAAAAGGGAATACAGTGCAAATCTGTAACAGTACCCGCTGCTGTAAGTGTATTACGTTTAATCAAACGTGGCTTTCGTAAATTTAACCACTGTTCCTTTTATGGAATGGGAAGGTTTTACGGGGTGTACACAAGTCAGAAGACCTGCCAAACAATTTTGTTGAGTTAAACTTTCGGGAACAAAAGTGGTAACTGCTTGTATGCTTGTGCATATCTTGTACTTATCTTTTTTTAGCCCAATTAATTTTTAGTGATAATGAAGCCAATTTATACGGCCATGTTGTTGTGCTTAAATGCACAAGTATTATTTGCTCAGTTTGCGCCACAAGCGGGCTTGTCAGGGACTACGGCAATTCATAAGGATAGCAGTGTTTTTGTGAATTGGGCAACAGGAGGAACCATTAAAAGAGGGTGGAAAGATATTAGTGATCAATCATTGGGATTAGCAGAGGTAGGCGATGAATCATACATAGCTGGCATGGCTGGAAATGGCATTGTAAGTTTAGGTGATGGGGGAGTAGCCACCGTTACATTTGCTAAGCCCATTAAAAATGGTCCCGGTTTTGATTTTGCAGTTTTCGAAAATGGGTTCATTGATCAAACGTTAAAACCAGGTACAGCATTCCTTGAATTAGCCTTTGTGGAGGTAAGCAGTGACGGAGTAAATTTTTTCCGATTTCCAGCTGTTAGCAATAATGATACGGTTGCACAATTAGACGCGTTTGAGGGAATTGATGCTGCCAAAGTAAATAACTTAGCGGGAAAATACATTGCCAATTTTGGAACACCTTTTGATTTGGCAGACTTGATGCATCTTAGCGCTATTGATGTAAATCAGATTACCCATGTAAGGGTGATAGATGTAGTCGGTTCATTAAGTGATGATTTTGTTAGCAGAGATAGCAGGGGGATAAAAATTAATGACCCTTGGCCTACTCCTTTTGCGCAAAGTGGTTTTGATTTGGATGCCATTGGGGTGATTCATCAACGGGATGATTTGGGGATAAAAGAAATGTTAGCGGCTTCCATAAAGGTGTATCCTAATCCTTTGTCTGCTAATAGTAGGATTCGTATTGAACTTAAAGACAATGCTTCAGTGTCAGTTGAATTAACAAACTTACTAGGCGAAGTGCTAAATGCTGGAAAAACCGAAGATGGCTGGTTCAGCTTAACTGAAATACCAAGCGGTATGTATTATTTATGTATTAGTACAGATGCTGGAGTGATAAATAAGAAAGTGTTGGTAAGGTAATGGCTGGTGGAGATTCCAATATATGCGAGCGTTGCGGAGCCTTGTTTGTTTGTGATGCTTCAAATATCAGTAATTGTAGTTGCTCTCAAATTATTCTTTCATGGGCAGCAAAACAATACATCAAGCAAACATTTGATGATTGTTTATGTATGGCATGTTTGCATGAAATCAATTTAACGTTTAAGCCCACTAATGAGTAGAAGTTTGAAAAACGGTTTTAGCTGTTTCATGTGTTTGATTAGTCTGTTTTGTTCTTGTAAGCACGAGCCTGAATTGATTGATTCGCAATTAATCATTAATCCTTTATTTGCGTATATACTCACAGGTGATAGTATTTCTTTGGATATAAGGGGAGTATCTGAAACCTATAACATTAGCTTGTCCCCGCAACTTGGAAGTATCAGAAAGAATCGAACATACATTGCCCCGTCATCAATATTAAATGATAGCACATTGGTATCAATAACTGTTAATAGCGGAAGCCAAAAAGCAGTTGCCAATTTTGTTATTGTAAAAACAAATATCTTTACAGACACTACCATTTCTTTTAGTAAAACCATTTTGCCATTAATGGTGAGCAATTGTAATTTCCAGGGCTGTCATGGCAATGGCTCTAGGGCAGGCAGGGTAAGTTTAATCAATTATGATAGCACCATAAAACATGTGGTAAAATACCAACCGGAAAGCAGTTTGTTATACCTGTCACTGATTAAAACTGACCCTTTAAGGCGAATGCCACCCGCAGGTCCGCTTAATGGAAACAGAATTAATTGGGTAAAAAAATGGATAGAACAAGGAAGCCTTAATAACTAAAAGAGGCAGATGAAATACCCGCCTCATTGATGAATTATTTGTTCAAGTGCTGCATCCAGTTTCTGAATCGTTCCATGTTTTCCTTGGCCATGTTGCCCCACACTTCCATGTTTTCTTTGGCTTGCTCTTGCCATTGTTTACTATGCTCTTGTAGCTCGTTTAGTTTTATTTCTAACTGCTTTTTAACTTCTTCAGCTTCTTCTTTGGCATCCATTTTGGCGAGGCTAAATTTCAATTGCATAATTTCTAGGTTGGTTTTAAACCAGTCTGATTGGGTGTCAAACAACCCCATTGCTTGGTTAAAGCCAGTGTGGTATACTTTTTTGCCATACTCATAAACCTCATTCAATGCAGGTTCAATTTTTTTACGTTGCTCTTCAAATGCTTCTTTGGTTTCTGCTTTACCCAAATGCAATTGCAGGTTTAATTCATCTAACTTGCTGCGCATGTTTTTTACTTGCTCTTCAGCCATGTCAGAGCTGTTATCCAACTGCTCCTTTATTTTTAAAACAAATGATTTGAGTTGACTTTTTTGGGTCTCAAAAGCTTCAACGGCATCCATTTTTCCCAAGTTGGCTTGAAGTTTAAGTTCTTCAAACTTGGCTTTCCACTCTTCAAATAAATTGTTCATGATAATATGGGTTTAAAATTTAATTTCTTTGGGAAGAAAAGGTGTGGCATCTCCACCATTCCTGATTAAGTCCCGAACAACACTACTGCTAATCGGGGTGTAAGCTGGGTCGCACATTAAAAATATTGTTTCAATGTCGGGTTTAACCAATTTGTTCATTTGTGCAATATTTTTTTCATAATCAAAATCGCTCATGTTGCGTAATCCACGCAATATATAGCTGGCCTGTATTTCCTCACAAAAACTGATGGTTAAGCCTTCATAAGCCTCTACCCTTACTGTTGGGGAGTCTTTGTAAATTTCTTTAATCCAATCAACCCGTTGTGTTAGTGAAAATAAAGTGCTTTTTGAGCTATTATGGCCAATGCCTATTACAATTTCATCAAACAGAAACATGGCACGCTCAACTAAATTAACGTGTCCAACGGTAATAGGGTCAAAAGTACCAGGGAAAAGTGCAATCCGTTTCATTGTGGTAAAGATAAGTGGAATATGCGAAAATTATTGTCTTTTTAAAACAGCCCTTTGATAGGTTACTTGTGGCATGGATTTAACCACAGGAATATCATCTTTGCCTCCGCTGGTATGGTTTTGGTCAGAACTGCTGCTACTTAGCTCAAATATAATTTCGTTACCGACCAACGTGTGACTATCGTAAATCAAATACCCTTCAACATCATAACAACTAATGAGCTTATTGCCAAAAGCCCTGATATCTATCAATATGCCATTTTTTTCATCAAGCACATATTTGCCTTTGGTAGCATCCTTAATAAGCACCACATAATCCCTAATGTCTGCGTTGTTGTAAGTGGTTTTCCAAATCCAAATGGTTGAATCCGCAGTTGGCTTTACCTCAAGCGCCATCGAAACTTTTTGTGCCACACTGCCATCGGGTTTGTAAATAAATAATTCCCCAACATAGTTGCCTTTCCACTGCTCTAACGTGTTTTGCGCAGTAACACCCAAAACAACCAAAAGGCCAGTAACCAATAAATTAAAGTGTTTACGCATGTGGTTTGCTGCTAAAAAAGCTGAAACAAGATTGTCCGTACTCCCGTTTTTGCATAAACTGTGGTTCTTGGCTTAAATCCAACATGTTTTCATGCTCAACAACCAGCCAACCATTTGGCATCAGTAAGTTTCGTTCACTTACTAGTCGGGGTATTTGGTAAATATCGCGGTGCGCATAAGGCGCATCTGCAAAAATAATATGGTACGTGTGGGGTGTACTTTTTAAATACGAAAAGGCATCTCTTTTTACCACCTCAAGTACTTGCATCTGGTGTTGTTGTTTCATGCTTTTAATAAACTCCACGCATTTATGGTTAATATCTACGGCTGTAACGTTGTTTACTCCTCTTGAAAAAAATTCATAAGCAATATTCCCTGTTCCACTAAACAAATCCAAAGTGTTCAGTTGGTCAAAAGTAAAATTGTTTTCAAGTATGTTGAATAAACTCTCCTTGGCCCTATCAGTAGTGGGGCGAACAGGTAATCCTTTCGGAGGGGTAATTAATATGCCCTTTAAGTGTCCACTAATTATTCGCACAATAAGCTGTGTAATGGAAGGTAATGTTGTTGTTCCTGAAATTCTCTAAAAGATGCTGGATAAGTTACGGAATTCATTCTGCTAATAGGAATTACTTCAGGAATATACTTTTTGAGCAAACCAATAGTTGATGAAGTTACCGAAACCTGACCTAGCAGATAAATGCCGCATTTATCTGCAGAAAGTTTAAGCAATTCCGCAACAGAAAGTATAAAATAAGTAATATCGGTATCAACCTCCACCATAAAGGTATTCATGTATTTAACCTCATCCTGTTGGTAATACAATACCGTCATAAAATGATCGTCAATTTCAACAAGCAGGCGTTGTTTTAAATCGGTTTGGTTAAACAAAGCCGCTATTTGCAACAAACCAATAGCCTGATGCAAAATAGAAGTTGGATTAAATAACTGCTTAATGGATTTAAACAAATCAGTATGCAAAGCAAATACGCAAACAGCTTGGTGTTTGGGGATGTTTATAGCAAGTGTTTCGTGGTTGGCAGGCAGCTTATGCAACAAGTTTAGATACGATTCAGCTTGCGAAACATCAAACAGTGCTTCGGGAACTAACGTAAACAAAACATCATGAATAAACACCCTTACTTGCCTGTAATTGTTAACATTCCAGCCAATAGCCTTGGAGTAACGTTTAAGCAATGCACCATTTGATTGTAAAATGTTTTCTGTACTTTGTGCATACCGAAACCCCAAAACACGTTGACCCTGACTTATGGTAAAACTTAGCCTATGCGCACTAATGGCAATATCCAACTGATACAGTTCAGGGGTAGTTAGATCGAGTTCACTATCTATATAAGTAAAAATCTGTTGGCTCTCCGTTTGGCTTTGCATATCCGCTTACGTACTTTCGCAGGCCGTAAAAGTAATTAAAAATACTAAAATCATGAAGTTTAAAGCCGCAGAAGCCGATTTTGTTGAAATGGTACAGGAAAAAATTGGAGGAAACCACTTCTCACAATACATTGGGATTAATATCCATCATATTGCTGAAGGTGAGATTGAGGCCACGTTAAACTTGGCTGACCACCATTTGCAACAAATGGGTTTTGTGCATGGTGGCGTAACAGCCACTTTTGCTGATGTGGTAAGTGGCTTTGCTGCCTATACATTAGTTAAAAGAGGGCAAGGTGTTGTTACCGCAGATTTGCGGGTAAGTTATTTAAATCCAGGTTTGGGAACTAAGGTATATGCCAGAGGCTATGTAATTAAGGCTGGTTCAAGGATGCATTTTTGTGAAGCAGAACTTTGGGTATTGGATGCACAAAATAACCGCATTGATATTGCTAAGAGCAGCAGTACCATGGTAGTTATTTAGGTGATTTTTTGTTGTTTTTGCGTTTGGGTTCAGGTCCTTCTTTCCAGGGGAGTTTGCCAATTTTATACATATAACGTTGAACCACGTCAACCTTTCGTTTAATGTATGGAGTTGGTTTGTTGGCTTTAAATCTCCTAGGGTTAGGTAAACATGCTGCAATTAATGCACACTCACGCTTGCTTAATGTGGCCGCAGTTTTATTAAAATAGTGTTGAGCAGCAGCCTCCACGCCATAAATGCCATCACCCATTTCAATAATATTAATATAAACCTCCAAAATACGCTTTTTGGTCCAAAGCAATTCCAAACAAACAGTAATGCCCATTTCTGGCACCTTTCTAATCCAGCTACGTTTAGGGGTGAAAAACAGATTTTTAGCAGTTTGTTGAGAAATGGTGCTGGCTCCACGCATTCTTTTTCCGCTTTTCATTCCGCTTTTTATAGATTTATAAATCTGCTCAAAATCAAATCCGAAATGATGGGGAAACTGAATATCTTCACTGGTTAATACAGCATAGCTGAATTTGTCTGTAACGTAATCAATGCTTTTCCATGATTTTTTTAGCCGAACCGGCTTGTCTTCAGCCAGTTGTTCAAACACCCGTTGCACATGCAAAGGCGTAATCGGGACAGGAACTACACGGTATAAAATAATTAATAACATGGCCAACTGAAAACCAACCACAACCAACTGCAGCAACAACCTGATGAGTTGTTTCAGTTTTCGCAATAGGTTATTTCCGCCTGCTTTTTTAGCCATACTGCAATGATAATGGGTTCATTTCAATAAATAAACCCATCTGTTATTTAATTCCTGATTGGTTAAAAATAATATTGAATATTGATTAATGAATACCGAATATTGAAGAACATAATAAAAATAAGATGAAATACAGAAAATTAGGAAATAGTGGGTTACATATATCAGAGATTAGTTTCGGAACTTGGCTAACTGTGGGTTATGCCGTACAAAAAAATGTGGCTTTTGATTGCATGAAAAAAGCCCTAGAGCTTGGTGTGAATTTTATTGATACCGCAGACATGTATAACATGGGCGAAAGTGAAAAAGCGGTAGGCGAATTTTTAAAAACCATCAATAGGGAAGAGGTAATTGTGGGTACAAAAGCATTTGGTCCAATGAGCCAACATTGGATGACGCAGGGTTTATCACTACGTCATTTGCGCAATGCTTGCGAAGCCAGCTTGCAACGTTTAAAAACAGATTATATTGATTTGTATCAGTGCCACAGGTATGACATAGACACTCCGCTGGAGGAAACATGTTATGCCATGCACAATTTAACAGAGCGGGGTTATATTTTACATTGGGGGGTAAGCCAATGGACGGCAGTACAAATTACCAATGCCTTACGCATTTGCGAAAAAAATGGATGGCACAAGCCCGTTTCCAATCAGCCCATTTATAATATGCTAAATCGTGGCTTGGAGTATGATGTGATGGATGTTTGTGCAAATGAAGGATTGGGAATTGTGGTGTACTCTCCACTATCGCAAGGGCTTTTATCTGGTAAATATACCAAAGGAAACATTCCTGATGATAGCCGTGCTGCACATGCTTTAATGAATGCTTATTTCCCAACCAAACGGATGACAGATGATTTCTTTGACAAGATTGAGTTGCTAAAAGTAAAAGCAGCAGAATGGGGCATGAGCATGAGTAACTTGGCCTTGTTATGGATATTGCACCGCAGCCCTATTACATCAACCATTATCGGGGCAAGTCGGGTTGAACAAGTAGAAGAAAATGTGGCCTCATTGGAACACCAACTTAGTGCTGAACAAATAGACCAGATAGACGAAATACTCAACAATGCACCAATAGATCAATATTCAGGTGTTAGGGTTGGCTATGGTATTATTAAACGTGGATACTAAACATGATTAGTTGGCAACAATTCTGGGACAAGCAGGCCAAACACCAAGATGAGTTCCGGCAAGTAGCCCGCACATTAAACAATAAAACCATTACAATAGAACAGTTAGATGAGCATGTTCAATTGATGGTTGACTGTTTGGGTTTAAATGGTAAACAATTGCTGCTTGATGTATGTTGCGGAAACGGCACGTTTACACGTTTACTCGCAAAACACGCAAAAAAAACAATGGGCCTTGATTTTTCAAAACAATTAATCGAAAATGCCAAGGCCATACCAAGTGATATTCATTTTGAGCAAGCTGATGCCATGAAATTGTTTGAATGGCCGCATTATGAATCGTATTTTAAACGAGTAGATTCCATCACCATTTGCTTTTCCTTTCAATACTTCGATACTGTTGAGAAAGGGTTTATGGTGATTAGCCAATTAGTACCTTTGCTCAAACATGGTGGGCACATACTATTAACGGATGTGCCTGAACGCAGCAACTTTTTTAGTTATTACAATAGTATTCCCAAGCTAATTTCCCTCATAAAGCAAATGGCATTTGGTGCAAATTTGATGGGCAAGTTTTGGTCGGAAGATGAGTTGGCTTTTATATGCCAAGAAAATGGACTAAGTGGAAAAAAAATTAACCAACCCAAGCACTTCCCTTATGCCAGTTACCGAATGGATTATTTAATCACCAAACAATGAGTGATTTTGTATTTAAGCACTTTACCGTTCGCCAACAACAAAGTGCCATGAAGATTGGCACAGATAGCGTGTTGTTGGGGTGTTTGGTTGCAATAGGTCATGCAACTCGCATACTTGATATTGGTACAGGAACCGGATTACTAGCACTGATGTTAGCCCAACGCAGCAATGCAAATATTGTTGCAGTTGAAGTAGATGAGCTAGCAGCGATGGAGGCAACGTTTAACTTTAAGCAAAGCAAGTGGGCACATAGAATAACCTTACACCACAAAAGCATACAACAATTTAGCAAGGAACAACACCCCAAGTTTGATTTAATTGTATCAAATCCGCCTTATTATCCCATACAACAACATACGGCTATTGCCCAAAAAACAAGAAGTGTAGCCCGTCATACCAACTTACTTTCATTTAATGAGTTGGCAGAAAGCATATTACTATTGCTAAATCCGAATGGCAGTTGCTGGTTGATATTGCCAGCAGATGAAGGAAAGGGTTTTGCTAAAATAGCGGCCAGTAAAGGGTTATTCCTACAGCAACAAATAAACTTAAAACCTAAAGCAGATAAACCAATCAATCGGGTAATCTTGCAATTTGGGTTTACCCACCAAATGGTTACAGAGCAAACGTTTATTGTGTATGAAGCGGATGGAACCCCAACGATTGCTTATAAGAATATTGCCGCAGATTTTTATATTGGCAAACAGTTTGCCATCAATAGTATTGGTGCAGGTATCTAGCTCCAGTTTTCTTTTTTAATCTGATAAATGTAATTGAGCGTTTCTTTTTCGCCATGGTAAGCCACCTCAATTTGGGCCATTTTTTCAGCACCAAGTTTTTCCATGGCTTTTTGTGAGCGCACATTTCCTGATCCTACATGGAAATGAACTAGGTTTACAAACTGAAACGCATAATCAAGCAACAACCGCTTTACCACTTTATTGTATTCACCGCCCCAATAATCTCGCCTTAAAAAGGAATACCCAATAATAACAGAGTTGTTAGCGGCATCATAGTCATAAAAGCGGCTACTGCCTATAACCTGATTGGTTTTTACATCCGTAATCAAAAACGCTCCTTTAGAAGCAATAGCTCCTGAAAAATAAGTTTCAAAAACGGCTCTTTGGTAGCGGTTTGGGTTGGGGTGTTGTTCCCAAATTAGCGGGTCAGAGGCCGCATTAAACAATACTTCGAAATCAGTTTCTTTAAGCGGAACAAGCTTAACTAAGTGGTTTTCTAAATGTGGTTGAAGATGCATAAGCAATGTAATTGCAGAACAATATTAATCAAAAGCATGCAATAGGCATAAAAAAAGCCCCCTGATAAATCAGAGGGCTCTGTGTTGCACACGAATATGCTGATTAATTAGTTGTTTACTCTTACTTGTACGGCATTTAAGCCTTTTTTCCCTTGTTGAACTTCAAACTCCACTGAATCATTCTCGCGAATTTCGTCAACTAAGCCAGACACATGTACAAAAAATTCTTCTCCTGATGCTGTGTCTTTAATAAATCCAAATCCTTTTGTCTCGTTAAAGAACTTAACTGTTCCTTTTTTCATGTTGTAATGTAATAATGTTGTTAATAAATAAGATACAAACTTAGGCATTTGTTAGCTGGTAACCTAAGTTTATTTTTATCAGCACATTATGAAATGGTAGCAATGAACCTTGAACAGCTATAAACACTGAACAAATCCGATAAATAAAAAATAAAATAAAAAGAAAGAAGCCGCAGTTAACGCTGATTATGGCTTAAAATAAGCTGGTGTTTATTAACAAGCATTTTAAGGTATGACTTAAAATGATAGCTAAGTCCTTCTCCAATATAATATTCATGGTTGCCTTCACGCACCCTCCCTTGCTTCTGAGCATCTAATTCTAAGCTAGAAACCAAACGATTGGCTTCTAGGCAGATGCTAATTTGAGCAACAACAACTCCTTGATAATAATACACAAAGCCAAAGTTGGGTTCAAAACGAGGAGAAACTGGTTCTCCGAAAGATTTTTTACTTCCAAGGTATTCATGCATATTTAGCACCACCTGCTTGTCAATGCTGGTTTTTTGCAAAATGTGGTGCATGCTTCTGCCATCTTTGTCTAATATAAATGGCTCTGCACCTTTTGTGCTAATAAAGCTATACATCACCACAGAATCATACTTTAAATGGTAATACGGGTTTTTGCAGTAAGCAGTGGCAATACTTAAAATGAAAAGAAACAAGAAAATTGCAATTGATTTTACTTGAGTGTTCATAACAAGATTAAGTTTGTAGTAGGTGTTTTGTTTAATTAGTTATTGATAAGTAACTTACAACTCCACAAAAATAGCGCCTTCAGTTTTTTTCAAAGGCCCTTAATACAGACCTTTTGTGTATAACCAACCTGGGTTGTATAAAATAGACATCAACTTTTTCTGTTTTCTGGCATTGCACAAAAAAAGCCCATGAATAAAACATTCATGAGCTTTAAGAGAAATGGGATAAAATCGTTGTTATAATCCTACTTATGGTAAAAAATTTCTTTTACAACAAAATCACCATCCCAATATTGCACATTTACTTGTACCATATTTATGCGGTTGCCATCCATAAAAGTTACATCCAGCCAGTTTTCAATAAATACCACTTTTTGTTCTTCGTTCGATGCCATAGCAGTAACACCCGCTCCGTGCATTTCTTTGATACCAGACATAAACTGAATTTCAAATTGGCGGTTTACATCCTTACCCACACGAGGTTCTTCTCCCAATTCTTGCATTACTACGTTTTCCGCGTAATACTTTTCAAATGCATCCATCATTTGGCCTTGCGCCATCATGTTGTAAATGTCCTGAGCTTTTTCTAAGTAAGTCATATTTTTAAAATTATTAAAAGTGATGATATTGTGTTACAAGTTCAGGTAAGCAAATTTATTTATTATCACGGTTGTATTAAGTTTACCTGAATAAGTCTTTACGATAGCATCATGTATTAATGTTTTGCAATATGTTGTTTCAAACTTTCCATTTCCACTCGCATACTTTTTAACATATTCATAATACTTTCTAGGTTTAGCTCTTCTTCCTTTTTGTCAGATACGTTTAAGGTGCACACAAATTGCCAAACCTCTAACACATCGGCCACATGAACAGAATAAGGCTCGTAATTTTTGTTATCGGAGTGCAGCTCTAAGAAATTGCCTTTTTTGAATGTTCTTTTATAAACAATGCCTTCCTCTTTGGTAATAAGTACATAAGTACTGCCATTGTTAATGTCTTTGATAGACTCTACAAACTTGCCCACCACATAACTTCCGTCTTGTAACGGAGGCATGGAATCGCCCTTAATAGGAAAGGCGCGGTGTTTACCTGTAATACGGAAGGGGAGATTCATGTTGGGCAGGTTCTCAAAATACTCTGGGTCACTGTACCCATTCAAATAGCCCGCAGAAGCCCGTGCCGTAACCACTTCAACCAAGTCATTGTTATTGGCATCTACCATAATGGGGAAAAGAATGCGGTTTTGCCCTACCTTCATCAATGCATGACTATCAACTTTGGTTAAATCACACTTTAGCAGGGCATCAATAGCCACATGAAACATGGTGCTTAACCTGATTAATACATCCACGGGAGGGTCAGCTCGTTCTTCCTCATACGAACCAATACGTGCACGGGTAATGTTTAATTTTTCAGCCAATTGCTGCTGGCTCCACCCTTTTAAAGAGCGTAAGTGCCTGATATTGTTAGAAATTTTACTCATACTAAAATTATTAGCACAATGATACTAAAAATATTGGTAATATTGCAAGTGAATTTATTTTGATTGATAACTCGGAGGAACCAAATGGGATGATTGGATAATTGCAGGGTGGTATTTTAGCCATTTTACAATTGTCCAATCCGCTCCTCCAAATTTAGCAAATAATGCCAAACACCAACTAACAACCAACCAAAATGTTGCCCCGCAATATCGTACATATTGATCTTGATTCTTTTTTTGTTTCGGTAGAGCGCTTGGTTAATCCGAAGCTGATAGGGAAGCCCGTATTGGTTGGTGGTACCAGTGATAGGGGAGTGGTGGCATCTTGCAGTTATGAAGCCAGAGAGTTTGGCATCCATTCAGCTATGCCCATGCGTCAGGCCAAACAGTTATGTCCAGATGCCATTATTGTGAAGGGAGACTCCGCAGAGTACAGCAAATATTCTGACATCATTACAGAAATGATAAAAGAAACCGTTCCCCTCTACGAAAAAACATCTATTGATGAGTTTTATATGGATTTAACGGGCATGGATAAATTTTTTGGTTGTTACAAGTTGGCTACCGAATTGCGGCAGCGCATTATCAAAGAAACCAACCTGCCCATATCCTTTGCCATGTCGGCCAATAAAACGGTTTCTAAAGTAGGAACAGGCGAGGCTAAACCTAATGGGCAAAAACAGATTTCATTCGGTACAGAAAAGGAATTCTTGGCACCATTGTCCATTAAAAAAATTCCCATGGTGGGCGATAAAACGTATCAGTTGTTAAGAGGTATGGGTGTAATGTGGATTCGAACATTACAAGAAATGCCATTGGAGTTGATGCAACAGGTGTTGGGTGAAAACGGAGGTGTAATTTGGCGCAAAGCACAAGGCATTGATAACAGCCCTGTTGAACCGTATTCCGAGCGCAAATCAATAAGCACTGAACGGACTTTTGATAAAGATACCATTGATGTAAAATACCTCAAAGGATTACTTATTGGCATGACTGAGAAACTGGCTTTTCAATTGCGAAGCGAACAACAACTTACGGCATGTGTAACGGTAAAAATTCGTTACTCCGATTTTAATACCTACACCATGCAGGCCCGTATTCCATATACATCATTAGACCACCTGTTAATTGAGAAAGTGAAAGAACTGTTTGATAAGCTTTATCAAAAACGCTTGTTGATTCGTTTAATAGGCATTAGGTTCAGCCATTTGGTACATGGAGGCCATCAGTACAATTTGTTTGATCAAACACCAGAGCAAGTACAACTTTGTGTAGCCATGGACCAAATCCGCAAGCGCTACGGAGATAAAGCGGTTGCCCGTGCCGCTGGTACCGGATTTAAAATGCACCACATGAACCCATTTAATGGGATAAAGAGGTAGGATAATTGTTGCTCCCGTTAATTTAATCTGGCTAATCCTCAAATCAGGTATTAAAAAATGCTACTCAACTGCCACACCTATTACAGCTTTTGTTACGGAACCTATTCCATTAAGGAATTGCTGAATGCCGTGTATCTTGGAGGCTACCGCACGTTTGCACTTACGGATATTAACAATACTTCCGCGGTGCTGGAAACCTTGCGTTTAACGGAAGGTAAACCCTTGCAACCAGTAGTGGGTATTGATTTTAGAAATGGGGTACAACAACAATATATAGGTTTGGCGCAAACCAACTCTGGCTTTAAAGAGTTGAATGAGCACCTTACCAAACATTTACATGGGCAAATTCCCTTCGATGCAATTGCACCAACATTTTCTCAAGCGTACACCATTTATCCATTAACCACTTACAAGGGCTGGAAATTAAATGACAATGAGTTCATCGGAGTATCATTAAACGATTTAAAACAACTGCCTTTTTCTCCCTGTAAAAATCAAACCCAGAAATTGGTGGCTTTGCATGAAGTTAGTTTTGCCGCAAAAAAACAGTTTAACGCACACCGTTTATTACGCGCCATTGATACCAATACCTTATTGAGCAAATTGTCTTTAACAGACCACGCAAAAGGCAATGAAATGATGTTGCCAGAAGCTGAATTGCTGGCTGCTTACAGCAGCTACCCACATATTATTGCCAATACACAAATACTTTTAAACACATGTAGCGTAATGTTTGAGTTTGGTAAACTAAAAGGTAAAAACAAAAAACATTACACGGATGGTATTAGCAACGACATGGCCCTATTGCGCAGTGAGTGTATTAAAAACTTGTCATACCGTTACCCACAACCAGCAGCTTATTTGCTAGCACAAAAGCGCATGGAAAAAGAGTTGGAGGTGATTCAAAAAATGACTTTCGCATCGTACTTTTTAATCAATTGGGATATTGTAAATTATGCACGCCATAAAAACTATTACCATGTGGGCAGGGGCAGTGGGGCAAATAGTATAGTGGCCTACCTCATTGGCATTACCGATGTGGACCCCATTGAACTGGATTTGTATTTTGAACGGTTTATTAATGAAAACAGAAGCAACGCCCCTGACTTTGATATTGATTTTTCGTGGACGGATAGAGATGATGTAACACGCTATATTTTTGAGCGATTTGGACAAGATGGCAAAGCAGCTCTGTTAGCAACATACAGCACGTTTCAACATGATGCGGTAATACGCGAATTGGGTAAAGTATTTGGTTTACCACCTGGTGAAATAGATCGGCTACAAGTCGCACATAAATATCCGGATATAGATGATATGGGAAAAAAAATATTGCGTTATAGCGAACTCATCCAGCAATTTCCGAGTCATTTAAGCATACATGCCAGCGGCATACTCATTTCAGAAGAACCCATTACAGCATACTCTGCCACATTTTTGCCACCTAAGGGTTATCCCACCACGCAGTTTAGTATGTTAGAAGCGGAAGATATCGGGTTGTTTAAATTTGATATTTTAAGCCAGCGAGGTTTAGGAAAGATTAAAGATGCGTTACATATTGTCAAAGAAAACAAGGGGATTGATATTGATATTCACAACATCAAACAATTTACACAAGATGAAAAAGTAAAAGTACTGTTACGTGAGGGTAAAGCCATTGGTTGTTTTTATGTAGAATCTCCAGGTATGCGCATGTTATTGGCCAAGCTGCGCGCTGATGATTATTTAAGGTTGGTGGCAGCAAGTTCCATCATACGCCCGGGCGTTTCAAAAAGTGGTATGATGCGGGCATATATTGACCGATTCAGGAATCAATCGTTACGAGAGAAAGTGAGGGCACAGCTGCCACAATTGTATGATATTTTAGCTGAAACATATGGTGTGATGGTGTATCAGGAGGATGTGATTAAGGTGGCTCACTTATTTGCTGACTTAACTTTAGCCGAGGCGGATTACTTGCGCAGAGGAATGAGTTGGAAGTTTAAACAGCGCAACGAGTTTTTTAAGGTGCGCGAAAGCTTTTTTAAAAACTGTCTGCAAAAGGGACATGATGAAAAAACAATTACTGACATCTGGAATCAGATAGAGAGTTTTGCCAATTTCGCTTTCTCAAAGGGGCATTCCGCCAGTTATGCTGTGGAGAGTTATCAAGCATTGTACTTAAAGGCTCATTATCCGCTTGAATATATGGTAGCTACTTTAAATAATGGAGGTGGGTTTTACCGTAAAGAGTTATATGTACATGAAGCACGCATGCATGGAGCAGTAATCAAAATGCCTTGTGTAAACCATAGTAATCATGAAACTGTAATAAAAGGGAAAACCATTTATTTGGGACTTGAACTTATTGCCGAGTTAACAGAACATACCCGAAATGCTTTGCTAAAAGAGCGTTTGGCTAATGGTCCGTTTACAGGATTAGAAAACTTTACGGAGCGTGTTGCTCTTTCCATTGAACAAATGCGCTTGCTGATTAGGGCAGGAACATTTGGTTTTACGGGCAGAGGCAAAAAAGAATTGTTGTGGCAAGTGCATACGTTGGTACACCCCATATCCATTGACCATGCAAATACCCTATTTAAGACCATACATAAAAAATTTAACCTGCCCGTATTGGTAGATTCAAAAATTGATGAAGCATTTGATGAAATGGAATTATTGGGTTTTACATTAAGCTCACCATTTGAATTATTAAGGGATAAATTAACATCAACGTTTACGGCAAAGGAGTTAAAACAATACCTGAACCAACAGGTTACTATTCTTGGGTATTTGGTAAATACCAAGAGTACCCAAACATCCAAAAAAGAACGCATGTACTTTGGTACTTTTGTTGATACGGAAGGACACTGGATTGATACGGTACATTTTCCGGATAGTGCCAGAAAATACCCTTTTACAGGCAATGGCTGTTACCAAATTACTGGAAAAGTGGCAGAGGAATATGATTTTATTAGTATTGAGGTAGAATACATGAAGCGTTTGCCTGTAATTGACCGAGAAAATAGTAGAAATGAAGCATAAAATCGCGTTTTTAATTTGCTTATTCCATCCATAAGCCCATCTTTGCCCGCTTTAAAACATCAATCGGGAATTTTCCCATTAATCGCATCATTATGAAAGTAAGTACGCACAGCGTAGTGTCCATTCATTATACGTTAACCGATAATGCAGGCACAATACTGGACAGCAGTTCCGGTAAAGAACCATTGAATTACATTCAAGGTTTGGGTCATTTAATCCTAGGTATGGAAGAGGGGTTAGAAGGCAAAGCATTGGGAGATAAATTCCAGTTGAAAATTGCACCAGAAAAAGGGTATGGTGTGCGTAACGAGGAAATGATTCAACAAGTGCCTTTAAGTGCATTTGGTACGCAGGAAATTAGCCCTGGCATGCAGTTCGAAGCTGGTACGGAAGAACAACGTTTTTTGGTAACCGTAACCGAAGTGGGAACTGAAACGGTAACAGTTGACGGCAACCACCCGTTAGCAGGTGTTGAATTAAATTTTGACATTGAAGTAGTTGGAGTGCGTGAAGCAACTGGCGAAGAGTTATCTCACGGCCATGTTCATGGCCCAGGTGGACATCACCACTAAAATAAAAAAGCTGTTCTTCATTGAACAGCTTTTTTTATAACCAATTTTATTGTGCCATAGAGGCAGTGGTTAATTTATCCAGCGCTGATTCTAGTTGATTGAGTAGGGCTGGAATGTCAGATTCATCTAATGTACCCACAGAAATCCTGTACCAATCAGTACCCGTTTCGCAACCAAATGCAGTAAATGGAACTACGGCTAATTTGGCTTCATTTAACAGATAAGCGGTAATGTCTTCTGTTGTAGAAATAACATTTCCAGTGGCTGTTGTTTTTCCAAGTAAAGCAAATTGCGCTGTTAAATAAATAGCGCCTTGTGGCGCAATAATTTGCACGGGATGTCCTTTGGTACGCAATGCTTCAAAACCTTGGTATAAAGCGGTAAAACGGGTATTGATTTTATTGCTTAACCCTTGCAGGTATGCTTGCAAAGCAACATCATCTGATAAAAACTTGGCAGTAGCCACCTGCTCCGCTTTGGGTGCCCACGCCCCAATATGTCCCAGTATTGATTTCATGCGTGCAATAACCGATGCAGGCCCCATGCTCCAACCTACCCGAACACCCGTTGCTGAAAGTGATTTTGAAATGCCATCAACAAAAATGGTATATGCTTTCATCTCAGGAAATAAACTCACGGGATTATAGTGTGTAATGCCATCAGCAGTAAGCATCCAGTAAATTTGGTCGTATAAAACATACAACGGCTTTTGTAGGCCCGTTCGTCTTTTATTCTCTGCCAATACCAATTCGCAAATATCGTTGAGTGCTTGTTGCGTAAACGTAGTACCAGTAGGATTCAGTGGAGAGCATAAAGCCAATATAGTGGCTTCTTTAATATGCGGCAACAATTCTGCGGCAGTTGGCATAAAGCCATTTTCTGGTTTTGCAACAATCTCTATTTTTTGTGCATCACTCAAATGGCAGTAATGGTTGTTATTCCATGAAGGCACTGGATACAATACTTTATCAGTTGGATCAAGCAAGGTTTGATATATGGCATAAATTAAAGGACGTCCCCCTCCTGCAATCATTACTTCATCCTGTTTAAATACAAGACCCTCGTGCTTAGCGATAAAGTTAATTACTGCTGTTTTTAACTCTTGTATGCCGTCTGCCGGTGGATAATTGGTTTCATTGTTATGGTAAGCATCAATAATGTATTGCTTTAATAAATCAGGTATCGGAAAAAGTTGGGGGTTAAAATCTCCAATGGTTAAGTTGTAAATTTGTTCGCCCGCTTTTATTTTCTGGTTAATTTCCCCTGCCAGCTTAATAATTTCAGAACCTTTTAGGTTTTGTGCTTTTATTGATACTTCATTCATAAGCGAAAATTATAAATTAAAATGTATAGAAAAAAGTTAATGGCATAAATTATTCATTACTTTTAGTAGCTTGGTAAAAAAATATAGAGTATAAACCTTTTTATGATGAAGCCAATATATCAAATCAATAGCCTTGCCCAATATCAGGAAGCCTATCAAAAAAGTATTACGCAGCCAGAAGCGTTTTGGGCTGAGATAGCCGAACAATTTAAATGGCATAAAAAGTGGGATAAGGTGTTGGAGTGGAATTTTACAGAGCCAAAGGTAAACTGGTTTAAAGGGGGCAAATTAAACATTACCGAGAATTGCCTAGATAGGCATATAGAAGCATTTGGAGATAAAACTGCCATCCTGTGGGAATCTAATAGCCCAGAAGAAGAGTCGCGCAACATTACTTATCGTGAGTTGTTATTTAAAGTAAACCAATTTGCCTGGGTGTTAAAAAATAATGGGGTTAAAAAAGGAGATCGGGTTTGCATTTATATGGGTATGATTCCTGAATTGGCCATTGCTGTTTTAGCTTGCGCACGCGTTGGCGCAGTTCATTCTGTTATTTTTGGAGGCTTTTCGGCTAATGCTATTGCTGATAGATTGCAAGATGCTCAAGCAAGCTACATTATTACTTGTGATGGTGCATATAGAGGGGCGAAAGAAGTGCCTTTAAAAAGCATTATTGATGATGCTTTAACCAGTTGCGATTTTGTAAAACGGGTTATTGTTTATAGCAGAACCCTTACTCCAGTGAGCATGATAAAAGGGCGTGATGTATGGTGGGAAGATGAAATTAATACCGTAATAGAACAAGGCAATCCTGATTTTCCTGCCGAGGTGATGGATGCGGAAGACATGTTGTTTATTCTTTACACATCTGGTTCAACAGGAAAGCCCAAAGGGGTGGTGCATACCCAAGCAGGTTATATGATTTGGGCCAATTATACCTTTGTAAACGTATTCCAATATCAGCCCAGTCAAATTCATTTTTGTACGGCAGATATTGGCTGGATTACTGGTCACAGTTACATTATTTATGGGCCATTAAGTGCAGGAGCAACAACTTTAATGTTTGAAGGTGTTCCAACTTGGCCTGATGCTGGGCGTTTTTGGGAAATTGTAGATAAACATCAGGTAAACATTTTATATACGGCTCCTACGGCTATTCGCAGTTTAATGAGTTTTGGGTTGGAGTTCATTCAAGATAAAAGTTTATCATCCTTGCAAGTATTGGGAACGGTTGGTGAGCCTATAAATGAAGAAGCTTGGTTATGGTACTATAAACACATTGGCAAAGGCAATTGTCCCATTGTAGATACTTGGTGGCAAACAGAAACAGGAGGTATTATGATTTCTAATTTAGCAGGTGTAACTCCCGCTAAACCTGCACACGCCACATTGCCACTACCAGGAGTATTGCCGGTATTGGTTGATGAACAGGGGCGAGAAATAATAGGGAATGGAGTTAGTGGTAACCTGTGCATCAAACAACCTTGGCCTGGCATGATTCGAACAACTTATGGCGACCATGAACGTTGCCGAACCAATTATTTTGCCACCTACCCGGGATTGTATTTTACTGGTGATGGATGCCTCAGAGATGAAGAGGGCAATTACCGGATTACGGGGCGTGTAGATGACGTATTAAATGTAAGTGGTCACCGCATTGGCACCGCAGAGGTGGAAAATGCCATTAACAGCCATACTGGAGTTATTGAAAGCGCAGTAGTTGGGTATCCTCATGACATAAAAGGACAAGGTATTTATGCCTATATCATTTTTGATGGGATTCATCACGATGTGCAACTAACCAAGCTGGATATTTGCCAAACAGTTGCCCGTGTTATTGGCCCAATAGCCCGTCCAGATCATATTCAGTTTGTAAATGGATTGCCCAAAACCCGCAGTGGAAAAATTATGCGAAGAATTTTACGCAAAATTGCTGAAGGTGAAACAGAACAGTTGGGCGATGTTTCTACCTTACTGGATCCAGGGGTAGTGGATGAAATCAAATCAGGGGCACACCGCTAAATGCTAAAATTATTAGCAATTTGGTAAGGTATTTTTTATTTACTTCGCAAATACACTGCGAAGTAATGTTTGTTACTTTGCTCCATCAAATATAAACATGGTTTGCAAGTGGGAACTAAAGAGGTTTTCACTAACAAACACCAGAAAAAAGAAATATTTATAATTATGACTACAGATAATAAAGAAAAATTAAAAGCGCTTCAACTTACAATTGATAAGTTGGAAAAAACGTATGGCAAAGGAACCATCATGAAGTTAGATGGTGGAACGGTTGAAGGAGTAGATGCTATTTCTACTGGCTCATTAGGGTTGGATATTGCTTTAGGAATAGGTGGCTTTCCTACGGGACGTATTATTGAAATTTATGGTCCTGAATCTTCAGGTAAAACTACCTTGGCACAACATGCCATTGCACAAGTGCAAAAGCGTGGTGGTATGGCTGCTTTTATTGATGCAGAACATGCATTTGACAAAGGCTATGCGCAAAAATTGGGTATTGATGTAGATAACCTATTGGTATCCCAACCTGATGATGGAGAGCAGGCGTTGGAAATTGCGGATGCATTAATTCGCTCAGGAGCGATTGACATTATTGTAATTGATTCGGTGGCCGCGTTAGTGCCTAAAGCAGAAATAGAAGGCGATATGGGCGATAGTAAAATGGGTTTACAGGCACGTTTAATGAGCCAAGCCTTACGTAAACTTACAGGCACAATTAACAAAACAGGCTGTATCTGTATTTTTATTAACCAATTGCGCGAAAAAATAGGGGTGATGTTTGGTAATCCTGAAACCACTACTGGCGGTAATGCCCTTAAATTTTATGCATCAGTGCGTTTAGATATTCGCAGAATAGGCCAGTTAAAAGAGGGCAATGATATTATTGGAAACCGCACCAAGGTGAAAGTGGTTAAAAATAAAGTAGCCCCTCCTTTCCGCACGGTAGAGTTTGATATTATTTATGGTGAAGGTATTTCTAAAGTAGGGGAAATAGTTGACTTAGGCAGTGATATGGAAATTGTGAAAAAGAGTGGCTCGTGGTTTAGTTATGGTGAAACCAAGTTGGGGCAAGGTCGTGAAGCCGTAAAGCAATTATTTTTAGATAACCCTGAATTGGCTGATGAAATAGAAGCTAAAATAAAAGCTAAAGCATTTGAAGGAGCTTACACCGGAAAAGTTGAATTAGGAGGAGAGTAATCTCTGTTATTAAATAACAAACACCCGTAGCATTTCCGTTACGGGTGTTTTGTGTTTTATGGCCTTTTTATAAAACAGCAAATGACTATAAATTGCGAGATTCTAGCAAAATCTCGCATTATTTACTCATTTTTAATTGCTGCATTTTGCTATCGAATTTACTTGATTTAACAAAGTGTTGCTTTATTTTATTTACCTGGATAACCTCTAAAAAACCCAATTTAACCAATTGTTTTAAATCAGCGCGAGCCGTAAAATTGGATACGTTAAAACGTTTTTCTATTTCTTTGCTGTTAAATACCCGATCAGGATCTTCATAGATAACTTTTAACAATTGTGCCATCCGTTCATTCACCTTTGGTATTTTCATAAAACGGGCTGCTTGTACAACTTCATTTTGTTTGTGGCCTATATATTCTTTTAAAGCAGCATATGCTTTATCCATTGTTTTTACATGATAAGTAATAAAATAGGTCAAGTCCTTTTCATCAATTTCTGTATATAGATATGCTTTTTCATATTGTGTTTTTGAACCTTTAATAATCCTAGAGATAGATAAATATTCAGTTAGCCAATACCCTTTTTTTAGCATGTACCAATAAAACAATGCCCTGGCAGTTCTACCATTTCCGTCTGTAAAAGGGTGAATCCAGGCAATCATAAAATGGATGATGATGCCTTTGATGATGGGATGGATAAAGTCTTTTTCGTCTTCATTAAAAAATGCACATAAGTCTTTGATTAAAGCTTTTAGTTCCGATTTATTCGGTGGGGTATGCACAATTTCACTATTAACATGATCCACAACATAAATATTATTGTTTTTTCTAAACACTCCTTCTTCCTCTTTTTTGATTAATGTATTTTTAGTAACCAAGCTATGAATATGCAATAAACTTTCAGGTGTTAATGGATTATGTTTATGCTGAACAATATACCGCATAGTAACATAGTTATTCATAATCATTTGCTCAGATACCGTTTTAGGTTTTAATTCTTTTTGAATCATATCCTTGGCCTGTTTGCGCGTGGTGTTTGCTCCCTCCATTTGGCTGCTGGAAATGGCCTCCTCCATGATTGAACTGATAATGTATTTGTTTTTATCGGTTTCTGCAATTCCTGTGCTACTGCCCAATGTTCCACCAATGTGCAAATCAAATTGGTGAAGTGATTTTTGGATATAATCTGTTATCAAATAATTAAATTGATAGTTTCCAAACTGCACCTGTTTTGAATTAATTCGTCTATGCAGTTTTATTACACTCCAAAAAGTGGGAGCTGAAATACCTTTGCTTTTGGCCTTATATTTTGCAGTATCCCAGTATAAATAATCATCTTGCACTGATTTTAATTTACCTGAATGCATCAATTCAATCATCAGTTTGATGATGGCATTGTTGGATTCGGTTTTAGGAGCATTCTCTAACATATCGGAAATAATTTTCAATACCAAAAATAGGTAAAAATTGCGAGATTCAAGAAGAATCTCGCAATTTCAAGCAATTTTTATTGCCTGACTAATTAGCTAAAATTTGTGCCAAAGGCTGAAAAATGTGAATACACAGTTACTAAAGGCGGGTGTGTGATTAAAAACAAATCCCCCGAAACATGCTTGTTTCGGGGGATTTGTTAAAGTATTGTTTTAGTATTATGCTGTTGGTTTAGTTGCTTTGCGCATAACGTCAAGTATGCTTTTATAATCAATGCCCATGTGAGATTCGTTATAGATGCATTCCCCTTTTTTAATCACCAATACCTGTGGCGATTGGTGTTCTATTTCATAATGATCAGCAATAGCATTAGAAGTGGTGCGATTTGCCAATAAATCTAAGTAGTAAGGTTGAATACCTTCCATTTCCGTTTCATTCCAATTGCGCTCTAATCGGTTTAACGCAGCGGCACTAATGCTACAAGTGGTGCTGTGTTTAAACAGCAACACCGGGAATTCATGCGATTTTACATCAATATCAACCAATTGTTCTATTTGTGTGAGTTTATTCCAATTCATATTATTTTTTCAGTTTTACACCTAAACGTTTTCTGATATACTTGGTGGCTTTATTAAAGGCATCTTTAGAAGCATCTTCATTAAACCCTGGATTGCTTGGATTAGCAAATGCATGGTCGGCAGCATAATTGTAAACGGTAAGCTGTTTGTTTGCCTCTTGCATTTTTGTTGCAAATTGCTTTACTAAAGCCGTATCAATAAATTTATCGTTTGTGCCAAAAACACCTAGTACATCACATTTTAGTTGTTTCAGTTTTTCGGTATCTAATTCTGGCATTCCATAATACATCACACATGCTTTAACTTGATTTGCATGATTAATTGCTGTTTTTAAGCTATACGCACCTCCAAAACACCAACCATAAGTAGCTACTATTGCATCCTTGCCTGCATAATCAAATGCTGCGTTAATAATATTGGTAATGCGTTTTTCATCAGCTTCTACCATTAGCTTAGAGGCTGTTTCTCTTGTGGTACCAATCTTACCGTCATACAAATCAACAGCAATTACATTAACCTGCTTAAACTTGTTATAAATGTGTTCTGCTTCTTTTTTAATGTGGTCGTTTAACCCCCACCATTCATGGAAAATAATAATGTATTTATTGCTTTTGGTTTTAGATGGAATAAAATAGGCTGAAGCAGGAACCCCATCATTGGTGGTCATGTCTATCATTTTACCGATTGGGTCAGCTAACGTGAAAGCAACAGGCTCCATATGGGCTTGCACAAATCCAGTATTTGAAGCCAGCATAGCATTTCTATGCTCTAAGCTTAACGTACAGCAATTGCCTTGCCCCAAAAGCGTTTTACCACCAAGAGAAAGTAGGATAAAAAGCAGCAAACTAAGTTTATGCATGAGCGGGTGCATGTTTAGCTCCTAGATAGCGTTCAGCATCAAGTGCTGCCATGCAACCAGTTCCAGCAGCGGTTACTGCCTGGCGGTAAATTTTATCCTGTGCATCACCACAAGCAAAAACAGCTTCTACATTGGTTCTACTTGAACCAGGAATGGTTTTGATGTAACCAGTTTCGTCCATATCTATATATGGCTTGAAAATTTCAGTATTGGGTTGGTGTCCGATGGCAACAAAAAATCCTTGTATGGCAATTTCTCTTGTTTCGCCTGTTTTATTGTTTTTAACCCGAACACCCTCTACTTTTTGTTCGCCAAGGATTTCGTCTGTTTCACTATTAAACAATATTTCGATATTCGGTGTGTTTTGTACGCGGTGTTGCATGGCTTTTGAGGCACGAAACTCATCTCTACGCACAATCATATACACTTTTGCGCAGATTTTAGCCAAATAGCTGGCCTCTTCACAGGCAGTGTCGCCAGCACCAACAATAGCTACATCTTTTCCTCTAAAGAAAAAGCCATCGCATACCGCACAAGCTGATACCCCTTTGCCATTTAATTTTTCCTCGCTTGGAATACCCAGCCATTTGGCAGATGCTCCTGTGGAGATAATAACAGTTTCTGCTAATATTTCTTTTTGTTCATCAACCACAACTTTGTAGGGTGGTTTGCCGCTAAAATCTACAGAAGTAATCATGCCATAGCGTACATCCGTACCTAAGCGTTCGGCCTGTTTGCGGAAGTTCTCCATCATTTCAGGCCCCATAATGCCATCAGGGTATCCGGGGTAATTTTCTACGTCTGTAGTAATGGTAAGTTGCCCGCCTGGTTGCATACCAGCATAAACCACAGGTTTCATGTCAGCGCGTGCAGCGTAAATAGCAGCAGTATAACCAGCAGGTCCGCTTCCAATAATCAAACATTCCAAATGCTCCATATTATTTGTTGTCATATTAATCGTTGTTAAATTGATATTTAAAAGGGTAAAACTAAATTTATTTATGCAATCATTTTAGAACAATTACTCACAATAAGGATACCGTTAAGTGTGTTATAAGAATACGTTATTATTAGATTAATTATATAAGGAATTGTTGCTACACATAGGGATAATTAGAAAAGCGAGTCAGGTATGAACAAAAAAACCTCTTGCATGTGCAAGAGGTTTTAGGATTGGCAGTGGTCTCGACAGGATTCAAACCTGTAACCTTCTGATCCGTAGTCAGATGCTCTATTCAGTTAAGCTACGAAACCGTTGTTTTGAGGAGTGCAAATATAAGTGCTATCCTTTATTAAACAAGATTGTAGCGTAAAAAAATTAATTTAAGTTGGCCAATGCAGCATTTAATGCAGCAAAATCAGGCATATCGCCTGGTGATTCAAGCACTTGACTGTAACGGATGATGCCTTCTTTATCCACTAAAAAAGCAGCACGTTTGGCTACTTCTTTCATGCCAAATGCCGGAAAAACTTCATGAACCACCCCATATGCCTTAATGGCTTCACGGTTAAAATCACTTAGTACGTCAAATTGAAGGTTTTGTTCTTCCTTAAACTTAGCTAAAGAAAACAAGGTGTCAATAGAAATAGCAACTACATCCGCATTGTCATTTTTATATAGGCTTATTCCATCGCGAACGGTACAAAGTTGTGCAGTGCAAACACCTGTAAATGCTAATGGAAAGAAGTGTATAATTAAATTTTTACCTTTAAAGTCTTCCAATGCTACTTCTTTTTTGTCGGAGCTAAAAAGTTTGAATGATGGGGCTTTATCGCCAATTGTTAGTGCCATAGTTTGTTATGTAAATTTATAAAGTTAAACGTTTTAAGTAGTGGGTTGTTTTAAAAGAATCTTTTTATGATACGCAGTTGGTGTGAGTAATTTTTATCTTCTTGATTTAGTATGCCATAGTGATCCAACAAGTCAATCCTTACTTTTCCCGAGGCATGAATAATTTGTTGGTTTTCCAGCATAATACCTACGTGGGTAATGCGTCCTTCTGAGTTATCAAAAAAAGCCAAATCCCCTGGTCTGGTTTCTTCTACAAATGCCACTGTTTCGCCTTTTTCGGCTTGTTGATAGGCATCTCTTGGGAGCTGTATTCCGCACTGTTTAAATACCATTTGGGTAAGCCCGCTGCAGTCAATGCCAAATGCTGTTTTACCTCCCCATAAATAGGGTGTATGCAAATATTGCTTAGCAACCATTGCTATGTCAGATTGGTTGTATTTGCTCAGATCTGTAGCATAATGGTATGAATCGGTATTGATTTGAAATGTTGATTCATGGGGAATTAAGCAGCCTGCCGGGGCCAATAGGTAACCATTATCCAATTGCAAGTTAAGAAATGGATACTGTGTATTTACCAGCCAATGTTGGGTGTTTAAATTGAAACCTAAATGTTGTTTATCATTGATAAAGCCACTATAGTGGTCAGCATCAGTAACAATTTCAATCCAATTATCTTGTTGATTAATAACTTTATAGGTGTCTCCAAAAAGCAATTGAGATACCATTTCACTTGCACTTGAAGGTTGTTTACGAATTGGAATTATGGCTAAATTACAAATACCATTCATTATATCAGTGAGAATTGCTGTTTAAAATTGTAAGTTTGTAGCAAATATAGCATTATGCACCAAGTAAACGTAGATTTGTCATACTTAAATACCATCGCTGGTGGAGATACGGCATTTGTGAAGGAACTACTTGGAATGTTTTTAACCACTGCTCAGGAGGAAATTGATAATATAGAAAGACATTACCAGGATGGTACATTATCGGATATGAGCAGTGCCGCACATAAAATAAAAGCCCCAATACAAATGTTGGCAGAAAATACATTAGCGGATTTGGTCATCAGAATTGAGTACATCGGTAAACATAAGGAAAATGAAGAAGAACTACCGGAACTTATTAATCAGTTAAAACAGCACCTTAGTAAGGTGTTAATAGAAGTTGAAAAAGTAATGAATAACTTATAAAAAAAGCCTCCGAAATCGGAGGCTTTTTTTTATATTATTTGATTTGTTTCACCACTTCTTTGGCCAGTTTGTTTTCTGGGTCTAGCGCCAATGTTTTTTGGAAAAACAATTTAGCGTTGGCATTATCTTCTTTTTGGATATAGTATTGACCCATAGTATTGTAAGCCGTAATCAAGTTTCTTTTGTTTTTAACGGGGTCAGCTTCAGCAGTGCTTAAGTACTTCTCAAGAAATTCTTTAACTATTGGTGTTTTAAAGTCAGGGTCAAGTGCCGCATTATTTACACCACGCCAAAAATACCCATCAGCATAGTCAGGTTTTAGTTCTAATATTTTAGCAAAGGCACTGTCTGATTTGCTGTATTTTTTACCATAATAGGCAGCCAATCCTAGCAACTGATAATCAACCAAGGTAACTTTTGAGGTTTTGGCGATGTACATTTCAAAGTACATCACCGATTGATCAAAGCGTTTAAGTTTATTAAATATCATGCCTGCTTCGCGCACAAGCTCAGTTTTTTCGGGTGCTAATTCTATTGCTTTTTGAATGTTTACTGAGGCAAGAGAATCTTTACCAGCAATACGGCTGTATAATTTGCCTAAATACTCATAATCACTTGGTAAAATTTTAGCTGGGTCAACCTGTGCCATAAATTTTTCCAGGGATACCACACCCGCTTTAAACATCATGGTATCTTTTTTGGCATCACCAACCTCATAATAACTGTAACCAGCTAGGCGGTGTAAATAAATATCGCTGTCTTCTAATTTAATCACATTAAGGATTTGAGGCAATGCATCTTCATATTCTTTAGCATTAAATAGAATTTTTGCAAAGCGCTTTTGGTTGGCTAAACTTGGCTCAGAGTTTTCAAGGTATTTGGTATAGTATTGTTTGGCTTTTTCGTACTTTTTTGATTTATAATAAAGCTCACTCATGAGCTTAAGAGCAGGAGCATAGTTGGGGTCGATTTCCAAAGCTTTATTCAAATCAGTAAAGGTTTGTTCTGCATTTTTAACACGAAGCCAAATAGCTGCCACACGGGTATAAGCTTTGGCATTTTTAGGGTCAACAGCTTCTGCACGCTCGTATTGAGAAGCGGATTCTCCGCCATTATTTAATTCAAGGTACACGTCACCAGCAGTAATCAATACATCATAATCTTTAGGAGCAATGCTCAGTGCATTTTTAATATGAGTCAATGCTTCATCAGTTGATTTGTTATCTGTAGATATTAATGCCGAAGCTACCATACGTAGTGCCTTCGCATCTTTTACCATGCCATCTCTTCCTTTACTAAAAGCGAGTGCTTTGGCAAAATATTGATTCGCTTCTGCTTTTTTATTCTCAGCCATTAATAACTCACCTAAGCCAATAAAATTTGATGCGTTGGTTGGGGCGATGGTGGTTCCTTTTTCATAGGCCCATTTGGCTGAATCTTCTTTATACAAATTTAGGTACGCCTGACCAAGGTAATACCAGTTATTCGCGTTGGTTGGTTCAGCAGTTGTTAAGCTTAAGAAAGTATTGCGTGCACTTTCATATTTTTCAAAATCAAGGGCCCTAAGCCCTTCTGACAATGATTGTGATTGCACCTGAGTGGAAAGGAGAGCTCCAATAGCAAGTGTTTTAAAACCGAGGTTCTTCATATGCGTTCTTCTAATCGTTGTTTAACTGTATAATTCTTACTGGTACATTGGCGGGTACTAATCCGCTTTTTAAAATAATGCGTTGTCCTTTATCACTATTAATAAAGGAAGCAAACCCCGTGCCTAATCCGTAACGGCCTTCAGGGTTTACAATAAAGATTTTTCTGTAAAGGGGGTATTGCTTTAAAGCAATGTATGCCTGATAAGGCTTCATTGTTGGGGCTTCGGCCTTTTCTGGGGCTAATGGCACCAAATCGGCTACCCTGATTCTTTTCAGGAAACTGGTGGTGGTGCTATCGTCTCTATCACTTATCCATGAAACTCCAATGATGCCAATGGCATTTTTATTTTTCTCAACTTCATCAATAACCAATTGGTTGCTTTTAAGCGCGTAACAATGTTTTGCTAGTGGTTTGCCATTAAGCAACGAATCTTTTAAGTAGCGCACTGCACCACTTTTTGCATCATCAAATATTATTCGTAGTGGCTCATTGCCGTTGCGTGGGTTAACATCTTTCCAGGTTTGGTAAGTGCCATTTAGCAACGATGTTAATTGCGTTAATGTAAATATGGTATCCTTACATTGGCGGTTTAAAATAATGGCAATGGCATCATAGCCAATTACAATATTGCGGGGTACTATTTTGCGTTTATCAAAGTTGCTTTTTTCATCGGGTAGCATTTCTCTGGTAACAATGGCTATGCGGGCACTGTCGGTTGCCAGTAAATTAATAGCATCATACTCATTGGTGTAAATAATATTGAGCGATGCATTTGGGTATAATGCTTCAAAAACATCTTTTTGGGCATCTATGATGGGTTTTAGACTCTCATCGGCACTGATCGTAATCTTTCCACTAGTGGAGGTGTCATTATGTTTTTTACTGATGCCTTGCTGACAAGAAAATCCAACACAAAGTAAAGATAGGAATAAGATTGCTTTCATGCGCAGGTAGCGTTATGGTTGATTTCTGAATTGTTGTACAATACGGTAAGTTCTAAATAACCCATAAAGCATGAGTAAAACAGCTATGCTGTATCTCATGGTAGTGGTTAAATCACCAAACCAAGGCAAAAATACAAATGCCAGCCCCATTACGAAATAAAAAATAGCCATGATTACACCGAAATATCTTAGTAATCTGGCTATTTTGTTATCGCGTTCAGCCCTTATTTCTTCGAGGTTCACGCTTAAATATGATTAGTTAACTTAAAGTAAATTTGATGGGCAAGGTGTAACGCAAACGAACAGGCTTACCATTTTGTTTGGCTGGTTTCCATGGCTTCATTTTTTTCACCACTTCAATTGCAGCTTCATCAAAACCCCAGCCACCTTTTTTTACTACTTCTACATCGGTAATATGGCCATCACGTTCAATTACAAACTGCACTACTACTTTGCCTTCAATACCGCTTTGTTTTGCCATGTCAGGGTACTGAATGGTTTTACCCAACCACTCGTACAAATCTCCATCAGGGAACTCTGCACCTTGCTCGGCAAAAGTAACAATTTCTGGTTCGGCTTCGCCTGCAATACCATCACCGCTAGGTTGTATTAGACTTGCATCCACTCCATTGGGATCACCCTCTACTGTTTCAGTTCCAGCGTCTTTATCCTTCATTTCTTCTTGAATTGGAGGTGGTTCATCTGGCACTTCCTCATCAGGTTTAATTTCTGGTGGCGTAAACTTCACTGTTGATTTTAACGGTGGAGGAGGCTCAGCCGGAGGGGGAGGTGGTTGGTCTTTATCAACCGGAGGTGGTTCCTCTAAGGTGTTTACTTCAGTTACTTTTACATCTTCCGCAGCTTTAGGTACTAACCCTTTAATGAGGTCAATAATCATTGGAGTAGAAATAACTGTAGTAAAAAATACGATAGCAAAGAAGATGCCTTTGTTGGTGTTTTCACTGCTTTTTTTGCGCAATACATAAGCGCCATAAGATTGATTTCTGCCTTTAAAAATCAAATCAACCCAATCGGTATCGAAAATATTAATTTTTGAAAGTTTTGCCATACTGGTTCGATTTAATTCAGGTTAACAGTTTTTAACATCTCAATTTCAGGTTCTGTAATATCCACCACAGCGTACCTACCAATATTACATATCAACATTTCATCCAAAATGTCAACCAAGTTGTTATACCTTGAGTTGTCGGCCGCTTTGATTACCACAATTAGGGCTTCTTTATAAGATTTAATGTCGAACACATGTTTTTTGTACTCCTCTTCTTTAATTGTGCCTTTATTAAGCATCTCTTTGTAAATAGGAATACTGTCTAATTTAGGGTTGCGTTTTTTGTTTTCTTCCAATAAGGTAGCTCTGATACCCTTTGCTCCAAAATTTTGAATTTGCGGAGTTCCTGGGTCACCCGTAACTGCGTCAACAAAGTAATAAACTACTTTATCATCTTTAGCTAAAAGCAATGTAATTGCCTGAGATGCTTTTACTTTAGAGTCTTCTACCTTGTCTTTTTCTTTAACGGGCATGTTAATTTCCATGGTTTGCGGCTTATTCATGCTGGTTGTTAACATGAAGAAGGTAATCAATAGGAAACCCAAATCCACCATGGGAGTGAAATCTACCCTAGTTGATAATTTTTTGCCCCTTTTTTTACCGCCTTTGTGTTTACCACCGCCACCGCCATCTATTTCTGCCATGCGTTTATAAGTTTAAATTGTGTTATTCTCCAGCTTTTTCCATGCTGGTAATGAAATTAAAACGATTCACATTTTTCTCCTGCAATACAGCAATTACGCGCTTTACAGTAGGCATATTGGCGTCTCTATCGCCTTTTATTGCCACGCGCACATTGTTGTTTGCAAGTCTGGTTTGCCAAATCCAATCGCCCAACTCATTATTTAAGGAGTCAGTAGGAATACCAGCAAAGTTTGCTTTGGCACGCTCTTCTGTGGTCATTTTTAAAAATGAACTCATTTGCGCCATTGGTACACCAACGGTGGATTGTAAGGAGAATTCTTTGATTTCTTCTGCAGAAAATTTCATTTGGTATTTTGCTGCCATGCTTTGCAATATTTTCTCACGAGTTTGTTGCCCGTCTACTCCGAAAAACACCCGTCCTGTTTTATCAATGGTTAATTGCATGATGTCTGATTCAGGCAATTTTATTTCACTGATAGATGAAGGGGTATCAACGACTACGGGTTCGTCAGGCTTAAACTTTGTTGCAAGCATAAAGAAAGTAAGCAACAGGAAGGCTACGTCTGTCATAGCCGTCATGTCAACTGATGTGCTCTTACGAGGTACTTTTACTTTAGCCATTTTATTTTACTTAATATTAGATTGAAAAATACATGAACATAAGAATAACTCATGTGTTATTCCCAATAATCTCAATCTACTATTTGTGTGCAGCAGCGAAAGTTTGTGTGATGCTAAAACCTGCTTCGTCAATGGTATAAGTGATTTTATCTATTTTAGTAGTAAACACGTTATACATGATGATGGCGATTGCTGAGTTACCGATACCTAATGCAGTATTGATAAGTGCCTCAGAGATACCATTTGCAAGTGCAGTAGAGTCAGGTGAACCAGCAGTAGCAAGAGCCGAGAACG
Source organism: Chitinophaga pinensis (assembly GCA_943372215.1). GTDB lineage: Bacteria > Bacteroidota > Bacteroidia > UKL13-3 > UKL13-3 > UBA6183. The sequence goes on along the minus strand of CALRXU020000008.1, from coordinate 102,818 downwards.
CCTTGATCATACCGATTACCGTTCCTAATAGTGCTACGAGTGTTGATACCGAAGCCATGGTTGCAATAATTACCAAGTTTTTCTCTAACATTGGTAACTCCAAAGAGATTGATTCTTCCAATTCTTTTTGGATAGCCAATATCTTTTGGTCTTTGTCCATTTCGGTATTGTTGTGCATTTCTTTGTACTTGTGCAGAGCCGATTTTACCACATTGGCTACAGAGCCTTGTTGTTTATCGCACTCAGCAATAGCGGCATCAATATTTCCGCCAGCTAAGTTGGCTTGTACTTTACGCACAAAAGCTTCTGCTGAACCTTTTCCTGAAGCTTTACCGATGGTTAAAAAACGCTCGATAGAGAAGGTGATGCTCATTAACACCAATGATAATAACAAAGGTACGATGATACCGCCTTTGTAAATTAGCCCTAAGGTGTGGTTGATGCCTTCGGCAACTGGGTGTTTGGTTGGGTCTCCGTCCTCAAAATTGGCTGGATTACCTAATACAAAAATGTAAATAAGGATTGCTACAACTAACAATACTGGAATGGCAAAAGATGCGAACATTGCGCTGAATTTGCTTTCGTTTTTTTGGGTTTGAACTTTGTTCATTTGGTACAAAATTTTAATAGGTGCAAAAAAGCTAATAAAATTGATATTTGAAAGTATTTGTTTAAAAATCGAAGGTAAGTGTTTGCTTTAATTTTCAAAGGCTTAACGGGATTTAACTATAAAATAATATGGATGAAACGTAAAAAAAAACTGACAAAGCGCAACAACAGCCGTTTTTAAGTAAAAAGCCGCCCCATTTATTGAAGCGGCTTTACCATGGTATAAGTAACTTTTATACAAGTAAATTGTTTGACAGTCCTTATTTGAGCAATTGCATCAACTGGTCAGGCATTAAACCAAGGGTAATGGTAAGCAAAACGCAAACAATAGCCACTAACCAATAAGTGGGGTGAATTACCAGCGGCTTATCATTGGCTGGTTGTGCATACATGGCTATAATTACCTTAAAGTAATAGTAAACGGCAATAATGGAGTTAATCACTGCAATTAAGGTAATGGTGATATATCCGTTTTTAATGGTTTCGCTAAAGATGTAATATTTACCAAGGAATCCTGCAAATGGTGGAATACCAGCTAAGGATAATAAACAGATGCTGATGCAAGCTGCCGCCAAAGGATTTTTCTTTCCTAAACCATTAAAGGCATCAACATTTTCACTATGACCGCTTTTAAAGGTCATAATGGCTAATGCAAAAAAGCCAATAGTCGCCAATGAATAAGCCGTAGCATAGAAGAAAATGGCTGAATCAGTTTTGGTTTGAAGGCTTAAGATACCCATGAGCATATAACCTGCATGCGCAATTCCCGAATAGGCCAATATGCGTTTCACATTTTGCTGGCTTAAAGCAATGGCATTACCCACAATAATAGTTGCAGCGGTAACCACCAACAAAATTGGTTCAACATCGTGCATGCTTCCTATAAAGCAGTTATTGAATAAACGGTACAATGCTGCAAAAGCGGCTACTTTCACTAATGTACTCATTAAGGCTGTAATTAATGCTGGAGAACCTTCATATACATCAGGACTCCAAAAGTGAAATGGTACAGCAGATACTTTAAAGAGCATGGCAAACAACATCATGGTCATACCAGTATAAAACATGGGGCTAACATTACCAGCGGCTACATAAGCTGCTATCTTGCTTAACTCAAAGCTTCCGCTTGCGCCATAAACCAATGCAATGCCAAATAGCAAAATGCCCGATGCAAAAGAACCCATGAGGAAGTATTTGAAACCAGCTTCATTGCTTCTGGTATCAAATCGCCTACTCCCAGCCATAATGTATAAGGAGATAGAAAGGATTTCAATGCCTAAAAACAACATGGCCATGTTGGCATAACTAAACATCACTAAGGCTCCGCACAATACAAACACCAAAATAGAGAGGTAATCACTCAGTTGGTTTGGCTCATTTTCGTAGTAATTGGCTGAGAGGATAAAAATAAGTAAAGAGATGAATATGGCCAAACCACTAAAGGCAATGGCAAAATTATCCATGCGCACCATGTGTTCTATAGAAACAGGGCCTAGTGTTAAAGGAACATTTACATTCCAGAGTTGTAAGTTAATGGCAAAAATGGCAGCCAATCCCAAAACAACAGCAGGTATAAGCAGTTTACGCAGGTTTAGTACCTCTGCCAACATACAAAATAAACCTAAGCAAGTGGTATAAAGTAAAGTAGTCATGTTACGTAAGGTTATTTAGCTAAGGCTTTGTTTAAAATAATTTCTAATGAGGGTTGAGCAACATCAAAGATGGGTTTAGGATAAATACCCATGACAAAAATAGCCACAGCAATGATGCCCAGTACCAACGTTTCATTCCATTTTAGGTCAACGAATTTTTCAGTGTGTTCGTTGGTATTACCCAACATGGTATTTTGAAACATACGAAGCATATATACCGCTCCCAAAATAATGGTTAATCCTGCAAATGCCGCTAACCAGGTATTGTACTTGTAAACGCCAAACAGCAGTAAAAATTCACCGATAAAACCATTGGTTAATGGCAAGGCGACACTACCTAGTACAACAATCATAAACAAGGTGTTAAAACGTGGTGCCACATTTCGTATGCCACCAAGGTTGCTGATATTGGCAGTTCCCGTGCGGTTAATAATAATGTCAGCGCAAAAGAACAAGCCTACTACATTGATGCCATGCGCAAACATTTGTGCCACGCTGCCTTGTAATCCTTCTATGTTTAATGCAAATATGCCCGCAGCAATTAAGCCAACGTGCGCAACTGATGAATAGGCAAACAGTTTTTTAAGGTCGCCCTGCATAATGGCAATAACTGAAGCATATACAATTCCAATTACGCAAAGGGTTATCGCCAATGGTCCCCATTCAGCCACACCTGCTGGAAGTATAGGTAACAACCAACGGATTAAGCTGTATGTTCCCATTTTTAGCATAATACCACTCAATAGCATAGTTCCTTGTGTTGGTGCTTCGCTGTAAGTATCCGCTTGCCAAGTATGAAAAGGAATGATGGGAATTTTTATTGCAAAAGCCACAAAGAACAACCAGAATAACCAGCTTTGGTTACAACTGCATACGCTCATGTTGTACAAATCTGTGATGTTGAAACTGGCATTTGGGTTGTAGTAATACAACATGATAAACCCAAACAACATCAACAAACTTCCACCTAAGGTGTAAATAAAAAACTTTAGGGTAACTGGAATTCGGTTTTTACCTCCCCAGCCTAAGGCAATAAAATAAATAGGAATCAATGCCAATTCCCAGAAAATGTAATACAACAACCCATCATTTGCCATAAATACCCCAATTAATGCAAATTGCATCAATAGCATTAGGGAGAAATAGGTTTTGGCATTTTCATAGGTGCGGTTAAATGCACTAAGCACAATAAGCGGCAATAAAAAGTTGGTTAATGTTATCATTACCAGGCTCAAGCCATCAATACCTAAGTTAAAGCTGATTTTGGGACTGCTAATCCAATCATAAAACACCACAAAAGCTGATGGACCTTGTTGTTTAAATAGTATAAAAACATAGGCTGTTATGGCGAGTTGTAAAATGGTGAACAACAAAGCAACACGCGCAGCAAGTTTATTTCCGCTAAGTATTACCGCTAACGAGCCAATTAAAGGAAACAGGAGTATAAGTAGTGTCATCATTATATAAACAAGCGAATTACAAATAATACCATCATGCCAATTACCATGGCAAAAACATAAAATCCAGTATTACCAGTTTGAATTAACTTCATGGTTTTACCAGTGGTAGCAACAATCCAAGCGGTGGCATTTACGGCTAAATCAATAATGAGTTTATCAACCAACACCAAAAACACATCACTCAATACGGTAATGGGTTTTACGATAATGGTGTCGTAAATTTCGTCCACATAAAATTTATTGCTGATGATTTTGTCTAAACCAGTTAGATTACTATCGTTAGCGGGTAATTGTTTTTGGGTGAGATATTTATGACGTGCCCATAAAATCATCACAACAGCCCCACTAAACGCAATCCCCATTAACATCCATTCAGTGGCATGAGAAAGGTGATGGCTTTCTGCCAAAAATTGTTTGGAAGGAGCAATTACACTGGATAGGTAAGTGTCAAACAAATGCGTTTTGCTGAAAACGGCAGGCAACCCCATAAAACCACCTATTACAGATAAGATGGCCAATACAACAAGAGGAATGGTCATTACAAGCGGACTTTCATGAATATGTTTTTTTACTTCGTCTGTTCCCCTAAAATCTCTGCTAAAAGTTAGGTAAACCAACCTGAACATGTAAAATGCGGTGATTAAAGAACTGATGGAAAGTATTGCCCAAATGGTTGTGTTGTGTTCAAAGGCTTTTGCAAGAATTTCGTCTTTACTAAAGAAGCCAGCAAATGGAAATATTCCTGAAATGGCAAGTGAACCAATAAAGAAGGTGATGGAGGTTACTTTAATGTATTTGCCCAGTCCACCCATTTTGCGAATATCTTGCTCACCATGTAATGCGTGGATTACACTGCCTGAACCTAGAAATAACAATGCCTTAAAAAACGCGTGGGTTACTACATGAAACATGCCGCTGCTAAATGCTCCTAAGCCTAAAGCGGCAAACATTAAACCCAGTTGTGAAACCGTAGAGTAGGCCAGTACTTTTTTGATGTCGTTTTGTAATAAGCCAATTATGGCAGCAAATACTGAGGTTGCTACTCCAATGATAAGAATGAAAGTAAGGGTAGAAGGAGCAAGTGAAAATAACACGTTGCTGCGTACCACCATGTAAATACCAGCAGTAACCATGGTTGCAGCATGTATCAAAGCAGATACTGGTGTTGGCCCGGCCATGGCATCAGGCAACCAAGTGTAAAGAGGCAATTGGGCTGATTTACCCATGGCTCCCACAAAAAGCAGCATGGTAATTGCAATTAAAATGGTGCTGTTTGGTGTTAAGGTTTGGGCTTGGGTGGCTACTGTTCCGTAATCTAAACTGCCAAAATAAAACAGCATAAAAAACATGCCCAATAAAAAGCCCAAGTCACCAATGCGGTTCATTACGAAAGCTTTTTTAGCAGCATTATTGTAGGCATTGTTTTTAAACCAAAAACCAATTAATAAGTAAGAACATAATCCTACACCTTCCCATCCGATAAACATTACCAAATAGTTACTGCCCATTACAAGCAATAGCATGAAAAAGATGAACAGATTTAGGTAAGTGAAGAATCTGGTGAAGCCTTCATCATCGTGCATATAACCGATGCTGTAAAGGTGTATTAAAAAACCAATGCCTGTTATTACCAGTAACATGGTTATGGTTAACGGGTCAATTAAAAAGCCGAAGCTGATTTGGAAGTTGCCAAAGGCAATCCAGTTAAACAGGTCAATGTTTAATTTTTGGTCGGCTTGCAGGCCATTAAACAGGTAGGCAGAGCAGATGAAAGAAATCAACACTGCAATGGTGGCTATCCATCCTGTAATGGATTTAGGTAAAAACTTACCCAATAAACCATTGATGAGAAAACCAATTAAAGGTAACAAAGGCACCAATAATGCAGGTGTTATCAATAAGGTGTCTTGTATCATGTTATTATTCATGTGTGCGTTCGCTATTCGGTTGGGTTACCACTTTAATTTATTAAGTACTTTAATATCGGTGCTGGCAACATTTCTGTAAATGCTCATCAATAGGGCCAATCCAACAGCAACTTCTGCTGCGGCCACCACCATGATAAAAAATACAAATACTTGCCCATCATTATTACCGCTGTAAGCAGAAAATGATACCAACAATAAGTTCACTGAGTTTAACATCAGTTCAATGCACATTAAAATAATGATGGCATTTCTGCGAAACAATACACCCATTACCCCAATACAAAAAAGCAAGGTGCTTAGTATTAAGTAGTAGTTATGTGGTACAATATGTAACGTGTTTTCCATAGTTGTGTTAATTTTTTTCCTTCTTAGCCAATACTACACTGCCTATCATGGCTGATAAGAACAGTACAGATGAAATTTCGAAAGGCAATAAATAATCGGTAAAGAGTTTTTGTCCTACTTGCTGAACAAAGCCAATTTGTGATTTTTCTGGCAAGTTAAATTGTCCGAGTTCAGTGGCACGCATAGATGCAATCAACACCACAAAAAGCAAGCCCCCTGTTATGGTGGCTGCAAATTTTAGGTTGTTGGTTTTGTGTGGTTCTGTTTCTGCGTTGAGGTTAAGTAGCATCACCACAAACAGGAAGAGCACCATAATGGCACCCGCATAAACAATAATGTGCACAATTGCCAGAAACTGGGCATTGAGCAATACGTAATGGCCAGCAACGGTAAAAAAACAAACAATTAGAGCAAGTACACTGTACATGGGGTTTTTAGCAAACACCACTGCAAGCGCACTGATTATTGTAAGTGCTGATAAAATGAGGAATAAATAAAAACTCATGATTTGGTATTAAGCTCCGATAATTATTTTAATAAAGGTTGTTTAGGTTGGGCATCCATTTCGTATATTTTTTTACGTTTAGAAATGTCTACTCTTCCTGCGGCATCAACATCTTCTACCAACATGTCTTTACCGTAGATAAAATTGCCACGTGTAAATGCTGTTGGTACAATTCTGTCGCTTAGGTAAATGGCGTCTTTGGGACAAGCTTCTTCACATAAACCACAGTAAATGCAACGCAACATGTTGATTTCATATTTGGCTGCATATTTTTCTTCTTTGTATAAATGCTCTTCACCTTTTTTGCGCTCAGCCGCTTCCATGGTAATGGCTTCAGCAGGGCAGGCAACTGCACATAAACCGCATGCTGTGCAGTTTTCGCGGCCTTTCTCATCACGTTTTAATACGTGTTGACCGCGATACACCGAGGCAATTTCCCTGGTTTGTTCAGGGTACTTAACCGTAGCACTTTTTTTAAACAAGTGTTTTATGGTAATAGATAAACCATTTACAATGGCTGGTAAATAAAGCTTCTCCACCCAGTTGAGTTGATGCTTTACCACTACTTTTGATCTATTGGTTAATTGCATGTTGTATTATTTAATAATCCCATCAATGATACCGTATGCCAAAGATTCTTCTGCATCCATCCAGTAATCACGGTCAAAATCCTGCATTACTTTATCAAAGGATTGCCCGCAATTATCTGCCAATATTTGTGCACCAATTTTTTTAGTTTTTAAAATTTCTTGCGCCTGAATTTGAATATCAGACGACTGTCCTTGCGCTCCTCCACTTGGCTGGTGAATCATTACTTTGGCATGGGGATATATAAACCGTTTGCCTTTAGTCCCTACTGATAATAACAGTGAACCCATTGATGCAGCAAAGCCCATGCACACTGTAGATACAGGCGATGAAAGCGATTTGATGGTGTCATAAACAGCCATGCCAGAAGTAACATAACCTCCCGGAGAGTTAATAATAAGGGTAATGTCTTTACCCGGATCTTGCATATCTAAATACAATAAACGGTCAATCACATGTTTTGCAGAATCATCATCAACTTGGCCCCAAAGAAATACTTTGCGCTCGTTTAATAATTTTGCGTCTATAATGTCAGTTATTTTTGGTGTGTTTTCCATATCGTTTTTTATTTAATAAAAGTCATCCATGCTCCTGTAAGCAATACATTTAGTATGGATAAAGGGATTAATATTTTCCAACCCAAATTCATCAACTGATCGTAGCGGAAACGTGGTAAAGTCCAGCGTACCCACATAAAAAAGAAAATAAAGAAGAGTATTTTAGCAAAGAATATCACCACGCTAAGCGCGGCTGCCAAGTTTTGAGATAAATCAAGGCCATCAATCCATGGGAAATGGTAACCACCAAAGTAAAGGCTTACAATAATGGCTGAAGAGATAAACATGTTAATGTATTCTGCAAACAGGAACAAGCCTAACTTCATTGAACTAAATTCTGTATGGTAACCACCAATCAATTCACTTTCTGATTCCGGTAAATCGAATGGTGCACGATTACATTCTGCAAAAGCACAAATTAAGAAGATGATAAAACCCAGTGGCTGACGAACAACATTCCACATATTACCATCACCAGTTTGTCCATCAACAATTTCTCTTAAACTAAGGGTGTTGGTGAAAAGCAACATGGCCACAATGCTCATGCCCATGGCCAATTCATAACTAATCATTTGTGAGGATGCGCGCAATGCACCTAATAGTGCAAACTTATTGTTTGAGGCCCAACCACCAATCATAATGCCATAACCGCCAATGGAAACTACCGCAAAAATGTATAACATGCCCACGTTTAAATCAGCTACTTGCAAATGAAACTCATGTCCACCAAAGTTGAACGATTTACCCCAGGGAATTACAGCGCTGGTCATTAGGGCGGTCATCATAAACAAGCACGGACCAAGAATAAAAAGAATTTTATCAGAGGCAGAAGGAATAATTTCTTCTTTGGTAAACATTTTTACCCCATCAGCAATGGGTTGTAGTAAACCAAATTTTCCTGCACGATCAGGCCCAATGCGGTCTTGCAAAAATGCAGCTACCTTTCTTTCTCCATAGGTAGCATAAGCTGCAATACCTAAACTGATAAGAAAGATAATGAATATCAGTATTGATTTATCTAAAAGTAATGACCAATCCATTATTGCGTAATTTGTTTAATATCGTTTAAGGTAAGTTCTTTGGGTTTAACCATGTTGGTGTAGTGGTTGGCTGAAATTACAGAGTTACTGCTAATTTTTCTAGGTCCTTCAATTACCCAATCGCTGGTTTTCTTTTTATCATAGCGACAAGTGTTGCAGATAAACTCTTCTACTTCGCCCCATTGGTCTTTTCTTCCAGTTACCCTTAATACATCATCACCTTGATACCAAAGCACCACTTTGCCACTGCATTTTTCTGTATCGCAATTGCGGTGGGCATCTACCGGCTTGGTAAACCAAACACGGCTTTTAAAGCGGAATGTTTTATCCGTTAAAGCACCTACGGGGCATACATCAATCACATTGCCAGAGAAGTCATTTTCAATGGCTTGTTCCACATAAGTAGAAATTTCAGAGTGATCACCTCGGTTGATAACGCCATGCACACGGCCATCAGTAATTTGTTCAGCCACCTTAACACACCTGTAGCAAAGAATGCAACGGGTCATGTGCAGCTGTACTTTTTCTCCAATATCTATTTTGTCAAAGGTTCTTCTTTCAAAGTCGGTGCGGGTTTTGTAGTTCCCATGCTCATAGCCTAAATCTTGTAAACTACATTCTCCCGCTTGGTCGCAAACTGGGCAGTCTAACGGGTGGTTTAATAACAAAAACTCAACCACACCAGCACGGGCGTCTTTTACTTTGGCTGAAGTGTTGTTGGCAACAACCATACCATCCATTACTGTTGTGCGGCAACTTGCCACAAGTTTAGGCATTGGCCGAGGATCTTTCTCGCTGCCTGCCGTTACTTCCACCAAACACGTGCGGCAATAACCACCACTTGTTTTTAGCTTGCTGTAATAACACATAGCAGGAGGGGCCACATCTGGGCCAATCATCCGCGCTGCGTTTAGTATTGTGGTGCCATCTGGCACTTCAGTTGTTATTCCATCTATGGTAACTTTAGCCATAATTTATTTTTTTTCAAAAAGTATGTAATAGCTTTTACTATCAACACGCTCGGTTGCATTCATGCTTACAAATTGATAGCCTTTAGCGCTATATTCGTTTATCATTTTATTTACTACTTGTGCATCGTCCTCACTGTTATCAGTAGGTATTTCAGTTTTTTGGTTCTTTTCGTCATAAACATTTAAATACTTTGTTTTGGTATTGCCGATGTATATGCTGTAAGAAATGGTTAAATACTTTTTAGAGTTGTTTTCATGTTTGAACGCTACTAACATGCCAATACACAAGAGCAAAGCTATTGTGATGAATTGAAATGTAAATTTATGTTTCGTAAACATGATTGGTTATTATTATAAACTACTATAAGAAGCTGCGGTGTCTAAATTGTTACAGTGGTAATAATATTTTACATCTCTTATGCTGGTAGGATTTTTTACATACTCTTCAAATTCTGCACGGAAATGGCGAATTGCACTGGCTACTGGCCAGGCTGCCGCATCACCCAATGGGCAAATGGTGTTGCCTTCAATTTTACGTTGAATGTCCCAAAGCAAATCTACATCAGCTAAGGTACCGTGTCCGTCTAAAATCTTATGCAATATTTTTTCCATCCATCCTGTTCCTTCGCGGCATGGGCTGCATTGTCCGCAGCTTTCATGGTGGTAAAAACGGGCAAATGTGTGTAAGTTTTTAACAATGCTGGTGCTCTCATCCATTACAATAAAACCGCCTGAACCAAGCATGGTTCCTGTAGCAAATCCACCATCAGCTAAACTCTCATAGCTCATCAACCGTTTTTCGCCATTGGCGGTGGTTAAGATTAAATCGGCAGGCAACACGGGAACGGATGAACCTCCCGCAACAACCGCTTTTAATTTCTTATCGTTTAAGATGCCACCACAATATTCTTCACTATAAATAAAATCTTCAACGGTAATGCCCATCTCAATCTCATAAACACCAGGCTTTTTAATATGTCCTGAAGCAGAAATTAATTTGGTTCCAGTGCTTCTTCCAATACCAATTTTAGCATATTCATCGCCACCCATATTTACCACAGGCACTACGGCAGCAATGGTTTCTACATTGTTTACTACAGTAGGGCAGCCATATAAACCGGCAATTGCCGGGAAAGGCGGTTTGATGCGTGGGTTGCCTCGTTTACCTTCTAATGATTCTAATAAAGCAGTTTCTTCACCACAGATGTATGCACCTGCTCCTGGATGCACATATAAATCCAAATCATAACCAGTACCCAGAATGTTTTTACCTAACCATCCATTGGCATAAGCCTCTGCAATGGCGTTTTCTAAAATTCTTACCAAGTAAAAGTATTCACCACGGATGTAAATGTAAGACGCCTTTGCTCCCAACGCAAAGCTGGAAGTGATCATTCCTTCAATGAGTAAATGAGGAATATATTCCATTAGATAGCGGTCTTTGAAAGTGCCTGGTTCGCTTTCATCAGCATTGCAAACAAGGTAACGCGGAACACCTTCTGGTTTAGCTAAAAAGCTCCACTTCATTCCGGTAGGAAAACCTGCTCCACCACGTCCGCGCAACCCCGATTTTTTTACTTCTTCTACAATGGCTTCCGGAGTCATTGTTTTCAGGGCCTTTTCAACTGAAGCGTATCCGCCTTTGTTGCGGTAAACATCATAGGTTGCAATGCCTGGTACATCAATATGTTCTAAAAGTACTTTACGTCCCATGTAATGTTAGTTCTTTCTAAAGGTTGTACCATCTAAATATTTGCTGTTGGTGGCATCTGTTTTATGCGCAGCTAACAACTCGTCCACTTTTTCTAAAGTAAGGTTTTCGTGGAAATGTTCACCAATCTGTAACATGGGTGCAGTGCCACAACTGCCTAAACATTCCACTGATTTTAAGGTAAATGCACCATCAGGAGTTGTTTCACCATCTTTAATACCCAAACGTTTTTCAATGTGCGCTATCACATCATTGGCCCCACGTAGCCAGCAACTGCTGGTTCTGCAAACCTCAATTAAACATTTACCAACAGGCTTTAAGTTAAACATGCTGTAAAAGCTAGCCACTTCATAAACCTCTATGGGCTGTAATTTCATTATTTCAGCCACCTTATCCATCACTGGCACACTTAACCAGCCATCAAACTCGGCTTGGGCAATATGTAACGCAGGCAACAACGCTGATTTGTGTTTGCCTTCAGGGTATCGCTGCATTAGGTTGCGGATTAACGTTTCCGATTCAGCACTAAAGCGTATGTCAATTAGTTCACTCATTGTTAATTTTTCTCTATGTTATCAGGCATCCAATTCGCCTGCAATTACATTCATGCTGCTCATGGTTAAGATGGCATCACTTAACATGCCGCCTTTTATCATTTCAGGATATGCCTGATAGTAAATAAAACTTGGTCTGCGGAAGTGTAAACGGAAAGGTGCCCGTCCTCCATCACTGATAAGGTAAAACCCTAATTCTCCATTACCACCTTCAACAGCATGATACACTTCTCCCTTTGGTACTTCTGTTTCACCCATTACCACTTTAAAGTGATAAATTAGGGCTTCCATTTTATTGTATACGTCTTCCTTTGGAGGCAAATAAAACTCTGGCACATCAGCAAACCATTTGCCTTGTGGCATATTATCCAATGCTTGTTTAATAATACGTAAGCTTTGGTGTATTTCCTGCTGACGCACCATAAAGCGGTCATAAGTATCGCCATTTACACCAATTGGAATGTCAAATTCAAAATCTTGGTAGGAGCTGTAAGGGTTCATTACGCGTACATCATAGTCAACACCGGCAGCCCTAAGGTTTGGCCCAGTGAAGCCATATTCCATAGCTCTTGCTCCGCTAATAGGTCCAGTATTGATTACACGGTCGTAGAAAATCCTGTTGCGTTCCAGCATATCAGAAAATTCTTTAAATGCTTTTGGAAACTCTTGAAGGAAGGCTTTAATTTTTTTATAAACTTCATCATTAAAGTCTCTTTCCAATCCACCAATGCGGCCTATGTTAGTTGTTAAGCGGGCTCCGCATATTTGTTCAAAAATATCGTAAATTTTTTCGCGCCATTGAAACAAATAAGTAAAACCAGTTAATGCTCCGGTATCAACACCAATTACCGCATTGCACACCAAATGGTCAGCAATACGCGACAACTCCATGATGATTACACGCATATATTGTGCGCGCTTTGGAATTTCAACACCAATTAGCTTCTCTACAGTCATATGCCAGCCCATATTATTAATGGGAGAGGAGCAATAGTTTAAGCGGTCAGTTAATGTGGTAATCTGATAATAGGGACGGTGTTCTGCAATTTTTTCAAAGGCACGGTGGATATAACCAATGGTTTGTTCTGCATCTACAATAATTTCGCCATCCATTTTTAGGATATTCTGGAAAATACCGTGGGTAGCTGGATGGGTAGGGCCAAGGTTTAACGTGGTGTATTCAACTTCTTCTAGTTGCTCAATGCTTTTATCGTCAAATTCGTTCATGTTATTGTGCGGTTAAATTAACGACCAAAATATTTATCTTCTTTATCCGTGCGTGTTCCATCTTCTAGGGGATACTCCTTACGAAGGGGGAAGTAATCCATTTCATCTACGTTAAGAATTCTGGTTAAGTTCGGGTGGCCTTCAAACACAATTCCGTAGAAGTCAAAAGTTTCGCGTTCCTGCCAGTTTGCGGCAGGGAAAATAGAAACAACCGATGCTATGGATGGGTTTGATGCTGGTAAAAATGCCTTAATACGGATACGGATATTGTTTACAAAACTATGCAGATGATAAATAACGCAAAATTCTTGTCCCTGAAGTTCAGGGAATTGAGCTCCACATAAGTCGGTTAAGAATTGCGCCTGTATTTCAGGGTCATTTTTTAACCATACCAGCACTTCTTTGGCTTTAGCAGGATGCACAACCAAGGTAAGCATGCCGTATGGTTCACTTACAGAAATAATTCCATCGGCAAAATAATTGCCAAGCTTTTGAGCGATGTATTCGTTTGTTAATTCAGCCATGTGTGCAATTATTGAATGCCGTATTGTTCCATAAGTGCCTTATACTCTTCTGTATTTCTTCTGCGAACTGGTTCGTTTTTAACCAATTCTTGGATTTTCATAAAACCGTCTATAATTTGTTCTGGTCTTGGGGGGCATCCAGGCACGTAAACATCAACCGGAATTACTTTATCAATTCCTTGAAGTACACTGTATGTATCAAAAATACCGCCACTACTTGCACAAGCACCAACTGAAATTACCCATCTAGGTTCCGCCATTTGCAAGTAAACCTGCCTTAACACAGGTCCCATTTTTTTTGCAATGGTACCAGCTACTATTAATAAATCTGCTTGTCGTGGAGAGAAACTAATCCGTTCGGCACCAAAACGTGCCAAATCATAATTACTACCCATGGTAGCCATAAACTCAATGCCACAGCAAGAGGTGGCAAAAGGCAAGGGCCAAATGGAGTTTGACCGGGCCAGCCCAATTACTTTGTCAATATTTGTGGCAAAGAACCCTGGACCTTCTACACCTGCAGGGGCTTTTGATATTGTTAGTTCTGTTGACATGTTTAGCTAATTATCAAGTAATTAATTCCACTTTAAAGCACCTTTTTTAAGAATATACACAAATCCTAAAAGTAAAGTGCCAATAAAAAATAACATCTCTATAAATCCGATTTGGCCAAGGGCTTTAAAGTTTACTGCCCAGGGATACATAAATATCACTTCCACATCAAACATTACAAAAAGTATGGCCACAAGAAAGTATTTGATAGAAAATGGGAGACGGGCATTGCCCTGAGCCTCAATACCACATTCGAAATTTTCTAATTTATCAGCCGTTTTTCTTTTGGGTCCAATTGAATGGGTTGCAATCATGGTGGTTACCACAAATCCAGCGGCAACGAGGAATTGAACAACTAAGGCAAAGTAATCTATAGAATTTGACATACTAAAGTTTGGGTATTATTTCGAGCCGTGCAATATTAAACAATAAATTGTTAAATCAACACCAATTTAACCACAGATTTTGCACCACAAAGGGATAAACAAAACAGCTGGCAAAAGGATTTTATTTGCCAGCTGTTCAGTAAAAAAAACAATAAAGAATGTTTTATTTGGGAAGGGTGATTGTTACATTTTAGGAGGCATCAACGATTGCATGCTAATACCCAGTCCTACATTAATCAGGTTGTATTCCGCAAATGTATAATCAGCATGTAAGGTTACTACCGCAAACTTTAAGCGGAAGCCTGCATTGGCCCTAAATCCTGATAACGAACCTTTAATGGTAAATGGATCTTGGATTTCTTGAATTTTTGCAGCCTTTCCAAACGATGGGTGATTCACGTTTGTAGCATCAGCTAAATCATTGTTAACTACAACAGGGTATTGTCCTTTAACACTTACCTCAATATTAGATGCTTGATAACCAACGCCTAAATAAGGTGTAAAAGGGCCAAGTTTTTTAGAAATAATAAGATTGGTTGTCCATCCCATCCCTGAATACTCAAGATGTTGGTCGTCATACACTTTATTTGGATTTGGGTTGTAGATATTATCATCCTTAGTAGCTTGTAAGGTTTTGTCTCCTGTAAATTTAACCTCACCACTCATGGAAGTAAAACCAAACATGGCTGACAAATCAAATGGTGCGGCTTTAATACCTGGAATCCATTGTTTAAAATCGTGCTTAACACTTAGTCCGAACAAGCCTGTTTTTACTTCTCCCACATTAATCTGTGGTACGTAACGAATGCCAACTTCAGTGCCTAAGCCTACGCCCACACTTAGTTGGGCAACAGGAACTGGTCCGAAGTGAAAGCCTGTACCCGAAGGTAAATTAAACTTAAGTACAGATGTATCCGTGCCAGGTGCTAATGGGTTTTGAGCCCTAAGTTCCATTTGAGCACCTTTTTTATCATCACCAAATGCAGTTGGGCTTATTGATGAACTTTGTCCTTTAACTAAAGTAAGTTTTTGAAGATTCAATGTGTTGACATCAAAACTTTGGTCTGCACTCGGTATTAAACTTACGCCTAAACTCACATTCAAGTTAAAACCACCTGGGCCAAGTGGTTTTGCCGTTTGGTACCAGCCGCTATTTAATCCTGCCCCAATTGATTTTAGGATGGGTGAAGCATAAGCACTTAATAACACGTTGCCATCGGCTGTGCCTGCTTTAAGCAGGGTAGCCGCGTTGTCTTGTGCAAGAGCTTGATCGGATAAGGAAACACCTATAACCAATGCTGACATAAGAAGTATTTTTTTGTTCATAAGGTAAAGTTGCGTTTTTTCAAAAATGACGTTCTTTTTACTTTTTTCCTAAATAAATAATAGTACATGTGCATGTTGTACTGAAAATGATATTGGTTTTAACAAAAAAAGCATGCCTTTCGGCATGCCTTTTTCTAACCTAAATAAATAAGCGTTAAGCATCACTTACAACCATACTTAAGCTTAGACTTTGTGTTCGTTTGGTCCGCAGAAGAGACATATACTTTTTTACGAACAGTAACTTCTATATCAACAAGTTGATAACCAGCAGGAACTTTGAAGAATTTTCTGGGTAACATGGTGATTTTAAACCTACCATCGGCCATTTTTTTCATTTGAAGCTTCGGATTGTCGGTTATTTTTAAAAACTTGGCAGGCTCAATCGTAATGGTATTTCCAGTTACGCTATCTTTTGCAGTGGCAATCATATGCATGTATACTTCTCCATCAGCCAAATTCTGCATAGTGCTTTTTGTTTCGGAGTTGTTTTCATAAACCAAAGACGTGATCTCATTCTCCAACATGATTGAAGGTACGGAATAAAGTAAACCACGGTCTAATTTTGGCGGCTCAATTACTAAATTGTAATCTTCAGTTTTTACATCTGGATCACCGTAACCGCCCCCATCTTTGGGTTTAACTAGAAAACTAATGCCTGCTGCATACACCTGTGTTGCAGTAACGCCATAAAACTCAGTTGGGATGCATTCAAAATACCAAACATTCGCTCCTTTGTCTGCATCCTTTTTCATAATCAGTTTATCATTGCTGTTTTTCCAAGGTTTATCTCCTAAGCCATTTACTAAAGAATCTGCCCTTGTTTCAGAGGGTTTCCAAGTCCAAATGTAATATGGCCCATCTGGGTTTGATTTCATATTGGCAGCTTCTGGATTGCTTGCTTTATTAATATCAATATAAATTCTAATGGGTTTAGTTACATCTGGATTTTCTGGCACTATCCAGGCTGTTTGTGCTTGCACAATAGGAGCAAACCATATAGCAATAAATAGGTATAATATTTTTTTCATAACGGCTTATTTAGATTTAGAAAATAAAACATTGTACGACATCACCACTGAACCAGAACATGATGCGGTACTTGAATAGTTCAATTTCGGGGTAGGCCCTAACAGGTTTGAGCCAATTGATATACTACCGATTGGATTGTCGTTGATATCAGTAAGTTCAATTTTGGTAGGATACCTTTCATCATCAAATTTCCATTTTCCTGAAGCAACAGGAAAAAGGTTAGCAACTAGCCCGGCTGTGTCAACCGTAAAGGTTTGGCCTGTTGAACTAAATGCAATATTCGGGCGGTTAGCACCATCAGCAGTATAAAAGTCAGTAATGTCAATGGATTCTTTGGTTAATGATTTTTCATCAACTTGTTTGGCTTCATTCATTGTCCATTTGCCATTAATAGAGGCCGCGAGTTTTTCCGCGCTGTAGGTTGGTGCCCCGATTTCTTTATCGTAATCATACGGTTTTTCGCAACTAGCAAAAAACAGCAAAGTGGCGAAGCTTAAAAGAAGTTTATATTCTATTGTTTTCATATTTTTATTTTAATTACATCCTCCACCTGGATTAAACACAAAGCCTTTTATTGTTCCTGAAGAAGAAGGAAATTGAAGCACCATGCCATTGCAATCCCAATTCACGCCTCTAACTTTATAAGCCCCAGCACCCTTGCTCACACCTATTCTTTTTACTTGGGCAAGTCTATCACCTTCACAATGCATTTCTATGCGTCTTTGTAACCTAATCTCCTCCAGCATGGCATTAGCTGATAAACCACTTACTGTTGCTTCTTTAGCTGTGCTTGGTTTATAAGCCCTTCTGATAATTGGTAAAAGATCTTGTGCCGCCAAAGCGCTGTTTCCATTAATGGCATGGATTTCAGCCCTCATCAGCAATAAGTCGGTAAGATACAAATATGGTGTTGCAAAATCATTTATATTGAATTTGGTGGTCATGGCGAACTCCTTTGGATCGCCAATTAATACTCTTTTGATAAACTTTTTTCTAGTGTCTGTGCTATCACCAATCATTATTGACGCAAGTTCGCTTGAAATGCCAAGTATTGGCAATTGTTCACCGGATAACACATCATTTCTGTAAATCCCCTTGAAGGTTGCTCCCCTTGTATTTAAATCATACAATGAACCAGTAGTAATAAATCCAAAAACAATTTCACTTTCCACTTCGCTTCGTTTAAACCTGTTTAGGCTATCAGATAATGAATAACCAGAAGCAATTACTTCATTGAGCAGTGGTAAACTGGCCGCATAGTTACCCATGGTAAAATATACTTTGGCCAATAAAGCTTTTGCCGCATTTTTGCTGGCATAAACACCATTGTTTTGAGGGAGTAAATTAATAGCTTTGTTTAAGTCGTTGATAATTAAATTATAGTTACTGGCCACACTGGTTCTTTGTACCACTTCATTTTTTGCACGCACCCGTTCAATAATACCTAAGTGCGAATTGTCTGAGGTGTAGCCTGCCGGTTGTGCCCAAAGTTTTACGGTTTCATAATGACAAAGTGCCCTTAAAAATGCGGCCTCACCTTGCATCCTGTTTTTACTGGCTTCTGGGATATCTATTTGATCATAATACCGATCCATTACATTTACCCGGTAAATGGTAAAATAAGGCTGCGAATATGCACCGCCAACAATACCATTAAAGGCATCACTGGCTCTGCTATAAATGGCCGTAATAAAAGGCTCATTGTTTGTTGGCCTTGTAATATCATCAGTTAACAAATCCCCCATGGTTTGCATTTGGCCATCCATCATATTGGCACAAGCATCATAGCATGAGTTTAGTAACCGTTGCATGTCTTCTTCGCTTTTTATGGCTTCATCAGGAGAAATACCAAATGAAGGGTCTGGTGTAATTTCGAGGTTTTTTTCGCATGACGCTATTGATATGATGGTGACCAATAATGCGCCTAACACCAAATAATTAGTTGTTTTTTTCATGTTTGATAGATTAAAAAGTTGCTAAGATCTGGAAATTATAGGTGCGTTCTTGAGGGGCATTCAGATAGTAAGTACCTTGTGATTGCATGTTGCGTGAATTGTTTACGTCTCCTTCTCCATCACGTGCAATTTCAGGGTCTAAACCAGGGTATTTGGTGAGTACAAATACGTTGGTTGCAATAAAGGCCACACGTAAACTACTAATCTTAAATTTCTTTACAACCTCTGAAGGAATGTTATACCCTAAAGTGAAGTTACGCAAACGAATAAAACTGGCATCGTATAACCACATTGGTGTATTGTATTGCCAAATATTTGGCAGTCCGTAGTTAGATGGCTCAAGAGTAAGGCGAGGGAAAGCAGCATCATCACCAGGTTGTCTCCACCTGTCAGCCACCTCATCACGAGAATTCCAGAAACTCATTACCCCCAGTTGGCGTTTAGCCGAAGCATCATAAATATTGCCCCCTATTTGATAAGTGAAAAGCAAACTTAAGTCCCAATTCTTGTACCTGAAGTTATTGGTGATACCACCAACAGCTTTGGGTAGATTATTGCCTACAGGAACCCTATTGGCTGGATCCCAAGTGTACGTTTCTTTACCATCTTTGTCTAAATAAATTGGACGACCATTTTCAGGATCTACCCTTGAAAACCGCACCAAATAGTAAGTGCCTACTGGTTTTCCAACCACTACGCGGGTGTCATTTGTTCCACCGCTTACGGCATCTTCAGTATAATCTCCCGTGCTGGTTATTTCGTTAAAGTTACGAGCGATATTAAATTGCACAAACCACCTAAATTTGGATTTTTGGATAATGGTTGATTTGACATTGAATTCTATTCCATGATTTCTAATACCACCCACGTTATCATAATAGCTGCTAAATCCATTACTACCATCAATAGTTAGGTTCATAATCACATCACTGGTGCGTTTGTCATAAACATCAACAGAGCCAGTTATTCTGTCATCCAACAAGCCAAAGTCTAATCCAATATTAGCAGTCCAACTGGTTTCCCAACGTAAATCTTGATTTTCTAATTTACTTGGGTATAAAATAGGTTGACCATTATACGAGACTACGTTGTTTCGTTCAAAAAAGCCAAATCGGGCATTGGAGCTAAAATCAGAGTTCCCTGCCCTGCCATAAGAACCACGTAGTTTTAAGAAGCTAATCATTTTTTTACCTCTTAAAAAGGCTTCTTCACTAATAATCCATCCTGCTGAAACGGCCGGAAAAAATCCGTACCTGTAATTGCTGCCAAAACGAGATGAACCATCATAACTTACTGCGGCCTGAAAAAAGTACCTGTCCCAGCGGTTGTAGTTAATACGCCCGAAAACACGTTCGAACTTCCAAGGAGTAATTAAGGTATAATATTTAACACCATTAGCGGTAGGTTGTGTTTCAGTAATTAAACCTGTTGCCCCATTTTCAATAATATCAAACTGGTTGGTATTTGAAACCTGACGCTCGTATCCACCAACCAAATCAACTTTGTTTAGCTTGTTAAATTCATGGTGATAATTTAATTGGCCAAGGTAATTGTAGTTGCCAGTATATTTTGCCCTGCGAAAAGCAATGCCGGCAGTATCTGTTCCTCCTTGTGCTTTTCTTAATTCAGCAGGTACAAATGCATCATCACCTACGTTTTGATAATCATAATTTCCTTGGACACGGGCTTTTAAGTTTCTAGTGATGTTGTAATCAAAGGCAATATTATTGATGGTTCTAATTTCCCTGGTTTTCCAGCGGTAAAGGTCTAAAACCATCACTGGGTTCGTTTTACTGCCACCGTCAGTATTGTTAAACAAGAAGTAACTGCCGTCAGGATTTTTTATTGGGTAAAAAGGCAATGCGCTGGATAATGCCATGCCATAACCTCCGCTCCATCCGCTATAAACACGGTAGTTAAGGCCGCTTGTTAATGAGGTGCCCAATTGCATTTTTAACTTTTTGGTAATCTTGTAATCGATGTTAATCCTGCCACCAATGCGTTCGTATGAATTCCCTTTGATAAATGTTTCGTTTTTGCTGTAAGATAAGCTACCGTAAATGGAAAATTTATCCCAGCCTTTTGTAATACTTAAATCGTTTTGTGTTTTCATCCCAACTTGGGTTAATTCTTTTAACCAATCGGTGTTTGCGTTGCTGTTTTTGGCTTCATCCCAAGTCATCGCAACACCATATTTTTTCAAGTCAGGCTTTCCAGTGTTTCCATCATTAATCCAAGCTTCCTCAAAAAGATTCAACCACTCATCTTTGCCCACTAATTTTGGTTTTGCAGTAGGTGTTGAAATCCCAACTTGGGTAGAAAAGTTTACACGCATTTTGCCTTTTTCGGCCCTTCTGGTGGTAACCATAATTACCCCATTTGCGCCACGCGAACCATAAATAGAAGTAGCCGCAGCATCTTTTAATACTTCAATGCTTTCAATATCATTGGGGTTAATAGTAGCTAAAGGATTAAAGTTAGCTCCACCCGTATTTCCAAAAGCACTGTAATCTTGTGAGATGGGAATACCATCAATTACATACAATGGATCACCTCCTGCCGAGATGGAAGAAATACCACGTATCCGAATAATACTTGGTGAACCTGCCAAACCACTACCTTGCGTAACACTAACTCCAGCAAGTTTTCCTTGCATGGCTTGCTCAAAACTTTGCACGGGTAAGTCGTTTAATTCTTTGTTGTTAATCTTAGAAACGGCAGAAGTAAGTTCTCTTCTTTTCTGTGTTCCATATCCTACAACAACGGCTTCATCTAAGCTCTTTGGATCATCTTTTAAGGTCATGTTTAACACCAAAGTTTGGTTAGCTGTTAACTCAACGGTTTTATATTCTGTTTTTAATCCCACAAACTGAAAGCGTATTTTATACTTACCAGGCGGTACGTCATTAATAACATAATTCCCGTTTAAATCAGTTTGTGCGCCTTTTTGGGTGCCTTCAATAAATACGGTAGCGCCTATGAGGGGCTCGTTTTTTGCATCAAGGAGCCGCCCCTTAATGCTTTGTGATTTGGCGATTAAGCCAAACATACAGACGAAAATTGCGAGTAGAGTTATTCTCATATGATTTATCTATTAATTATAAATTTTTTAGTGATAAGCTGATGGTTGTATTCAAACGTGATGAAGTAAAAGCCAGTGGCTAATACTGAAACATCAATTGGTACATCTTTTTCAAATTTTCCAGTGTGTAGAATTTTCCCACTTAAGTCTGAAATATGGTATTGCTGTATAGGTAATGTGGTATTTATCTGTATGTATTGTTGTGATGGGTTTGGAAAAAGCCCGATTGTTGATGCTAAAGCAACATCATCAATGCCGTTTATAACGTTTGTAACAAATGGTTTTGGTAATTTTTTGTCGGTTAATACCACATAGGCTCCAGGTGTTAGGTTTACCGTTGCTGAGGTGTTGTTGTATTCCATGCTATCACCGGTAAAGTAATTGTACCACCAACCTGTATGAGCTAAAGTAAGATTTGCATTGTTGGCTATGGTATTAAAATTGGCTGCAATGGTAACATTCATGCTACTGTCATTTAGGTTAATGGTTTTAATTGCAGATGTTAAATTATAGGTAAAGTTGGTGGTACTAAAAACCGGATATGTGGTCTTTAAATAGTTAAAAGCAGCGTACACGTCATACAATCTTTTTCTTCTGCTATCTTGTAAGTAATCCCAACGAATGGGTTTATTGCCAATACGCCCATTAAAGTCAATACTGTAATCATAACCCAACTCACCAAACTGCCAAATCATGTAGGGGCCTGGTAATGGGGCAAGCATGGCTATCGCTGCTTCCATTCTGCGAAGGGCTGTTGAGGTGTCTTTGGTATTGTGGTTATTTGCCGTGCTGCCAAATTTGATGTTTTTATACATCAGCCGTTCTTCATCATGGCTTTCGGCAAAAGAAACCAGTTGAGGAGTTGTCCAATTTCTACTTTTATAACTGGCAGAGGAAAGGTTACTACTATATGCCATAGTAGCTTCATTAAATTGTGCGTTGTTATTTCCCCAGAAAAAGAAACCATAATTAGCCAATACCGTTTCTTCACTATTGTCAGCAAAGTGTTCCAAAATGTAATAACAGTCAGCGCAGGTTGGTTTAATCTGATCATAAATGCGTTTCCAAATATTAATACGACTTTGGTCGTAGGCACTCCATTGGCCAACATTTGAACCACTATTGGTTTGTGTAAATCCCTTGCTTAAGTCAAAACGATAACCATCTACTTTGTACTCGTTAATCCAATATTTCAGTACCGTGTCTACAAATGCTTTGGTATGCGGGCTCTCATGGTTAAAATCATAACCCACATTATAAGGATGTGTTGCGTCAGGGTTAAACCATAAGCTATTAGTAGCAGGTTTATTATTGGCAGCATCCCAATACATGCGTACCATGCTGCTTTGACCAAAGGAGTGATTCAATACCATGTCCATGATAACTGCTATACCCCTTTTATGGCACTCATCAATAAATTGTTTTAAAGCGTTTTTGGTGCCGTAGTATTTATCGGGTGCAAAATAAAATGCTGGATTATATCCCCAACTTTCATTACCTTCAAACTCATTAACAGGCATCAGTTCTATGGCGTTTACCCCAAGACGTTGCAAATAACTTAATGTGTCAATTAATGTCATGTAATCATGTCTGCTAATAAAATCCCTTACCAATAACTCATAAATCACGAGTTTACTTTTAGCGGGTTTAACAAACGACTGTGTGTATTGCCAGTTAAACTTAGGTTGTGCTGTTTGCAATACAGAAACATAATTACTGGTTTTACCAACAGGGTACTGTTTTAAATTGGGATAGGTAATTGCAGGAATAAATGGGTCGTTGTTTTGGTCTAAAAACTTGTCTGCATAATAATCGGCTATTTTCAATAACTCCTTATCAATGCAGTATTGATAGCCATATTCAACACCAGGCGTTAATTGGTTTAACTTAATCCAAAATCTGCTGCCATCAGGTGTTTTGTTCATTTCATAGGCAGGGTTAAGTTCCCAGTTATTAAAATCACCAATCACATACACGTAATTTTTTTGTGGAGCAAAAAGCTGTAGAATAACGGTACTATCATTAATATAATTAATACCGTCTAATACACCAGCAGGAGACGCTACAATATTACTTGCGTTGCTTGAACGGATGATGATATCCTGGGTTTTATTGATGGTACTGCTGGCACTCTGGGCAACAAGTTTAAGTTGATGTTTACCTGAGCCTAATACTGAAGCTGGTAGTTTATAAGTAAATGAGGGGGTATCAGAAACATTAATTAATAAATTGTTATTGATAAACAATTGAAGGTTTGCCCTTGAAGAAGCAGTTACAGATACCAATAACGAGTCTGAAAGCCCAAGGATAGCTGGGTTTCCAGAAGGGGTAGTGCTTAGGTTTGCCTGAAAAGCACCATTGCCAATGCTTACAAAAATATCTCCGCCATCAGTTTCTCTTCCTACTAAAGAGCCATTTTGGTTTCTAAATACAAAGGCTAGTTTTTGAACGGTTTCATTTGAAGGAACGCCATAAAACTGGTTAATATTTATACTCAACTGAAACTTATTATTTCCAACAGAGGTCATTTTTACTTTACTATCGTCTGTTCCCCAATTACCCTGTACCAAACGCCAAGCGGTAGGAGAAGAACTTAAGTTGGTAATCACACCTGTATGTGCATAAACAACAGCTTGTCCCAAAAGGGCTGCATTGCCTTTGCTTGCATCGTAAGTAATTACCACGTTATCGGTTTGTGCTGCAAAAGGTGGGTCAAGAGTAACCACTTGGCCGTTGACTGCATTGATATAAACGTTAGATAAAAAGGATACTATAATTACGTAAAAAGTAAATTTCATGGAGTGTTTGCCACTTTAGCATATGCGAGTTAAAAAAAAGAAAGTGTATTTCCTACACTTTTATTTTTTTTCTTCACATTTTTATTATATTCGCTTAACAACTAAACTAAATTTATAATGAAAAAATTATTACTATTTACTGCTGCACTTGGTGTTTTTTCAGGTGTTTACGCAAAAAAGGTAAAATTTCAGGTTGATATGACCGGCCAAACTGTTGGAACTAACGGGGTTCATATCGCAGGAGATTTTCAAAAAGCAGCCGGAGCTGCGGGTGATTGGGATCCAGCCGCCACAGCAATGAGCAATGGTGGGAGCGGAAATATCTACTCTGTAATTGTAGATATTCCTGCAAAAACTTATTATCGTTTTAAATTTATCAACGGTAACACTTGGAATGATGTTGAATCAGTTCCAGCGTTTAATCAAAAAGGACATCCCAACAATGGCGGTTCAGATGATAACCGTTGGTGGTTTATTGATTCAGTAGCAAATGATACCAGCGTATTGCCAGCAATTGTATTTGCACAAAGGGCTCCTGCTGGTAAATTTGCAGTAAGGTTAGCGGTTGATATGCAATTGGCTGGAGCTATCAGTGCCAATGGTGTATCTATAGCTGGCGATATACAAAAAGCAGCAGGGTTTCCTGAATGGGCTCCTGGTGCAACCCAGATGGCAAATTTGTTTAACAACAATAAGTTGTATGAGGTGATATTGTATGTACCTGCCGGGTCTTATGCTTATAAATATGTAAATGGCAATGCATGGGGGTCTGATGAAAGTGTGCCTTCGGCATGCGCCACATCAAATAACAGAACGCTTGCTGTGTCTAATAATGTTGTTGTTGGTAAGGTATGTTATGCTTCTTGTTCAGCTTGCCCTGCAGCAGCACTTCCACGTTACGATGCTTCTTTTATAATAGATATGGCAAATACCAACTGCGATGGTGGATTTGACTCTGTTACTGTGGCTGGAGGACGTCCTGAATTAACCAATTGGACTACTGGTGTTAAATTGTCTAAAATGGGTAACACTACTTTTTATGTTGCTGTTATTAAATTAGATTCAGGTGAAGCTAAATTCAAATTCCGCTTCCACAAAAATGGCAATACCAACTGGGAAGGTGGAGGAGACCGTGTTTGGGATTTATCGGCTAATGATACGTTGGATTTAACCTGCTTCGGTTCAAGAGATATTGGTCCTTGTCCTTCAAAACCAGCTAACCAAAAAATCACTTTTATAGTTGATTTATCAAATGAAATTCCTGATGCCCAAGGTAGAGTTTATGTAATGGGTACCTTCCAAACGCCTAACTGGCAAGCTGGTGCTATTCGCATGAGTCCATTACCAGGTAAAACAGGTTTTTATACCGCTGTTGTAAATGACGTTTGCCCAGGTAAATTCAACTACAAGTTCGTAAACGGAGATTCTTCGCAAACAGCTAACGAGGAAACTTTCACCGATTCTACAGACCGCGATTGTGTTGAACCAAGTGGTGTTGGAGGATTCAACAGGGTTTATACCAGAACAACTGCAAATGATGTTACTTTAGCTTATGTATTTAGCTCATGCGAAGTAGCTGATTTGAGCGGCTTACGTGATGTGGCTGGATTATTGAGCAATGTTAAATTATATCCAAACCCAACCAGCTCAGTAGTAAACATTGAGTTCAACGATGCTGCAAAATCACATAATGTTACCGTAATGGATATTGCAGGTAAAGTAATTGCTTCTTACACCAACGTGGAAGAAAATAAATTCACGATGAACAAAACTGACTTAGCTACTGGTATGTTGTTTGTAAACATTACCAACAACCGTGGCGAAGGCAAAACCTTAAAATTAATTGTTCAATAACAATTGATAGATAACAAAAAAGGCCAACCCATTGGGTTGGCCTTTTTTGTTATTACCAAGTTGCTTTATTTAAGCACTGGCTTTCTCTGATTTTTTAAAGCCATAAAGCTGGGCTGGTTTATACATCAAACCTTTTTGTTTTTCACCAAGTTCTATCAGCACCTCATCCCGTTTAAACCGCTTAATAAAATTACGTTTATCAAAGTTGGTGTTTAAAATAACTTCATATAAATTTTGCAATTGGCGAAGGGTAAATTTTTGTGGCAACAATTCTTTTGCAATTAAATCACTATCTAAATGCTTGCGCAAATCTTCTCCCGCCTTTTTTACAATTTGGGTGTGGTCAAAAGCCAATGGTGGAATACGTTTTGCATTTTTCCAAACCACATTACGGGCAAATGAGCCTGGTATGGGACGTATCATTTCTTTGCGTACCAACGTATAATACGCAACTGTAATTACACGCGCCTCAGGGTCGCTACGGTATAAGTTTAACCATTCTCTGTCTTTTTCCTGTTTAACCCGCATAGGGTCGCCAAAACAATGAAATTGCCTTAAATGTAAGCCCTCCACATGAGTAAGTTCTTTTAATACCCTTTCGGCAGCTTCATCTAAGCCTTCATCCTCATTTACCAAATCTCCCGGCAACGCAAATTGAGCAGTAAATTCATTCTTACTTTTTTTAGCGGGTTCTTTTTGCTCAATTACCAGCAGTTCCAGTTTATTGTTGCTTTCGTCATATCCAAAAATTACACAATCTACAGAAATGTGTTTTTTAAAGGAATTCTTTTTCATGCAGGAGGATATAATTAGTAATTCAAATATAGATGTTGAACTTGACTTAAACAAAAAATGTTAATAGTGTATTTTTTACACTTTATTCCTTATTCTTGTATGGTTATCGTATTAAAAAAAGTATACTTGTATATTAAGCAGGTTAAGCAAATTAACATATGAAAAAACTACTCCTTATATCGGCAACAATTATTACCACCTTGGGTGCTATGGGTCAAAGTAACCTTAGCAATAGCCTTGGTAATGCCACTGAAATTACCAAAGAAAGCCAACGGATTCTCATTAAAACCACCAATGGCAATGCCCAAATCAGGTTCTATTCACCAACCGCAATCCGCATTCAAATAACCAAACAAGCTAGTTTTGATGAGTTTAGTTATGCTGTAATTGCAAAACCTGTTGATGGTATTTTTAAAGTAACTGAAACACCAGTTGAACTTACATTAACTACAGACTCCTGTAAGCTGGTGGTTACAAAAAGTCCGGTGCGTTTTTCTTTACAAACGCTTAATGGTACGGTGTTAAATGAAGACGAGAATGCTTTTGGTACCAATTGGATTGGTGAAGAAATCACCACATACAAAAAAATGCAAGAGGATGAAAAGTTTATAGGTCTTGGTGAAAAAACAGGCAATTTAAACAGGAGGGGAGAAGGATATACCAACTGGAACACTGATTTCTTCGCATACCCAAGTGGTGGAGATCCAATTTATGCCACCATCCCTTTTTACATTGGCTTACATCACCAAAAAGTGTATGGCTTATTTATGGACAATACATTTAAAAGCCATTTCAATTTTGGAGCATCCAATAACCGTTTTAGCAGCTTTACTGCCGAGTCAGGAGAAATGAATTATTATTTATTTGCCAATACTTCAGTGGCTGGTATAATTAAATCATATTCCGATTTAACTGGGCGCATGGAAATGCCTTCGTTGTGGAGCATTGGGTTTCAACAATGCCGTTATAGCTACTACCCCGATAAGGAAGTGATTACATTGGCCAAAACGTTTCGCGATAAAAAAATCCCGGCTGACGTGATTTATTTTGACATCCACTACATGGATAAATACAAAATTTTCACATGGGACAATAACCGTTTCCCTCAACCCAAAAAAATGCTAGATGAGCTAGAAGGAATGGGTTTTAAAAATGTGGTAATTGTTGACCCAGGTATTAAGGTGGAAGATAAGTACAAAGCTTATGAAGAAGGCAAGGCGCAAGACCTGTTTATTAAATACCCTGATGGAACCAATTATACCGGACAAGTTTGGCCAGGTTGGTGTCATTTCCCTGATTTTACCAAACCTAAAACACGCGAATGGTGGGGCAACTCTTTTAGCGGATACATTAACGATGGGATAGATGGTTTTTGGAATGATATGAATGAACCTGCCACTTGGGGGCAACGTTTCCCTGATTTGGTAGAAGCGGATTATGAAGGCAGAAAAGCTACGCACCGCGAATGGCATAACGTGTATGGCTTTCAAATGGCTAGAAGCACTTTTGAAGGCTCAAAAAAATTGTTAAATGGAAGACGACCTTTTATTCTTACAAGAGCGGCCTACTCTGGTATTCAACGTTATTCAGCTATATGGACAGGTGATAACCGCCCAGAAGATGACCACATGATGGCTGGAGTACGTTTGGTAAATAGCCTTGGCTTAAGTGGGGTAGCTAATGCTGGTTATGATGTGGGAGGTTTTGCTGGTGAAGCCAGCAAAGAACTCTTTAGCCGCTGGATGCAAATTGGTACGTTCTGTCCATTTTTCAGAAGTCACAAAATGGTGGATGCCAAAGATAGTGAGCCTTGGAGTTACGGGGAGAAAGTAGAAGAGATTGTGCGCAATTACATCTCGCTGCGTTACAAATTGATGCCATACCTTTATAGCACATTTTATGAGTCAACCCAAAATGGGATGCCCGTAGCCCGCAGCCTTGCTATTGATTACACTTTTGATAACAAAATCTATGACTGGAATTATCAGAACCAATATTTGTTTGGGCACGCCATTATGGTTGCGCCAGTGGTGAGTTATAAAGAAATCAATAAGGTTTACCTCCCTCAGGGAACTTGGTACAATTTGCATACGGAGCAAGTGTATAACGGTAAACAAGAGTTGTATGTAGAAACACCAATGGAAACATTGCCGCTTTACATTAAAGGTAGTAGCATTATCCCTATGCAAAGTGTGGTTCAAAGTGCCAAAGAAATGCCTGTTGATACCTTATACCTGCATGTTTACAAAGGCAATGAAGCCAACCAATTTGTTTATTACGAAGATGCTGGCGATGGCTATGAGCATTTGGGTAATAAATACCACAAACGCACGTTTACTTATCAGGCTGCCAACAATACGCTGGTGCTGGGTAAAACAGAAGGAGCTTATGTAAGTAAATTCAAAGCCATTAAATTAATGATGCATGGTTTTGACGGAGCAACATTTAAAGCCAACGGTGTTGTACAAAACAGCAATGTGGAGTCAGTAGAGATGATTGCAGGAGTTTCGCAGTTTGATCCAATAGGCAAAAGCATTGAAAGCAAAAAGGCCACTGTTGTGGCTTTCACCATCAAGAATACCAATGACCAGATGATTATAAATTGGTAGAGTTTTTTCATGTGAAAAAGCCCTGTTCTCCGAAAGAGACAGGGCTTTTGTTTTTATCAACTTCTTAGTAGTTATTTGGCGGATGTGAGGTGGTAACTTACCAAATCTTTTAGGGGTGATTGAATCACCTTGCCAATTTTCATATCGTAGCTAATGGCCACTTCCTCTAATATATCCTTGAATACAAACCCGACACTGCCTACACAATTAAATGGGTAGTTTTTGTAGTCAGGGTATTTACTTACCAGGTTCTTAAAAAAGTCTCTGAACGAGTCGCGCACCTTATTTTTAATGTAAGGATGGGTTACATATTCATCAGCAAATTTGCAAAAACTGGCCAAATAGCGGTTCGGAAACTGGGTGGTGTATAAGGTATGGAAAATCTGTTCATTGCTATCAATTTGGAAACGTTCTTTAAAGCGTGCCTGCAATTCTGGATCCAAGCGGTTACGCATAAAATCACGTACTATTTTTTTTCCGATATAACTTCCGCTTCCTTCATCACCCAATAAGTAGCCCAACGAGTCAATGTTCATTTCACATATCTTGCCATCATACAAACAGGTATTTGCGCCTGTTCCCAATATTCCTGCAAAACCACGATTGTCGCCCAGCAAAGCCCTTGCGCTGCCTAATAAATCATGCCCTACATCAATAAGTGATGCCTTGGTAAATGTGCGTGACAATGCTTTGCGTACAATCTCTGTTTTTTCTGCGGTTGAACACCCTGCGCCATAAAAGTACACTTTATCTACTGTTAAAGCATCAAAAGATTTAATCAGGTTTTCACTTAATGAATAATAAATCGCTTCCGAATCAATAAAGTAAGGATTGTAACCAATGGTGTGAAACACCGTAAAAGCTCCAGTTTCAGGATTGGTTAAAGCCCAATCTGTTTTGGTTGAGCCACTATCAGCAATAAGTATCATCTTCAATATGTTTGGTGTTTATAATTTAAGCAATAATAACTAAAGTTAACGTTGTTTTACATGGCCCAGTCTGCCATAATAAATAATATACAGGTAACAAAGCACTGGCAAAATAAATGCCACTTTTAAACTTACCGCATCACCCACTAAGCCATATAGATATGGCACGATAGCTCCACCAACAATGGCGGTGCATAAAATACCGCTGCCTTGGTCAGTATGTTTTCCCAGTCCATCAACAGCAAGTGTAAATATGGTGGCAAACATCAATGAGTTCATTAAACCGATAAGCAGTAAGCTCCACATGGCTATTGAACCCGATGTTAAAATACTAATGATAAGCAATATCACGGCTATAAGGGCATTAAACGCCAATACCTTACCAGGATTAAATTTTTGAAGCACATAACTACCAATAAATCGCCCCACCATAGCACCGCCCCAATAATAACTTACATAAGGTCCTGCATCATTGGCTGTCATTCCCATTACATCTGGCTGTTGCAGGTAGCTTACAATGTGGCTGCCGATGGCCACCTCTGCTCCCACATAACAAAAAATGCCAACAGCTCCAAGTACCAAGTGTTTGTAGCCCCATGCACTTTTGTGGGTGGTTTGTGAGTTATCCGTGTTTGCATTGGTACGTGTAATAGCAGGTAGTTTTAGCATAAACAACACCAATGCAATCACCACCAAAGTGCCACCAATAAACAAATAAGGGGTTTGCACTGCACTCACATCAATAGCTGTTGATGCCGTAATTTCTTTGGGTAAATTAGATAAGATCAGTATGCTGCCGAAATAAGGAGCTATAGTTGTGCCTACTGAATTAAAGGCTTGCGTTAGGGTAAGTCTGGCCGAAGAGGTTTCTGGTTTGCCCAAAGCTGCCACATAAGGATTGCCCGCAACTTGCAATAAAGTGATACCAGAGGCCAACACAAAAAGAGCGGCTAAAAATAACCCATACACTTTGGTTGATGCGGCAGGATAAAACAAAAAACAACCCAATGCTGCAATTACAAACCCCAGAATCATGCCGCCTTTATAACCAATTTTTTGAATAATCATGCCTGATGGAATAGACATGACAAAATAAGCCCCGAAAAAACACAGGTTAATTAAATTGGCTTGGGCATAATTCAGTTGGAAAATGGCTTTTAAATAAGGAATCAGTATATCATTTAAGCAGGTAATAAAACCCATCATAAAAAACAATAACATTAATGAATACAGGGCCACACCGTACTTTGCGTTAGAGTCGTTGGTGGTATTTACGGGTTGTTGGGTTGAAATAGTAGCTGCCATATCAATTTTATATTAATTGGTGTACAAAATACACTATTATTGTAATATAACAAGTATGCTATGAAAAAAATGCGTTTGCTTTGGCTTCTTTTTACCATTACACAATTGCATGCACAGCAACCAAGCGGTGTGTATTATGAAATTTTTGTACGCTCATTCCATGATTCAAATGGGGATGGTATAGGCGATGTACCAGGTATTACCCAGAAGTTAGACTATTTAAAAGAATTGGGCATATCTGGCTTATGGCTTACACCCATTCACCCAAGCCCCACTTACCATAAATATGATGTAACCAATTACAAAGCAATAGACCCGGAGTATGGAACGCTGGCTGATTATAAAAAGTTGGTGGAAGAAGCCCATAAAAGGGGCATTAACATATTGCTTGATTTGGTGGTGAACCATACCAGTAGCGAGCATCCTTGGTTTGTTGCCAGTGTCGGAAACCAAAGCCCATATAAAGATTATTACGTATGGAAGGTAGATACCACCAAACAAAAGGAGTGGTATAGCAATCCTAAAAATCCACAGGAAAAATTCTACGCATTTTTTTGGGAGCGCATGCCCGATTTAAATTTTGATTTGCCTGAGGTAAGAAAAGAAATTATTGATATTGGTAAGTTTTGGCTAACCGAGGTTGGTATTGATGGCTACCGTTTAGATGCAGCCCAACATGTGTATGATGCAGAAGATGTGATGAAAAACAATGCGTGGTGGACACAATTTAGAACTGAAATGCGCAAGGTAAAACCTGAGGTGTTTTTAATAGGAGAGGTGTGGAACAAAGACAGCATTGTGGCTTCTTATTTAAAAAATAGCCTTGATGCTTGTTTCAACTTTGATTTGTCAAGAGCCATTACCCATGCTGTGCAAGATGGAACGGCAGATGGTTTTGTGGAGAAACTTACCACTATTCACCAATTGTATGCCAGTTACAACCCGCAGTTTGTAGATGCCACTTTTGTGAGCAATCACGACCAGGACCGTTACAGAAGTACCTTTAATGGCGATATAAATAAAACCAAACAAGCTTTTGCTTTATTAATGACGTTGCCTGGTTTGCCATTTTTATATTATGGCGAAGAGATTGGCATGTTGGGTAAGTTTCCGGATGAATACCGCAGAGAACCTTTTTTGTGGTCGGCTGCTAATGGTACAAATACCAATTGGGAGCAGCCCCGTTACAGCAATGCCCAAACTGTTGACCCATTAACCTTGCAGCAAACCCAAAGTAACTCGTTTTACCAGTTTTACAAATTGGGCATAGCTACCAGAAATGCCAACCCAGTGTTGAGTAAAGGTAAAATTACCCAAACCCAATTGGTGAGTGCCAACAAAGGGCTGATTGCTTATGAGTTGGTTGATGGAAAGCAACGCGTATTGGTATTGCACAATGTGAGTGGTGAAGCCATTTCGCTAAAAGCTGTGAAGCACAAAAATATCCTGTTTAACAACGGAGGCCGTATGGGTAAAACTATCGAGTTGGCACCAAATGGTAGTATGGTGTTGGGCTTATAAGTTTAAGCCTTAAAAACAACTACGTCTTGAAAGTTTAAGCTATTTTCTTTTGTTGTTCCCCTCCACCAACCTCTATTAAATAAGGAGATTTGTAAACCAGCTTCTTGGGCCATGCGTTGTAATGCAGGTTCTTTAAAGGCAATATTGGCATCTTTTACTTTGGCATCATGTAAATAATAGGTGTCATATTCATGCTCAAATTGCATCACATTGGCTTTGCCTTTAATTTGTTGTGCAGTGTTTTCATCCATCACAAAAAAAGTGGCCAAACAAGCACCATTTGGTTTAA
The DNA here is from genome assembly GCA_943372215.1 of Chitinophaga pinensis. Lineage (GTDB taxonomy): Bacteria > Bacteroidota > Bacteroidia > UKL13-3 > UKL13-3 > UBA6183. Next base: position 68,717 of record CALRXU020000008.1, on the reverse strand, counting down.
GCACCCGCTTAATTTCTTTGAGGTAATGTTGCACCTCAGGGTATTGCATGTGGGTAAACACAGAGGTTAACACCACCGCATCAAACGTGTTTTCGGGGTAAGGAAACTGAAAGGTTTGCGCTAGTATGGAAGTGTCTAAGTTGTACAAATCATTACGCAATGGGGTATAAGTAAACGTAAAGTTGGGGTACTTGTTGCTGATGTTTTTTTTACACCAGTTAATACCATCCTCCACCACATCAAAACCTTCATAACGCCCCTTGTTGGTTAAGTAGTTGGTTAAAGGAACGGCCAAACGGCCAATGCCGCAACCCACATCCAATATCGTCCCATCAGGTTTAAGTTCGGTATGTTGTACACACAAATCCATCAATGCCTTGCCCGATTTAACAAAATCACCCGATCCAGTAAATATCATACCACGGGGTGGGGTCATGGGTGGTTTGTTGCCAGTAAGTTGCTCCAGCACATCAACAGGTAAATAAAACAAACGCCTTGCTACGCGCCTCATATTAGGCGACAAGCTAAAATATATTTTGCGTGCAAACATTGGGCTGCAATATAATAGAAATCTGATGATGTTGCGGACGGCCTTGCCGGGGTAATACTATCAAGCTAAAAGCAGGTTTCTGAAAACAAGGTGATGTGCTAAAACCGATGTTTACACATGTTTTTTTTTACATATTTGTGCAATATTTTGGGGTTAAATGATTATAAGGTCAGGTGCCACTACCTGCAAATAAAAGCTTGCTTACAAAGTATCCGCAGGCCGATGATGAATAGGTAAGTTTTGGTATTTGCCATTATGAGGCTTGTAATGGGATATCCTTATCACTGAAGTTAAACGCACGCGTGCCCATCTCCTAAGCGCACAAAACACCTTTTAAGCATTAATGAGCTTTTAATAAACAACCCAAAACACGGCCAGTTTTAATACCTTGTTTTAATGGTGTTGCCTAAAAAAAGCGACTATAAAATAGGACGGGTGGCTTTTCTCTGGTGTTAAATTTAATCATTCCAATAATTTTAATCTAAATATGACAAAACTATCCGTGTTTTATTTATACGGATAATTGGCCCTTGTTTGTTTATTGTTTCTTTTAATTTCGTTTGTCGGTAATTAATAAATTGTTTTTGGGAGTTGGTTATGTTAATCAATATTTAATTTTTTTATGAACGGCTTGCTGTTTAAAAAAAATAAAATATTTTCGGTTCGTATTAATCAATGAAATTTTTCTTGTTAACTGTATTAACCACTTTTTTCATTTCTTCAGTCAAGGGACAAGCCTTGGGTATTTGCTTAATGAAAAATGAGCGGAATAAGTCAATTGATCAAAATAACTATAGCGCATATAAAATAGAACAGTCGTTATTCAAAAGCTATAACACCTGCGGCCTTTTAACTCACGGTGAATCATCTTCAAATTCGTTTAAAACTTGTTTTTGGTACTATACTCCTTTAGTGCAAGGCCTTAATTTGCGTTCAAATGAAATAAGATTAAACAAACATCTTGATGTTGTTTATGGTATAAGGAAGAATATTGAAATTGCTCATTATGTTACTTATTCTGTTTTAGGGGATTCCATGATTGCAGATACTCCTAAGGTGATAAAAGAAAAGAAAAGAGATTTTCTTTCCTTACATGGTCAATCCTTAAGTGAGGTGGTATTAGGCAATAATCAATACTCCTCGCAAACCTTGCCAGCTTCTTACTTGAGGCAACAAGTTAGTTTAAATGCAACCTTTGGTTTTGTGCCGCTAGATGTTCATTTTTTAGTTACCACTGAAAAAAATGGAATATCCAATTCAATAAATAACCTTGGTTTAACGGTTGATTTTGATAGACTTATTGCAAATATTTTAGCATCTTCTCGAAGAAAACAACTTGGGTATGACTATGATAAAAATGGATACACCAATTTTGACACCAGCTTTGATATAAAAACATTTAACCTGAATAAAGCCATAAAGCAACACCATTATTCATTGGATAGTTTAAAGAGAATTGTGGGCGATAAAGACTATATCCGCCAATTTAATCAAGATTCATTAACTCTGTTAAAAGCAGATACCCTGAACTTAACCTATGAACAGAAAATAAGCCAAAGTCGTTACCAAAAACATAGGAAGGTTATTGCAACAAAGGATTCTATTGAACACAAAATAAACACGTTAGAAATAGAAAAAAGGAAGAATAGGGTAAGTAACTATTTGAGGAGTCAACAAAGGCTTACTAAAAAGGACCTCAATAATGCGGGTATAAATGCACTTGGCGGGCTTTTGATAAACTCCGTTAAGAAAGTAAATATTGGTAATTTTACGCCTGAATATACGGATTTAACGTTGTCACAAACCAACCTTACAGGGTTCGGGGTAGAGCTCGGGGTGGGATATTTGTATGGAGCTTTTGCGGCAGGTATTCAGCGCAATACGTCTAATCAACAATCCTTCTATAAGTTAAATAACCATGTCTTGGCCGGCAGAATTGGCATTGGCCGACCTGATAAGCTCTTATTATCTTTAAACTTGGTAAAGGGGCAACGCAATGGTTCGATTCCATTCGATACTATGAGGTTAGCTGTTGGCCAGAATCTGGTTACCTCAGTTGCATTACAATATTCGTATAAACAAAAACTTACAACTGTTTTTGAATATGCAAAATCAGTTAGCAATTACAACCAATCAGAGAAAGCACCATTTTCCGAATGGAATAAGCCAGCAAATTTTGGAGCCAATGCCTTTTCATTTAAGCTAATAGGGAATTATAAAAATAACGGATCGTATCAGGCTGAGGTTAGGTACACAGAACCATTTTATACCTCTTTAGGTGCACCCAACTTAAGGCGCGATAACTTAAGAAGCGACTTCAAAGTTAGGCATCAAATCATCAAAAATAAGATAACAGCCAACTTGGGTATTCTGCATGATCGCGATAATCTTTCACAAACGAAGAATGTTACCTCAACACAAATAAGGGTTACGGCTGGACTAAGAATTAAGCTGAATAGATTGCCGCAGATTTTGTTTACGTATTCACCAATACGACAACGGCTTAACACAAGAGGGGATGTTACATGGTATAAGGCCTCTATAAACTTATTCATGGTATCTTTAAACCATACAAAACGGTTGAAAATTGGAAGCAATAGCACCAATGTAACTTATAACTTATACAGTAGTAAAGTAACTAAGGAAACAAATAATAGGAGCAGACGAGATCATCTAATGATAAACAATGCAACCTATCATAAAAAATACAATTTAACGTTTACACAAACACTCGCTGGTTATACAACATTTCATAACGACTCATCTATGGGTGTTTCCGCTGGTTTGGCGGCAAGTAAAAATTTACCAGATAAAGATGCAACATTTGGATTCGGATGGAGATACCAATGGGATAAAGATATTGAAACACGTAATATCCTATTTATTGAATTGGCAAAAAGCCTCAAATATCAAATACAAACATCACTTCGGGTTGAACAAAGTTTTATCCAATCAAGTTGGAACAATAGCAACAATACCCAACAACTATTTTTAACATTAATAAAAAAGTTTTAGCCATGATAAGTAAAATTAAACACATCACAATTTTATTGCTAATGTTTATCCCATTTATATTAAGAGCCCAAATTGTGGTGATTGTAAATGAACCGGTTAGTCCTACTTTTACCCTAAACAATGCATTTAATTTCCAACTGTTAAATGCTGGTACATCCTCAACCATTCAATGGTTTGGTGAGGTTTATAAAAACAATACCTTGGTGGCATCTGGTAACAGTCAGGTTATTTCTGTGAGCAATAGCAATAATGCATTAACCAATCAAAGTGGCTCGTTTACGTATAATGTAAACACAATTTCGAATCAATCACTTAACGGTGACTTGCCTTTTGGCAACTATAGAATATGTGTGAAAGTGAATGTTATTGTTAATGGCATACAGGAACAAACTGCTGAGGATTGTTTGGATAAAGATTACACGCCACTGTCTCCTCCATTCTTGTTATCTCCAGAAAATGGTGAAGAACTAAACACCCCTTATCCGTTGTTAACATGGTCTCCTCCAATGCCTGTAATTAATAGCTCACCTGTTATTTATAAGCTTAAACTTGTTGAGGTATTGTCAGGGCAGGCTAACGTATCAGCCATACAAAACAATTTAGCACTCCTTGATGTAGACAATATTACACAACCCAATTATCAATATCCATTTAATGCATTGGCTTTAGTAAATGGTAAAAAATACGCATGGAGGATTAGTGCCCGCAGTCAGGGATATGATTTTGGGAATACGGAAACCTGGTGTTTTTATTACACAACGCCTGTACAAGATACACCCTCATTAGTGCAAGAACCGTACATTATTCTAGCTAAGTCATCTAAGGAAGAGTACACAACCCAAAATGGAAAGTTATATGTTCAAATGGATGAGACCTATAACGAGCGGGAGCTAAAATATAAAATATATCCTTATGGAAGTGTCAACGAGGTAAACACTCCTTGTGATTTGCTCCTTACCAAAAAACAAGGAGACAACAGGTTGGTATTTGATTTTCATGATTGCAGTTCATTCAAAAAAGGAAGATACAGAATAGACTTTATTGGCCATACCAATACCATCACTTCATTAAACTTTGTTTATGAATAAATTCACAATTCCATTTTTACCGTTAACGGTAGTTTTAGTTTTGCTCATTGGTTGCAATGAAGCATTTGAAGGAAACACCCGTGCGAATAACGGGCAATCGGGCACTGGCGTAGAAGAAGTCATCTTGCACAAGGGCAAATTCAAGAGTTTGCTTGAGTACGTTACTTGGGTTAATGATACCACGCACGGGTTTATCCAAAGGAAGTCATTAAATGGTATCAATTACATGGTACAATACAAACCGGAATTGATAAGAGCGCTGGAAAGATATGCTTTGGGAACTGCCATCAACAACAATATGATTGCATCCATGATTAACGATACAGCAAAACAAAAGATGGCGTATTTTTATGTTAAAATTACAGGCAAAGAAGATGTGTTAAGTAATGGATTTAACACCGAAAAAAGCGTAACAGAATATTTTGGATACCATGCAGAAAAGGATTTTATGCTTATTCAACAGGCAGATACCTTATACCCCGTGCTTTATCATTTTGAAAATACGTATCCGCAATTCCCCTATTTATCAGTATTACTTGCCTTTGAATTACCAGAAGATAATAGCAATTCGCAATACCAAACAGTTGTATTTAACGGAGATAACAAAGGCTCTGTAAAAATGCAGTTTAACAAACAACAAATTTTTAACCAACCTGAATTCGATAAAATAAACGAGATATGGCAATGAAAAAAATAATGCTCAAAAGAGTTAGCTTATTGTTGGCTACTATTGTTTTCACTGAAGCACTGTTGCCGTCAGTGGCATTTGCTTTAACCAGCGGACCAACACAACCTGAAGTGCAAGGGTTTACACCTGCAGGCACATCAGATATGGTGGATTTGTTTTCTGGAGACTTTAAATACAACATTCCTTTAATGGATGTTGGAGGCTATCCAATTAACATGAGCTACAGTGCAGGCATCACCTCCGACCAGGAGGCTTCATGGGTTGGACTCGGTTGGAACTTAAATGTAGGGGTTATTAACCGCAACATGCGCGCCATACCTGACGACTTCAAAGGCGACATCATCACCAAACAAACTGAAATGAAACCAAATCTTACCTATGGGGTAACGGCTTTTCCGGAAGGGGAGTTGTTTGGGATTAACTTAGGTAAAATAAAATTTAATGCAGGACTTAAATACAATAACTTCTCTGGGTTTAGTTTTTCGATGGGTGCTAATCCTAGTTTGGCAAACACAGGAGGCGATAAAGGAAGTTTGAACCTAGGACTTGGTTTATCTGCTGGGTCTGAATCTGGTGTTGGAATTACACCTTCATTAAGTTTCTCAAAAAGACTAAACGAGTATGATGACCAAGAACGCAATGTAACGGGACAGGTCAATGGTGGTTTGTCTATTGGTTTTCCTTACAATTCCAGAGGAGGCCTGAGGGCAATGACCGTTGGGGCCAATATGAGTAGGAATGAGCAAGTCTTGAATCCTAATGAAAAAGTAGATAAGACTAATCCTATTAGTGGAACAGCCAATGGGAGCTCAACAATTTCTTTTGCCGGCAATACTTATACCCCAAGTGTGAGTATGCCATTGATGAATATAAATTTAAATTTGTCTGCCACAATGGGCGGGTCGGTAACAGGGGTGCATCCAGAAGGTAGGTTTATGGCGAGCTATTCAGGCCAATTTTTATATTTAAAAGAAAGAAATACCCCGGCTTACGGATACCTATACTCGGAATTTGGCAATAAAAATAAACAGGTGTTGCATGACATGAACCGCGAAAAAGATGGGGTGTACAATGAAAATATTTCATACTTGCCATTAACCAATTATGCCTATGATGTGTACAGTGTTAATGGGCAAGGTATTGGAGGGGCTTACCGTCCATTTAGGGGTGATATTGGTACTTTGTATGATGTTGAAACAAACAATTACAACGCAGGAATTGATTTTCCTGGACTTGAATTGGGAGGAGGAAATCTGGCTCATATGGGAATCAACTATTCCATCAATGTTATCAATACCAAAAGTGGCATGTGGAGTGAGTCAAATGAAATGGCTGCTGCACTTAATTTTCATAAAGCCGACCCCAATAATAAACTGGATGAACCCGTTTATTTTAAACAGGCTGGAGATAAATCAGCTGATACTGACCCGGAATTGTTTACCCAGTTTGGTGGGTTTGGTGCAGTAAGAACAAAAATTAACAAGGAAAGCAAGGCGGCAAAGAATGTAATCACCGACTGGGCCAACAACGATTTGGGCATTATCACCAGAAACAAAAGAAATGGCCGCCAACGCAGAAACGAGCACATTACCCTATTAAATGCCGAGTACGCTGCAACATTAAGCTCCAACAAGCAAATTCCGGTATTTACCTTTAACACGTTTAATGCCAAAGCAGCAAAAACAGGTTATCAGCATGCCTCTGCTTATTCCCGTTTAAACCGACCAGGGCATCATACCTCAGAAATTATCTCTTATCGCAGTGATGGCGCAAGGTATGTATTTGGCATCCCTGCTTACAACCACACGCAAAGTGAAGTAAGTATGAATATTTCTGGCACTGGCAATAATCCAGCTTCGGGATTAACACAGAAAGGTATGGACCCTGAAAATAAGTACAAGGATAAAACCATTACACCTGCTTTTGCACATGGATATTTGCTTACAGAAGTGCTTTCAGCCGATTATGTGGATGTTACCGGAGATGGGCCAACGGATGATGACTTGGGTACCTATACCAAAATCAACTATGCAAAAATTGAAAACAACAAATGGAGAACACCTTATGAATATAAAAACCTCTCAACGGGATTAAATAACGACAAGTATGATGACAAGGCCAATTATGTATATGGCGAAAAAGAAATTTGGTATGTACATTCCATCGAAACCAAAACCCATGTGGCAGAATTTTACATGGAAGACCGTGCAGATGGAATTCCAGTATTAAATGAAGAGTTAGGGGGTAAGGACTTATCAGCCCAACGTTTAAAACTGCTCAAACAAATTAAGTTATTCGCCAAAAAACAGCGGTTTAATCCGGATAATACCTTAAACCAGAATGCGGTACCCATCAAATGTGTAGTGTTTGAATATGATTACAGTTTATGTCCTCAAATCATCAATAACTCTGGGTTAGAGGTAAACCAACAGTTATACAATGTTAATGGGGTGTTGGGTACTGCTACAAACATTAATGCTCAAAAAGGTAAACTCACCCTTAAAAAGGTGTTTTTTACCTATGGCAATTCTTCAAAAGGACTGCTTAATCCGTATGAGTTTAACTACGCCAAACATTATGTGAATTGTGCAAATGGAGCAAGTGATTGCACTGGAATAAATAATAACCCTACCTACGACATGAGGGCAAACGACAGATGGGGCAATTACACGCCTGCTTCAAAAACGGTAGGCACCGAAACAGTTTATTCTTATGAATACCCGTACACTGAACAAAACAGGGCATTGGCAGATCAATACGCTGCCTCATGGAGTTTGGCTACAGTTAAGCTTCCTTCCGGTGGAGTAATAAAAGTACATTATGAGGCGGATGATTATGCCTATGTACAAGATAAAAGAGCCATGCAAATGTTTACATTAGAGGGGCTCTCGAGCAGCGCTCCTGTTACTGGAACCAACACTATTCCAACAGATGTTGGATCCAATGTGTTTGCGGGTACAACAGAACGGGATTACATTTATTTTAAGTTGCAAACACCCATATCAGCTAACAGTGCGGAAGAGGGAGCTGCAATATTTGCCAATAAATACTTAAAAGAAACACCAAAGTCTGATATCATGACGTTTCTTTATTTTAAATTTTTGTTTAAGATTAAAGATGATGTTTATGATTATGTGCCCGGATATGTGAGGAGCAGCAACATTGTATCATGGGGGGTTTGCAAACCCATCGTTGGAGAACAAACTTGGCAATATGGCTATATCAGGGTAAGCAAGGTAACGTTAGACGACCCTATTCCCTACGGAAGTGCAAGTCCTTTTGCGCATGCTGCTTGGAACTTTACCAAATTGTACTTACCACGTATCGCATACAGTCAGCCCGATATTGACCAAAAAATTCCTACCATTCAAATATTGCAAGCAATAGCATCTACCTTTAAACAAATTGGTCAAACCATTTATGGTTTTAACAATTATATGCGAACTGGTAATAGGTGCAACACCATTAAGCCAAATAAATCCTTTATCAGATTATTCTCTCCGGAGTTTAAAAAAGTAGGAGGAGGTGTTCGGGTGAAAAAAATTGAAATGTTTGACCAGTTTAGCCAAATGCTAGCAAATTCAACTTATCGCACCTCATCATACGGGCAAGAGTATGATTATACCACCAAAGACGGTTTTGGAAATACCATAAGTAGTGGTGTAGCAAGTTATGAGCCATCATTAGGCTGTGAAGAAAACCCATTTAAACAACCCTTGGCCAGAAAAGATTCCAAGCTTAGAATACCTAGTGGTGAACACGTACAGGAAGCACCATTTGGAGAAACCTTTTTCCCTTCGCCAAGTGTTGGGTACAGCATTGTAACAGTGAAAAATTTGCAGTACGCCAATGTAAACAAAACCGCAACGGGTAAGGTGGTACATGAGTTTTATACCGCAAAAGATTTTCCAACTATTGTGAGGCAAACAGGTATTGAAGCAGTGAGGGAAGCTGGAAATCCGGTATTCAAATTCTTAGCTATAAGTTCCACTGATGAAATGACGGTTAGCCAGGGATACACCATTGAACTGAATGATATGCACGGCAAATCAAAGGGACAAAAAGTATATCAGCAGTTTGATGATGAACAACCTATATCTGGAGTTGAATACAAATATGCCACAGATCCACTTAATCCTAAACGCATCCTTAACTATGCTCATACCATAGATAACAAAGGTCGAATCAGCAAGGTAAAAGATTTAATAGGTTATGATTATGATATCATTGCAGATGCCCGCGAACAAAAAACGGAAGGTGGAAGTGGTGGGCTTACCGGAAATCTAGAAAGTTTTATAGCAGCAATCGTTCCGGTAGCAGTCCCAATTATATTACCTGATTTTTCTTATGAAAGAACCCGTTTCCGTTCAATGATTTTAACCAAGGTAATTAACCAATACGGTATTATAACAGAAACCACTGCTTTTGACGATAAGTCAAATATTAAAACAGAAAACATCCTTTGGGATAAAGAAACAGGGGAGGTGTTGCTCACCAAAACCATCAATAATTTTGAGGACCCAATCTATACCTTTAACTATCCTGCCCATTGGGTGTATGATGGAATGGGGCAGGCATATAAAAACACAAATTTGGCAACAAGTATAGAAAGTATTTCCAATGTGCAATCCCTATTAACAAAAGGCGATGAAGTGTTGCTGGCAGAACAGAAATATTGGATTAGCGATGTGTACCCTGCGGTTAAGTTAATAGATCAGAATGGGATAGAAGCCAAACTTTCTGATTTTGATGGAAAAGATAAGCTCGAAGTGATTCGATCAGGAAGAAGAAACCAGCAAGCTCTTTCAATTGGACAAATTACCTGTTTGGTCAATCCTTTTAGTGAAATAGACAACCAGTATTATGGCCTTGACTTTAAAGAAGTGATAGCCGCACAGGCAACAGAATTTTCCGATAAAGGTGATTTGTTCTGTGAGTGCGAACTTGAACCAGGCACCCCTTATAATCCCTTCCTCAAAGGAACACAAGGCAATTGGCGATCGCGCAAAGCATACACCTACTTAACAGGCCGCACGCAATCCGTTAAAAATGGAAACGTAAATACCCGTAAAGATGGGGTGTTTACCTCATTCGCACCATTCTGGGTTTACAACGGCAACGGCTGGGGAGCCAATTATACCAATTGGACCTTTGTTTCAGAAGCAAGTTTGTACAGCCCGTATGGTTACAGTTTGGAAGACAAAGATGCGCTTGGACGTTACTCATCAGCCGTGTATGGGTACAACCACCAACTTCCTATTTCAGTTGCTGCCAATGCAAGGTACAGAGAAACCGGATTTGATAACTTTGAAGATTACACCTATTACGACTGCGTAAACTTCGATAGGCATTTTAGTTTTAAAAAGGCCCTCAACGGCACACCTGCCGGCTATACTGGAGTTTGCGACCTATCTAATACCATTTCACACACAGGCAGAAGCAGTATAAGAATTAAAAAATCGGAAACGGAATTGGGAACAATTAAGATACGTAAGGTAATTGAACCATGCCCACAGTAACAACAAATACAATAACAGCATCATTATGAAAAATTACATTTATTCCATCATATTGCTTTGCACACTATTGGTAACTTCAATAAGTGATACATTTGCCAGTGGGCCGGTTAATCCAATTAAAGATACTGCAACTACAAGTAGCAATGAATTTGACGAGGCATTTATTTACGAGGAAGCCAAGCGCATAGGCTTAAATCCGGTTGAAGCTACCTATTATGTACAAAACATAAAAGCTTCCTATTTAGGCCAACAATACCATTATGATGCCATGGCAATCGTAGCCAATCAAATGGCAACCACATCCTCTGGCTCAGCCTGTAACCACGATTTAGAAAATAACCTACCATTATTGTCAGGAGGTTCAGCACCATTTTATCAAGTGCCTACCCCGGTATCATCACCTTGGCGTGCTTTTACTGGCAGTTTTTTTACCTCACCTCCACCTCCCAATTTCTGGACTAGTGGTTTGGTAAAGGGGCGTCATACTTTAATGTTTGATAGTTACAACCTGTTAGATCCAATCGGTAAGTTCCCCGTTGTTGCCCCTAATTGGTCAAAAGAAACAAACGGACAAAATCGGGTATCAATGCGTTTGGGGAATAGAATGGTTGGTGGTGAAACAGAATCGGTTAAGGTAACCATTAGCGTAGACAAGACGGACCCGTTCATTACCTATGCCTATGCATTGGTGCTTCAAGACCCCAATGCAATGCCAGGTGCTCCATCCCATCAGCCAAACGAAAGACCTTATTTTGAAGTGAAGGTTAAGATAATAAGCACTAATACCTATTCTGATTGTGGTGCGCTAAAAGTTATTGCAGGGTCAAATTTGGTGGGGTACTCCTATACCCAAAACGGTGCCTACGTTTTTAAACCATGGACTCAGAATATTATTGATTTTCGACAATTACCAGACTACCATTTATTAGGGGCAAATTTTGAAGTAGAGTTGGAATTTAAAACCGCTGATTGCTCTTTAGGGGGACATTTTGGGTATGCTTATGTTGATGTGGGCTGCATCAGCCCAACTATTGAAAGAAAAGGAAGCTCTTGTCAAGGTGGACTTAGCACCTTTAAAACAAAGCTACTTGGCAATTATAGAACCGAAAACGTAAAATGGGAGTTTTTTGATGGAACAACACCCTTAGGAAAAGTGGAAGGTTCTATCCTCACCAATGCTTCAGGTGTAAAGAGTTTTTCAGGATTTACACAAACCGTGCTGAGTCCAGGAGACATTACGTTTGGCCCATTATCAAATATTGAAGCCCCGCAGGTAGCTATCAATAAAGTATGCACGGCAACCGTTAAAATTACCGTAACACAGGTAGGAGCAGCATCACCACCGGGAAGCACCCCGCCTTTGCAGGATTGTAATTTAAGCCTGGAGTATAAGTATGAGGTTACTGACTGTATAGCCCGGGTAGTGAAGTGTAAGGAGTGCATCAGTTCATTTGCCCCCATACCAGGCAATAAATACGTAATAAGTGCTTGGGTAAGAGAAGAAGCCCTCCAACCCATTACCTATACAGAACCGGGAATTACTGTTTACCTCAGTGGGCCTGGAACTACCCTTACCTTTACCCCTAAAGGCAAAATCATAGATGGTTGGCAAAAAATTGAAGAAGAGTTCTGGGTGCCAGAAGGAACTCATGCCATAGAAATTACCTTAAAAAACACCAACACTACCTCTACCCAATATGTATATTTTGATGACATCAGGGTCCATCCTTTTAAGGCCAATATGAAATCATACGTGTATGATCCGTATACTCAAAAACTGATGGCTGAGTTAGACGAAAATAATTATGCTACCTACTACGAGTATGATGAAGAAGGAGGCTTAAAACGCGTGAAAAAAGAAACGGAACGTGGTGTAATGACCATTAAAGAAAACGGAAGCAACCAAGCAAGATAAACACACCAACATGAAACAATACCTTTTGGCATTATTCGTACTTATAGTTGCTTCACCTGCGTATGCTCAGGATACTAAAACCATGGCCATTCAGGAACTGAAATTGGTGAATATGGCTTATAAAAACATGAACAAGCTAAAGTTTAATACAACTTACCAAGTTGATGTTGATTCAGTAGGCAAACTTGTTACCAACATAGCAGAAGGCACTACCATCATCAATGGGAATAAAAAGTTTCAGCAATTGGGACACATAGAAACCTACGTGAATGAAAATTATTTTCTCTCCTTAGACCACTTGGCAAAAAACATCTCCATCTCCTCGCAAGAAATTAACTACAGCAAAGAGTTTGAATTTTTACCTGAAAACATAGCCAATGTAATTAATAAATGCGATAGTGTTTACAGAATTGAGCATAAAAACAATGAAACAACTTATGGATTCATCACCCAATCCTCAAGCTATGATAAAATTGAGCTCACATTCCAAAACAAAACCAAGCTCATTACCATGTTAACAATGCACAGAACGGAGAGCAAGCAACTGGTAACTATTAAATACTTTAATTACACCACAAAGGCAATACCAGAGCATGAGTGGTTTTCCTACCAACGCTTTTTAACCATAAATAACAACAAATTGGTAAACAAACCCTCATTTGCTCATTACCAATTGTACTCACAGATTTTAGATATTCATTCGTTAAAATAAAAATTTCATAACCATGAAAAAAGGTAAAATATACATCCTTGTTTTAAGCGCAGCATTGCTGTTTAACTTGAATGCAACAGCAAAAATCCATACTGTAATTGCTGGCTTTTCATCCATGGCTGCAAATGCTACTGCACAAGTGTATGATCCGCGTACATTTTATAACCACATTCTTGAGCATACACCCATTATAGTATCACCCGGCTATAAACGATGGACCTCAGGGAGCACAACATGGCACGATGTAGCACTTAAAAATAGGCTGATGTTTTACATTAAGCCCGAAGAAAATTGTGCCAACAAACCATTTACAGCCACTGTTGTGGTTGAATTAAAGGTGTACAATTACCACAACAATGTGGCCTATACTTTTCAAACAATCAATAAAACACTAACCATCAATTATACCCCTGCTGACATTTATAGTAAAAAGGTGCTGTTTGAACTCGATGGCGGATATAAAACAGAGGGAAGAATAGTGAGCATCACCTCCTCAAATGTAGCTTACAATAGCGCACTTGCCTTAGATTTGGAATATGAAGTGGAAAGTTACGTACAGTTTAACCCCACCAATGATTTCCCACTTGAATTAAAAGACGTATCCCAGGAACAAACCAAATCTGAGTACCAAATCTCATGGCAACAAACCGCTTGGGCTGAATCCTATGATTTGGAATGGACTTTTATTGATTATTACGCCAGTTTTATTGATAAAGGCAACTTAAATAACAGCACAATACCGGCCAATGTTTTTCAGTTTAATTCAACACGGATAAACACCACCGCCACCAGTTTTTCCATCCCTGCAGTTTATGGAAAAGGGTATATCTTATACCGCATCAGGGGCGTTGGCAAAAGTGTAGCTGATGGTTTTAAAGCAGATGTGGTAAGCCGTTGGACTCATGATTTCATGACACCAACCTCAATCGCGGCATTTAAGTACATCACATCTGATGGATTACAACAAAACTTAAATTGGCAGTTTTCCACTGTTTTTGCTGAAGAAGGAAAAAACAAGGTATCTGTTAAATATTATGATGGCACATTAAGAGAGCGTCAGGCAGTTTCTAAAATGAATACAGGCATAAACATGCTTAACCAAACAACTGGTGTTTACGATAAAGAAGTGCGCACCAGCATTGTAGCTGAAAATATTTATGACCATCAGGGTCGTCCTGCAATTAATGTGCTTCCCGTACCAACTGATAAGGAAACGCTTAGGTTTTATAACGGCTTTAATTTAAACAATGCAGAAGAAGACCCGGAACCATACGATAAGTACAACTTTGATATCGACCGTGGCGACCCATGTGCCATTCAAACAGAGGAAATGTCAACCACATCAGGCGCAGCCAATTACTATTCAGTAGGTAACGTGTTTTTAACCAGCCAAGCCCATCCCGCTACTAACAAAACAGCCAGTTTTATTCCTTCAGCAGCGGGCTATCCATTTGTGCAAACACTTTTTATGCCAGATAACACAGGTAAAGTAAAAGCAAAAAGTGGGGCAGGACCAGATTTTCAAATTGGTTCAGGCAAAGAAACCAAATATTTTTACGGACGCCCATTTCAGGAAGAACTGGATAGGTTGTTTGCCGCAGATGCAGGGTATGCTGAGCACTACAAGAAAAATGTAACACAAGACCCCAATGGACAATTAAGCATCAGCTACATGAACCTGCAAGATAAGGTAGTGGCCACCTCTTTAATAGGGCCTAAACCCAATAATGTAGATAAACTAGACACCAAGCCAGAAACAAACCCAACAGTTGAAGTGGATTTATTAAACAAGATAAAGACAACGGATAACGTTGGAAAAGCAGAAGAGCTAAACTTGAACAACCGAACCAGGGTGCTGAGCCAAGATTTTTTTGTGGCTGATGAGGGAATAAGAAATTTTACCTATAAACTCATCAACGAAGGGTTTCAAAAATCATGTTCTACAAGCGCCAGCGTCTCATTAAATTTTTGCTACGAGTGCGTATTGGATTTAAAAATAAGTTTAAAAAACGAATGTGGGGTAGAGTTCCTCTCTGGCATTGGTGACGCTAATGCCACAACCCGGCTTATTGACAGAACCAATGTGCTCAATAGCACAGCCCAAACCTTAACAAACAATTGCGATGCCCCTGAAACTATTGTTAAAGGTACCTCAAACAGTTATTGGCAAACCAATCAGGCGGGGGCACCCACTTCACTTGCTAGAGGAGCTTACACCCTCAATAAGGTGTTAACAGTTAACCAAACAGCATTGGATAAGTACACCCAACTCTTCTTAAAATCAAACACCTGTTTAACTGAAAAAAGAAATCAGTTTATTGCACAAGAAAAAGCCAAAATGGATACCACCATGTGTAATTTCGATTGCACAAAATGGTTACAAAAGTTAGGTTCCACCTATGCAGCCTCTCCGCTCAAAACAAGCATCTCTGAAGAGGAGTGGACCAAACTTTATTTCCAGTACAGTGAGCAATGCAATGAAGCCGATTTTGCCTGTAAAGGCGGTTACAATAGCATGATTGCAGATATGAGCCCAATGGGCCAATATGGGGAGTTATACACACAACCTGCTGCTATAAATAGCAATGGGGTTCTTACCGAACTAAACACTCAAACATTTTCACCCTATTCATTCCCACTCTCTGTGTACAATGAGCGAAATGTACTACCATGGAAAAAAAGCATTGATGATATTTTTGGGGCACCAGGTTACAAACCAAACTGGCGTTTCCCTTATAACCCGGATGCTACAGGCAGTAAACGCTTTAACTACCTTAATGAGTTTGGCGAAATAGATTACGTGTACATCACGCGAGATGCACAAGGTGTATTTCAACCCCAAATTGGTGAAGAAAATTACGAGATGATTGTAACCGAAGCGGATGGCAGAACCAAAATACTAGTCAAATACCTGCTTGATGTAAAACAATTTGTAGAACTTTGGAAACCAAGTTGGGCAAAATCATTGGTGGCTTACCATCCTGAATACCCTTTTTACGAGCAATGCAAAAATCGCGCAGCAAGCAATGCTTTTGACGATAGCTGGTTAAATACCCTAACTACAACAGGCACAGATGGAGCGAATGCCAAATTCAACGGCAATTCTTCTTTAAAAAGGTGGCTTTACCCAGCTGGTGAAACTATAGTAGAGGATGGAGTAACTAATACCTACCCGATACTTGACCCATTTATGTCAATGTTAAATACCCTGAATTCACCTGCTTTGACTTCAGTAAGAAACAAAATAAACCAGTTTATGAAAAAAGGCAATTCCACTACAGAGTTCCTTACCATTCATGAAGCAGCGGTAATCATTGCCAATAACCCTTCTATTGATATTACCACCTGTGGCAATAGTAAAATAACTGCCATTTTAAACCAATATGGCCCAATAGATAGCCCTGAAGAGTGGGCCGTATATCGCCAATTATACATGAGCCTAAAGCAGCAAGTGCTTGAAGCATACTCTGTGCAACAATCCATTTTAGGTGGGTACTATAACGGTGCCATTGGCGTGGAAAATTTTAATGCCTTTAACTTCTGGTTTTACCACACCCCTTTTCTGCCCACAAATTCAAAAGTTACATACAGTGGTTTTGAGTACACGGTAATTGCCAATACACAGTTTTGTAACCTTGAGCAGCCTTGCAATTACAACCGCTATTGGTTATATAAAAACAAAACAGCCCGTTACCCACAAACCAAAATATTGTATGAGTTGGATCAATTAAAAAACAACAACCTTAACTACCCAACTAGTTTTGCCGGGACTAATTTGGCCGATTTTTTAAACTTTGATGAAAGAAATACCGAAGCCATTGTAAAAGAATCCCAAAAAGTAGTAGAGCCCGCAATGTACAATAACAACTGTGGCCAATGCCCTGTAGCTGAAAGCATGGTGCAGTTTTTAAATAGCTTAATTACGGCAGATCAACTCATTCCTAGTTCCCCTTTAACCGTGTTTGGTGGTTGCGATCTTACCAAACCCACCAACAAGGCCATTTCTGACGAATTATTGATACGTTTGGCAGGAGCAAAGCTTACCAACACCCAACATCTGCAATACAGTGCCACTAATACATCTAACCAGTTTACTATAACCTTTAAAGTAATGGAGGGTTCATTGGAGGTAAGATCCAAATCCATTACATTTACCTTGCCTGCTGGTTATACCCCTAATCACATCACCCAATTTTGTTGTGTTAAAGGCAATGCAACCAGTGGAAATCATGATAATTTTAATTTTACTGTATCGGCTTTTGTAAAGCCGATGAGCACGGATGCATACACCACAGCCAACGGAGTTGGTTTTATGAATGAATTAGAAGATGCTGAGAAAATACCCCTAAGTGAAGTAAACATCAGTGGTGCCACCAATGATATTAACCTCATTAATTGTTATATCCAACCCCTGTGCAAACCATCGCCCGAAGCCAAACAAATACCAATACTGTTTAACAGCTTGTTGCACACAGTACCCAGTTATGCTGGCAACCCCAATAAACTAATCTCATCTGCTCCTGTGCAGGTTTCACTCATAAGAAACCCAAACGGTCAGTTGAATTTTACCGCCCCTGCTCATCAGTTCATGTTCACGGATGCTTTGGCCAAAGCTTTGATTGTTGGCAAATTTGATAGATACCTAACAGCGTACTACTGGAATGTGGTAAGTGAATCAACCATATCTACCAATAGGATACTCACTGGAAAATTCACTTTTGGAACTGGTCTGACGCCACAACCCAATCCAGCACCTAATCATGTGGTTACATTAAGTTTTTCAACAAGTGGCTTAGACCCAAATATTACATTTAGTAATATACTCATGTTTAATGGCATTGAGCCACTGCTGGGATACCCCAACAAAGCTATTTTAAAGGCCATTATTGACGATAACGGCACCCGAAAACTCATTGATGTAACCATAACCTTTGCTGCCGATTTTAACACTGGAAATTGCGCGGTAGGTTTACCCGTTGATTTAGAAAGTGGACAGGCCGCCAATACCAAAGGCATAAAGGTGAAACCAGATATTGGAAAAACTTCTGATTATGGCTTGCTTGAGTTTAATCCAAATAACCCATCCATTATTGAAGTGGACAAAAACAAACCAGAAGACTGTACTACGTTTGAAGGAATTAGAAACGTACTTTTAAGCACAGTTGAGTACAATACCAATGTATACGAACAAATTGAAGCTGGCACAGCAGCAAAGACATGGGGAGTTACTTCCAATGGAATGTCAACTTTTAATTACGATAACATAAACACCTTACCCTTACCCCCTGGATGTAATTCCGATTGTTCATATCAAGTGAAGTATCCTTCCCTGCATAAACCAGACGGCACACTTTATACAGCGTTTGATTATACCAGCGTACTAAGCTTTGAACAAACAGGTCCTAAAACCTATGAAGCCGAAGTAACCACCAGGCAAGGGATTGTGTTAACCATTATATTTGAAATGGGGAATTGCACGTTGCCACCATCACCACCAAATACGGGGAATGGCAATGGAGGAGGAGATGGAGATGGTAACTGTAAAAATACAGATAACCTGAACTTTCATAATTTTACCTTGTACATCAATAAGATTGATTCTCCTTTGAAGTGGGTTGAAAATATAACCGATATCAATGATCCCGATTATCCTTTTAGAAACTCTTGGAAAAAACCAGAAGGTAACGTGTATTTTATGGATGGTTACAACAACGGATTTACTTCGGGATTAGATTCCTTTGTAAACTATCGTTTAAAACCACTTGATTATCCATTACCTGTTGGCAAATACAGCCTCATACCGCTTCCCCATAATGTAACAGGCGGCCGAAACTGGGATATAGAAGCCCATTATGGCAAAAACAAAAAATCAGCCATGATTTACCGCCTACCAACAACGGGCACTTGGCATAAAGTATGGGCATCTACCAAAACCATGCCTACAGGAAAAGGAATGATATTTAAAATGGTAGTATGGCATAAAAGTGTAGGGTTTAACAATGCCAACAACCTGGATGCATTAAAACTACGCTTTTACCTCAATGGGGTGCAAACCTCTGTAATGGCAGCTGAATACAAAACCATTGACGGCAAATCCTGGACCAAGTACGAAATGTTATATATTCCAACGGCCAACACGCCTAGCATTTCCAACACATTTGAAATTTTTGCCAATACCAGCGATATCAACATTGGAGGCTTACTTTCTGATATTACCGTGGTAGGTGGCTGTAAAATGGCCAACTGCTGCCCGGTGCCTATGCCGGAGGTTACCCGCATTAATCCATGTAACCAGCAACTTATGGATATTGCCACTGAAAATGCCGAAATGCGTTATGCAGAAGAAGTGCGCAAAGCCACCATAGAATTTCAGCAAAACTATATTGCCAAGTGCTTAAACGTTTATGAAGAGTTTTTGATGAGGTACCAAGACTCCGAAGATCAAACCACCTTATATTATTACGATCAGGCAGGCAATTTGGTGCGAACTGTGCCGCCTAAAGGTGTGGTTAAAATTACCAACACCGCGCAACTCGCTAAAATCAAACAAGACCGTGCAGCGGGCTTGCGCACTGAGTTTACGCAACATAATTTCAAAACCACTTACGCCTATAACTCCCTAAACCAACTGGTAAACCAGTCAACACCAGATAATGAAACCATGAATATCTGGCAAGCTGAAAGTAAACGAGACGGCATTCCATCTACCTACACCATTACCGCCATTAAATTCACGGATAAACGCAATGGGGTACTTACCGCCAATGACGGCACTAATGGGCATATTTACCGCACTACCAACGCTGGCGAAAGCTGGACCGAAATAAATGCCTTTGGTTTACCTGATATTAACAGCGCAATAGAATATTTTGGTAATCATTTTGTTGTTGGTAATAATGGGCTTATCATGCATAAGTTATGGGGTAAAGCAGATGGTGAATGGGACATCAGAAGCTTACCTACATCCGCAAAACTCATTAAAGTATCTGTTTACCAGTTTGTTCAAAATGCTTCTGATCACGTATTTAAACTTTGGGTAATAGAAGAAAATGGCCGCGCTTGGTTGGTAAATTGCAAAGTAAATACAACTACCACCCCATCTAATACACTGTTGGAGTGGAGCCACACAGGCCCGTATACCAACCTGTCCGAGCAATTGGATGAACCCCTTACTGATATTTCTATTCCAACTGACCCACGCGTTACGCTTACGTACCCATTTAAGGCATTTGCTGTTACTGGTGCAGGTCGCATATATGTTTCTAATGACTACGGATTTACCTGGGAAAATGTTGGCCTAAACCGTTTTGTTGAAGAAAACCTGAGCACCCTCCATGTTACCACTGATGGTACAGCATACATTGGTGGTGTAAACGGAGTATTGCTCAAAGGTGGTGTAGCATCTGGTACTGCGCAACTCCCAGCCCGTTGGGCCATAATACCCAATAACCTCCAAGGCAACATTACCAAACTGCATTTTATAGATAAAGACAAAGGTTTTGCCCTCTGCACCGATAAAAAACTTTACCGCACCACCAATGGCGGACTCCAATTTAATGCGGTGAGTATTGCTAGCGGAGTTATTACACATGTAGTGGATATGAGTTTTGCCGATAACAATATAGGCACATTGGTTACAGAAGGCGGCAATGTTTACATTACTGTAAACGCTGGCGCCACCTGGCAACTTTATGGTACTTCAGCCGTTGCCATTGCAGGAACCACTGTGTTTACTGGCAATAAAAAAACCAGAAAAATACGCTGCGTAAAAAATGGCCTCGATTTGCATGTGCTTGTAATTGGTACAGAAGGTATAAATACACCCCACCTGATTTATTACAGCAAACAGGCTGCAACCGCTGCACAAAACTGGGTGGCCATCACAGCAACCCCAAATCAGGCCGATGTGATTGAGGATGTGTACATGGCCTTTGATGGCATTAGCCTTAAGGCTCATTTACTCACAAGTTCAAGTGCAATCGGTAACATCAAAACCCTAATTAATATACAAACACCGGCAGCAGCATCATTAGAGCCGAATTCAATCAATGATGGTAATTCATCTGAATCGCGGTTTAACGCAAGTAAGATGTTTTTCACCGCCATTAACAAAGCAGCTTTTATTGCGCCTGTTGCAAAACAGCTAAAGCGCTTGGACGGTACCACATGGTCCACCTTTACTTGGGACTTTACATGGAATGTAAACGCATTTGCGGTTTCGCCAAATTACAACAATGCCTTGTTTATTGGGGATGCAGGCGAAATCAATGCAGTGGAAGGATTGAATGGGGCAGGTTCAGCACCAACAATATCCGTTAAAAAAGGGGTGCTTATGCCACCTTTAAATGCGGTAAGTGCCTCCGAATTAAACATGGTGGCTGCTGGCAATAATGGCTGGGCGGTTTTTGCCATGCAAAATGGAGCAAACCAGTCTATTAAACTTAAAAAGTCCTCAACCAACCAACACCTTCGTGCGGCTCAGTTGCTATCAAACGGAGCCTTTACCCTGGCAGGTAACAGCAATACCAAAGTTACTGGTACCATCAACACCTCATCCTTTGCAGTTACCAATAGCACCAATACAGTCGGTGCTTCGGCTACTGATTATCGCGCTATTTTAGGTACAGCATTGGCTGGCACTAGCGGTATAGTTAGCGCTGCAACCGGTTCACCATTTACAACACCAATAACAGCCAACAGCATATTGTGTGGTTTTGATGATGGGGCAACCAAGATGGTAGCCGGACAAAATGGGTTTGTGGCCTTTGCTACAGGCACCACCTTTACTCAGGCCAATACCATTGCTCCGTTGCAACTCAATGAAGTGTTTTTTGTAGATACCCGTATTGGTTATGCCGGAGGTGAAAATGGCTCATTCTGGAAAACCAAAGATGGAGGATTAACTTGGAAACCCATGCACATTGATGACATGGCCAATAGCAATAAGGATATCAGGGCCATACATTTTATAGATGAATACACTGGATTTGTAACTGGAGAGGGAGGCGATATTTATAAAACAACCACGGCAGGTGCAAGCTTTACCGAAGCATATAATGGCACAGGCAACTTAAATGATATTGAAATGCACCCGAGCGGCACAGGTTATGCCGTGGGTGATGGTGGAGTGTGCTTGCGCACCACCGATGGGGGCAACACTTGGGCAACCTACTCCATTTCAGCAGCCGCAGGAAGCAACAAACTAAATGCGGTGAGTGTGCCTGATTACAATGTGGCCTACATCAGTGGCGACAACAGCTTGGTGGTAAAAATTGATATTTTGCAAACCATTCCGGTAAGTAAGTTGGCTTTTGCTAGTAACCAAAGTTGGCCAAACTACCTTTTTGCACAAGCCGGAAACGCTGGGCAGGAACGAAACCTAAATGAAGTGTATTTTACCGACAGGCAAACAGGGTATGCCATGGGCGCAAATGGCTTTTTAATGAAAACCACTGATGGTGGTAGCATTTGGAGCGCAGAAAAATCCAACACCACAGCCAATATATTGGCATTTGCTCCAGTAGAAGGCAGCACCTTTTTTGCCACTGGTTCATCAGGAACAGCCATGCGCATCAACGACCAGAAAGACCGCTTTGCAAGCCGCTTTTATTACGATGCATTAGGCCGTTTGGTGGTATCGCAAAACGCCAAACAATACAACAAATTAAAACCCGGACAAACTATTCCAAGCAGGCTTTTTTATAGCTATACCCTGTTTGATTTTAAGGGCCGCATTACCGAAGTGGGCGAAATTTACGCCAACAACCCCATGGAAGATAACTACAATGCCGAAGGCGTGTTAGATGATACCAAGTTCCAGATTTGGATAGCCTTTGGCGAAAAAACCGAGGTAACCCGCACCTATTACGATGCGCCAGCATTTGCTGAAAAATTAAACACCATCGATTTTATCCAACAAAACCTGCGCAACAGGGTGGCTTCAACCGCCTACTATCCGGTGTTTGATTATGTAAATGCTGCCTATACATCAGCATCACATTACACCTACGATATTCATGGCAATGTATTTGCATTAATACAAGAAAATACCCGCCTGGCAGAAGTAGGTCACCAGTTTAAACGCCTGGATTATACCTACGATTTAGTAAGCGGTAAAGTGCTGGAAGTGGCTTACCAGCACAATAAACCCGACCGCTTTTACCACCGTTATAGCTATGATGGCGACAACCGCATTACCGCAGTTAAAACATCATACGACAAAGTGGTTTGGGAAACCGATGCCAAATACCAGTATTACCTGCATGGACCTTTGGCCAGAACCGAACTGGGCCACGATCAGGTGCAAGGCTTGGATTACGCCTATACCCTACAAGGGTGGTTAAAATCCGTAAATGGTTCAAACCTGGATGTGGAGGCAACAAACACCATGGGCCGTGATGGGGTGTTGGAAGCAAACAATGCCAATGCCTATTTTGCCAAAGACGAAATGGCCTTTGAACTGAAATATTACAACAACGATTATACTCCAGTTAACCCAACAGCCAGCGGCAGTTTTGCCAGCATAAGCACCGCTTACCAAACTGATTTAAATGGACGCCAATTGTACAATGGCAACATCTCTGGTATGATTACCGCACAACGCAAAATGCTGCAAACCGGAAAAACCACCTTGGCCACAGCCTACAGCTACGACCAGTTAAATCGGTTAGCAAAAGCAGAGTATTACACCGGAGGCACACCAACCAATTGGGCGAAAATAGATGATTACAAAAATACTTTCGTATATGATGCCAATGGCAACATTAAAAAGCAGGTGCGCAACGGAGACCAAGCCACTGGGCTTGATTTGGATGATTTAACTTACAACTATTACGAAGGCACCAACAAACTAAAAGGGGTAAACGATACCAAAGCCACCGCCTTGTATGATGATGACATTGACAACCAAAATACCAGCGGTGCAAACTACAATTACAAGTATGATGAGTTGGGCAATTTAATTGAAGACAAGGCCGAAGAAATTGCCAGCATCACCTGGAACCTATCTGGTAAAATTACCCGCATTACACGCGTGGCCAACAGCATAAAACCCGATTTAGAATTTGAGTACGACCCAGCTGGAAACCGCATCCTTAAAACGGTTATCCCTAAGGTGGGCGACAAATTTAAACGCTACACCTTTTACGTGCGCGATGCCCAAGGCAACATCATGGCCACCTACACCCGTGAGTACAAGCGAGATATTAACTACAGCGCGCTCACTTATGAGGGCATCAACAACCAGTTAATTGCCATGAACGGGGCCACCGGATTCAGTAACTTTATCAATTGGTTGCATGTGCAAAACGACAACAACAACAACAGCTTTATTACCCAAACAAACACCGCCATAAACAGCCTGAGCAATACTGAAAAACAAGCCCTGTTAACAGCAAGCAGCGCCCATGCTACAGAAATGTTGCGCAATGTGGGCGGGTTATACACCCAAACCATTGCAACCTATGGGGCTGATGTGGTGGCCCAAACCATACTCACCAATGTAAACATTAAAAATACAGTGGAACAATTGTGCAACTGTTATGCAACACAACATGCCTCAAATGCCAGTATTCCTGATTTTGCGTTGTATTTTTTTAACAACAATACCACCTTTGGCGAGTATGGCAAACGAGAGTTGTTTGTTAGGTGGATGTTTGACCAAAACAACACCAATGGAGAACTGTTGAATTTTGCCTATGCATTAGGTTACCAAGGAGATTTAGACAATGTTGAAGCCATGGCAGACTTCTTGGTTTCCGTAACCGACCAAGGCTTATGGGTAAGCAAGTTTAATGATGTGTTTACCTGCGAACATATTGGTGATAAATTTGCCGAAAGCTTTAATAACGACAATTATGGTCAGGGGGTAATGGAATATTTGGGCAGCACGTTTAGCGGGTTGCCGGATATTAAAGCACTGCTTACCCAAAGCTCGCCAAGCGGTTGCAGCGTCAGTTATCCCGACCAAAATACCGCCTCTGCCTATTTTGGGGCAAGAAGCGATATCATGAGTACCTTGTTTGCCATAACAGGATACCACAGCAGCATGTTCAACTGGTTAATCAGCAACAGAACAAGCCATACCCTCAATTGGCTTGCCTTGCAAACACCTGCGGTTATACAACAAGCACAAACCAATGCCAACCCGTATGGCAGCATTGAGAATTATTTTAACCTGATAAAACAACATTACGGAGAAGCCTTTTACAACAACCTGTTTACACATTACGCCACCATGGCACCTGCCTTCCGCGATTTGGTGAGCGTAAATGAACAACATATTTATGGCAGTTCACGTTTAGGTACTTATAAAGCCGAAATAAATTTAAGCGATGTGAAATTTACAGCTACCTTAAATAACGGAAATTTTAGTAATATTGCTATACTAAACGTAACCAACATGAGTACCCCAATTGGTACCTACAACATTACACGCGGGCGCAAACAATTTGAGCTAAGCAACCACTTAGGCAATGTGCTTGCCGTGGTTAGCGATAAAAAACGCGCCATTTGCGGGGTACAAACCTGGTACAACGAAACGTTTAGCGGCACCACCGGAAGTTGGACAGCAGCATCAGGTGCTACCTTGGTGCATGAAGCCAACAAGCTTAAAGTAACCAATACCACAAGTTTGGCACAGGTTACCGGCCCGCAGATAAATAACCTTACCATAGGTAAAAAGTATGTGCTTACTTTAGAGTTAGATAAAGGCACCACCGCCTCAGGCGTAAACGCCCATTTAACTTGGAACACCACCAACCTGTTTATAGCCAACCTCAACATAACAGGATTAACCACTTACAACTTGGAATTTACGGCCCAAAGCACCCGCATCAGGGTGCAGTTGCAAGGCACGGGTGCCACTGCCGTATATTATGCAGATGCCATAACGGTAAAAGAAGCAGCAGAAGATGCCGGCACTTACCAAAGCAGTGTTGCAGATGTATTGCAAACCAACGACTACTCACCCTTTGGCGCGCCCCTGCCGGGCAGAACTTACCAGCAAGGGAAGTTTGATGCAAAGGTTGTTAACCTTGTTCAAGGCAGCGTTAGCACCACAGGTTGGACAACCATTTTCTGTAATACAAGCGGTTGCACCAGTCCTGAATCAAGCGTTACCTTAAGTACGGTAAGCGGCAAGCTTAGGATGCAAACAAATAAGAAATATGCACAAGCTTATTACACCTTTACCACCGTACCAGGCAGGGTGTATAAAGTAAAATACCGCTTAAGCGGGGTTACCTTTGGTTTAACCAACACCAGCATATTTGCACCTGCTCAACCTAAAGAATTATACACCAGTGCCAACCTATCCATAGCCATGGTAAATAATGTTGACCGTGAAATGATATTTACAGCAACAGAAGCCAGTGTGCGGTTTTACATCACCAGAGGTTGGGCCCCAACCGATTTTACCGCAACCGTAGAGGAAGTGAGTTTGGATTACCTGAACATTACCGAAGTACCAAGCCAAGTAAACACCATCAGTTGCACCAGCATAAACGAAAACATGGTGATGTTGGCCAATAGCGGAGTAAATACTGCTGACATGAATGCAGTAACCACTTACCTGAATAGTTACTACAACCGCACTTACACCGCAGCAGAGTACCAAGCTATACTAAGCCATTGCACAGACTTACCTGCAAGCTATGTTTTGGCAGCAGCAGGAGCAGAGGCGGCCAGTGTGAAAGCTTCGTTCGCATATGGTTTTAATGGCATGTTAAAAGATGATGACATGCACGGAGAAGGAAATGCGTATGATTTCAATGCAAGATTATATAATTCTCGATTAGGAGTGTTTTTGGGTGTTGATCCTTTAGTCCGGAAATATCCTTTCCAGAGTCCATATTCTGCATTTAATCTGAATCCGATAATTTTTGTTGACCCTTCGGGTATGGGTGGTGATTATTATGGAGAATATCAGAAAAACCCCAAAACAGGAAAAACAGAATTGGTTATAACAGGGTATGTAGATACAGGCAAGGAATCGGCAAATCGGCTATTTATAAAAGATCCGAAAGCAAATGATAAAACCGAAAATCGCATTGAACACGATGGAGGATATTATCAAATGGAAATGATACCTTCAGATTGGTATACTTCAGAGGAGAAAGGGTTTGCTTGGGGAAATAATCAATATGATAAAGATAGAGCGGAATGGCTTTATGGAAGTGGTCAAGATTTTTCTGATAAAGATTTCTTTGAAAGATGGGGTGAAGATTTAAGTGATCATAGTTTCTTAGAAGATGGGGTAGGTATAGTTCTGAAAGCTGTAAAACCAGCAGGTGCATTACTTGGTATAGCTAAGAAATTAATGCCTTATAAAAACGCTAAGGGGGATCATTCGACCTTTGAAAGGGGGACTAATGGTAAAGTTTATAAGTATGAAACCTATGAAAAAACTTCAACGGGTCACTTTAATCCAAAGAAAAGATATGATGGCGGCAAACCTGATGGGACTCCAGGAGCCCCACATCGAAATAAGAAAACGGGAAAGGATGTTCCAACCCCTCATGTGCAAGGGAAATCAATACCAGGAGGTGTAAGAGCAGCAGATCCTAATGAAATACCTAAATAGCATGGAAATAATAGAATGGATTTCTGAATGGTTTGCTTCAAATTGTGATGGAGATTGGGAGCATGAAAACCAAATAAAAATATATACTGTTGATAATCCTGGATGGGTTGTAAGAATAGATTTAAGGAATACTAGATTAGAGAATTTGGAATTAGATTATTCATTAGTAGAAAATGATGAAAATGATTGGTATGGAATATCTATTGAGAATGCAATATTTGACGGGTCTGGTGATTTGTCAAAGTTATTTTTTTTGCTTTCCAAGTTTAAGGAAATTGCAGAAGCACGGTAGTGTACCCTCCGCTCACGCTCGTTTGTAACGAGTGTGCAGGTAGGTAAAGGCAAAAGAGCAATAAGTAGTAAAAAAAACTGTGCCTGTGCTTGCCTACCTTAGGTAGGGTGGGTATATTTAATGGTTAGGTAAATGCCCTCAACGGTAAAAAGTTGGGGGCATTTTTTATGGGTTAAGGTTGTTGTTGCTCTTCATCCATAATCATATCAATAGCACCATTAAGCTGAAATCTTGCACTCCGCTCACGCTCGTTTGTAATGAGTGTGCAGGTAGGTAAAGAAGAATAAGCAGTAAAGAAACTATGCCTGTGGTGGGTATATTTAATGGTTAGGTAAATGCCCTCAACGGTAAAAAGTTGGGGGCATTTTTTTGTTTAGCCCTTTACAAGGCTTTGCAAATTGTCCTTTAAATTGATGAACAGAGAAAAATTATAAACAGGTTTCACTCTTTAGAATAAAACCTGTTTTGGAATCGCGATAAACGAAACAATAACTAATTAGTTTTACTTTCCTTTTGGCTTCGGACTTGGAGCAGTTGGCTTTGGAGTGGGAGGGTTGTTACCTCTTCCCTTACCGGATTCGTTACCTGTTGTGCTTGGCGCATTTTTTGGCTTTGTGCTAGTTTTTGACATAATAATTTAGTTTTATTAGCAAGTTAGTAATATTTAGAATGTTCCAAAACTTTATGAGCAAAAAAGCCATCCTTTCAGATGGCTTTTTCAGTTAAAACAAATTCAATTGAGATAACCCCGTTCTCGCATCATTTCCTTTGTCAGACTCCCACGCCTCACCCGTAAAATCAGGGTTGGTTGGATATGAATACCCACTTGCATGCAGATACCACAATCGGGATTGTTCTTTGTCTTGGACACGGAATATTCCAAACGGGAGAAATGAAAGTTTGTAACAGTAGCGGAAATCAGTTGGACTTAATGCATTCGCACACATCACTTCTCCATGAAATACCCCGTTGAGGAATAGATTAAGAGCGGTCATTTTCACACACGTACTGTCAATATCTATCCCGTAATACTCATGATGCTTCCCATACACCTGGGCACTTGTCATAAGCATACGACCGCTTCCACAGGATGAATCAAGGATACGGATGGGAGCGGTGTATTCGACATCATCTTTTGCAAACATACAGCGTGCCATGAAGAGACACACAGGCCAAGGAGTGAAGTACTGAGATGCACCTTTGCGATACAGGTTTTGTTCGTAGAAGGTGCCTAACACGTCATTACCCTCACTGCTTCCTAGTTGTTCCTCCATTTCAAGGGTCAAACACGACAACATCTTAGGAAAGTTATGCCGTAATTCATCCGTCTTGTACTTTTCAATGGTTTGCATGTACAGGTCTTCATCATGCGATTTTCCTGTTACAGGATTGGGAGAGAATGCGCAGATCGCAAGAGTGAGAAAGTCATCAAAGACAGTGCGAAGATCATAGCGGTACTCGAATGAGCGGAGAAGGCTCTCAAAGGTTTCTTTTTTTGTTGTCATGGTACATAGATTTACATCCATAATACCAGCCATGTTTAATCATATGAAGCAACAGAAACTTCCGATACATCCGAAGATGTGGGGATAACTGTCAGAGCATTGTGGCCAAAGCAGCCTCGAAGATTCTCGCGTAATATATTTTCTGGACATCGTTCTTTTTAGAATCCAAATACGAAAGCTCTGAATAGTGATGACGAGCCACCTGTATCAGCTCAGTTTTATTCTGCACCTGAAAAAACACTTTCAAATCCGCAATGGTGCATGTTTTCACGGGAATATGTTCTCGTTCACACATGCGTATCAGGGCCTCGGTCAGAGCTTCAACAGCAGGAGAACTTCTGCACGGCTCAGGTATTTTCAAGATAAGCACGGTAACGCCATAGCGTTTCATATACCTTTCAATGAACTGAACAATGAACTTGAGCTTAACCTTAGACCATGTACCTTCAAAGTTTTTCATCCGCCAATCTTCCAACAGCTTTCCTCTGGCAAGTACAAGCCCCATCAATTGCGTTCCAATACTAAGCCCGAGGACGGTGTCTTTTGGCATTTCCTGTTATAAGAAAGATATAATACGCAGCTCGACTGTTCTTAATCTTACTGCTAGGTAAACTCATGACATACTGGAGTTTTTCCATAATGAACTCTTCCGAATACTGCCGAACAATATCCTCGTGAAAACTCAACCAATCTAAATCATCTAACCGAGTGGCAACATCAAGTGCCAACTTTTTTTGTTGTAGTGATAATTCCATACTTTTTTAGAGAGAACGATACGTTTCGTATCGTTATTTATTTAGTAAATAAATCGTTATCGCGTTCGTTATCGTTTACAATTTTTGAATATCTTGGTTAATAATTCTGGCTTTTGAATATTCAGGCCCGAGTAGAAGCCTCCTTTGATGCAGACGTTCAGAAAACAATTCCTCAATGGGAATTTTTAGAACAAGATATAAATCAAGTAACCGATCAAGACTTGGAGTAATACGCCCACTTTCCCATTCAGAAATGAGACTAGCGTTTTTCATTCCAAGAATTTTTGCCAATGCTACTTGCGTGTATCCGTTCATCCGTCTGTATTTTCTAAGCCGGTTAGGCATTCGACCGTGTGATACCATAGTGATACGATATGATTTTTAAGAAATATAATCATGACACAGGATTTTGATACATGTACCAAGTTTTGTGGATTACAAAAAAGCACAAATAAAAACACCCAAGAGTATTGCGTGTTTTTATTTCCGTTCATCCAAAGCCGTGTTGTGGAGAAGCAGTAATTCAGAGATATTTACGGAAATAGTATATCAGATGATTCTAAAATTATTCTAATCTTTCTCGCACCAAATCATTTAATGGATGTTTTGTTATTTGAGATCGTAAGTGTTCAACACTTGCATACAGGTAAATGGTAGTAGTTTTAATATCACTATGTCCCATCATGCGGGAAAGGCTGTAAATATCACAGCCTCCTTCAAGCATAAGCGTTGCAAACGTATGCCTCAATCGGTGAATAGTAAATTTCAACCCTGAAGCTTTGCGCAACTGAACAACAACTCGTGAGAGTCCCGCATCAGTGTATCGCATATTCTTATTTAAAGATGTAAAAAAATCAGGACAGGTCTTATTCAATCTTTTTCGCACTTCAAGATACCGTTGAAGACTTTCTGCTAATGGCTCTAAGATTGGGATAACCCTATCCTTTCCACCCTTGCCCCGATAGATAAAAATAGATCTGTTGTCTAAGTCAATATCAGCAAAACGAAGTTTTAATAATTCATTCTTACGAACCCCTGCAAAAATAAACATAGAAAAGATTGCATGATTTCGATACCTCAGAAATGTATTTTCATACGGATAGTTATACACGATTTCCAATAATTTCATGGTATCTGCTTTGGTGAGTTGTGGGGGCAATGCTTTCAGTACCTTAGGTACTTCAATATCTTCTGCGGGGTTCTTTTGCATATGCCCTTGAGCAATACACCAACGAAAAAACACGAGAAGGGATTTATGAAAAACAAGAAACGTGTTGGGTTGCCAATTCCTGACAGTACGACCATGAAAGAATAGTCCACGAACATTCTCATTGGTTACACCGCTAATATTTTGGATGCCAGTATATTTGCAATAGAAATTAATTACATACCGATACCTTCTGACAGTATCTTTTGAGTAACCTTTAAAGTGCGTTGAGTAATCATAAAACTGTTGAGCCAAGACTTGTATATCCATACAAATTTTGTTCAAGTACTTACAAAGGAGTAGATGTGTTTACCAGTATATGAAATCGAACAAAAATATTTTTGTTGATTTAATCTTTATAGAATAAAGATATTTTCAAGTATATTCATTATTTGATACTTAAGAGGGAGCTGCTCTACCAGCTGAGCTAACAGGGCTTTATTTTATAAGGGTTTTTTCTGATTTTCCTTATTTTGTAGAGGTGTTTAGGAGGATGTGTTTATCAACCCCTAAGATTGACACAGATACTCTTGTATTGTACTTGAACATGTAATAAATTGATAGTAATCGACAGGAGGTATTATGTCAGATTTATATAAAATTATCAATTCTCATGCTTTCAATATCCCCCCGCATTTCATTTGTTGGAAGGCAACGCAAATACAGAATGGTCATACTAATATCCTTATGACCCATTAACTGTTTCAATTTCGCAATGTTATTACTTGCTTTGAGAAAATTAACTGCAAAGGTATGTCGAAACTGATGAAAGGTAAAAGAAACACCTGAAGCTTCACGGAGGATAATCGCTAAATGCTCTAATCCAGGAATACTCATGCCTCTATCTCTTGTTGAAGATACAAAAAGGTATTGGCTCGAATATCTCTTTCGTTCCTGAATGTAATCCTTGAGGTGCATAATGACTTGTGAATGCAATGGGATATACCGAGTTCGATTTACCTTAGAAGTTTCGCCACGGACAGTAAGCATTTTTCTATCGAAATCAATATCTCGGACTTGCAACAACACCAGTTCTTCTCTTCGTAATCCACAAAAGAGCAGAACATGAAAAAGTGCCAAATTTCGCTTTAAAATAAATGAACTGTTTGACTTGATTAAGATGGCAGTAAAGATTTTTTCAATATCTTCCTTTTTAAGAAACTTGCGGTCTTCATATACCGGAGTTGGATACGGAAGGTTGGCAAAAGGATTGTATTCGATATGGCCTTTCAGTTTAAGCCATTCAAAAAAGTTATTGAGTTTGCTCCAATAGGTTGCAACCGTAGACTTGCGGATGCCAGTTTTTACAATACCTCTCCCAACAACCCGCTTACGTTGTTCAAGTGTCCTGAAAAATGTAATGAGTAGTGGTGTCGTTAACGTATCGGTAGAGGTATGAGGTAGCAATTTCATTAGGAGCGCAAATGTCTGCCTATATCCCCGTAGTGTTTGTGGCCTTGATTTCCGAATGAATTCACACTCATACATAAACTCATCAAAAAGTTGTGTTATGTCCTTTCTCATGCAGAAAGTATGCTACATCTGCATCCTTAATTCATGTAGCAGAAACATCATACCTATCGAATGTTCCTGTGTCTTTAATGCCTCATATAATTTTCATACACTCAGTATATGAACAAGGAACAACGAGACATAACCCATATTGGGCAAGTAAACTTTCGGAATGATACCCGAATATTTGGCATCAAGGATGAAGACAGGAAGCGACACATATATTGTTTAGGGAAAAGCGGAACAGGAAAATCAACATTATTGTTGAATATGGCCATCGCAGATATTGAGAATGGGCTTGGAACATGTGTCATTGACCCACATGGAGATGTGGTAGAAGAACTCCTACACCATATACCCGAAGAACGAATACACGATGTCATCTATTTCAATCCTGCCGATCACCCCATTGCTTTTAATCCGTTGCGTAATGTTCACCCCTCACACAGAGAACTGGTGGCAGCAGGATTAGTCAGTACCCTTCAAAAGCTGTTTAAGGACTTTTGGGGGCCACGTTTGGCACACATATTAAAACACTCATTAGAAACGCTCATTGAAGCCCGAGAATGCACCCTCTTGGATATTCAACCACTCTTAACCAATCCAGACTTTCGGAAAGAGATACTACGAAGAATTACCAGCCAACATTTGCTTAACTTCTGGCAGAACGAATATGATACATACTCGAAAGCATTCCGAGCCGAAGCCATTGCCCCTATATTAAACAAAGTCAGTTTGTTTGCCGCAAGTGTTCCCTTGCGCAATGTCATTGGCCAGACAACACGAGGCTTTTATATTGATGCTGTCATGAATGAGGGAAAGATTCTGTTATTGAATCTCTCCAAAGGGACACTCGGAGAGGATGTTTGTACCTTACTTGGCGGTATGTTTCTTTCAGCCATACAACTTGCTGCACTTGCTCGTGCAACAATCCCCGAACATGAGCGAAGACTCTTTACGGTCTACTGTGATGAAGCTCACAGCTTTGTTACCCTCAGTATTGCGGATATTCTTTCAGAAAGCCGTAAATATGGACTCTCATTGTTTCTCACGCATCAATATATCAACCAATTTGATCCCGATATACGTGAAGCCATATTTGGAAATGTTGGAACACTTATATCTTTCCGAGTTGGAGCATCAGATGGCGAATATCTAGCAAAGGAGTTTTACCCAACCTTTAACCTGATTGATCTCATTAACATCCCACGGCATTGTATGTACCTTAAGCTCTGTGTTGATGGGACAACCTCACAACCTTTTAGTGCATACAGCCTCCCACCCAAAGAAAAAGCGGCATCCTTCAAGCATGAAGTGATAGCCGCTTCGAAAGAGAAATATGCAAAACCGAATGTCGTGTTCAAGGAAGTATATAAAGAAAGCCCCAAAGAACCTCCAAACTTATTTGCCTAACTTATTCAACCACCAACTTACGGTAGCTGTCTTTTGTATTCTGGGTAATATGAATAATGTAGATTCCTGGCATGTGTGGCGCAACATCTGAGGCAGGTAATTTGTTGCCGAGGACATCATATAATTCAAATGAGCCAGATGCATGAATATACCCGCCTGCTTGAACAGGATTAGGAAATACGTTAAAAGACGTTAGGTCATGCTCGTTGATACCAACATTACCCGTAGTTTGAAACGTAACTGTATTACTGTATACACTTGCACCAAGTTCATTCACAGCCTGAACACGGCAATCATATTCTTGGGATGCAATGAGGTTGGTTAAAACCAATGAATCTGTAAAGACAGTTTGAGGGGTACTCCATTGTGTTTCTGTATGTTTTTTATATTGCACAAGATATGACGTAATGGGAAGCCCACCTGATAATGGTACATTCCAACGGAGGGTTGCGTGTTGGTTCAAACTAAATACTTTGACACTTAGAAAAGGCGCATGTGGTGTTCGACCAAAAGTAAGAAAACGGGTATAAAATTCACTGTTCGTGCGAAGCATTTGCATGACAGTAATAGAGCCATTCTGTTCCTCATACGAAGATTGAGAGAGTAACAATTCAAACTCGTTTCCTCGTTTTTGAATAATTGTATCTGCAATCACGTCACCTTGTATTGTTTGTTGACTAAGCGCAATATTCTCTAATGAATCGTTTCCCACAAGAAAAAAGCCTTCCTCATGCGTGATAACAATATCAGTAAGGCTCATCATGGTATCAAGGTGTACAAACGTCTGCTTTGTTTTACCATTCGTTACCTTTCCAATCATACCGTATCCTGTAAAACGGTCTGATAACGTGTAATAATTTGAGCCATTAATTTCAGGTTCCTCAGCATAACGGCCATTCAGAACCCAATGCACCGCATTCTCTGTCGGGAAAGAGTCGATATGCAATATTGTTCCATCAGAACTCACTGTTACCGCTGATTCGGCCCATATCGTATAGGTACACTCATTTTCCGTTGCTCGAACCAACGGAGTTTCCGGGTATGTAATGAGATCGCATGAACGAAATGCCATTTCTCCCGCAGGATTTATTCTCATGTGAGAAGCAGAACGCTGTTGTGTGGAATCAAATAGATAAAGGTTGACGTAGAAGTTTCCCACTGAATCGCTTATCACTCTGTTTGCTGAGAAAGAGAAATAGGGAGGCTTATAAAGTGAATATATCGTGTCAAGTAGCGTATTTCCAGTTGGGATGTCGATAATGATAACACGAGGAAAGTTGCTTCCTTGTTCATTAAGGGTCATACATATTTTGTTGTTGCGAATTGCACACCCACCCGCTGAACTGACTGATCCAAAATTAAATTGTCTAATAACCGCACGAACAGGTACGAGCTGTTCAAGCATGATAGGAAAGTCTGAATTAACCGGAAATGATAGTGCATATACCTGTTGATCCTCTGCGAAAATAAGCCGTGGATTCCTTCGTATATCTGTAACAGTGTCGTTTAATAGTTTAATGGTTTGGGAGTTGACATTCGTTGCTCCTAGAGACAATAATGCAAAAATAAATACAGAAAGTAGGTTTTTCATAAACAGTTTGAATAATGAACAAATATAAAAAATCTACATATAAATACCTACTTATAAGTAGTAATTTATATGTATTAATGTTTCGACTTTTACACTGTGACTGAGGAAGAACTATTACTAACAAGACTTGGCGACCGCATTCGTGATTTACGAACGAAAAAAGGCTATACTAGCCAAGAGACCTTTGCATATGATGCAGAAATTCCTCGCGCTCAATATGGCCGATATGAAAAAGGAGTTAATATTACTCTGACGAGCCTGTATAAGATTTTAAAATTCCATAAGCTCACGTTAGATGAGTTTTTCAGCGAAGGATTTGAGGACGTGAATAAGAAATTGAAGAAATAGATTAAAATACATGTTTCAAACAAAAATAGATATACTACTCATATAGACAAAAATTTGACTTATTAAGATAAAACGAAATTTTCCAATACCTAAAAACCTATGCTAACAGGAAGCAAGTCAACATAAATCGATGGAGGTTCTTAATTAAAAACTCGATTCTATACGCCTCCAATAAACAATAATCATTCCCATCTATTAAGAGAGTGTATTTCACCATATCCAGCACCATCATCTAGTACCTCCATTTCATGTACGTTTGATTCAATAGGAGGAAAGTAAAATTCAAAGCTACGTAGTCTCATTTCACCTCTAGCAAGAAAAGGAGATAAACAGTGTGGTCTTGTTGAAATGTAAATAACCACAAAGCTTTTCTTTAAATCAGAAATACTCTTTAGAACACCCGTATTAGAAATAACTTTAACAATATCCGTGCGACAAACAACTTCATACAGATCTTTTCCATCTTCTTGTTTAAAATAGAAATATTGACCTATTTCTTGATAAGGGAATACAGAATATTCGAGAGTATCAGATGGTCTTTTCTTTTGTGGATTTGTTACAACATATAAATCACAATTGTCTTGATTAAAAAGCAAATTAACTTTAGGCTTCTTGGAATAAAACTTAACATGAATTTCTAAAGGGGAAAATATTTCTTCAAAATCACACAATTTTGGAGTAATGGTATGCCATCCGTCATGATAATAGCTTTCTGACTGTCCCCCTTTTTCTGTTTCATTTAGCATCCGTAAATATCGAGATGGGGCACCATTAATGCAACTATCCCTATCCTTAATCCATGTTCTTGTGGGCGGATTTACCTTCATGCTAAATTGAAAACCCACAGCGAAAGGCCAGAACGGGTTCAATAATTGATCTGTTTTGTTATAAATTTCCTTCTGGTTTTTTATGCTAGAATTAAGTTTGTTCGCAAATACTTGAGTCTGCTTCTGAATGTGTCGTTGAGTAATAGTCGAAGAATCAGTTTTGCTTATGATGGACTTTAATAAAGAGACCTCATCCTGAAATCTCTTATTTTCTTCTACTTGACTAAGATAATTCTGTGTAAACGAAATTGAGCTTGAAATGAGTATTCCTAATATTGCGATTATTCCCCATTTTGTAAGTTTTCCTTCTCTATTTTTTGTTTCAGTCGCAGCTGCTAAAATGCCAAACCCAGTAGCAGAAATTATTGATGCTAACTCAATATATGAAGCTAGGATAGAATTTTCCATTGAGTAAATACTAGAAATTTTCTATAAGCAAAAATACATATCTTACTCCGATTTTGAACCATTTCATCTAGTTTTGGAGCATGCAACGAAGTCTATTGGTGTTAAATCTCGCGTATACTTATCTCTTACAACACAATCATTAAGTAATTTATTCACATATATCTTAAGCTAAAAATCTTTTCATATCTTGCATTAACAAAAGCCAATCTACTCAAATACAAAGGCTAACATCACTCTAAAACCAATTCCTATGGCAAGTATGATTTCTGTAGTTCATGCCAATTGGCATATAAATTTCTTCGGTATTTTAGCTAAAAAGCGCAATAAAGTCTTAAGTGTTTAACCTATCATGATAATTATGGATTTCATAAAATCCACTTTTAATAACCGAGAGCTATCCATTATCATTTGGATGATAATCATTTTAAGTTGGCTTTTTTCAGGGTCAGAAGTACGAAGGTCTTTCTATGCCGTTATCAAATCATTCTTCCAGAAAAAGATATTTTATTCCGTAGTGGCTATGATTGTTTATGTTGCGTTTATTGTTTATGCCATGTACAAGGTTGGTTACTGGGATACTTCTATGCTAAAAGAAACACTTTTGTGGTTTCTGGGAGGTGGGTTTATATTGCATTTGAATGTAAATAAAATCAACAATGATGAACGATTCTTTAAGAAATTCATCATAGATACAATTAAAATTGCAGTCTTGATTGAGTTTATCGTCAACTTTTATTCATTTAGTTTATTTGTTGAACTCATTCTTGTACCTGTCTTATTTATTATTGGAGGTGTGAAGGCAATGGCTGAAGGTCATCACGAATATAAAGACAATGAGAAATACACTGTTACGAGAAAATTTCTCAACACAACTCTTAGCATTGTAGGCTATGTCCTTTTATTCTACTTTATCTTTAAAATTACTCAGGATTTTGAAAAATTTTCGAACATTCAAACACTAAAAGTGTTTTTTCTACCAGTATTTCTATCCCTTTCTTGTCTGCCGATTATGTATGCGATGGCTTTGATAATGTTATATGAAACATTATTTATTCAGCTATCTTTTAGAATTTATCAAAATCCAAAACTTGTACGGTATTTAAATTGGAAGGCATTGCTCGTTTGTAATTTTCATCTACTACGAGTTAGAAACTTCAGCAAATCATTTAAATCAGCATACGGTTTTACAAATAAGAATGCCGTTGATTATGCCGTTAAAAGAGCATTAATTAACCTCCGAAATTCAAAAGAATCGTAGAGGGGGTTCGGGGGCTTTCCTCCGACAAGATCGCGTGGCATGAACATAAAGACAACAGTCTATGGAAGGACACGCTATCTTGCGCGCGCAACCTTTAAGGTAATTAAAGCAATGAAAATTGGTATGTAGTTGTTTCTGTTTTAATGAATTCTTTATCGTTTTTCGTAAAGGCACCGATTAATTTTGATGTGTGGAATTGTCCGTTATTGAAATAAATTGGTTTGCCCAATTCAATTCCTTTATCCAATGTTCCCTCTAAAACAGTCCCTGACACAACACCTATAGTTGAGTTGATACTCGTATCTATAAGACTAACAGGGATTTCATGCCCTTCTAGTAGGCGTAGTTTAAATAAAGGGCTATCTTGGTCATCAAAATCTTCAGATGAAGTATAAAACTTCACATCTGATTTGCCTTCCATTTTGTTCTCGAGAAAATTCATAGGATTTATACCTAACATTGTATCAGATTAAGTAAACTTTGTATATTAGAATAAATTTTTAAAATATCGGTCAGAAGATACCAGCTTAATGCTCTAGCTATGTTGTACTTTCTCGATGGAAATAACGTTTGTCAAATGAAACGACATAAGGTCGTTCTTCAGGCAATTCTTTTAACCCTGTGTCATGAACTTAGAAGAAGGGGTGATGATTATGTTTGCTATTTTGATGCCAATATTCATTATCTTATAAAAGAACAAGGCGAGAAAGATTATGTTAAAATAGCTTTAACGGGAGATAAGTATCAAATAGTGCCGGGAAGTAGCCGAGCCGATGGGTTTATCGTTGCAGCGGCAGATAATGAGAATGCTTGCGTTATTTCTAATGATAAATATGAAGAGTTATGGGAAAAATTTCCTTGGACTCATAAGATGGCTAAACCACAAAGAGTATTTAAAGGAATGGTTACTTATAGTCGAAATAAAGAAGCAGATATGCTATTGATTCCAGACTTGGATATTAATATCCCTATTGAATATGACATACAGAAGTTACTTCCTGGGCTTGGGGTTTCGCCTGATTACAACAGAACACAGAACTATACTGATAATATTGCAACAAGCTATCCGAGATTGGAAGTCATCGATCCGCCTCAGCAATTCGTTACTTCAGTATCTTTTAAAAGAGAGCCGCAGAAGAAACCAGAAGTAAAGGTTGAAAATAAAGTACATAAACAAGACACAAGTAATCAAGGAGTATGGGCGGCCATCATTGGCTTTTTTCTTTTAATTTCAGGTTTAACATATTTTATAACGCGAGAGCCAGTAGCAAAAACTCATGAAGAACGTTTAAAGCAAGAGGGATTAAGATTGCATGATATTAACAGTCCTGAACAAGCTCGACCAGAGGCTACTACACCTACGCAAAATAAACAAGAATATGTTGAACCAACATATGCCGAACCTACTCAAAATGATATATGGGAAGAGGTTCCCATACAAGAAACGGCAAAACAAAGCACAGAGGAGAATGATAACCAAATACGATATAAAATTAATGATCCTCCTGTAAGCGCAACTAGTGATAATGACCAACAACCAAACACGATTCAAAAACTTGAGCCGATTTGCATTAACTGCCCTCCCTCTGGAGGTATAGCAAGCAGCCAAACTAACAATGGATCATCACCAAATGTTATCCGCACAAGCGGAACAATCAGCGGGAGGTTTGAAGGTGATGTAACCATAGAATCGGGAGTGTCCGTTACATTAGGAGCTGATGTTATTATAAAGGGTAATTTAATCATGAAGTCAGGATCTTCTGTAAACAACTTGGGGCTTATTAAAGGAAACGTTCATTGTGAAAATGCCCATTTTACTCAAACTGGTGGAAGTTTGACAGGGCTGATATATAACGGATCTGGGTATTGATCCCTTTGTTTTTATGGTTGATAGCCACGTTTCTTTATGGGGATACCCACTTATAAAATCAATTTACTAATCACCAATGAGATGAATACTAAAAAACTACCCACACTAAGAAAAAACAATCCAAGTTAAAAAAAACTTGAATCTGTTTACCCAACCACACCCACAATAGTTAAGGAAAAAGCACTAAAGAAAAAATCTATAAATAAATCGGAGCAAAGGTAAAACACTTACGGATTAGCAAGTTGTACAAAAGCTATAAGTAATTTGAGATTGATTTAAAAAGAATGGAAATTTATGAACTTAATACTCTTAACCCCAACTATTTTTAGAAGTAAAAAACCAATCAAGTAACGCAATGCGTCATTGTACTCTAGGATTTT
Source organism: Chitinophaga pinensis (assembly GCA_943372215.1). Classification (GTDB taxonomy): domain Bacteria; phylum Bacteroidota; class Bacteroidia; order UKL13-3; family UKL13-3; genus UBA6183. Next base: position 27,283 of record CALRXU020000008.1, on the reverse strand, counting down.
CTTTTCATCACTTAGGTTATAAGTACCATGTACTACCTTATTTCTAAATCTTACTATACTCTCAAACTTGTTTCTCCATTCACCTTTTGGAACCTTATTTTCATTTAATAGGTGATCAAATTGATGCACCATAGGTTTATATTTTAAATCATGACGCACATTTGATATTTGTTTTTGTAAAATTAGGCGATCATTTTTTCTTACTAACTTCAGAATAGGCTCAAGACCTTCGGAAAGAACCTTATTCAATTCAGCGTTTGTTACACTAAATTCAAATTTTTCTCTTGAAGATTTTCCTTTTGTGAATTTTTCCTTTAGTTGCTCAAGAATGCTATACAACGTCAAAAACTTACTTTCTCCGGTTAGTTGTTCAGTAAGATTATATCTATCTATTAATGTGATTAGAATGCCATCATACTTTTGAAACTGTTCATAGTCTACCGTTTTGAGGAACTTGATAGCGTCTTTGTGATACCCATGAGTAAAAAAACTATCCAAATAGTTTGATTGAGGGCTAGGTGTAAGGCACTTTGCATCAACGACACTAGTTCCATTACCAAAATATCTTCCACTGGTATAATCAATCTTCTCGTGTGTCCAAAAGGTAAGCGCGGAACAAATTATATCCACAATAGCAAATATCTCATCACTGGATTTGTTATTTGTGCGAACATAAAGTCTGAGTTTCTTTGTAATTGTGGCAACATTAGATAATCGACTATCAGTAGTTGCAAAATCATAATTGATATTAAACTCAATCCCTAATGCCTTAATCCAATATTGACGTGGCTTTGTTATAGTATATTGAGTTTTATCTACATTGGCAGGATAAAGTAGACCATATATATCACGAATTGGCCTATATGCTGAATCGTTCAGATAAAACTCGCACAGGTTTAATCCATCGTTACTAGAGCGGGTTATTCGCACTCGATCGATGTGGATATCAAAAAACTTCTTATTATGACGATAATTCTTGCTACTAGATGTTAAATTTAATAGCCTCGCGTGAGTGAAATCAACGGTTATAATATGCTCGTCCTTACTGCATTCAACTACTGTAATCTTCCTGCCAAAATTAACATAGTCCCTAATTTGTATCAATCTCGCCATGACGAGTTCTAACATTATATGTGGCTCGTAATATACCCTTAGATTGAAAAATTCATCTTCATCCATGAGTTCTGCTTCAAATTGCCCGCTATAAAGATGGGCATCTGTATATTTCGAAACAAAATCTTCAAAATTAAATTTAATAAAGAGAGAACATATTTTAGACATACCGCAGTGGTTTAAGTTTAACAAATTAATTGTATTCATTTCTCATTCTTGCTACGTGAATTTTTTTTTGACGGAATTTGTTTTCTGGCATAAAAATTGAAAGTATAGCCGTACTTCCAATGGCAAACTTCAATTTCTCGTTTGCCTCTCCATTTAAATTTTAATTCCCTACACATGAAAATCGTAGGTCAAATCCTAAAATATTCACTACTTCTTATCCTCAGCGCATTAGAACTCATTTGTGAAATGACCCTCGGCTTCGTAAAAGCCCTCAAAAGCGCACTCGACAAACACTAATCTCAATCTCCTCAATATGAAATCACTCCTTATTTTCCTTAAGGAGGCTAACACTGTCATAGTCCAAAGTCTCCTGTCATTTCTCATGTACCTGTATGAATCAGTTGAAAGCCTGATTCAAAACCAATCCCCCAAAAAAGAAGGGTATGATGCGACCTTTCTGTCCCCTTCTGAAGTATTACGCATACACAACAAAGGCTTCTGTCTTTCTGGAACAAAATCACTAAGCCTGTCATCTTCGCACCTCCATTCACTTATCATTGGTGGCAGTGGGAGCGGTAAAAGCTCAACGGTAATTATTCCAACAATATATACCCTTGGAAAATCGAATCAGTCCATGTGCATACATGACCCCTCCGGTGAACTGTATGAGAAAACAGTCGGGTATCTAGCCAGCATTGGCTACAAGATTACGGTATTACATTTTGCCAAACCTGAGATGTCAGATGGATATAATCCATTAGCGCGAGTAACAACAAATCCAGAAATATACAAAGTGGCCACCACCTTTGTGCAAGGCAAAATGGGCAAGGGTGGAAGCGAAGAATTTTGGAATAGCCAAGCGATTTCCTTTATCGCCTTGTGCATCATGATCCTGAAAAAGCAGGACACAAAATACCACACATTTACCTGCGTAAAACATCTGGTGGATTCATACCAAGGCAATCCTGAATTTGTTGACCAACTAGTGGCCGAATGCAATGACCCTTTTATTCTCCGTGAATACAAAAACTTCCTGAGAACAGATAAAAAAGTCATGAGCAACATCATTGCCACCTGTCGGTCGGCTCTGATGTTGTTTGCGGATGAATCCATACAAACCGTTACATCCTTTGATACCATTGATTTTGATGCTTTCCGCAAAGAAAAGACAGTACTCTACGTCATGAACAAAGTTTCAGATATGGCATATTACACCAGCATTTCATCTACGTTCTTTTTGCAATTTTTCAATCACATCATGGGGTCTCCAATCCCCCCAAAAGGAACACGTGGAATCTTCATGATTTTAGACGAAGCAAGCTCCCTGTATCTGCCCACCACATTAAATATTGCCTGTGCCAATTTAAGAAAATGGATGTGCGGTTTGATGTTAGTTGTTCAAGATTTTAACCAACTCATTAGTTTGTATAACAAGAACGAAGCAGAAGCTATTAAGGCAAACTGTTTTTCACGACTCTACTTCCCTGGACAGCCCTTAGATACGTGTAATGAACTTTCTGCCATGCTCGGCAAGCGAGACTTTGAAGACGAGAAAGGAAACACGCAAACACGAGTTCTTTTAACCGAAGATGAAATACGCACAATGGCTAAAGATAAAGCCCTGCTTTTTTGCGGATCACACCGAGCGATTTACACCCACATGAAGCCATATTATAAACGTATGCAGTTCTCATCATACGCGAAACTTCCACCACCCGAGAAACAAAATATCATTCCATTCACCACTATTCCAATCATTGGAATGGACAATACCGAAGAGTATGAAACCGATACGCAGTAAACTCCTGTATCAATACCTCAAAGAGCAGGGTGTGCTTGATATGGATGAAGCACAAATTACCCACGCCAAAAAAGAATATCGCAGGCTCTACAAGAAACAATGGGCTGAAAATCATAAGGGATTAAAAAAGGATATACGCATTTCCCTGACCCAAAAAGAATATAGCCTCATACGGCATATACCCACTGAACCGAACATGACTCTCCCGTCATTTACAAAGGCGTTACTTCTTGCAGTTGCCAATAAAAAGCAACGTATCCCCGATGAAACAGAACTTATTCACGTAATACAAAGCCTTTCTGTCACCATCTCTGCATCCCACGACCTCATTCCCCGACCGATTCTTAATCAGTACCTCGACATTGAAACAAAACTTCGTGCGTATATAGACGCACACTGACAGATATGGCAGTCATTAAGATACTGTCTCGACATGACCCAAGTTACGCAAACCTTATTCGGTACATTCTCAAACCGCATAAAAACCAAACGCCCCAAGTATTCACCCATAACCTGCGTACAGATACCCTGAAAGATTGGACTAAGGAATTTCTGAAAAATGAATCATACCGTGCGCACATACGAAAGGATCAGATATATCTCACGCATGAAATCATTTCTTTCAGTAACCGAGACACAAACAATATCACTCCTGAAATACTCAATGACCTGGCTCACGCATATATTCAACTACGAGGCCCACAGGGCATCTTTGTTGGTGCTGTTCATCGTGATAAAGACCATCTACATTTTCACTATTGCGTATCTGGCACAGCGTTGTATACCGGAAAAGCCATGCGGTTGTCACGTGAGAAACTGCAATCCCTTAAAGTCTCTTTTCAGAAATATTATAAACAAAAATATCCGCAGATTGAGCATAGTGGATGCGAGCATGGAACAGATAAACCATATGAACCACATGCTCGCGGATACATGAAAAAACGTCTTGAACAGAAAGCACATATTGAGAAGTCCGTACAGGACAGCTTCAAAAAAGCGACAACACAACAGACGTTTTTAACTCTGCTTCAAAAACAAGATTTACATCACTATGAACGTAATGGCAGACCAGAGGGTATTGTAACCCCTGATGGTATAAAATTCCGCTTCTCTCGATTCGGAATAGCACTTGATACCCTTCCCAACAACACCCGAACCACCATTAAAGCATTAAGCGACATTAGAACACTTCGGCAAGAACATGAAAACGACATATCACTTGAACGATAACTCAATATGAAAACAACACAAAAAAAGGACCTTGGCAGACAGGTACCGTCTACCACTCCTCAACAGGAATCTCAACAAGAGGTTCACCGACCAAAGGATGAAAACAGAGAAAAGCTCAAGCAGCTTTCCAATCAGGTAAAGCATCTGGTACAAGAGGGTAAATTCTCAACTATGAACGAAGCAATTCTTGCCACGTTCTATCAAAATGAACACAACACCGAATTTCGGAGTTTTTTAAACTGGAGTCAAAACGGATACCAAATCAAAAAAGGTGAAAAGGCCTTTCTGTTATGGGGGAAACCCAAAGAGCATCATGTTGTAAACAAAGACGACCCAGAAAAGGAGGATACCGACTATTCTTTTTACCCCATTGCCAAGGTGTTTTCAAACAACCAGGTTGTAACAAGAGACAAGACAGCAGTGCGAGAAGACCTTACTAAACTTCGTCAAGATGATACTAACCGCAATCAAGAAATGGAGAGATAGCGTATGAAGACGAAAGACACCACACACTACGAACAAGAGTTTCTCTCCAACAGTAGAGCCATCCGAGATATTGATAACATGATAGAACGATACGAAGACGAACAAGAACACCTGCACGGCATTAAAAAGATAGCCTCCACCCTTAATCTTCAAGAACTGCATTTTAAAAGAAAACGCATCACAAAGCGAAACAGAAAATTGCAACGCATTTTGAAGTACACCCCGCTTGACTTATGGATTCCAATTACACTCCCAGATCAGAAGACTATCGACAACGCAAAAGAATATAAACTGGCAGTGCCGGAATCATTCTGGGAAAAGCAGGATCTTTTGCACCTTGAAAATGAGATTGACCAACTTGATGACCGCAAAGCTGAATTGTTAAAGACCATATATTCCACGCCCACAGGAATTGCAGATCAGAAAACCCAGGAAGCGCTTGATGAGCTGACTCGCACCGAAGCATTATTGGTTCTGAAAGCCTATGACCTTCGCCTTTCGATTGAAGCATCGCACAACATGGCCAAACACGAAACCATATCAAGCGAGTTGCAATCCATACGACACGAACAAGATGCGCCTAAAAGCAAAGAGAGTATTTTCCAAAAAAATGAAACAGCAGAAGAGAAGACCTTTTCCGAATTACAGTATATCCGCAATGAGATACAAATGCACGGACGTAATCAAGAACATACTCGAGTGTAAAGGTACTGATAATGCCATTTTGAAATATTATTTCTTTTGGCGTAATAATAATCTAATAAAGTCTGCCGTTGGATTGCGATACTTCAAATTAGTTTCCATGATTACTGATTGGTAGTGCCTATCTCCTTCTATATTGCCCATTTTGTAACTTTCGCATATAGAAATAACACTAGAATCGGTACAACCGGCATTGATAAGTTGATTTATGAGCATAATAAACTTGTCCGTATCATACATTAAATATAGTTGCGTTAATACAGTATTCCAATAAATAAAATGAGGAGCTAAATATTCTTCCTCTATCCCATGCTTAGCTTTAGAACAAGCTTCACTAAATACATCATCTGCAAAATTCTGTAAAGGCAAAGCTATTCGTTGGAAATAAGATTCTCGTTCCTGGTCGCTTCTAAAAATGCTACTACCATTTTCTTCCTCTTTACAAATCGCTTTGAGCAATAAGAGTCCGCTAACGTTATGATTTCTTGTACAAAGAATCTCCAAAACTTCCAAAATGACGTATTCATCAAATTCGTACCATTCTCTTTTAAGCGGGGTTGCAAGTTCTTCCATAATCAGGTCATGATGAAAATGCAAATAATCATATATTGTATTAAAGGCTAAGTGCGCCTCACGTCCGATATATAAAAAATTTGAAATTAGCAGAGGTAAAGAATTCGCTTCATTCAATGCCGAAAATCGCTTGGATAAAATGTCATTTTCATTATAGTGGTCAGCAAGCACTAAGAATGCTTGCCATGTTATGCGAGCATTATCTTTAAACCTTTTGCACATTGAGGCCCAGTAATAAATTGCTTTGGCAAGTCCTTCGTGCTTATTACAGATCTCCACCCTAACACTAGTTATTGTATCTTTGAACTGTGACAGAAAATCACCGTTCATTGCTACTGTAGAAACTCCTCCTTTATCATTTGCATAGGATAGAAACACGAATAATACTATATATAGAGGAGAGTTTACAAAACCTTCGGAGACTAAATTCAGTGCTTGATCTGGGCGCATGTTCCCATGTTCTTTTCTTAAAAAGCTATGAAGGAGGCGTTTCCAAAATATGGGGTCTAGCTCCACGAGCTGTTCAAATATTTCACTGTTTTCAGTAAAATCAAGAAGGTATTGGTTATTGCCAAATAGATATTTTTTGTAGAGCTTCTCTGGTGTAACAGTTCTATCAGCTATAATAATTTTTAGATTATTTCCCTTCGAGGCAACATTCAAAAGCGGTGTTACTATAGATAGTTCGTTTTCAAGAGTCGGCCAGTTTTCTATGAAAAGAATGTATTTATTAGTTTTATCTTTTTGAATAAGATCAAGATCACTTTTATAAAAGCGCTCTATATCCGTTAGCCAAAGAACTATAAAGGTTTGTACATTTTTATCAAGTGCGAGTTTTCGCATCAAAGTAGATTTGCCGTTACCACCTGCTCCGTAAATTACGACAGAAATTAGGCTGTTTCGCTCAAATGATTGTACTATTTGTTGTAGAATTGTTTCATAGTCTCTGCGTTTAGCGTCCCAACCTTTAACTACACCATACCACTGGCAATAATCATGTTGCTTCGCTAAGTAAAAATCTGTTTTGCTGAAATTAGTCGTTTGTGATAATACTTGTTCTATAAATCCTTCATCAATCATGATACAACCCTGAAATTTGTTAACAGTTTTGGCACCAACTTTAACCTCATCACTTAAGAGAAGTTGATCTTGCGATTTTTTGTCTCTTATATATGTGTTGTATAACGAATTTTTGCCATTTTCCTTAGCGGTGAGAAATTGCTCAAAGCTTAAAGGTATACCAAACTTCTTTACGATCAACGCCATTGTTTCTGGATCGGATGCCGTCTTCATTAAAAGTCCGTTATGAACTTTTCTGTGATATACGCCAAATAGTTCTTTTAAGTTGCTAGGTCGATTAAGCAAAGATGTAAGACTTGAGAAATCCCCGCGTGTAAGCTTGACCAAATCAACCTTGTTTTGGATGTACCACTTTAAAAATGTTAGATATTCAAATCTGTCTTTTTTGTTCGAAACCCTTGTCATAGCTAGGAATTATAATGACGTATTGGATTCATAAGGACGATGTCCATATGACCTTACTATTCGGTTAAACTTTGAAATACAATTTAACAAAAACAGTTAAAAGCCAAACGTTCTTAATCGTACTTATTTCAGGCAAAAAAAATCCCGGAAAAGCTGTGCTGGCTAATCCGGGACAAATATGAACCTACAGAGCTTTAAGAGGAGCTAGGTTCGGTCTATTCTTGCATATTCCGAAACCCTTGTCAATACTAATACCCGCGTAGATTCATAGCTTTCCAAAAAGCCCTTGAAACTGCGCGGTTTTTTCGTTTTCGGTCAATTCATCAACTATGAAATTTTAAACCGTAAACAGTATGGACACTCCAGAAAAAACACCTAACCAAATCCTCAAAGAAATTGAGGTACGCCTGGCTAAAGTAATAGCTATGGTGCAGCTTGAATGGGACCCCTATCAAAATTCATGGGTTCCCAAAGCCACTTCCGACATCATTAATGATTTAAATGAACTGCTCCAGATGGAGCTAACCACCCTTCAAATGTGCGAAGCCCATGTTTTGCTTGCTGAAGCGCGAGCTGTGCTTAGGAAATTTGCCAAACGTCATTAGTGATAAATACCTCATCATAATCTAAATACGCGTATAGCGGGTTCCCCTGCTCGAACCCCATCGCAAAAAAACCGGATTGATTTCCGCAAAAGCCCGTTATCCCAAGCGCAGCGGTTGGGGCTTTTTCTTTTAAAACTCTAGAATTATGAAAACACATACAACACCTTCTTATCCAACACAACCTGATCCAGATGAACAGGCCATTGTCTTTAACAATGTAAGCAGTGCAAGGCACGTAAAGTTAGATGAACTTCTTAAACAGGCTTTCACTAAAGATCGAGATGAGCCTCAGGCAAACGATAAACCTTTAAAATAAACACAAATGAAAACACAAAAATCCGGTACACATGTCCTCGTGGGTATGTCACCACTTCAACAATTCATTTACGAACAACGCTCCAAAATTTCACAAAACAACGTTACGACTGCCAAAGAAAATGCACTTAACCCAAAATTATCTTTAAGCGATTGTCCACTCAACATGCACACCATCCATCTTTCCACCGCTTATGGAGTTGTATTTAATCAAGCTATGATGCTCTCCAAACCCGATTTAAATCTCAAATATGGCAGAGTTGAAAAATCCCACGTTGATGCACTTAATATTGATGCGCAAAAAAGAATCGACAAACTCCAAGCTTTAAATGATGCAGTGAACGAGGATATTGATCAGACCCCATCTCTTTGGATATTAGGGCAGTTTGTTTTGCTATTTATCGTATTCCTTGCAATGTATGCAGGGGAAATTTTAATGCTTGCCTATGCCTTTCAAATGCTTGGTAAGTCGTTCCTGACTTCATTACTCATCGCAACAACAGTTTCCGTAAGCTTAATTTTATTGGTCTCGTATATACCCTCTAAGATCAATCAGCTTACTCCTCGTCTTATACGGATACTCGCTCGAGTTATTTTTACTCTGTTTATACTCGGAGTCTTCTATGCAATTGGAAACATGCGCTCTGATTATGTCCAGATAATGAACGGATCTACCGTTTCACCTTGGGAGTTTGCAATCCTGAACTTTGTGGCATTTGTTGGCCAATATGTTCTTTCCGTATATTGTATTCATCCTCTCTTTGCTCAAGTACCTGGTGCATTTCACGCATTCAAAACACAGTATGCCATTGCTTCGCGTAACCGAGAAATTAACGCACTGGAAGCAACGAAAAGGAACAACAAATCACAATTAAGTGATTCTCTCAAAAGCAAACTATTTATCCTCGATGAAGCGGACGATCTGCCTCGACTACTCAATTCCTTATATAAAGAGGATGTTGCACAATATCAACGAGTATTTATTGAGCATATGCCAGAGTTGTCCAATATCCCTCCATGCTTCCATACACCAGTAACAGATCTAATTTTTACACCCTCAACACACACCGAATACACACAATTATGAAACCCTATCTATTGATTCTTACACTATCCTTATGCGGATGCATACAGATAGTCCCCCCGCCAGTTGATATCCTCACGGTGTTAATTGACCGTACAGATTCCAATCACTGCTCATTGGATGCAATGCAGGAGCAGATTATAAAACGCATGGCACTAAGCCATAACGCATATGCAGGAGCAGAATTAACAATTAGGCCAATTTCACATTATAAAATCAATGAAAGTAACGTAATCTCTATCCCCTCCACAGATATGTTCAGCATCAACGAACTTGAGCGCATAAAGGAAATTGGATTGTTCAAAAGTGAACTTATACAGCAGATTCGAGAAATGGCAACAGTTAAAGCCCCCCAAGATGAATCTGAGGTATTCCATGCTATTTTTACTTCCCTGCACAGGCCAGGCCCTCGAACCATTATTTGCTTTAGCGACCTTATGCAACATAATGAGTTTTTTGATGCCTATGACTCAAAACAAATGCAACAGTTGAAAGACCATCCAGAAGAGCTTTCAGCAAAAATAGATTCCTTATATCCCCTCCAAAAAACAAAGCAACCCGTTGAGCTTATCCTACTGTACTGCCCGTCTTCTAAAGAAACAGACGAGGCATTTTTTGTAATTAGCTCATGGCTAAAAAAGTATCTGAACACAAAAGGAATAGACGTGCGAATTGGAATGGGAGAGTAGGTTATTTTCTTTTATCCTTAGGTACTCTTGTTGATTGAAGGAATGATTCAATAAGTGTAAGCAAGGAAGTTTTTTCTGGTTCTTTTAGGTTATCAATCTCACGCATCATATTCATGAGTGGATGTTCCAGCTTTTTTGATGAAACAATATCTAGGAGGTAGTTTGCATCAACTTCTAACGCAATTGCAATCCGTTTCAGAGCATCCGCAGAAGGAATTGTTCCATTTTCATACATAGAGATATTCTTTTGAGGGACATCAGCGACATCACTCAACTGCTTTTGCGTAAATCCCTTTCGTACCCGTAATGATTTTATTCGTTCTGCAATTGACATCTGTGTCAAATATCACATCTATTCTCATATAAGCAAAAAAATATTAAAGAATAATAACACTTATATAGTGTTATTTGTATATTGCACAAAAACTTTAAACCAACATATATGGACACCTATCTCCTCAATACAAGCAACATACACGCCATCACGTATCAAACCGAAACACTCCTGTTTACCCTCATTGGCGGGGTACGAACAGACGGTGGATTAGATAGAATGCGGGTTACCCTTAAAATAGAACTCTGCAATCCCCCGATACATCATTTAACTCATATGCCGTCATTTGCAGGTCTTGCCATACGACACAACCTTGATTTGTATAACGACTCACAACTTGAAAAACTAGCCCGTAAAACCGCAGAACGGTTACGTGTTGAACTACCTGAAATCATGACCGCTTTAGCGGACATCACCACACAATTAGAAAAATACCGACTCGCAGTAATGGAAGTACAGGATGTTCCCGAACAGGAAACCATAACCATCACGGATGCAGCACAAAAAGAAGCACAAGCCTTTCTCAGCACACCCGATTTATTAACCCGCACCAATACCTTAATTCAGACAACAGGCGTAGTAGGAGAGGAGGTAAACCGATTGCTCATGTACCTCATATTCACTACCCGCAAACGAGAACACCCCTTGCATATTCTCTCCTTTGCACCGTCAGGTACTGGAAAAACATACTTACAAGAAAATATTAGCCGTTTGATTCCACCCGAAGACGTGGTGGAAACAACCAGTCTTTCCGAAAATGCCTTTTACTATTTCGGCCAACAAGAGTTACGTAACAAACTCTTGTTAATCGAAGACTTAAGTGGGGCAGAACAGGTGTTATATCCACTTCGTGAACTCATGTCAAAACGCAAGATTCAAAAAACAGTGGCCACCAAAGATTCCCGAGGCACTACCAAAACCATCCACCTGACGGTTGAAGGCCCATTATGCGTTGCCGGATGTACCACAGAAGAAGCCGTCTATGAAGACAATGCAAACCGCTCCTTTCTGATATATCTGGACAATTCAAAAGAGCAAGACGAGCGTATCATGGATCGCCAGCGACAGGTATCAGCCGGATTGGTCAACAAAAAAGAAGAACAGAGAGCCATCACGCTTCTGCAAAACTGCCAACGCATACTCAAACCCATTGCGGTTCGCAACCCGTTTGCCCAATCCCTTAAAATTCCATCCGATGTATTTAAACCACGCAGAACCAACGCCCATTATTTGAACTTCATTGAAGCTGTCTGCTTCTATCACCAGTACCAACGGCAAACCAAGACTGACCCAACAACAGGCGAAACATACATTGAATGCACCCTTGAGGACATCAGCCAGGCAAACACACTCATTACCGATGTGCTCATTAAAAAAAGCGATGAATTAACAACAGCCACCCGCCAGTATTTTGAAGCACTCAAAGAGTGGCTCACACGTACAAATACTACAACCTTTACCGCTCGTGAAGCACGACACGCTTTGCGGGTAAATGTCAGCAACCAAAAGCGGTATTTGAAAACCCTGCTTGAAGCTCATTACCTCGCTCGCACAGGTAATAAGACGACTGGATTCACCTATGAAGTTGCAAGTTTTGTAGAGTTTGAAGAACTCAAATCCCGCATTACCACAGTATTAGATACCCTCTATACTGAGATTCAACGCTTAGGCCATAGTCCAGAGGTAGTCCATTCATAGATTGGACCACCTATGTATCATACAATCAGAGATATAGACCACGTAGTCCACCAAAACACAAAAGGAAGTACCCCATGAAAAAATTACCGATTTCCGCTCCAGCCTTTTTGTACGTTGAACATGGATTCAAAGAATGGTTGGAAACCCTCGGATACAGCGAAACCACGGTTACTGGATTACCCAATCAAGTGCGCGAGTTCCTGTATTACTTAGAACAGCGCAACATAGTTCAGATACGAGATATTGACATCCCAACCATTGAAACGTATTACCATACCACCCTTAAATGTCGCCCACATACGGCAAAATCGGGAGGGTTATCTAATAGCTATTTAAACAAACACATCCAAGCTCTGATGCTCTTTGTGAAATACCTTCGCAACAGTGGCAGACTGATACTCCCCGCCCTTCATATCTATTCCGAAGATGTTGGAATCGAACTGCCTCCCGTATTAACTGAGCAAGAAGTCCGTGAACTGTATGAAGCAACTGAACACTATCCCCAAATAAACGGGAGAAAACCAGACTGGTTTTATCCTGCCATGGCGTTACGAGATAAAGTGATGCTCACCTTGTTTTATGCCTGTGGCCTTCGCAGGAACGAAGGACTTTCCTTAAACATCCACGATATATTTTGGGACAAACAATTTCTATTCGTCAAAAAAGGTAAAGGATATAAAGAACGATTTGTGCCCATCAGTCCCCAAGGATTACAGCACCTTGAGCGGTATGTTTCTGATGCCCGCCCATACCTGTTGAAATACCAACGAGAAGAAGCAGTACTCATTTCAGAACGAGGAAGAAGAATGAAACCCGTAACTGCAAACTTCCGTTTTCGACTCCTTATTGCACGAACAGGAAATACCGACCTGCAAGCCAAAGCACCAGGCCTACACACCCTACGCCACAGCATTGCAACCCATTTATGTACCGCAGGTATGCAGCTTGAACAGATCAAAGACTTTCTGGGACACAGCTCACTTGAAAGCACACAAATTTACACCCACATACTGGAAACAACCCATGAATAATCCCCTCTACAAACAAGACGCATTTCAAGAGTACCTGTACTTAGCCCGTTTGAGCGACACCTCACAAAAGCTCGCTATTAAGAACGTCACATACTTTATGGCTTGGACAGAAAAAGAAAATATGCAATTGCAGATGGTCGGCTACAATGACATTCTAGCCTATATGAATCACTGTCAAAAAAAAGGTCAGAGCCAACGGACAGTGCAAATTGCGGTAAATAACCTTAAGCATTATTACGCATTTCTTGTGCAACAACGAGAAGTAACAGAAAACCCATGCACCAATATTATTGTCCAAGGAATAAAAAGACGTTCCTTGTATGAACCACTTACCCCAGAAGAATTGAGGCTTCTGTACACGTCATATCGCACCGAACCGCTTCACAATACATCTGATACGAAGCTCCCGCCACAAGCCCTCAATACCCTTGCCCGTAAGCGCAATAAAATTGTACTTGGCCTATTGGTATATCAAGGATTGCGAACAGAAGAAGTTTCCCGATTACATGTGTGTGATGTCCAAATCCATTCCGGTAGCATCTTTATTGAAGCAGCAAAGAAAAGTGAAAGCAGGACACTTCCCTTTGATATTGCACAGGTGGCAGATATGATTGAATACCTCAACACCATTCGCCCGCACATGCTTCAATTAACAGGTATCAAGACTAATTCCCTCTTTATTACCACCGGAGCAGGAACAACATTAGATAATGTAATGCAACGCATCGTAAAAGAAATCAAAGCCCATCATACATATATAGAAAATATGAAGCAACTTCGAGCATCCGTTATTTCAAATTGGCTCAAAGTACATGATATTAGAAAAGTGCAACACATGGCCGGACACAGATTCGTAAGCTCAACAGAACGATATATCTTGAACAACCTAGATGATTTAAAACGAGATATTATTCGGTTTCACCCTGATTTTTGAGGTGTTAAAAATCAATCTATATTGTTTAGTAATTAAATGAGTTTAAGTTAATCTTCCTTTTCAGCCAGCCGTGCATGAGGATCACATAATCCATTGTTATCTTCATTGTCTAAAACTTGGTTAAGGTCAATAAGGGTATCACAAATCTTACATCGCTTTTCATACCTTGAGATAATTTGGTTCAATACTTTGCCTTGATCTGGGCTTAAACCTTCTGTGCCATTAACCTGAATATATTTAGCAATTCCAGCTTCAGTTTCATGCTCTAAATATTCACCAACAAGCAACTGATTAATAAATTCGGAAAAAACATCAAACTGATAGTTGCCATCTTTTGACGAACGAGATAAATCATGAGAATTGTAAAGAGGATATTTCATATTGGACTAAGACACTAATTGCAACACAAGATAGTTAAAATCACTTAATAATATAAAAGAAATTTAAAATGCCCCACCATCCCAAAGCCACCACCCTCATTGCATGTCGGGCTTTCCTGTCTTTGGGATGGTTCCACACCCGTGCCGTCTGTTGTTTTTCTGTCATGCTTTTTGCAAGCAACCCCATGTAGCCCATTGAAAATACGTTCACCCCCATTTTTTCAAAGGCATTACAACGTTGGGGAGTAAACCCGCACTTTCAAAGCGCAACACATTCCCACTGGCAAAAAGACATGCCAGAAAAACAACCCAAAGCTAAGTAACATAACAGCATCTTATCGAAACACGTTCCGATAAGGCAATTATGTTAAATAGCCACACGCTCACCAACAATAAAGGCGCACAGCCTCACCCAAAGAGAAATGCCAATACCACACCGCAGGCGAGCTTCGCACACACTCCGGTGTGGTATTCGCATTTCACTCCGTAAGAAATCGCATGCAGTCAGGTGTGAGATATGCCGTGCACCCCATCGTCCGTGTGTCATATCTGAAAAGGTACACACCCTCCCCACTTGATGCCTGGCATATCTCAACCCGACCCCATGCGGGATTAATCAATCAACCCACCGCACATTCTAGGAACTGGCCACCATTCATTCATTTTTTAAAAAACAGCAAAAAGGGCAGCAAAGTTGGTGGGTACGCACATCCCATCTCTACGTTGGCTGTCAAGGTCAGGAGCAGGTTTTTGAAAAATATGTCTATTCGTCCGTTTTCATCGGCAACATATTTATTCAAAAAACCTTGACAGCCGAGCCATCACCCACCTTTTGATTGCTTTCTTTTTTCTGTTTTTCTTTTAAAAAATGAAGCGAAAAATGAGCAACACAACCAAAAAAGAGGACAAAGGCATTCAAGGAATGACTACCTCGCAGACCAAAACAAATGGTGAAGCCACCGCCACCAAAACCGCTCCCAAAACCGTTGAAGAACAAATGAAGTTCTTTGATGGCTTATCCCAGTTAGTGGGTATCAAACGAAGATTTGAGAAGCACCGTGAAGCGGTTGCCAAACTCGTTGTCCCAACCGAAGCATTGGAGCAATTCGACACTGACCGCAGGTACAATGTTGGCATTACGCTCCATGATGATGCTGGCAATGAGTATGAGATTATCAACCCCAAGCTGTTAAAGGAAATGCAAGAGCATTTACTTGCCACCTTAGACACCAAACTGGTTGAATTTGACCAAAAAATCATGGAGTACGGTAACTAGTTTCAAACCTGCCGTGAGCATTCACGGCAGGTTATTTCAATCACCTCAACAACACACACCATGAAAAAAGAAGTTAAAGCAACCGTCAAAGAAGCCCGAGAAACCCTGAAAGCACTTTCGCAAGAAGTTTCCGACCTTGTAGAAGCAGGTACATTTTGCACCATCAATGATGCCATCATGGAAACCCTCTACAAGAACAATGTACACCGAGAGTTTAAAAGCTACCGCCAATGGCGTAAAGATGGCTTTCAGGTACGCAAAGGCGAGAAAGCATTTTTACTCTGGGCACGACCCAAAGACATTGAGCGAACAAAGGACGAACAAGAAACCACCCAAAGCGAAACGGAAAAAAACAAGTTTTTCCCAATTGCCTACCTGTTTTCTAATGCACAGGTTGACCCAATACACCAAGATGAATCCCCACCAGTCCAAGAGCCAATAACGGCTGAGCTTGAACCATTGCCGTATGTATAACGGTTGATTACACACACGTCCGAGAACGGAGGTGCAGCGAAGCGGTCCCGCAGGGGATCGCTTTTGCCGCACCTCCTTTTTCTTTTTCCAACCCTGCGACCAAGGTCTATACAAGTTGGCAAAGAAAAAGGAGCAAAAAGAAAGTGAAGCGGCATTACATAAATCCTATAAGTGTTCCGTAAAATAATATCCAAAATGCGCATAAAAGCAACTTCGATTTTACGGTGAAGTAAGTTTTTCATAACCTTTAAAGCCTTTGTTAACAAGCCTCATAAAGATTTTCCCGCAATTTGTCCGATAAGAAATCTTGGATTTACAGGGTCTATAAGAAATTAAGACGTAAAGCTGTAATTGAACCATCTAACTTATTCATAATGAATATGCTTATTGGTAGGGATTGCATTGTTTTGTGCAAACCCTATTTCATGTCCTTTTCGTACCCACCTGTTGTTTGTAATTTTGTAATCTAGAAAAATAAAACTAACAATTTTATGTAAAATACTGTTTTACAGATAATTAATTTGTTGTCCTTTTGCCCACAACAAAAAAATATCATTATTGAGCGGTAACGTAAAACTAAAAGAAACATATAAGATTACACAGATAAGAACTTTTTTAAAAATCTATATATAAAGAGAAAAGAAATATGAATATAATGTATTTAACACCAATTGTAGTGGTTATGTTAGTTTGGATAGCTTACATGACCGAAAGATTAAAAAATGTCCCTGTAGAAAAGATCAAAGCTTTGGGAGATTTTTTTAAGAACGTAATCCCGTCAATACCAATTACCGGAATATTAAAAGTTTTTAAAAAAGGAAAATCCGAAGAATAAAATATTGTGAGTAAGAAACGCATGAACATTATCGGCTTTGAGTTACGAGAAACTCGTACCACATAATAAACAAACTTCATACATTTGCTATTATGAAACTTACAATCCCATATATAACCTTTAAAGAACAAATCAATGAACTTGTTAATCAAGGAGAACCTTTGTCTAAAATAAAAATAAGAACCGAGGAAGATTTAATCGAATCAAAGAAAAATCTGAAAGAATGGAAGTCGCTGGCTTTGGGATTTCTTAGAGATGCCTTTGGCGAAAACAACAACTACTTGATTAATGAATTTAGTAATGCCGGAGGCAATAGGTATTCCTTTCCTGGCATGAGAACAGACCTTGAACATAGAATTAACGAGCATAGTGAAATATTTAAAGAAAATGTTTCTGAACTTTCATATTGCCTTACTCTTTCCTCAGTTTGTGACCCAATTGTAGAAGGTGACAAATACAGTCCAATTGGCCGAGACTCATATACCCAAGATGAAAAAGTACTTTTCCTTTTAAAGAAGCTTAATCAAATAAATACAGGTAGATTTCATCCAATAGAATACCTTTTTGAATCAAACGACATTCGCTTAAATCATTATGATGAACTTAGAGAATTAACCCAAATATTAGATTCTAATGGTGTCATTAAAATGCATCCCTCACTCAGTAATTTAAATGCAAAGATTACAGTATCAGGAGTGCATTTTCTTCAACAAATTGAACGAGAGATACTAAAATCGGAAAAACCAATCCCAGTTTCATCTACTATAAATGTTGTTCAAGTACAAAACATGATTAACTCACCATTTCAGCAAGGGACTTCTCAATCCACATTTCAGAACAACACGCGTATTCAAGAACATATCGAAGAGCTAAAATCTTTTTTGAATGACTTGAAACAATCTATTGACAACTTGAATATTTCGGATGATTTAAAATCTGAACTAGAATCAGAAATTGCAACTGCTGAAGCACAAGCTAAACATCCCAAGCCAAGAGCAACAGCAATTAAAGAAACATTAGATAGTATCCGAAAAGTATTTGAAGGAGTAAGTATTAATTTAATTCCCAAAGTAATTGAAAAGCTCCCAGAGCTTATCAATAAATTCTAGTTATCAGCAATAATCCCCTAAGCAACTATATATCTACCCTTTCCTGTGTTTCTCTCCCTTACATTTAATCAATCAGTCCAATACCCACGTTAGCTCTTTTGGTTTTTTTCTGTATCCAAACATAAAGCAAAGCTATACCAATAAAAACGGGAAACAGTATATATGCAGATGCATACCAACCATCCAATGGAATATATACAGATATATATGTGTAATCAGCCAATAGGAAACTTATAAAAAGCATAACCCACGAAAGAGTCATTAAACGCCCAGTAATTCTTAATACCACCCCTAATTGTTTGAACCTGTTTTTTAACAAGAGTATCGTCCCAAAAAGCATTGGCACTAGTGAAAAAAAGACAAGCAATATAAATATCCAATTTACCTCTGGTATATGAGGAGGACTATTGTAAAACTTAATCTCGGAAGGAAAATCATAACTGAGGAGACCGAATAACGTTGTTAGAATAATAATCATAGCCGCCTCAACAATAGCAATCTTAAGAGTATTCACTGTAAATAGCCGAAATACTGACCTGAAAATTTGTTGGCTAGAGAATATATCTTCATTGTAATATATAACTCCAGCTTCTATGACCATAATAATGAGACTTACCCACTGAATAAGTACCAAAAGTGGTTGAATATCGTCTTGCCGATTTTCAGAGATATACTGAATAGCCCCGTATGCAGTTGGAATAAGCGGTAATATTAAGAAAATAGCAATAAAACTTGTTGTTAATAACTGTATACCTCTATTAAGCAATGTATCATTGACCTTCTGATCTTGGAAGAATAATTCTGGGCCAAGCATCCATGTTGATATTCCTGCCTTTTGTATCCGTGTTTGAAGAGATTTACGATAAAGGAAAATAAGTAGCATATCATGGTATAAAAGCAGAAGAATAAGGGGTATGAAATACAGCCAATTTGAAAATGAGGTATTCATCCCCAAAATATTGATTTCATAATCACCAGACGATTGCCCGAGATTATCTCGTTGACTTTTGATTTTGTTAATCAGTTGAAAAATAGGAGTCTTATCTTGATAGTTTGTCTTTTGTAAATCGTACTCCAATTGTGCCAATTCATACTCATCTATACCACTATGATGTATAACAAATGTCATATCATTCATTGCCTTATTAAATGAATGTTCAAGCGAATCGCTTTTTGCAATATTTATTAATTCATTGATAGTTCCATATAATTCCTTGCGAGTAACGTCATTATGGCTTAAGTTATTAAACAAACCCAGTATGATAAGAAAAACAATACTGAGAAAGACAAACCTTGTTCGCAGCAGCTTATTGGTCTGTTTGTAGTTCGTAATCAATTCTTGAGTTTCCTGTGTTTGCTCCATACCACCAAATTTAGAAATTACCCTCAAATCTCCAAATACCTAACACAAAAAAGCCATCCCTTCAGATGGCCTTTTCAAGTTAAAACAAATTCAGTTGAGATAACCTAATTTTGGCATCATTTCCTTTATTAGATTCCCCACGCAAAGATGACGAACGTGTTCCAATTCAAACGGTAATCAAATCCCTTAAGAAAAAAGGGAAATTATAATCTAAACAATTTGGTTATCCTGCATGAGATTACCATGTTATATTGAAAGTTTGTATGGTTTCAAAAGAGTGTTTTTTGGTTTCCAATTTCAGAATAAAAGTGTATATTTGAAAGAGTTATGACAACCAATATTCTTAAAAGTGAATTAACGAAAGCCATTGCTGGGATTAATGATAAATCCCTGCTTGAAGCGTTGTATACTATTATAAACAGGGCGGAACATGTGGAAGATGACCACCACATAAGTGAGGAAGACTGGAAGGTAGTGGAAGCGCGTAGTCGCAACTACAAAGCAGGTAAAGCCAAAGGTATTACAATGGGCGAAATGCGCAAGCGCATTACAAAGAAGCTCTCGGTATGAAATACAAACTCTTTATTCAGGAAGAGGTTTATGGCGAGGTAGAAGAAGCTGTTTTGTATTACAATCAGCAGAGAACAGGTCTTGGATTAGAACTGTTCGAAGAATGGGAAGATGCAGTAAACCGGGTATTGAGCAGTCCCGAAGGATATGAGAAAAAGAGAAAACAATTCCGCCATGTGCTATTGAAGCGATTTCCGTATCTGGCAATTTTTGAGATTGTAGAAACCACTGTTGTATTTCAAAAATTCATCAATGTTAAAAAACATCCTGCTAAACGATATTCCAAAAAGAAATAACAAAGACGATTGCTATCAAGCAGTCGTTTTTTGTTTCGTTCTTAAAAACCGTTAAGAGAATAAAAAGACAAAGAAATAACGTAAAAGTACTTTTATAAATGAAGCATAAACTATAAATTGCTAGAGTAAAAAGTACAGATACACTAACGCAATTTTTTTGTTTACGGTAACTACGACATATAGAAAAACTCCCAATTTTTATGGGGATGGTTATACGAAAAAACGTGTATCAAGAAATATTCGTAATGACTACTCCCCCTTTGGCGCGCCCCTGCCGGGCAGAACCTACCAGCAAGGAAAGTTTGATGCGAAGGTTGTTAACCTTGTTCAAGGCAGCGTTAGCACCACAGGATGGACAACCATTTTCTGTACCAACCCAACCACTTGCACCAGCCCTGAAACAGCAGTTACTTTAACAGCCACAGGAGGCAAGTTGCGCATGCAAACCAACAAACGCTATGCACAAGCCTATTACACCTTTACCACCGTACCGGGCAGGGTGTATAAAGTGAAATACCGTTTAAGTGGAGTTACCTTTGGTTTAACCAACACCAGCGTATTTGCACCAATTAACCGTACTGAACTATACACCAGTGCCAACCTGCAAAGCAGCGCAATAAATGGGGTAGATAGAGAAGTGATATTTACAGCAACAGAAGCTAGTACAAGGTTTTACATAACAAGAGGATGGGCACCAAATGCAACCACCCCAACAGTAGAAGAGGTTTCTTTGGATTACCTGAACATTACCGAAGTACCAAGCCAGGTAAACACCATCAGTTGCACCAGCATAAACGAAAACATGGTGATGTTGGCCAATAGCGGAGTAGTGATGACTAATTTTACCGCAGTGGCCAATGCCCTGAATGCTTACTACAACCGCAACTACACCTATGCAGAATACCAAGCAATATTGAGCCATTGCACAGGTTTACCTGCAAGCTATGTTTTGGCAGCAGCAGGAGCAGAGGCGGCCAGTGTGAAAGCTTCGTACACAAGGGGTTTTAATGGTATGGAAAAGGATGATGATACCTACGGAGAGGGAAATGCGTATGATTTTGGAGCAAGGATTTATGATAGTAGGTTGGGTAGATGGTTGGCGGTTGAACCTCTTCAAAAAAAATATCCTGGGCTAAGTACATATTGCTATGCAAATAATAACCCAATTTTATTTTTAGATGTTGATGGTAAGGACTGGTTTGTTAATAATAAAACAGGTACAGTTATTTATATTGCAAAAGCGTCTAAAGTTTCTGCTGAACAAATTTCTAAAATGGGAACAGGGGGTAATCCAAATGATTATGAAAGATTAGGGCCGAATGACATGTTTGGAAAAAAAGTAAAGATGGGTAATGGAGTTGATGTATTGAAGATGGAGGCTGCAATAATAGAAGCATCTGAAGATTTTATGAAAGAGAAAGGATACGCTAAAGCGGAGAGAGTTAATATAGTTGAAAAGTCAAGTATAGTCACGGTAGGTGATGATGTTGCCTCCTTACCGACAATCCACCAAAAGGGAGATGCAAAAATAACATATGTCAAACCCGAAAGGCTTAATGTAAGGGAAAACGAAGACGAAGAGAAATATCAAGATGAAAATGTAAACCTTACGACAATTACATATACAGTTAATAAAACTCCTGGACAAAAGATTGGAGAAACTGCTATATTTCCACAGAATAGGCCAAGTTCTGATTCTATATGGAATTTGTTGAAGCAGGCAGTTACAATGGCGGTAGAGTCTTATTTTGATAAAAAGTCTAGTAGAGGCGGAAGGGCTCCATCGCAACCAGCACCACAAAAAGCAGCAGGAAAATGAACGAAACAATAAAATACATCTTTCTATTTACTTTATCTTTAAATCTTATTGGATGCAACGGTCAATCGACTTCAGTTAAATTTAATTATGATTACCAGAAAGACAAAGCACAATTTGATACAATTTTTACAAAGCACTTTCCTAATTCGGTAGAAACAATACGTGCTTTAACAATTAAAAGTAAGTCTCCAAAAATCAATAAAATAAGATTTTTTTTGTATGAATTTGGTGTAAACATAATAACATTAGATTCGTTAACCCAAATGGTTAAAACGAAACAACTCATAAGTTACAATTGGAATGACTCGTGTTTGTTTATTATTTATCCCAATGAGACATTAGACCCTTTCGATGATGAGCCTTCTGATACTATTGAAAGTAATTTAGATTGTTTAAATAGGAAACTCCCAATTCCTAATTTTATAAACCTAAAAAGTCCTAATTCACAACACGGTATTTCGATGGATAGTACATTTAATATTTATATTTTAGAATCGAAAGCAGGAAATCACTCTCAATATAATATGGAACCTTTAAAATCAATGCCTAAAGGATGGGAGAATGGTTTTTCCATTGGGTATGCAATTAGTAGAGTGCATGCTGTAATTGTATATTGGATGATCATATGGTAGGGTAGTGTACCATCGGTAGTGTACCATTCATCACTTTTGAAAGTGGTAAAAAATAATGGTCTGAAAATCAATGCGGTTTAAGGCTGTTTAAAATAAAAAAGAGAGGTTATTTAGCCTCTCTTTTTTATTTGCGATAGCTTAGAGCCTATAAAATAAGGGTTTTAAAAACCTACGTGTACCATTTATCACCTAAAAACCATGAAGTGCCAATAGGGTGAAGGGAATTGCATTAAAAAAGGTTGTTATAAAAGACGCCAATTGTACCAATGTAAAAACTGCAAGAAATATGGGCAATTTTAATTTTGGAATATCAGTTACAAAAACTAAATTTACGAAGTAAATTTATACAAGTTGTAAAAACCTACACGCTTTGTTTTTATTGGGGTTTACTTGCAATGTGTATAAAATTTGTAAACTATTAAAGTCAATTCCATTGTTAGGAACATCTTTTAAATACTGCTATAACTACTCAACCTTTGGCGCGCCCCTGCCGGGTACATTTCACGTAAAATTGTGTAAATCAATGTACGAATTTTCGTACATTGATTTTTTGTAAGGAATAGTACTCGATTTTAGAGATTATTGAATAAATTTTTTATACAAGTTTTTGTTACGACAGAAAAATGAATGTTTAATTTTACTCATATATAAATACAGCCTAACATTTACCTTTAAGAGTAATTCTGCCACCATTTTCGCTAAACATCGGCACACTGCACCCTGCAATTAATAGCCCGATTGGTTTGGATGCGTTGTTGTTGAGCCAAACCCATCCGTTCGGCTACCTGTAATTCATGGTATTGCTTCCCTGCCAATACCTCCAAGGGACTTAACGTGTCTAATACAGGCAAATACATGCGGTTGGCAAAATCAATCATTTCAGGCAACATGTGTTCCAATTCCGCAACATTTTTTACAGCATACATCTTTAAAATGACTTGCTTAAAACGTTTATGCCACGCCTCAGCCATATTGTTTGTGGTATCGTTCAGGTAATTGGCAATTACTTTGGTGATACATACCCCAGGTTGTTTGAGCAACCCATTCACATCACCCTCATTTTCTGGGCCACCGTCACAAAACAAAGTAAAAGGCTTATAACGCAAATTGTACTGTTGAATTACATTTCGCAGATTTTGCACTACACTAGCCGACTTGCTGGAATAAGAGATAATAGCACCTAATATGGCTCGTGAGAAATTGTCCATAATAAAATGGATATACACCTTTTCCTTACTTGCTAAAACCAATTGCGTACTGTCCATGTGCAAAATCTCAAACGGACGAGTTGCTAGTATTTTGATTTTCAGCTTGGCACATTTTGGACGTTCAACTTTACCCAATAACTCATTTTTGTATTTATAAGCCGTTTCAAGAGCAATCATTAAATAATTTTCACGCTGCGCTTTAGCCCAGATACTGCTTACAGGCAAATACCTATGTTTATCCGCCATTAGATATTCCTTCCATTTCAATTGCTCCTCAAACGTCAGTTGAGTTGTTTGAACGGTAAAACACAACTTAAGGGCAGAAAGCATACACCGTCCTTCATTTTTCCAACGGCTGATTTGTGCAGCAGTAACCAGCAAACGCTTTTCAATGGTAGCCGAGGGGAAATATTTTTTAAGGCGATAAAACCCCTCAACCAATTGAAGTTTGTTTTTACGGAACAATGCCTTTTTATTACTTACACTATTAACCAATACTTGCAACATATTCACCAAACAAAGCAAACCCCTGCACATGTTGGCGTACCGTTTGTTTTGCACCACCGCCCGCAATACCTTTTTGTTGAGTTCTGTTTGAGTTTCTAGATCAAAACCCAAGTATTGAGTAAAGTTTTGGTGCTTCCAGTAGTTACGTGTAGAGCGCGGAATGTTTGGATAGGCCGCATCAATGCCAACAATAGCTACCCCTGCTTTAAAGGCAGTAGAATAGCGTTGATAGCATATTTTTACAGTAGGGTTCATTTGGTTAAAATGATTAATAGTTGTTTAGTTGAAGTATTAATTTTCTGTTCGCAATTCCAAATTCATCATCAATAAACAACAGAAAAAATTTGATGATATTGGCTGAAGAATTGAGTGTTATGTTTTCATGAGTATGTCCAATAAAATAGTAATAAAACTTAGAACGTACCATGCCCAGAGAAACATCAGATAAATCAACAGCTAAATGATACAAACAAACATACTCACACCACATGCGCAGTAGCATCATATGCTTATTTACGGTAGTGTTTCTATACTTGCTTTTCAGCCGAACCTCATATGTCGTTAAATAGTCAAGCAACTCCGCATAAAATCGTTCACTTTGTTCAATATCTTTTTCCATAACAGCAATATACCATTAATTAAAACAAGCAAAAAACACACATTTAATTTTGAAATACCAACCCGATACAGTAAATTTACGAAGTAAATTTATACAAGGTGTAAAAATCTACACGCCTATTTTTTATTGGGTTTTGATTGTAAAGTGTATAAAATTTGTAAACTATTAAAGACAATTCCATTGTTAGGAACATCGTTTAAATATTGTTATAATTATACTCGTTTAAGCGGAGTTACCTTTGGTTTAACCAACACCAGCATATTTGCACCAATTAACCGTACTGAACTATACACCAGTGCCAACATGTCTATTGCAATGGTAAATAATGTTGACCGTGAAATGATATTTACAGCCACGGAAGCCAGTGTGCGGTTTTACATTACCAGAGGATGGGCACCAGGGCAAACCACACCAGCAGAAGAAGCTTACTTGGATTACCTGAACATTACCGAAGTACCAAGCCAAGTAAACACCATCAGTTGCACCAGTATTAATGAAAATATGGTAATGTTGGCCAATAGCGGAGTAAACACCGCAGATATGACCACAGTAGCCAATATCCTGAATCTTTACTACAACCGCACTTACACCGCAGCAGAGTACCAAGCCATACTGAGCCATTGCATAGGTTTACCAGCAAGCTATGAACTAGCCGCAGCAGGAGCAGAGGCGGCTAGTGTGGAGGCTTCATATTCGAGGGGTTTTAACGGAATGTTAAAGGATGACGAAACCTACGGAGAAGGAAATGCCTACGATTTTGGTGCGAGGATTTATGATAGTAGATTGGGTAGGTGGTTGGCTCTTGATGAACTTGCAATTGAATATTCATTTGTAAGTCCATATGTATTTACTATTAATAATCCAATAGTATTTATTGACCCAGATGGAAGAAAGGTAAAGGGTTTTTCTATCAATGATAAAGGTGAAGTGGTGATAAGTAAAAGAGCTAGTGCAGATGCAATAAAAATTTATAATGCGATGTCTAAAACAGATAAAGGGGCAGATTCATTTAAGAAACTAATTACATCAGAAACTAAAATTTATCTTGAACTGACAGATGAAAACTTAGGGGACAAGCATGGCGACACTGAAGGTTTTGGTAAAAAGAAGGATAAGGATGGCAAAACAATATACAGAAATGCATCAATTGTTATTTCAACTGCTAAAATTGGAGATAGGTATGATATGGCTGAATCAGATGACGAGATAATCAATGCTGTTGGAACTCATGAAACAATGCATGCCGTTGATCCAGAACAGATAGAACAAGATAGGATTTTAAAAAAAGAAATTAAAGGCGGTGCGGGGTTTACTTGGAGGTCAGAATCAAAAGCCATGAAGGCTGAATATGAAACATGGATGCAGTTTAGAAAAAAGAATAATCAAAGCACAAAAGAATTGAAAGAGAAATTTGAAACGCCATCTGATACAAGAGACGATGTTGGTGATTGTTGGCCAGGAATTGAAAATTGTGAGCCCTATGAGACTAAGAGTCCTACAACCAAAAAATAGTCTATTATGAAAAGAGTGATTTTAATGTTATCATTTATCTTTTGTTTAGTATGTTGTGCTAAGAAGTCATATTATTTGAATAAGAATAAAGGTATGCAGATAAACTGCTCAATAGATAGTTTATCGGAAGGTGTTTGGATATATAAAAATGAACTTGGTGGAATTACCATTTGCAATTATAAAAAAGGGTTAAAACATGGGATGTTCAAGGAGTTTAATTCACAAGGCTTCTTAACAGAAACTGGCAAGTATAGAAAGGGGCAAAAAAGAGGGAAATGGCTACACTTTAATGGAAATAGATTAACTGGTGTTTTCTATTATAAGAAAGATGGCTCTAGTGAGGTTAAATACATAGTTATTTCTCATAAGATTCCGTTGTAGCGTTAGTGTACGGTAGTTTACCATTCATCACTTTTGAAAGTGGTAAAGAACAAA
>CALRXU020000007.1:0-221186 GCA_943372215.1 Chitinophaga pinensis | reverse complement strand
ATGCTAGGCGCAGCAACAGCATACAACCTAAAGAAATGGCTTAACTTTAATCCTAAAAGAGTAAAAACAGGCGCAATGATGAAATTAAAGGAAGAATTTGCAATGTTCAAAAACAACATAGCATGGCTTTTTCATCTTCGATTAGAAGCTCTCAAGAATGTTAACCCATAAAAACTGAACATAGAAAAAATCTACGCTCTAATCGAATGTATAATGTGTTTGTTTTTGAAAAAAAAAGAGTTGTGCAACAGCTACACCTGTTACCGGCTGGGCTACTTTTCGGTGTAGTGTCATTGCAATCATTGTCAGTCTGGTGAATAGGAATACCAATCTATAAGTTCTCTTAGTCGTTTAACTAAAATGTGAACTGTTGTGCTTGGATTAGCGTCAATAGGTTGTTTGCCTTTTTGTTCGGCTAATAGTTTTTCGGCTCGTTCAATTGCTTTTGCTTCACTTCCTAATTCAATAAGTGCATCAATTATTTCCGTCTTGCCATGTTCGTAAACAAATAGCTTGTGAGTTTCAAAAGATTTTATGACAGATTCTAAACTTGAATAAATGTCTGCTCGTGGAATTGGGTTATCAGAACTGACATCTGTGAAATGAAGCAATAGCCATAATTCAAAAACTTCGTTGCTAAAAGCGATATTAATATTTTCATTTTGTGCCAGTTTCCATGCTGCATTAAAACTTGCAAGTGTAGTTGCATTATTACCTTCATCATCTTTGTCAAATACAACCCACACCTCATCAATTGTTTTTTGGGCTTCAACTGATAAGGACTCTCTTTCAATAATGGTTTGTTCAACAATTCCTTTTGGCTTTTTTCCAGTTCCTACTTCTCTTAAATATACTGTCTCTTCGGGGAATAGTTTCTTGAATTGCCTAAAATAGTATGGTTCTGTATTTTGGTCTTCACAAACTATAAGCATAAACATATCATACCTTCTGGGTCTAAAAGGTCTGATGTCTTGGTCTTTCGTTTCAGCTTTTTTTATTTTCCCTCTCTTTGCCATTTGGTATTGCTAATAAATTTTTGAAAATTACCCAATGCAGGGATTGCTCCATATCTACCTTCAAAATATCGCTTCTCTTTGTCGGTGTCAGGCCTTTCTTTCTCTGATTTGAACTCACCATTTTTTTCTCCGAAATAAACAAAGTCAGAAAGAGAATATATTTCTGTGCTTTCCCATTTATTTTTTTCTGCAAAACAAATTTGGTCTCGTCTAAGAGTTGAATAGCTCAAAAGGTTAGTGTCATGAGTTGCAAAGATTAATTGTGCATTGTTTGGATTGCTTTCTTTTTTCAGAAATAAGTCAATCGTATTTAGGGTCATAATGGGGTGCATTGCGGCCTCAATTTCATCAATGATAAGAACGCCTCCGTTAGCTAATGCCCATAGAACAGGCCCACTCAGCTTAAATGCTTTTTGCGTTCCCGCTGATTCTCTTTCATTGAAATCCCAGGAATGAAGTTTTTCAGTTGGATTACCTTCTGAGTTGTAAATTTTATGTAGGGCATAAACCTTATAACTTTGGTTATCCTTTAACTTTTCAATTAATTGAGTTCTCAAGTTTTCGGGAATATCATTTGGCAATTCTGATTCTTCAAAATCTTTTGTTGTTATTTGAACATCAAATAAACCTAAGCCTAGATTTTTAAGGTATTCTCTTATTTTTTCATTGTATTCTTTGGACTCGGAAAGAGAAACGGTTCTGATATCTTCCTCAATATTCAAACCATCCAACATATTAAAATCTCTAAACCATTTCATGATGTTTTTGGCTTCCTCAACATTCAGCATATCACTAGTAGAAAGAAACAATGCATTAATTCTGGTTGCTTCAATTGCAGCATCAATGATTTTCTTAGAGCCGTTGTAACCCGAACTTACATCAATGGTTTCTCCTTCTCTTTCAAATAAATTTACTTCTCGTCCTGCCGATTTGCGAAACAACCACTCTTTTTTTATTTCACTTGCTGTAAACTCCAAACCGTAACGGTAGCGGTTTTCATCAATGACAAAAGAAATTTCAAACCCTGTCGGCTTGTCTTCCCATCCTTCTCGTAACAGAAATGGGTCGTATGGCAAACGGGTTGTTGATGATGTCCTTGCGGAAACATGAACCAATCTGTCTAAAAGACTCATAGCTTTTAGAATGTTTGATTTACCTCCTCCATTTGGACCATAAAGTGATATAGCGTTTAACGCTTGGTATCGTCCCTTAGCGATAATGTTTTGAAGATGGTCTTTTTGTTTAGGAGCAGGGATTAAACTCATTGTCTGCTCGTCACCGATTGACCTGTAGTTGGAAACTTTAAATTCAAGCAACATAGCTTATTTCGTATTTATTCCGCAAAAATAGCAAACTTCGTTCAAATAACAAGTTCCAAGTTTGGGGTTTATTGTCAGTCAAAGTCAGAATAATTTGAGACTACCTTGTCTCTATGCGTCAAAAAAGAAATGCTCCAGATTATGCACTGTCGCCCAAGCCTTGCCGGTAACGTTTCGCAACCTTGCGGAGTTGCCGATTGCGGAACGAAAATCTGTCAACCAAGATAAAAATAAAAGCGAAACTAAATGCTGAATTTAAGGATGATAACGGCAATTGCGCAAGGTTGCTGTTATAGCCAGTGCTGTCTTAGGCGACAAGCTAGAATTTACCTTAACGTTTGTACTCTAATCTCGCCATCAAAATTGAAAATCGCGAAGACTGTATCGGCCTTTTTTTCTATGGTAATGCAAACATTGTATGTTTCGTTATTATTCTCAGAGAAAAAGCTTTCCGAGCATTCCAATTCATTATTATATTTAACAACAAATTTATTTGGCCCGTAGTCATATCCGAAATTGTCAATCGTTCTACCATTGCTAACTAGTGTAGTTGTATTGTCTTCTGATTGCCAAACGATATCAATTTTACTTTTGTTGACATTCTTAATATTGTATTCGAACTTATTCGTTTTGTTTAAGAGTCTTCCGAAAAATCCAATGATGTAATTGTCTTCCTTAGTGTAGTATCCTACGTACTTCAATGTGAGCAAGGCACAAGTTGCAGAAAGTACTAAAATAATTATGATTGATTTTTTCTTCATTCAAAGGTCAAAAATATGTCGAGGTACTGATGCATTGGCTATAACTTACTTATCTGTGCAACTGATTAGCTCGCCTATTGCACAATATTGACCAATATTGTATGTTATGTGCCATAATTGGCTGTTTGGCAGCTGCACAATATTTCTATTCATTTAGTTTTAATTGGTTTAATAGATTCGCCAAGATTGCTTGTTAAATTCCTCTTTTAACAAACCTAACCCAAACCCGTATTCAAATCAAGAGTAAAAACCCCT
Source organism: Chitinophaga pinensis (assembly GCA_943372215.1). Classification (GTDB taxonomy): domain Bacteria; phylum Bacteroidota; class Bacteroidia; order UKL13-3; family UKL13-3; genus UBA6183. The sequence continues at coordinate 217,835 of CALRXU020000007.1, read as the reverse complement.
TTTTTTCATAGGGAAAACACTCTTTTTTCTAAAAGGGGGTATTTTGTTTCTAAAACACCCTTTTTAGGGCGTTGAAACGGAAAAGGATATAAAATTGATTTTCTTCTATTGCAACACCTCTTCAATTCTGATACCGGCTGCTTTTACATGCATCAATGTGTCGTCACGCATGTTTTGTTCCAACTCAAAATGGTAAAACCCTGGTTGTGGAAATTTAATTTTTCGGTAGGCTGGAAACTGGTAGTCATACAAATCACCCAAGCCGCTGCCCAACCATTTGCCGCTTTCATCGGCTAGCCGAATTTCAATTCGTCTTTCGTCTTTGGCTTTATTTGGGTAAACACTATGCACCAACATAAACAGGTTGCTGTATTTGTAATCGGCATCTACGCGCAAATTCACCAGAATATTATACAGTTTGCTGGTGTCTTTTATTTGTACTTCAAAAGGCAGGGTGTTTTTGTAGTACCAGGCATTGTTTTCAATGGTTTTGTTTTCGTCAAATAAACGTGCCTTGTCACAAGAGGTTAATCCTGTGAGCAAGCAACACAAAAAAATGAAAGCAACCAGTTTATTCATGCTAGGCAGGAGGGGTGTTATTGTCTGCAGGTTTATTGGGGCGGTTATTGTTGTTGTTTCTGTTATTGCGGTTGCGGTTATTGCGGTTGTTGTTATTGCCGCTTGGTTTAGGTCCGCGGTTTTCCTTAGGTTGGTTTTCAGGCCCTTTTGCCTGCTTTTCGGGTTGCTGTTTTTGCTCATGAGCAGGTTTAGCATCCCTTTGTTGTTGGTTTTGGCCTTTGTTGCGGTTGTTGTTATTGCGTTTGTTTTTGCTTTTATTTTTGCGCTCGTCTAAACGGGTAAGGCTGTCAACGCCCATGTCGTTTTTAAAATCGAGTTCCACCTTAACCACTTCCTTTTTAGGCAGGGTAACTTCTGGCTTAACCCCATCCTTATTTAAAGCCAAGTATTCCTTAACCTGATTTACTTTTAGGCTTAACCATTCACCACCAAACTCCTGCATTGGAGCAAACCACATGGTTCGTTTTAAAATATCTGTTTTTACCTGACGATAAGGACCTGAAGCAAATTCTAAAACCACATTATCACTCTCCGGAAATTCTTTCCAGGCTTCTAAATAAGAGTCCAACTCAAAATTTAGGCAACATTTAAGTTTACCACATTGGCCTGAAAGCTTAAGTGGGTTAAGAGACAAGTTTTGGTAACGGGCTGCATTGGTGTGTACCATTTTAAGGTCGGTTAACCATGTGCTGCAGCACAATTCTCTGCCGCACGAACCAATGGCACCAAGCCTCCCAGCTTCCTGGCGGTAGCCGATTTGACGCATTTCAATTCGCACCTTAAAGGATTCAGCCAATCGTTTAATCAATTCCCTAAAATCAACCCGGTCTTCAGCCGTGTAAAAATAGGTGGCTTTGCGCCTGTCCCCGCGGTATTCCACATCGCTCAGTTTCATTTTTAAACCAAGTTCCATGGCAATGCTTCTGGCTTTGTACATGGTAGGCACTTCCAATTCAAGGTTTTCCTTGTAACGTGCCTCGTCATTCTCATTGGCCCTGCGAAGTATTTTAGGAAAAGGATGGGTTTCGTAATCAGTAATGCCCGCTTTTTTAAGCTGCAGTTTTACCAATTCCCCTTTAAGAGCAACCTTTCCAATATCAAAGCCATTTTCGCTTTCCACCACCACCAACTCATTATTGGTAATGTCGTGGTTGTTTGCATTTCTATAAAACTCTTTGCGAGTGCCTTTAAAACGCACCTCCACAATGTCAAAAGGTTTCATATAGGCTGGCATATCCATATCCACCAACCAATCGAACGTATTTAATTTATTGCATCCACCGCTACTGCATCCGCCACTGCTGCATCCGCCTCCGGTACTGCATCCACCTGATCCACAACCCATGTTGTTATATTATATTATTGTAAAAACCGTAAAAAATTAATTGGCCTAAGCTTGCTCAAAACAATCACTAAGCCTGTTTCTGTTTGTTTAACAGTCTGCCAATATACAAAGAAAGATTTAAAAAGGTGATTTTTATGTCGGCATTACGCTCTAAGTGCATGTAACTTTGGTTAATAAGCCCAACCAGCTGGGGTATATTTTCCTCCGTTAGCGCAACACTAAACTTTAGAATAAAATCCTTTTCTTCAGCACTTAGCCTAAGCAATTCAGGGTTTCCAAATTTATAAATAAATGCAGCCCTAAGCATATGTTGGCAGTAGTTCAGGTAACTTTTCAGGAACTCTCGTCCTTCTCCAGCAGTAGTTTCCACCCAAACGTTAATTTTATCTAGTTCTCTTCTAGCGTTAAAACACAACCGCATCCAGGAAGTAAACAATTCAAAATAATTGGCGTGCCCGGCCTTAAGCATACCTGCGGCTTGCACCAAGCTCCCTTCTGAAATGCGTGCAATTTTTTCGGCAACAGTGTTTTCAGCTTCCAGCTGTTGGGTAAGGTAAGTTACAATATCTTCTTCCTTAAGCCTGGGAATCCGCAGCATTTGTGCACGGGATAAAATGGTAGCAATTACTTTATCCGCATCTTGTGCTACCAATAATATTAAGGTTTGTAGGGGCGGTTCTTCCAGCAGTTTTAACAAAATATTGCCTTCCAGTCGTAGGTATTCAGGTAGCCAAACAATCACTGTTTTGTATTTGGCTTCATAAGGCTTTAACCCGAGTTTACGGATGATGTCCCTACATTCTTCCGCAGTAATATTTCCTTGTTTTTTGCCTTCAGAGTCCAAGCTAAGCAGCCATTCCAACTCGCTCATATTGGGGTTGGCTAAAAAGGCGGTGCGCCATTGCTCTATAAATTCGTTACTGAGCTTTTTCTTTTCAATAGCAATGGTTGGGAAGGTAAAATGCAGGTCAGGGTGAACAAGTTTGCTGAATTTTACGCAAGAGGAACAAACTCCGCAGCTATCTTGCTCCTTAGGGTTTAAGCAGTTGATAAACTGCGCATAGGCCAAAGCCAGCGGAAGCGCACCAACCCCTTCAGCACCCAAAAATAATTGGGTGTGGCTGATTCTGCCGTTGTTTACGGTTTGTATCAGTTGTTGTTTAATTGCTTCTTGCCCGATTACGTCTTTAAACTGCATATAAAAGTGCGTGAAAATAATAAGAACAAGGTGAAAGAAATAAACCTAGTTGATAAAAAGAGCGCGAAGTGCTTAAAATGGGGATAACAAAAGAAGGGAAGCACCGTACTTTGCCTATTATGAACAAAACGAAAGATGCTGAAAAAGAAGTGGGTTGTATTCAATTTAATGCAGAAAACATGCTTTTTGATGTAGAGCAGGAGGAAGCCAATAAATTATTAGCTCATGCCTTACTTGAGTGCAAAACCCAACACAAACCCTCGAATATTGAAACAGTGGCTGAACAAACGTACCAAAATTAAATTTCTTTACGCAAGCGCGCTACGGGTATATTAAGCTGTTCGCGGTATTTGGCTACGGTACGTCTGGCAATATTGTACCCTTTTTCTTTTAGGATTTCCATCAATCGCTCATCAGGTAAAGGTTTGTGTTTGTCTTCTGATTCAATGGCATCTTTAAGAATTTTTTTCACCTCTCGGCTACTAACCTCTTCGCCATCATCGTTTGTTATACCCTCGCTAAAGAAAAACTTTAACGGAATAACTCCGAAATCTGTTTGCACATATTTACTGTTTGCAACGCGGCTAATGGTAGATATATCCAGCCCTACTTTTTCGGCAATATCCTTTAAAATCATAGGCTTCATTTTAGCCTCATCACCCTCTTTAAAATACTCATATTGGTAATGCAAAATGGCGTTCATGGTCAGCAGTAAGGTATGTTGTCTTTGCCTAATGCTATCAATAAACCACCTTGCCCCATCCAGCTTTTGCTTAATAAACTGAACGGTTTGTTTGAGTTCTTTGCTGGGACTAGGATTTGCATCGTATCCTTTTAAGGTTTCCATGTAGTTTTTGCTAATGCGCAAGTCCGGGGCATTTCTGGCTGTGAGTTGAACCTCAAGTTTGCCGTCATTATCAACCAATACAAAATCAGGGTTAATGTATTGTGGTTTATTGGCAGCAGCACTTTCACCAGGTTTAGGATTAAGGTGAGTTATTACCACAATCGCATCCTTTAAATCTGCATCTGTAATTTTATAATGCCTCACCAGTTTTTCGTAGTGTTTCTTGGTAAAGTCATCAAAGTAATCGCGCAAAATATTTTCGGCAAGCACCACCTCTTTTTTCTGGTGGTTTTTGCGTTTGAGTTGCAACAACAAACACTCTTGTAAAGAGGTAGCGGCAATTCCTGCTGGGTCAAGCGATTGGATTTTGGTTAAGCAGGTTTGCATTTCTTCCTCGCTTGCATCTACATTTTGGGCAAAAGCCAAGTCATTAATAATGGCATTCAAGTCCCTGCGCAAATAGCCATCATCATCAATGGTACCAATAATCTGTTGCCCAATTACCTCCTCACGTTCATCTGCCGCTATCGCAATAAACTGTTCCAATAAGCTCTCATGAAAACTGGCTGCTTCTGCAAACGGAATGTCTTTTCGTTCTTCTTCCTGTCCCTCATCGCTCAGGTGAAAGCCCTCCGCATCGTAATCGTCATTTACATATTCTTTTACATCAAAAGCCTCATCAGTAATGTAATCTTCTACTGAAACATTGTCCACTGCTTCGGTCCCTTCGGCAATTTCTACCTCATTTTCGGTAACTTCTTTAGGTGCTGCATCCTCATCATCACCCTTTAAAAGCGCAGGGTTTTCTATTAGTTCATCATCTATACGTTGCTGTAAATCAACGGCATTAAGCTGCAGCAGCTTAATAAATTGTATTTGCTGCGGAGAGAGCTTTTGCAGTTGTTTTTGCTGTAATCCTTGCTTTAACATAAAATAGCTATACTAAAAATTATGCCAATGTTTATTTTGCTACGTAAACACTAGTAGTTAAATATTATTATTTTCGCACTTTCAACATTAGATAACAAAAGTAACAAATGTATATTAAAGATTTAAGTAAATACGAAGACCAGGTAATTACCTTAAAAGGATGGGTAGCCAATAAACGTGAAAGCAAGGGGTTGGTTTTTATTGTGTTAAGAGATGGTTCGGGCCTGTGTCAGTGTGTGGTAGATGCTGCATTGGTGAGCGAAGAATTATTTAATGAAGCCCGCAAAGCAACACTAGAAACCTCTTTGGTTATTACAGGTAAAATTGTAAAAGACGAGAAACAAATTGGTGGTTATGAGCTGCAAACAACAACTCTTGAGCTGATTCAGGTAGCCACAGATTATCCCATTGCCAAAAAGGAGCATGGGGTTGAGTTTTTAATGGATAACCGCCATTTGTGGTTGCGCAGCCAACGCCAATGGGCCATTATGCGTATTCGTAACACCATTATTTTTGCCATACATAAGTTTTTTCAAGGTGAAGGTTTTTTACAAATGGATGCTCCTTTGTTTACTGGAAACGCAGTAGAAGGCACTTCAACTTTATTTGAGACTGATTTTTACGGAGACCCTGCCTACTTGTCTCAGTCGGGTCAGCTTTATGGAGAAGCCATGGCTATGGCCCATAACAAAATATACACCTTTGGCCCAACCTTTAGGGCTGAAAAAAGTAAAACCCGCAGGCATTTGTCAGAGTTTTGGATGATTGAACCTGAAATGGCCTTCCATGATATTTTTGACAACATGGATTTAATTGAGCGTTTTCTGCGTGCGGTGGTGTTAGACGTATTGCAAACCAACAAGGCTGAATTGGAACTTATTGGCAGAGAAACAGCCATATTGGAAAATATTGTGAAGCCTTTCCCGCGTCTTACTTACGATGAAGCAGTAAAAATTATTAAAGGAGAAGTGGATGTAAATGGGATAAATGCCATTGCTAGTCTTGAACAAGAGCTGTTGTCCGTTAAAGGAAAAATAACAGAGACAGAAAAGGAAATAGCAGAACGCGAAGAAAAGATAAAAACGCCTGGCATGAAAAAGGGCGAAATAGGGTTTAATCAGGCAAAAATTGACAAGTTAAAACAAGAGCTTGCTGATTTGCAGGAGCAGGAAAGAAACATCCCACAATGGTTAAACAGTGCCCGCACATTTGAATATGGCAATGATTTTGGCGGAAGTGATGAGACCGTACTTACCCGTTTGTTTGATGTGCCAATTATGGTATACAACTGGCCACATGAGGTAAAAGCGTTTTACTTAAAGCGCGACCCAGAAAACAGCCGTTTTGCCCGAGGTGTTGATACACTTGCCCCCGAAGGTTATGGCGAAATAGTGGGTGGTGGTGAGCGGGAAACTGACCTTTCTCTATTGATTGAAAAAATTAATGAACACCAGTTGCCTATGCAGGCCTTCGAGTGGTATTTAGATTTGCGCAGGTATGGGTCAGTTCCTCATGCAGGATTTGGCTTGGGTTTAGAGAGGCTGGTAACCTGGGTATGCAAATTACCACATGTAAGGGAAAGCATTCCGTTTCCACGCATGTATGGAAGGTTAATGCCTTAATGGAACAACAACACTGTATTGGCTTATTTAAGGTTGCTTGCGGCAGGGTTGAGACTTCAATCAGCCGCGGCCTTGGCTGCTTGCTCATCTATTTCTTGTTACAAACGGCTTCAGCCTCTGCTCAGCAAAAAAACTTTGTACTGCGCACTATGGATTGGGCTTATAAATTGGTGGAAGGGGATTCTGCAAATCCCAAAAAGAAGTATTTGTTTGTCATCCCTATTCTTTCTTACAAGCCAGAAACCCGCTGGCAAGCAGGCATAAATGTGTCTTACTTTTTCAAGGCAGGCAAAATGGATAGCACAACCAGAACATCTGCTATACGCTCAAACTTTAGTATTACCCAAAACAAACAATACAGCATTCGCCCGTTTTTTGATGTGTTTACAAATAGAAATAAATACAATTTCAGGGGCCAATACCAGTTTACTGATTTCATTGAGTACTATTGGGGAATAGGCAACCAAGTACAAGAAAGTGCCAAGGAATTATATAGTTTTAGGCAACATAAGGCCAATGTAAAGGCCATGCGTTTAATCACTCATGGGCTCTATGCCGGAATCCAGTTAAATATCGAAAATACTTATGGGCTTGGTTATGCTGAAAACGGATTCATGAAGACATCTGGCATAACAGGCACTACTGGTTATTTTGAAGCAGGCATTGGCCCTGTGGTAAGTTTTGATACCCGAAACCATGTTTTTTACCCTACCAATGGACATTTTATTGACCTATCCGCAACTTTTTACCAAAAGGCATTGGGTAGCGATCATACTTTTAACAGCATAAACATAGACGCTAGGAAGTATTTTAGCTTGGGTGGCGAACAAGTAATTGCCTTGCAGGCATTTGGTCATTTTAACACCCGGCAGGTTCCATACAGAATGATGGGAACAATCGGGAATGAAAGTTATTTCAGGGGATATTATTTTGGAAGATTTAGAGATATTCATGCCGCAACTTTTCAGGCAGAGTGGCGAAAACCGGTTTGGGGCCCTGTTGGCATAGTAGTATTTGCAGGAGCTGGTAATGTTTCTGCTGATTTGAATGGCTTATCAAGCAGGGTAAAGCCAATGGTAGGTGGAGGAATAAGGGTTAAAGCCATCCCTCGAGAAAAAGTAAATGTAAGACTAGATTATGCCTGGGGGGAGAAAGGAATACAGGCATTTTACATTACCCTGAACGAAGCATTTTAACCACTTTAATAAACGTTTTCTTAATCCTATCAAAACGTTTTGTAAATCCTATTAATTTTCGCACTTTTGCGCACCTAAAAAATTCATTGTCTGAACAATATTGCCGAAATACAACCGTTGCTTGAAGCAACCGTTAAACCGAAGATTGTAATTACTACCCATCATAAACCCGATGCAGATGCATTAGGTTCTTCATTGGGGCTGTATAACTACCTTATCTTAAAAGGGATTCAACCTGTTGTGGTATCCCCAACTGATTATGGGGAGTTTTTAAAATGGATGCCCAATGAGCAAACGGTATTAAATTACGAAGTAGAAACGGGGCGTTGTACCAGTTTGATTGCAGAAGCTGATTTGATATTTTGTCTTGATTTTAATGCGTTAAAACGCATCAACGAAATGGGGGAGTTGGTAAGGGCAAGTGCAGCAAAAAAGGTAATGATTGACCACCATCTGGAGCCTGAAGGCTTTGCAACATATGGTTTACACAATACCAAACGCAGCAGCACTTGCGAATTGGTGTATGAAACGATTGCTATTTTTGGCGATGCCGACTTGATAAACAAAGATATTGCGAGCTGTTTGTATGCTGGAATGATGACAGATACGGCTTCTTTTAAACACGGAAGCACCTACCCAAGCACACATCGGGTTGCAGCAGCCTTGCTCGAAAAAGGGGCGGAACCCAATGAGATTTTTGAACATATTTACGACAACTACTCGGAAAGTAGGATGCGTTTTATTGGATATTGTTTAAATGAAAAATTGCAGATACTAAAAGAATACAATACAGCTCTCATATGCATCACAGCAGAAGAGTTGAAGCATTACCATATTATTACAGGAGATACTGAAGGGCTGGTTAATTATGGTTTGGCCATAAAAGGCATATTGTTTTCGGTATTAATTGTAGATAGAACTGTTGCCCGAAAAATGAGCTTTAGAAGTAAAGGTGATTTTCCTGCCAATGCTTTTGCCAGAACGCACTTTAATGGAGGAGGGCATTTTAATGCCGCAGGGGGCGAAAGCAAAGCTTCACTTGATGATACAGAGAAAATGTTTAAGGAAGCCCTCCAAGCATATGAGCCAATGCTAAATAAGTAAAAAATGAAAAAGAACATCTATATAATAGCTGCTATGGCAGCTCTGTTTACCGTAGCATGCGGTAAGTACAAAACCACCCAAGGTGGATTAAAGTATCGAATCATCGAAAAAGGTGACGGTGAAGCAAACACTGATACTACAGCTTTATTGTTTGCTAATTACAGTATTTCTATTGAGTCTACGGATTCAGTATTGAGAGAAACATTTACCAAAGATCAGGCAAGTTATATTCCTGTTTTTGAACCTACCATGAAGGAGGCATTAAACGAATTTACAAAAGGAGATAGTGCTGAAGTGTTGATTAATGCAGATAGCTTTTTCTTAAATAGTTTAGGCCAGCCAAGACCTGATTGGATTAAAGCAGGAGACAATATCCGGTTTATTTTAAAAATTAAGGATGTTGTAAACGAGCAGGATATGCGCAAAAAACAAATGGAAGAGATTCAACAACTTGGTGTAAAAGACTCTATTGAACAAAAGGCTGCTATTGCTGCATTGCCTAATGCACAAAAAACACCTAATGGCGTTTATTATACAGAACTAAAAGCAGGAACTGGAAAAGCAATTAAAAAAGGGGATAAAGTAACCGTTCTTTACAGAGGCTCTTTGTTGAGTGGTCAGGTTTTTGATGAAAACCAAAAAGATGGTATTCAGGTAACCTTAGGTTTGGGACAAGTGATTATAGGTTGGGAAGAAATACTGCTATCCATGAAAGAGGGTCAAAAAGTAAGGGCAATTATCCCTTCACAAATGGCCTACGGAGCTCAAGGCAGTGGACCAATACCTCCATTTAGTACACTTGTATTTGAAATGGAAGTAATTAAAATAAACTAGTTTAGTATGCGCAAGTCCCTTGTACTATTGGCGTTAAATTGCTGCTTAGCATTTGCAACGGTAGCACAACAACATAGTACAGGGGTATTGCGTTACCAGATTTTTCCAGCAAATACCAGTAACAGAGTAGCAAAACCTACTGATTTGCTGGAGGTAAATTATCGCATGGCCATTGGTTCAACCGATTCTGTGCTTACAGAAACGTTTACTGCGAACCAACCAGTACATATTCCGGTTAAACACCCAAGCTTCAAGGATATTTTTCTAAAAATTAAACCAGAGGACAGGCTAGAAATAACAGTGTCGGCTGATTCATTCTATAAATATACCATTGGCCAACCCTTACCGGCTTATATTTATGCAGGCGATAGCCTCACCTTTTACATGAAGATATATGATGTAATGAGTGCGGCAGAGTTGATAAACAAGCAATCGCAGGCTGATAAAGATTTAATGATTCAAGATTCTATTGCATTGGCTGATTTTATTAAGGGATATCCCAATGCCACAGCCACCAAATCTGGTATTTACCTTATTAAATATAGAGAAGGTGTAGGGCGAAATCCAGGCATAGGCGATTCTGTTTTGGTAAAATATAAAACCTATTTGTTTAACGGTAAAGTGGTGGACAAAAGCACGGATACAGGCTTTGAGTTCATGGTTGGTGCAAAATTGGTTATTCCAGGTTGGGAAGAAGCCATACGACTGATGAAAGAGGGCTCTCGCTACAAAATAGTGGTGCCCTACTTGTTAGCTTATGGGGCTGATGGAAATGGAAGTATACCACCCTATACTTCTGTGGTGTTTGATATGGAGTTATTAAAGGTTAAATAAAATTAGTTTATTCGCATATACAATATTTAAGAACGATACAATGAACAAGATAATCTTATTCTTTGCTGGTGCAGTGTTATCAGGTGCATTATTTGCCCAACAACCAAAGCCTAAACAAGGGGCAAAGCCAGCAGCAAAATCTACCAAAACCAGCAAACCTGTGCAAACCAAAGTGGCAGCACCTAAAGAAATTAAAACAAACGTGGAATATACTACAGCATCCGGACTTAAGTACACCATTACTGAAAAGGGTACCGGAAAAAAAGCAGAAGTTGGCGCAACGGTTAGTGTGCATTACACTGGAAAATTAGCAGATGGAACAAAGTTTGATAGCAGCAAAGACCGTAACCAGCCGTTCAGCTTTAAGTTGGGTTCAGGAAGGGTAATTAAAGGATGGGACGAAGGAATTGCTTTATTGCAAGTTGGTGATAAGGCCTTATTAACCATTCCTCCAGATTTAGGATATGGTCCAAATGCCATGGGGCCAATCCCTGCCAATTCAACACTTACTTTTGAAGTAGAATTGTTAGATGTAAAAGAATCTATTAAACCGTGGAATATTAACAGCAAGGATACCCTTACAACCGAAAGTGGGTTAAAATATATTGTGGTTGAAAAATCAAAAAATGCAGAAGCAAAAAAAGCAGAAAATGGCAAAACCGTTGAGGTACACTATACAGGTTTTTTAACCAACGGCAAAGTGTTCGATTCATCTATAGAGCGCGGGCAGCCTATTAGCTTTCCATTAGGTAACGGAATGGTTATTAAAGGCTGGGAAGAAGGAATTGCATTGATGAATGTTGGTGATAAACTGCGTTTAATTATTCCTTCAAACTTAGGTTATGGCGAAGCTGGTGCAGGCGGAGGAAGCATTCCTCCAAATTCAACCTTATTGTTTGATGTGGAGTTGGTAGACGTAAGATAATAAACGTAAAAGAATATAAACAAGGCTGTCTCGAAAGGGATGGCCTTGTTTGGTTTTAAGCAAAAAAACTAACCCGCTTTAACTCAATTCATGCGAAAAGGGGCAATCAAATTAAATTTAGGTATAGCCACCTTAAACAACTCTCCATCTAGCTGCCTTTCCATTAAATAAGTGCCATGCATCAGCCCAATTTGCGATTGTATAGCACAACCTGAAACATATTGGTGCGTTTCGCCAGGCTCAAGCACTGGTTGCAGCCCGACAATGCCTTCTCCTTCCACTTCCTTTTTGGCATAGTTTAAGTCAATAATAAACCAGTGCCTGCGTAACAACTTAATGGTGTAATCTCCCTTATTCTGTATGGTTATGCGGTAAGCAAACATGTGTTCATCGTCAGGCGAACTTACCTGTGTATTTTGGTAAGCCACTTCAACGGTAATTTTTACATCATTTGTTATTGCGGTTGGCATGAGTATTAAACGCACAAATTAATAAAAAGTTGTTACTTTTTGCAATCATTATGCAATGATGTTAAAGATAACATAAAATAAGAAGATTGGTTCGGTTGAAAATAGGAGTTCTTCCATGAGAACAACCATAGGCGAACAGCCTAGTGTTATAAGACACGGTAGATGCTAAACTTGTTCACAGGCCAATGTTATTGGCTAACAATTACTTAACCAAAAATCAATGTAGGCTTGATGTTGTCAGGTGAATTTTGTGATTGGTTATAAGTACCCAATGCAAAAAAGAAAAATCAAACTAGCCGTAATCTCCGATGTACATCTGGGTACTTATGGTTGCCATGCGAAAGCGGTTAATAGTTACCTTAAATCTATTGAACCGGAGACTTTAGTATTGAATGGGGATATCATTGACATTTGGCAGTTCAGCAAACGTTATTGGCCCGATAGCCATATGAAAGTGGTGCAGCGCATTTTTAAAATGATGAGTCAGGGAACCAAGGTGTATTACCTAACAGGAAACCACGATGAAATGCTGAGAAAATTTACGGATTTCAGTATTGGTAAATTGGAGTTGTTAGATAAGCTGGTACTGGATTTGGATGGTAAAAAAGCCTGGATTTTTCATGGTGATGTTTTTGACATAACCATGAAGCATAGCAAGTGGTTAGCCAAGTTAGGTGCAGTAGGCTATGATACCCTTATTTTATTAAATAGCATGGTAAACTGGTTTTCTAAAAAACTGGGAAGAGGTAAAGTATCTTTTAGCAAGAAGATTAAGAATAGCGTAAAACAGGCTATTAAGTTTATTGATGATTTTGAAAAAACAGCTACAGAAATTGCCATTGATAATGGCTATGATTATGTGGTGTGCGGCCATATTCATCAACCAGCCATTCATGAAGTAATGACCATAAAAGGCAAAACAATGTACCTGAACAGTGGTGATTGGATAGAAAATTTAACTGCTTTAGAGTACAACTTGGGAAAGTGGAGTCTCATGCATTATAAACAAGAATTTAACGAAGAAGAGGCCGTTGAAGAAGATGAAATTAATGTGAAGCTTCCTGACATGGAAGTATTGTACCAGCAAATTATTAAAACAGCCGTTTAGCCAATTACCATTATGAAAATTTTATACGCTATACAAGCAACAGGAAACGGCCATTTAAGCAGGGCACGTGAAATTATTCCACACCTATTAAATTATGGCCACTTGGATCTACTGGTAAGCGGCAGACAAGCAGATGTGCATTTACCTTATCTTGTTAAATACAGAAAAGCAGGAATAAGCTATACCTTTGGTAAAAAAGGTGGTATCAATATGATTGATACGCTTAAGCACTTAAGCCCCATCACTTGTATCGGAGATGTTTTATCATTTCCGGTAGATGACTATGATTTGATTATTAATGATTTTGAACCCATCTCTGCTTGGGCGTGCAGGTTAAAACTAAAGCCCTGTATTGCATTAAGCCATCAGGCTGCTTATTTGTCATCCCGCACACCTCGACCATTAAAACAGGATGCATTTGCAGAAGGACTATTTAAGTATTATGCCCCAGCCACAAAAAAGGTGGGTTTTCACTTTAAACCATACGATGATTTTATTCATACACCTGTTATCAGGAGTGAGGTACGTAAATTAGAAACCTCAAATGAGGGACATATCACGGTGTATCTGCCCGCCCATGCTGATGAATTGTTGGTAAACCATTTCACACAAGTAAAGGACGTACAATGGCATGTGTTTAGTAAACATTGTAAAACTGGCTACAATCAGGGAAATGTAATGGTAAAGCCAGTGTTGAATGATGATTTTTTAAAGAGTTTAGCGGCCTCAGAAGGTTTGGTTACTGCTGGTGGGTTTGAAAGTCCGGCAGAGGCCATGTATTTGCGTAAAAAGGTATTCTCAGTGCCTATGCTCAACCAATATGAACAAATTTGCAATGCAGAGGCCATGAAAGATTTGGGTATAACAGTGGTGAAAAAAGTGGGGGATGATTTTGTAGGCCGCATAAAAAGTTGGATTAACTACGCTTGTCCGGTTAATGTAAATTATCCTGATGAAACTGCTTCGGTAATAGAAGGAATTTTTTTAGAACACAGCTTAAACAAGCAGCTTGATTACATCACCAATTAATCAAGCAAAACAACAGTCCCCATCACCATCTAAAAAGCCCGTATTCTTTTCTAATACATCACCCAACTGCTGAGTAGCATAAATAGCCCTGTTCATGGTTTTTTTATGAAGATAAAATGCACCTTGATTGGCTACTAAATTTTGGTGCAAGGAGTTAAAGACGGTTACTTCAAAAACGCCATGCTGCTGCATATACTGTTGCAATGCTATTGCCAATAGTGATTCATCTGATGAGGTACACCAAGCGTAAGAAATTTTTAGTTCACCATTTTTAAGCATTACCAACGCAGCACCAACTAACTTGTTCTGTTGATAACACAACACAAACTCATTGCAATAATCTTTGGTGCTTATCGTAAACTCATATTTGTGAGCCATGTAATCAGGTTCGTCTGCTTGATAAACCCAGGGATACTTCATCATCCAGGCAAACTCTTCAATCCCCCTTATGCAATGGCTTTTGGTTGAATGAGTTTGTATTAGCAGGGCCAGTTCATGGCTAATTTCTTGTGTTGTTTGAAAGGTGATAGAGCTATTTGGTTGAATAAATCGATGCAGCCCAACAAGGGTGTTTATAGTGCCATCAATCACTTTTAAAAGGGGCGTTAAATAGTGAAGTGCCGGGTTTTTCTGTACAATAAAATAAGCCAAGCGACTCTTCATATAATACCGTGTACCTGTATTTGGTATCGTAATAAAATTAGGATGCTTGTTAAATACAATTGCGGCTGCCGGTGATTGATTGGTGGTGAGTATCCAATTATCCCAAGCCGTGAGTAAACTATTGATGAGCTGCGGAGCAATGCCTTTCCCTCTATGGGCTGCACTTACCCACATGCTGCTTAGCCAGCCAATTTCATAAATGGTTTCTTTTGCTATACAGGTGTCTGGCAATAAGCCAAGATACCCTACTAACGTTTTTTCTTCATAAGCGCAGGCCAATACCACATGATGAGGCTTAGTTCTAGGCGAATGTGCTATGGATAATACACGTTGAGGAGAAATAGGAATAACAGGCATATTCGCAAACGCTTCACTTTTAATAAAAGTAAGCAGTTCCTCAATAGTATATGTGGTAATTTGTATCAAATCCGATGCAGGCTGTTTTTACGAAGTAGGTGTTTAAGTTGGTAGTATAACCATTCTGTTTTAATGGCTTGTTCGGCATTAAAATAGGTAGCGTCTAAGGCAATGCGTTGGGTATGGTTAGGTTGTTCATCATGCTTAAGGCCTGCGCAGCCCCATGTTGCATCCACCAGGTTGTTTTGGTAAATGGTGCTAAAAAAATGTTTTGATAAGCCCCAATCTGTGAAAGGAAATGAAAAGTATTGATAAGATAAGTTAAAGCGTTGTGTCAATACGTCTACACTGGTTTTAACTTGATGTATTTGCTCCGCCTCCGATAGTTCAAAAAATGGTGGATGATCAATGCTATGTGCCCCAATCATAAAACCATCAGCTAACAATGAATGTATTTGAGCACTTGTTAAATAAGGTTTTTGTTGGGCCAGGTAATGATTAAAATCAATCTCCGCAGCAATTGCCAACTCATCAAGCACGGCTTTATTTTTATAGCTGATTTGGTACAAATAGGGAATTACAGGATTTGTTAATTGTTGCTGTATTTTTTGCTGAAGTAACGGGGCTTTAAAACACGCGTTTGCGATCAATGCAGCTTTGTAGCGGTAGAACAAATCTTGGTTATCTAAAAAAGCAGTATTTAAAAAAAACAAGGCTTGGATGCCTTTGCGTTTTAAAATAGGGGCAATTACTTCTGCACAAACACTTAGGCCGTCATCAAAACTCAATTCAAGTTTATCAGAAAAATTTAATAACAAATAATCGAGGTCTTTTTCAAATTGCTCAGGCGAAATGGTTTTGTACAAATTCAATGCAAATGTAACAGGCTTGGGGTTCACCAAATGATAAAATACAGATACCTTAGTAAGTGGGTAGGTGTTATTGACCAGATTTTGTGGCACCAGCGGGCTAAAAGAGGAAAGTATTCTTGTGGCTTTACCCATCAATTACCAAGTTTTGAAAGCGAAAAAAGAATAATGGACAAGTCCTTTTCTACGGAGTAGTTTTTAGCGTATAAGAAGTTAAGTTTATTTACAGTGGCCTCTTCAATGCCATCAATGCTCCTGGATACAGGAGTTAACACGCCTTGTTTAATTTTGGGCAAATCGTTGCTGTTGTGGTAGGAGTGAGCGTAACCAACCCAGGTTTTTTTCCCGCTTAATACTTCCAATAAATTCCTAATAAAATTAAGGCGTTGCCTAACAACAAGCATTGCCAAAGGAAGCATTGGTAAAAGAGCAAAAGCAACCAGCACGTCAAGCAACCGTTTTTTTCTAAGATGCAAAGGTTCGCTCAAGGCCAGGTTAATTTCTAATGCATAAAAATCGCCAGCACTATTCTTGCTATTGGAGCCAATAATAAAAGAACTCTCTTCGGGAACTATTTTATATTGTACGCCAGGTAAGGTAATACCCCCCATCCACTGAATAATCTGCCCCGCTGAAATGTCTTTCGAGCAGAAAATGATTTCCTCTACATGAAAAAATTGCACAATGTCTTTAAGCTTACTCACATTTCCCAAATAATCATTATTGCCAGTTTCTGTTTCATCAATGGCTACGTATCCAGCAACCTTGCAGTTGGCTTTTGTTTTATTCAACAACTCCTGAACCCTAATTACCTCAGCCTTGTTACCAACAATAATGGTATTGTTATCGTAAGTCATTGATAAATCAAACTGTTTAAATTTAATGGCGTACAGCAATAACCGATTGATGTAACTGCCAATGATGGCCCATACAAACGCCAACATAATAATGGCCCTCGAATAACGGTAACTGTCTGGGGCAAAAGCATAAAAAATACTAATTCCAATAAGCCCCATAAACACACCTTTAATTACTGTAGTCAATGAGCGCGTTTTATGGTATGCTCCGGCTAAATATAAACCAAGCAGCCACATTATCGCATATACAGTTCCATTAATCAACATAAACCTCAGCGGATAAGAACCACCTTCAATGTATTTATGGTTCTGTTCCCAGTAGAGTTTAATCAAGTAAATGCCGCCATAAATTAAGGTAGCATCCATCAACAATAACTTGGTGCGCTGCAAAAGTCC
This sequence comes from Chitinophaga pinensis, assembly GCA_943372215.1. Classification (GTDB taxonomy): domain Bacteria; phylum Bacteroidota; class Bacteroidia; order UKL13-3; family UKL13-3; genus UBA6183. The sequence goes on along the minus strand of CALRXU020000007.1, from coordinate 200,672 downwards.
AGCAACCAACGACACGCCAGCACGCAAATAGATAGCAAAACTAATAAGGAAACTAAACGCTTGTGCGTGGCGGTTGCTATAGTGTTTTTGGGCGAAAATAATCATGGCCTTATAAAACACGAACACATAATTCACGCTTGTTTTTTTAGTGCTTTCGCCTTTGTAGTGAATGATGGTAGTTTCGGGTAGGTAATAATTTTTAAACCCGCCCTGTGTAATCCGGTATGAAAGGTCAATATCTTCCCCATACATAAAATAATCTTCATCAAGCAGCCCTATCTTATCCAATGTTGTTGCACGAATAAACATAAAAGCCCCCGCAAGCACATCCACTTCATGCACCTGATTATTGCTTAAATAACCCAAATGGTATTGGCCAAAACGTTTTGATTTTGGGAAGATGGCTGCAAGTCCAAACATTTTGTAAAAAGCAACCTGAGGTGTTGGCAGCCCGCGCTTGGATTCAGGCAAAAAGTTCCCCTTGCCATCAATCATTCTTACACCCAATGCACCTGCATCATCATGGGCGTCCATAAACCGAATGCAGGTTTTAAAACAATCTTCCTCCACCACCGTATCAGGATTCAGTAAAAGTACATACTTCCCTTTGGCCAATTTCATGGCTTGGTTGTTTGCTACTGAAAACCCTGGATTATGTTTGTTTTCAATTAAAATCGTTTGGGGAAAGGTTCTGCGCACCATTTCACAACTCCCGTCAGCCGAATTGTTGTCAACCACAAATACCTCGCCCGTAAGCCCATCAAGAGCCTTGTACACGCTATGTAAAGCCTGCTCTAAAAAGTACTTTACATTGTAGTTAACAATAATTACTGAAAGCTGCATCAAAGTGTTGCCAATTGCACCGCAATATAAAACATTTTTATCTTGATAAGATGCTGCTACTGTAACATAAACCCGTATGTTAAGTGATTAAAAATGAGGGGTGTTGCATAAGTGGTCTGTTATACGTTACTTTGTGCCGTGTTTAAACAAGCCAAAAAGCTTATTGTATTTATTCTTGTGTTAGGCATTTGTTTGCCTGACAGCATGCTCCATTATGTAGCAAGCACCCCTGCGCTTGTAGCACATTACTTTCATCACATTACTGAGCATGAACGCATTGGTGTACTTGAGTTTTTAGCCATGCATGCCGCAGATAATGAACACATGCAAGCAGATGCTCATGAGCACAAGCACCTTCCTGGTGCAGATAACAAACAACATTGCCAACATGTACAAACAGTTCCAGTGGTATTGGGCAATGTTTCAATAAGTTTAATGATACCCGATTTTGCTGAAGCAGAACACCAAAGTTTTGTAGAGCAATACCTTCCCAAAAGCAACGCTACCGCAATTTGGCAGCCACCCAAGTTGGGTTAAAATCAACTTCCTGTAAAACATTTTTTCAGGAGCCTCATTTCATTTATTAATCAAATAATTTAATCATAGTAACGCTATGTTAGATGCAATTATCCGTATAAGCATACGGAATAAACTGGTTGTTGGTATTTTCACCCTTGCGCTGATTGCGTGGGGTACGTATTCATTAACCCAATTACCCATTGATGCCGTACCTGACATCACCAATAATCAGGTACAAATACTTACAGTTACTCCCAGCAGTGGGGCTGAAGATATTGAAAGACTGGTAACCTTCCCCGTAGAACAAACCATGGCCACCATTCCTGGAATTGAAGAGATACGATCATTTTCTCGGTTTGGACTCTCAGTGGTTACCATTGTGTTTAAAGACGAGGTTGATGTTTATTGGGCAAGGCAACAAGTAAATGAGCGGTTAAGCTTAGCCAAAGAGCAAATTCCCGCTGGTATGGGTAACCCTGAACTTGCCCCGCTTACCACCGGGTTGGGCGAGATTTTTCAATACGTAATTCATACCAAACCCGGATATGAAAAAATGTACGATGCCATACAACTCAGAACCATACAAGATTGGGTGGTGCGAAGACAATTGTTGGGAACCAAAGGTGTAGCAGATGTAAGCAGTTTTGGTGGGGGACTAAAACAGTTTGAGATTGCCTTAAATACAGATAAACTCCACAACTTGAAGTTAAGCATTAACCAGGTTTTTGAAGCCGTAAAGAACAACAATCAAAATACTGGTGGGGCATATATTGACCAAAAGCCCAATGCCTATTTTATCACCACCCAAGGATTAATTAAAAGCAAAGAAGATGTTGAAAATATTGTGGTAAAAAACAACCAGAATGGATTACCTGTGCTGATAAAGGATGTTGGAAAGGTGCAAGTAGGAGCTGCTACAAGGTATGGCGCAATGACCAGAAATGATGAGGGTGAAGTAGTGGGTGCGGTGGTGATGATGTTGAAAGGGGAAAATTCTTCGGAGGTGATTGGCAACGTAAAGCAACGGATTAAACAAATTGAGAAGAACTTACCAGAGGGATTGGTAATTGAACCCTTTTTAGACCGCACAAAACTGGTGAACAATGCCATTGAAACAGTTTCTAAAAATTTAATAGAAGGTGCGCTCATTGTAATCTTTGTACTGGTACTGATGTTAGGAAATATCAGGGCTGGTTTGGTGGTGGCATCGGTGATTCCACTGGCCATGCTTTTTGCGGTAGCCATGATGCGGGTGTTTCATGTGTCAGGTAATTTAATGAGTTTGGGTGCTATTGATTTTGGATTAATCGTAGATGGGTCGGTAATTATTGTGGAAGCCACACTGCACCATCTTGGCCTGAGGGCAAATAAGCAAGCACTTAGCCAACAACAAATGGATGAAGCTGTATTTGAATCGGCCAGTAAAATTAGAAACAGTGCTGCTTTTGGCGAACTCATCATCCTCATTGTTTACTTGCCTATTTTAGCCTTAACTGGAGTTGAAGGAAAGATGTTTAGACCAATGGCAGAAACAGTTGGATTTGCCATTGTTGGGGCATTGATTTTGTCCCTTACTTATATTCCAATGATGAGTGCACTTATACTCAGTAAAACCAACGTAGCAAAGCAAACTTTATCAGACAAAGCAATAATAAAACTGAAAAGAGTTTACACCCCAGTGATTCAATCAGCTTTGCGTAAACCAAGGCTGGTATTGGGCATTACTGCCATTAGTTTTGTGATAGCTTTAGTTGTGTTTAGTAACTTGGGCGGAGAGTTTATTCCCACATTGGATGAGGGGGATTTTGCAGTTGAAACAAGGGTAATGACAGGGAGTAGTTTAACGGAGACTATCGAAGCCGCACAGAAGTCGTCCCGCATTTTATTGGATAATTTTCCTGAAGTAAAAGAAGTGGTTGCTAAAATCGGTTCGGCAGAAATTCCAACAGACCCTATGCCAGTTGAAGCTTGTGATTTAATGGTTATTTTAAAGGACAAAAGCGAGTGGACTTCTGCGAATTCACGGGAAGAATTGGCGGAAAAAATGCAACAAAAACTGGAAGAAAATATCATTGATGTAAGCTACGGTTTTCAGCAGCCCATACAAATGCGCTTTAATGAGTTAATGACAGGTGCTCGACAAGATGTGGTAGTGAAAATTTTTGGTGAGGACTTGGATAAACTTTCTGCATATGCGAAACAACTTGGGCATATTGCCGAGAAAATTCCCGGAGCAACCGATGTGTATGTTGAACAGGTAAGTGGCTTGCCACAAATTGTAGTGAATTATAACCGAGAAAAGCTGGCACAATTTGGACTAAACATAGCAGATGTAAATACCGCTGTGCGTATTGCTTTTGCCGGTGAACACGCAGGATTGGTGTTTGAACAGGAAAAACGGTTTGATTTGGTAGTAAAGTTGGAAAGAGAAAGCAGAACCAATATTGAAGATGTAAAAAATCTGTTTGTAACAGCACCAAATGGCGACCAAATTCCATTAAATCAGTTGGCAGAAGTAACCTTAAAAGTTGGCCCCAACCAAATACAAAGAGACGATGCCAAACGCAGAATTATGGTGGGCTTTAATGTGCGTAATAATGATGTGCAAACGGTAGTTAATCAACTACAAAAACAGGTAGAACAAAAGATGAAGTTTGAACCAGGCTATCATACTTCATACGGAGGCACCTTTCGCAATTTGGAAGAGGCAAGAACCCGTTTGCTCATAGCTGTTCCATTGGCTTTGGCATTTATCCTCATCTTGCTTTATTTTACCTTTAACTCTATGCTGCAAGCGCTGCTCATTTTTACAGCAATACCGTTGAGTGCAATTGGTGGTGTATGGGCACTGTGGTTTAGAGATATGCCATTTAGTATCTCTGCAGGAATTGGTTTTATTGCCCTGTTTGGGGTTTCTGTGCTCAATGGAATTGTGCTAATTGCGGAATACAACCACTTAAAAAAGGAAGGCATGGTTGCAAACAGTCAGTTGATTATACAAGGTTCGTTGAATAGGTTACGGCCCATATTAATGACGGCCCTTGTTGCTTCGTTGGGATTTTTACCAATGGCCTTATCTGGCGGCAGTGGTGCTGAAGTACAAAAACCATTAGCTACCGTAGTTATTGGAGGATTAATTTCTTCAACACTGTTATCTCTGTTTGTACTGCCGGTACTGTATCAGCTTGTGGGGTTTAGCAAACTTAAAAAGACAGCAGCTGTTGCGCTGATGTTACTGTTTATTCATAATAGTGGTTATGCGCAAAGCCCGGCACAAAAACTGAGCATGGATGATGCTATTGGTTTAGCGCTAAACAATAACCAGTTGGTGGGTATTGGCAAAACAAAAATTAGCTACCAAAAATCATTAAAGCGTTCAGCTACAGAATTACCTAAAACGGATGTTACCCTTATGCAAGGGCAGTACAATAGTGATGAACGTGCAGACCAGAACATCACCATTACCCAAAACATTCCTTTCCCTACTTTACTAGGGGCACAACAAAGCCTAGGCAAACAGCTGATAAGAGCAGAAGAGGCCAGCTTATTGGAGGTAAAAAACCAACTGGTAGTGCAAGTGAAAAAATGCTACCTCCAATTGCAGTACCTAATGGCACAGCGAGCCATGCTTGCGCAGAATGATTCTTTGTACGATGGTGTTGCACGGTCGGTTATGCTAAGGTATAAACAAGGGGAAGCAACCTTATTGGAAGAGGCCATGGCAAAACAACACGCCCTCGAAATAAAAAACCAACTCAACAGAAATCAGGCGGAACAAGACTTGATGTTATTGAAACTGAAAAAGCTCATTAACGTGGAAGGAGAAATTGTCATTCAAGACATGGAACTAAAGCCTGTTTCAGAGCAATGGCTAAATGATACGAACCTGCTAAAGCGCAACCCAAGACTGGTTTATTTACAACAGCAAATCGAAGTCGCCAAACAAACCCGAAAAGTAGAAATCAATAAAACATTGCCAGATATTAAACTTGGCTATTTTAACCAAACGCTTATTGGTAGTGTAAGTGCGCGTGATGCCACCATAGCCACTTCTGGAGATCGTTTTCAAGGCTTTTTAGTAGGTTTAGCTATCCCAATTTGGATAACCCCACAGCTGGCAAAAATAAAGGCAAGTGGGATACAACAAGAGGTTATCAGGCAAGAGTACCAGCAGTTTGAGCGTGAAGTGTATTACGAATACGCAGTAGCTCTGTCGGATGCCAAAAGGGCTAAAAATAATTTATCCTACTACACAAATTCTGCATTAGTTAATGCCGCGTTAATTTTAAAACAAGCCCAAAAGGCATATGCTCAGGGAGATATTGACTATAACCAATATGCAAGAGCCATAACTGAGGCTATTGCCATTCAACTCAATTACCTTATCGCTATAAGGGACTACAACCAATCCATGTTTCAATTACAATTTTTAACCGGTAATAATTAACCAAACAATCATGCGTCATATATATAAACTAACCATAATAAGTGCGCTGTTTATTTTAAATAGTTGCAGTAATCAAGCGCCAACAGAAAGTGAAGCGTTAACTGAAAAAAGTCAACAACAGTTAATTACACTAACAAAGGTACAAATAAGTCAGGCTGGCATAGTTTTCGGTAAACTAGTGCCTAAGGAAATCAGCCATAAAATTAAAGTGAATGGATTACTAGATGTGCCTCCACAGAACCTGATGAGCATTACCGCACCTTACGGAGGCAATTTAAAGCACACGCAATTGTTGCAAGGATTGCATGTGCACAAAGGAGATGTAATAGCCACCATGGAGCACCCTGATTACATCCAATTGCAACAAGACTATTTGGAGAACAAAAGCCAACTGGGCTTTTTAAAAGATGAATTTGAACGACAAAAGGAATTGTCAAAAGAGGAGGTAAACAGCAAAAAAACGTTCCAAAAATCAAAGGCTGAATATGAAACCATGAAGGCAAGAGTGAATGGTCTAAAAGCAAAACTTGAACTCATTCGGGTTGACATGAATCAACTGGAGTTGGGCAATATCCAAAAAACCATTCAATTGTATGCTCCTATTAATGGGTATGTAACAAAAGTAAATGTAAGTATTGGCTCATTTGTAAGCAGTAATACAGTATTATTTGAGATTATTGATACGGAACATCTACACGCTGAGATTAGCGTATTTGAAAAAGACTTGCCTTCCATTAAAGTGGGTCAGGAAGTACAGTTTTCATTAGCCAACGAAACAAAAATACGCCATGCAAATGTTTACCTCATTGGTCGTGAAATCAATGCAGACAGAACAGTTCGGGTGCATTGTCACCTGAAAGAAGAAGACAGAAACCTGCTTCCAGGCATGTACCTTACAGCATATATTGAGGTAAAAAACATTGCTGCAAGTGCTTTACCTAATCAGGCAATTGTAGAACAGAACGGAAAATCGTATGTATTTGTGCTGGAAAAAAACACCAATGGGAATACCACATTTAAACAGGTTGAAGTAGAGAAAACAGGGAGTGAAGATGGCTATACCACCATTCAGCAAAATGAAGCATTAAATAACCAAACAATAGCAGTTAAGGGTGCTTATAAATTATTAGCTGCCCTAAACAAAGAGGAGGAAGAGTAGTGCAATTAACGAAGTAAGCTTACTGTTCCTTTTCTTGTAAATCGGTTGTTTGTTACAAAAGTACCTTCAATTAACCAAACATATACATCAGTTACTGCGGGCGAACCATATATCATGCCATCCCACCCTTTAAAAGGATCATTGGTTTCAAATACCAATCTTCCCCACCTATCGTAAACCCTAAATTCATACCCTTGACGCCTCACCCCAGTAACAACTGGTAAAAAGGTTTCATTGGTATTATCTCCATTTGGCGAGAAAGCATTTGGTATAAAAATAGTCCCACTTTTATCTACGTTAATAATATTTATGCCAACCGCAGTGTCCACACAACCAAATTGATTTTGTACCACCAAACGTATGCTATAAAATCCATCATCTTTAAAATCAAATCCGCTGTTGTAACTGGTATCTTCAAAAACAATGTTGTTGCTGTCATTGGTAATTGTCCAGAAAGTTTTTGTTGCGTCAAACGAGGTATTTGTAAAAGTAGAATAAGCCTCTGGTAAGAATATATTGGTGGGGTTAGCACTAAACCTGGCCCTTGGTAAATCATGCACTACAATCAACCTTCTTTTTTCAAGTGTTGAATCACCACCCGGTCCGTAGGCGGTCAGCTCAACGTTAAAGCTATCCGCTCGGGAGTAAGTATGCACCGGATTTGCCTCGGTTGATTTTGTACCATCACCAAAATCCCATCGGTAAGTATACGCATACAAACTTTGGTTAGTAAACGTTACCGTTAACGGTTTGCAACCTGATTTTGGATCACAATCAAAAGCAGGTATAGGCTTGCGTGGGTCAACCCTTAGCGTTCTATCAGAAGTGTCTTTACAGCCCTGATTACTTGTTACAATAAGCACTGGGTTAAAGTTGCCTGAATCGCTGTAATTGTGAGAAGGATTTTCCAGTGTTGAAGTATTATTTGCACTTGAAAAATCACCAAAATTCCACTCACTGGTTAGCGTTCCGCTTGATATGGTAGATAAATTAGTGAAGTTAACCAACGTATTAGGCAGTTGTGGGTCTATTGGATTATAAGAAAACAATGCTTTTGGAATTTCATAAATGTTAATGTAGGCTGGCTTAACGGTTGTATCCGAACAGCCAAATTGGTCATACGCAATTAAGGTAACATCAAAAGCTCCTGTATTTGTATACTTGTACTTAGGAGCACTTGCGTTGGTTCCGCCACCATCACCAAAAAGCCAAAAGTAATTAACCGCGTTGCGGGAAAGGTTTTGGAACTGGACATCAAGGTTTAAACACCTTGATGTAGCCGATGCGTTAAAATCAGCAATAACAAGCGGACGAACAATAACAGTAGCTTGGGCACTGTCTATACAACCATTGGCACTGGTGGCAATCATTTTTGGTGTGTAAGAAATATTAGAATTAGCAAGTGTTCTGTAATAGTGGATAGGAGATTGCAATGCACTGGTATTGCCATCCCCAAATCGCCATAAATAGGAGCTAGCACCTTGTGTTGCGTTTAAGAAATTATATTCAGCCGTATCACAACGTAATGTTTTTAATGCGGTGATGCTGGCATTAGGCAGAGGATAAACAGTAATATTTCTTTTGGCAGTATCAATGCAACCACTCACTGATTTGGCTGTCAGTGTAACTGGATAAATGCGATTAACAAGGCTTAGCGTATTGGTAAATACTTTGCTCGCATTGCTATTTATCGTATCAAAAGTAGCGTCCCCAAAATCCCATTCATATTTCACAGCCCGTAACGAAGTGTTATTAAATGTAACTGGATAAGGATGGCAAGCAGGCGCAATGCTGCTAAACTGCGCATCGGGCAATGCATTTATCTTAATAGGTTTAAACAAGGTATCTTTACAACCATAAGGAGAAGTGCTAATAAGCCTTACGGTATAAGTGGTATCTTTAGTAGGCAAACCCACAAAATTTATAACTGGGTTAATGGCAACAGACGATTGGCCATTTCCGAAGCTCCAATTATTTACGGTACCACCTAATGAGGAGTTAAAAAAGGCGATACTACCACCACCACAAATACTATCAGTGGAAGGGAAAAAATCAGCAATGGGGTCATAACGGGCAATAATGGTTGTTTTTACGGTGTCGCCCAAACAACCATAGTTGGATTGTGAGGCAAGTTTAACTTCATAAATAGAATCAAAAATTTGATAAGAAGCGTAGGTATGAGCTGGACTTAAAGCGGCAGTGGTATCCCCATCACCAAAATCCCAATAATACTTAAACCCAAGTTGGGTGTTGTTGGTGAATTGAACATTTAAAGGGCCACAACCAGCGGTTTTGTTGGTAGAAAAAGCAGTAACAGGATTGGGCCTTACAATAACTTTGCGGGTAGTGGTATCTATGCAGCCATGCTCACTAAATGCTGTTAAACGTATGGTGTAAGGAGTATCCGCAAGTAATCGGGCCGTGAATTGCGAAGTGCCATCCTTAGTTACATCACTAAACCCATTGCCATAATTCCATAAAAAGGTCATGTCATTAATACTACCCGTGTCATTAGGGAAAGATTGGTTGGAAAAGGTAACATTTAACGGACCACAACCACTGGTTACACTTGGTGTAAACACCGATTTTGGATTAGGGTAAACGCGCACCACACCAAAAGAAGTATCAGCGCACCCATGCTCAGAAAAAGCAATTAGTCTTGGCGAGTAAATGCTATCTACTGTTTTTGATGCTGTATATGTTGCTTGAGGATTAACCTGTGTAGATGTTTGCCCGTTGCCAAACCGCCAAGCAAAAGTCATAATATTGATAGAACCTGTATCATTGGGAATAGAGTTGTTGGTAAATGTGGTGGTATGCGGTCCGCAACCTGCAGGTGCATTTGCAACAAATGCTGCTTTAGCCTTAGGGTAAACGCGCACAGTTGATGAAGAGGTATCAGCACAACCATACCTGCTAAATGAAATCAACCGCACTTGGTAAGTAGTGTCCTTTGTTGCCGAGGCAAGGAAAGTTCCTGTCGGATTCTGTTGGGTGGAAGAGGTATTGTTTCCAAAATTCCAGTTAAATGTCATATCCGCAATGGTGCCTCCAAATTTGTGGTTTGAACTGTTAGTGAAAGTTACTGCCAGAGGCCCACAACCATTATTAATGGTATGTGAAAATACACTCACTGGTTTAGGGAAAACCCGAACCGTTTTGGTAATGCTATCCCTGCAACCCGCAATATTATTGGCAATTAATTTAACCTGATAAGTGCTGTCATTTTGTTGTGAGGGCAGATAAATACTTGCAGCATCAAGTGTATTGGCCGTATCGCCATTACCAAGCCGCCACCGATAACTTGAACCATTAGGCGTGGTATTGATAAAACTAACGCTGAGTGGGCCACAACCACTATCCTTGCTAATGGTAAAATTAGGCGTAGGATTACCAAAAGTATAAAGTGTTTTTACAGCAGTATCTGGCTTGCAATTAAACTGGTTTGTGGCAACTAGGCGTATTGGAACAACTTGTCCGCTTAAACCAATAAGGGTATCTGGTCTGTTTGTTGCTGTGCTGGTTTGTGTATTGCCCACCAACCACCTGTAACCGTTTGATAAAATAGAGCTATTGGAAAAAGTAAAGGTTTTGGGTGCACAACCAATGGTATCATTTACGCTAAAAGAGGCAATAGGTAAGGGGCGTGATATCACAGGAACAGTAGCAGAGTCTCTGCATCCTTGAAGGCTAATGGCCAACAGTTTTGTGGTAAATTGTCCGGTATCACTATAAATATAAGGAAAAGGCGCAGTGCTCGTTACAAAAAACTCCCCTGAGCCATCTCCAAAAGTCCAAGAGTACGCAAATGCCCCCAGGGAATTATTGGTAAAATTAAACGTATCTCCTTTGCACAATGCAGGTGCATTACTTGCAACAGCAGCAGTAGGAGTGGAATTAACCACTGTATTAATACTATCGGTGTTGCTGCAACCATTATTGGTAGTTACGGTTAGTTTTGTTCTAAAGGTACCTGTATTGGGAAAGATAAAACTTGGATTTTTGGTGGTGCTGTCCGTAACACCATTGTTATCAAAGTCCCAGGCCCATTGGTTAATGGTGTTGCCAAAACCAACAATAGAACTATCTGTAAAAAAAGTGCGTTGGCCACGGCAAGCAATTGTTCTAAACAAGCGTGCATCGGGCACGGGATGAACGGTAATGCTAGAGTTTACATTAGTTGTGCAACCAGCGTTATTACTAACTGAATACACCACATTATAGGTTGCAGGTCCAGGAAAGCGATACACCGTATCTTCAATTCTAGCTGTGTCTGTAGTGCCAAATGTCCATCGATAAGAAGCGATGGTTGATGGGGCAGTAGTGCTGGCAGTGCCATTAAAATTGACAACAGTACCATCGCAAATATTGGATGGTGTTGCAACAAAACTAATATTGGGTGATGCCCTAACGGAGACTACTATCGTGTCCCTGTCAATACAGGTTTTATCCGTGGTAATTTGTAATATGGCATTAAATGTTCCAGAAGCAGGATAAGTGAAATTTTGGATAGCTGTTCCCGAGTTGGTGCTATCTCCATTTCCATAAATCCACTTATAATTGGTAATTACATCACCAGGGGCTACTGTTGACGAACTGGTAAATGTTGTGGCCGTTCCCCTGCATACATTGGTTGCAGTGAACTGAGCATTGGGTAAAGTACTCACCGCTATCGTTACCGTTTGCGAATCCTTACCACAAGTATCAGTTACAATTAATTTAATGGGAAAAGAGCCTGTTGTGGTATAGGTAACCGGAGGAGGGACGCGTAAAGTGGATGTTTGCCCGTTTCCAAAATCCCAAAAATAGGTGGCGTTAGGACCTTGGTTGGTGGTGTTATTTTGCACCTGAACCGTATGTGGCACACAACCTGATATGGCATTACCTATTGATACACTAGGTTTAGCGTATACCCTAAGGGTGTCTGTTCTAATGATATTATTAGCGCAGGCGTTACTTACGGCCAAGCGCACCACATAGGTGCCAGGGTTCGTGTATGTTCTCGTTAGTGTTGGCTGTGAGGAGCTATTTGGGGTGGTTCCTAACAAGGTCCAAAATCGGGTATTCCCTGTTCCACGGGAGGTGTCTGTTAAAGTAACTGATAAAGGCGCACATCCAAACCTTGGGCTCATGGTAAAACCTACCAATGGCGGTGCATTTATGGTTACAGTTGCAAACGTAGTATCACTTCCACATGGGTTGCTGTCAATTAGCATAATGGTATAAGGTCCCAGTGAAGGAAATGTATGAGTTTGTGCATTTTTAGTAGTAATCCATCCAGTGTTGGTGCCATCACCAAAACTCCAGTAATAATAACGCTGCCCGCTAATACAATTATCTTGTGACGAATTACCAAAGGTGTAAGTTAGTGTCGGTTGACACAAGTTAGAAGGTGGATTAATCTGGGCCACGTCCTTATCAAAAATAAGAATAGGTGAAATGGTAAAAACCGAAGCATTGTTTGTACCCGTATTGCAATTGGTATTAATTGCACTTAAAGAAACAGTGTAAATGCAATTTCCATTGCCAGTAGGTAAATAAGTATGGGTAATGGGTTGATTTGCCTGAGTCCAGTCTCGGGTAATAACCGTACCATCACCAAAATTCCAAGTGAGAATGGTTCCTGGTAGTGCATTTTGAGTCGTATCCTGAAAGGTAATGGTATGTGGTGCGCAACCTGCTAATTGTCCAGCTGGAAGAGGTTTAATAGAGGTACTTACTGGGCGCATATTGATAACCGTTCCGGTAATGGTATCACTGCAACCCGCATTTACGGTAACTATTTTTATTGTAAATAAACCAAGTGTGGTGTAATTGTGGTTAATTACGTTTCCAACAAGCAAACTTGCGCCAGTGGCATTGGCAGTGGCATCACCCCAAATAATGGTATAGTTGTTTAAAACAACATTAGAGGATACGCTCATGTTGTAGTTGTTGCTTTGCAAGGGATTGATGATGCAATTGGTCCAACGGGGAGTAAACGTCAATGCCAAGTTCCCGTCATAAACAAGCGGGGCTCCAGAGGTAATGGTAACCGATTGTTGTATGGAGTCTCTGCAATTGCCTGGTGTAATAGCAACTACCCGCACCACAAAAGTACCTGGACCGCCAAAAGTATAGTTGAAATTGGGAACTGTGCCAAATGTGCTATCTACCCGCACACCGTCTATTTTCCAGATGTAAGCCACATTATTGGCATTGGAACCTGTAGAGGTATTATCGAAACTAAAGTTTTGGGGAACCCCGCAACCAACTTGAGTGGGTACTGTAAAGCTAAGGTTTAGATTAGGGCAAGCAGCATACGCACCATAAAAGGTACAGGCTACTAAAAGTAATCCAAATCCAAGTTTAAGTTTTAACATAATCCTCCCTAAAATGAAATCCCTAATATAGCTATTTAATTCAAAAAAAAGCTATTTATATATAAATAAACTAATCTGATACTTTTTTGCCAATTAAAATACCATCTCGAACGGGTAATAAAACCTGCTCAATCCTAGGGTCGTTTTTTACATGTTTATTAAAAGCATCAAGCAATTGGGTGTCCCTGTCTTTTTTTATCGATTCATCTTCAACCACTTTTCCGCTCCATAAAACATTATCTGCAAATATATAACCATCTTTTTTAAGTAAAGGCATTACTAATTCGTAATATTTCACATAGTTGGGCTTATCTGCATCAATAAAAACAATATCAAAACGATAAGGTAAGGTTTTTATAATGTTTAGGGCATCGCCAACAATAAACTGTATGGATTGTTCCATGCCCGCCTTTTTAAAATAATGGTAAATGTTTTCTTCTTGCTCTGGGTTAATATCAATGGTAATGAGTTTTCCGCCTTTTTGCAATCCTTCGGCTAGGCATATAGCAGAGTACCCCGTATAGGTTCCAATTTCAAGAATGTATTCAGGCTTAATCATTTTACTAAACATGCTTAGCAGTCTGCCTTGGAAATGGCCACTTAACATACGCGGCTGTAGCACATTGGCATGGGTAAACCGGTTTAGCTCCTGTAATGTTTTACTTTCAGGGGAGGTGTGTTCATCACAATAAGCTTGCAGGCTAGGTTTAACAATATCAAACATGTTGTAGTTTTTTTAAGGCGATAAAATACACAATTAAGCAGCCAATTGAGTTGGCTAGCATATCAAAATAGTCATAGCTTCTGCCAGTGAATACCCATTTTTGTAGCAGCTCAATAAACACTCCATAACCAGCACTCGTTAAACAACTTATTGTAATAAGCCATCGGGCGTTCCGTGTTGTTTTTAATGATGCCTGAATCAGTAACCAGGCCTGAAACCCGAATAAAAACGCATGAATTGGCTTGTCGTATCCGAACAAATCCTCTAGCCTAAGCTCTGCAAAAGTGCTGGGCTGAGCACCACAGGCAAATAAAATTACCAAAGCCCATACGATAACAAAACGAAAGCGAAAAATGAGGTATTGTTGCATGATAGGTACTAGATTGAACATGTAAACGTACAACCTGTAGGAAACGAAATTACAAACTTTTATTGGTGTGTAAAGGTTAATTATTCAGGGCCTTTATTCCAGGCAATTCTTTTCCTTCAAAATATTCCAACAATGCCCCACCTCCAGTGCTAATGTAGCTTACGCCATGTTCAAGCCCGAATTTAGCAACGGCAGCAGCACTATCTCCTCCACCAATTAAACTAAAAGCTCCGTTTTTAGTAGCCTCGGCAACTGCCATGCCTGCTTGTTTGGTGCCATTCTCAAAATGACTCATTTCAAAAACACCCATAGGGCCGTTCCATAAAATGGTTTTAGATTGTTGAATCACTGCAGTGTATTCCTGAATAGCTTCTGGGCCGATGTCCAGTCCCATCCAACCAGCTTCAATCATTTTGTTGTTGCACACTTTATAGTTTGCTTCATTACTAAAAGCATCTGCCACAATACTATCTACGGGTAGCATAAGCTTTACGCCTTTTGATTTGGCTTTTCCCATCAGGTCAAGGCAAAGTTGAAGTTTGTCTTCTTCACATAAACTTGAACCAATTTCATAACCAAGGGCCTTAAGAAATGTGTAAGCCATTCCTCCACCAATAATCAGGTAATCAACTTTGTCAATCAGGTTTTCCAAAATCAATAACTTATCACTTACCTTAGCACCACCAGTAATTGCGGTAAAAGGTCTTGCAGCTTGTTTCATTACCAACTCAGCGTTGGCTATTTCTTTTGCCATAACATAACCAAAACACTTTTCAGTAAAATATTGTGCAATAATGGCCGTGCTGGCATGCGCACGGTGGGCAGTACCAAAAGCATCATTCACATAAACATCAGCCAATTCGCTTAGTTTTTTGGCAAATTCAGCATCACCTTTCTCTTCTTCTTTGTAAAACCTTAAGTTCTCCAATAGCAATACTTCTCCGGGTTTTAGTTGTGCTGCTTTTGTTTTGGCCTCTTCTCCAATACAATCACCTGCAAACTGTACTGGTGTTTGCAACAACTCGCTAATACAACTCAGGGTATGTTTTAGTGTAAACTTCTCTTTATCAATGGAACCATCCTCTTTTAACTTTTTTAAAGGGCGGCCCAAATGGCTCATCAAAATGCAACTTCCACCATCAGCAAGAATTTTTTTAAGTGTAGGAATGGTGGCGCGAATCCTGGCATCATCAGTAATGGCAAAGGTTTGTTTATCAAGTGGCACGTTAAAATCAACACGTACGATGGCTTTTTTGCCTGAAAAATTCAAATCATCTACAGTTTTCATGCTGAGTAAATTAGGAATATTGCTATTAAATAAAAGTTAAAATGGTGGCAAAAATAGTTTTTTGTGGTTAGATTGTACTGGATTTTTTGGTGTTCACGGTTCTTAAGTTCTTAATTAAACAACAATTTGGCGTTATTTAATGGTAAATTAAATAAGCTATGAGGATAAAAAGCAATGAAAAAAATTGAATGGGTATTGATGGTGATGCTATTTTTGGCGATGGCCTGTACAGATAAACGTGAAAAGGCTTTGGTAAGAAGGTGGCGGGTAGCTGATGTTATTTTTTTAGACGATAAACAGTCGGTTGTGCAAAGCGATACCATGCAAGGCAATATGATGCAGCGACAACGTGCGGTAATGCGCGATGTGCTTACCAAGAATTTGTATGAGTTTAAAGCCGATGGCACTTACATCACTGGAAACGTAGCAGCAACATCTACTGGTAAATGGAACTTGCAGGCAACAGCCATTGAATTTATAAGTGATGGTAAAGAGGGCAATGAGCAAAAAACAAAAAGTATCCCCGTGCAACATTTAAGTGAAGACAGTTTGGTGTTGGTGTTAAACAATGATCAAACCAGTGTAAAACTAAAGCTGTTACTTCTTCCAACAGAATAACCAACCTATTCGCATTTAACCAATACATGCTTCGTTACTATAAAGTGTATGATTTTAAATTGCATGGCAATGAGCCACAGCAACTAAACTCAACCAGAACCATTGAAATAGATGGCAAAAGAATTTGCATGGCCAGAACCCCAACAGGTTATTATGCAGTAGATGACAAGTGCCCACATGCCGGGGCGCATTTAGGAAGAGGAGGATGGTGCGAGAACGAGCAAGTGGTATGCCCGGTGCACCGTTACCGCTATGATTTAAAAACAGGTAAAGGTTTACAAGGCGATTACATCGA
The DNA here is from genome assembly GCA_943372215.1 of Chitinophaga pinensis. Taxonomy (GTDB): domain Bacteria; phylum Bacteroidota; class Bacteroidia; order UKL13-3; family UKL13-3; genus UBA6183. The sequence continues at coordinate 184,047 of CALRXU020000007.1, read as the reverse complement.
ATCATATCCTGTACAGACCCGTGAAGATGGTGTTTATATCGGCTTAAAGAAAAAATGGTGGCAGTTTTAGTTACACACCAGCCATAAACTCCTCAATATATCCCACAATTTGTTCAGCGTATTTGCCATAAACCATGGTATGGTGATTGGCTTCAACATACTGTACGTTACAGTTTTTCATATTTGCTGCGGCCTTTTCTGCCAAGTATCCTGGTAATATGGGTTCATTTAAGTTGTAGTTTTCAGATGCGCAAACCAACAAAGCAGGTTGTTGCAAGCCTTTAAAATATTTAGCCAAAGGCGAAATGCCTACATCAAATGCTACTTGCATAATCTGCGCTAAATCTGGTCGTGGAGACACTGTCCCATTTTCAAACTCTTCAATATCTGCTTCAAAATAAGCAAGCATATCATCATCCCAAAAATTGATGTAAGGCGCTTTTTTTATGGTATCTAGGTACTCCGTTTTGGTGGTGTAAATTTTATCTAAACGACCTAATGCCGTCTGCAACATTTCAGGTGCTTTTTTATTCATTTCAGGGGCAGCATCAAGCATCACCACTTTGTTAAACGTTTTTGGATAAAAGAAGCATAAAAATGATGACAGCAAACCACCATAAGAATGCCCAACAAGCGAAACATCTTGCAGGTTTAGTTTTCTAACCAATTCAATAATATCTAGGGCATGTATTTTTAAAGAATAACCAAAAAGAGGCTTATCGCTTAAGCCCCTGCCCCTTAAATCAACGGCAACCAAATCAAAGTTTTTGTATAAGCCATGGCTTACCAACCCTTCAAAAGCCCTACAATTTGCGGTAAGGCCATGTAAAAGGAGTAGAACAGGCTTACCAGGATTTTCGTACCTGATGTAATGCAGGTTAATCCCATGGGCATGTATCATGTGGTTGGTTGCAGTGGGCCTGCTACTGTTATCAGATTGATGTTTAATCATGTGTATTATAAAGTAAGTACAAAAATGGAAATAATAGTAATGAGTGAATTACTGAGCGGTCCATCCTCCTTCAACAGGCAATGCAATGCCTGTAATGGTGGTGTTTTCATCAGCGGCTAAAAAGGCAACACTATTTGCAATCAACTCAATAGGAATAAAAGACTTAATGGCTTGTTTGGCCAGCATTACTTTTTCTATCACTTCCTCACGGGTAAGGTTATGCGCCTTCATCTGGTCGCCAATTTGGTTTTCAACAATAGGCGTATGCACATAACCAGGGCAAACGGCATTAACCGTAATGTTGTATGGTGCACCTTCCAAAGCTGTGGTTTTGGTAAAACCAATAATGCCATGTTTGCTGGCCACATAAGCCGATTTGAATTCAGAAGCCACCAATCCATGAGCAGAGGCTATATTGATGATTCGTCCGAATTGTTGCTTTTGCATATAGGGCCAAACGGCTTTGGTGAGCAAAAAGGGCGCAGTTAGGTTAATGCCAATAATGGCGTTCCATTTCTCTAATGGAAAATCTTGCACCGGAGATACAAATTGAATACCGGCATTATTCACCAAAATATCAATAGTGCCAAATTTTGCAATGGCCTGTGTCACCATGTCTGTTATTTGTTCAGGCACCAGCACATTGCATGGATGAAACAAATACTCAACACCAAACTCCGCTGCGGTTTCTGCCGCAATAGCTGCACCATTTGCTTCTAAGCCATTAAATACAATATGATGCCCCTTGGCTGCAAAGTTGCGGGCAATGGCTAATCCAATACCACTGGTACTACCAGTAATTAAAACAGTTCTTTTAGTTGTCATATCAAAAAATAAGTAAACAAATATTTAATAAAAAAAGTTGCGGACATTGTTATGTTATTTAGCCTTTGTAAAGCAGCATATTGGGTTTGATTAACATTACACACCCGCAAGTAGCTTTGTACTCTTTGGCTTCTGAAGTAAAAGGGAAGAAGATGCACAAAACAATTATTGTTTGCCCCCCAATCGGTTAAAATAAGCCTTGCTTTTATCCTTATAATAAGGCTGCATTTCAGCAGGAATGGTTTCTAACAATTCCTTTTCCTTATTTTTTTGTTGAATGTACAAGTCAAATTGTGGAGGAGTGGTTTTGGGCCTTTCTTTGGCTTGTTCAGCTTCCCGCTTCTCTTCTTGTTCTTGTTTTCTTTCGGCCTTTTCACTTTCCAGCAAACGGGTTAAAATCTCCTGTTGCCTCATCAGCATTTCGGAGGTGAGTTGTTTGTTAAACAGTTCTTTTTCGGTTTTCTCCATCATCTGCTTCATTTCCTCCAATAGCTTGCTTCCTCCCAAACCTTCTTTTTGTTTGGCATCCATTTGCTGCATCATTTTTTGCATCTGCTGCCTAATGGCCATTTGTTGTGCCGCCATTCTTGCAAAGCCTTCACTGCTCATGCCTCCGGGCAATTGTCCTCCAGGTTGCTGCCCACCGGGCTTCTGTCCACCTGGTTTTTGCCCACCCTGGTCTTGCGGTTTACCTTGGTCGCCTTGTTTATTCATGCCTTCACGCAGTTGCTTGTTCAACTCTTCTTGCATTTTTTTAATCTGGCTCATGGTTAAAGGCTTTCCGCCACCTTTGCCTTGACCGGGCTTTGGTTTCCCTTTTCCTTTTCCACTTTTTTTGCTTTGCGCCTGCTGGCTTTGTTGTTGCATTTGGTTCAGTACCTCACTTAACATCACGGCCAAATTATTGGCGTGGGTCATGGTGTATTGTTGGCGGGTGCGTATTTCCATAAAATTACGCTGGGCATAGGCTGATATGCTTTTGTCTAAGTTATCATTAAGCTTGGTAACTTCACGGTTTATAAACGAACTGATTTCTGGTACACGTTTGCTGAGTGCCAAAAGGCTGTCTTCAATAATCTTGGCATTGTCGCGGGTTACTTTTTGTTTTTTAGCCAATTCCACATATTCAGGGCTATAACCTGTAATGCGTTTCATCTGGTCTATTAAGGTTTCTTGGTCCTTGCTCAATTGAATGGTGTTTTCTAATACTTCACGTAAAGCTTCTGCATCTTCTTCCTGTTGTTCTTTTTCTTCTTCCTCCTGTTTTTCCTTCATTTTATCAGCCATTTTTTGCATTTCTTCGGCTGCATTTTCCTGGTTTTCAGATGCCTTTTTATTTTGTTTTTTGTCTAAATTTTCACCAGCTTGTTGTTGTTGTTCTGAAACTTTTTCCTCTTGTTGTTTGGTGTTTTCAAGCTCCTTTGGCTCCTCAAGCTCTTTGTTGGTTTTTTCAATATCCCTCAATTGTTTTTGGGCATCTTTAAACTCTTCATTTAACTTTTGTTGTTCCTGTTTCAGTTGCTCTTGCTGTTGTTGCTTCTCTTCTTTGCTCAGGTTTTTGTTGTTTTCTAATTGTTCAGTTTTGTTGGCCAATTCTTTTTGTTTGTCGGCTGTTTTTTGCAACTGCTCAATGGCCTCAGTCAGTTTTTTATCCAACTCCAACTGCTTAAACTGCTCCAACATGCGGTCCAATTCCTTCTCCACATCCTTATTGCTCAGTTGCATTTTTTCCATTTCCTGTTTTACTGCATCCTTGTTTTGTTGTTGCAGCATTTTTTCCAAGTCTTTCATCAGCTTTTTCATTTCATCACTCATCAACTCGTTAAACATTTTTTCTAACTGCTGCTGTTTTTCTAGCAATTCTGGGGCAAGCTCCTTGTACTCGTTTTCTTTTTGGTTATTCTTCTTGTTTTGTTCCTTAATGTCTTGCAACTTTTCAGTAAGTTCCTTCTGACGTTTTAACAACTCTTCTGCTTTCTTTTTTTCTTCCCAGGTTAACTCGCGTTTTTCGAGCATTTTCAATTGAAGATCTTTCAGTTCTTTCTGCAATTTTTTGCTTTCGTTAATGGCTGATTGCATATCGGCTTTTAAGCTTTTGCCCGATTCATTCATTTCATTCCTCAACTCCTGTTCACTTGGTGCTTTAAATAACATGGTTTTACTTCTAGCACTTTTTGCACCATGCACCCCATCATTGTCCCAAACTTCAAAATAGTACTCCAATTCATCCGTGGCACTTAATCCGGTTTCGTTTAAATTAAACTGAAAATAAAAACGCTGGCTTTTTTCATCACGTTGTAAGGGGATTGGTTTGCTCACTATGCCTTGTTTTACTTTACTGTCCGTTGCTGACTTCAGAAACTTGTATGCAAAAACCAGTTTGGTAAGTCCGTAATCATCATTGGCATCACCTATAAAGTAGAGTTGCTTACCTGCAATGGAATCCGCCTTTTCTTCCACACTAATTTGAGGGAAAGCATCTGGTAAAACATTGATCATATACGCAAGGCTGTCAGCAACACCGTAGGCATTATTTTTATTTCTAATAAAATACGGTGAAGAAACCAGCAACTTTTTGGAGAAGGAGAATTGGGCGTCATTTTTTCTTTCAGCCTTTTCAGTTCTTTCTCCAAAACCATATTCAACAAGATCCGTTTTAGCGGTACTTAGTACCCAAGTGGCAATGGTTCCAGCGGGAAGGGTTAAGTCTCCAGGGTTTTGAAGAGTTTCTCCTTGTTTTCCGACATAAGCTGGGTACTGAAGTTTAACGGCATAATTCACCAAAACAGGCTTTTCAATCACCTTAAGCATATAATCTTTTGAGTCATAATCGGCTGCTGTTAAATGAAAGGGAATATCCTTGTTTACATTTCTGAATGTGTAACTAAAGGTAGCATTGTCTATTTTCTGCATTTTAAACGGTTGACCATCAATGTCAACGTAAACCTCATTTGGAACGCTGTTTCCTTTGATGGCAACCGTTAAATCAAAATCAGCATATTGTGCCGTGGTGAGTTTATCACTTTGCAGTTCAAAAACAAAAGGAGCTTCGGGCAAAAAAGTTTGGTTATACCTGATTATCCGCTCGCTGCCTTTGCTGATAATACCAGGTGCAAAAAAATAGATTAAGGCATAAATGGTTGCTGGTATCAACACCAGTCGGGCATGTTTTAGGTTGTTTTTCAGGTTAATAGCATCTGTAAAAACAATGGGCTTAAGTTGTTCGGCTTTTTGGCTGATTGCGGCTTCAAGCAATGTAGAGGTAGCTTGTTGATCAGCCTCATGTTTAAGTTGTAAGGTGTTTAGCAGCTTGTCTTTAACATCAGGAAAATGTTTGCCAATAAGTGCCGAGGCATGCTCGTAGCTAAGTGTTTTGCCCATTTTGTACATGCCAAGTAGGGGCAAAACCACGTAACGCACCAAACAATAGCCTACAAATAATATAAAACAATAAAACAAGGTTGCCCTTACCAAACTGTTATAGCGACCAAAATACTCCAGCATAACAATCAATAAAAAGCTGATAAGTGTGGCCAACGCAAAATAACTCGCGCCTCTTAAAAGCTGGTTTTTATAATACTTTCTTACAAAAGCATCGAGTTTACTTAATAAAATAGGGTAGTTTTGATTATCCATGTAACGAAGCGAAGTTATAAAAAAATAGGAATGCTTGATGTACAAAATGATTAACGGTACGATTACATTTTGTGATATGTAAGTTTAGTATTATTTTCGGAACGATTGTTGTAACAATTCAAGCACAAAACGCACCGTATTATGAATTACGCAAACTTAAAATATATACTGATTGCCATTCCTTTAGCCTTTTTAATGGCATTTGTGCCAGCTAAAAAGCCAGCCCCTAAAGCGGAGTTAAAATGGTACGATTGGAATGAAGGATATGCCAAGGCCACCAAAGAAGGTAAAATAGTATTGGTTGATGCCTACACGGATTGGTGCGGTTGGTGTAAGAAAATGGATAGGGACACGTATTCAAATGCAGATATTATCAAAAAGATAAACGAGCATTTTGTACCCATTAAATTCAATCCTGAAGTGCCTTATACCGCATACAAAGTGGGCGAAAACACGTACAACAACCAGGAATTGTTCCACATGATGACAAGGGGACAATCCACCGGCTTCCCAACCATTTACTACATTTATACTAAAAAAATGAGCATTTTTGTTGACCCTGGCTATAAAGGCCCTGATGCTTTTATGCAGGCCCTGGACGCAGCAATTGCAGAAAATAAAAAGTAATTTTCACCAACTCCATTTAAAAGCTAAATTTGCCACTCCATTTTTATATATGAGTGATTCAATACAACACGAATGCGGAATCGCATTTATCAGATTACTTAAACCTTTAGATTTTTACCAAGAGAAATACGGCAGCAGTTTATATGGCTTAAAAAAGCTGAACCTGCTGATGCAAAAACAACACAATAGGGGGCAGGATGGCGCAGGTGTTGGTGTGATTAAGCTGAACGTAGAGCCTGGAAATCAATACATATTCAGGAGGCGCGAAAGTGGAAGCGGGGCCATTGCCGAAATTTTTGAGCGCATTGAGAAAAAAATAAGTGATGTAGCCAATAAACAACAGCTTAAAGACCCTGCCTATTTAAAAGCCCACGCCCCATTTGTGGGAGAGGTTTATTTAGGCCATTTAAGGTACGGAACTTATGGCAGCAGCTCTAGCGATTTATGCCACCCGTTTTTACGCCAGAACAACTGGATGACCCGCAACTTGTTATTGGCAGGTAACTTTAACATGACCAACGTAGATGAGCTGTTTGAGCTATTAATTGAGTTGGGACAACATCCGCGTGAGAAAGCTGATACCGTTACCATGTTGGAGAAAATCGGACACTTTTTGGATGAAGAAAACCAACGGTTGTTTGCAGAATACAAACGAAAAGGCATTTCCAATAAAGCCATTAGCGAAATTATCAGCGAAAAACTTGACATAAAACGAATCATTACCCGTGCCATGAAGGAAGTGGATGGGGGATATGTGCTAACAGGTTTGGTGGGTAATGGCGATTCATTTATTCTTCGTGATCCTGCGGGCATAAGGCCTTGTTTTTATTATGTGGATGATGAAGTGCTTGTAGCCACAAGCGAGCGACCTGCCATACAAACCGGATTTAATGTAAAATTCAATACCATAAAAGAATTGCAACCAGGCTATGCGCTTATCATTAAAAAAGATGGCACGTTTAGTGAGGAGAAAATACTGGATGCACTCCCTAAAAAATCCTGTACGTTTGAGCGCATTTATTTCTCACGTGGCAACGACCGTGATATTTACTTGGAGCGAAAAAAATTGGGTCATTTGTTAAGCCGTAAGGTGGTTGAGACCATCAATGCTGATTTGCCCAATACCGTTTTTAGCTACATTCCCAATACTGCGGCCACAGCCTTTTATGGCATGATAGATGGCATACACGATTACCTGACTGAGTATAAGGCGCAGGAAATTATTAAGTTAGGCCCAAGCCCAGATATTGATAAACTAAAAGAAATACTCAGTTGGAAACCCCGCAGGGAAAAAATTGCGGTTAAAGACGTAAAACTGCGCACCTTTATTACAGATGATGAACACCGCGAGGATATGGTGGCGCATGTGTATGATGTTACTTATGGCTTGGTAAATAACGGGGTGGACACCTTAGTTGTAATTGATGACAGCATTGTGCGGGGTACCACATTAAGAAGCAGCATCCTGCGTATTTTAGACAGGTTGCATCCTAAACGTATTGTCATTGTTTCATCAGCCCCTCAAATCCGTTATCCAGATTGTTATGGCATTGATATGAGCCGCTTGAAAGATTTTGTGGCGTTTCAGGCTATGCTGGCATTGCTAAAAGATCGCAATAAAGAGCATTTGTTGCAAGAAGTATATGCCAAATGTAAGGCACAGGAAAAAAGTCCCAAAGAGGAAGTGGTAAACCATGTTAAAGAGTTGTATGATTTATTTACTGATGATGAAATCAGCGATAAAATTAGCGAAATTATACGCCCGGCAGATTTAACTGCTGAAGTAAAAGTGATTTACCAAAGTATAGAAAACCTACACATTGCCTGCCCTGACCATAAAGGAGATTGGTACTTTAGCGGTGATTACCCAACTCCTGGTGGAAACAAAGTGGTGAACAAAGCCTTTATTAATTTTATGGAAGGCGTTACCGCAAGGGCATATTAATTAAGACACTAAAAGCGCATACCCATGATTTTATCCTCTCATAACCTCGTAAAAAAGTATAAAAAACGCACTGTGGTAAACAATGTTTCCATAGAAGTGCATCAAGGCGAATGTGTGGGTTTGCTGGGTCCAAATGGAGCTGGTAAAACCACTACCTTTTACATGACGGTAGGATTGGTAAAACCTGACGAGGGAAAAGTAATGCTGGATGGAAAAGACATCACACCCCTGCCCATGTATAAACGTGCGCAACAAGGATTGGGATACTTGCCACAAGAGGCTTCTATTTTCAGAACACTAAGTGTTGAAGATAATATCAGAGCGGTATTGGAAATGACCAAACTATCTAAAGCCGACCAAACTGCAAAGTTGGAGGAGTTGTTGGATGAATTTGGGTTAAATAGGGTAAGAAAAAGCTTAGGAAATGTATTAAGTGGAGGCGAACGCAGGCGTTGTGAAATTGCGCGAGCATTGGCGGTTAACCCTAAGTTTGTGTTATTGGATGAGCCCTTTGCAGGCATTGACCCAATTGCGGTGGAAGACATCCAGCAAATTGTGGCCAAACTTAAACACAAAAATATTGGCATATTAATTACCGACCATAACGTGCATGAAACCCTCAGCATTGTTGATAGGGCTTATTTGCTGTTTGAAGGAAGGATTTTAAAAGGAGGCACAGCACAAGAGCTTGCTGATGACGAAATGGTACGCAAAGTTTATCTAGGTCAAAATTTTGTGTTGAGGTAATCCCTCAAATTCATACATTTGAAATAAAAGTAATCCAAATGAAAAAAGTATTTGCAGCATTAACCATTGCAAGCGTTGCTTTGGTATTCGTTTCTTGTGGAGGTGAAACCCCAAAAACAGATTTGAATCAACAGGAACAGGCGGCTATTGATAGCACCATCAATAATGATGAAGCCGCAATGGATTCATTGGAAAAAGCCATTCAAGCACAAATTGGTGCCGATACGGCTAACGCAGAGTAGTATTTATTATTGATAAGAAACAAAAAAGGCTACCCAATCGAGTAGCCTTTTGTATAACATAATACCTGTAATTATCCGTTGCTTTCAGCAGCTGGTGCAGCACCATCTTCCTTTGCAGGAGCATCAGGGCGCGGAGGGCGAGGTAACAATGCCTTGCGAGAAAGTTTTACCTTTCCGGTGCGTTTGTCAATCTCCACCAACTTCACTTTTATTTCTTCACCAACTTGTAACACGCCTTCCATGGTTGGTAAGCGGTTCCAACTGATTTCACTAATATGTAACAAGCCATCTTTACCTGGTAAAAACTCCACAAAAGCACCAAAATCAACAATGGTTTTTACTTTACCTACATATTCTTCACCCACAACAGGAACTGCCGTAATGCCTTTAATGATGGTAACTGCTTTACGCATGCTTTCGCCATTTGTTGCAGCTACTTCAACCACACCTGTATTGCCTACTTCAGTAATGCTAATGGTAGCACCTGTATCTTTTTGTATGCCTTGAATTACTTTACCACCTGGGCCAATTACAGCACCAATAAAGTCCTTATCAATAATAATGGTTTCAATGCGTGGTGCATGTGGTTTGTAATCATCATTGGCCTTGCTAATGGTTTTATTCATTTCACCCATAATGTGTAAACGGCCTGCATTGGCTTGTTTCAAAGCCTCTTCAACCATTTCCCATCTTAGGCCATTAATTTTAATGTCCATTTGGCAAGCAGTAATACCTTTTGAAGTACCCACCACTTTAAAATCCATATCACCCAAATGATCTTCATCACCCAAGATGTCAGTTAAAATAGCGTATTTACCTGTTTCATCATCACTGATTAAACCCATAGCCACACCACTAACGGCACCGCTAATTTTAATACCGGCATCCATTAAAGCCAATGAACCAGCACAAACAGTAGCCATTGATGACGAACCATTTGATTCTAAAATATCACTTACAATACGGATGGTGTAAGGGCTTTCAGTTAAAGGTGGCAATACACGTTTTAAACCACGCAAAGCCAAGTTACCATGTCCAATCTCTCTGCGGCCTGGGCCACGGTTTGGTTTTACCTCACCAGTAGAGAACGAAGGGAAATTGTAATGCAATAAAAACTTGGCATAACCAGCATTCATTGGGGCATCCAATAACTGCTCGTCCAATTTAGTTCCAAGCGTAACAGTGGTTAATGATTGGGTTTCGCCACGGGTAAAAATAGCGCTACCATGTGCACCTGGCAGGTAGTTTACTTCTGTCCAGATTGGGCGAACCTCATCTAATTTACGGCCATCTAAACGTGTTCTGTCATTCAGAATCATGGCGCGCACAGCATCATACTCCACATCGTGGAAATACTTGTTCATTAAAAACTTATCTGGTGAAGTTTCACTTCCTTCTGGATAAAACTGCGCCACATACTCTTTACGCACAGCTTTAAATGCTTCGCTACGTTCATTTTTACCCAAAGCACTTTTTGCAATGGCTGAAATTTTATCGTAAGCAAACTCACGTATGTTTGCTGCCAAAGCCTCATCACTGCGCTCATGGTTGTATTCGCGGGCAGGCTTGCGACCTCCTAACATTTCACACAATTCCCATTGTGCTTTACATTGCAATTTAATGGCATCATGGGCAATTTTTAAAGCGGCCAACATATCGGCTTCGCTCACTTCACTGCACTCCCCTTCAACCATGTTCAAGTCCTTTTCAGTTCCGGCTACAATCAGGTCCATATCGGCATTGGCCAATTGGTCGATGTATGGATTTAATACAAACTCTCCGTTAATACGTGCAATACGTATTTCGCTAATTGGTCCATTAAATGGAATATCACTTACCATTAAAGCCGCAGAAGCAGCTAAACCAACTAAGCAGTCAGGGTTTAAGTTTTTATCTGATGATATCAACTGCAACATCACTTGGGTGTCTGCATGATAATTTTCAGGGAAAAGTGGGCGTAATGCGCGGTCAACAATACGGCTAACCAATACTTCATAATCGCTTAATTTAGCCTCACGTTTGTGGAAACTACCTGGGATACGGCCAACAGCGGCAAATTTTTCCTGATAATCTACTGTAAGTGGCATAAAATCCACATCTTCTTTAGCTTCACGCGCTGATACTGCTGTTGCAAGAATCATGGTGTCGCCCATTTTTACTACTACGGCTCCATCTGCCTGACGGGCTAAACGGCCGGTTTCAATTGAAATGGTTTTACCACCGATTTCAAAAGTTTTTGTTGTTGCTTTACTCATTGTTTTGTTTGTTTACAGGGCCTATTCCCTGCAAGGTTTATTATTTATTTAGTCTAAAAATTGCTTACTTCTTCAATTCATTAAAATACAAAAGCAGGGACAATGCCCTGCTTCTGTGTAAGATTTTACGTTGTTGTTCCTAACGGATTCGTTAAGAGTAGTGTCGCAAATCCTAAATAATTGTTCATTATTTACGGATATCTAATTCTTTAATGATTGCTCTATAACGGAAAATGTCTTTTTTCGTTAGATAATCTAGCAGAGCGCGTCTTTTACCTACCAATTTCACCAAGCTCAATTCAGCAGAATAATCTTTCTTATTCTCTTTTAAGTGGCTTGTAATGTGATTAATACGGTGAGTAAATAGTGCGATCTGACTCTCAGCAGAACCTGTGTCTTTGTTAGACTTGGCTTTACCGTACTTTTCGAAGATTTCTTGCTTCGTTTCTGTGGTCAAATGCATACTTATGTGTTTATGTTGTTAATAAATGAGGCGCAAAGGTACACAATTATTTGATACTTGCAAACTTACCATAAAACAGAATAAGTTAATAAACAAGGATTTAAGTTGTAGCAGGTGGCAATACCTGAGTTAAGCTCTGAAGTGCCTTGTTCTCTTTGTGGTTGAACCTTATTAACCGCAGCGTTCGCTAAGTAGGGGCAGAGATCGCAGCATTTTGTTCGCTGTGGTTTCGCTGTGTGCGCTGTGGTTTTACCTATGCCACTAAAGAATAAGCATTGTGTTTGTTGAGCTTTCTTCTTGTTCTTTATTGGCACAACTTAGACCTTATTAAATGGCGATTTAAACAAAAAAGCAGCACAACATTGTTGCGCTGCTTTGGGTAAATGCATTTCAACCTTTTAAGTTGTTGAAATACATCCTATGCTTTAATCCAATTAAAAGGTAACCGTTACATTTACCGTGGCTTTTTTGTCGCCAACGCATACTGTAATTTTAGCTGTTCCTAAACCAGTTGCGCTTACCTCTCCGTTTTCATCAACGGTAGCCACAGCCTCATTATTGCTACAGTATACTATAGCAGCACTAGTAACAGGTTGGTTTGATGAGTTAAGTGCTTGTGCATTAATTTTTACCTGCCCGCCAAATGATAAGTTCAGGTTGGTTTGAGTTACAGAAACGGATGCCACATTAGGGTTATTAGGACCACAATTACAAGGATCTGAAATTCCAACACTGATTAGTCCGACCCCTGCATCAATAGTTTCAACCCCATCTACATATGCTAAAACAAAAGATTGCATACCAGGTGTAGCAGATTGTTTTAATGTTACTTTACCTGTATTGTCAACTGTACCTATGTCAAACGTTGAAATTCCAAATGATGGCATTTCCCATTTCAAACCTACAGGATTAGGAATTTCTGTCAATGCCTTATTTGCGCGATTAATTTTATACGTTTTAGCGGTAAACTGTTGGGTTCCTCCAGAAGGAACACTTACATATATTGGATTTACAATAATAGTAGTATCGGGGTTAACGATAACCTCTGCCTGACCAACCATCCCCTGCGCAACTGCCTGAATGGTGGTTTTACCTATAGCCTTAGCTGTGAATAACCCGCTTGCATTAATTGTACCAATTTCAGCATCCAATACTTTCCATTCAATAGTTGTTGCAACTTCTGCATTGTTTGAGTTGTATGCTTTGGCAGTATACTGCATGCTTTCTCCTCTATACATATCATGAGCGTTTGGTGTAACAATTACTTTAGTAACAGGCAAAGGAACAGTAGGTGCACCAACAACCATAACTGGAACTACCACTTCCGGATTACCTGTTAAACCATTGGCTGTTACAGTAATTTCACAGTTACCTAAAGCACTAAAAGTTATCAATCCTGAAGATGAAACAGATGCAATATTATTATTGCTTGAAGTGTATGAGTATGATGGTGTTTCAGTTCCAAAATAAATGGGCTCAAGTTGAAGTTGACCATCATTAACTCCCCAGATTATTGCTGATGGTGCAACGGCAAAAATGGACGGAGTAGCTATAACCAATGGAACAGTGGCCGAATATGTTTTTCCGCCAACACTAACGCTTGCTGTAACGGTTATTGCTCCTTCCCCTGCTGTTGTTATTGCTCCTCCGGCATTAATAGTAGCAATACTTTGATTAGAAGTTGACCAGGTTATACCTGTTGCAGGAGTTACTTCTCCAGTTGATTTTACCAAAACGGCAGAATAGTTTAATGTTGAGCCAAGGGTTAATGATTGAGCACCGGTTTCAATGAGTAATACGTACTCTCCGGAACTATTGTTGTTACCGTCCTTATTGTCTGAGGTATCATCTTTTTTGCATGATGAAAATACTAGGGCGAAAATGGCCAAAAATGAGAATGTGGAGATTAATTTTTTAATCATATGTTATTTGTTTTTAAAAATTGCGCAAGTATAAAAAATGCACCCAGCGAAAAAAATTAACTTAAGTTAATTTTTGAGGAGAATCTCTTTCCCTCGACACGGTTTAAATTTTATAAAATCGCAAGTCTCATTTTGACCTTTATTATTGAGTAAACGTTGCCTCCATGCAATCAAAAAAGTAAAAAGTAGCTGTACTTTTTATGTTATAAACAAAAATTAAGCTGGAACATTATAAATTAAAAAAGCAGCACAATCTTCATTGTGCTGCTTTCTATAGAATTAAATAATATTTGTTATGCCACCTCAGGTTTAACCAATGGTTTGTTGGCCAACAACGATAGCAATTGACCCAGTTTATTGCGTAAATTAGTGCGAGGCACTATAAAATCAACAAACCCATGTTCCAATAAAAATTCAGAACTTTGAAAACCTTTTGGCAAATCTTTACCAATGGTTTCGCGGATTACTCGAGGTCCAGCAAAGCCAATCAATGCCTCTGGTTCAGCAATATTAAAATCTCCAAGCATAGCAAAAGAGGCAGTAACACCTCCCGTTGTTGGATCGGTTAATAAACTAATATAAGGAATACCGTCTTTAGCCAGTAAAGCTAGTTTAGCAGACGTTTTAGCCATTTGCATTAAGCTAAATGCCGCTTCCATCATCCTAGCTCCTCCTGACTTAGAAATAACCATCACAGGGATTTTGTTTTCACGCCCGTAATCAATGGCACGAGCAATTTTTTCGCCCATTACACTTCCCATACTTCCTCCAATAAAATTGAAGTCCATACACGCAATTACAATAGGAAAAGTATGAATATTTCCGGTTCCAACTCGCATAGCATCTGTCATGCCACTTTTTTTCTGGCTTTCAGCCAGGCGAGATTTGTAATCCTTGGTGTCCTTAAACTCTAAGGGGTCGGTCGGTTTAATGTTAGCAAAAAGCTCAGTGTATTTGCTTTCATCAAACAACAACTCAAAATATTCCTTAGAGCCTATTTTGTCATGGTAGTTGCAACTAGTACAGACATACTGATTCGATTCATGTTCAGCGGTTGTAATGGCTTTTTTACACCTGGGGCACTTATACCACAAACCATCAGGTACTGATTTTTTTTCATCAGTTGATGTGGTAATGCCTTCTTTTACGCGTCTAAACCAGCTCATAGTGGTAAATTAATTATTGGTGATTCGTTATTCTTTAAACGGCAACTCGGCAATAGTTAAACCAAGCCTATTACCAATTAAAATGAATAAATTAAGCCAAAGTAATGGTTTGATCTAAATACACATCCTGAATGGCATTTAACAATGCAACACCATCAGTAACAGGTTTTTGGAATGCTTTTCTACCTGAAATTAGTCCTTGTCCGCCTGCACGCTTGTTAATTACCGCAGTAGTTACCGCTTCGGCCAAATCGCTTGCACCTTTGCTTTCGCCACCACTGTTAATTAATCCTTGACGGCCCATGTAGCAATTGGCTACTTGGTAGCGGGTTAAATCAATTGGGTTGTTTGATGACAATTCTGTGTAAACCTTATTGTGGGTTTTACCAAAATTTAAAGCAGTATAACCGCCATTGGTAGTTGGTAATTTTTGCTTAATAATATCAGCCTGAATGGTAACACCCAAGTGGTTGGCTTGTCCTGTTAAATCGGCAGCAGTGTGGTAGTCAACACCGTCTTTTTTAAATGCATTGTTACGGGTGTAGCACCATAAAATAGTGGCCATACCCAACTCATGCGCGCGTTCAAATGCAGCAGCCACTTCTTGTATTTGACGGCCACTCTCATCACTACCAAAATAAATGGTAGCACCAACAGCCACAGCACCTAAATTCCAAGCTTCTTCTACTGAGCCAAACATAATTTGGTCGTATTTATTGGGATAACTTAAGAACTCGTTGTGGTTTATCTTTACAATAAAAGGAATTTTATGGGCGTATTTTCTTGAACAAGAAGCCAATACACCAAAAGTTGATGCCACAGCATTACATCCGCCTTCAAGTGCCAACTCCACAATATTTTGTGGGTCGAAATAACGCGGAGCAGGAGCAAATGAAGCACCTGCACTATGCTCAATACCTTGATCAACAGGTAAAATAGAAACATAACCTGTATTGGCTAGGCGCCCTGTACCGTAAATTTGTTGCAAACTACGCAATACCTGAGGGCTGCGATTGGTTTGTCCAAAAATGTCATTAACAAAGGTTGGGCTAGGTGCATGGATATGCTCCTTACTGATGGTTTTACATTCGTGCTTTAATAAGCTGTCGGCATTGGCGCCTAATAATTCAACGATATTGCTCATGTTGCTTGATATATTATGTTTGCAAACATAAACTTTTTTTAGAAACCTGAATCATGATTGTAGTAAAGCCCGTAGAAAATCAGCAAGAGCTTGATTTTACGCACCAAATCAGAAGAACTGTATTTGTGGTAGAACAAAACTGCCCCGAAGACATTGAATGGGAGTATGAGGAAGAGTCTAAGCATTTTATTGCCTTGATGGATGGAGTGGCTGCCGGAACAGCGCGGTGGAGGCAAACCGACAAAGGATACAAATTGGAGCGATTTGCTGTATTAAAGCCTTATAGAAACAAAGAGGTGGGGGCAACCATATTAAAGCACCTAATGGCAGATGTGCCTAATGATGGCAAAACCATTTACCTGCACGCCCAACTTGCCGCAAAAAACTTCTACTTAAGACACGGATTTAATCCCAAAGGAGAACACTTTTGGGAGGGAGGGATTGAACATGTGATGATGGAGGTTAAGCGATAGTTGGGAATGTTTTACAAACAAGTATCTAGGGGTGACTTATTCCAATTCCTTGTCGGTAATTAACTTTTCTCGGTACTGATTTAGTACGCCAGTTTTGGTAACAAAACCCAAGTATTTTTCTTCTTCATCTAACACGGGAATGCTCCAAATGCTGTATTCCTCAAACTTATCCATTAGCTCACTTACATTGGCATCAATTACTGTGGTATAACGTGGAATGCTC
Organism: Chitinophaga pinensis; assembly: GCA_943372215.1. Taxonomy (GTDB): domain Bacteria; phylum Bacteroidota; class Bacteroidia; order UKL13-3; family UKL13-3; genus UBA6183. The sequence continues at coordinate 167,427 of CALRXU020000007.1, read as the reverse complement.
ATGAGTTTTTTTACTTTTATCTGGTCATACATATCATGCTTAAACATCACCTCCCTGATGTCATCTAGCGTGATAATGCCACGTAAATGGTGTTGTTGGTCAACCACTGCAAATACATTTCTGCGGCAATGGGTAATGGCTTCCACCAGTTCCTTTAGGGTTTGTTCTGGTCTTAAAACCACAAAATCATCTTCAATTATATTTCTGATGTGAACCCTGCTTAACAAATCCTTGTCTTTGTCAAAAGTAATCAGCCCGCGTTCAATTAGTTTTTTGGTGTAAATGGAGTATTTTTCAAAGTAGCGGGTGATAAAGTATGCGATGGATGAAACAATCATTAATGGAATAATTAACTGATAGCCACCAGTAATTTCTGCAACCAAAAAGATGGCAGTTAATGGAGCGTGAAGCACCCCACTGATTAAACCACACATGCCCATGGCCACAAAATTTTGTAACCGTATTTCAACCATACCCATTAAAGAGAGTAACTTGTAACACAAAAAGCCCAACATGGCTCCAACAAACAATGAGGGTCCAAATATTCCGCCATTTCCACCAGAGCCAATAGTAATGCTGGATGCAAATACTTTAAGTAAAATAATGCCCAGTAAAAACGCTACAATAAACCAAGGGTGGTCTTTATAACTATAGAACAGGCTATTGTTTAATAAGCTGTTTTGGTCGCCAGACATTATCTTGTCAATAACGCTATACCCTTCACCATAAAGGGGAGGAAAGATAAAAATCAAGATACCAATAATTCCTCCACCCAAAATGGCCTTGGGAAATAAGGCCCTCATTTTATTAAAACGGCTTTCCATAAAAATGGTGGTGCGCATCATATAAACGGATAACAGCCCACAGAGTATAGCCAGCACAAGGTAGTATGGAATGTTTTGGATGCGCCAATCATTAGTAGTAAGGCTAAACAAACTTGTTACACCAAATAGTTTTGAGATAACTGATCCTGCTGCGGATGCCATCAACAAAGGAATAAAAGCAGGAATGCTCACTTCAGTAAGTAACACCTCAAACGCAAAAATTACTCCTGCAATGGGGCTGTTAAAAGTGGCAGCTATTCCAGCCGCAGCCCCACTGGCCAGTAACAAGGTTCGTTCTGATTTGGTAACCAATAAGTCCTTACCTGCATTTGCGCCTATGGCGCTTCCTGTAACTGCAATTGGTGCCTCTAATCCTACGGAGCCTCCGAAACCTACGGTTAACGCACTGGTGATAATGTGCGAAAAGGTTTTGTGCCGCTCTATTTGAGCGCCCTTTTTATTGATGGCATAAATAATGCTGCTCAGCCCTTTATCATAAAGTGTTTTGTAATGAAAAATGCGGATGTATAAGGCGGAGAGTAAAATGCCAATCAGAGGAAATACCAGGTACAAATAATTTTCAAACCGAACATCAAACCAACTTTCGCATAAATGCTGTATGCCGTGCACCAAAGCTTTGAGTATAACTGCTGCAAAACCCGCACTGATACCTACCAACAAACTCGCAACAATTAAAAAGTTTTTATCGTTAATGTAGCGGTTCCTGTTTTTTAAAAACTGATAAAAGGCCAGTTTACTATTTACGCGGATGCGTTTAAACATGTGCTTTTATATGTTAAGGGACAAATATAAGTAAATATTAACGTTACAACTTGCTGAAGAAAATGCTCAGGTATTAGATGCCATAAATTTGAATGGAATTTTTTGTGGTTACATTGGCCACCTCTTCTACCGTAGTATTTTTTAAGTCAGCTAGTTTTTGTGCTATAGTTAAGAGGTAAGCACTCTCGTTGCGTTTACCACGGTGCGGTTCCGGACTTAGATAAGGTGCATCCGTTTCCAATACCAAATGCGCCAAATCTATATCAGCTATGGCAGCTGGTAATTCACTTTTTTTATAGGTAAGCACACCACCTATGCCTAAGTGAAATCCTAAATCAACAATTTGTTGGGCGTGTTCAGCATTTCCACTAAAGCAGTGAAATATGCCCCTGAGTAATGGGTGTTTCATTTCTCGTAAAATGGCAATAACATCATCAGTGCTGTTACGTGAGTGGATGTTAATGGGCAAATCAAGCTGAATGGCCCATTGGATTTGTTTTTTAAAAGCAGCAATCTGCTGGTCTTTAAATTCTACACTCCAATAATAATCAAGACCAATCTCACCTACAGCATAAAACTTTCGCTTCTTAAACCATTTCTGAATTTGAAAAAGGTGAGCTTCAACATGTTCATCTACGCTGCAAGGGTGCAAGCCCATCATGGGGAAACAATGTTCCGGAAACTTCCAAACCAAATCAAGCATGGGTTGAATGCTATGCACATCAATATTGGGCAAAAACAACCGCCTTACCCGATTGTCAATCGCTCTTTTTACCATGGCCTCGCGGTCAGCGTCAAACTTTTCACTGTATAAATGGGTATGTGTATCTGTTAAAATCATGAGTTAATAGTAGCGGTTTTTCCAATTTAACTTTTTGGGTGTTAAAAAATAACAAGCAGTCAATAAAGTCAACATGATGGTGTAAACTTCGTAAATAACCAACTGCAATAACGTTGTTTTTAAGTTCAATTGTTTTTGTTGCACCAATAGGGTAAGGCTTTGCAAACAAAACTTGGCGGCATATAACGCCATTGCAAATAAAGGGTTTAGCGCAAACACCAATACAATAGCAGGTATAAACAAACCAAAAATGCCAAATATCACCCACCAATATAGTGGAAGTTCTTTCGCACCAGTAAGCCAGCGTTTGCGCTGATTCATCAAGGTGTTAAAATCAGGAGCTGGGGCGGAAACATTCACCGCATCAGGATGCAACATGTTAATGGTTTTCCAACCCTTTTGCCGAACCGCTTTAAACAGTTTATAATCTTCTGTTACACTAAAGGGCAGTTGCTCATATCCCCCAGTGCTGAAATAGGCTTTTCGGCTTATGGCCATATTATTGCCAACCGCAGTTGATGGGATATTAAAACGATTAAAATTAAGTAACAAACCCATAAAATAGAGCCAATCCATTTGTTGCATGGGTGATAGGTAACCTGTATGATTAACAACTGTGGTTCCGCTAACAATACCAATATTATCCCCCAAAAAAAGCACCATAGTCTTGGCCCATTGGGGTTTTACTTGAATATCAGCATCTGTAATTAAAAAGATGGAGGCCTCACTTTGGTGTGCCAATTGTGCCAGCACATTGGCTTTGCCTTTGGCAGAACCTAAAGTTTGTGTGATGTTCAGTTTTTTTACCTGAGGAAATTGCCGGGTATATTGGTCGATAACTGCTTCTGTATTGTCATCAGATTGGTCATTTCCTACCCATATTTCAATCAGGTGAGCAGGGTAATCAAGCGATGTTAGGCTATCTAGGCAATGTGGCAAATTATTGGCTTCATTTCTGGCGGCTACCAGAACCGCGATAGACGGAAGTGTTTGATTATGGTCATTTCCCGGCTCATCAAACCCATTAAAAAGGGTGGAGAACAGGTTGATTGCCTGTATAAAAACAAAGGTGATGAGCAGTGTTACACAACAATAAAACATCATAACGATTGAAACGTGTAGTTAAGTTGTTTAAAATGGTTGATGATATGCAGGAGTAAAGCGAACATGTTTTTTTCTGCTTTTTCGCTATCATGGAACACAATCACATCACCTGATTTAATTTGTTGGATGAGGTCCGACTTTGCACGCTCGATGTTAAGGCCTTGTTCATAATCGCGGGTTAAAATACTCCACATCACAATCCGATACTGTTTTTTTAGGTGAGCAACTTGCAACGGAGTAATGCGTCCGTAAGGAGGCCTGAAGAGGTCCGAAGAGATGTATTTTGCTGCTTCTTCTATGTTTTTATAATAAACGCTGTTTGCTGTACTGTATCCACTTAAGTGGTTAAAGGTGTGATTTCCAACAGCATGGTTTCGGTTAACAATCTCTTCAAACACCTTGGGGTATTTTTTTACATTTTCCCCAACGCAAAAAAATGTCGCTTTTATTTGATATTCGTCTAATATATCTAATACCTTTGGCGTAATATTCGGATGAGGTCCATCGTCAAAGGTGATGTATAGTGTTTTATCTGCTGCATTTACCTTCCATATAAGGCTAGGAGCCACTAATGGAAATAAAGCAGGTATCGTGTGCTTAAACATTACTTTTGGTTGTTAGACATAAACAAAAAATCAATGAAAAACAGCTCCATTGTTATTGGGTGCAAAATAATACTTATAGCCGTAATTTGGGCTACCCCATTAAAAGCCCAAAAAAACGGGGCTACTTTTACTTTGCAGCAATGTGTTGAATTGGCACTGAATAACAACATCAATATTCAACAACGCGAGCTAAACATAAAAACTGCCGATGCTGATAAATTGCAAAGCAAGTTGGCCTTGCTACCAAGCCTGAATGGAAATGTAACCAATAATTACAACTCGGGTTTTGCCATTGATCCTTCAACCAATTCTTCTCAACGAAATATTACTTTTAGAAGCAATAACTTCTCCTTAAACAGCTCGATAACCTTGTTCAATGGATTTCAGAATACCAATAACGTGCGCCTTCAGCAAACCAACCAACGTGCAGTAAGTTTAGAAGTGGTGGCAGCAAAAAACAATTTGTCTTTGCAAGTGGCCAATACTTATATGCAAGTGTTGTTAAATACAGAAGTATTACAAGCCCGTCTATTGCAAGCGCAAACTACTCGCGAACAGCTTAAACGTCAGCAAAAAATGTATGATTTGGGCAGCATCAATAAAGTAAAGCTATTGCAGGTTAAAGCCCAACTCACCAATGAAGAGTCGCAAGCGGTAACGGCCCAAGCCCAACTCGACCAATCTTACCTTACTTTGTGGCAATTGGTTAACATTACGCCAGATACTTCCAATAAGGTAGCTCCACCAGACCCTTCATTACAAATTTCAGAGCAAACCATAAAGTCAGCCAATGCCATTTACGAAGAATTTTTAAGCAGAAGTCCAGAAGCCCTGGCTGCAAAAGAACGCGAAAAGGCTGCTAGGTTATCATATTTTATGGCCAGTGGTGGGCGCAGTCCTCGCTTAACTTTAAGTGGCGGAGTGAACTCGTTTTATACTACGCAAAGTAAAAGGGGAGTGGGAACACCCACGCAAAATTTAAGGCCGATTGGTGTAGATAGCGATGGAAATCCAATTTATACAACCTTCTTTACTTATCCTGGGTCGGAAGTAACCCCTTTTGATGACCAGTTTAATACAAACCTTGGAAAAAGTTTAGGCTTTACATTAAGTGTACCCATATTTAATGGGTGGCAAGTAAATACCAATATCCAAAAGCAACGCATTAATCAAACTAATGCCCAATTAACGCGCAAACAAACAGAGCTTGACGTATATAAAAATGTACAGCAAGCCTACCTTGACTTAACCTCCGCTGAAAAGAAATTCATTGCTGCAAAAGATAATTTTGATGCCAACAAAGAAGCTTTTTTATTGGCTGAAAGCCAGTTTAATCTAGGCGCTTTAAATACAGCAGACTTTATTAATACAAAAAACCAATATTTGCAGGCAGAAACAAGCATGTTACAGTCTAAATACGAATTGTTATTTAGAAAAAAGGTGATTGATTTTTACACAGGCAAACCGCTTTATTAATTATGACAAAACTGGAAAAACAGAAAAAAAAGACCAATAAAACAATTTGGGTTTTATTGATAGTGGTGGTATTGCTCATTGTGGTGTTTTTGATAGGCAAAGGGATGGGTTGGTTTAGCACAAAGGATGTGGTAAAAGTAACGGTGGGAAAAGTAGAAATCCAAAATATTACAGAAAGTGTTACCGCAAATGGAAAAATACAACCCGAGGTTGAAATAAAAATTAGCAGTGATGTTTCAGGCGAAATCAGGGAAATGTATGTAAAGGAAGGTGATTCAGTGCGTGCTGGACAAATACTGGCCAGAATAGATCCTGAATTATACCAATCAGCTTTAGCAAGAACAGAGGCCTCATTAAACAATTCAAAAGCAAATTTAGCCAACTCAAGGGCCCGTTTATTGCAAGCCGAAGCTAAGCTTACTGAATTGGAAAAGCAGTACCAGCGCAATGTAAAAATGCACGACCAAAACTTGATGAGCGATGCAGAGTTTGAAACAGCACGTTCCTCCTATTTGAGTGCCAAAGCGGAAGTAGAAGCAAGCAAGCAAACCATTTCTGCTGCACAATTTACCGTGCAAAGCCAAGAGGCTTCATTAAATGAAGCCAGAAAGAATTTAACAAGGACAGAAATTTTTGCTCCAGTAAATGGGGTTGTTTCCAAGTTAAGTGTAGAAAAGGGTGAACGTGTTGTGGGTACTTCACAAATGGCTGGTACTGAAATGATGCGAATTGCTGATTTAACCAATATGGAGGTAAGTGTTGATGTAAACGAAAATGATATTGTTAAAGTAGCCTTATTAGACACTGCTCTGGTAGAAGTGGATGCTTATGGAACTAGAAAGTTTAAGGGCATTGTTACAGAGATAGCAAACTCAGCAACCACCACAGCGCAAACCACCAGCGATCAGGTAACTAATTTTGTGGTTAAAATCAGAATACTTCGCTCCTCTTATGCTGACTTAACGGCCCAATATGGCACCAAACGAAATGTATTTAGGCCTGGAATGTCAGCGTCTGTTGATATTCAAACGCAAAGCATCAATCAGGCATTGGCCATTCCAATTGAGGCAGTAGCCATGCGCTCCAAAGATGAATTGGATAGCAATAAAACAAGTTATACCAAGATTAAAGGAGCTGCAAATAAAAAGAGTGGAGAAGAGGTGGAGGTAGTATTTGTGGTGAAAAATGACCAGGTAACCATGCGTGAAGTAAAAAGTGGTATTCAAAATGACAAATTTATTCATGTAATAAATGGGCTTAAAGAAGGTGAAGAGATAGTAATAGCGCCATTTAGTGCAATTACGCGCACCTTAAAACAAAGGACCGTTATTAAAAGAGTAAGTAAAGAAGAATTGTTTGAAACAAAACCAGAATAATTGTATCCTGAATAACCGTGATACCATTTTTGAAACCTGTTTCTTTCGCCTTTCAAGCAATTGAGAGGATGAGGATATTACTAGGCTTAATTGTATTAGTCACACTTTTTAACTCATGTAGTCAGCAGAAATTTGCATTTAGGAATAAAATAGCAGTACCTAAAAAAACAGAGGAAATCGCTAAAATAACGAAAGAGGATATAGCGAAAACGTCACAAGTAAAAGCAGAGACAAAATTGGCTATTTCACGTTCTGAAGTAAAGGTTAATAAATGGCAATTTATCCGGAAGCATAAAAATACGGTTCTTAAATCGGATAGTTCGTTAACTGCTTCCGTTGATAAAACTTTAATACCGTCTTTTCATTATAAACAACTCTCACCAGAAGAAACCCCTCCTAAACCTATACAAAAGGTTGAAAGGGATAACCGTTTTGGAATGTATTCCGCTTACTGTGGTTTTTTTACCTTTTTTGTAGTAAGCATTATGATTGACTTTAGTGGCCTGCTGCTTATTTGGCTGTTTGTGTTGGCAACCGCTCTTGCAATCACAGCAGTAGTATTAGGTAGTTTGGCATTCAAAAAACGGAAGGAAAGGGGGGCAGCATTATTGGGATTGATTGTTGGATCTGCTTGGCTGGCTTTTGTGGCTTTTAGTCTTATAATCATTGGGTTCGTAGTCTTACTTTATGTTTAAACAACAGACCGTGTCTAATTTATATTCAGATGGATAAGGGAATAAGGAACCTGTTTTATTACTGGGCTGAAAGAAGGGGGAAGAAATTGCTAAAGCACCCTTTAAGTGCCATTACACGAACGTTGAAGCAAGGGGATCGCCATTAAAAGAGTAAGTAAAGAAGAATTGTTTGAAACAAAACCAGAATAATCTTATTTTGCATAAACTATGATTTCGTTTTGCAAACCTAGATTTTATGATGTGATAAGAATGCTGAAATCAGCATCTCTTATATCTATCGGTACATTATTGTTGTTAACAAGCTCTTGCAGCCAACAAAAATTTGCGTTCAGAAATAAAATAGCTGTATCCAAAAAAACAGAGGAGACAGTAAAAGTAACCAAGGAAAAAGTAGCCCCAATTCAAGAAGAGGCAACATTGATGAGTGCGAATGCTGAAACCGCAACCGCAACAAAGCAAAAGAAACAGCCAAAGAAGCAGCGTAAAATCTTGGTAAGTGTTGATACTTTACTAACTGCTGCTATCGGTAAAGCACCATTAGTCTCATTTCATTACAAACAACTATCCCCAGAAGAAACCCCGCCTAAACCTCAAGGAAAGTTTAGAGAAGAATCAGGGCTAGAAAACGCAGGTTTGTATTCTTTTTTGGCTGGTTTATTAACCTATTTGTTTATTTATTATTTAGTCATTGCAACAACTCCTGCGGCAGCGCTTATTCTGTTCTTTTTGAGCCTGATTGCTGCTATCGCAGCAATAGTGTTCGGAGTGATGGCTATTAACCAAAGGGAGGGTGTGGGCTTAGGTGTACTGGGTTTAGTATTGGGTGGTGCTTGGGTATTTATTGTTGCACTTGTTGTAGCGGTGTTAATGGCAATTGCATAATGTTCGATAACATGAAACAAAAAAACATAGCCGTATTGGGTGGCGGAAGCTGGGGAACGGCAATCGTAAAAATGCTTACCGAGCAAGTGCGCAGCAACAGCGGAAAAATCAACAAATTGCAATGGTGGTTACGGAATCCTGAAACTGTTGCTTATATAAAACAGAATAGGCATAACCCCAAGTACATCAGTTCTGTTGAGATTCATCCGGAACATGTAGAAGTAACTGCTGATTTGCAACATGTTTGCGCAACAGCAGATATTATTGTATTGGCTATACCCTCTGCATTTTTAAAAGAATCATTAAAAGAGGTCACCTCAAAAGATTTTGAAGGAAAATTTGTAGTATCAGCTATTAAAGGATTGTTGCCACATAGCAAACAAATTGTAGCTGATTTTATGATGAATGAGTTTGGCTTGGCGCACGAAAGGTTATTGGTAATTTCTGGTCCCTGTCATGCGGAAGAAGTTTCTTCAGAAAAGCTCTCCTACCTCACCATTGCAGGGCTAAACCAGGAAATGACGGCTTATTTCGCATCATTGTTAGCGTGCAGGTACATTAAAACAATTATTTCTGAAGACATTACTGGAACGGAATATGGAGCCGTGCTAAAAAATATTTATGCAGTGGCCAGCGGCATTTGTCATGGCATTGGATATGGCGATAATTTTCAGGCAGTACTCATCAGTAATGCCATTAGAGAGATGGAAGCATTTTTGTATAAAGTAAATGCACACCCAAGAGAGATTAACCACTCCGCATATTTGGGTGATTTATTGGTAACTGCTTACTCGCAACATAGCAGAAACAGAACTTTTGGCAATATGTTAGGCAAGGGTTATTCTGTAAAGTCTGCACAGCTAGAAATGAACATGATTGCTGAGGGATATTATGCAACAAAAAGCATGTTTGAATTAAACAGAGACCAAATGCATATTGAAATGCCCATTGCCGAGGCGGTATACAATATTATTTATAACGGAGAGCCTGTTAAAGAAGCCATCCAAAAACTAAGCAACAAGTTGGTATAACCTTAATTTTATTTTGCAATGTCAAATCCAGTTGAAGAGTTTAATGAGTACCGTGCCAAAATGAACCAGAAGATTTTGGCGCAGGATAACTTGGTATTAAAAAGGTTGTTTAACTTAGATACCAATACCTATGAAGAAGGCGCACTTTCAACCCAAACAAAAGAAATGTTAGGCCTAGTAGCCAGTATGGTGCTGCGTTGCGATGATTGCATCAAGTACCATTTGGGTAAATGTTTAGAACAAGGTGTTACCACTGCGCAGGTCTATGAAATATTTGCCGTAGCAAATATTGTTGGAGGAACCATTGTGATACCTCATACGAGAAGAGCGGTTGAGTACTGGGAAGCTTTGCAAGAGAATTCAAGAATATAAAGTTTTTTTGTTTGTCATTTCTTTGCTGTTGCATACATTTGAGCCATGCAGCAGCGAAAAAAATTATTTCTACTTGATGGTATGGCATTGGTTTATCGTGCCTACTTCGCATTTAGTCAAAATCCAAGAATCACTTCTTATGGCTTTAATACTTCAGCTATATTTGGGTATGTAAATACCTTACTGGAAGTGCTTAAAAAAGAAAAGCCCACGCATATCGGGGTTAGTTTTGATACGTCTGCACCTACAGCCAGACACGAAGAGTATGAGCTATATAAAGCCCACCGTGACGAGCAACCTGAAGACATTACCAAAGCCTTGCCTTACATCATGAAAATTACTGAAGCCCTTCGTATTCCTTTGCTGATAAAAGATGGATATGAGGCAGATGATGTAATTGGGACTATTGCAAAAAAGGCTGAGCAAAAAAACTTTGATGTATACATGATGACGCCCGATAAAGACTTTGGCCAATTGGTAAGCGAACACATTTTTATATATAAACCAGCCCGTTTAGGAAATGAGTTTGAAATAATGGGAGTACCTGAGGTGTTAAAGCGTTGGGAAGTAACAGATGTTAAACAAGTAATTGATATTTTGGGAATGTGGGGCGATGCGGTTGACAACATACCCGGAATTCCTGGTATCGGAGAAAAAACCGCCAAGTTGTTGGTGCAAAAATATGGCAGCATGGAAGGCTTGTATGAGCATACCCATGAACTTAAGGGAAAACAAAAGGAGAATGTTGAAAATAACAGAGAACAGGCTTTTTTGAGCAAAAGGCTAGCTACTATTGATGTAAACGTACCCATAGAATTGGTTGAGGAAGAGCTTATACTGGAAGAACCCAACAAAGAAGAAGTAGAAAAATTGTTTGCGGAGCTGGAGTTTAAAACCTTAGCCAAGCGTGTATTTGGAACTGAACCCCAGAATAGTGTGGTAGAAAGTAAAATAGCGGGTTCACAAGCTGGTGCTTTTGATTTGTTTAACCAAGGATCAGCCGAGAGTAATGTAAAAGCGCAACCGCAACCTGAGCAGCCCGCTTCTACTTTAAATAACATCAATAATACACCGCATGAGTATTTGCTGGTAGAGGGAGAAGAACAATTGCAATCCGTATTGCAAGAGTTGTTGTCCCAAACCGAAGTTTGTTTCGATACAGAAACCTCTAGCCTAGATAAAATTGATAATGATATTGTAGGCTTTAGTTTTAGCTACAAAGCACATCATGGATACTATATTTCATGCCCTGATAATTATGAAGAAGCAAAAAGGCTATTGACTATTTTTAAGCCCCTTTTTGAACATGAAAACATTACTAAAATCTGCCAAAATATTAAATACGATTTAAGCATTCTTAAACTGTACGGTTTAGATTTAAAAGGGCCTCTTTTTGATACCATGTTGGCTCATTATTTAATAGAACCGGATTTAAGGCATGGCATGGATTTTTTAGCGGGAATTTACTTGAATTACGAGCCGGTGAGCATTGAAACACTTATTGGTAAAAAAGGTAAAAACCAGCTTAGTATGCGCAATGTAGATGTGCAAAAGGTAAAAGAATACGCGGTTGAAGATACTGATATTACCTTTCAACTGAAGCAACAATTAGCCCCACAACTGGTGGATTGTGAGGCTGAAAAACTGTTGTTTGAATTGGAACAACCGTTAGTTCCCGTATTGGCAGCTATGGAGTTTGAAGGCGTGCGTGTAAACAAGCAATTTTTGCAAGATTACTCTGCTGAGTTACTGGCTGAAATTAATACACTGGAAAAGCGCATTTTACAATTAGCAGGTGTTGATTTTAATATTTCTTCACCAAAACAATTGGGAGAGGTATTGTTTGACCATTTAAAATTAGACCCCAAGGCCAAAAAAACCAAAACAGGCCAATACCAAACAGGTGAAGATGTGTTGCAAACATTGAGTGAGCATGAAATTGTACGTTGCATTTTAGAAGTGCGCCAACTCCAAAAACTAAAATCAACTTATGTAGATGCGTTACCAGAACTGATTAACAAAACGACAGGTAGGGTACACACCTCGTTTAACCAAGCTGTTGCTGCAACAGGCCGTTTAAGCTCCAACAATCCCAATTTGCAGAACATCCCCATCCGAACCGATAAAGGCCGTGAAGTGCGTAAAGCATTTATTGCCAGGGACGAAAATCATGTGTTGCTAAGTGCAGATTACTCTCAGATTGAATTGCGGATAATAGCATCTATTGCCAATGAAGAGGCCATGATAGACGCATTTAAACAAGGTATTGACATCCATACCGCAACAGCTGCAAGGGTATATGGCATAGCTGTAAATGAGGTTACCCCCGAACAAAGAAGAAATGCCAAAGCTGTTAACTTTGGTATCATCTATGGCCAATCAGCTTTTGGTCTATCGCAAAGCCTTGGCATACCCCGCAAAGAAGCAGCAGCAATTATTGATGAATATTGGAAACAATATCCTAACATCAAAAGCTACATGAGTGTTACCATTAATGAGGCAAAAGAAAATGGCTATGTAAAAACCATCATGGGTAGGAGAAGATACTTGCGTGATATTAACTCAGCTAACTTTACCGTGCGTGGGTTTGCAGAACGAAATGCCATTAACGCGCCCATACAAGGCAGTGCGGCAGATATGATTAAAGTGGCCATGATTAACATACACAAGCGCATGCAACAAGCAGGCAACCTGCAGTCAAAAATGATATTGCAAGTGCATGACGAATTATTATTTGATGTGCATAAAAGTGAAGTAGAAACCATGAAACAATTGGTAAAAGAAGAAATGGAAAAAGCCATGCCAATAAATGTGCCTGTTATTGCAGAAGCTGGGGTGGGAGATAATTGGTTGGAAGCGCATTAGTATTGACATTTTCAACATCAATAGTTAACATTGCATTTCAATCGGGATGTAGCGTAGCCTGGTAGCGCGCTTGCATGGGGTGCAAGAGGTCGGGAGTTCGAATCTCCCCATTCCGACCATTTCTTAAGTATACTAATAACGCTAGTAAATGCAAATTAACAGGTACGCCCTGTTCAATACTTTCTCTTATCTTTGCGGCTATGAACTGGTTAATTCCTGATATTAAAATCCTTGAAAACAGCTTAGAAGATATTCTTGTTTTTCTCGCCATTTTGCTGGTGGGAATATTCTTTAAACGCTTTTGTGCCGGATTTTTGAGCAAGCAGTCGTTTAGGATTTTTAAAGCCTTCTCGCACAACAAATTTAGCGAGGTGTTTGTTGACTTGCTTAGAAAACCAATTGAGCGAATTGTGTTTTTATTGGTGATTTATTTTGCTTTTGAGCGATTGAATTTTCCATCAGCATGGAACATGGTTCCGGTAGAAAAAATTGGAGTGCGCTGGCTAATCTTAACAACCTGGCAAATTGTTTTTACAATTAACGTTTGCCGCATGTTGCTTTGCACAACAGACTTTTTTACCCATGTGCTCATCAACCGTGAAGAATCTCCTGTGTCTCCAGAGTTGGGAATATTCCTGAAGGAGTTGATTAAAGTAGTGATTGTGGTGTTGTGTCTATTTGCCGGACTACGCTTTGTTTTTCACATTAATATTACGGCCCTGGTGGCTTCTTTGGGCATAGGAGGCTTGGCGGTTGCTTTAGCTGCTCAGGATACCCTTGCCAATTTATTGGGTTCGTTTGTGATTTATCTAGATAAGCCATTTAAGGCTGGAGACTTGGTTGAATCCGGAGAAATAAAAGGAGTGATTGAACATGTTGGATTTCGAACCACACGCATTAGAACACTTGAAAAAAGCTTACTAACAGTCCCCAATAAAAAACTAATAGATACGGCTTTAAATAATATTACTATGAGCGAAGCAAGGCGTGTTAAGTTTAACATTGGCCTCACCTACACCAGCAGTTCTGCGCAAATCCTTTCCATTATTACAGACATTAAACTGGTGCTAAACGAGCATGGGTTAATTAGCAAGGACATTACCGTTAGATTTGCAGATTTTGATACCAGTTCATTAAATATTTTGGTGATCTATTTTGTGATGAGCAACGAATATGACACCATGATCCAAACAAAAGAAGAGGTAAATATTAAAATTATGGAAATTGTGGAAAGGCATGGTTGTAAATTTGCTTACCCTACCCAAACACTTTATCTCAATCAATAATCAAGCATATTAAAAAGGCTTGTAAGGTCTTTTAAGCCTGTAATGGTTGCAAATTCCCTGATGCCAAGCCATTGTGCAAAGTTTCTGTACAAAGTTATCACATCATGTTTTTGTTTAAAATCAGCTAAGCTAAAACTACCAGCTGATTTAGAAAGTTTTTGTCCATTGCTATCCAATACCAAAGGATGGTGATAGAACGCGACCTGCGTGAAATGATTCAATGGCATTACTCGTGATAATGCAATTTGTGCAGCACTACTCGGCAATAAATCTTCACCCCGAACAATGCAGTTTACACCAAACTCGATATCATCTATTAAACTCACCAGTTGGTAAGCTGGTAAGCCATCTTTGCGTTTAAGAATGGGGTGTAAAATGCGGGTTGATTCATCAGGAAGCACTATTTTTTTCATAAAGTGGTCGTAGAAGGATTCAAGTGACGCATTTGAAAGCAATCGCCAGCTATTTTCTGCTGTAAAAGGCAATTTTTTATCAATACAAATCCCAGAATAGTGGTTTTTTTCTGGGATGTTTTTTCGTGAACAGGAACAAGCAAAAAGTTGGCCTTGTTCTTTCAATAAATTGATATGATAATGGTAAATATCAAACCGCTGCTGTTGACTGTAAACTGCTACATCAGCAGCAAGTTGCGGGCCAGAGTGCCATGAAATCCCAAGCCATTCCAAACTCCTGAACAAATCATCAATAAATGTCTGCTTAACTCTAGGCACATCATAATCATCAATGCGCAGGTGCAATGCTCCTTGGTACTTGTGTACCAATAAAAAGGCAAACAAAAAATTATAAGCATTACCCACATGCAAAAAGCCACTTGGAGTTGGAGCTAATCGGCTTTTAATCATAATTATATGTGCTAATAATGAATGCGTTATAATAATGAAATAAACAATAAAAAAAATTTAATTTTTCTTTAATAAAAAAAGCATCATCTTTGAACCGAGTTATTGATAACAAAAAAATAACATTTGTTCTTTATATCTATCAATAACCGATTGCGGGCATACGCGCAATCCACTGGTTCGCCCTCGTGGGGTTTAATGGTTATACAGGCTAATTAAGGAACTCCTCCCGGAGTTCCTGATTAGCTGTTTTTTAAACAACCCATCGCGAACTGCCTTCGGCTACAGGTAACAAAGTAGCCCACTTAATTTGCCCTCGTGGGGTTTAATGGTTATACAGGCTAATTAAGGAACTCCTCCCGGAGTTCCTGATTAGCTGTTTTTTTTACACAAAAATCTTAATAATCACCTTTTATTACTTGTTAATGTGGCAATTCATGCTGAAATTTGACGTTTACTTGTATATCCTATTTTAGGTGATAAAAAAACCAACCGTATATTTTAGGCTATTGCCATTGGCAGTGCTTTTTGTTTTACCCATTCTTGGCAATGCTCAGGGCATGTACACGCAGTTTGGCCAAAACAGGGTACAGTACAACAAATTCGTATGGAGCTTTGTGCGTTCAGAGAATTTTGATGCCTATTTTTATTCAGGAGGCAAGGAGTTGGCAACATTTGCGGCTCGTACTGCAGAAGAACAACTGGCAGGTATTGAAAAGGCAATTGATCACCGCTTAAGCGAAAAAGTTGAAATTGTTATTTATAATACGCAACAAGAATATAAACAAGCCAACTTCGGATTATCAGACCAACCCGCAAATCTGGGTGGGGTTACGCAAGCCACCAATAACCGTTTTTTTGTTTATTTTAATGGCAACAGGGGCGATTTGGAAAAGAAGATAAAAGAAGGCCTTTCTCTGGTGTTGATTAACGAGCTACTTTTTGGGGGGAACATTCAAGAACGAATTTCCAATGCCGCATTACTTAATCTTCCTGAATGGTATTTAAGAGGCTTAACGGAATACCTAAGTGAGCCATGGAATTCAACTCTTGATAACAAACTAAAAGATATTATCGTAAGCGGTAAACTTAAAAAATTTAACCGTTTATTGTATAAGGAACCTATTCTGGCAGGGCATTCGTTTTGGCGATTTTTAGCTGAAAAGTATGGCAATGATGTTATTGCAAACATGCTTTACATTACCAGACTAAGCAGGAATTATGAAACGGCATTAATTTATGTAACAGGAATAGACCTGAAAGAAGCCAGCAAAGAGTGGCTGTTGTTTTATAAGGAGCAGTACGCCAAGGAAGACAATATGCGAACCTTACCGCTTCAGGAAATAAAGGTTAAGAGAAGGCTTGCTCCATACATAGAGCCGAAGTTTAAAGTTGCTCCTAAAGGAGATTTTGTTGCGTTCACTACCAATAAAAGAGGGAAGTTTAAAGTGTGGCTGGTAAATACTACCACACGCAAACATAAACGCATTCACAAAGGTGGATTAAAATACTACCAACGTGAATTAGACCACTCTTTCCCAATGCTTGCTTGGCATCCAGGAGGTGAAAAAATTTCTTACGTGCATGAAAGAAAAGGCAAAATTTATATCACCACTGTTGATTTGATAAAAAAGAGAAAAACCAAAATCCTTTTTCTCAAGTTTGATAAAATTACAGGATTTGCTTATGCCGATAACGGGAATACCTTGGTTATTTCTGCAATCAGAAAAGGCCAAAGCGATCTGTATTTGTATGATATGCAAACCAGAAGAGAGCGGCAGATTACCAATGACCCTTTTGATGATTTGTATCCAAGCTATGCTGATGGAGGCTCTAAAATTTTGTTCTCCTCTAACCGCAACAGTGATTCTTTAGGAAGTGCTGCACCAATGACATTGGATGCAAATAACAACTTGGATATTTATGTATATGACCTTGAAAAAACAGGCCAGCCCAATGCACTTAAAAGATTAAGCAATACGCCAAGCATAAATGAATTACACCCGGTAGAGTATAACAATACCTATTACAGTTACCTCACGGAATACAATGGCATATTTAACAGGTACGCAGTTCGTGTTGAGGAGCAATATGATTACAGTGAATTGCAAGTTTTTAGAAAAGACACTGCAAAAACAGTAGATACACTATATTTTGAACGATTAGAAGAACTTGGTTCCGTATTCGATTACAATGGTAAAACAATCAGACTTGGTGAAGACGTAGATCGGATTGATACCATTATTCATACCAAAGACGTGGTGTTCACGTATCCTTTAACCAATTATAATCGCAGCATTCTAGCTCATGATGTTTGCAAACAAAAGCAACTCACTTATGATTTTGTGCTAAATAAAAAGCGGTTTAGTATTTTTTATTCTGCTATTGAGAAACAAATTGAAGAAACAGGTCAAAAAACAGAAACCTATCCCAATTTATACCGTCTTAAAACAGGATACGCAACAAAACCATTTACACTAGGGCCAACGGTGTTTAAGCCTCGAAGCATCCCTGGTATTGTGGTTACAGCGCAGCAGGAGTCAGAGAAAGTGGTGGATATTGTGGATACCGTGAAAAAGGAAGATTTCTTTTTTGTAACCGAGTTTACGCCAAGTTCCTTTAAAGCAGAAGATGTCAAAACTACATTTAAAACAGAACCAAAGCCAATTGGAAAGTTCTTAAAAGTGAGTGGCGCCAAGTTTTATAACATTACTTTTTTTCAGGATAAATTGGTAACGCAAGTAGATAATTCGGTGTTAAATACCTATTATCAACCGATAACTCCTGGTGGCGCCAATTTGTTTAACACAGGCTTAAACGGGATGTTTAAGTATGGTATTGTCGATCTTTTTGAAGACTATAAGTTAACAGGCGGTTTCCGTCTACCCTTTACATTAAACGGAGCAGACGTGTTTTTAACTTATGAGAGTTTAAAAAGAAGGTTGGATCATAAAATTACGTATTTCCGCCAGATGAGAGATGGCATGTTTGATGGAACTCCAGTTAAAAGTACCTTAAATGAAATACGTTACGAAACCAAGTATCCGATTAACCAAGTGCTGAGTTTAAGAGCAAACATATTTGGACGTATTGATAGGGATGTTTTTAAAGGGGTAAATTATCCTACATTGGCAAAAGCAGATAGATTTACCATTTGGACAGGTTACAAAGGGGAGTTGGTGTTTGATAATACCATTCCAAGGGGGCTAAATTTGTTAGATGGTACCAGGTTTAAGGTGTTTTTCGAACAATACATCAATTTCCAAGATGAAGAGGTAAGGCTAAATGTAGCTGGTTTCGATTTCAGGCATTACGAACCAATCCATAGGAATATTATTTTCTGCGGACGCGTATCGGCCAATACCAGTTGGGGAAAAAGAAAAGTGCGTTATGTGCTTGGCGGGGTTGACAACTGGTTGTTCCCTCAATATGAAACGGCAAATAACAGCCCTTTTGGTACAGAGCAATATGCCTTTGAAGCCCTGGCCACCAACATGAGGGGATTTAAGCAGAATATTCGCAATGGAAGCACATTTGCTGTGGCCAGTGCTGAAATTCGTATCCCAATTGTTTCTTACATTGCCAATAGGCCAATACGTTCAGAGTTTTTAAATAACCTGTTAATCATTCCGTTTTTCGACATAGGAACTGCTTGGACAGGCGCTGGTCCTTATAGTGATGAGAACACGTTTAACCAAAAAGTAATTGAAAATGGCAATATCCGTGCTACTGTGATTAACGTAAGGGAACCAATTGTTGCGGGATTTGGCCCAGGTATAAGAAGCAAATTATTTGGTTATTACATCAGGCTGGATATGGCTTATGGGATACAAGACAGGGTAGTGGCTGAAAAACCCATTTACCATTTGTCCCTTAGCATGGATTTTTAACCTGCTATACTATCTTCTTTTCTGCCTTCATTAAAGCAATGCCTACAACGGGCTTCATAGGTATCCTTTTCCCCTAATAGCACTTGTTGGCTGTTGGGTGTTTTTCTAAATGAATGTGTGGCCAAATCGCCACAAACCATGCATATGGCATTAACCTTGGTTACATACTCTGCAATAGCCATAAGTGCGGGCATTGGCCCGAAAGGTTTTCCCAAATAATCCATATCTAAACCTGCAATAATTACCCGCACACCTCTTTGGGCTAGTGTTTCGCACACATAAACCAATTCAGCATCAAAAAACTGGGCTTCATCAATGCCAATTACATCTGCATCTTGGCTAATAAGCAGGATATTTAATGAGGATTCAACAGGAACAGCGTTTACGGAGTTGCTATTATGGGAAACAACTTCTGTATTGTGATACCTCACATCAATAGCTGGTTTGTAGATTTCAACCTTTAAATGCGCAATACGTGCCCGATTAATTCTTCTAATCAACTCTTCTGTTTTACCTGAAAACATGGAGCCGCATACAACTTCAACCCAACCTTTTTTGTGTGGTGTATTTTTAAGACGTGGTTCTAGAAACATTTATTTCTGCAATGTGGTAAAAATAGTTTAATTTTTCCGATTGATTTCTTTTTTACACCTTTGTATAGGTAAAAAACTCACATGGACCTGAATGACGCACAACAAAAGATGAGCAATGATATTGCCCAACTGTATGAAACCTATCAACTCATCAGTAAAAATAAGCAACAATTTAATGAGTTGGATGTGGCTTTGCTGCAACAGCAATTATTGCTTGTTTATCGCTCCCTGTTGCAAGTACAACACTCGTTAGCTCAACTACCCAAAGCACCTGTTGAGGCGTTGATGCCTGTAACAGAGGTTGTTGATAAGAGCCACTTAGCAACAGTAGTGGAGAGCAATACAACAGAAACATTACAGGAAACTACTGTAGTGGAGGAAGAAGAGCCAAAGGTTGAAGAGCCTGTGCTAGTTGCCGCACCCGAACCTACTAATCCTGAACCAATAAAACCGGTTACCACTGGCTCATTATTTGATTTGGACACCTCGGTATCAAAGCTGAATAATGTTACTGAAAATGAACCTACCCTGGATGACTTGGAAAAATTACTTGAAATTGCAGAGCAACCTAAAGCAGAAAGGGAGGATACAGAACTTCAAAATACCACTACTAAACAAGATTTATCCGCATATTCATTTTTAACAGTATCCGAACCTAAGCCAGTTACAACAGAAAAGCCAGAAGTGGAATTGTCTTTATTGGATAAACTTGCAGCAGCTGTTCGCACAACAGAGGTACTTGAGAAGATTACTCGAGAACAACAACAAAGCCTTAAACAAGCCATAAACCTGAACAAGAAAATTGCGTTTGTGAATAACCTGTTTAATGAAAACACAGTTGAATACGCCAAAGCCATTGAAAAGTTGAACTCATCATCAACGGTGCATGAAGCATTGCGTTATTTTAACGAATTAAAGCATCAATATAACTGGAGCAATGAAAATGTGCTGGTAAAGGAGCTGGAACAACTAATAGAAAAACGGTTTTCGTAGCGCTTTTATTGGTTAATTGCCTTGGCTAATTCTTCACTTTCTGGTTTAACAGAAGATGGGTAGTAAGCAACCAATTTTCCTGATTCGTTAATCAGGAATTTATTGAAATTCCATTTCACTTCATAATCTCCCAATCCGTTATTGCTTTTTTGGCATAACCATTGGTAAACAGGGTGTTGTTTTGTGCCTTTAACATCTATTTTCTCCGTTAACGGGAAAGTAACACCATAATTCTTTTTGCAGAATGTGCTAATTTCTTCAGTGCTTCCAGGCTCTTGTCCACCAAATTGGTTGCAAGGGAAGCCAATCACCACCAATTTCCCTTTATACTTTTCGCTTAACACTTGTAAGCCTTCGTATTGTTTGGTATAACCACACTCAGAAGCGGTGTTTACACAAAGAATTTTTTTACCCTTAAAATCGGCAAAATTAATGGTTTTTTTACCATCAAGACTCTTTATGCTCAACTCGTAAAAGCCTTTATTCATAGCAGGATGCGATACATTTTTTGCTCCAAAAACAACACTATAGGCTAAAATGCCAATAGCTGTAATAGCACCAAAAACGAGAAATATTTTTTTCATATTGTTAAAGATTAATAATTGCTTGTTTAACGTCTTCCATTTGCCATTGAGGGGTAGATGTTGCCCCGCAAATTCCAATGGAGTCTCCTTCATTAAACCAAGTTTTGTCTAATTCGTTTTTACTGCTTACAAAAAAGGTGTGCTCATTCACTTCTTTGCACACGTCATGCAGCACTTTTCCGTTTGACGATTTTTTACCCGCAACAAAAACGACTTTATCGTATTTGGCAGCAAATTTACGCAGTTCTCCGTCACGATTGCTTACTTGTCTGCACAAGGTATCGTTAAAATCCACTTCTACACCTTTCGACTCCAACAACCCCTTTAAAGCATACAGATTTTTGGTACTTTTAGTAGTTTGGCTAAATAATTGAACCTTTTTGGGAAGTTCAAGCTGATCAAGCTCTTCAAACTTTTCAATTACAATGGCATCACCGTTGGTTTGCCCCTTTAAGCCATCTACTTCGGCATGCCCATGTTTACCATAAATAATGATGGGTTCTTGGTCGTTATAGGCTTCACGAACACGGTTTTGCAATTTTAACACCACCGGGCAACTTGCATCAACCAATTCAATATTATTATCCAAGGCCAGTTTATAAGTTTCGGGAGGCTCGCCATGGGCTCTAATAAGTACCCGTTCATTGGTTAATGTTTTTAAGCGATCATGATTAATGATTTCTAACCCTTTTTTAGTTAGGCGTTCAACCTCTTCATCATTATGCACAATATCGCCCAAACAAAACAAATGGCCTGTTTCATCTAAAATTTCTTCGGCCATGTGTATAGCATAAACCACACCAAAACAAAAGCCTGAATTATCATCTATTTCAACTTGAACATTCATATACGCAACAAAATTAACCAATTAAACTATAATTTTGTTTTGGATGTAAAACGAATTTGGCAAACAGGTGTTACATCTGTTATAGATATGAACGAAGAAATTAAAGAATTTGAAAGCTATTCGGGACCAGCATCGCTATCTCCCATTCCGTTAAGCGTTGGATCAGTGCCAATTAAAGCAGAGGACAAAGGGAAGATAAAAGCAAACGCGGTTCAAGCCATGCACCATTATGCCCAACAGGAGATGGACATGCTTAAAAAGCAAGCTGATTTAATTATGCAGCAGGTGAGGGAAATAGAAGACAGGTTAAAGATTTCTGAACAAATTTACCAATCTGATATCCGTTTTACCCCCGTGGTTAATCAAATTTATCACTTGTATAAGAAAGAAGATTACTTCACTTTATCATTAATTGGCCCCCTTGAATGGGGTAAAAAGGCAAAACCTTTGGAATATGTGGCTAGTGTAAGGTTATTGGGCGA
Source organism: Chitinophaga pinensis (assembly GCA_943372215.1). GTDB lineage: Bacteria > Bacteroidota > Bacteroidia > UKL13-3 > UKL13-3 > UBA6183. The sequence continues at coordinate 145,038 of CALRXU020000007.1, read as the reverse complement.
CCACAGTTGGCAAGTGCTGCAAAAGAACAATTAACGGCTTATTATCTGATTACGGTTACTGTGCCATGGTCGTTGATAGACGGCCCATTTCGCTTTTTGATATTCATAATATAATAATATACCCCTTCTGGAATATCAACGCCTACTTGGCTTTTACCGTTCCAGCAATGCGTTCCATCCGTGTTTTCGTAAACAACATTGCCCCACCTGTTAAATATTTTAATATAATACTCATCGCACTTAGCACTAATGCCTGCTACCTGAAAACAGTCATTTATCCCGTCATTGTTAGGGGTAAATACATTGGGAATTTTTACTTCTTGGGTGCTATCTCCATCAATAAAGAATAGTTTTTCAAGCGTGTCTGCGCAAAATGAGCCAGGGTTGTATAACAACGTTACTTTATAAAACCCTGTTTGGGCATATTGGTGCGAAGGGCTAAATACGTTGCTGCTATCCCCATCCCCAAAATACCATACAAATGGAGAATTGTTGCTACTACTTTTATTTTCAAATACCACATCTAACGAGCAACTATCACGTTTCATAACATAATCAGCCTTGGAAAAGAGACCCACTTTAAATGATTTTTTCAAGGTGTCAACCACTGAACAGGTAGAACTATCCACTGTTATAAGCATTAACTCATAATCGTCAGCTACAATTATGGTATCTGTATAATTTTTATTTTGGGTTTTAAGGGAGTTATTTAAATACCAATAAAACTGTTTGCCATTAAGGCTGGTATTTATCGCACTAATGTAGGCTGGTGTGCAGAATTGGCTATCGTTTAGGTCAAACGATGTCTCCAATAAATGTCCATCTTTAATAAAGTTAATGGTGTTTTTTGCCGTGTCTGCACAAGGAGTGTTGGCATTGGTAATTAAAACAATCTCATAATTACCAGTAGTTGCATAAACATGCGTTGGATTTTCAAGGTTGCTGCTATCGCCATCCCCAAAGTACCAAAGGTATGTTGGGGGATTTTGACTTGAACTTGTGCTTAAATTTTCAATGAAAATATTATTGGAACAAGAGTCTTTTTTTACTTTAAAATCAGCCTCAGCAGAAGAGAAACTTGGAATAATAGTTGAAAAGGTATCTGCTTTAATACAGGTTAATAAGCTAGTCGTGATGAGGCTAATTTTCATATTTCCAGCACCTCTAACGGTGTCAGTAAAATCTAGGTTTATACTATCTCGCAAAACATCATTCACAAACCAAAAATATTTTTGGCCCTGCTGACTTCGGTTTTTTGCAGTAAAAACAACGGGTTCACAAAAGTGGGTTGGAGTAACAGTAAAAAGGGCGTTCAAAATTTGGTTATCAGGTTTAACCTCAACAGTATTCTCCCTAAATTGGGTGCATGGAAAGCCTAAATTAGCGGAAAGCCTTACTATATAAGTACCAGTATCGGCAAATTTATGCACGGGATTTACCTCGGTTGAGGTAGTGCCATCGCCAAAATCCCATAAATAGTTAGCAGTATCTCCAGGTAGAATAATGGCGTTGTTTTTAAAATTCACATTAAAACTACAACTATCCTGTGTGTAAGTAAACTCAACATAGGTTTCAGGGAATACTGATAAATTGCGTTGCACCGAATCTTTTTTGGTGCAGGTGGTGGTGTCTGTTATAACAAGTTTAATCGAATAAATTCCTTTTTGCATAATGGTGTCAAACCCAATAGAAGTGGTGTCTGCAAGCACATTATTAAAATACCAGAAAAAACGTTGCCCGTTTGTGCTGGTATTTTTGAGCTCTAATAAAAATGGTTCGCATTGAAGAGAATCTTGATTAGGGATAAAATTCGCTCTTAATTTAAAGCCACTGGTATCATAAGTTACGGGTAACTCAGCAGTATCTGCGCATTGACTAAATTCACCCAAAATTAGGCGCACAGTATATTTTCCGTTAGATTGATAAGAATAAGTAGGGCTATAATCTTTACTGATGTTGCCATCGCCAAAATACCAAGTGTATGGAACAATCTGGTTGTTGCTTGTGGTGCTCTGATTGGTAAATTTTAAGATTGGACTACAGGTATCTCTGGTTACAATAAACTTGGCATTAGAACTGGGAAAGATGGAGAATGTTTTTACCAATGAATCAATGGGATTGCACCTTATATTATCAAAAGCAATCAATTTAACTTGATAGTTACCTGTAACCCTGAATGTATCAGTTAAATTGAAGCTGCTATCGCGTAAAACATTGTTAATATACCAGTAAAACTTTTGGCCGTTATACGAAGTGTTTTCAAAACGCAACACCGAATCAGCACATCCATTTCTAGGCTTAATATCAAAATTTGCACTTAAGATATTGCCTTGTCTAAAATCGATTTTGGCTCCAGCATTACTGCATCTTGGGCTTTTGTTTTTGGGAGAATAACTCCCAGGAGTAGTAGGGAAGGTCCCGGTTGCTCCTTTATCGCAACTGGCACAAACAGATTGATAAATAATTCCCCTTTTATCAAAACGACTGGTTCCCCCATCAACGTGGTCGTTTCCCCCATTTTCTCCGAAGTAAGAAGCATATTGAAGTTGGGTAGCAGACTGATTTAAAGAGAATATCCAAAAGTCACTCCCATCCGTACCAGGTACCAATTGGGTTCCAACGGTTGGTAATGCCAACGTACTTGAATTGAAGGTTCTAAACTGGCCTGTAATTGGGCTTCTATCGAGTTGGGCATATCGCGATTGAAAGTTAACATTTCCACCCCATACTGAGCCATAGATGCTGCCACACACATCAACCATAAATGCACTCGGTGCAAGGGCGTTTGTTTTACTAGTACTTCCAATATGTGTAGAAAAGATAATATTGCTAAGGGAGGGTGTAAATTTTGTGATAAACAAGGAACCCTCGCTGTTGAAGTAAACACCATTGGTTACACCAACACTATCAAAGCCTTGGCCCATAATAACCACATTTTGTTGTGGGTCTAATTTAACAAAATAGGCTTGGTCATAAGCACTGCTTCCCCAATACCTGATGCCGAGTAAATTGGTTAAATTAGCATTGAATCGCGCTACTAGCCCATCAGAAAATCCACCACGGTAATTGGCCCATTCATACCCAGCTGTGGGCGAAAAACTGTTGCTTTGGGTGCCGCCAACTACCACAATATTGCCACTATTGTCAATATCTAAAGAGTAAAGGGCATCGTTTTTGTCTTGTCCTAAATAGGTATAACCTTTTATTTTGCGCAAAACGCCATCTAACACGATAATAATTCCATCCTGCAAGCCGTTGATATTGGGTTGAAAGGACGGAATTCCTGAGAATAGCCCAGCTGATGTGGTTGAAGACACGACAATAACATCGCCTGTTGGACTTACCTGAATTTCCCCACGGAATTCATCAGCATAATTCATGCGTAAACTGTCCGCAGCATTTATGCCATCAATACCCGAGCCTCCTATGTAAGTTGACCCAATTAACATGCTTCCATTGGCGTTAAACCGCGTAATAACCATGTCAAAAGTATCTGATCTCGTCCTATCGAATGCGCTATCTGTTGTGGGGTAATTGGTAGAAAGTGCTGCACCTAGCACAACCAATTGCTCTTTATCATCAACCACCACACTTATGGGATAATCATTGCCATTTCCCCCAAGATAAGTGGCATAAAGTAAGGCACTTCCGTCATTGTTGTACTTACTAATGCTCATGTCGCATGGAAAAGAGGAAGTACCTCCGGCCCAAATGGTTTGGAAAGCACCTTGTGTAACAGGGTAACCGCTAAATCCAGGATTTCTTGTAATGCCAACCGTATATAGGTTGCCGCTATTGTCATAAGTGGCTGAATGCCCAAAGTTATCCGTACCACTTCCACTATAAGTGCTAAAAACCAGCAGGGGGTCAATAACAAGCTCTGTGTTTGGGTCATATTTGCCCAGTTTAAAGCTTACCACATTATCGGTTAACACAAAACTACAAGGCACTTGCTTGATTTCTCCTTTTACAACTTGGTAGGCATATGGCTTGTTTTCTACCCATGAGTTAACGGAGGTTTTAAACAGCAATCGTCCTTTATTCATAGTCATTGATGTTAATCCGCTGTATTTTAGGTTAATACATGAAGGGTCGACTCCAGGGGCTACATAAAACTCATATTTTAAGTTGTTATTGGCAGCATTTGGGGGCATTTTCAGGTTTATACCTGGGTATAATTCCTTATAAATCAATCCCTCAAATACAGAAACATGGCCTTTCCATTGTTTGGGATTGTTACCAATAAAATAATTTAAGTAATGCTTAAACGGAGCTATTCCTGTTATTTCTGGATTTTTATTTGCCCCCATAAATTCCATTCGTACTGCGTGTCTGTTTATGGTAGCGGGTTTCATCAAATGTGGGTTCAGTGCATGATTAAAAAATGCATCAACCTGACGGGCATCCTCAAAAAAGTATTGTATGGCATTAGGTTCAAAAAACAACTGCCCATTTTTTAAAGGGAATAAGTATTTTGATGCATTTTCCCATTGTCCAATATTTTGAATAAAGCCATTTTTAGGCTCAATAGGCTCTTTTTCATGGGCTTGTGTTAAAAATCCATAAAATACCAAAACGTATAAAATGCTATATTTTACAGATTGAGTGAGCAAATTGCGTATGTTTAGAGAAATTAAACTTAGGGCTAAATTAAGCAGGATAATTAATAAAATTGCGGATTAAAGAAAACTTTAACAAAAACATGATGGGTTTGCAACCTATGTTATGCACTTTCCATCTAACAAACAACCTAGACTAAAAGTGAACAAAAACAGCGAGTATGAACTGATTAAGAAATGTGCAGAGGGAGATCGGATGGCGCAGAAAAAGTTGTATGAGCAATATGTGCGGGTGATGTTTGGGGTTTGTTTAAGGTATTGCAGTAATGGAGAGGAGGCCAAGGATATTTTGCAAGAGGGATTTATTAAAATTTTTAACAAAATTGGCCAATTTGCACATACGGGTTCTTTTGAAGGTTGGATGAAAAGGATTTTTGTGAATACAGCACTTGAATATTATCGAATAAACAAAGTGCATATGTATCACAGTGATTCAGAGGCAGCAGCGGAAAATCAGTACCATGACTATACGGTTGAACGGATGAGTCAGAAGGAAATACTGGAAGTGATGAACACATTGGCACCAGGTTACCGAATGGTATTAAACCTATTTATTGTAGAAGGTTATGGCCATGCTGAGATTGCAGAAATGATGGGAATTAGCGAAGGCACTTCAAAATCTCAACTAAGCCGGGCAAGGGTAATATTGCAAGAAGAGTTAAGTAAAAAAATGAATTATAAACATATTAATGAGCAATAGAATAAATATAGATGATTTGTTAAAACAAGAGTTAACCAACCTTCAAGCGGATGCTCCTGCTGATGTTTGGCAAAACTTGGATAGCAAATTAAACAGCGCTGCTAAAGTGCAACACACCAACGCAGATGTTGTTTCAAACTCATTTGTTGGGAAATCAGCTTGGTTTGGCCTTAAAACAATCCTAATAACAACCACAATTGCTACTTTAGCTGTGGTTGCGTATCAATTGGTAAGCAGGCAAAGTGTGACAGAAACAAAATTAACTAAAGTTGAAACACCATTACCAACCAGTAGCGATGCAAAGCAACAACCCATTATTTCAGCAAATGATAACGCCACTGCAAAAACGGAAAACGCTTCCTCTGCTGATGAACCTGTTGAAAATAGTGTCATAAAAATCAATCGGGGTATTGAATCAAAAGGATTGCCTAGTCAACAAGTTGCAAAGCAAGAATCAACAGCGCATGAGCAAAACGAAAACAAACCGGCCATAAAAGACGAGCATGAGCCAGTTAAGCCAAACCCGTCTATTAAATCTAGCACCGCTGATACGAAGTCTGCAACATTACCTCATAAAGAGGTTTCAGATACAGATAAAGAAACAAGTGCTCAACCCATTAAAGAAGAAGAGAATTACATCAAGCCAGAAGTCCCAAATGTATTTACGCCAAATGGAGATGGAATGAATGATCAGTTTGTAATAACAATAGAGCAGGACTTCATTTATGACCTAAAAATAACTAACCTTAAAGGCGAGGTTGTGTTTGAAAGCAAAGACAAGAACAAACATTGGGACGGCATTCACCAATTTACTGGTGTGGCCTGCGAACCAGGAGTTTACGTTTTAGCATTTAGATATCAGGTATTAGGTATGAAAGAAGCCAAAGTGTTAAACTCAAAAGTAATCCTCAAACAATAAGTTGTAAAATTTAAATTAAAAGCATATGTTAGCCAATTATTATTATCCTTTAAAACACAAACCTCAAAGTGTGATTTTCTTTGAGGGCTTGAAAAAAGGACTAAAACAAACAGGAAAAATGAAAAAATCATTACCTTTAATTTTGCTGCTTTTGTCAGCCTTTCTTAGTTTTAACACAGTTAAGGCTCAAATGACGCTAGCTACATTCCCTAAAAGCATTTGTTTTGGGGATTTCACCAGTACAACGGTAGAGTTCAACAATTTACCAACTGGTGTTAACGTGGATTCGCTCTATCTGGATTACAATTCGGATGGCATTACTGATGTAACCCTAACCGGGCCGTCTACGTATTTCAACAATCAGTATAAGTATCTAGTTGCTGGGCCTTACACCATAACAGCTAGGGCAAAATACTCAAACGGTACCTATGGAACGCAAACCTTTTCAGGCATTGTTTATCGCTTACCCATAGCTGATTTTGCAATTACAAATTCTCGTGTACAATGTTTCAGAGGAAACAAGATTGAGTTTGAGGACCGTTCTATTAAAACGGACAATAGCATTATCCAAGTAATAAAACTTTGGGGAGATGCAGGCTTTGAGACTACTAATAACCCATTTTTTGGTCAAAAATCATATCACAGTTATACCTTTAGCAATAAGTTTTTAATTACTTGGAGAGTTATTGACAGTGTTGGTTGTATGTCAGAAATTGTGAGTGCTCCAGGGAGTGATAAGGAAGTAACAATTAAAAATAACTTAAATCCAGACTTTGATGTGTTGGGTGTACGCGGTTGTTTTAAATCGTATTGGCTATTGGATAATAAAACAAGTGGGATTAATTTCGGGGGATTAAGAAGTTATACATGGGACTTTGGTGACGGAACCAAAACAACACGCACTGCCCCTTGGGTGTTACCTATTGACTCTTTAAATTTTGACACCATTACCCGCGAGTATACCCAGTCTGGATCTTTTTACCCAGCATTAATTATTGAAGACACAACTGGTTGTATTGATAGTATTCGGTTAACACCATCTTCACCTAAGGTTCCAGAAAATATTAACTTTAAGTTTGATATCACTCCATTACTCAATCAAATAGATACTTTCCCAAGAAGAGACTCTGTTTGTTTTGGCAACCAGGGTGCCAGGGTGTTTTTTAGGCAAACGCCTGTTGATTTTGCAGGCCCTGGAGATTTTTTATGGAACTTCGGAGATCCTCCGACACAGCAGTTAAATTTTAACAACCAGCAATGGTGGCCTCAACATGTTTTCTCAACAGCCAAGCAATTTATTGTTAGTTTGAGAATTACTGTGGCACCTTGTGATACTACGATGACAGACACTGTAGATATTTTGGGCCCAAGGTCACGAATAGAAAATCCACAGGCAATGATTACGATAGATCCTAATCAAAAGAGTCAATGTATTATTAATCAGGTGGTAGAGTTTCCCAATACCTCAATTTACTACAAATCAAATCACATATTTAGGTTGTGGGATTTTGGAGATGATATAGCGCCTAAGTGTACCTCTTACCTAGTTCCTAATAGTGGCTGGCCTCAGCCTGGTGGTTGGGTATACCAAGCAACTCCTCCATTCCAACAATTAAATAACAGTACAGGATACTGGACCATGAATGGTATAAAATATCCTGGCAGGCGTTTAGATTGTAATTTTTCAATGGATACGCTTCCTGCGCATCGTTATACTGATTGGGAGGTAATTTACCAATGGTACAGGTACGGGCATGATTTTATGCCATGGGACTTTACAAGGTATACCAGAAACCCGGCTGATACACTTCCAACTGCTAATCCACGTAAGTTCTGGGTAATGCCTTTTGATAGTTTATATTGGGGTAAGCCAGTGTATTTGAATCCAACAACTGGTGCATTTTCTTTAACTCAAGGCATTTGGACTGATCCTTTTAGCGGATTACCTCAGCCTTGGCCAAGGATTGATACCATTGACTCTAAAAACCAACCTCAAGATCTTGAGCCTTTCAACCGTATTACAATGAATAGAGGTACTCCTGATCCGTTTTCATTGGAAGTTGGCGATTATGCCATATTCCCACTTGGGAATGTTGTTGACCCTAAGAATCAACCTGGAGGATTAACCTACCGTAATCCTAAAAGTGGTAAACTCTATAATTATTCGTTTGATAAATTGTTACCTGGTCAAGATGCCAACAAAACCTTATACCGTTATATTTTTGATAGAGAGATACAAAGGTGTTTAACGGTGAGGCTGAATAACAAGGACACGCAAAATCATATGGCAGGTGATGCCCAATTAACCACCGACTTTTTGGTATTGGATAGCTTGGACTGTGAACACGAAGCTACTGTTCAACTTGCATTAACAAGGCCTGACGCAAGAGGTCTAGGTAAAGGAGGTAAAGAATGTCCTGGTAAATTTAATTCAGGAGGTAACGGTATCCGTTTTCACTTAGATAGGGCAGGAAATTTGGGTACTTTCCCAGGTATTAATCCTGACTGCGGACAAACATTTATTCTATTAAATCATGATTCACTTGCCGATCGCCTGGATAACACCCCTTGCGTATTGGATGGATTTATTGATTGGCAAGGAGGTACAACGGCAGGAGGTATTCAACGTCCGCCATTTAGTAATGTTTCTGATTGGAGCAATCCAATGCAATTTTGGCAATCACCTAGTGGAACAAGTACTTGGTATCATTACGGACCTAACACTGTTTTTGGAGGAAATGCATTGGCACCAGCTGACCCAACAGGTAATGTAACTGTAGGTTTAGTGGTGGGTTCTGGAAATTTTCCAAATACGTGTATCAGTGATACGGTATGGTACCATAATTTCTTCTTCTTTAAAGAAATGAATGGTAAATTTTTCATTGACCCTGTGGTTAATCCAGCTACTGGTGCTGTTTCTAGTGGACCCTGCAAACTATATTGCCATCATGACGAGATTACTTTTGTATACCAAGATAGCTCTCAGGATAGTGTAAAATACAGTGCCATTTATTGGGGTGACAACCGCATCACAGTGGATAGCTTCGAATTCGCACCAGGAGTTGATGATGGTTATTTTGTAAAGGGTGCCCGCAGGGTTCGATATACGTTCTATTATGGTCGTTGTGGAACCGGTCCGGAGGTAATTGAAAGTGTTATTCCTTTCCCTAACGGTTTACCAGGTGTAAACGTGGATACCTTATGGTGGGATAATTACACATTTAGACTCTATGATCCGGTTACTAATCCAAATGGCTCATTACAAATACTCGGGCCTAATTTAACCAACGATTCACTCTTAATTAATGAGTGTAGTAAACAATACTGGATTGCCAGAAAGGATACCCTGAAATATTGGTACAGACCTGAATATAGAGACCAGGCATTGATGTTTTTACCTGTTAAGCATCGTTATAGTTCAACCTCTTGGGAAGATGATTGCAAGCAGCCAAACTCTACGCCTGATCCGGTATTTCATGTGATAGAAAGCATGAAGGGTTGTCAGCAGATTGAGGTTGATAATAAACTATTGGTGCGTGGTGTAATTGATACAGTTAAGGTGAGAAACAAGGACTTACAGTTTGATACTATATTCTGTATCAATGAGCCGGTTCATTTTTATGATTCAGTGAGGTATTGGAGACCAGACTGTTCAATTAGTGATGTGCAGCTTAATCCAAACCAACAGTGGGGACCGAATGGTACTCCTCAAGGCGCTCTTAATGCTCCATGGGATGCTATGCATATTGATACCGCTGATTATTGGAGAAGAAATCAGGGTAATCCTGATAAGCAATGGCCTGATGGCTCTTATGTGGAGAAGCTAAAATGGTATTTTGGTGATGGAGACTCAGCTATGGGTGCACGCCCAATCCATACCTATAAAGGTCCAGGCAAGTATAGAGTTACGTTAATAAGCTCAGATAGAAATTACTGTTTTGACACCACTTATTGCCTTGTATATGTATCAGAACCAGTTTCTAAACCAATAACTAAACCAGGCTTATACAATTGTGGTGATATCGTTACATTCTTTGATACTTCGTTTATGAATGTAACAGCTGGCATTGAACAGGCCGATAGTATTAGAAGGACTTTTTGGTGGTTTGGTGAAAAAACCGATACTACCCAGTTTGATGGACAGGATATTGATACTGCGAAGTGGAATTACAGGAGAAATGGTTATTTTAGAACCAAATTGGTAATAGAAACTTACCAAGGGTGTTTTGATACTGCCTACACTGATGTTTACATTTCTGGTCCTAGACCAAAAATAGCAGTATTGGGAGATACCATTGGTTGTGCACCGTTTAAAGTACGTGTGGTTAACTTAGCGGATACTGATCCACCAACTCCTGGCAATAGCCTTACTAAAGCTACATTGGTGCAGTGGGGAGATAAACAAAATCTACAGTCTAAATCTACCATACAGTTCGATACGCTGGAGTTTACTTATCCTGATACTGGTACATTCTACATCTTTGCTGATGGAGATGATCAAGATCCACCACAAAACACGGGTTGCGCTATTGTAAGGTATCCTGATACGATAAACGGAAATCAAGCCCCAATAAGAATTGTGGTAAAACGGTCTTATCCTGCAAATGTAAGTACCAATTTCACTAAGGTTTGCGTAGATCAGCCGTTTGATATCATCAATACTTCTGATACCAGTAGTTATGCACAATACAAGTACTCTATCTATACTGGTGATACAACTACTGAAATAGGGTCTTCTATTCGAGGGAACAATGAACTAAGGTTTTCTTCAACTATTGATTCTCCTGGCACCTATTTGATACTTCTTGAACCAACTCAAATTAAACCTGGATTGCCAAATTGCAAGTTGTATGACACAACAAAAATTGAAGTTGTAGAGCCTACAGCAGGCTGGACTACTCCAGATTCACTAGGTGGTCAATCGTTCTTTAAGTTAGTGAACACTTCTTTTAGTGCGGGTGATTATACTTGGACCGCTTATGATGCAAAAGACAAAAGCATCATAAAAGCTGGACCAGTTGATAAGGTGGAAGCGGATAGGGATTGGAGCTATGACTTTGGTAAGGATACTGGTGATGTAATTGTTTGTGTGAAAGCATATACACTTGACCCTGCTAAACCGATTTGCGAAGATGAATATTGTGATACCATTTCGTATAGATTTGTTGTGAGACTAAAAATTTACAATGTCTTTACCCCAAATGATGATGGAAAGAATGATGTGTTTGATATTGACATCGAGGGTGAAACGCAATATGATTTGGTTATTTATAATCGCTGGGGTACTAAGGTGTTTGAGAGCAATGACTCTAAGCAGGATTGGAATGGAAAGAACAAAAATGATGGAAACGATTGCCCAGAAGGCACCTACTACTATGTATTTAAGTATGAGTTACGCAATGGAGAAAAGGCGGACGTAAATGGAAGTATAACCCTATTGCGAAAAGAGTAGCACTTAGGTCATCACACAAAAAAGGCAGCACCAATTCAGTGCTGCCTTTTTTTATGCGCATCTTTAGAGTTTTGGTATTTAATCAATGATAATTTTCTAATTTTGAACCTTAATCAAATCAAATTAAATGAAGGTCGCTGTTGTTGGTGCTACCGGCTTGGTAGGAACCGTTATGCTTAAAGTGCTTGCCGAAAGAAATTTCCCAGTTACAGAACTCATACCTGTAGCTTCCGAAAGATCAATAGGAAAGAGTATTTTGTTTAAAGGGGTATCATACCAGGTTCATACGATGCAGCAGGCCATTGATAAGAAACCACATATTGCCTTGTTCTCAGCAGGAGGAAATACTTCATTGGCATATGCAGAAGCTTTTGCAGATACGGGCACATTTGTGATTGACAATTCTTCAGCATGGCGTATGCATCCCGATAAGAAGTTAGTGGTGCCGGAAATCAACGCTGATGTGATTACAAGCGCTGATAAGATTATTGCAAATCCCAACTGCTCAACCATTCAAATGGTGCTCGTGTTAAATGCTCTTCATCACCAGTATCAAGTAAAAAGGGTTGTCGTATCAACCTACCAAAGTGTAACAGGAACTGGTGTAAAGGCTGTACAGCAAATGGAGAATGAGCGCAATGGCATTCAAGGTGAAATGGCCTATCAATACGTTATTGATAAAAACTGCATTCCTCAGATTGATGTATTTATGGACAATGGGTACACCAAAGAGGAGATGAAGATGGTGAACGAAACCAAAAAAATAATGCGTGACAACAATATACAGGTTACAGCAACTTGCGTTCGGATACCTGTGATGGGTGGACATAGTGAAAGTGTAAATGTTGAGTTTGGACGCGATTTTGATGTGGAAGAAGTAAAAGAGTTGCTTAGGAAAACAGATGGCGTTGTGGTAAAAGATGATATTTTGAACAACGTCTATCCAATGCCTTTAACCGATGCCCAGAATAGTGATGAGGTTTTTGTAGGCAGAATTAGACGTGATGATAGCCAAGCGAACACATTAAACATGTGGATTGTATCAGATAATCTGAGGAAAGGCGCAGCTACCAATGCCATTCAAATAGCAGAGTACCTGGTAAGGGCTAACCTTGTAAATGGGTAAGATGGATAATAACATGCCATTTTATACAAAAGGACAATTGGCTTTAAGAAATGGGCAGGATAAAGAGGAGGTGTGGGTTGCTTATAAGGGAATCATTTATAATGTAACTAAAAGCAGGCTTTGGCGTAACGGAAAACATTATGAGCATTGGGCTGGGCAGGACTTAACAGATGAGTTGAAAGATGCCCCGCATAGTGCAACTGTATTTGATAAATTTGATATAATTGGGTATTTAGAATAAAATAATTATGGCAAGCAAAGGAGTAGAATTGGAACAATATGTAATGAAAGGAATGTCTTACGAGGTGTATCTTTCATTAATTAAAGATTTATTGAGTGAAGGCAAAACAACAGGCCCCAATCAGGATATTAGTTTTGTTGAATACACGCAATTAAACCTACAACGAATGGAACGATTAAATAAGACAATCGTTATTGGAGAGGATTTGCAACATTTGGTTAAAGCAATTCAAACTCCACAAACTTGGCTCTGCATAACGGAGGCCTGGTGTGGAGATGCCGCGCAAAACTTGCCGCTTTTTGCGGTAATGGCCAATCTCAATCCATTAATTAAAGTTAGGTTTGTACTCAGAGACGAAAACGTTGCTCTTGTTGACCAATATTTAACCAATGGTGGAAGGGCAATTCCAATTGTAATTGCAATTGAAGAGGGAAAGGAAAAATGGAAGTGGGGTCCAAGACCTAAAAGTGCTCAAGAATTGGTTAATGAATTTAAGAAACATCCACATGGCACTTATGAACAGATGAAAACGAACTTGCATACGTGGTACGCAAAAAACAAGACCGCAGAGCAGCAAGCGGAGCTATTGGAGATAATAAAATAAATTTAAAGCCCTGAAATATGGGCTTTTATAAATTTTTTTTAGTTTATACTATAAACTAGTTTATGTTTGTATAAAATTTATGAATATGAAAACAATACTCATCTTTACAAGCGTATTTTTTAGTACGTTTACTGGCGTTTATGCGCAAACATTATTTAATAATGGTGGTTTTGAAATGTGGACCAATGCCTTAGGGTACAATGAGCCAGAACATTGGTACAGCTTAAACTCACTCTCTACTATAACTGGGGCTGGCTATAAGGAGTCAACAGTTTCCACTTTTGAAGCTTATGCAGGAACACAGGCAGCACTCCTTACATCTCAACAAAACAACTTCCAAGATATACCCGGAGTGCTATCTTCGGGCAGCCTGTTTGATGAACAGGGTGAACCTGATTTATCAAATTTAGGTACTCCCTTTGCCAATCGTCCGAGTTCGTTTGAGTTTTATTATAAATACTTGCCAGCAATTGGGGATAGTGCAGTTGGTTATGTGATGTTAAGCAAGTGGAATACTGCTACACAAAAGAGAGATACCATTGGACTTGGTGAATTTAGTGTGGGTGATTCTATAAAATCATATGTAAAAAGAGTAGTGAATATTGTCTACTCAAGCGCAACACAACCAGATAGCATTGTTGTGTTTTTTAGTACCAGTTACGATGGGTTCAACCCTATGATTGGCAGCCAACTTTTTATTGATGAGTTTAGGTTGAATTTTCCGGTTGGTTTAAATAACGCATCAACGAATAATGAATTGTTTAAGATGTATCCCAATCCATCAAATGGGCTTGTTACAATTGCTTTAAGCGAGCCTCAAATTGAAGTTACTGTTTATGATTTGAACGGTAAAAAAGTATATCTAGCATCAAGCCAAGATGCGAGATTAACCTTTTCAACTGAAGGCTGGAAAGCTGGGGTCTATGTGGTGGAGGTTATTCAAGGAGAGCAGCTAATTCGTAATAAATTAATCATTCAATAATTTTATTTACAATGAAAGAAAAAGAAGCATTGCTATTAATTGAGGAAATGATTAATAGCACAAAACAAGATGTGAAAGACAATGGGTTCTATTTTATTTTATGGGGTTGGTTGGTATTTATTTCAGCGATAACAGATTATGTGCTACTAACCCTGTTTAGTTATGGCGGTCATGCATCAATTTGGGGAATACTAATGCCTTTAGGAGGCCTGGTGTCGTTTATTGCAGGGCGTAAGCAGATTAAAAAGCAACGGGTAAAAACGTATGTTGACGAATCGCTTAGGTACCTAAGTATTGCGTTTGGTATTAGCCTTTTTATCATTTGTTTAATCATGCCAATGAGCGATCATAACTGGCGTTCATTTTATCCAACCTTAATGGTAGTTTATGCCTTTGGGATATTTATTTTCGGTGGAATACTTCGTTATAAGCCACTAATGTACGGAGCGTATTCGAATTGGATTTTGGCAATTGTTGCTTTTTTTGTAGCTTACGACTGGCAATTGTTACTACTAGCATTGGCTGTATTGAGCGGGTTTGTTATTCCTGGTCATTTGCTAAACAGAAGGTTTCATCAGCATGTATAAAGACTTAGATCCTCTTCTCCATTCCCAATTGCGGTTAGCCGTGATGAGCTTGCTCATGAGTGTGGCAGAAGCGGAGTTTACTTACATTAAAGATAAAACCAAAGCAACAGCCGGAAATTTAAGTGTGCAGGTAGAAAAGCTTAAAAAGGCGGGCTATATCGAAGTGAATAAATCATTTAAAGATAACTATCCCTTAACTGTTTGTAAAATAACAACAAAGGGGCGCGAAGCCTTTGAAAAGTATGTAAAGGACTTAAAATCGTATCTTAAAATTTAATTCACAAAATCATAATTATTTTGGGGATAAAAGTTAGCCTTTTATTGCGTATTTGCTTCCATGAAATTGATTGCATTTAGTTTACTGTGCTGCGCTTTTTATTCCGGTTTTTCACAGGAGGCAACCATCGTTGGTTTACCTCGCAATCCAGAGGAGTCTACTGAGGAATCGGGGCATACCGCTTTGTCAGACAAGGAAGTGCATTTTACGAACCTAAGGCAACTTACTTTTGGTGGAGACAATGCAGAGGCGTATTTTAGTTTTGATGGGAAAAAACTGTCATTCCAAAGCAATAATCCTGCATGGGGTTTGCAATGCGACCAGATTTTTTGGATGGATATTGAAGAGGCAGCAGACAATAAAATTTACCAGCCACTTATGGTGAGCAACGGTAAAGGAAGAACTACCTGTAGTTTTTATATGCCCGACAATAAACGGGTGTTGTATGCATCAACGTTAAAAGACGGAGACAACTGTCCTGCTGAACCCTCAAAGGGAGAAAAGTACTTGTGGGCCATTTATCCCTCGTTTGATTTGTTTATTAGCGATGAAAAAGGGAAATCGATTAAACAACTTACTGAGTCTCCTGGATATGACGCAGAAGCGGTTGTTTCGCCCAAAGGGGATAAGATATTGTTTACCAGCATGCGTGATGGCGATTTGGATTTATACATCATGGATATTAACGGAAAAAATGTAAAGCGGCTTACCAATACATTGGGCTATGATGGTGGGGCATTTTTTTCGCCCGATGGCAGTAAAATTGTATTTAGGGCAAGCAGGCCGCAAGGTGCTGATACGATGGAATACAAAGCGCTTTTGGCAAAAGGATTGGTTGCGCCAACAGCCATGGAAATTTTTACCATGAACGTTGATGGCAGTAACCTCAAACAAGTAACAAAGCTGGGTAAAGCCAATTGGGCGCCTTTTTACCACCCCAGTGGAAAAAAAATCATCTTCTCATCAAATCATCATAGCGAAAAAGGATACGATTTTCAGTTGTTTATGATTAATGAGGATGGCTCAGGACTTGAACAAATTACTTACGAAAGCAAGTTTAACGCCTTCCCCATGTTCTCTCCTGATGGCAAAAAACTGGCGTTCTCGTCCAATCGCAACAATGGCGATACACGGGATACCAATGTTTTTATTGTTGATTGGGTAGAGTAGCTTTTATTTGTTTACAATAACCCGTTCAATTACATCTTCACCAAAATGATATGGAATAAAGGCTAGCGAAGGAATAGGTTTAGTAATAATAATATTG
This sequence comes from Chitinophaga pinensis, assembly GCA_943372215.1. Lineage (GTDB taxonomy): Bacteria > Bacteroidota > Bacteroidia > UKL13-3 > UKL13-3 > UBA6183. The sequence continues at coordinate 128,264 of CALRXU020000007.1, read as the reverse complement.
GCCAGTTTCCCTTTTGTAATGCTACCATGTGTTTCGCTCAGTTCTATAGAATAGGCCCCATTAATTGTTGCTGCATTAAAAGCTTCCTCAGGGGTTAATTTCATACGTGTACAAGCTAGTGCTATCACAAAACTCATTCTTCCATTAGGCGAAGATCCTGGATTATAATCACTTGCCAAACAAAAAGGCAATCCGGCATCAATGATTTTACGTCCAGGCGCATAAGGTATGCCTAAAAAGAAAGAGCAGTTGGGCAATCCAACAGGCATGGTATTGCTATTTAACAAACAGTTGATTTCTTCTTCACCAGTATATTCCAAATGGTCAACACTAAGTGCCTGGTGTTTAACAGCCACCTGAACGCCTCCTGTATAGCCCAACTCATTGCCGTGTATTTTGGCCTTTAAGCCAAATTCTGAAGCAGCAGCAAGGATTGCAGAGGTTTCTTCTACGGTAAAAAATCCTTGGTCGCAAAACACATCACAGTATTCGGCCAATTGTTCAGCTGCAACCTTTGGCAGCATCTCATCAATAATTAAACGAATGTAGCCATTGCGGTTGTTTTTGTATTCAGCAGGAATGGCATGCGCTCCCAAAAAGGTGGCTTTTATAGTAATGGGCGATATGGCTTTAAGGCGTTTAATAACCCGCAACATTTTTAATTCATCTTCTACGGTCAATCCATATCCGCTTTTTATTTCAATGGCACCTGTACCTGATGCAATCACTTCAAAAAGCCGCTCCTTAGCTGATTCAAAAAGTTCATCCTCACTCATTGCCTGTAATTTTCGGGCAGAGTTTAAAATTCCACCACCAGCCTCAGCTATTTCCTCATAACTTTTACCCTTAATGCGCATCACAAACTCTTCTTCACGGCTTTTTGCATAAACAATATGCGTATGTGAGTCAATAAAAGCTGGCAAAACCATCTTTCCTTCCGCATCAATTATTTCATCGGCTTGTTGTGGCAGTGTTTTACTATCCAACATAGAACCGTAATCAGCGATGCGGCCGTTAGAAAGGAGTAAAAAAGCGTTGTGCAAATGGTTTAATTCAGCCATTTCTTTGCCACTTTTTTTGGCAACAGATGCATCATCAATTATCCCATACAGGGTTTTGATGTTTTTGATAAGGATGGTTTTCATGAGTTAAAGCTACCGCAAATCTGCACATTATCCTTTATTTACCAAATGCATCTTTGTGTCTGTGCCTAACTATCCTTATTTTGCACTACCATGAGAAACATACAACAGATTTTACAAACACCTATAACAAAAGGAACAGAGGTTTGGATTGCAGATACTGCAAGGGTTTTTGGGCAAGTTACATTGGGTGATGAATGTTCTGTTTGGTTCGGTGCAGTGATGCGTGGAGATGGAGATACCATTGTTGTGGGTAATCGAACCAATATTCAGGAAAACGCGGTGGTACATGTTGATCCTGGCTTTCCAACTACCATCGGACATGATTGTATTATAGGTCATGGTGCTATTGTACATGGGGCAACTTTGGGTAATCATGTATTGGTTGGCATGCAAGCTACGGTGTTAAATGGGGCAAAAATTGGTAATTATTGCATTATTGGCGCACATGCCTTGGTTACAGAAGGAACAGTTATACCTGACTATAGTGTGGTAATGGGAGCCCCTGGCAAGGTAGTTAAACAGCTTTCGGATGAACAAATAGAGAAGGTAATACGCAACGCGGACAGTTATGTAGAGCTAAGTAAAGCATACCTTAAATATTGGGAATAAATCATGTTTTATTTGTTGTTTTGGTGATAATAATTGCGCAAACTTTGCAATGCAATTTAATATTACGCGCTTACCCCTATGAAAGCCGATTACCATAACATGAAAGCCCCCCATTTGATTATAGTTGGAGGAGGATTTGCAGGTTTAGAGTTAATTAAACAACTCCGAAATAAACCCATTAAAGTTACTGTTTTAGATAAGAACAATTTCTTCAATTTTCAACCCTTAATGTATCAGGTTGCATCCGGTGGTTTGGGTCCTGATGCCATTGCATACCCATTGCGCAAAATTATAGCACCCATGCCCAATGTTGCATTTAGGATGGCTGAGGTGTTGCGTGTGAACACAGATACACAAGAAGTAATAACCAATATTGGAAATTTTACGTATGATTATTTGTGTTTAGCCACTGGTGCGCAAACCAATTTTTTTGGTAACACCTCTTTGGAAAAATACAGCATGCAGTTAAAGTCAATTCCAGATGCACTGGATTTGCGCAGCGATATTTTACAAGAGTTTGAAAAGGCCTTGAATCAAAATGAAACAAAACAACCCGAACGAACCCTTCATTTTGTAGTGGTTGGTGGAGGCCCAACGGGTGTTGAAACAGCTGGAGCCTTGGCTGAGATGAAAAAGAATGTGTTACCTGCGGATTACAAAGAACTTGATGCTTCAAAAATGCAAGTACACCTCATAGAGGCATCGCCTCGCATCTTGGCGGCTATGAGTGAAGTATCATCCATTAAGGCCAAACAATTTTTGGAGCAATTGGGGGTACAGGTACAAGTAAACACAGCCGTACAAAGTTATGACCCAACATCAGGCGACTTGTCTCTAAGCAATGGGCAGGTTATTAAGACTGACACCATCATTTGGAGTGCTGGTGTTAAAGGTAAAACAGTAGAAGGCATTCCAGATACCAGCATAGTAAGGGGCAATCGTTATCAGGTAAATGCGTTCAATCAAATTGAAGGAATAAACGGAGTATTTGCCATTGGGGATATTGCTTACATGACTACGGATAAAGCTTACCCAAATGGACATCCCATGGTGGCAACGGTTGCCCAGCAACAGGGTGTTTTACTTGGGAAAAATCTCTTAAAACTCATCCACAAACAACCATTAAAACCTTACACCTATTTAAATCTTGGCAGCATGGCTACCATTGGCAGGCACAAGGCTGTGTTTGAAATTTTTGGAGTAAAAATGCAAGGTTATGTGGCTTGGTTGGGTTGGATGTTTTTGCACCTGATGTTGTTGGTTGGATTTAGGAATAGAATCGTAGTGCTGTTCAATTGGGTTTGGAATTACATAAGCTACCAAAGAGCTATTCGCATTATTACGCGCCCTTTTATACCTAAACAGTAGTGAATATGAAAACGTTTAATGAGCGTGTATTTGATGTATTTCCCGTACTCAAAACCAATCGGTTAACCTTACGTGAAATTAGACCAGAAGATGCAAAACGCATTTACGATATGCGCTCCAATGGCAGGGTAAATCAGTTTATAGCCCGGCCACAAATGCAGAAGGAAGAAGACGCTTTAAGTTTGGCAGAGAGAACTGTTGCAGCTTACAAAAACAAACAGGCCATTGGCTGGGCTGGCATACTACGGGAGAATAATGCCATTATTGGAACTTGCGGCTTTAACATGATTGATACATACAACTTACGTGCTGAAATTGGAGGTGAAATGGCTACCGAATATTGGGGTAAACATATTGCCATTGAAGCCGTAATGGCCATTATTAAGTTTGGCTTAGAAGAAATGAATTTGCATAGCATTGAGGCCAAAGTATCGCCTGATAACAGGGGTGCCATTTATTTAATGGAGCAAATTGGTTTTGTAAAAGAAGCCCATTACAGAGATAGAATTTATTTTAATGGCAAATTTATGGACATGGCGGTGTACACGTTAATTAAAGGCAATGAACGTTTAAGTTTGTAATACCATGATTTCTAATACGGCTTTTAAAAAATATGCAATGGCATTTCCTGAAACAGAGGAGACACCGCATTTTGAGCACAAGGCATATAAGGTAAAAAAGAAAATATTTGTAACCCACAATGCCAAAGAAAGTCGCTGTTGTGTTCGGCTTACTCCCGAAGAACAATCCTTATTTTGTTTGATGGATAAGGAGTTGATTTATCCCGTACCAAACAAGTGGGGGAAACAAGGCTGGACGTTGGTTAACCTCAAACTGGTTAGTAAAGAAATGCTAACAGAAGTACTTACAGCAGCCTATTGTACCGTTGCGCCACCAAAACTAGCTGCGCCATTTATCCAATCTGGTTTAGATGGCACTTTCTAGGTTTACCTATTTTTATGGGTGTTTTAACCCGTTTCAATCAGGTATTACCTAAATAAATGGTAACATTGCACCCTTATTTATTAAAAAATGAAAATTTTACTTGCCTACCTTAAGCGATATAAAAAACTGGTTTTTTTGTCAATGATATTGGCTGCTATTAACCAGGTTTTTTCTTTATTAGACCCAATGATTTACGGAAGAATCATTGATCGTTATGCCCAACATCCTGGTGATTATGCACGCAAAGACTTTATTGCAGGGGCAGGATTATTGATTGGTGCAGCAATAGGAGTGGCCATGGTAAGCCGCATTGCCAAAGCTTTTCAGGATTATTTTATTAACCTGATTATACAGAAGCTTGGTGCCGATATTTATACAGATGGATTAAGACACACTTTGCAAGTGCCATTTAATGAGTTTGAAGACCAACGCAGTGGCGAAACGTTAAACGTGTTGCAAAAAGTAAGAACGGATACAGAAAGATTTATCTCCAATTTTATTAATATCCTGTTTGCTTCTTTAGTAGGTATTGTATTTGTAATGGTATACGCCATTAATGTGCATGGAGTATTAATCGCTGTTTACATCATTGCTGCTGTTGCATTGGGTGTTATCACCAATTACTTATCAAAAAAGGTTAAAATAGTACAAACCAATATTGTACGTGAAACACGTGTTTTAGCAGGAAGTACCACAGAAAGTTTACGCAATATCGAGTTGGTAAAAAGTTTGGGATTAACCAATCAAGAAACACATCGGTTAAACATTGCCACCAAAAAAATATTGCAGCTTGAACTTAAAAAAGTGCGAAGCATCAGAAGCATTTCGTTTGTGCAAGGTACTTTGGTAAACTTATTAAGACAGAGCATCCTGTTTATTTTATTGTATTTAATTTTTGAAGGGCAGTTGAGTGTGGGGCAAATCATCACCTTACAGTTTTATTCGTTTTTTATCTTCGGTCCTTTGCAGGAATTGGGCAATGTCATCATCAGTTATCGCGAAGCGGAGGCCTCTTTAAACAATTTTGAAGTGATGATGAACATTCCTTTGGAAGTAAAACCACAAAATCCTATTCGGTTAAATGCCATTGAAAGGTTAAACTTCAAGGAAGTGGTGTTTCGGCATAAATCTGCCAATTACGATGCGGTAAGTGAGATTAATTTTGAAGTGAATAAGGGGGAAACCATTGCTTTTGTAGGGCCTAGTGGAAGCGGTAAAAGTACCTTGGTAAAACTACTTGTTGGGTTGTACTTGCCAAAGGCAGGAAATATTTTATACAACAACATTGATTCAGCATCTATTGATAAGGATGAATTGCAACAACAACTGGGTTTTGTTACTCAGGATACCCAATTGTTTTCAGGAACCATTAAAGAGAACCTGCTATTTGTAAAGCCTAAAGCCACAGACGCAGAAATCAACAATGCGTTATCACAAGCTTCGTGCGACAGTTTAATTGCCAGAAGCGAAAATGGGATTGATACCGTGATTGGTGAAGGAGGGATGAAATTAAGTGGTGGAGAGAAACAACGCTTGTCAATAGCCCGCGCCCTTATTCGTAACCCAAGGTTAATGGTGTTTGATGAAGCCACTTCTGCGTTAGATTCATTAACAGAAGAGGCCATTTCGAATACGATTAAAACCATATCCAATAAAAAGGAAAACATTACAGTGTTGGTTGCACATCGCTTATCTACTATTATGCATGCAGATAGAATTTATGTATTGGAAAAAGGAGTGATTATTGAAACAGGAAAGCATGAAGATTTATTGGCTGAAAAGGGCTTGTATTATGCGATGTGGAGGCAACAAATAGGGGAGAGAAGGAATATTACGGTTGCTGTTTAGTTGGCTGTAATGGAGGTTTCATTTTTACATACAGAGAGATTAATACTTCGTATAGTTAATGCCGAATTGTATTCGGAGGTGCTTGCTTCATATACTGATGAAGCATTAATGGATTTTTTTGGATACACCAATCTTGAGCATTTGGAAAAAGAGAAAGAACGTTACCGAAAAGGTACAGTAACGTTCAATCGCAGTTTTTTAAACTTTTACCTGATTCTTAAGAACACAAACCAAGTAATTGGAGCATGCGGCTTTCATACTTGGTATATACATCATCATCGGGCAGAACTAGGATACGGCATTTACCTGGAAGAGCATAAACAGCTTGGCTATATGAAAGAAGCATTGAGCCGAATTATACAATATGGTTTTGAAACCATGCAGTTAAACCGAATAGAGGCATTGGTGGCACTTGATAACCTTGCATCCATAAAATTACTTACTGGACATCATTTTAGTTATGAGGGTGTATTAAAAGAGCATTACTATATCAATAATAAACATGAAGATTCTGCTCTTTACGCCTTGCTAAAAAGAGATTATGCCAGTAGTTAGTTTGCCTTTTTCGATTTTGCTACATCAATGTTCCAGTAGGTATTAATAATAAATCCTTGATTGTGTTGAAACACATTTTGGTTGTTTACCCTTCTGCCTAATTGCACAATCTGGTTAAAATAACCGCCTTCTATCCTGAAAGTTTTATTAAACTTCCAACCTAATAAAATACCGAGTCGATTTTGATCGAACACATTTTGGCCCACTTTTTCTCCAAACCCAATAAATACCTCGTCATACAATGCTGCGTAAGGCGTTTTATCGCCAATGGTTTTCCCCTTTAAGGCCGTTTGCACACGTCCCATATAGCGTAATCGGTTTACATAAGTCCATTTATCTGGCTCTGTTGATGTGGCCACATTATAGGTAGCAAGCCAACGCTGTTCCAGCATATATCGGTTGCTTAAATCAAAGCGGCCAATTTTTTGGCTGGTGGTTATCACCTGATAAATGCGGTGTTCTGTAAACTGTTTGCCAAAAGAGTTAATGGGGTGGTCTCCATACGGGTAAGTTTCAATCCAGCCGTACCCAATACGAGCCACTGCATTGTCATTGAAGTGATAGTTAATTCCTGTCCGCAATAAACTTTGTTGCCAAGTTTTACCAAACTCATTTCTGCGCCATTGGTATTCTAAATGCGCGCTCCATTTTGGCGCAAATTTTATTGTGCCAATAGTGGTGTACCAACCAATATTATTATGGTCGTTTAAGCGCGGTTGCTGTGCTTTAAGATAGCCATTTGCCAAAAGCAAAATGCCAATGAATAACAGTTTTAGTGAATCATTCCCAAGCGATGATTGACTATTTTTTATATTTACATGCATCATGTATAAAAATAGTTAATGTGTATTTAAACTTTTGCGGGTGGCAAAAGGATGTTTTGAAAGTGCTTTATGACTTTCTAGTCCAATAATTTCAAATGTACCTCCTTCTGCAATATAGTTTTTTTGGAGTTCATGCAGTGATTCCATTACCGTATGGTCAACCAGCTTTACATCAGTAAAATCAATAGTTACCTGCTGTTTCCGTGGCAAACGGTCAATCTGCTTTTTAAGTCCAATGTAGTTGCTAAAAATCGCGGCATTTTCAACATTAAGCACGTACTCTGACCCATTTTGAATAATTTTTATAGAAATTTTAAACAAGCTTTTAATGGAAGCACCGTTGGCAATGTGAATAATAAATTTAACCAATATCCCTGAACCAATTCCAATAAGGAGGTCCGTAAATAAAGTCATTAAAATGGTAACCACAAAAATAAGCAGTTGCTCTTTACCAATGTGCAAGGCATGTTTAAACTCCCTTGGGTGTGCTAGTTTAACCCCCACACCAATAAGCATAGCAGCCAAAGCTGTTTTTGGGATGAGTTGAATAACTGGCGTAAGCAATAACATAAACAGCAATAGAAACAAACCATGGAAAAAATTAGCCCAACGGGTTTTTGCACCATTGTTTACATTGGCCGAACTACGGGCAACTTCTGAAATCATGGGTAATCCTCCCAATATGCCTGATAACACATTGCCACTACCAACGGCAATTAAGTCCTTATCAAAATTAGATTTACGCGAAAAAGGATCTAACAAATCAATGGCTTTAGCTGTTAACAAGGATTCAAGAGAACCAATAAGGGAAAATAAAATAACGTAGGTAATAAAAGTTCCTGTTTGAGCAATACCAGCGAAGCTCACATTCCATTCAATCAGGTCTAAAAAAGGTTTATCAAACTTTACCAGCGCACCTTTTACATCGCCAAGGTGCAAATACATACCCAATGGTATTGCTACCAGCAACACAATCATAGGTACGGGTATCTTTTTTAGTAGAGCCGATTTTATCAACGGTAATCCCAAAACCAATAACAAGCAAACAATTCCTGTTATCACTATGGGTATATTGTTTGGTATATTGGCAAACGTTTTAGGTATTGCTTTAAAAAGCTCAACGGGCTCAACCAGCGGTTTGCCAGCTTCGTTTACTGGATTTACACCTAATAAAAGGTGTACCTGTTTTGATATAATGATAATACCAATGGCTGCTAACATGCCATGCACAGCAGCCAGCGGAAAAAAGTTAGACAGTTTACCCAGTTTAAATACCCCAAATAAAATTTGGATGATGGCGGCTACCACAATGGCTCCTAGGGTCATTTGCCAACCGATTGTACCTCCGCCAAAGGCGGCTACTGAACCAGCTACAATAACAATTAAACCAGCCGCTGGGCCTTTAATGGTTAGTACTGACCCCGCAAAAATACTAACCACCAATCCACCAATAATGGCTGTTAAAATGCCATACATCGGATTGGGAAAATCACTTGCTGCGGCAATGCCTAAGCTAAGCGGCAATGCAAGTAATGAAACGATAAAGCCAGATAGTGCATCTGATTTCCAATATTGTTTAAGTCCTGCTAATCCATCAGCAGGGATATTTTTCAATTGCATAAATGTAAATTTAATTTTTTTATTTATTAGTTCCTTATGCTGAGCGATAAGGAGTAGCTTGTCCAGTGTTGGCATAAGGGCCAAGAAACACACGGGCATAAATTCTAATTAATGTAATACCGTCAATAATTAAACTGGCTGATACAAAAAGCGCCAATAAAGGCTGGTTTTGGTGGATGTGGCTAAAAATCAAATCCTCGCCTATAAATGTTGGCGTAATGGGAAAACCAGCAAGAGCAAGGCAAGCCAATAAAGAAACAAACGCAATGGTTTTATATTTTTCTGCGTAGCCATAAAAGCGGTTTAAATCAAAATGCGATTCGCGTTTTTTTACTAGCCTTAAACACCAATAGCCAATAGCTCCTGAGGCAAAAACACCACTGAGGTAGATAATGGAATGTGCCAGGTTGTACTTTTCATTAAAGGCAATAGCAAGTACAATAAAACAATGGTTCATGATAATAAGTGTCCAAGCCAAAAAGGCATTCCTGCGCTCCACAAACGAGCGTAACACCAGTAATAAACCAAGTAAACCTAACAAAGTAGAGGTGTAATGCTGAAGTGCTTCAGGGATAAAGTTTTGGTGGTACAACAAATAACTGCCCATAATAAGTATAGACACATAAACAGCAATAGTCTGTTTGGCTTTAAGAATGCTCACCTTTTTACCAATGGTCTTAAGCAGTCCCCACACATAACGATACATGAACCAATCTAAATTAAACTCTTTTACACTTAGGGTGTACAGTGAATAGCTTATCTTTTTAATAAACGGGTGTTGCGGTTTTAACACCCGTGGTGTAAAATGATAAAACTGCTCGCGTATGAGGTAACTTACCAAAGAAGGCGAAACCAATAGTTGGTAAGTGCGCAAAAAGGCATTGCCTGCAAAATGAATTAATGCCAGGTTTTCAAGACCTAAAGCCACTTCAATAAATATCAAACCTATTTGCCCTGCCGAAGCATAAGCAATTTGGCTTTTTACAGATGATTGTACACGGGCAATTAAAGTAGTAACAATAGCTGTACTCAACCCCAATAATGCAATAAAAATACGCACGGAATATTGATGCTCCCAAAAATTATAAGTACGCATAAGCAAAAACGCACCAATATGTACTGATAAAGAACCATAAAAAATGGCACTAGACGGGGTAGGGCCTTCCATGGCACGCGGCAACCAGGATGAAAAAGGCAGTTGGGCAGACTTTGCTGCTGCTGCTACCAAAATCATTATGGAAATAAACACCCCAACCAAACTGTGTTGTTCTATGTGCTGATGAACTAACTCATAATTATTCAGCTTCATAAAAGTGATGTTCTCATGCCACAAGTGATGACTCATCCACATGGCCAGTAAAATGCCAATATCACCAATGCGGTAGATGCTAAACACTTTCATGCCATTTTTTATGGGTAAATAGCGGTGGCGGTAAAATGCAATCAGCAAAAAGGACGAAATTCCGAGACACTCCCAGCCCATGAATAACGTTTCAAAATTACCTGCAAGCACGGTTATGCTGTAACCTGTAAAAAAGAAAAGAATGGTGTTGAAAAAACGTTTGTAGCCTGTTTCACGATGAAGGTAATAGCGGCTATAAATAGTTACCATTAAGGTAAGCAGAGACCCTACTAGCAAATACACAATGCTTATTTTGTCAAAATAAAAATCAATGGCAAAAACATAACCAGTTGATTCGTAAAGTACCAGTTCGCTTAGGTTGAGCGGTATATGCCCATGCAACATCCAATAAAAGATAAACCCAAGTAATAACAAAAGGTTAATGGCTATAATGCCAAACACCGTATTGGAAATTAACCTTTCCCGTTGCTCAGGGATAAATAGACTAACAAAAAAACCTGCCAATGGGATGAAAATGAAAAACTGAATGAATTGTTCCATGTGCTATTTTTTGATTAGGGTTACTGGAATATTTTCAGATGATGACTCTATTAAAGAAATAAAGTCATCGGCCTCTTTCACCTCTTCACTTAAGGTTTTATAAGCACTAAATGCACCATTGCTAAACACAAATTGTTTTTTATTGCTTGGGTCTATAGCAACAAGGTGTACCCATTCATTTTCAAACCACTCATAAGTAGCAGGTGATTGTTTAATCACATCAAGCACCACTTCTGGATAATGTTCAACAATAATCATTAAACGAATGGGGTCATGCACCTCAATCATTTGAGAAGGTAGCCCTGGGCGCAAGTCTCCATCGATGCCATTTGCTACGCCAATTAAACCCATTACATTGTGAGGTAGCTTGGTGCCAGCTCCCAATTTTTGGTTATCAACCCTTGAAAAGTAATACTCCAAGTTAATACCTCCACAAACAGGAGCCGCTGCTTTTAAAATATTCAACAGGTATTTTCCTTCAGGATCAATAGCATAATTATAAGAGTTCATAAAAGCCCGCCTATCTAAAAACAAGTGCCTTGTTAAGGTGCGCCTGCCTACAACACATAAAGCATTGGTGGCATGGTTTAGTTCAGGGCGGGGTTCAAACAAAGACACCGAGCGGTTTTTAATTTTTTGGTGAATGGTTTTTGCAGAGCGTTGGGTGTTAATTACATCAAACCTGCGTGAACGTTCCTTGGCATTTTGATCCAGTGCTTTTTCAAAAGTTAGCTTGTGCGCTGCATGAAGATTTTTGAAAGAGGTGTCCATTTTATCTTCATCATAAAACACAATTTCGTCCCTAGTGGTATCATGAAGTGCGGCTACAAAAAGTGTGCTTTCGGGGATTACAATACCTCGATTGAGCAAATTTTTCCTTACTGTTTTGTGGTTAGCCATAAAAGCAGCAACACGGGCATTTACCGAGCCGGGTCTTCCACTACATGCCCCACAATCGTAAGCGGCATAATGGGGATTGTTTACACTGCTAGAGCCATGCCCTACAATATATACAAGCGGTGCAAAGGAGTCCACAAGTCCTATACTTTTTAACAAACCTTCTGTGCGGGTGGTCATTTCATCCACCGTAAATCCAATTTGTAAATTGTGAGTAGTGTCTGTTTCTCCTTCATGCTCAATGGTAAGTTTAGAAAACTGATCCATGTGGCGGAAAGAGGTGGCAGTAGCTGGGCTCATAGAAGGTTTAAAAATTTGAAAAACTAATCGGAAAGCAGACCAAAAGCCAATGGTTTGGGAGATAAGCCAACCGCTTAGCAAAGAATGCGTTTGTTTGGTTAAATGCATATCCTTTGTGTGCTTTAGCTTACTTTCAGTCTCTTTAATCAGGTATTTTGGTGTTATGGGTGCGGGACAAACCTTTGTGATAAACTTGCCATTCTCGGGTTGGTAATAAAATTCAACGCCAAAAAATCCTGGTGTACCAAACGTTTCGCAATTCGAATCAACCAGCTCAGTGTGTCGTCTAATGGAACACTCCCTATCATCAATGCAGAACAAGGCCTGAAAACTTTTCTCAGCTTTTATATCTTCAACTTCTGCAATAACTTTAATCGCCCTTAACACCTCATCGTAGTAGCTCCATTCATAAGCCTCTTGCCATATACGAAGCAACCTGTCCAATTCCGTTTCATGCTGGTGGGCAAATAAATCAGTGGGCAACAGATGGGTAACGTTACTCAGCGGCTTCCATACTGTTCCCAATTCAAAGTCTATGGCATCCAGTTCAAGCAGCAGTTCAAAAACAATAAAATCGGTAAGGGTAATAGTGCGAGCATCCAATATGGTTTCAGGTTGCGCTTCAATAGCCGCTACCATGCCCGACCAACCTTGGTGTGCAAACTGTTGGTCAAAAAGGTATTGTTCAAAAAACGCTTCGTTCCCTACAATGATTTGCAACAGCTTTTTTATGGAATAGGTGCCATTTAGCAGCATATCTTTTGCGCGCCCTTTTCTAAAAATACCACTTACGCTATGCTTTTCCAACTCGGCTATAGCTGCTAAAAAACTCTTGTTTGCTTCCGGAAATTCCCATATGGCAATGCCTTGATCTAGGTAACTGCAAAGCATACGAAACAACAAAGGATGTACCTGATTATCTAGGTCAATTTTGGCCCGTTCTTTCCAATGCGACCGTAGTTTCCCAATCCGAGCTTTTTGATGAGGGGCATAGATTTCAGTTAGCATTTTATGGTTTAACGCATCAAGTTCAAATTGGCTGCAGTGTTTGGCTAACACTGCTGCAAACACTTTTTTGTCTATTTTTTCTGCGTAAAACAGTGTACGGTATTCCTCTAACGTTAGCCTCGTTTTGTAGCCAAACACATCGGCAGCCTGTTTTAAAGCAGCAGAAAAATGGCGATGCTGAAAAGCATGCAACGTATTGTGGTGAATAAAATCTTTTAATGGTGCTTGAGCGGGCAAGTAATGTCTCAACTCATGTAGCGTATGTTCTTCATTAAACACGCCTTTTGTTGCAATCATGTCTTTTTTTGAAGTTAAAATTGAAATTTATTTGCTCAACTACAGAGCGTAGAAATAAGCAAGAGAAGCAAATAGGCCAAAGGCTATTTGCGCAACAACTAATAAGACAGTGCTAAATAGAAAGTTTTTGAATACGAAGATAAAGCGGGCAAGCAATAAATGCGATAGTGCTTATCCTACAATATTGTGATGAAAATTTGGTGGCTAGTGTTTGGATAAACAGGTACCTAACAATTCCATGATAAAACAACTCGTTAAATTCCAAACCCTCTCCATCTTCTGCCAATTCCGCATCTTCAGCCAACAGGTTGCAGGATGGTTGCGTTGTTTTTACAACAGGGTTGTTAGAATTGGTTGAATGGGGTATGAATTGACCATAAACTGCAATCCCTAGAATAAGGATGGCGGTGATGAATAATATGGATTTAACAAATTTCAATGCAACAAATGTAACGGAAAAAATCAAATTATAGTATATCCCTTGTCTTTGCTTATGTAATTCAGCAATTGCAGTTATATTCGCGCCTCTTAATTTTAAAAGCGTGCTTCATATTTATCAAACATATAAAAGTTATTTCACTAAAATACTTCAACTTAGCTATCCCATTATTATTGGGCAAATAGGCATTGTATTAATGGGAGTGGCCGATATTGTAATGATTGGACGGATAGATGCCACCAATTTGGCCGCGGCAGGATTGGCCAACTCTGTTTACTTTTTAATTACCATTTTAGGCATAGGCACGTTAACGGCTATATCACCTCTGGTAGCAAAAGCAAAGGGGGCCGGTCAAATTAACGAGGTTGCGTTGTTTTTTCGTCAAGGAATTTGGGCATCACTGGCATTAAGTGCGTTTATCGGAGTTGTTCTATTTGTGCTTACGGTTAACCTAGAGTGGTTCGGACAAAGTGATGATGTAACGAAACTTACCAAATCATACTTACATATTTTAAATGCAGGTACAGTTTTTATGCTGCTATTTATGGCAGCTAAACAATTCAGTGATGGGTTGTCTATTACTAAGCCTTCCGCAATTATTACCATTGCTGGATTGTTGTTTAATGTGTTTTGGAATTATGTACTTATCTATGGAAAGTTTGGATTTCCAAGGTTATTGCTTGACGGGGCTGGGTATGCCACCTCCATTACACGTTTGGTCATGGCTGCTTCTATGATTGGTTATGTACTATGGCATCCCATGTACAAGCAATGGTTGCAGGTGAAAAACCAATCATTTGGGTTAAAATTGTTTAAAGAAGTGTTTGTGGTTGGAGTGCCATCTGGCATGCAGTATTTTTTTGAAGTAGGGGCTTTTGCTACTGCTGCCATTATGATAGGTTGGTTTAGTAAAGAGCAACTGGCTGCCCATCAAATTGCCATTAATTTAGCCTCTGTAACTTATATGGTAGCAACTGGCATATCAGCAGGCGGCAGCATAGCCGTTGGTGATGCATGGGGTAGAAAGAACAAAGAAGATTTAATGAAATCAGGCAGGGCAGCACTCATTCTTAGTGTTGTTTTTATGGGTGGAACTGCGTTATTGTTTGCAGTATTTAATCACTTTTTTGTAGGCTTGTATATTGATGATTTATATGTAGGTGGGATGGCAGCCAATTTGCTGCTTATTGCGGCATTGTTTCAATTAAGTGATGGTATACAATGTGTAAGTTTAGGGGTGTTGCGTGGTTTGGCTGATACTAAAATGCCAACAGCCATTACCATTGTGGCTTATTGGGTAATTGGCATCCCAATTGGTTGGGTATTGGCAAAATACGTTGATATGGGATTGTATGGCATTTGGTTTGGGTTAAGTCTCGGGTTAACCTTTTCAGCGATTATGTTAAGCATAAGGTTTGTAAAAGAATCTAGGGCATTTAATGTGGTTCAAGAGCAGAACGACCATTTGTTGACTTAAAAAGTGTGTTATGAAATCATCACTTAAAGTACATTTGGCTTTGTTTGTTGTTTCGCTTATTTATGGCGCAACCTTTACCATAGCCAAACAAGTAATGCCCTTATATATTAAACCATTTGCATTTATTTTAATGCGGGTTTCCGTGGCTGCAGTACTCATTTTTGTTTTTCACAGCATTTTTATTAAAAAGCGAATTACTGATTGGAAAGACATCAGGACATTGTGCATCAGTGCCTTGTTTGGGGTGGCTTTTAATATGCTGTTGTTTTTTAAAGGCTTATCCATTACTACACCCATTAACGGGGCTGTACTGATGATGAACACACCGATTTTTGTGGTAGTATTTGCTGCACTTTATTTAAAAGAGCGTATTACGGCACAAAAAATAGTAGGTATCAGTATTGCTGCTTTTGGTGCGATATTACTTATGGGTGGCCGTGATTTTAATTTTAGCAACCAAACGGTTTGGGGTGATGTAATGGTTACAGGCAACGCCATTATTTATGCATTTTATTTGGTGTATGCCAAATCACTCATGCAAAAGTACCACCCGTTAACGGTTACCATGTGGAGCTTTGTTTTTGGTTGGTTTGTGGTGTTGCCTTTTGGGGCTGGAGAGTTTATGGAGATTCAATTTTCATCGTTTACCCCGCAGGTTTGGATGGGCGTAGCATTTATTACGGTTGGTTCTACCTTTCTTACCTACGTGTTAAATGCGTATGCCCTACGTAAGGCCAGTTCATCGCTTGTGGGTAGCTATATCTACTTACAGCCTGTTTTAGCTACACTTATCGCCATTGCATCAGGAAAGGATTTACTAACGTTAGAGAAATTGGTGTTTATCCTCATCATATTTTGCGGGGTGTTTTTGGTAAGCTGGCAAAAAACTTCGGTAAACAAGAATCAACTGTAAGGTAGTTTCATCAATAGAAATATGCTTTAACGCTGTATAAATGACTATACTTGTATCACTACAACACAACTAACGAATGAGTTATGGATAACACTAAATTTAACATTGCGGTACTGATTGATGGAGACAATGCCCAGCCTAAACTAATCAAGGCCATTCTGGAAGAAGTGTCTAAGTATGGAAAGGCAACCATCAGAAGAATATATGGCGATTGGACCACCCCTCAAATGAATGGATGGAAAGATATTATAAATCAATACTCCTTCAGCCCGGTTCAAAAATTCTCGTACACTACAGGTAAAAACTCAACTGATAGTTCATTAATTATTGATGCCATGGACATTTTACATGGAAAAAATATTGATGGATTTTGTATTGTTTCCAGTGATAGTGACTATACAGGATTGGCTAAAAGAATACGGGAGGAAGGGCTTTTTGTAATGGGTATTGGCGAGAAGAAAACACCCAATGCTTTTGTACAATCGTGCGAGATTTTTACGTTTACAGAAAACATTATTGGCGATGTGCAATCTCCTATTTTTGTGCGCCCGGCAAAGCAGACCAAGACTGAAAAGGTGGTTCCCGCAATTGCATCAGATTTAAGCATCATTGATAAAGCTTTTGACATATCAACCAACGAAGAAGAGGAAACCCGCATCTCAACAGTTGGATTAAACCTCCGAAAGATTGACCCCAGTTTTGACCCCAGAACTTTTGGCTTTAAAAACTTAACCAGTTTGTTTGAGAGTATTAGAAAATACCAAGTGGTGAAGAATGAAGTAAACGGACTCAACTATCCTTTGGTTAAGTTAAGAGCAAAAACACATAAGAAATAGTTTAGCATTGCTTCCTCCTCAAATTAACTTAAACTTATTGTTAAATCGCTTAAGCTGACAGTTGGGCGTTTCATCTTTTTACCTACTTTGCAAAGGTGAAAATAGTATCCATCCAAGCACTTCGTGGTCCAAATTATTGGAGCCATTCTTACCCCAAGTTAATTCAAATAAAATTGGACTTTACGGGTACTGCAATACCATCATCAAATGAAACGCTGGCAAACCTGTATTTGCATTGGCAAGCAGATTTACCTTGTAGCCATCAGGTGTTGGGAAATCATACCGTTGAAACCCTCGTGCAAACCATTGCTCAGTTAGCATTGGCTTTGCAGGGCAAGGTTGGTAGCGATGTTCGTTTTACGGCATTTAAACCAACCAAATATACTGGGGTATATAATTTGGTGTTTGAATATGCCTATGAGGAAACAGGAAAACAAGCAGCAAAATCTGCTGTGTCTATCATACAAGCGGCATTAAAAAATACAGCAATTGATGTTGCAAAGGAGTTGGTTGCGATTAAACAATTGATGGAGCAGGAAAGGCCAATACCACAACTACAACAATTGATTGCAGCAGCCAAAATGAGGAACATTCCAGTGATAAGAGCTGATGAGGGTAAACCTGATCAATTGGGTTATGGGAAAAATGGAATTGAATTGGTAGAAACCATAGCTACCCATAACATCAATGAGCTATTCCCTATTGGGCATGATGGGCGAATACCTATTATTGGCATTACAGGCAGCAACGGTAAAACCACCACCACTAGGCTTATTGCACACTTAATTAAAGAGAGTGGTTATGTTGTGGGATTTACTACAAGTGATGGTATTTACATCAATAACATCATGATAGATGAGGGAGATACCACCGGACCAATGAGCGCAGAAACGGTGCTAAGAAGCAAGGAAGTGGAAGTTGCCGTACTGGAAACTGCAAGAGGCGGTATTGTTAGGGCAGGATTAGGTTTTGACCAATGTGATATTGGGGTAATTACCAATGTGCAAGATGATCACTTGGGTATTTCGGATATTGAAACACTAGAGGATTTGGCGAGGGTGAAAGAAGTGGTTGTTCAGGCCATTAAAACTGACGGATATGCCGTATTGAATGCAGATAATAGATATACTGTTGAAATCGGAAAAAGAGCATTGTGCAAAGTAGCCTGGTTTAGCATGGATGCCTCAAATGCTCTGTTGCTTGATGCCATTCAGCAAGGAAGTCCCGTGGCTTATATTCAGCATGAAGCCGTGGTATTAAACATCAATGGAAATATTATTGAAGTAGCTCCATTAACCAATGTGCCGATTACTTTTGCAGGCAAGTTGGGTTTTATGGTGCAAAATACATTAGGTGCTGTTTTGGCTGCAAGCCTGTTTGGGGTAAAGGCAGAAGTGATTGCAACGGGCTTAAAAAGTTTTATCCCATCAGCCGAGCAAACGCCTGGTAGGATGAATATTTTTAAAGTAAAAAATTGCCATGTGTTGGTTGACTTTGCGCACAATCCGGATGGCTTTGCCGGAATCAGGGATTTTATGCAAACCATTCAATCGCCCTATAAAATTGGGATTATTGTTGGCACAGGCGACCGCAAGGAAGAGGATGTGCGTGAGTTGGGGAAATTATCTGCCCAAATGTTTGACCACATCCTCATTCATCAGGTAAAGTTTTTAAGGGGCAAAACAGCAGAAGCATTGGTAGCACTTTTGGTAGAAGGCATATTGTCGGTTAATCCCAATGCAACCTGGCAACGTGTGCCGGATGAAGTTGAACCGCTCGGTTATGCGTTATCCATTGCCAAGGATGACAGTTATATTGTTGCATTAAGTGATGTGCTGGTTAAACCTACCCAATTGATTGAACAATATCAAAACGAATTGGGGAGAGGGGTGTAAGATTTAAGTTGGCTTATTCCTTTACAGCAGCTTTTACTTGTTTCTGTAGTAGTTTTTTGTCGGGTAAATACAATTGATATTTTGAAACAAATATCTTGTTGGAAATTCCCCCTGTTGCATACTCTACCAGCACTTCGTCTTTATCTGTAGAAAGAATAATACCAATGGGTTCATTATCTCCTTCCACATTTTCTTCAGTCTTAAAGTAGTTCAAGTAAAGGTTCATTTGCCCGATATCGTTATGTTTTACAGGTTTTGTTTTCAAATCAATCAGTACAAAACATTTTAGGATGCGGTGATAAAATACCAAGTCAATGTAGAAGTGTTTATTGCGCAGTGAAACCTTGTATTGTCTGGCAACAAATGTAAAGCCTTTGCCCAATTCCAACAGAAACAGTTGTAGGTTATCAATAATCTTTTGTCGAGCTGTTTTTCTGTAACCTTGTTGCTTTGCGGAATCTTTAAAAAGTCCAGCACATAAGGGTCTTTGATTACCTCTTTAGGATGGTTGGTAACATGCCCTTTTGCTGATAGTTGCAAAATGCCTTTTTTGTCCCTGCTTAATGCCAAACGTTCAAATAGAGATGAATCTATTTGCCTTTCCAACTCTCGTTTCGACCAGTTTTCGTGAATGGCTTGTTTCTCGTAAAACTTGCGGGCGTTGTCGTCTGAAATGCCCAATAACACGATAAAATGACTCCAACTTAATTTGGCAGACACTGTCTGCCATTTTTGATAAACCAAGTAAAACCTGCGCATGTCTAACACATTCCGTCTGCCAAATCCTTTGCCATAACGCAGTCTTAAATCTCTGGAAAGCCGCGCCAGTAAATCGCTTCCATACTCTGCCCGTTCATTCCCGTGCTGTTCAAATTCTACAATGTGTCTGCCAATTTCCCAGTTGGCTTTCACCAATTCCGTATTTACTGCTTTAACGGCATTATGCCTGGCCGTTTCAATGGCTTGCCCAATGTTTTTGAGGAGGTTGTTGTATTTGGTTTTGCTAGGTTTCATTTCAGTACTCTAATTTGAAATATATTTTCATTGTGATAGGTGTTGAAGGTTGAATGTATTTCATGTGGAGTTAAATATTCAGTTTACACCACCAATTCTTCAAAAAGGCGCAGTGCTGTTTTTTCCAAGTTATCGCAAAGGCCCGGGTGTGGCCTGGAAAGTTGTATGGCAGAACTCCTAACAGCAGTTAACCACCTAAATCGGGAAGGCACATCCAATGTGGCAATTGGCCCTCCGTTGCTAAGGCCATGAGCAATATTGGCCAACGACTCTAAATTAAGTGTTAGTTGGGTAAGATCTAACTGGGCTGAAAAGGCAAGCAGTTTTGTTTCATTAATGGCATAATGCACCCTAATATAGTTTGCCTTTTTGCAGAACAAGATGATGCCCACATTCACAAACTCTTCCCGCTCTAAAACGGGCAACACGCGAATAACCGCATACTCATATAAGTGTTTCTCTGGCATGTTGGGCTTCGTTAATAAAAATTTGAGAATGGGATAACCTGCTGGTTAAGAAATTCAAATATACCTTACGCAGTTCTTCAGGGGTTTTGTCCGAGTCGGTCCAAACAAGCCATTCTGAGGGAATTAATGCAGTAATTTCAGTGAGCTTTTCCAAGGTAAGCACTTGTTTTATATCTTCATCAGCCTGCTGTAGTAAGGATGCTTGAGGCAACAATACATGGCTTTTTATGACGCCAAAAGGGGTTTTAGCTGCTTGTTCCCAATCAGTTCCTGAATGGTGAAAATAAAAACTTGCCCCGTGGTCAATCAGCCACAATTCCTTGTTCCAGATAAGCATATTGGTGTTTTTAAAGGTGCGGTCAACATTGGTAATAAACGCATCTAACCAAACAATTTTTGATGCCAGCATAGGTTCAACCACTTTAACTGCGGGGTCAAAATTAATGGCACCAGATAAAAAGTGCAATGCCAGATTTAATCCGGTACTGGCTTTTAACAAATCTTGAATTTCTTCGTCTGCTTCTGTTTGCCCAAAAGCTTCGTGTAAGTTGGCAAACACCAATTCAGGAATACGTAAGCCAATTGCTCTTGCAATTTCACCACCAATGAGTTCAGCAATCAACACTTTTGTGCCATGTCCTGAGCCATTAAACTTTAATACATATTTAAAATCGTCATCAGCTTCAGCCAAAGCAGGCAACGAGCCTCCTTCCCTTAAAGGGGTGATGTATCGTGTTATGGTAACCGTTCTTAATGCGGGCTTAGTCATGTTATATTAATCTGGCTGATATTGCCTTTCCAAAAGTACTATTTAATTCAAAAAGAAAAAGGCCAAGGCAGCCTCTGGTTTGGTTGGAAGTAATTCCAGCCATTTTTTGAAAAAGAGCGGGTTTGCGATAAGTCACGAACGATGGGGCTGCTAAAACAGAGAAGTCACGGACGATACGTCCGCGACAACAGAGAGGTTGAATAGAATAGTGATTGTAAAACATGTAAAGGCGATCTTCGTAATGCATGAAGACCGCCTCAAACGTATTAGAAATTGAATACAAGAAAAATCTCGGAGCCCCCTTTCAGTTCAATGTTTCCTACTTTTTTACTTTTCTGTTGAGGGTTGATGATTTCAGCAATGTTTCCTGTTTTTTGAACATCTAATCCCAGTTTTTTTAACTCAATAATAAGTTCATCAAATAATAAAGAGGCTTTTCCGCTAGCCTTACCCTGTAAAGAAAGCTTAAGTTCAAAGCCTGTTAGGGTTGCTTTGGTATTGATACTTGTTCCAATTAAACGGCAAATATTGCAGGTGTTTTGTTTGTCTTCAAATTGGTTCGTTTTAACAAAGTCATTGAAGATAAAGCCATATTTAAAACTAACCGGACTCTTTTGGGGATTTCTTATAGTAATCTCTTGCATTTTTTTGTCTGATAAGTAATCCAAGGTATCACGGTACATTTTACCTTGATCACTAGCTCCATAAATGGCAATAGCTATCTCCTCATCCTCATCCTCTTCGTCATCATCATTCTCCTCATCCGGAATAGCAGCTTTAAGGTAAAGGTCGCCATAGAAACAGGTATAAATATGCTCGCCATAAGCTCGGTCTTCGGAAGTAAGTATGATTTCAACATCCTCTGCATCATATTTTAAGCTCATTCTTTTGTCTTCATCCAAATTTAATACCTCAATCATTTTAGCGACATTATCTCCTGACTTAAGTCCTGCAACACCATTTTTGGTTAAACCAAATATTGGAGAAGCCAATATCTTCTTAATGTCAAAAAAATCGGTACGAGCAATTGGCAAATTTCGATTGCTAAAATTGCCATAGTAACTCAGGTATATAATAGGTTGCTCCATTATTTCTTCAAATTTGTTATTTATCAAAAAGTCTTCTGAGTTTTGTGAAGCCAAATAGCCTGAGTTTCCGAATGGAGTTAACGAAGTATAGGGCAGTACTTTTAATAATTTGCCTTTGTAATCTATGAGTTCTACTAGTTTGGTGTTTGGGTTTTGTACCATGTAGTAGTCGTCTAAAAGGTATAACATTTCATACCTGGATTTAGCAATTATTTTACCCGTATTGGATAGTATACCAAATGCACTTCCATTAGAAAAAGGAGCCATATTGTTTTTATTAAATTCACCAATCCAGTTAATCTTGTCATTAGGAGCAAGAACTTCTTTACCAAAAACATCCATCACTCCAAAAGCTTCTTTTGTTTTTTTAAAGCCAATTACGCCATTGCTTACCTTATCTGCAAGTTTAATGGCGGTGGTTAATGGAAAGGCAAATGCACCTTTGGTATCGATGATTCCTACATACGCTTTTTTTTCTTTTCTTACCTCTACCACGCAGTATGATTCATTGAAGTTGCTTACATCGTTAAACTGGGGTGTTATCACCATGTTGCCTTTTTTATCAATAAATCCCCATAAGTTATCTTCTGTTTTTACTGCGGCAAATCCCCCGCTAAATTGTCTTGCTAATTCAATTGTTTTCCCATCGTAGTCAACAATAATGGCAACAGTATTTCCTTTGTCGTCTATAATTTTCAAGCGTTCATTTTTTTTGGAAACAATGGCCAAGCCCTCACTAAATAAGGTTGCAGAAACATAAGATTCTCCGATGGGTGCAAACTGGTTTCTGGCATCAAAAAATTGAAATTTATTGCCATCCTGTCTTTTAAGTATCCCGTCTTGTTCTTCAAAGCTGTAATCCCGGTATTCTGCACCTCTTATTTTGTCAAAGCCAGTAATGACTTCTCCTTTTGAATTAAAAGCCAATAGGGGACCGGCAGCATTTAATCTGCCAAGAATGATTTGTTTTTTTGGAAAGGCTTGGTTATAGTAAATGTAATCAGGGCCTGACATACAGGCAAAGGATGTGATTTTGCATACCAGCAAAACCAGCAAGGTGATCATGATTTGCTTTTTCATAACTGTTAGGATTTATAGTATTCAAACGTGAAATCTCTTTTATCTTGTATATAAGTCAACAGTTATTTGAAAGAAAGTTGTTTGAATAAAAAAAATGTCTAGAAAAGAAATGCGGAAGGCAATATTTCTTCTGATGCACCGTTTGCGCTACCTCTTGCTAAGTAGAAAATTGGTTCAGACCACATGGTAAGGTTGATATGGACATAAACTATCCGTTGAAAGGGGACTTTAAAAGTGTAACCATTTTATAAATTTCTTTTCATATGAATAGGTATTGCGGCTGTTCTTTTTTCTCTATTATTCATTTTCTATTCTGGAATCAACGTATGCCAAATGTGTTCAATTATTTCATCACAATAAGGATGCTGTGCTTTTTTTTCCTTGAGTACAATACCATAAATCTAGCAGCCATTAGGCAAGGAGTGTATGTTGTTTATTTAACGCAGGCTTATTGTTTAACCTAAGTTAAACAGTTTATAATTTGGATGGGTGATGATATTAATTTAAAAAGGTCACCTGCTTTATTCTAGTCTTCTTTCTCGATTGGTGTTTTAGCCTAATTTTTCAATGGGTGTGGCCAATTTCAATTGGTGTTTTTTTGACTGTTTAGCTTTTTATATGAAGGCAATTTTTTAAAGAAAACGGAAATCTCATTGCAAATAAATTTTTTTATTATCTTAGTTATGGTAAATTACACCATAATTAAAACCAAAATCAACATTTTGAGTAACAAATTCGAATAGTCAACAGTTCAAAAGCCAATAACATCAAAAACCGAAAATCAAAGCTTATGCACAAACAAAATCGATACAAAATGAGAAAACTGCTACTTCAATGTCTTTTATTTCTTACGCCCACCTTAGCAATTGCACAAAGCGATAAAGTGCTTGTTGTTAAATCTGACAACGGATTTAAGCTTTCGGTAAATGGAAAGGAAACGTTTATCAATGGGATGAATTGGGATTATTTTCCGATAGGTACCAACTACAATTATAGTTTGTGGAAGCAATCGGATGATGTGATTACGGCCGCTTTAGATCATGAAATGCCTTTATTGAAAAATATGGGGGTTAACGTGATTAGACAATACACGGGTGTTCCAGCCAAATGGGTGAAATACATTTATGAAAATTATGGTATTTATACCATGCTTAATCACTCCTTCGGACGTTATGGTTTAACGATTAAAGGAAAGTGGGAAGCCAATACAGATTATTCGAATCCAAATGTAAGGGAAGCGTTACTGAATGAAACCAAAGAGATGGTGTCTGAATATAAAGAAACGCCTGGGGTCTTGCTTTTTTTATTAGGTAATGAGAACAACTATGGTCTTTTTTGGCGAGGAGCAGAAACTGAAAATATTCCATTTGCTGATCGGAATTCTACAAAAGACGCCTATCATTTGTATAAGCTATTTAACGATGCTGCAAAGGAATTAAAGGGGATAGATAAGAATCATCCAATAGCCATATGCAATGGAGATTTACTGTTTGCCGAAATTATTGCAAAGGAGTGCAAGGATGTTGACATTTTGGGAATCAATTGCTACAGAGGTAGCTCATTTACGAATTTATACAGTCGAGTTAAAACGGAATTGAATATGCCTATTGTTCTCACTGAATTTGGCGCAGATGCATATAATACTTTGGCAAATAAGGAGGATCAAGAATATCAAGCCAAGGTGTTGTTAAGCAATTGGAAGGAGATATATGAAAATGCTGCTGGTATGGGCAAAAATGACAATAGTTTGGGAGGCTTCACCTTTCAATTTAGTGATGGATGGTGGAAAACCGGTCAAACCTTAAATTTGGAAGAACACGATGCCACTGCATCTTGGTCAAATGGAGGTTACAGCAATGATTTTGTGCAGGGCGAAAATAATATGAATGAAGAGTGGTTCGGTATATGTGCTAAAGGACAAACAAACGAGCGTGGCACTTATGACCTCTATCCAAGGGCTGCCTACTATGCTTTACAAAGTGCTCACCGAATTAATCCATACACCGCAACTTCGGCCTCTATAAATGCCGCATTTGGCAGTATTTATGTGGTAGAGGCAGCTTTAAGGGCAAGAGGAGATAAAGCGGTACTCGAATCTAAAGATAAAGGGAAATTGTATTTGAGTAATTTACAAGCTAATTTTAATACTTACCAAACGGGCGGAAGTTTGATATCAACTCCGGCAACTTCTACTGCGTCAACCCCAACAACCTATCCTAATGCACAAGGGTTTGACCATATGGAATCCTTTAATATTGGTGTAACAGCCAGACCCGCTCCTAATATGAAAGCAAACGTTCAGTTTAATGTGTTGGGTAATGTGGCTACTAGACCAATTGATGAAATATTTTATGAAAATAGAGGAAGAACGGTAACTGTTTCTACACCAACGGGGCCTCAACAAATTACATCCAATAACAGGGTACAGTTGTACAGAGCTAGTTACAGTTGGGATGAAAAGGACTTTAAATTAACCGGTTTTTACAGAACTGGCCATTACCACTGGGGTTATGAAGGTGATTTCTTCGGCCTATATCCTGAAGCCAATTACGGACCAAACATTGACATATATAATGGCAATGCCCCCTTTGGTTTTGAACTCGAAGCTAAAAGAAAGCTTAAAGGCTTAAAAGTTGCATTTGGTCCAGAATTATGGTGGGGAGCCAACCCAGCATACCTCATCAAGTACAGCAAAAAAGTAGTTGGTTTGGATGTAACGGGTATTTTCCATGATGATGTTGTGCAGCGGACAAATCTCCAAAGTTCATTTGCTGTTCCTATACCCAAAACAAGGAGATTGACATTAGCTATCGGAAAGAAAATGGAAAAACTCACCTTTGATGTGGGTGGAATTTGGGGAGGTCAGCCACTTAACGGAAGATCCTTTCAAATGGAGGAAGATGGCATTGTGTATGTAGATAAGATAAAAAGCTCAGACAATTTCGGAGGAAAGGTAAAGCTTACTTACTCCGCAGGAGCCATTAGGTGGTACGGTCTTGCTTCTTACATGGGGCTAGTTGCTAACGGAGGGGTAGATCAAACCAAGACCTTTACAGGATGGGTACTTAAAGATATTGGAAGTGGAAATATGTACAATGCCCTTTCTGGATTTACTTACAACATAGGTAAGTTCCAAGTTGCACCCAATTTCTTGTATCAAAAACCTTTAGTGGGTCCTATAGGTCCTAATTTTGCTGCTCCTGCTCGCCCACGAAATATATTGGATGATCCTTTTTCTGTGAGAGGAAACCGGGAAACAGTAGGTGGAGAATTGTTACTTACATTTGATCCAACTCCTGCAACATGGATGTACGAATGGGACAATGACAGAATGGAAGATGCCAAGTTTGCCATGAGCACTGGATTTGTTTATCGCCATCTTCCAACAGTGCAAGATGCTGCCATTGGTATCCTCGGAAATGGTCGTACAACATTTGTTTTCCCGGGTTCAGCCCCGGCACAAGATCTTTGGGAAGTAAACACACGGATGGTTTCAAAAATTAATCCTCAATTTGGTATTATAGGAAATATTTATGTTGGAAATGGCCAAGCCAATGGAAGTGATACCAGAACCATAAATAGATATGGAATTGACGTTAGAACAATATATAGAAAAATGAAATTGGCCACAATTGCAAAAATTGATGATTGGGGTCCTTTTGATTACCATAGAGATTTTAACCAAACCTTCCCCCTACAGCTTATTGGCGATTGGTCAATAGAGGTAAGCAAACCTGACTGGTTTATGATGCCAGGAACCAAACTGGGTTTTAGAGCAACATATCGTACACTAAATAAATATTCTAACAGGTATTCTCCAACTACAAGGATAAATAACTTAGGAGAAGTTGTTCCAGACCCCAATGCAATTGGATTCCCTAATGGCAATGAATGGGAGTTCCGTACCTATATCCAAATAAATATCAATAATTAATAAAATTCAATACTTATTAAAAAAGAAAGAAATGAATATATTAAATAAAAAAACGATACACATAAGTCTCTTATCTACATTTCTTATTGTTCAATTGGGATGTAAAAGAGAATTGTCTGACGATGCAGTATTGCCATCATTTTCTACAACGGCCGATATTTTTACCGATAACTTTATTGGTTTAGGTTCCAATTTTTATTTCCCATTTGGTGATGCGAAACCAGATGTATTTTCAGTAGATATGAAAGAAGGTTATGAAAGTAACGCCTCTGTAAGAATAGACGTACCCAATAATACGGATCCTAATGGAACATACGCTGGAGCTATCTTTAGAGTTGATGGAGCGGGCAGAAATCTTTCAGGCTATGATGCGCTCACTTTTTACGTAAAAGCATCTACAGGTACAAAACTTGGTGATGTGGGATTTGGAATAGACTACCTTGGAGACAAGTACAAAGTTTCCATCCAAAACGTAAATGTAGGCACCAATTGGTCTAAAGTAATTATTCCTATTCCTGATGCTTCTAAACTTGTAAACGAGCGGGGTGTGTTTTGGTTTGCTGCCGGAACGCAAGGAACAAATGGTTCTGGTTACGTCCTTTGGTTTGATGAGATAAAATTTGAAAAATTAGGAACTGTAGGTAAACCAACATCAAAAATTTTAGATGGACAAACAAGTACCGTTAAAGCATTTATAGGTTCTTCTATAAATATAACTGGATTAGACCATGTTTATAACCTTACAAATGGTCAAGATGTGAAGGTAATTTCAACTTCTGCCTATTATAATTTTACCAGTTCAAACCCAACTGTTGCTACCGTTAATGACAAGGGAGTTATAAGTGTTCTTGCAATAGGAACTGCAGAAATAACTGCCAGTATGAATGGTTTACCTACTAAAGGGAAAATCATTGTTGATTGTAAAGGAGATTTGCCAGGTGCACCAGCACCCACTCGGCCACAAACTGATGTGAAATCTATTTTTAGTGATGTATACACCAATGCAACTGAAAGTAATTTTACTCCCGGTTTTGGAGGTTCTACAACATTAACGGAAATTTTAACCACAAGCACTGGAAAGGTGGCACAATACAGCAATAATAATTATACAGGAATAATGTTTACCGAAAATCCTGTAAATGCTTCAACCCTTGGTTTTTTGCATATTGATGCCTATGTGGAGAATGCATCCACTACAATTGGTGTTCAAATTAGAGACATAGGTGCTGATAAAACAATTAATACCGATGTGAATACCGGAAATCCCATAGGTGATGATAAAGATTTAAGAACGAATTTAGCTGGTTTTCAAGCTGGTGTTTGGAAGTCTTTTGATATTCCTCTTAATGGGAATCTCCTAAACCAAAAAGGTAACTTAGGAGCAATCATTGTTACTGGTGGTCCTAATTTTATTCTCGATAATATTTATTTCTATAAACAATAACCTAGGTAAGAAACCTTTAAAAAATGGAGTTAATGAAACATTTAAATAAAATAATATTAGCGGCAATAACAGCTGTATGTATTGCAGGTTGTGAGGTAGAACCAGAACAAACCCTGCCGGAAAGAAATTTCGAATTGGTATGGAGTGATGAGTTTGAGGGTGATTCGGGCACTGTTCCAAATGCCGGAAAATGGACGTATGACTTAGGTACTGGTCAAAACGGTTGGGGAAACAACGAACTTCAAACCTATACCAACAATCCCCGAAACGTATCTTTAGATGGATCTGGAAATCTCTTGATAACCGCCAGAAAAGATGCTGCTGGGAATTACACTTCGGCACGCATTAAAACACAAGGCATATTTACCCAGCAATACGGCAAAATAGAGGCGCGTATTAAAACACCAACAGGAGCTGGTATGTGGCCTGCCTTTTGGATGTTGGGTGAAAATATTGATAGTGTAAGCTGGCCACAATGCGGAGAAATTGACATCATGGAACAGAAAGGCAAATTTTCGAACATTACTTATGGTACTATTCATGGGCCAGGCTACTCCGCTGGTGAAGCCATATCCTCTGCCTATTCAATTAAAAATAGCCGGTTCGATAATGATTTTTATGTGTACGCAGTTGAATGGAATGAGAACAAAATTGATTTTTTTGTGAATGGGTATCTTTATAAAAGAATTACGCCTGCTGATGCACCTGGTAAATGGGTATTCAATCAACCATTTTTTATGATTTTGAATGTGGCAGTGGGTGGAAATTTTGGCGGACCGCCTAACGAGAATACGCCATTTCCGGGTACGATGTCCATTGACTATGTTAGGGTTTACAAGGAGAAATAGGGATTTAAACAGATTGCTTTTTATAAACACTAGCATACTCCACTAACAGTGAAGGTTTTTATAAAAGGCTACACTTACAACAAAAAGAATAATCAGGAAATAGGTACTAAATAATGTCAGGTCAAAAACAAGTTAAACAAGAATCTTTAATAGAAATAAAGAGATTAAAAATAGAAGGAGAAAACTTCTTTTGTATTTCTAATTGTGATGAAATACGTCCATTTTTTATGAGTGTTGTGAGTGACTCTCATCATTGGATGTTTATATCGAGTAATGGAGGAGTTTCCGCTGGTCGTAAAGGTGCAGAATATGCGTTATTTCCTTATTATACCGCAGATAAAATTACAGAGTCGTATGACACTACTGGGTCTAAGTCCATATTTCAGGTTGTTCAGGAAGGTAAAATGTATATTTGGGAGCCGTTTTCCGAGCGCAATAGTAGCTTATATCGTACTACTCGAAACCTCTATAAAAACGCTATTGGGAATAAAATTATTTTCGAAGAAATCAATCACAACTTTGGACTTACCTTTAGATACGAATGGAACTCAAGTAATATTTATGGTTTCATTCGCAAATCTTCTTTAGCAAATAACGGAGACCAAGAACTTACCATTAATATACTTGATGGGATACAAAATATCATGCCCGATGGTGTGAGCAGTGATTTGCAAAACTCAACAAGCATTCTAGTTGATGCCTATAAGCGCAATGAATTAGACTTAGATTCGGGCATGGGGATTTTTGCACTGAGTGCAATTATAGTTGATAAGGCGGAACCAAGTGAAGCGCTTAAAGCAAACATAGCCTGGTCTCTAGGACTTGATAATCCTTTGTACTTGATTTCTTCCTTGCAACTCGATGCCTTTAGAAAAGGACAAGAGTTAACTCAAGAAGAAGATGTAAAGGCAGAAAGAGGTGCATATTTTATCAATAAAAAAGTTACCTTATTACCTGGCAATAAGAAAAACTGGCTCATAGTAGCCGATGTGAATCAAAGTCAGGCGAATGTTGTTGCGCTTACCACCGAAATTCAGACCAATAAGAACCTCGAAAAGCAGTTAACGGAAGATATCGAACTTGGCTCTAAACGCTTAATGGAACTGAATGCATCATCAGATGGTATTCAATTATCAGCCGATGTTTATAGAGACACAAGGCATTTTTCCAATACACTTTTTAATATCATGCGAGGCGGTATTTTTGATTTTAATTACCAAATCGAAAAATGGGATTTAATTAAATCCATTGCAACAGCAAACAAAGCAGTATACCAAAATCACAAGGAATTATTAGAAAGCTTGGATGAGACATTCACAGTTTTTGAGTTGGAGAAAGTATATGCTCAAACTAACGATAAAGATTTTAAGAGACTTTGCACAGAATACCTGCCTTTAAAATTTAGCAGGAGGCATGGCGATCCAAGTAGACCTTGGAATAAATTTTCTATCAACACACGAAGTGCAGTTGACCATTCAAAAATTTTAGATTACGAAGGAAACTGGAGGGATATTTTTCAAAATTGGGAGGCTTTGTCAATCTCATTCCCTGCCTTTACCCGAGGCATGATTCACAAGTTTTTAAATGCTACCACTTTTGAAGGTTACAACCCATATCGTTTAACAAAAGATGGTTTTGATTGGGAAACAGTGGAGCCGGATAATCCTTGGTCATATATCGGTTATTGGGGCGATCATCAAATTATTTACTTGCTCAAATTATTAGAAATTAACGAGAAATATTTCCCGGGTCAATTAAGCAGCCAATTTAATCAAGACCTTTTTGTATATGCCAATGTTCCATACAAAATAAAGAAGTACCAAGAAATTGTAAAAAATGCAAAAGATACGATTGAGTTTGATGAGAAGTTAGATGCTAAAATCAGAAAGAATCGTGAAGCTATTGGCTCTGATGCTACTCTTTTGTTGGCTCAAAATGATAAGATTTATACAGTAAATTTTATAGAAAAAATACTTGCCAGCGTTTTATCCAAACTCTCAAATTTTGTTCCTGGTGGTGGAATTTGGATGAATACACAAAGGCCAGAATGGAACGATGCAAATAATGCGCTCGTTGGGAATGGCGTTTCTATGGTAACACTCTGCTACTTGCGCAGGTTCCTTGTTTTTTTTGAAAAACTAGTTGAACAAACAACTGAGGAGCGTGTGGAGTTATCAAATGAGTTAATCATTTTCTTTAAAAAGATAAATTCAACCTTAGAAGAAAATGCACCCTTGTTGAAAGGTGAGATTAGCGATGCACAGCGTAAAACAATACTTGACAGCCTAGGAGAAGCAGGAAGCGATTACCGGGAACATATATACAAGCTGACTTTTTGGGGAGAGAAAAGAACAATTTCTTACCGCAGACTTAAAGAATTTGTAAAAGTAAGTATTGCGTTTATTGAACATACAATCAAAGCCAATAAGCGTGATGATAACATGTATCACTCCTACAATTTGATGAGTATTCAAAGCAATAAAGGAGTTTCCATTTCGTACCTTAATGAAATGCTAGAAGGCCAAGTTGCCGTGTTGAGCTCTGGTTATTTGTCTCCTAAAGAGGCAATACAATTGTTGGACAGCATGAAGAATAGCGCGCTCTTCCGTCCGGATCAGTATAGTTATTTACTCTATCCGAATAAGCGGCTCCCTAAATTTTTAGAGAAGAACAAAATACCTAAAGAGGCAATAGAACAATCAAAGCTGATCAAAACGATGCTTGCTGCTGGTGATAAATCATTAGTGGAGCAAGACATCAAAGGGGATTATCATTTCAACGGCAACTTTAAAAATGCTGGCGATTTAAGTAATGCAATAGCAGAATTAGATGGTGCCAAGTATGGGCAATTAATCCAAAAGGAGAAGCAGGCTCTTTTAGAGGTATTTGAGGCAGTGTTTGATCACAAATCATTTACTGGCCGTTCGGGTACATTTTATGGCTACGAGGGTCTTGGCTCTATCTACTGGCATATGGTTTCTAAACTGCAATTGGCTGTTCAAGAAGTATGTTTACAAGCAATAGAAACAAATGAATCTGCTGAGGTAATAGGTAAACTTTTAGAACATTATTACGAGATAAACGCAGGAGTTGGCGTGCATAAATCACCCTCGTTGTATGGTGCATTCCCTACAGATCCATACTCACACACACCTGCTAACAAAGGGGCTCAGCAACCAGGTATGACTGGTCAGGTAAAAGAGGATATTCTGAGTAGGTTTGGCGAATTGGGCGTTTTTGTTGTTAACGGCTGTTTGTATTTTAATCCGTGTTTACTTAGAAAAGATGAGTTTACAAAACAAGATCGCATGTTCCACTATGTTACCATAAACAAAGAGCATAAAACATTTGCTCCCGCTTTGGGTTCACTTTGTTTTACCTTTTGTCAGGTACCGGTTATCTATTGCTTATCAGATGAGAACCAATTGGAAATTGAAAGGAAAGATGGCACTTTGAGTAAACATCACTCTCTTCACCTAGACAAAGAAACAAGCACACATATCTTTAGTCGAACTGGTGAAATAGCTAAAATTACGGTGTACGTTAAGGAATCAATATTAAAATAAGAAGATGCCAAAAGTTAGTTTCATATATCGTTGTTTAATTTCGTTCTCGATTATGCTAACTTCTTGTGGTTTTGGAAAATCTACAAATGACAAGATAAATGAGGTTGAGAAAACCAAATCGGCATCTCAGATCTTGGGTGATTCTAACTACTTAGCCATATGTTATGGAGGCTACCGCACGCATACCCGCGATTCGCAACCTTCCGTATCGCAAATTAAAGAGGATATTCAGCTATTAAGTGCGATGGGTATTAAACTATTGCGTACCTACAATACCAAGTACCTTGAAGCAAGGAGTATCATGCAAGCCATCTCTGAGCTACGGAAAGAGAATTCAACGTTTGAAATGTTTGTAATGCTTGGTGCTTGGATAGATTGCGAAAATGCTTGGACAAAGACAAAACCCAATCATGAACGGGAAAATGAAAAAGCCAATGCTGCTGAGATTCAAAGAGCAGTTGAATTGGCAAATCAATATCCTGAAATTGTAAAAGTAATATCTGTTGGCAATGAAGCGATGGTGAAATGGGCAACTAGTTATTATGTGGCGCCAACTATTATTTTGAAATGGGTAAATCATTTGCAACAGTTAAAAAGGGAAAAGGGCTTGCCTGAGGATTTATGGATCACTTCTTCTGATAATTTTGCCTCTTGGGGTGGTGGCGACTCTTCATATCATGTGGATGATTTAAAGAAACTCTATCAAGCGGTTGATTACGTTTCTATACACACCTATCCGATGCATGACACCCACTACAATCCTGTTTTTTGGGGGGTGAGAACCAATGAGAAAACGTTAACACAAGAAGCAAAAGTGGATTCACTGATGTTGCGTTCGCTGAATTATGCAAAAGGTCAGTACCTTAGTGTGAAAAATTATATGAAGTCGATTGGGGTGAATAAACCAATTCATATTGGCGAAACGGGTTGGGCAACACAATCTGATGGGTTGTATGGCAAAGAGGGTTCAACAGCTTGTGATGAATACAAATCAGCGAAGTATTACCAATTGATGAGGGAATGGACAAATCAAGAAAAAATCACCTGTTTTTATTTCGAAGCTTTTGATGAGCAATGGAAAGATGCGAACAATCCCAAGGGTTCTGAAAATCATTTTGGTTTGTTTACCATTGATGGTAAAGCCAAATATGCACTATGGCAAAAGGTGGATCAAGGTTTATACAAGAACCTAACTAGAGATGGAAGACCAATTGAAAAAACTTATAAGGGCAACAAAGAAGAGTTGTTAAAAACGGTTGAGCTGCCTAAACAATTAATAAATTGAACAATGATGAGTACGAAGCGACATTTATATTCCTTAAAAACCATTTTTATGGGGATGATGGGCATGGCTCTTATTCAATGCAATAACACTGATAAAATGACGATTGATGTATACCAAACCTCTGAAAAGGGAAATGCATTAACCTTAATGAAAGATTTTAAACCAGCTGATCAATCATTAACGATAAAAGTTAATCCAGAGGAGCAATTTCAAAAAATTACCGGATTTGGTGGGTCGTTTACTGAAGCTTCTGCCTTTTTATTAAATAAGGTTAGCCCAGAAAACAGAAAGAAAATATTGGATGCCTATTTTAGCGAAGAAGGCGCAAACTATTCTTTAACTAGAACACATATTGCTTCATGCGATTTCTCTTTAAGCAATTACACGTATGCTAAAGTGGAAAATGATATGGAGTTAAAGCATTTTACCATTGAAGATGATAAAGAGGATTTAATCCCCATGATTTTGGATGCGCAAAAAATTTCGAAAGAGGGCTTTAACATCATCGCTTCGCCATGGACTGCGCCACCTTGGATGAAAGACAATAAAAATTTTGTAGG
The DNA here is from genome assembly GCA_943372215.1 of Chitinophaga pinensis. GTDB lineage: Bacteria > Bacteroidota > Bacteroidia > UKL13-3 > UKL13-3 > UBA6183. The sequence goes on along the minus strand of CALRXU020000007.1, from coordinate 93,330 downwards.
TGGTAAATTATTACCTGCATACAACGATGCTTTTGCGTTGTACTTTTCAAAATACCTTTCTGCCTATAAAAAAGAAGGCATCAATATTTGGGGCATTACCGTAATTAATGAACCACATGGAAATGGTAACAATTGGGAAAGCACCTTGTTTTCTCCTAAAGAAATGACTGATTTTGTTCAAGAGCATTTAGGGCCAAAATTAGAAAAAGATGGTTGGGGCGCTGTCAATATTTTTGGTTATGACCAAAACAGGGCTGGCTTAAAGGAATGGGTAGATGAAATGTACAGGGATGAAAAATCATCAAAATATTTTGCAGGCACAGCCATTCATTGGTATGAAAGCACGTACGATTATTTTCCTGATGCCTTGCAATATGCGCACAAAAAAGCACCTGAAAAATATGTAATAGAAACGGAAGGATGTGTGGATTCTGAAGTTCCCAAGTGGCGTGATGATGCCTGGTATTGGAAAAAAGAAGCCACCGATTGGGGCTGGGATTGGGCAAGTGAAAAGGATAAACATTTGCATCCCAAATATGCACCCGTTAATAGGTATGCTACAGATATCATCGGGTGTTTGAATAATTATGTGCATGGATGGATTGATTGGAACATGGTTTTAGACACGCAAGGTGGTCCCAATTGGTTTAAAAATTGGTGCGTGGCCCCGGTAATTGTAAACCCCGAAAAGGATGAGGTTTACTTTACGCCCTTGTATTATGTTATGGCACATTTTAGTAAATTTATGCGCCCAGGAGCTGTTAGAATTGGTTGCGAAATTAATCACCAAGAAGTAATGACCACCGCGGTTCAAAACCCGGATGGAAGTATTGTTATTGCTTTGTTTAATCCAACTGACAAACCATTCAGCATTTCAATCAACATGAAAAAGGAAGTAAAACAGATTACCATAGATTCAAAAGCATTACAAACAATCGTTATTAAACAATAATCAATAAGTATGTCCAATCAAGATTTATCACAAAAAGTTCCAATGGGGCAAAAAGTTGCTTTCGGACTCGGAATGCTTGCCAATCAAATGTTTCCTGCAATGATTGGAATTTTTACCATTGTACTGGTAGAAAAACTTGGTTTTAGCGGGCTGCTACTAGGATTGACTTATTTTATTCCAAAGTTTTATGATGCGTTGTTTGATCTCGTTATGGGTTATGTAAGTGATAATACTAAATCAAAATGGGGAAGAAGAAGACAGTATGTATTAATTGGAGCCATTGTTTTAGGAATTTCCTTCGCCTTAATGTGGCAACTGTATATTGAAGATAGCGTTATTTATAATTTTATATACTTTTTGGGTATTTCATTAATTTTTTATTCTGGCCTTACCATATTTAGTATTCCTTACGTAGCCATGGGTTATGAAATGAGTGATGATTTTCATGAGCGAACAAACATTATGGCCACTTCTCAACTCATTGGTCAATTAGCTTGGGTGATTGCGCCTTGGTTTTGGGTAATTATGGCTGATAAAACCTTGTTTTCCTCTACTGAAGTTGCGGTCAGAACTTTGTCAGTATATGTTGCCATTGGGTGTGCTGCTTTAGCAGCTATTCCAGCATTTTTTATTCCTAGTAAATCTACCCTAAATGAAAATTATAGCCCAATTGATTTTAAAGGAATCCTGAATAGTTTTGGAGAAATCAAAGAAGGATTAAAAGCATCGGTTGAAATTAAGCCTTTCAGAAAAATTTGTATAGCTACTTTTTTAATTTTCAATGCTTTTCAAACCACCGCAGGCTTTTCTTACTTTATTATCAAATACTATTTGTTTAAAGGAAATGAAGATGGATTTGGACTATGGCCGACATTGTTTGGCAGTATAGGAGCAATTATAACCACTGTTTTTGTGATACCTATTGTAGCTCGAATGTCGAAAGTATTGGGAAAAAAGAAGGCATTTTTGCTTTCTCAAAGTATTTCAATACTAGGTTACATTTTGCTGTTTTTACTTTTTGTGCCAGGTAAGCCCTACCTTTTTCTTTTTGCCCTACCTTTCTTTTCTTTTGGTATTGGTAGTTTGTTTACATTAATGATGTCAATGACTTCTGATGTAATTGATATTGATGAGTTAAACACCGGTAAAAGAAGAGAAGGCAGCTTAGGTGCTATTTATTGGTGGATGGTAAAGTTTGGAACAGCTGTGGCAGGATTAATCAGTGGCTTAATTCTTTCCTTAGTAAGTTTTCAATCTAATGCAGCAGCACAAACAGATGAAACCATGTTTTGGCTAAGAATTTTCTTTGTAGGCATTCCCATATTAGGAACATCAATTGCTTTATGGGCTATGAAAGATTATAATATTGATGAGGCCAAAGCCAGAGAAGTAAGGAATCTTCTTGATAAAAGAAAAGCACCTGCAAACAAACAATCTTCTGGTTATCTTTCTGGTAAATTATATTCATTGCTTCAAAACCGTAATTTGGATAAAATTATCGGAACAGATTACAGCCAAAAAAGTGAGGCAGAATTGGAAACACTATTTGCTGCTCAATTCAATTCAGGCTTAAATGGATTATGTTTCAGCCCTTATGTAGAAGGACAAAAAGCCGGAGATATTTTATCAGCCGAACAAATCAAAAGAAGGTTAGACATTATTGCCCCACATACCAAATGGATCAGAACTTTTTCAGCCACAGAGGGAAATGAATTGGTGCCAGAAATTGCACATAACAAGGGCATTAAAACAGTTGTTGGAGCATGGATAAGCAATGATAAGGAGCGAAATGAAAAAGAAATAAACGCATTAATTAAACTTGCAAATGCAGGGTTGGTTGACATTGCAGCCGTGGGTAATGAGGTATTACACAGAGGCGAAATTTCTGAGGCTGAATTAATTGGTTATATCAACAGAGTGAAACAAGCCATTCCAAGCCATATTGAAGTGGGCTATGTAGATGCTTATTACCAGTTTATAGAAAGACCTAAACTTATTGATGTGTGCGATCTGGTTTTATGTAATTTCTATCCTTTTTGGGAAGGAGCTACCAATGATTTTTCAATGTCGTTCCTGAATAATATGTTTGAAGTAACAAAAGCAGTAAGCAACGGTAAAAGAATTATTGTAACAGAAACAGGGTGGCCTAGTTTTGGAGAAACTGTTGAAGGTGCAGTACCCTCAAGAATAAATGCCATGAAATACTTTATTATTTCGCAACAGTGGGCAAAAAGTAATAACGTAGAAGTATTTCACTTCTCATCCTTTGATGAATCCTGGAAAGTTATTCAAGAAGGAAAATTGGGAACATCTTGGGGGCTGTGGGATAAAAACGAAAAATTTAAGTATAAAAAATAAATCTACACATTATGTCATACAGGGAAGGTCATTTATTTACCGCAGCAAATCAAGAAAGTTATGCTCATCTTCAGCAGGAGTATGAATATATTCACATCCATTATTCAGAACTTTCAAAAGAAGATTTAAGAAGTTTGTGGCACAAAACACTTCAAAAAGGGATGCATGGTATTTGCTTTAGCATTTATGAAGATGGACAAAAGCCTGGATCAATCATTACAGAAGCTCAAGTAGAAAGGCGTATTAAAATTTTAAAGCCTTATACAAAATGGGTGCGCTCGTTTTCTTGTATTGAAGGAAATGAACATGTGCCAAGAATGGCTAAAAAGCACGGGATGAAAACCTTGGTAGGCGCTTGGTTAGGTGATGATTTGGAATTGAATGAGCAAGAAATTGAAGCACTTATAGCGATGGCAAAAGAGGGATTGGTTGATGTTGCGGCTGTGGGCAATGAAGTGATGTACCGAAAAGACTTGACGGAAGAGCAATTGCTAACCTATATACAAAGGGTAAAAGATGCTATTCCGCATATTCCTGTGGGTTACGTTGATGCATATTACGAGTTTTCTCACCGACCAGGAATTACAGAAATATGTGATGTGATTTTAACCAATTGTTATCCTTATTGGGAGGGATGCCCGATAGAATATTCTTTTGAACACATGAAAAGTATGTTTGAGTCGGCTAAACATGCAGGTGCAGGCAAGCGTGTAATCATTACAGAAACGGGTTGGCCTAGCGAAGGCGGTGCTTTTAAGGCGTCTGTTGCTACTAATGAAAATGCCATGCGCTATTTTATAGATTGCCAAAACTGGTGCAATGCAAATGGCATTGAGAGTTTCTATTTTGCTTCTTTTGATGAGTCATGGAAAACAGGGCCAGAAGGAGACGTTGGAGCTTATTGGGGACTTTGGGATAAACATGAACAATTGAAATTTTAATGACGGATTTTTTTAATCAATTTAATTTGCCATTTGCTAAAGCCATGTGCTATTCAGGTTTTAGAAATGGACAACAACCCGGTGGAATTGTTCCATCTTACGAAGAAATAAAAGAGGATTTACTGCTTTTAACTCCACATTGCAATTACCTGCGTTTGTATGATTGTGATGAACATGCATCAACAGTAATCAAGGTTATTCAAGATGAAAAACTGGATTTTAAATTGATGTTGGGTGCATATATTGTTGCCGAAATGAATAACCATGGCTGCCCTTGGGGCGGTGGCATTTATGAGGAAAACCAATTGGAAGAGAATAGGAAAATGAATGACCTAAAAATTCAGCGTCTCATCGAATGGTCTAATCAATATCCTGACATCATCTTTTCTGTTTCCTTAGGCAATGAAGCTTGTGTAGATTGGACAGATCATTTTGTGCCAGTTGACCGTGTAATAGCATTTGCAAAAAGAGTGAAGCAAAGCATCAAACAACCGGTTACTTTTTGCGAGAACTATGTTCCGTGGTTAAATTATCTCGCACCACTTGTTGAGGTTATTGACTTTATTTCAATACACACTTATCCGGTTTGGGAGTACAAACACATCCATGAATCGGTAGAGTATACCATAGCAAATTATGAGACTGTTGCTAAAAAGTATCCTGAAATTCCTGTAGTGATAACTGAAGCGGGATGGGCCACCAATTCTCATGGTAGAGGAATTCATGCAGAACACGTTAATGAAGAGAACCAGAAGATTTATTATGAAGATTTAATGGATTGGTCTGATAAAAATAATGTGTTAACGTTCTTTTTCGAAGCTTTTGATGAGCAATGGAAGGGATCATCAGACCCAATGGAACCTGAGAAGCACTGGGGCGTTTTTAAAGCTGATAGGACACCTAAACTGGTGTTTGAAAAAAAGTCACGTGTAGGAGAGTAGTTGCATATAATTGTTTAAAAGCAAATAGTAACTTAAGCCAATAAACAGACCAATATGTTAAAGTTCAAAGGAAAAGCCTTCTTTTTCCAACATTCTGTATCTTTTTTCATCAAATTTGAACAATTTAGCTGGCCGGTGCGAAACATTTTCTTTAACCTCATTTAGCGGTTTTAAAATGTTCATCTCTAGAATTTTTTTCCTAAAGTTAGATTTATCAAATTTATATCCCAGTAATGCTTCATATAACAATTGAAGCTCCAACAATGTAAATTTAGGAGGTAGCAATTCAAAACCCGTGGGCTTGTGTCTGACCTCATTTTTTAATGTTTCTATGCCTTTTAATAAAATATTGTGGTGGTCAAATGCCAATTCTGGTAAATCATTAATGTTAAACCATTCTGCTAATTTTGCCCAAGATGAAGCGATAGGATGATGGTCCATGCTATTTACTAATGAAAAATAACCCACTGTTACTACCCTGCCTACTGGATGCCTATCTACACTTCCAAAAGTAAAAAATTGTTTCATGTAAATATCTTTTAGGCCGGTTAGTTTTTCCAGCACCTTATTGGCGGCATCTCTAAGGTTTTGGTCGGGCTCTACTAAATCTCCAATCAAGGCCCAGTGCCCCTTAAAAGGTTCTGCATCTCTTTGTACCAACAATACCTTTATTTCACCTTCATGATACCCAAATACCACACAATCAATTGATAAGCCAAAAACAAAGTACTCATCTAATGGTAATTTGTAGTCGGATATATAGTAAGAACTTGGTATTTTCATGGTGCAAATTAAATAAAGGTTTTTAACTTAGAGTAAAAAGCACTTATAGTATTTTTTACTTTAAGTATTTTTGCTTTAATTGCAGTAACAAATTATTAATAAAACAACATATGAACAAAATCATTACATTAAGTTTATCCTTACTTATTGCAAGTATGGGATTCTCCCAAAACGCCCCAGTTAATTTTGAAACGGGTGGGCAGGGTGCTAGTTGGACATGGACAACTTTTGAAAACGGTACCAATCCTACATTGGAAGTCGTTAACAATCCCAGTTCTGTTGCTCCAAACACTTCTAGTAAAGTAGCAAAATTTACTGCACTACAAGGTGGTAATCCTTGGGCAGGTTGTGAGTCAGCTAAAGGAACAAATCCAGATATCAGTGCATTTACATTAACAGCAGCAAATGCTATTGTGAAAATTATGGTTTACAAAAGCACAATTAGCGATGTTGGAATCAAATTCGCTAAGAACGACAATTCTGCCATTGCAGAAATCAAAGTGCCAAACACAAAAATCAATCAGTGGGAAGAATTGACATTTGACTTTACCTCAAAAATTGGTTCAGCGGAATCAGTAGACATTACGCAGATTATAATATTTCCTGATTTTATCGCAGGTGGTCCTAATTCTAGACCTTCAACAACTATTTCCTATTTCGATAATATTACCTTTTCTGGTGGCACTACTTTGGCTGAACCAACTGTTCCTGCGGCAGCACCTACCAAACCTGCAACTGATGTGATTTCATTGTTTAGCAATGTTTATACCAATGTTACGGTTGATACTTGGAGAACATCATGGTCAGCAGCTACACTTACTGATGTAAAAATAGGAACAGATGACGTAAAAAAATACTCAGGGTTGGATTTTGTTGGTGTTGAAACGGTTGCAAATAAATTAAATATCACTGCAATGGATTTATTTGAATTTGATGTTTGGACCCCAAATTCTACCTCGCTTAGGTTTAAATTAGTAGATTTTGGTACAGATGGCGCTTTTGGTGGCGGTGATGACAAAGAACATGAAACTACTGTGACCCCTACTTTAAATGGTTGGTATCATGTAGCAGTGCCAATAGCAAATATGACTGGCCTTACAACTAAGTCGAATATTGCGCAACTTATTTTTGCCAGCTCACCAGCAGGTACTTCAGTAATTTATGTTGATAATGTTTTGTTTAGCAAAAACCCGGTATTTGCAGAGCCAACTGTTGCTGCAACAACTCCTACCAAAGCCGCAACTGATGTGATTTCATTATTCAGTAATGCTTACACCAATGTAACGGTTGATACATGGAGAACATCATGGTCAGCAGCTACACTTGCAGAAATAAAAATTGGAACCAATGATGTTAAAAAATATACCGGATTAGACTTTGTTGGTATTGAAACAGTTGCCAATAAAATTAACATCAGTACCATGGATTCATTTGAATTTGATGTATGGACTCCAAATTCTACTTCGCTTAGGTTCAAAGTAGTAGATTTTGGAGCAGATGGTGCTTTTGGTGGTGGTGATGACAAAGAGCATGAAACTACAATTACTCCTAGTTTAAATGGTTGGAACCATGTTGCAACAGCAATCTCAAGCATGACAGGCCTTACTACTAAATCAAACATTGCGCAACTTGTTTTTGCTAGTGCGCCTGTTGGTACTTCTATTATTTATTTAGACAATGTGTTGTTTAGCAAAAAACCAGCAGTAGGTCTTGCTTCTCTAGAGCAAGTTAGAGTTGGTGTTTTCCCAAATCCTGCAAGCAATAAGTTAAACATCACTACCACAAATAATATTCAAGATGTTGTAATCTACAATTCATTGGGTCAAGTTGTATTAACCACTTCTCCAAATGCAAGTGATGTAAATATTGATATTGCTACTTTGCCAAATGGTTTTTATACGGTTAAAGCTAGTGTAAATGGTGTTGATACCTTCAAGAAAATAATTAAAGAATAATTTAGAAGTTGTAATGATAAAAAGGGCAATCAGTTTTTTACTGGTTGCCCTTTTTTTATTCTCCGAGTGTAAATATCCATTATGTTAAGCAAGTAACCATGCCCCTGAATTGGTTTTTACAGGATAGCAGAAGATGTAAGCATGAACTGTTGAATTAATCTTTTTAAATAAGATATTTGCCGCATGAAACCACGAGCATTTAAACCTCATTATGTCATTAACCTCCTACTGATTGTAGCACTCGTAAACGGTGGCTGCAAGAAGGATCCCGCAATACAATCCGAAAATAATGCTCCTGTGGGAGTAAATGCAGATAAGTGGCTGAAAACAAGTGATTTTATTATACTGCAGGAGGTTTATGACAGTAAATTACTTAAGAACGGAAATGTTGCAATACTGGCAGATAACTATTATGTTGTTGATAGCCTGTTTAAATTGGTATCGGGTCATAACTTATATCAAAGTACAATTTCTTTTTATCAAGCTAAAAGGTTAAGTAATCCTTTTTTTACCAATAGAGGAAGTGGAGATGGAAAGAGTCAGTACCTCATTCAAAACACTTTTAATGAGGAAGATGGAAAAATACAAGCTGAGCGCGTTGTTGAATTCAATGCTTTCTTTGATGTTTCTCACAAAGGCTATGGATTTTTACTGGACGATAAGGAAGATAGGGTATTGACAAAATCAATCCGACTTTTTTTGAGAGGTGATCAAGATACGATTCCAAGTCGTTTTAAGCAGGACCTTATATTTACCAAGAAGGAGTTCAGGGGGCAATTCCATTATGTTCAAAAAGTAATAGAAGCTGGATATTATAGAATTGCTTGCACCAAAAGCAATTATTTGTTGTACAATGATTATAACTATGGGGGATTAAAATTTTTAGACCCTAGTTTTAACGAGATAGATACCAATATTTTTAAGCGACAGGTTGATCAGGTGTTTGCCAACGATGAAGCATTTTATATCAAAAATGTTTCCGGATTGTTTCAAACAAAAGACGGTACCACTTTTTTAAATATTACCAGCACGTTTAAGCCAAGGTGTTTACTAACGAGCAATTTGATGTTTGGTATAAACAACCATAAACCTTGTATTTTTAATTTAACCACTAAAGCATTAACCTATTTGCCTATAGATGGATTACCGAACGTTTATTTGGTTGATTATGGCAATGTAATTGCGTTTAAGAACAATATTGTATGGTTTACCAATGAAGGTGTTTATCAAATAAGGTACCGGTAGCGGTGTTTTGCACCACACGCTGGAGAAATACTTTAAAGAACATATGACTTTTTTACCAATGAAGATGGAGGCCATGAAGCTATTATTAACATCTCAGCAGAATAGTTATTCGATGATGTTTTTTTGTAAGAAGCTGATAATTTGCGCTGCAATTCTGGGCTTGACATCTTGTAAGGGGTTAGTCCAAATTGAAAAGGTTAATATCCAAGACGAAACCAATGGATTGGTTTTATCATCTAACGACCTGTCATCACACAAGCCGGTACTTGGCGATTCTATCATGTTCGAGATTAATGGTGAAAAACTCAAAAAGTATTTAGAGCAAAACAAGGTGGTATGGCTTTACTTTGTGTATAGTAGGTTGTGTGCCGATGCTGAAATTTATGATTGTGAGACATACAAAGAACTGAACGAAAAATATCGAGACAAAATTTCCTATGTTATGGTTACGGAAATTGCTCACAGTAACTTGGCTCAAGAATTAAAAAAGGGATGTAAACTTGTTGGATACCACACTTACGTTGATGATAAAAAAAGGGTACACAATGAAGTGAAAGCGCTAAGAAAATTGAAAAAAGAAGTTTTTGGTTTTGAAAACAATGACACATTAATAATCCAAACAAACTATTTAATCATTAACAATCAAATTGTCTATTCCTCAGATCAAACTTTGGATAGGAAAAAAATAGAGGCAATACTAAATAACTTATGAGGATTTTCTCTACTCCTACGTGATTTTATCCCGTGGGAGTGGGGTTCTCCATTTTTTGATGTTTCATCACTGTTTCCAATATTGATTTTCTGTTTAGTAGAACTAAGTTAAAAATTTATTTCTAAACCGATTTAAGAAAGTGCTACTAACTTGTAGTGGAGTTTTTGAGGACTTTAGTAACGGAGTTTGGTTACATGTTTATGCCATGCCATAAAATTGTGCGAGAGCAGTGTGAACAGAATAATATTATCAGGTATTCATCGTCCTAAACGTTAAATTTATCCTAGGCCGTGTTACTTTTTTGGTTGGAGGAAGTCTGTGCAGCCAATGGGTTTGTGTTGCATCTTTCATCACCAATAAGCTTCCGTGTTCCAGCAATACGCTTACTGTTTCTTTGGTGCTTTTGTGTTTAAAGGCAAACATTCTTTCTGCCCCTAAACTTAATGAGGCAATGGCCCCGTTTTTTTTGAGTTCTTTTTCGCCATCACTGTGCCAAGCCATGCCTTCATCGCCTGTATGGTATAAATTCATTAAACAAGCGTTAAACTGTTCTCCCGATTTTTCTTCTACAAGCGATTTTAACGCCAACAATTCAGGTGTCCAAGGCAAAGCCCTTTTAACCATATTGGAGTAGGTGTATTCAAAATCAGTATCACCATACCAGGCCACTTTGCGTTTGGTGGTAAGCAGCTTACCATAAATCAGGGCTTGGTCGTTTTTCCACTCAATGGTTTGAAGCAAACACTCATAGTAATTATTGGCTTCGGTTTGGGCCATTATTTTGCCGTAGTAATTTACTGTACCGTCTTTGGGCAATAAGTTTGTTAAACCATCAATTGTATTGTTAAATAAATCCACGTTGGTTTTGGTTGGGCCAATGGTTAATTGTCTTTTAGGTCAGTATCGTTTTCGGTGTTTTTTGTTCTTTTTGCAAACAACTCAAAAAACAACCCAATTTGTAAAAAGTCCCTGCCTGTTTCATCATTTATTTTGTAATCAAATTGGTGGAGGTAGCCCAACTGTAACGTTACCATTTTTGATGGCTTGTAATTAAAAGACACCAGCGCACGGTTTCTTTCAAAATAAGGTTCTTTGTCGGTAAAAAAGAGTTCATTGCTGGCATTCAATTGAAATGGCTTATAGCCTGCTTGCTCTTTCCCAAATGGCAACGACAAGCCAAATCGGTAACGAAAACGGTTTCTATACCCATTGCTGGTAAACCGAAGTTCTGCCCGATAACGCTGTTCAATTTTTACTTTGCCTATTTGTTGCGAAAGCACAAACTGTGGCCACAACCTAAACTCATTGTTGTTTTTGGGTACTACAAAATCACCGCCTTCTCTATAGGTTTGGTAGCTTCCTGCGCCCAAGGTTACTTTAAGGTTATTGTATATTTTGTATTGCACACCACCTTTATACTCGTAGTAGTGAAAATGGTTGTAAAACTTTAAAGAGCGTAATTGGGCTTCACCAAAAACAGCCCATTTATCATTTACATGTTGGTTAACGTTAAGAATGTTCCAACTTCCTAAATCAGCTTGTTGCGCAAAAGAGTGGCGCATTAAACAAGCAAGGATAAAAAGGATGTTAAACAGTTGTTTCATCAGCTTTACCTATTTTACAACTTCAGCTTTTGCAACTACAGAAATAGACTTTTGCAACAACAAGGAGTTGGGTATGGTGATGGTTTCCCCTTGTTTGGTGGTAAGGTGCACAAAAAAATAAGTTAAATCCACCACTTCCCCTTCAAACGGATAATCCTTATCCAACACCTTAATTTGGTCGCCAATTTTTAAGGGATGATTAAAAAACAGGATAATGCTGGAGGTAATGTTGGAGAGCAATGACCATTGGGCAAAAAATGCAATGCCTAAGGCTGTGAGTATGGTACTGGCAAAAAGCGCTATTTCGTGTTGCTTTACCCCCCAAATTACTGAAATCAGTGTTAAAGCTGCCAGTGCATTAAACAAGTGAATGGCTTTAACAATTAACTTTCTTCGGGCACGCTGTAAGTGTGTGCTTTTCAGGGTATTGTTAACAATCGTTTTGGTAATAAAAATGGCAATTACATAAATGGCCATTACAATAGCTGTTTCAATAAGTTGAATAGAATGTTCAGCCATAGTTTATTTTATTAAGACGGTTAAAACGAGGTAATGTAAACCAGTTATTTGTGTTTTACGGTTTTCATTTGTATCACATCTACCAAAAAGGCAAATGCCATAGAGAAGTAAATATAACCTTTAGGTATTGCAAAATGGAAGCCTTCTGCTATAAGTGATACACCAATCATCATTAAAAAGCAAAGGGCCAATATTTTAAATGAAGGGTGTTGTCTAATAAACCCGCTAATGGGTTTTGAAGCCACCAGCATAATACATACCGTAACCACTACAGCAGTGTACATCACCCAAAGCTCTTGCACCATACCCACAGCAGTAATGATGGAATCAATAGAAAAAACCAAATCCAATAGAATCACTTCCATAAGCAACCTGCCAAAGCTGCTTTTTGCTGGAACTTCAGGCGCGCCATCTGTGGCTGCTTCTGTTTTATGGTAAATTTCTTTGGTGCTTTTATAAATAAGGAAAAGTCCCCCCATAATTAAAATCAAACCTTTGCCCGAAAAGTCTATTTCAAACAAGTTAAACAAGGTTTGGTCCAATTTTAAAATCCAAGCAATAAAAGCCAGCAAACATAACCTCATTACCATGGCTAAGCCAAGCCCCCAATAGCGCAGTTTATTTCTTTGGTTATCAGGTAACTTATCCGCTAAAATGGAAATAAAAATAATGTTGTCAATGCCAAGAATGATTTCAAGGGCAATTAATGAAAGTAAAGGAATGATAGCTTCTGTCATTTTCGAATTGTTTAAACCTCTTTTTTTGTGCGTGCAAAATTAGGGGTTTATAACAAGATTAAAAGACAATTAGCAACAATTTGCGTAAGGGTGCTAATTGTTAAAACAAAAGATTTGAAGTGATTTATTTGCCCAAAACGAGTTTCACAAACCAAAGCACCCCATTTTTGGTAACCCGTTTGTTTATTTTTCCTTCGCTGTTCAGTTGTTGCAAAAGTGTTTCGCCATCGGCTTTGGTTAGTCCGCTTAGTTCAGTAAACTCGCGGGTGGTAAGGGTAGGGTAAACTTCAAATAGCTGTTGCCAATTGGTGTTGTATTTCTTTTTGTTGGCCTTTGCATCTGCTTTTAACACCGCATCTTCAAAACTTTTATAGGGCCTGAATCCATAAACAGTTTGTTGGTTATTTATGCTATCAATAAAAAACAACGTAGGAAAACCTCGCACGCCCATTTGCCTTGCCAAGTTTAAATCAGCCTGAAATAATTGTTTTGCGTCATGCTCATAATCAGTTTTCAGTTTGGCGGTGTCAAGTCCCACTTGTTGGGCTGCCTCACTTAAGTATTGCCACTTGGTGATGTTTTTCTTTTCAAGGAATACCATTTCACGTATTCTCCTTAAAAAGATAATAGCCAGTTTTTTATCTTGCATTTGGGCCGCTTTAAATGCGATAGATGGTGGATAGGAAGAGTGCAATGGGTCTTCAAGCCACACATCACCATCTATGGGCATATCATAATATTGGCTTACTTCATCCCAATGGTGCGCCACATCAGATGGTTTGCTAATTCCACCACTGTTGTAACTCCAATCAGGCAATAGCCCACCCATGTGGTATTCTATATTAATGGCATCCCCATACTCCAGTTTCAGTTTACGCAATTGTGGCTCAATGCCCCAGCATGATGAACAAATGGGGTCAGTAAAATAAATCACCCGAACGGTATGCGTTAATCCTTGGTTTTGTTGAACAGTAACTTCACTTGTGGCAGGAATTTCGCATGCTCCTTTTTCAGGGTCGCATAAAAGGGGATTATTGTTGGTCATGTTGCTGTTGGGTTGGGTTTGACATCCGGCATTTGCAACCAATCCCAACCATAAAATGGGAATTAGTGCGATGGCAGTGAAGTTACTTAAACCAGGTTGATGCAATTTTTCTTTGTTTAATCTGTAGATAGAATACCTATCTTTGAATCAAAGGTAGCTTAATATCATAAGCGAGTCAATTGGTCTAAAAAAGATGACTACCCAAAACATACAAGCACATGAAAGCAACTGCCCGGCTGAGGGGCTGTTAAAAATGCTCACTGGTAAATGGAAACCACAAATATTTCGTTTGGCATTTGATGGTGCAATACGTTTTAACCAGTTGTTGCGCCAGATTGAAGGAGCCAATAAACAGTCTATTGCGGTTGCATTAAAGGAGTTGGAAGAGCAAGGTTTATTAGAGAAGGTTACGGTAAAACTAAAGCCCTTGCACATTGAATACCATTTGTCTGAAAAAGGCAAATCACTGATTCCTGTTTTTCATCAATTGGAATTGCTTGCTTGATGGCAGGCAAAAAAACTAGGATATTATTGTCTCATCTTATTTTGTTGGTGTCATAATACCATCTTGCATCCGTTGCAGTTTCATGTTCACCAATATTTCGTGCAATGTTTCTGCAGCAAGCCCATGAAGCACCAGCCTATATGCCGCGCTAAATGTGGTTTCGGGAACCATAGGATGTTTGTTGTTTACAAGTCCCAGGTGCCCGGGTGTTCCCAAAATTTGCGAGGTATAGATGGCAATGGTTTCATCTAACTGTAGCGAGTTTGAAGCACGCACAAAATCATTGGAGGTTAAAAAAAGTTGGTAAAAAGGGGTGAACAATTCTATGGCAGATCTCAAGTCGAGCACATTCGTCCATTTTTTGGGAAACTGAATGTGGTTAAACTGGTCGGGTGTAACCATATCTAGGTTTAAGGGTTTTTTACCTGTAATGGGAATGTTTTTTTCTTTCAGTTGTTTATTCAACTTAATTACAAAATTGTAAAGATTAAGGTCGTGCTTTAAAAATAAGTCGTCTTTTACATCATTAAAATCATGTGGTTTTAGTGGAGACGTTTTTACATCTACGCCTTCAATATTGGTGGCAATAAATTCCATAATTTCACTGCCCACATGAAAATGCCTAAAAATTAAAAGATTGGCATCAGGGCTCACAAAATGTTTGAGTCCCCAAGCGAGTATGCGATGCAGTATCTTAGATGAGTTGATGAGGTTTGGGAAAAAGAACTTAAATATATGAATAAAAAACATCGTTATTTTAGACCAAACCGTAATAAAGGGGAGAAAGTACTTGGCTGCTTTTGAATCGTTATCTCTCATCAAGCAGAGTTTAGTGGTGTCATTAATAGGGATACTTAAATCAAGATACATGGCAAGCCATGGATTGGGGTCTCTTTCATCATGAGGGGAAAAAATGGTATTGATGGGCTCTTTCATAATCATGTTTTAAGTTATCGTTTTTTTAGTAATTGCCCAATTCTTCTAGTTGCAATTGGTAGAGTTTGGCCGTAGTTTTAGCTGTTTTGGCAATTTTTTTAGCAATATCCATATTCATGCTGGGGTGGTTTAAAGCTTTTTCTAATTTATGAAAATGATTTTCATCGGCTACACCATGATAGGTAAAAAACGAAACCTGGTCATCATGCAATGCGAGTTGTTCTTTAATCATAAGTCCCCAGTATGCTGCCAGTCGTTTGCCAATTCCTTCAATAATAAACATAGATCCCAACAAATCAACGGGGTTTGGTTTACTGGCCTGTTGAAACATAAATGCAGACAAGGCCACGCTGCCAATGTTTTTTTCCCTTTGTTGGATGTTGATTAATGGTTCACCCAGATTCACAAAGTTGCGTTCCAGTATTTGATAATCTTTATGCTCTGCTGCGGTGTGTCCAATAAATGCAGATCGCAATTCAAACAAATCAATATCAATGTTTGAGGCAGCCCTGGATATCCATTGCGAACCATCAATCACTTGTTGGCGCAAATCACAAAGCAGTAGTTTATAATCAGCCAAGCTCAATTTTCCTGCATGTATCTTGGTAACAACAGGTACTTTAAGTAGTGCCGTTTCAAAATCGATCCAGATTTGCGTGAGTTGCCTAACCAGCCATTCAGAAGTTTCATTTTTATCCACCACCAATTCCGGTGATGCCACTTCTCTTAAGGGAAAAACAATATTCTTAGCCATGTCTGGTTCTTCAACTGTTAGTAGCATAAAAGAGGTAATAAACCTGCCGCTCTCAGGCACCATGCATAAAATGGTGTCACCTTTTTTTAATTTGCCTGAGTACATCAGCTCTTCTAACATAATAAATATAGATGCAGACCCCGTGTTGCCTTTTGTAGTTAAATTGCTAAACCATTTTTCTGCTGCAATAGCCCCACCACCTTTTTGCATCAATTCCATGATGGGCTGTTTAAACACTTCAGAAGAATAATGGCAACATAACCAATCAATATGGTCTTTTTTAATCTTGCCTTGGTCAATCAGATCAAAGTAATGTGCAACGCCAATCTGTACCACTTTGTCCAGCAGCCGCACATCCTGTTGCAGGTTTAATGCCCCTTTTTGTGATGCAGTTTCATAATCAGGATAATCTAACCAGGTTTGTTCCTGTTCATTTGTATTGTCAGTTTTTCCTGCATACATGCACACTGGAAATTCATTGGCATGCGATTTAATGTCAACCCATTCTATTTTTAACGAAAGGCCTTTTTGGCTTTTTTTATTTTCCAGTACCAAGGCACCTGCACCATCTGAAAGCATCCACCGCAAAAACTCCGTATCAAAAGGCAATGATTTTACTTGTTGTGCTTCAAACCGCGATGCTTTAAACAACCTGCTGGCAAATTCACTTCCAACACAAATGGCGTTGTTTTTTTCACCGCTTTTAATTTGGGTATAAGCATTTTTTAAAGCCATCATGCCACTGGCGCAAACACTTTGAAAACTTGCCACCTCACACCGCGGTATTGCCAATCCTGCATGCACCATGCTTGCAAATCCAGGAATGGGTAAATCGCCTTGTGTTGTTCCGGTATTCAATAGCTCAATATCTGTTAAACGCAGCTCACTTTTGGCAATGGCTGCTTCAATGGCTTTTATAGCCAATGCTGCATTGCTGTGGGTACTTTGCTGGTTTTTATCAATGGCGTAATACCGTTGTACAATGCCGTTCTGTTTTAGAATCCGTGGTTTAACAACACTGCTTTCTCCGTATAATCTCCCTAAGTAGTCTTCCATCTCGTTATTAGATATGGGTTGGTTGGGGAGGAAAATACCTGCGCTGGTAATGTATGTGTTTTTCATGTGGAGTGAGGGCGATTTTTTATTTTAGACAATAGGGTATCAAAAATATTCAGGGCAAATCCATAGTTTTTGCGGCCTTTATGGTGATGCTCGTTATGGTGGGTGCCAAACAATTGCCAGCCCTTACCAGTGCCATTGCCAAAGCGGTAGTTGCAATGCCCAGCATAGTTTAACAATACACTGGTTAATGGATAAACAAAAATGGCTACGGCTGAGATAGGCACAATGGGTAAAATAACCAACTGAACCGAACCCAATAAAAATGCTTCTATCCAATGAAAGCTGTACACCGAATAAACGGTTGGCACTTTTGATTGGTGGTGGATGTAGTGAACATGTTTCATCCACCATGGGTAATGCATCAGGCGGTGTACCATAAAAAAGTAACATTCATTCCATAGCGTTAACAACACAATACCTAGCATGGCATTGGTGATGTTATCGGGCAAAAGTTGGATGATGCCACTTCTGATTAAGTATATAATGGGTAGGGCAGAAGCCGCAAAAATAATAATGCTGTTTATGGAATGTTTAATCTCCCTTTTTAGCTGCTTGCTATCAGCATCCATTGCGGTAATTTTAGATAACTTGTTGTAGCGGTGCAATAACTTACAGGTAGCATTAAACAGCGGAGCAAGGCCAATATACAGCAGCAGAAAATAACCAAGGCTCAGGCCAAATACCAGGCCATATGAGGCCTCATAAATCAGGTAGTTTATTTGTTGCTGAAATAACATCAATGCCACAAATATCCGCTATTTAGTGTCTGTTTTTTGTCAAAGTTTACAGTGCTGCCTAATTCAATAACAGTTCAAGAGTAGTTGTTCAGGAATTATTTCCACACCAGTTTCAACTTGATGCGCCCTAATTCACGAGGCGTTTTGCCACTTTTCCATTTTTTTGTGGCAAAAAAGAAAAGATAAACGGGCTTATCAACATCTTTTAGATCAATGGTTTCTTGGGTGCTTTCAACAAACAATTTTTTGATGGTCTTTGTTCCAATCACTTCTTTTTTATTCACTATAATTTCTTTGTCAAACCGGTGCCAGTCTAATTCTTTCTCATAAAACAGGTAAGATAAATTTTCATCATGAATAGCCAATTCTTGGTCTGCGTTAAAGTTACTTTCGGCCCTTGCTTTGGAATTTAGCCATTTATAATCTTTTATTTCCTCACGTTCCTTCGTATCGTAATAATCCCTATTAAATGAGGCACTCATAAAAACACCCTCATGATTTTTTAGGGTTACTTTAATTTGAAAGGGTTCTTTTTTTAATTCAACTGTGGAGTCATTAACCTCAACAGCCTTGCCATCTTGTATAATTTCAATTTGGTATTTTTTTGATGGCAATGAAGTAGCACCTGTCATTAGAATGACGATACTTAAAAGGCATAAGGGTTTAATAAGTTGTTTAATCATGATGGTAATTTATTTTTGGTTAATGTTGGTGATGAAGCCATAACCAGAAAAACACGAAGTGTAATTTTGTTTACATGAAAGTGCCTTTTTATCAAATATTTAGTGCCATTATTCAACTTTTTGCACTTTAAAAATTTCTTCCAATGTCTTTTTATATTTGGTGTATTTATAGAGATTTTGTTCTCTCAGAATGGAACCAAGCAGCAGGTCATTTTTCTCGTCTTCTGATCCTCCTTCATTTTTTAGGCAAATCAAATGCGATAGCAGTGTTCCGTAGAACAAATTCAGGTAATAGCTTTTATAGCTTTGAACCCCTTTGTCCTTGATAATAGTCATTTCAAAATCAGGAAAATAAAAATCAGTGTATTGGAAGTATGCTCGGCCATTAAACTTAGGAAATTTCTTGATGTACTTGTAAGCTTCCTTGGTGTTAGGTGGTTTTACAATGTTCATATACCCCCAAATTGTTTTGCCGCAATAATCTACACAGCGCAAAAACATAATTCCTTTTTCGGTATCGTCTTTTAAGCGATATTCTTTCATGTTAAAATTAATCTTTGAAAGATTAAATGGTTGATTCTTATTACCAACAGCAGTAAATAACATTTCGTAGTAGTTATCTAACAATTCATAGGTAGGTATTTCTTGACTTGATAGGCTATCAATCAGTTTAATGGGATTGACTTGATCTTCTTCTCTTAGATTGTTATCAATTGCCCGTATGATATAAATCTGTTTTAGTACTGCGTCTTCTGGTCTTGATAAATAGGTCGCTGTTAAAAGCTTATTTTTGGTTGTTATGGTTTGGAGAATAAAATCGGTTGCTGCTTTTAAGTTTTCTGGAACTCCCGTTTCGGCATCTTTCAACACGTCTTTTGTGGGCTCATTACGAAACATATAGTCTTTGTAAATTTTGCCTAGGTCAATCATTTTTTGATTGACTGGTGTTTGCCCAGTAGCTAGATAGGTAAAGAAGATTGCAAGAAATGTAAATACTTTTTTTTTCATTGGTTATTTAAGGTCGAGGGTAGTTTATAAATGGGGGTACGATTTTGATTCTTATTTTTTATTTAGGTTTATTTCGAGTGATTTGTAGCTTAGTGTTGTCCAAAGATATTTCATTTTTTGAAATTCCTTTTTATTGGCAAGTAATTTCTGTAACACTTCTTGTAAAGAGTAAAAATCTTCTTTTGGTTTTAATTTTCCGTTATGGTATTCTTCATAGCTCTTGTCTAAGTCATACCAATTCACTTTTAAAACATGTTGCAGGCAATAGGTAGCAAGTTCGCCTTTCGTGGCAACAAAATATGGGCAGGTGTGAACTTTACTTAATTTATTATTGGATAATTCATTGATTAAATGAGTTACTAATGAATCCTGTGGCAACCGCAGAAAATTATACCAATAAGTGTTTCTATTAAAACAACATTCAGGCTGTCCGCAGGTTGAATTGGTGCAGTACTCTCCGCCAGTTAAACATCCGCCAACGCTATCAGATAGAAATAACCATTTTTGTTGAATAGTCAATGATTTCCATATTGTATCAGATGTAGGAATCATAAACAATGCGTGGTGATTATTGGCGTGTTTTTTTCTAACGGTAACGGTATCGCTTTGGGCAAGAACACACTGACCAGAAAATAAAAGTATAATGATTAATATTGGCCTAATTGTTAAAAATGGCACACTCATTACTGCTTTAAAATTTGCAACTGGTATAATTGCTTGTAAGTTATTTATAAAAGATTTTACCAAAGCCTAAATCAAATATGTTTAACGTTATTAGATCTCATAAATTATTGCAATGAAAGCGAATCTCCTTCGCATAAAATATAAGAACCTTGGGGAAACGTGAGCGTTCTCCCTCTTTGAATTTCAACCTCTATTTTTGTGAACTGCCCAATGGTATGTGGAGGATGTTTTTTGGCATCTAACTCTTTTTTCTTTATGTTGGAAGGAACTGCCCTTATATGAACAGAAAGTAGAGGCTTGTTTATCGTAGACGCAGTTTTTTCTTTCGTATCTCTTTCTAAACCTTCTTTTTGCGTGCAGTAATATGCTGCTGGTTTTCCTTTTAGTGTTTCGGCTTTTAACTCAACACGAATAATGCTATCAAAAGTTCCAACTAGGGTTGAATTATCTAGATTGATTAGGAAGTATTTCTTTCGGTATTTTATAAATGAGATTGACAGGTTTTCTTTAAGTTTTGTTAAGCTTCCGGAGCACCCAAAGATAACAAGCTCATCTTGTTTGGGGCCAGTAGCTTGAGAAATGTTTTGCACGGTTATGTTATGGGCAGTATCTAAATTAATTTCATACTTGATTCCGTCATAACCTGCTTTTTTAGTATTCATCCAATTCACTTCTAAGTCTCGTGTCGGTATGATTGAAAAAAAAATGGTTTCTTTTTCTTTAATAAGATATTGCCCAATTCCGTTTACTGAACGATTGAATGTAAAGCTCTGTAAAGTAAATAGAAATGCGATACTTAATTTTAATGTTTTCATACCAATGTAAAAGGGTATTTAAGTTGTGTTTATCTTTATACTTTTTTATCCCAATATCGTGGTTTAAATATACAAAATTATTTATTTTAGTTATTCTGTATATGAAGAAATAGAAACCATAGACACCCCAATTGCTTTATTTTAAAGTCTTTTCACAGCTTATTCTTTCGGTAATTTGGTAAGCATCAGTTTGGTTTGTGGCATAATATATTTTGGTAACTTTGCACTGGCAATTTTCATTTACCAATGTTACAGTAACTAGCCTAGGTCCGAGTGTATGGTTTCCGCGGCCCCAACTGGTTACTTTAAAACCTTTAGTTTTTAGCCTTTCTACCAGTTTTAAGGTTTCATTTTTATCGTTGGCAATTGTAGCAGCAAGTGTGTCATATAGGTCTGTAAATTCAATGCCTTCGTTGTTTGATTGTTGAATAGTTAGGTCAAGTACCTCATTTGTGAAATCACCCGTTGGGAGGTGTTTTTCAGCACAAAAAGTAAATAGGCAAACAATTAGCAAAAAGAGAAATGCTCTCATAAAGGCAATAATTTAGAGTGGTAGTGAATTAAACAAGTTTAAGTAGCATCAATTTTAAAGGATGCAATATAAATTCGGGTATTGTCCAATATTTTTTTTTGGGCAGTCTGTTGGTTCAGTTAATCAGCTTCGGTTTGTTCAGCCTGCAATGTTCTAATCGTGTTCAATTCATCTTCATCAACAACCCATGTTTTAGACCACCTGTCATGCCAGCCTTTGCTGTAGGTATCGCTTAAGCAAGAGAAAGGTTCAAAGGGAACAAGCCTAATGAGTGATCTTAATACAATTGCCCTTAAGTTTGGTTTATTGCCATATTCATCTATCACCAAGGTTTTGGTTAAAAACTTTCCTGGTGTTTTTTGCCATTTGTATTCGCAGAAAGCATAAAGAGTTGGGTATAGAAATAAGAGCACAATCCTGCTGAATAAAACAAGAGTGAGGTTTAAACTAATATTAAAACTGGTGAGGTTAATGAGCATTAGCAACAAATAATCAACCAAATAAATGATGACTTGAAAAGCAATAAAATCAATCATAAAATGGCCGAATCTCGGCCCGTAAGCAATGCTTTTTACGGGCCGCTTTGCGATGTATTCTTCTGAATCTCTTTCACGGTTTCCATAAGCATCTTTTCTATAGACAGTTCGCCATTTTACCTCAGTGAGTTCCGTAATTTTTTTCATGCGGAAATTTATGAAAAACTACGAATTATTTAACGTGAAGTCCTCAATTCCGTTTTTTGCCAATTACACTGCCATTTAAGGCCTCACCTCACCAATAATTAATTTTTCGGTGTAAACCTTGCCGTTATCATGCAGTTTTAAAATGTAGGTGCCCGATGCAAAACCTGATAGGTCTATCTTGGTTGTTTTTTCATCTACCTTTACCAAAATGGGAGTTGTTACCTTGCCTTGCAAGTCTATTACCTCAATGCTGGCGTGGTTCATCGTTAAGTTTTCAAACTCAATAAACAATTCTTTAGCGGCATTGGGGTTGGGATAAATGGTGAGTGATTTATCTTGTTTAAACTCGCCCAAACCTGTTGGTAGTGTTGATAGTTTATACACATTTAGTCCAATGGCATAGGCCACAAAACCACCAGTGGTTTTTACAATCCTTATTTTATTGGCATACGAGCCAAGGGTGGTGGTGGTCCAAGTGGTTCCTCCATCGGTGGTTTCATATCCCGTACCATCTGTTCCAACCCATCCTATGGAGTCGGTTACAAACCCAATACCAAATTCTTTTCTACCTGAATTGGTAAGCGGTATTTCGGTCCAGGTTAAGCCCCCATCCGTTGTTTTTGCAACATACCTGTTCGGGTTGCCATTGTCGTAACTCAGTACGGTTGCATACCCTGTTTTTCTGGAAGGGAAACTGGCTTTCCAAATCATTTCATAGGTTCTGGTTGAGGTGTAAACCGAGCTAAAGGTTTCCCCTCCGTTGGTGGTGTAAAGTATTTTTGCGCTTGATCCTGCAATATCGCCTGAAGTTCCCCCGAACACAAAGCCAGTATCTTTATTAAAAAAATGCACATCAGTAATCATGGCGCAATAAGCACTCAGGTCTTTTGAAGTCCAGGTTTGTCCTTTATCCGTTGATTTCATTAAAAATGCAGGACTGCCAACCCTGCCTGCTGCATAAATGGTCACCTCATGGTCTAAATTTCCGCGGTTAATAAATGGCGTTTTGGCAATGCTAATGGCGCACAAACCCTTTACCCTTGGCCCTGTGTAGTTGGTAATAGGCTGCCATGTGTTACCACCATCTGTTGTTTTATAAAGCGGCACAGTATCTGTAACACCTGGAAAATAATTGGTGCCAATGTTTCCCGCAAACCCTAGTGAGTCAGTAACAAATCCCACACACCTAAAAAACGTACCGGGTTTGTTCAGTTGCGCAGTCCATGATGTCCCGCCATCATTGGTGCGGTAAATGTACCCTGAGCCGTTTACCGACCAGCCTGTATCTTTATTCACAAAGAAAATATCATCCTGCTTTGCTGCGTTGTAAGGAGCTGCGTTTAGTTTGGTCCAATTGTATTGGGCAAAGCTGTTTGATGAAATAGCAAGCAGCGAAAACCACAATAAACAGTATTTGGTAAAGGGTGTGCGTGTTGCCTGAAGTGTGAACAGGGACTTTTTCATTGCGTTGTATGTTTAATTGACTACCATAAATAACAACACAATATTAAATCTTAATCAGTGCCTTGTATTGTAAAAATCGGACACGGTTTGTTGTTGCTGTTTAAGCATATACTGTTGTGGAGTAATGCTGGTAAACGATTTGAATTCTTTGATAAAATGGGACTGATCAAAATAACCTGACTCTAACGCAGCTTCAACGGCATTGTGTTTTTGGGTGTTTAACAAGTGTACAAAATGCCTGAATCTAATAAGTGAAATATAGGCTTTGGGTGATATGCCAATGTATTTGTGAAACAAGCGGTGTATTTGCCGCTCAGAAGTGCCAAAAGAAGTGGCCAAATCGTGGATGCGAAACACCTGGTTTTGGGAATCAATGGTGGTTATCATTTCACGAATGAGTTGATTGTCGTCATCCAAACACTGTTCAAGTAAAAACTGTTCCAATACTTGCACCCGTTCTGCATCGCCTTGCACGGCTTGTAATTTTTCAACAAGTTGTTGGGTTTCTTGCAAGCCAAATAAATGTTCCAACTCTATGCATTCATCTTCAAACATGGGCTTACAATCCACCTTGGTAAATGCTTTTAGGCCATATGGTTTAAAGCGTATTGAAATATTGTAGAATGCCCCCTTTGTTTCAATAGAACGGGCTTTGGAATACACGTTTCGAGTACCAGCCGCTGGGGCTTCTATGGCTGTTTTTTCGGTGTTGATGATGAGTTTTCCCGATAACGTAAAGCCAGCACCAACCATATTATTGGGTAAAAAAAGTTGCTTAGGGGTGTAAGTTTCCGCCCGTTTCCAAATGTGGTAACAGGTTACATACCTTTTTAGCCAAGGATGCGTAGGATAATATCTAATAATTTGTTCGTTCATTACGCCTTGCACAGCCAGCAATATAGAACGCAGCGGTGGTAATCAAAAAAATAACGGGCATCTGATACACGTATTTATTTAATCGGTGTATTGTTTACATGGAAGGAGCAGGGGAGGGGGTGATTGAGGCTTTTGCGTAATTTCAATAGGTAAAAAGTATGCGTTTTTGGGTGTTTGTTGCATTTGTTGGGGGGCTTGCAACATGTGCGGGTGAGCGTTAGTATGTCCATTCTCCGTGGCTTATTGGTAAAGGACACAAGAACCAATGAACACGTTAGTGCGTTATTTTTAACCGTCAATGAGTATTTCTTTTGCTTCAAAGCCAGCCATTGTTAATGTAATAATATGGTTTCTATCATGTTCAGTTTCAAAAGAAATTTCCCATACAATAGGGTTGCTTTCGCATTTCGGAAGATATAAGTGGATTACCTCAAATTCTTTTTGAAAGTCTTTAATGGTGAAATCTTCTTTCCAATTCCTAAATTCAGATTCAATGAGCTCAATCATTTCTGTCGAAATAGTTACATAGTTTTGTTGAATGCTTTTAATGAACTCAACTTGCTTTTCTGTCGGTCCATTGCTGTTCCCAGCAATTTCAAGTATGGTGGGTTTGTCAGTAGTAATAAAAAAGTACTTACATTCATAATGGCTGTTATCGGGGTCTTTTTTATTCTCAGTAAATTCCATTGCTCCAAAAAAATGATGTTGAAATTTAGTTGGTTTTTTAAACAAGAAGTTTAAGATTCTCATAACAATTACTTTTTTCAGTTGATGTATCCACTGATTACTATTTTTGTCCGGTTGCCTGCTCTAAAAAAGGTAAATCCTTCATATACCATATTTGTTTCTGAGGTGTCATGGTCAATGATGTCAAAGGATTTAATGTTAATCGTGTCTTGATAATAACTTGGTTTATATTGTCCTTTTTTGATGCACTCATCATATTTCGTATCAAACCCATTGTTAAAAAAAGTTTTCGCAAGCCAATGTGCTTTTTTGATAAGCGCTTTTGTGTTGTCAAAATAAATGGAAGAATACAATGTGGCGGAGTACCCAAAGTGATTGCAACCACCAATACTTAACGTCAAGGTGTCACCATTATCAAATTGGGTTGTTGCACTATTTTCTTCGCTGTCCCAAACGAATTTAATGTTGTTGCGATATTTTTTCAGCGCTGTTGTTGTAAATTTATAGGTGCTCGTATCAAAAACACAGTCGTTTTCTTCAAATTGCGTTTCGTTTTTTTCGTTTAAATTAACTGTTGCTTTGGTGTCATTGGGGGGCTGATTATTCTGTTTAACAGCAGTGTTGTTGTTACAACTGGAAATGACCATAACAAGAACAAATAGGAGGAAAAGTTTAATTGTCATGTGTTGTTTTTAGTGTTAATCGTAATGTTTTTGCGTTTGGCGCAGTGTGGGAATTAGAAGCACTAAGTTAATTCTTTTAGATGAACAATATTCGAAGCACAACAGAAGTTTGCACACAATTTGTTCAAGGCAATTTACATTAAAAGCTTCCTGTTAGTAAGTCTGCACTACCTCTTTAAGTGTTGTGTGGGTTGGAATTGAGCGTTCCAAAAAATATATTGTCCTTGCAAATGGGTTAGCTATCAGAGTGATATCCTTCATTAAAGTTTGAGCAAGAAATTTTCTCTTCTCATATCCCCCTGCTGATATAGATAGGCAATCATTACTGCTTTTTCTAAAATTTGTTTTAGGGTATTAAAATCTGACGGCTTGGTTATGTATACGTTTGCCCCATTAGAGAAGGTTTCTTCTATGTCCTTTTGATTGTTGGATGTAGAATAAATAGCTACGGAAATATTTTTTAGTGTCTCATTGCTTCGTATTTCTTTTAAACATTGCAGCCCGTTTTTAATGGGCATGTTGAGGTCAAGGAAAATAAGGTGGGGAAAACGAGTGTCTTTTTCATTAAGCCATTTCATTAATTCTATTCCGTTGTTTACTGTTTGAACAATGGTTTTTGTTTTTAATTCTGAAAATGCGTCAGTAAAAAGAAGGCGGTCGTTTTCATCATCATCGGCAAGAAGGATTTGGAGCGGGTTACTCAGCATATTGATTTATTTTTTTAGTTGACAGGTATGTAAACATCAAAGGTTGCTCCTTTATTTAATTCGCTTGTTGCGGTGATGCTCCCGTTATGATTTTCAACAATTTTTTTTACGATAGCAAGCCCGATGCCCGTGCCCGGAATTTTTTGTTTGTCGTGCAAGCGTTGAAATACTTCAAAGATGCGGTCTTTATATTCCGGCTCGAAGCCAATGCCGTTGTCGGAAATACTAATGCGGCAATATTCTTTTCCAAGTGTAAGGTTTGCACCATTTAATTTACTGTATGTGATGTTGCAACTGCTTATTCTTATGTGCGGTGGAATATTGGGAGTGGAAAATTTAAGGGAGTTGCCAATAAGGTTGTGCAGGAGTTGGCGAATCTGAAAAGGGATAACACTCGCATCGCACATTTCCCCTACTTGTATGGTGGCGTGTTTCTCATCAATAATTTCTTTGAGTTCTGTTTTTACTTGTTCCACTATTTTATTAAGGTCGGTGTTTTCAAATATTCGTTCTGAGGTTGTTGCGCGTGAATAGGCAAGCAAGTCGGCAATGAGGGTTTGCATACGGTTGGCAGCATTGTTCATCCTCTCCAAATAATCTTTGCCTTTGTCCGATAGGTTTTGTTTTTCAACATCAATGATTCGTGAAGCAAAGTTTTGTATTTGCCGCAGCGGCTCCTGCAAATCGTGGCTCGATATGTAGGTGAATGATTCAAGTTCTTTGTTAGCAATGATTAACTCTGCTGCCCGTTTTTCTTTTTCATCGTTTTGATAAGCAAGTTCTGTATTAGCAATACGTAAATCTTTTGCCCATTTTTGTTCGGTAACATCGCGGGCAGCGGCAAATACGCCAAGTATTTTTCCTTTGCTGTCCTTGTAAACAGAAGCATTGTATAATACATCTGTTAAATTCCCGTCTTTATGTTTTATCGTTAACGGATAATCAGACACATAACCTTTTTCAAAAACCTGAAGATATCCTTCCTGTGCTTTTTTCGGTTCCGTAAAATAATGTGAGAAGTCCGTTCCTATCAGTTTTTCACGTGCAATACCAGTAACTTTTATGGAGGCCGCGTTCACATCTGTTATTTTCCCATCGGCACTAATGGTAACAAGAGGGTCTAAGCTCGCTTCAATTAAACTGCGGGCGTATTGCGATGCTTGTTTTTGTTCGCTAACATCCATCATAATACTCAAATTATAATCTGGTTTTATCCGTACTGCCTGGTATTGAACTATTTTAGGAGTACCCTTTTTAGATATAAAACCAAATTCGCCTATTTCTTCACCTTTTTTAATATATTCTTTATATTGTGCAACAGCATTAGGATTGCTGGTTGTAATTAAATCGCCAACATTCATACTCATCAATTCGCTAATCGAATATTCAAATATTTCTGCTGCTGCTTTATTTACTTCTAAATAATTCCCTTTATCATCAGCAATCATTATCGGTGCTATGCTTTTTTCGAAAATTAATTTAAACTTTTCTTCACTTTCCTTCAATACATTTTCCACCTTTTTTTGCTCTGAATGGTCTACGTCTGCATTATAAAATGATGACTCATTTTCAAGTAATGGTGATTCGACTTTACCTGATTTCAGCAAACTCAATTCGAGCTCCAATTTCTTTATTCTATTTTCAAGTTCGTCCTTTTCCATTTATTGAATTTTAATAGTGCCTTGTAATCTTTGTTTGGTTGGGCTTATGCTAGCCACTAACGTTTGTGTATGAAAAGTGGCTGGGCTTTCAAAGTGCTTCACTATCCCACGATACTAAATACTGATCAGTTTGTCTTCTTCGTTTTGCATTTTATTAAACTGTGCGTTAACAGTATCCATTAATGCTTTGTCTTTTAACCTGCCCGGTATGGAAACCTTCTGAGTTTGGAACAGAGCCACGTTGTGTTCCATCATGTTCATTCTTTTGACAATGGTAGTTCGCAATACAATTAAATTTTGTTGCGATGGATTTTCTTTTATGAGTGAATCAATCGTATTCAGTGCTGAATTGATAATGATGCCGGCTGCAAAATATGGAGTAAGAAAAACGAAGTCGTTTGTAAATAGGTATGCCTTTTGGCTTGATTCTTTATCGCTAAGGGTAGCAAAAGTTTTTGCGAAGAGGAAAATAATTTTTATGCGGAAATGGTGTGTTTTCTCAATCATACTTAATTATTATCTCAGGTGATTGTCACAACAAATTTTTCTTTCGAAAGCTGCTGATTTTGTTCCCAAAGGTTAAGGGCCAATACAGTTTCAATTGCCTTTATTAAAAGTTGATGCGAACTGGGTTTACAGATATAACAATTTGCACCAAGGGAATAGGTTGTCTCAATTGAGTTCTCGTTGGCAGTGGTGGAAAATATCACAACGGGAATATCTTTCATCCTAGGATTTTCTCTGATTTCTTTTAAACATTCAATACCATTTTTACGCGGCATGTTGATGTCAAGAAAAATAACATGCGGTGGAGGCGGCTTCTCGGTTACAATTTCTTCCAAAGCGGCCATTAACTCTACTCCATCTGTTGCAAATGTGAGTTCGGTTGCAAGGCTGATTTCTTCGAGTGCCTCTTCAAAGAATAAGCGGTCATCAGCATCGTCATCAGCGAGGAATATGACTTTCATTTGTATCGGGTTTGAATTAAGGTAGCAGATTTCATGTCAATTTGGAATTATTGTTGAATAACCTGTAATGATAAAACTTTCTTTGTTTGGCAACGGGTTATTTTTCTGCGTGATAAGCATAAGGGCTTCATAAATTACTTTTTTCAGTTGCGAAAAATTTGCGGGTTTACAGATGTAATAGTGCGCTGCGTCCCTGAAAACATTCTTAACACTCTCTTGCTCCGAAACGGAGGAGAGTATGATAACCGGAAGTTGCTGGAGTTCAGTGTTGCGTTTTATTGCTCCTAAAGAGGCGAAGCCGTTTTTTCGAGGCATGTGAAGGTCGAGGAAAAGAACATCGGGCAGCTTGGTTTCTTTTTGGGTGAGTTGCTCCATAAGCTGGTCGCCATCATGCACTATACTAAGATGGGAGGATACCGGCAGCTCTTTTAATGCCTCTTTAAAAAGAAGGCAATCGTCATTGTTGTCATCGGCAAGGAGAATGGTTATGTTTTGGGAAATCATGATTCGAAGTTAAGTTAAGAAAGTAAGACGACAATGGAATTAATGCAGCGGTTATATTCAATGGGGACGGGCACGCGGAAGGGTAAAGTAAAAAAAGAGGCAACTTTGCATGGGGTTTTTAAGCCTGGAGTTGCTTTTTTTTACTTTGCGAAAGCGGGGATTTTAGCACTTCATTTTAATAGAAGCACGCCCCCCCCCCTGCTTTTGTAAAATGGTTGTTAGCGGTAGTTTTTTATTTTAATTGTCGTGCTGTCATTTATTAATAATCTTTGCTCAAAGTCAATTTGTAATTTTAGCCAGTTTTCCGACTTCTTTTTTAGCTGCTTATAAATCTTTTTTGTTTCATCATTTTCAGTTCTTGTTATTTGAAAGTTTAATTCCATCATTGGCGGAATTTTTTCTGTCAAATAACTGCCGAGATAATAAACTTTTGATGTGTCAAGTTTTAGTTGGTTAAACTCAAGGTCATTCCGAGATGTTAAAACATTAGATCCAGAATTGATTTTTAACTCTTCAACCTTATAATTACCTAGGGGTAAATTTTCAATAATCACAAATGGATTAAATCCTATCCTCGACTTACTTTCAAAAACCTCATTTGTCTCGAGATTTCGTACTTTCAAACTCCCGCCAAATCCCGTCATTCCGTAAGAATCATATGTTAACTTAATAACTAAAGCTGACAGGTTGTTTGTCTCTATTTGGTCAGCCGATTTAAAAGAGCTTGTCAAAATTCCTATTAATAGAAAAATGATATATCTTATTTTCATGTCTTTGTTTTGTATGGTTAAATTTTTAATCTCGGTTGTTTGTAAAATCACAGCTAACGGTTTTGCAAATCCCGCAAGCGGAACAAGTGTTGCAATGAGCCTGCGTTTATGCTCAAATGTAGCTTAAGGAAACGAATTAATCAATTACTAAATCCCGTCAAGCGGAGCATAGTTTGTCCCGCCTAGGCAGGGAAACCATGCTTTTGCCAATCCCGTGGTTTGGGACAAGTTGTGCAGCTATATGCCGTTTTCTAATATTTGAGTTCAGAGTTCCAACCTCCATAATCTACAATGATATAATCTCCATCCACTGTCGCCTTCTTAAATATCAATTGAAGTTTAGAAAATCCTTCCAAAATGTGTCTTTCATTGTAGGTAAGATTAGGAGAATTGTCATTGTGCCAATTGATGGAGTATATTTCTTTAGCGTTCAGTTCATCTGAATTATAATTTAAGCCAATCTCTTCTTTGGAAACATTATTGATTAAACTATTAATTTCCGCAATGGTATCTAGATTTATATATGAAATTATTTCTTTGGTATGAAGGAATTCAAAACGGTCATCAATTGTTAAGGCTTCAAACTCTTTTAAACCAATTATAGTTCCGGGGCAAAAATCTCCCTTATTAGTTCTGTTTCATGGTCGCTTTTACCCTTGGATAATATATATTCAAGCCCAGATGCTTGGTCTAACGTTATGTAAGACTTTGCGTAAACAGTATCAAATGGAATCATCCCTTTTGATATCTCAAGTTGTTTAAAACTGTTTTGAGACACTCGATATAGAGTTACGGATCGGCTCATTCGGTTTGATTTTAAAATAAGCTATAACGTTCCGTGGCCTTGCGCTGTTGCCGTTTACGGAAAGTTAATTTGTCCTGCTAAGATAAAAATAAATGCGAAACGAAATATTGAATTTTAGTAAGTTAACGGCAATGGCGCAAGACCGCTGTTAGCAGAAGCCCTTCGTCTGAATATGCGAATAGTTAAATAGAGTCTGCCACATTTAAAGGATTTCGATTGCAAGGTTTACCAGTTACAGGGTCAAAACTTTGTTGATGTGTTCCGGGATGAAAATTTTGGTGTATCAACTTTTTTAGAACATCAGGCTCATTGATAAATGTGTCAATCCAAAGTTGAAAAAAACCGATTCCCACAGCAATTGTTGCAACCATATCAGCCGCTATATTCAGGTTTGTAGGGTCGGAAATTTTGATGAGGCTAAAAACTTGAAAAGAGGCATCTACCGATTGTTTTGCTTGCCATCGCTCGCTACTCCTATAATCTACTTTGTTTTCTCGGTCATCAATATTCTGAAAATTGAAAACAGCAATGGTTGCTCTTGCTTTTGCTTGTTGATGTGCTGAAAGGCCATTTGCGATTTCAACTGTTACATGTCCGTTTGTTGACGATAGAGGATATCTAAAAGGCAAAAGTGTGTTATGTTTTTCAGGCATGTAGTGGTCCTTTTCATTATAGTCTTTGTTGCCTTTGCCGCCAGCGCCATTACATGGAGCACATGAAAAAACAACATTGTCCCAAGCCAATGGATTGCCAGTGGGGTTTCCAACCATTGGATTTTGAGGAACTACATGTTCAACTTGTGGGCTATTGTTTAATCGCATACCACAATAAGTGCAGAACATACCAATAGCAGTTTCTAAATCTGCCTTCCAATAATGAAAATCCGTTACGTTTTTGGGAACAACTCCAACAGTGGGACAAGCAGGTTTTGTTATGGGGCGCATATTATTTTCTGTTAGCCATTTTATTTAGTTCAAGAAAAGCTCTAACAGCGGGGTCGTGTACTTTACTTATTTCTTCTGCTATTTCAGATGGTGTGGCATTTCCGTTAATACTTGAAAGAATCGTTTTAGCTTGTTGATATAACTCCTCATTACCTTTAGAGTAAGCACTATCAACACCCATAACAGATGTAGCAACTTCGTCCACTCTCATTTTACTTGGATCAATATCTTTGGGTTCGTCTAAATTGATCACACCCTCACTAGAAAGAGATTGTGTTATAAATGGAGAGTGTGTTGTTGCAATAAATTGTATTAGTGGAAAAGCTTTTCGTAAATCGGTGACAACATGGCGTTGCCAATTGGGGTGCAAGTGCATATCCAATTCGTCAATAAGGACTATGCCAGGAGTTTCTTTAACTGCATCTTTTCCCTTAAACCCATTTAGTACGACACAACGGTATGCTAATTCGGCTACAATATTCAACATAGCTTTAAAACCGTCACTCATATTATTGTGAAGCTTTTTTCCATGATGTCGTTCTTCTACCTTAACTAATGCTTCTAACTGCTCATATCTTGTGTTGTAACTAATGTCTTCCAAATATGGTATAGCTAGTCCTATAGCTTCAAATAATGCGTCACGAGTTCCGTGAAACTCCCTTTCATACTTTAGTTCATTTTCATAGTCATGTAGCCAGTCAATTACTCCATCAAAGTCAACGGTATCTCTTAACGCCCCTAAAAAAGCCTTCTCTAATCTACTACGTCTTTTACTTTTTTCTTCACCTTTACGAAACTGGGATACTCTTCTCTCAATTCCGTATGTGGCAACTATAGGTAAAATTACATTTTCCTCTTTTTTTCTTGTTGAAAGTAAGCTATCAACGACATCTATTAATTCGCCAGCAAGCAGTTTATTATGAGTGGTTGCTTTGCCAACCAATTCTCTTGCCCATTTAACATCTTTTCCAAGAAAAGAGCCGTACGCATCAATTCTTGGATTGCCTTCGTTTGGTATGTAGTCCAATAATTTGGTACTCCACTTAACAAATCTATCGCTTTGAGAGAATTGTCTTTTGTGAATACTTTCTCCTTTTGGTAATGGTAAACATTGCAAGTATTCTCCCAAAGAAATTTCTAATGCTTTCAATAGGGTTGTCTTGCCAGAGGCATTACTACCAACTGCAACAGTAAATTGTTTGTTTAGAGGAATTTCCTTTGTTTCGAAACCCTTGAAATTCCGTATGCTTATTTTGTCAATTATCATCTGTTAATCATTCTTTTTCGTTTTGCACAAAGCTCCGAAAATAAAGTAAAATCGTTACTCTAAAACAAAGATAGTCCTATCCATTAGATTTCATAAAAGCAAACTTAGACTTTCTCGATAATTTGAATTTAAGAAACGTTTTATCTAAGTAATTCTTTAAAGCATATATGTCACCTGTAGGGTTTCTGCTAACTTGTTTATATGGATGCATTTTGCCTCCATGTATATTTAAAAACAGTGCATATGGATGCATTTTTACACATTTTTGTTTTAATGGTTGTACAACCTCTTACGTTAAATGGGCTATTAAATGCCACTTTTTCAAACTTACCCCAACATCACCTTTTAAACAATGGTAAAAGTACCCTTTTTTCTAAAACGGGGTATTTCCTTGCTAAAACACCCTTTTTTGGCCATTGAAAAGGGAAAAAGGCAACATTATGCTTGGCCATGCCGCAACCCACTGCCTCATCAAACAAAAAAAGCGAAGCCGTTTCCAGCTTCGCTTTTTACAAAAACTCGGTAACTCCTATTATGGCGTTAACGTTAATGGAAACTCCGCTTCCACATCTGTTTCCCCAACTGTTGCATCAGCCGATTTGTTGATGCCATCATAATGTTTTAACACCAACTTAAAAGTACCTGTAGCTCCCATGCCAGGGCTTGCCTCCACCCGTATGCGCAACCCCACAGGCAGGTTGTTGGCATCCTTGTCTTCTTTTTCCACTGTTACACGTGAGGCTGCAGCACCACTTACGGTGTAAAAAAACTGGTGCGCTTCTTTCTCATTCTCGGCAATCTCATTGCTAATGGTATCTGTTGGTGTTTTGCTTTCATCCAGCAAATACACCACCCCCTCATAATACTGCCCTGTACTTAACGTTAAGCCGCTAATTACAGGAGCACCTGGGCCATCGCCATCTGCATCCTTCCAGGTAGCCGTTGCTTTTTTTCCTCCTGGGTCTACCAAGTCCAGTTTAACGGTGGTAATAATTTCCACCGGGTTAGCCGATGGTTTGGGTTTTTCGGGCGTGTTGTTATCATCATCTTTACACGCTGTAAAACATAAAGAAGCAGTCATTAAAAATAAGCTGTTGCGAATAATTGTGTTCATTTTTTTTGTTTGAATAAAGTTTAATAAATGTTAAATGGAATAAGGAGCCTTAATGTGATGTTTCTACCCGGCTCCAAGGCGTAGTAACGAAACCTGCTTAAGTAATCGCGGTAAGCCACGTTAAACACGTTGTTTACCATAACAGACCATCGCAGCGGTTGTTTACCAATCCATGTTTCGCATCCCAGGCTCACATCCACCAACTGGTAGGCAGGTGGCGGGTCTACATAATCAATCCCCGCAGGAAAACGCTGCTGCTGCATGATAAAGGCATATTGCACAGAAGTGTAAACTTGGTGCAGTTTCCACCACTTGGGCCGCTCATACCCTAATGTAAATCGGGCGCGGTTAGCGGGCATGTAAATAAGCGGCACATTATCCGTGGTGTTTTGGGCATGCAAGTAGCTCAAATTAGCACCCGCAACAAGGTACTTGCCCAACGTGCGGTTAACCGTGGCTTCAGCCCCTTGCAACAACACATCATCCTGCACAAACACAAAATTAGGAAACGCCCCCCTAATGGTAATGGTAGGCTGCGGCAAAGGCACTTTATAAATAAAATTGCTAATGCGGTTGCGGTACATGCTGGCCTCCACCTGCCATACCTCCGTATGCCACGTAGCACCCAACTCCGCATTGTAACTGCGCTCAGCCACCAAAGCAGCATTGCCCGTTTCAAAAGTAGCGGTGCCACCATGCAAACCATAACTGTACAACTCGTTTACATTAGGCGCACGCCATGCCGATGAAAAATTGCCCTGCAACTTCAGGTGCTCATTGAATAAATAACCACTGCCTAGGGAAAAAGTGGCGTTGCCAAAGTTTTTTTCCTCACTCAACACCCCGTTATTTGTCCACTCAAAACGGGTTTGTCTGCGCCAATCATAGCGCAAGCCAGCCTCAGCCGAGTAACGTCCCTTCTGCCATTTCTCAACCACAAAAACACCTGTGGTGTAAGCCCTAAAATTAGGAATAATCGGTTGTATGCCGCTGGTTACATTGCCTTGGTTCATCCAGCTTGCGCCCCATTGCCCTTTCAGGTGTTTCCACCGAGGTTGCTCATACCGCCCTTCCACCACATCTGTAACCAAGGTTAGCGCATATTGTGGTGTGGCAACGGTTTGTTGTGAGGTGGCCCAGCGCGCTGGCCTGTCAAACTCCTTGCGGTTGTTTACCTGCCTACTTAGTTGCACCTGTATTTTACCCCCTGCAGGCAATGTGTAAAACAACTTAAGCGCAGTTATCAAGTGGCTCACTTCCTGCCGTGGCCTGTCAATAGCATAAGTAAACGCACCCACATAAGCGGGTTTTCCAGTGGTAATGGCCTGCATCAAATCAGTGGTGTTGCCCACATGCGAGGCCCGCAAAATGCCCAACGTGGTGCTAAAGTAACTTTGCATCAACTCCACATGCAACTGCTTGTACCCATAATGCAAGGCATAACTGCCATCCAGCTCTTTAAACCCTGTGTTTGATAGCACATAATCAGGAGTGCGTGCATCACCCGCCTTGCGCATGGTGCCACGGGTGCGCCAACTCAGTTTATGTTTGTTAAAGTGCGAACCTTCTAACAGCAGCGATGCTGCACCCAATCCATTGTTGCTGGCTCCCATCAATTGCGCCTCACCAGCCATGCCCTTGGTATCTTTAAATGGGCGAGGGGTAATGCGCACCACGCCACCAATGGCTTCTGCACCATACTCCACCGAGGCCGCACCTTTAATTACTTCCAGTTTGGCTGGTGTAAACGGGTCAATCTCCGTGCCGTGGTCAGCCCCCCATTGCTGGCCCTCCTGCCTAATGCCATTGTTAATGGTAACCAAGCGGTTGCTGTGTAAACCACGCACCACGGGTTTGCTAATGCTAGGGCCTGAACTCAGCAATTGCACACCTGTCAGTTGTTGCAGTTGTTCAGCCAGGTTAATGCCCGCATTGCGCTCAATCATTTTTTGGT
Organism: Chitinophaga pinensis; assembly: GCA_943372215.1. Taxonomy (GTDB): domain Bacteria; phylum Bacteroidota; class Bacteroidia; order UKL13-3; family UKL13-3; genus UBA6183. Next base: position 56,675 of record CALRXU020000007.1, on the reverse strand, counting down.
TCAATACCGCACGGGTTTGTACGGTAAAATCCTGCAACTCATCCACGTGGCTTTTTACTTCCAGCTCATGCAAGTGTTTGCTTTCAGGGCATAACTCTATACGCACCGTTTTGTTATCATCTAACCAAACCGCGTTTTGAAAGGAGTGGTAACCCACAAAACTGCATTGTATGGTGTACCATCCTTTGGGCAACGAATCAAGCGTATATAGCCCCGTTTGGGGGGTAATGGATGTTTGGTGCAGCTCAGGAATGTAAATGCTTGCAGCCTCAAGCGGCTTGCCATTTAGGCTATCAACCACCAGCAGGGTTAACCTAAATTTTTTAGGTGGCACAACGCCATTGGCCCAATTGGTAAATGCAAGGCACAACATTCCGGCCAACACCGTTAACCGAAATAACAAAAACATGTTTGGTAAAAATTAAATGTACACACGCCCTGCGCCATGCAGTTGTGCGTGCCATAAAAAAGTGTAAAGTAAATTAAACAAAGGCAACTGGTGGCCCTTTGTTGCTGATAAAAACCAGCGCATCTAACAGCTGGGTGGGTTGATGGCTTTTATACAGATTAAACGTGATGTGCTGGTATGCTGATGCTGCAAAATGCCCGGTGCCATAATGTTTAATAAAGTGAAAATCACAGCTAAAGCATTTGGTTAGGGTTGACGCAATGTGTTGTGGGTGTTCACAGGTGGCTTCTTCATTGCTTGTTGCGCAGTAATAATCGTCCAATTCGCAATGGTGTTCTAGCTTAAGATCATTGCGGTGTTGGGCCATTCCATGTTCATCTTCGGCATGATGGTGCAAGGCGTTAAAAGGCAAAAAGGTAATGCCAAATAAACACAACAAACACCAGGCAATATGGGAATGAAAGATTTTCAATGCGGGTGCGAAGATAACAATAGCAATGTGCTAAACAAAAGGGGGGCATGGTTTAAGTTTGATGGTACATGAAAAAAGAAGCCGCGGCCTTTGGCCGCGGCTTCTTTGCCGAATATCAAAAGGAAAATTATTGGGCTGATTTAACCAATTTTTGACGATGCGTATAATTGTTGAGTGTAACCTCTACAAAATAAGCACCCGCAGCAAGTTCATCAGCCTGTTGCAGTTTAACGGTCGACTGGCCAGCTGCTACGGCTGTAACTTGTTTGCTCACCAAACGGCCTTGCATATCCAATACGGAAACATGCAAATCACCACCTTCGGCAGTTAACACATCAAATGCTGCTTCACCATTAAATGGATTTGGATAAGCTTTCACGGCTAAAGCAACAGCAGCATCTTCATTGGTTAATGAAACCACTGGGTGATAAGTATATTTACCACTCAAATCAATTTGTTTTAAGCGGTAGTAAACCACATCAGCCTGTAAGGTGCTAAACAAGTTTTTATCAGTGTAAGTGTACCTGTTTAACAAGTTGCTGTTTCCTTTTCCAGCCAATTGTCCAATTTCAGCAAATACGTTTCCATCCTCAGAACGCTCAATCACAAAATGGCTGTTGTTTTTTTCCTGAGCTGTTTCCCACACCAATACCGCATCATTGTTTACGCGATTGGCTTTAAACGACACCAATTGCACTGGTAGGGCGGTGGCCAAATCAGCCACAGTAAATACGCCAAAAGTAGAAACCCCTGCCCTTGATCTGGTAAAAGGATTTAAGCCATTCGCACTGGCATATCCTGCTGTTGAGGTGTTCCAAATACCATTGGCATAATTCAGCACAATATTAGAGAAACGGTTAAATCCGGCAAGCTCCATGGTGTCATCCCACTGTAGCTGCACAGTGGCATTTGATCCACCAGCAACTGCCTCGTTAATTACCCAACTTCTATTTACCATATTGCTGGTTTGTATGGTGCCATTGGTGCCATTTAAAAATGCTCCTCTAAATACTTTTACAGAAAATACATCAGCAGTTCCCGAAGGCTGTGTAATGGTAACGGGCGTGTAAGAACCTAGGAACGTTGCACTACCAATAGGAAAAGTAACAGGAGTATTGTTTGCTGGTACAGGCATTCTTAATACACCACCTGTAAGTATGCTTTCATTTTGGGCAACATAACTAAATGAGGCGGTGTTGGCAATGGTGCCATTTACCGTGAGGTTAAAGTTGCCTAGGAAAAGATGACCTATACCAAGGTTTAGCCTGGTGTTAATAGAAGCTTCTGCATTTAAAGTTACTCCCAGCACATTGCTTATGGTTACCGTATCAACACCCACCAATCCATTGCCTGTGTTTTGAGCAGTTAAGCCATTGTACTCAATAGTTCCACCATACGTTCTGGTTCCAGCCACTTGCACATTACCCGATACACCGCCTGTTGCGCCTAATCCCGCAGGAGAACCTATACGGATTAAAGCACCACCTTGTGAAGTAAACGAGCCATTACCAGAGAGGATAAATGTTCCAAAGTCAATGATACCGCCACCTTGCACCGTGGTATTGCCTAAGGCTGTTAAATTACCAGTGAGTGAAGCAAAGCCTGTATTGGTAACAATAATGTTATTGTATGTTCCGCTAACGGCTTGTCCTGAGGTTACAATCAAATCACCAAACACCGTAAACGAACTTGAGCTACTTGTTGTACCTTGCGGTGTAGTAACCGATATGGTACCAGTGGCAGCAGATGCCGGTACAATAGCAGTAATTTGGGTGCTGCTATTTACGGTGTAAGTGGTTGCCGGGCTGCCGTTAAAGGTTACCAAGGTAGCACCTGTAAAATTAGTACCTGTTATCACCACACTTGAGCCAATACCACCTGAACTTGGGTTAAACGAGTTAATTACAGGAGGTGTGGTAACCACAAAATTGCTGCTGCTATTTGCAGTACCTGATCCATTGATTACGGCAATTGCACCCGTGGCTGCACCGCTTGGTACTACAGCTGTAATTTGGGTGCTGCTGTTTACGGCATATGATGCATTAATACCGTTAAAGCGCACGCTGGTAATGGACTGAAAATCGTTACCTGTAATAACCACCGAAGTACCCACAGGGCCTGTTGTTGGGTTAAATGAAGAAACGGTAGGAGCAGGGATAACAGTATAAGCAGTGCTACTTGCACCTGTGCCACTTGGGTTAATTACCGATACCACTCCGCTAATAGCCGTTGCAGGCACCGTTGCGGTAATGCTGGTATTGCTGTTGATGGTAAATGTGGTTGCACTAGCACCACCAAATTGTACCGCGGTTGCCCAAGTAAATCCAGTTCCGGTTATGGTTACGGTACTGCCTAAAGTACCTGTAGCTGGGTTAAATGAAGTTACTGTAGGAACAGGTATAATTGTAAATACAGCATTACTAGTTCCCGTTCCAAAAGGATTGGTAACAGCAACTGTTCCGGTAGTTGTTCCAAAAGGTACTGTGGTAGTAATGGTAGTATCATTCACCACCGTAAATACAGGTTGGTTTGTACCATTAAAACTAACTGTTGTTGCTCCAGTAAATAAAGTTCCACGAATGGTTACTGCACCACCAATTTCTCTTGCACTTGGCGTAAATCCAGCAATGGTAGGCGGAGCCGCATTTTCTGTTCCCGTAAATAATAGGGCGGTAAATCCACTGGTTGACGTTAAACCACTGCTACTAACCGTTCTGTTGGTTTGATTCACGCTATTGTTTACTTGTGTGCTCCAGGTTGGGGCAGCCAATGTACCTCCATTTTCTTTTGACACTTTAAGGTTGCTTCCCGAAGAAACAGTACCAAGTAATGCTGGGTCATAATTTAAGGTAACACCATAATTATACGGAGCAGCGCCTCCACTTACATCTACTCGGATGTATTGGTTCAGGTTATTGCCTGAAGGCACGGTTCCAATTGGGCTAAATCCGGTAAAGTTAAACACATTGGCAGTTGTTGGTGCCGAAGCTCCCCATGCAATTGACAATACATTGCGACCGGCAAACGTATAGGTTGTTGTGCTATTGGCCGATGGAGCAGCAGAAGCTACGGCAGCTGGCGGTGTAGCAGTAGGAGGGGTGTTGATTTGGGTTGATCCTATAGTAATACCAAAACCAGCAGTTGTGCTCCTGGCATTTCCTGCAAAGTCGTTTGCTAAAGCTCCAATGGTGCTTCCTGCAATGCCTTTACCAAACACATACCAAGCCTCAATATTTGAAGCAATGGTGTTCAAATTGCCACTGGTGGTGCTGGTAAACAAGTTGCTTAGGTTAAGTTGTCCTGCTCCTGTACCTGCTTGCATCACATAACTTAGCTCATCAGAAGTAGCATTAGTAATCCAGCCGTTATAATTCACATCCGAAAGGCCCCATTGTCCCATGGTATTCAAGTCCGCATCAACAAACAAATTATGGTTGCTGGAAATGTTATTCCAGGTATTGTTGGTTGGCGATGATGTTTGGTTGGCAATGGCATAATGTTTGCCAGTTCCGCCTGTTCTGTTATTGGCAAAAATGTTGTTGCGTAAATTGGTAAAGGTTGATATTTCTGATCCAGTGTTATTCCCTTTTAGGAAGGCAAACGATTGTTGGCTTCCTGTTGCAGTTCCTGTAATTAAAACAGAATTGTTGTAGGCATTTAACACAATGGCAGTTGAGCTGAGTTGAAGCCAGATTCCACTAAACTGGGTATTGGTATTCTGAGCCACACCAAGGGTAATTTGGTTGTTTTGTAGGGTGGTACTTACTGAAGCACCTGCAACGCAAATTCCCGAAGCAGCCGGTGCCGGATTTGTACTTGCACTTGTTGATGCATTGGTAATGTCAAATACACGGTTTCTCTCTACAATTGGGCTTTGGCCACCTGTAATACAAATTCCTATTGATGTGGTTGGTGCGTTGATATTCACTGCCCTTATTCCACTTACAGTATTGTTTCTTATTACCGCAACTGCTCCTGTACTAAGCGAACTTAAAATACCAATTGCCGAGGAGTTTGCTATAGTGGCATTAGAACTGTTGCTGGTTAAATTGGTAACGGTATTATCTGTAACATTTACGTTAGAAGTATTTAATACATTAATGCCACGCACAAAAACATTATTTAAATTTGATGATGCGAACAAATTACTAATGACATTATTGCTGATGGAATAAGTAGGGATTAAGTTAGATGCCAATTGGGCAAAGATGCCAAAAAGTGTTCCGTTTGAATTAAGCGTGATGCTATTGGCCACAGAGGTACTTCCAACAACATTGTTGTTGAGCGCAGCCACATTTCCATTACCAGCAAAAATACCATAAAAGGTTCCAGACCCACCAGAAGAGCAAAGGTTAAGTCCTGCAACGGTGTTGTGGGTTATGCTTGCTGCGCCCGTAGCAGAGTAATAGATACCATAGTGGGTGCTGTTTGGTGCCCAGTTAATGCTATTGGTTGTGGTGGTGCTACCAACGATATTTCCAGTAGTACTGCTACCGCCAATGGTGGCATTTCCGTTAAAAATATAGATACCCAAAAACTGACCCGTTCCGCCAGAAGCCGTATAGTTAATGTTGGCAATGGTATTTCCTTGTATTAAAGAGGCAGGGCCATTTCCAAAACCACCGTAGATGCCATAGAATGAAGCACTCGCATTTGCATTAGTCCAAGGGGTACCTCCACAATTGGCAGCGCTGCCACCAATAAAGTTATCTTTAATAATGGCACCACTCATGTATTGCCCTGTATTCAGGTAAATGCAAAAAGGAGTGGCGGTTGATGCAGATAGATTCACATTTCTGTAAAAGCTGTTGTTAAGAATTTGCCAACCTGTGGTGTTATAAGTATTTGTCATAACTCCGTTGGTGCTAAAATTAGCAAACTCATTGTCGCTAACCACAATATCACTGTTAAAGGTATTGGTGGTTAAAAAACCATCCGAGAATAAATGGGTATTTGGAATACCGTTGGGCAATGCCAAAGTAGTGTTGTTACGGAATACGCAATTGCTGATGGTATCAAAAGTATTGCCAATATTACCTGCATTTACGGATAGCAATACCGTAGCAGAAGCTGTTCCTGTGCCATTACCTTCAATAAGCAAGTTATTCAAGCGCGCTCCGGTAACCCCATTGCGTAAGTTAATAACAGGCCCAGAAGCATTGTTGTTTCTGAACAGTAATAACTTGCTATTGGCATTACCATTGGTTGGTACGCCTGATATTTTAATGCGGTCAGCACCATTTAATAAAATAAGTCCTGTTGATACATTTCCATCAATTGTTCTTACACTGGTAGTGGCTGCATTAGGGCGTATGGTAACAGTATAAGTTCCTGCGCCTGCACCATCCTCTGCAATCGGGTTTAAAAGTACAGTTCCTGGTTCGGTAATATCTGAGTTAATCTCAGCAGTAATATTTCCTCCCAAGGTTCGTGAGTTTAAAAATTCAAAGAAACCACCAGGTCCTGTTAATGTTGGGTAGGTTTGTCCTGCCCCAACCTGATACACCGCATTGGCTGGTAAAACAGGTAAGAAGTTGTAACGCAGTGGAACTATTGGGTAAGTTGTTATGGTATCAACATGAGTAGCTACGGCAAATGTTGGGTTTGAGATGGTATTGCCTGCATTATCCATTGCTATCACAAAGTACTTGATGGTATCATTGGTGGTTAAAGGAATAAGCGGGGCATAATCAATGCTAAAGTTTGCAATGGCATTGGTAGCTGTTCCGGTAACACTGGTTGCAGAGCTGCTGTACCAAACAGAGTCCTTGGTGTAATAAATTTTAGGTCTGTTTGGCCCTGTCATAGGTATGCCATTGTTATCATTAATTACCACACCGTTTAATTCTCTAATACCACTTAACGAACCACTGTTTCCAAGTGGGGTGTAAGAAATGGCAGGAGCAAATATATCGGCCGATAAGTTAAATGTACCGCCATGTGCACCAATATCAGTTGGGGTATTGATAGCCCGGTTGTTGCCATAAAAGTCGGTACTAACTAAAGTTGCAATTGCAGGGTCTCCGCTGCGTTCAGCAGGGGTGTTGGATTGCAAATCTAAACTTACCACGTTGGCTGTGCCAGTAACATTGGTGTTAAACAATGGATCCCCATAACCGCTATTCAAATCCTGGGTAGAAAAGGCCCTCCACTGTGTAAGAGTCGCATAATCCAATGTGTTTCTACCAACTGGGAATGCACCTGCATTTGGTGTAAAAAACAAGTTGTAATTGCTCACCACCCGAAGTGTATCAACAAGTTTTAGTCCCCAGTTTTTACCAAAAGAGCCAGTGTTAGCAACTGCATTTACCAAAATATTGTTTCTGATATTGGTTTGCTGAGCAGTAGTAACTGTAGAAGCAAGTTCAAGCGCAGAAGTGTTTGCGGTACCTGTTGTTGGTGCGCCTCCTATATAAATGCTATTGTGGTAAAAATTTGATTGTATGGTGGTGTTATGGAATATGCCACGGATATTAATTGGGGTGGTAAATGCAGTACCCGAAGAGTCAATACCTAAACGAATCATGTTATTGGCAATGGTGGTGAAACCAGTATGTTGTATGCCTGTAAAAACAGGAACAGCAGTGGTTGCTGAGGTGCGGAAGCTATGAACAAAGTTGCGGCTTACACGGCTGTCGTTTCCAGTTAAAGAGGTGGTCCCTGTATAAAAAATCCCTGTTACAACAGTGGCTGTGTTATTCCAATGTTGCAAGGTATGCACGGTATTGCCCTCTACAATTTGGTTTGATCCGCTATTGTTAATAAATAGACCAATAATGGCAGCAGAAGTGGTTGTTCCAACTCCACTTGTTGCAGAGTTAAGGTTTCGCACAATATTGTTGGTATAGTTTGCTACTGATAAGCTAGAACCCGCATGGTAAATGCCAATCATTTGCACCGCTACAGGGGTTAACAAAGGAACATAACTCATGCTATCAATAATATTACCGCTTACCAACTGGTTTCCTCCAAGGGTAGTAGATACCATTAATCCACAAATAGGCACAGAAGTGCTGGCTACTGTTGTTGAGGTGGTTGCTGATTGCAATCCATAAATGGTGTTGTTATTAATGCTGTTAATACCTGATGAGCATAAAATACCAATCATGGCATGTGCCACGCTAGCATTGTTTACCAAAGTGCGCACGGTATTGTTTGCCACGGTTTGCGCTGAGCTTGACGATGATAAGGTAATCCCTTGTAAAGCAGCGGCAGTGGTAACCCCAGTATTGGTAGAGGTTGTTCTTAGTCCATTTACTATGTTGTTGCTGATATTGGTGATGTTTGAAGTTCCACTGCTTACGTTGATGCCTGTAATGCCTGCTGCAGTTAAGATAGAGTTTGAATTGATGTTGAGTACGGTATCACCTGTTATAGTAATATTTCCAGTAGTGGTTGAGTTGATACCCAATATCCGGAAGTTACCACTGGCATTAAAGCTAGATGTAGAATCAATACTTCCTATGCGGTTATTATTCACCACATAATTGGCTGAATTTCCAGCAACTGTTATACCTGTTAAAACAGTACCACTCATAAACACATTGGTAATTACATTGTTGTTTACCGTTGTACCATTGGCCAAGCCTGAGTTAACAGTTATCCCCGTAAAACCAGCTGTATTTAGCCAAGTAAGTCCTGTTGTAAAACGATTGGTACCTCCGATCCAGTTGTTGTTAATGGTATTGTTATCAGATGTTCCCCCTGGACTGAAATTGATTGCAGTAACCGTGGAGGTTTGGGAAGCCGCAGCATTAAAGTAGAAGTGATTGTTGTTGATGGTCCAGTTGTTCCCATTTCCAGAACCCACATTAATACCAGTACTGTTAAAATTAACAAAATCGCATTGGGTAATGCTGATGTTGCTATTAAAACGAGGGGCAGTTCCTGTTGCGGTAAATGCTATACTAGGCCGTGTAGTTAAATTGGTGATATCTGCCCTGAAAACACAGCGGTTAAATACCACATTGTTTACTCCCGTAGTTATAGGGGCTGCAGTAGTGCTTATCCAAACGATTGCATTGGAGGTTGTTCTGCTTTCAAAAATTACCCCAATCAATGTATCCAATCCACCTCCATTTAGGAATCCCAATGCAGGTGTTGACGTACTTGTACTTCTGATGATTAAATTGGTATCTCCAACCACACCAGTTGGGGAATGCCCAAGTATATTTACCCTGCTAACACCACTTAATCGCAAAAGACCATTGGTATTGGCTACCGTTGAGGTTAATGTGCGTTGGGTATTGTTTTGCGGGCGAATGGTAATGCTATACCCTCCAGCTCCTGATTCAATCCACGGGTTGAGTTGGTTGGTACCTGTTTCAGTAATATCACTGGTAATAAGCACTGTGGTGTTTCCTTGAATTACGCCATTGTTAATGGCATTAAACAAACCACCAGGAGCAGCTCCTGTTAACGAGGTATAGGTTTGACCAGTACCTACCAACACTGTTGTAGGGAATGGATCCGTAATGGTATAAGTACGTGGGGCAGCAGGGAAAGTGGTAATTGCGTTAACAGTCCCAACAGCGCGTAATGGGTTACTGTTTAAATTAACATTGGCGTCTTGAGCTGCCACAAAATACTGCACCACATCATTGGTGGTTAAGCCACCCATGGCGCTGCTGAGTATGGTAAATTGCCAAACCCCATTGGTTACAGTGCCACTTTGCAATACACCTGCGTTAGACGACCAGGTTAATGAAGTACTCTTCTTAAAATATACACGTGGCTCATTACCACCAGTTGCTACACCAGTTGCATCAAACAAGGTGGCTGTAAAACTCCTGTCAAGTGGACTAGAAGTATTTAATAGGGCAGTGTAAGTGATAGCTGGAGCAAAACTATCCGCCAAATTGTTAGCTGTTGCAGATGAGTATGCACCTATGTCAATCGGAGTTCTTCCTGATCGGGTATTTCCGGCAAAATCAAGCGGAACAAAAGTTGCAACATTAACATCCCCCATGCCTTCTGCTGGATTGATATTGGCTAGGTTTAAATTCAGGTTGCTTGAATTTCCATTAGGGTTAACCATTAGAGGATTAACTTGTGCAGAAGAACCATCCAATTGAGTATTTGTTTTGTGTGTATTAAGGTTTACAGAGTTGAAACCAACTGAAGAAACAAAGGACGTTGGTGCAGTGCCTATGTGAAAAATATTAAAGTCAGAAGAAGTATTTTGATTGATTAGCAACCTTAATCCAAAGTGGTTACCTGCTGCGGTTAGTGCATTGGTGCTCAAGTTTACCAAAATATTGTTTCTAATATCCAATACCCCTCCATTGGAAATAATGTTGTTGTAGTCAAATGCAGCGGAAGTTGTAGTACCTGAGTTGGGATTGGTATTGATATAAATATTATTGTGATAGAACCTTCCAGACACTACACCACCCGATTGGTAAAAAATTCCCCTCACATTGGCAGAGCGGTTTAACGAACCCCCGTTGGTATCAATACCCAAACGAATGACATTATTGGCAAATACACCAGAACCTGATGCAACGTTTATACCATTGATGCTTGCTGCACCTTGTGTTGTAAAGGTAGGCAAATTAAAACTATGAATAAAATTGCGTGATACTGAAGAGTTGTTCCCTGAAACGGTTGTGGAGCCTTGGTAATAAATACCATTTAACACAGGCGTACTCAACGTGTCTAATGAAAAGAGGGAATGTATGGTATTGCCTTCAATGGTTTGGTTTAATGCGCCACTACCATTGTAAATACCTGTTACAGCACTGGTGGTATTGGTCCCCTTATTTTTAAGGTAGCTGATGGTGTTGTTATTGATGGTGCTTGCAGTAACTCCTGTAAACACAATACCATTTATTTGTGATGCAGCCACAACGGTGTGGTTATTCTCTAAATTGTTAATGGTGTTGTTTGAGATGGTATGCAAGCTACTGGTAGGAGCGCAAATGCCATTAATGGCTGCAATGCTGGTAGTGCCTGTGTAGGTACTCCAGGCATACAGGTTATTAATATTGTTGTTGGTAATACTGCTGGCACCACTGCTCGACAAAATACCAATCATCGTGGTGGTGGCTTGGGTTGGTAACCATAAACCAGAAACGGTATTATTGGTTACCGAATGTCCATTACTACCAGAGCCTTGCCATATGCCAATAATGTTAGCAGTAGTGGTTGTACCAACAGTGCTGCCAAGATTGGCCAATCCTCTTACGGTATTGTTATTAATGGTATTGGTTCCTGCCGAGGCCCCAATGCCAATAACACGGGCGGTACCAACAAACACTGCCATGAGTGAATCAGTGGGATTTGTTCCGCCCACAGTGTTGTTGCTAATGGTTTGTGAGTTACTGCTTGATGATGCCCCAATGCCAATCAAGGCTGCAGCTACTCCACTACCAGCGCTGTTTGACCAAGTGCGTAATCCTTGAACAGTGTTGTTGCTAATACTTACAGTACCTCCACTGGCAGAAGACAATATGCCTGCTAAGGTTGCTGTGGTATTGGCGTTATTAAAGTTAACAATGCCAGCAACGGAATTGTGTGTAATCACGTGGTCTAAGGTAGTGGAAACACGTATACCATTTACCGCTCCGGTAGAGTAATTTAAAATGCTGGTATCACCCGCCATACCAATTTGGTTGCCCAAACCTGGCCCGCCACCAATAACACCTGTTCCTGCAGTATGCACAATACCGGTAATGGCATAACTTGTTGTTGCATACATCCAAATGTTACGTATCACATTTCGGGTAATAGTCACGCCACTTAATGTTCCAACGGAGGTTGCAATACCTGTAAATGATCCTGTATTGCCTGTGGCAAATTCCCATTTAGGTTGCCCAACGGCTTGAACAAGTCCTCCTGCAAAAGGCGCTTTGCCGCCAATAAAATTCCCATCGATGGTATCAAAATTGGAGCCTGAATTTGTTGCAGGAATAAAATTAATGGCTGTTATGGCATTGGTAGAATTGGTTAGTGTGGTATCATAAAAGCTATTGCCCCTTATTCTAAAATAGCTTCCATTACCAAAATTAGAGGCACTGTTGGTAACAAGAATACCATTAAACCTAAATCCTTGGAACCAGTTGGAGTCAATATTAATCACATCATTTTGGGCGGTGATATTTTGTCCATCAACCACCAATGCATGAGAATAGTCAAGCCCACCGGAGCGTGCAAACGTATTATTAAAAATGGTGATGCTATCATTGCCAAAGGGAACACTTTTTGTTGTGCCGCCAATACTTACCAATCCAATAACAGGCTGTGTGGTGGCATTGGTGGTATTGTTGCTACCCCTGATGATGCAATTACGCATGGAGCAGCTAATCGCATCATTAATATAACGCACCACACCTGCATTGGTACCCCTGCTTCTATTTTCAATGGTGATGTTCTTATTGATATCAGTAGGCGATTGTCTGCCGTCAAAAGTTACATACTTGGCCCCGTCTAGTATAAAAATGTGGTTGGCATTGCTGTCAATAATCAAAGGCGTGCTGGTTGCGCTTGGCCTGAATCGAATAGGATTATTAGCAGCCATGCCCGGATAACCTCCTATGGTCAAAGGAAACGTTTCCCCTGTTTGTGTGCTGTATAGGTTGTCAATCAATTCAAAGGTAACAGGGCCTGATACCCCAGAAGTATTTAAGATGTTAATGGCATCTTTAATGGTTAAAAAATCGCCAGTGGCTCCAACGGTATAGCTCCCATTTAAAGGGGATCGTAGAACAATTCTTAAGGTGTCATTTGTATTGCTTGTATCAGGTGTTGCATTAGGCTGGTTGGTCCAAGCTTTAATGGCGTATAATATATTAGGTTGCAAGTTAACTGTGCCAAGAGAAATGTTTGCAGTTTGCCCACCTGGCCCACCATTGGTATCAAGTACTGAAGTATGGCTATATGGCGTTTGAGGAACATTGTTAACAGTCCATTCAACCCCAACACCATTAATCTGATTCCGGCCAAAGTTTTTTATTCTAACTTGAACATTGTTATTTCCAGTTGAGTAGGAGGTTGGGGATAAAAAAGCATCCACACCAGCATCATTATACGCTGCTGGAACCATATCAACCCCGCAATTGAATAAGTTCGCATCCTGGCCTGAATATGCAGGTGTGCAGGTGCTCACATTCCAAGTTCTTCTGAAGCCTGGTCTAGCTACATTGGTAACGGTAAAAGCTCCTCCACTAGAACCGCATTGCGATATTTCTACTACCAAACTTTTTGTAGGGTCATATAAGAATGGAGTTTGTAAGGTAAAAACAATCCAACCCGCTGCCGTAGATGTTCTGGTTACTCCAGTTCCTGAAAAAACAGTAGTGAAGGGCCCAGGAAATAATGAAGTTGTTGGCAGTGTAGTTGCCGTTGTTTGGGTCATGCCAATAGTAATACTGCTCCATGTAGGAGTTACATTAGCTGTACCCTGCACATAAAAGGTTGTAATATAGCCTGAATAAGCGCCAGTTAATTCGTTGGGTGCAATTAATGACTGCATGGATTTTCCAGCGGTAACATTAAAAGGAAAAGAATTACTTGGAGCGTTAACATTCCCAGTAAAGAATTGAGGGGTTTGTCCTTTGGCAAGAAGGGCAAGAAACACGAGAATGTGTAAAAGAAAAACAGGGCGAAGTAGATTTTTTTTCATAGTATAAAATTTATCGTGTGTTAGCTAGTTGATGCGTAAAAATTAATTTAAAATTAGGATAAAATTAATAATTCCAAAATCTAATTCTTGTTAAATGGCATGTGCAGGTAAAACTTTCGCTATTTGTTTAGTATGTAGCTAATTTTATTTTTTATTACGTCAGTTTGTTTTGTTAGACTGTAATTAAACAAAAATTGAAATAAAAAATGAATTTTATCATAAATCGGCTGGATGTAGGGTGGTTAAGATGTGGATATTTTTTTGCACCAAACAATAAGTTGCTATTTTAATGAGATAGAATTTTTAACAGATGATTTTTCTGAAACAGGTTAAAGGTTACCTTTGTTTGAACTACAAAAGATAACTAATGCCAAGAAGAGAATTACATGCAGCAACTGGAAATAAACTGAGTTGCAAAGGATGGGTGCAGGAAGCTGCCCTGCGTATGTTACACAACAACTTAGACCCTGATGTGGCTGAAAGGCCAGAGGATTTGGTGGTTTACGGAGGTATAGGAAAGGCCGCCCGCAATTGGGAAAGTTTTGACCTGATTGTAAAAGCATTGCAGGATTTGGAAGAAGATGAAACGTTAATTGTTCAAAGCGGCAAGCCTGTGGCGATATTGCCCACACATGCAGATGCACCAAGGGTAATTATATCAAACAGCATGCTGGTGCCTAAATGGGCCAATTGGGAAACTTTTCATGAGTTGGATAAAAAAGGGTTGATGATGTACGGCCAAATGACTGCAGGCAGTTGGATTTACATTGGCTCACAAGGCATTGTGCAAGGCACGTATGAAACGTTTGCAGAAGCTGCTCGCCAACATTTTGGTGGCACATTAAAAGGTACACTCTTAGTTACTGCCGGATTAGGTGGAATGGGAGGCGCGCAGCCATTGGCTGTTACCATGTGCGATGGTGTTTGTTTAGCCGCAGAAATGGTGGAGTGGCGCATTAAAAAACGCATTGAAACCCGTTACTTAGATGTAATGAGCCGCGATATTGATCAGGCCATTGATATGGCTTTACAGGCCAAAGCCGAAGGCAGGCGTTTATCTATTGGCGTGGTTTGTAATGTAATTGATTTGTTGGAGCGTTTAATTGAGCGCAACATTACCCCTGATTTACTTACCGATCAAACCTCTGCACATGACCCATTAAACGGTTACTATCCTGAAGGTATAGCCGAGGAAGTAGCCGACCACATGCGCAAAACCGAACCAGTTAAATATGTAGAAAAATCGTTAGACACCATGGCGCACCATGTAAAACTGATGATTGAGTTGCAACAACGTGGAGCCGTTACCTTTGATTATGGCAATAACTTGCGCGGACAAGCCAAAGACCAACGCCATGTCGAAAATGCGTTTGCATTCCCGGGTTTTGTGCCTGCTTATATTCGTCCGTTGTTTTGCGAAGGAAAAGGGCCTTTCCGTTGGGTGGCTTTAAGTGGCGATCCCAATGATATTTATGTTACTGATCAGGTAATGAAAGAGTTGTTTCCTGAAAACACTTCTTTACACCGTTGGTTGGATATGGCCCGTGAGCGCATTGCTTTTCAAGGATTACCTGCCCGCATTTGCTGGATAGGCCAGGGCGACAGGGAAAAAGCGGCATTGGCTTTTAATGAGTTGGTACGCACAGGCAAAGTAAAAGGCCCTATTGTAATTGGCCGTGATCATTTGGATACGGGTTCAGTGGCATCGCCCAACCGAGAAACTGAAGCCATGAAAGATGGAAGTGATGCCGTGGCGGATTGGCCGGTGTTAAATGCCTTGATTAATACCGCGGGTGGTGCCAGTTGGGTATCCCTGCACCATGGTGGTGGGGTAGGGATGGGGTACAGCATACATGCTGGAATGGTAATTGTAGCTGATGGCACACCCGAAGCTGCACGCAGGTTAAAACGCGTATTGCACAACGACCCTGCCATGGGCGTGATTCGCCATGCAGATGCTGGTTATGATATTGCCATTGATACAGCCCGCAAACACCGCCTGGATATTAAAGAAAGGCTGAAGGACAAAGAAGCGAAGGCAGCGTTTTAATAACAGGTAATAAATCTACCGAAGAGAGTATGAAAAAAGCCCCGAACCAAAATTTGGTCGGGGCTTTTTAATGGTTTCGAATAAAAAGGGTGCTTTATAAACCTACCGCACCACCTGTATTTTTTGCACATGCAACAATTCGCCTTTGTTGTTTTTCAGGTGCAGGGTGTATAAGCCTGTTGCAACATCTTCAACCGATAAAGTATTGCCTGATAACACTTCACTCTTTACCAACCTGCCTGTTAGGTCAATGATATCAAACGATGCGGCTGTTTCACCTTTTTCTTGTGCAATGGTCATTTTTTCATGGGCTGGATTTGGGTAGATGCTAAAAGCAGTGTTGTTGTAAACAGATTCTTGAACGCCTGTTGTTGGCATCTGTAAGGTTACTTTATGCAAGGCGGCAATCACGCGCCCAATTAAGGTGTTGTTGCTAATGCTGTCTTGGTTGGTGAGTACAGAAAATACAATTCCAGAAGTGGTGTCCACCATGTTTTCATTAATGTACCCAATAAAAGTTCCACCATGAGAATAAAAACTGCGTTGGTTTAGTGCTTTGCTGTAGAAAAATATTCCTAACCCATAACCATCTCTTCCACCAATATTAACATAGGTTTTCATTTGTTTTAACGAGGATTCATTCAACATTTTACCGGAGATAAGCCTGTCCCAAAATTTCACATTGTCTTCCACGGTCTGCAAAATACCACCTGCTGTTGATGCGCTGCTGTGTAAAGCATACATTGACCAATTGGGTATTTCATTCATGTTGGCCAAATACGGTCTTCCCACACCTACCGACCATGGGTTGGCAATTTCTAAGTTTGGTGTTTGCTGCGGGTAATAAAAGGTTTGGGTTAATCCATTGGGGGTGAAAATATACTCTTGCAATACGTCTTGTATTGTTTTGTTGGTTGTTTTTTCAATGATAATACCCAAGAGGATATAGTTGGTGTTGGAATAACTCCAACTTGTACCAGGAGCAAATTCAGGTGCATTTACAAATGGGTAAATGTCTTCCAGTTTCCAAACTTTAAAAGGGTCGGTATTGATGGATGCGAAAAAATTGGGATGTTCTGTATAGCTAAATATACCACTGGTATGGTTGAGCATTTGCCTGATGGTGGCTTGCCCGTTAATATTTGGTTTGTTGATGATCCATTTTCCAATGGAATCATCTAAGTTGAGCAAGTTGTTTTCTTGCAGTTTTAACGCCAATGCAGCCATAATGGTTTTGCTATTGCTGCCTATGCCAAATAACATATCCGATTTAACGGGATTGCCAGTGGATGAAATGCCATAAGTGCCTTTCCAAATGCCTGCGTTAGGAACAGAAACAGCAACCGAAGCTCCTTTTAGGTTAAGTTTGGTGCATACACTATCCATTACCACTTGCAACCTATTGGTAAAGGCTGTTGATAGCTGTGCACTAGCTGTAAGTTGAATTCCCATAATCAGGGAAAGCATCAAGGTGTAAGTCAATTTTTTCATAGCGGTTTTATTTTTATTCAAAATACGGGCATTCTTTGGTATTAAATTTATGCATTAGACTATTAGGCTTTATTTTTAGACGGCCATTGTTTGTCTAAAAAATAGGTGGTTTTATCTAACACTTCCCTGTAATATTGCTTAACTATGCGAGATTTGAGCAATGAATAAAATCATAAAAAGGGTATTGCAGTTTTTGCGAACCAGGTTATTCAGGAACTTATTGTTCTGGTTAATTTTTGGTGGGGTTAAATATACCGAACTGGATAACCTGCACGAGGCCCTTTTTTTAACTACGGGGTTGCTCATTTTTGCTTTGTTGGCGTATGGTAACAATTTGTATCTTGTTCCAACTTTGCTCAGCAGAAAGAAGTATGGCAAGTATTTCGCGATTGTTTTGCCACTCACTTTTGCCTCTACCATACTGTATGTTTTTTTGGTAAAATTGTTGGTTATTCATTATCCTGACATTCCTATTATTAAGGTCAGCACCATTTCTTCTCCAGTTACAACGGATATTACCCTTGGTGGTATTTTAGGTGATAATGGTTTTCAAACCTACCTGTGGACGATAGTAGAATGGATATTTTCGTTTACCCTTATTTGGTTTTTGAATGATTACGCACGCAAGGAGCGGCAGATTGCTGAGGCTGAAAAAAGGCAAATTGAAACAGAATTAAATTTTCTGAAAAATCAAATCAACCCACACTTTTTGTTTAACACGTTTAACAACTTGTATGCCCTGGCATTAAAAAAGTCAGACCATACGGCTGAAATTATTCTTAAGCTTTCATCTGTTTTACGTTATATTTTATATGAGTCAAATGTACCGCTCATTTCATTTGATACAGAAAAGGAAATGATGCAAGCTTATATTGATGTGGAGTTGTTGCGGTTAAACAATAGAGAGCAGTTAACATTTGTTATGGAATCAGACGTTCCCGCGCAAATACCCCCATTGTTGTGGCTGCCTGTTTTGGAGAATATTTTTAAACACAGCCGTTCCATGCATGATGTGTTTATTGATTTTAAGTTAAGCATCACCAAGGGCAAGTTTGTGATGTATGCAAAAAATAGTTTTGTTGTTGGCCAACAAAAAGAATCGTCTGGTGGAATTGGCCTGGTGAACTTAAAGAAACGTTTGGATCTACTTTACCCAAATAAACATACATTAAAAACACATACAGAGGCAAATTACTTTATACTTGAACTTCAAATACAGCTAAACCCATGATAAAAGTAGTGATAGTGGATGATGAACCACTGGCCAGAGACATCTTGCAAACTTATTTGGACAAACTAGAAGATGCCGAATTAGTGGGTACTTGTAACAATGCATTAGAAGCATTTGCCCTATTAAATAAACAGGCGGTTGATTTGTTATTGCTTGATATTAACATGCCTGAGATTAGTGGGATGGACTTTTTGAGGACATTAAAAAATCCACCATTGGTTATTTTTACCACGGCTTATCATGAATATGCGGTGGCCAGTTATGAGTTAAACGCAGTAGATTATTTGCTTAAACCCATTCCCTTTGAGCGGTTCTTAAAAGCATTTTACAAGGCAAAACAGTTGTTGCAGGAAACAGGTAATATTTCCATCAATCAACATGCAACCTCTGCTCAGGATAAGTTGATGTTTGTGCGCTCAGAGGGAAAATGGATGAAAATAGATTTAAGTAAATTGTGGTTGGTTGAAGGGCTAAAAGATTACATCAGGCTGTGGTTTGATGATGCTCGGCTAACCGTACACAGCACCATGAAAAACTTTGAAGACCAGCTAAAACCTTATCCCAATTTTATTCGGGTGCATAAATCACACATGGTAAACTTGGAGTTTGTAGCTGAAATAGATAACCAATGCATAAAAGTAAAAGACCAATTAATTGCCATTGGCAGCACTTATAAGGATGAGGTGTGGAAAGTGTTGCAAGCCCGTAATTTATTGAAGTAAGCAATAGGTAGTTTTTCCCTACTTTTGCCCACCATGGAATCATATTTAGAATTTGTTATCACCTGCACCAACGAAGTAAAAGATATGCTGATTGCTGAGCTGGCAGAGATTGGGTATGAGGGTTTTGTTGAAAATGAAGAAGGATTCTCTGCTTTTATCCCACAATCATTGCATCTGGATGCAACATTTAATGAGGTATTGCTGAGGTATGCCCTTAACCCAAATACGATACCTCACAATATTATTCCCCAACAAAATTGGAATGCCCAGTGGGAAGCCAATTACGAGCCAATTATTATAGCAGATAAAATCTTGGTTTGTGCCCCTTTTCATCAATTGGATATGGGGTATGAGCATACCTTAATTATTCAGCCCAAAAATACGTTTGGCACCGGACATCATGAAACCACACAGCTGGTGCTAGAGCTCATGTTAAAAAATGATTTCAAGGGAGCATCGGTGTTTGATTTTGGTTGCGGAACCGGGGTATTAGGCCTAATGGCCTTAAGGCTAGGTGCTAAACAAATTGTTGGCAATGATATTGATGAATGGTGTGTAGATAACATTGCTGAAAATAAAAGCCTCAACAACCTCCCTGATTTTGAATTTAGGTTAGGTGATTTGTCTCAATTAAAACAAGGTGAGTTGTTTGATGCCGTGCTGGCTAATATCAATAAGAATATATTATTGGAAAGTTTTAAAACACTTTCTAAGCATGTAAAACCTGGAGCCTTATTGCTTATTAGTGGATTTTATGAGAAAGATCTTGCAGACATTAGGTATGCTGCGGAGTTTTACCAGTTTGATTACATCACCCACCTCACCAAAAATGAATGGTGTGCTGCGCAATTCAAATTTTCTTAATACAAGGTGCAACTTTACTTGATAATGTTTAAAGTTGCAGTAATTAATTTATAAACCAACAACATTATGTACGGTAAATTACAACAACACTTACAAAAAGAACTGGCAGATATTGAGTCAGCCGGGTTATACAAAAAGGAAAGAATTATAGCTTCTGAGCAAGGGGCTGAAATTACATTAAACACCGGGCAAACCGTACTTAATTTTTGTGCCAATAATTACCTCGGATTGTCTTCGCATCCTCGGGTTAAAGAAGCTGCGAAGCGCGCAATAGAAACACATGGCTTCGGTATGAGCAGTGTGCGCTTTATTTGCGGCACTCAAGATATTCATAAGGAGCTGGAAAAAACCATTGCTGCTTTTTACGGAACTGAAGATACCATTTTATACGCGGCTGCTTTTGATGCCAACGGTGGGGTATTTGAACCCTTGTTTCAAGAGGCTGATGCCATTATTAGCGATGAATTGAATCATGCCAGTATTATTGATGGCGTTCGTTTGTGCAAAGCGCAACGTTACCGTTATAAAAACAATGATATGGCAGACCTAGAAGCGCAACTGATAGCTGCAAATGAAAAGGGAGCACGCTTTAAAATTATTGTTACCGATGGTGTTTTTAGCATGGATGGTTATGTGGCCCAAATGGATAAAATATGTGATTTAGCGGATAAATATGATGCATTGGTGATGACAGATGAATGCCACAGTGCTGGTTTTATTGGCAAAACGGGAAGGGGAGTTCCGGAATTATGCAATGTGATGGATCGGGTTGATATTATTACTGGTACATTGGGGAAAGCTTTAGGGGGAGCCATGGG
Source organism: Chitinophaga pinensis (assembly GCA_943372215.1). GTDB lineage: Bacteria > Bacteroidota > Bacteroidia > UKL13-3 > UKL13-3 > UBA6183. The sequence continues at coordinate 35,996 of CALRXU020000007.1, read as the reverse complement.
TGGTTATACCACAGGCAAAAAGGAGGTGATTGAATTGTTGCGTCAACGCTCTAGGCCTTACCTATTTAGCAATTCATTAGCGCCTGCTATTGTTGGGGCAAGTATTGAAGTATTTAAGTTGCTGAATGAGAGCACCGCATTGCGTGATAAGCTGGAAGCCAATGTAAACCACTTTAAAGCAGGCATGCAAGCTGCTGGTTTTGACCTGCGTGGTGGGGCAAGCGCTATCGTGCCGGTAATGCTTTATGATGCCAAGTTGGCCCAAGAGTTTGCAGCTAAATTATTGGATGAAGGAATTTATGTTATCGGATTCTTTTATCCGGTGGTACCCAAAGACTTGGCCCGTATTAGGGTTCAATTATCGGCAGCGCACGAAACAGCACATATTGATAAGGCCGTTGCCGCATTTGTAAAAGTGGGAAAACAACTGGGGGTTATCCAATAACCTAATAAATATCATGTAATTACACTGTCTTGGCTTGTGTAGGATTTAAAGGCGATTAACATTAAGGCGATATTGTGTTAACACTCGCTTAACATAAGCATAACTTTTGTTTAACTAGGGAGTAACTGCCTAAGGGTAGTTTTGTCGCACTAAAATACGAACTAGTATCAAATGAAGACAATTTTACAAAAACTACTCTTTGCAATCTTTCTTTTTTCAGGTTATGCCGCCTTGGCTCAAACCGGAAAAATTTCGGGTAAAGTTATAGACAAAAAAAATGGGGAAGAACTTATTGGTGTTTCTGTTAGTGTAGAAGGAACTTCCTTTGGAGCATCTACTGATTTGTTTGGCGATTTTACCATTAGTAACTTAAAGCCTGGTACTTACACCATTAACGTAAGTTATGTAGGATATGTAAAAAAGCAATTTGCACAAGTAGAGGTTAAACTAAATGAAATAACTAAAATGAATATTTCTTTAGAGGCTTCTACCAAGGAATTAAAAGAAGTAGTGGTGCAAGGTGAGCTAAGAAAAGAAAATTCAAGCGCATTGCTTATCCAACAAAAAAATTCAGTTTCAGTTTCTGATGGTATTTCTGCTGACGTGATTAAAAAATCTCCAGATAACACCACTAGCGATGTAATGAAACGCATCAGTGGTACTTCTATACAAGACAATAAATTTGCCATTATCCGTGGATTAAATGATCGTTACAACTCAGCTTACATTAATGGCGCTCCGCTCCCAAGCACTGAATCAGATCGCAAAGCATTCTCATTTGATATTATTCCTTCAAACATGGTTGATAACATGGTTATCACCAAATCAGCATCTCCTGATTTACCGGGCGATTTTACAGGTGGATTGATCACCATCAATACCAAAGATATTCCAGAGAAAAAATTCATCTCAGTTGGTGTTGGTGCAAGCATAAATAGTATTACCACTACCAAAACTGGTATACAATCCGCAACCAGTGGCAAAACAGATTGGCTAGGACTTGATGATGGAACACGTAAAATACCAACTGATATTGCAGCCCGTGGATTTTACCATACCCAAACCACAGCCGAAAAAGCAGCTGCAAGTCAAAAATTTAATGATAACTGGAGTACCGATCGTATCTCGTCCTTACCGATGAATTATTCATTACAAATTGCTGGAGGTAATAACTACAAATTTGGCAGGAAGAACGAGTTCGGTTACATATTATCAGGTTCATACAACAATAGTTACCGCAATACTACGGTTGATAGAAACAGGTTCAACAAGCCACTAACCGGAGACGAAAATCAATTGTTATCTACTTATACTGACGAAACTACTAAACATGAATTACTCACTGGTACCATGGCTAACTTTGGATTAAAAATAAATGGAAACCATAAGTTTAGTTTTAAAAATGCATATACAATTAATACAGAAAATGTAGCCCAAATCAGGACAGGTGTAGATAGTTATTTAGATGAGCAAGTACCTTTGGTAAGAAACACCTATTTGTCGTATCAGCAAAACCAGTTGTTAACCTCACAATTAATTGGTGAGCATTTTTTACCTAAAGCAAAAGTGAAGGCAAAGTGGGTATTAAACTACAATAAAATTAAAAGAGACATCCCTGATTTTAGGAGGTTTTCTACTCGTTCAACATTAATTGATGCTTCAACCGGGGAGTACACTCCGTATGCAGCTCAAATCTCAAATAGCATTGATATTACCCAAACAGGAAGATTTTACTCTACTCTCGATGAAAATATTAAGAGTGCTGGTGTAGACATCCAACGCCCTATTGAATTTTTAACAGGTAAAAGGTTAAAAACAGAGGTTAAGGTTGGTGGATTCATTCAACAACGCAAAAGAGATTTTCAAGCCCGCGCATTTGGTTACCGCTTGCGTTTTGTAAGTGATCCAAACAGCGGATACAACTACCAAAAGTTTATTCAAGGAAATGTTGATACCCTTTTCAGCAAAAACAAGTTGAACGATACATTGTACTTAGATGAAGATTTTCGTCCTCAAGATGTTTACTCGGCAGAGTCAAACTTAAAGGCTGCTTACGTCATGTTTGATCAACGCTTTTTGGGTAGATTTAGAGCAGTGTATGGCGTTCGTTTCGAATCATACCAGCAAAAACTAAATACGTTTGAGTTAAATCAATCACCACCAAAACCATTAACCATTGATACCACATTTAATGATGTCCTTCCCTCTATTAACTTAACCTACGAATTGACGTCCAAGATTAACTTACGTTTGTCAGGATTTAGAAGTTTGGCTCGTCCTGAGTTTAGGGAGTTGGCACCATTTGCATTTTATGATTTCAACTTAAATACAACAGTGAGCGGTAAACCTAATTTAGCACGTACCCGAATCAATAACTACGACTTTAGGTTTGAGTATTTCCCTGGTGAAGGCCAATTGCTTTCTGGTTCATTGTTCTACAAAGAATTTACCAATGCCATTGAAAGTTTAAATGAATTACCTGGAAGTGACCCATTACTTTCTTATACCAGTGATGCAAATGCAACAAACTATGGCTTTGAAATTGAAATCAGAAAAAATTTCGATTTTTTAGACAAGTTATTTGGCACCAAAATGTTATTTAGAAACTTTACTTTTACGATGAACTATGCCCGCATTTTTTCAGAAGTTAAAATTGAAGGAGCCGCAGCCGCATCTGGCCTAGGAACCCGCCCACTACAGGGCCAATCTCCTTACATTGTTAACTCTAGTTTGCAATACTATAACCCTAAAAGTTCCTTATCAATTGCGTTATTTGTTAACCGTGTTGGAAGACGCATTGCATTTGTGAGAGAAAAAAATGGTTTAATTCCTGATTTGTGGGAAAATCCAAGAACAGTAGTTGACCTTTCTATTGCCCGCAGAATTTATAAGGGGTTAGAAGCCAAATTAACCATTGGTGATTTGTTAGCGCAAGATTTAATATTCTATCAAGACAACAACAAAAATGGAAAGTTTGATGACATCAGCATCAAACAACGCACCGATGCAAGTATTCCCGTTTCAGAAAAAGCAAACTTCGATAATACGGTTTATCGTTTTACCAACGGTTACAATGTAAGTTTAGGAGTAAGCTATAAATTCTAAAAAGCTAACTTAAATATACTACAGCAAAGAAAGCCCTTGTAAACAAGGGCTTTCTTTGTATTTAATGGGTTAACAATAGGATAATGCTACATTGTTTTTTATGATATTTATTGGTTGTTTTCCTACAAGTACCTGATAAATAAGGCCACTAGCCGCTTAACTTTTAATTAATATTAAAGTAAGCATTACTACACATACCACTTATAATATTGCTCAAATTTTATAAAGATGAAAAAACTCAACTTATTATTGATTGCCTTGGTTTTTATCGTTGGTGCATCATTTGCACAGAAGGTAAGAACCATTAGTGGTAGCATCACCAATGATGTTACATTTTTTAGCGATACCATCTATACCTTGGATGGTTATGTGTTTGTTAAAAACAATGCAACGCTTACTATTCAACCGGGTACAATTATTAAAGGTAAAGCCGGAAACAAATCTACATTAATCATTACCCGTAATGGTAAAATCAATGCCAATGGTACAGTTAACCAACCCATTGTATTTACATCTGAAAAGCCAGCTGGCCAACGTGCTAAAGGTGATTGGGGTGGTGTAGTAATCCTGGGAAAAGCAGTAGTTAATCGTCCAACTGATTGTTCAACTTGCCCTGGTAGTGCAGTTGCTGCTGGTGAACCAGGCATACAAAATGCAATTGAAGGTGATATTGATAATGCAAATGGTGATGGTTTATATGGTGGTAATGATGATACACACAATGCAGGTGTTTTAAAATTTGTACGTATTGAATTTGCAGGAACAGTAATTACTCCGGGTAACGAAATCAATGGTTTAACCATGGGTGCTTTAGGTTCAGCTACTACAATTGAAAACGTTCAGGTTTCATTTGCTGATGATGATGGATTTGAGTGGTTTGGTGGAACTGTAAATGGAAAATGGTTGGTTTCTAACCGTAACGTAGATGATGACTTAGACACAGATTTTGGATACAGAGGTAAAATACAATATGCAATTGTTTTACGCGACTCTAACTTATATGATATCGGATCTGGTCCAACAACCAATGGTTTTGAATCAGACAACGATGGAACTGGAACAGAAGCACAACCTTATACCAATCCTACCTATTCTAACATTACGGTGGTTGGTCCTTTAGCCAATGGTACAGCTTTAACCACATCAAACTCATTCCAAAACGGAGCCCGTATTCGTAGAAATTCTTCGGCTTCAATTTTTAACTCAATTATCATGGGCTTTCCTGATGGTTTATTCCTTGATGGTACACGTACTGGACAAAAATTTGCCAATGACTCTATGATGTTCCGCAACAACATTTTAGCTGGTAACTTAAGAGCTATAAACAACAGTTCAGTTAACGCAGCTACTGTTAGAGCTAGCATTGTTAGTCAAGGTACTGATACTTTAACTTCTGCAAATGGGGTATTAACCAATGCATTTAACTACACCAATCCAAATTTTTTACCAGCGGTTAGTTCAATTGCTTTAACAGGCGCTTCATTTACCGCCCCTCGTATTGCTGATGCTTATTTTACCCCAACAACTTTCCGTGGTGCAATGGGTACTGATGATTGGACAAAATGCTGGTGTAACTTCAACCCTAATGCAGCCAATTATGATGTGGCTCCAATAAACAACTTCGTTCCGGTTGTTGATGCAGGTAATGATACCACAATTTGTATTGGAAGAACCGCAACAATTGGTAGAGATTTAGGAACTGGTTACAGCTACTCTTGGTCTCCTGCTACTGGTTTAAGCAATGCAGCAATTGCTCGCCCTGTGGTAAATGCAACAACAACAACCAAATACTTTGTAACAGTAACTGATAATGCAACTGGTTGCAAAAAAACAGATAGCATAACAGTTAACATTGCTCCATTACCTATTGCCGATTTCAGTTCTTCATTGGGTTCAAATGGTTCAGTATCTTTCTTAAACGCTTCTACCAATGCTTCAACATATAGCTGGTCTTTTGGTGATGGAGGAACTTCTACATCAGCCAATCCAACCAGGGTTTACACGACTAACGGAACGTTTCAAGTAAAATTGATTGTTACAAGTGCAAGCGGATGTACTGCTCAAGTAATCAAACAAATTACAGTAACGGGTATTAACTCACCGGTAAAAGCATTATCAGGAGAAATTACAGCAAACACTACATTATTCCGCGATACCATTTATACCTTAAACGGATATGTGTTTGTAAAAAACAATGCTACATTAACCATACAGTCAGGTACAATCATTAAAGGTGGTGCTGATAAAGCCTCTTTGGTAATTACACGCAATGGTAAAATTGAAGCAAATGGTACTAAAAACCAACCAATCGTTTTCACTTCTGCTAAACCTGCTGGTCAACGTGCTAAAGGTGATTGGGGAGGCTTAATTGTATTGGGAAAAGCAAGAGTAAATCGTCCTACAGATTGCTCAACTTGCCCAGGCAGTGCAATTGCAGCTAATGAACCAGGTATCCAAAATGCAATAGAAGGTGATATTGATAACGCAAATGGCGATGGTTTATATGGTGGTAATGATGATGCGCATAATGCAGGTACATTAAAATATGTTCGTTTGGAATACGGAGGAACAGTAATTACGCCAGGTAACGAAATCAATGGTTTAACCATGGGTGGTTTAGGTTCAGGTACTACTATTGAAAATGTTCAGGTTTCATTTGCTGATGATGATGGATTTGAGTGGTTTGGTGGTTCAGTAAATGGAAGAAACTTAATTTCTTTCCGTAACGTAGATGATGATTTGGACGTTGATTTTGGATTTAAGGGTAAAGTACAGCATGCAATTGTTTTGCGCGATTCTAACTTATACGACATCGGAAATGGTCCAACAACCAATGGTTTTGAATCAGACAATGATGGAACTGGAACAGAAGCACAGCCATACACTGACCCAACATTCTCTAATGTAACTATTGTTGGTCCGTTGGCTAATGGAACTCCGTTAAGCACATCAAACTCATTCCAAAACGGAGCTCGCATCCGCAGAAATTCATCTACTTCAATATTCAACTCTATTATCATGGGTTTCCCTGATGGTTTATTTATTGACGGTACGCGTACCGGACAAAAATTTGCCAATGACTCAATGATGTTCCGCAATAATATTTTAGCTGGTAACTTAAGAGCAGTAAACAACAGCTCGGCTAATGCTGCTACAGTAAGAGCCAGCATTGTTGCCAATGGTACTGATACTTTAACTTCTGCAAATGGCGTATTGTCTAATCCATTCAACTACACCAATCCTAACTTTGCTCCAGCACCAAACTCTCCTGCTTTAACAGGTGCAAGTTTCGCTGCTGCACGTGTAGCTGATCCTTTCTTCAAACAAACACCTTACAGAGGTGCTTTGGGCCCACACCCTGATAGCAACTGGACCAACTGCTGGTCAAATTTCGACCCACAGTCAGAAGGGTATACTTCTGCTCCTTATAACAGACCAGGTGCTTTAGCTGGATTTACAGCGGCAAATGGAACTGGAAGAACAGTGAACTTTACAAACACCTCTTCAAATGCAGTAGCTTATTTCTGGAACTTTGGTGTTACCAACTCAACAGCAGATACCAGTGTTCAAGCCAATCCTTCATTTGTATACCCAGCTAACGGAACTTACAATGCCATCTTAACAGCATTAAGTCCTTGCGGTAATGCTACCTTTAATGTTACCGTTGTAGTAAACGATGCCTCATCTAACCCGGTTGCTGATTTTACTTATGTACAAAGTACCACAACTGGTTCACGTGAGTTTACGTTCACCAATACAACTGACGAAAAAGGATTTGCTACAACATACAATTGGGATTTTGGAGTAACAACTTCAACAACAGATACCTCAACTGCTAAAAATCCCGTGTTTACTTTCCCAGCAAGTGGAACTTACACTGTAACATTAATTGCAACAGGTACTGCGGGTGCTGATACCATCAGCAAAGTGTTAAATGTAATCGCGGTAGGTGTTAAAGAAAATGCTGCTACAATTAGCAACGTAACATTGTATCCAAATCCAACTGATAACTTGGTGAACATTACTTTTGACTTAGCTACTAAAGAAGAAGTATCTGTTAACATTTATGACATGAGCGGTAAATTGGTAAAAACAATCCCAGCTCAATCATTAACCAATGGTAGCTATGAAATGGCAATTGAAACTACTGAATTAACCCAAGGTGTTTATTTCACCAACATTAGTTCAGCTTCATTTAGCAAAAACTACCGCTTGGTAATTATTAAGTAATTAGTTTAGGTAAAAATAAATACAGCCCGGCTTCGGATTCCGAAGTCGGGTTTTTTATTGGCATATAGTTAATCTAAATCCCTGCACTCCATCATCAGCAAGTCGCCACTCAAATATTCAATCGTAACCATGCCATCCTCAGCGGCACTGTTGCTGCTGCTTGTTTTATAACCTAAGCTGAGTTTTTCCTGTTTCATATTATAACTCAACCCTTCGGTAGTAACCCCCTCAACAACACCAACTGGCATTAAAGAAAGGGGTGTGTTTTTTATGTACCATTTCTGGTACTTCTTTGGCAGTAGAAATATTTTTGAATAATCGTCAAAAAGTACCACGTTTATTTGCGACCGGTAACGTACAACATCTGTAATATTACTCAAATTATGGTCAGCTCTGCGGCCCGTACCCCATAAAATGTTTACCGCTTCAAATTTTCGTTCAATTAAAAATTCAATTCCTTTTTGTAGGTCAGTTTTATTTTGGTCAGGGGTATGTATAATCTCAATTTTTTGTTGGGTTTGTATTTGTTCTATAGCATGGTTTTTACTGTCAAAATCGCCCAACAACACATCCACTTTTATGCCAAGCTCTATCACTCTATTAATGGCACCATCCAGTACCACCACAAATGGACTCCACTCCAGCAATTGGCCCAATAGTTCTGTAGAACAGCTTTCGCCATTTGCAATAATTAACGCGGGCTCTTGCCCTTCTCTAACAATATGGTGTGATGACATAAAAAGTAAAAAAATTAGCGAATAACCACATCTTTAATCAATTCAATACCAGCCTCTTTGTTTACCAAATCAACAATTTTAAACCGTTGGTAGTTGAGTTCTTGCCGCAATGGTGCAGATTCAATTTGTAAATGTAATTTATCCTGATGAAAATATATTTTGGTGGTTTCTCCGGCTATTAGTTTGCCCACTATCTTCTCCCAATTGGTGATGATATTGGTTTCTGCCAATTTACCATCCATATTTTCACTTTTAAAAAAATCACCTATGGCTTCTTTTAACGTTTGGTCATTGTCTCTTCTCTTTTTCATTTGGTGCTGTTGTTCAATCAAATTTCGGTGATGTTACCCGCTTCTACTAAAAAATATTTGATTACCACTGTAGGTAGCTGCTCAAACACCTCCTGCAAACGAGCTAAATGTGTATCAGTAATAAATATTTGCCCAAACTCATCCTGTGCAATCATTTGCAGCAGCGTATTTAAACGGGTTTGATCAAGTTTCTCAAAAATATCATCAAGCAATAATAGCGGTTTAATACCTGTGTGTTGCTTCAGGTATTCATATTGGGCCAATTTAAGCGCAATGATAAAAGACTTTTGCTGCCCTTGAGAACCAAATTTTTTCAACGCAAACTGATTGATGCGAAAATTAAGTTCATCCTTATGTATCCCTTTGTTGGTTCGTTGTGCTGCAATATCTATTGATAAATATTGCAGCAATAATTTTTCGAAATCATTCGTTGATAAATCACTTTCATAAGTAATGCTAACCGTTTCGTTTGAAGCAGAAATTTTCTCGTAGTATTGATTAAAAACGGGAATAAACTGTGCTAAAAAGAGCTTCCGTTTTTGATGTACCTCTTTCCCGTGTTTTATTAACTGAGCGTTATAAGTTTCCAATAAGGTTTCGTCCAAGTAGCTATTTTCTGCAAACTGTTTCAATTGCCTATTTCTTTGCTCCAGTATGCGGTTATATCCCAGCAAATCACTCAGGTAAAATTTATCAGTTTGAGCAATAATGCCGTCAATAAACTTCCTTCTTTCATCACTACCCTCATGCAACAGCATCATATCATTGGGGGTAATCATCACAAGCGGATAACTTCCGATGTGCTCACTAAATTTTCGCACATCATTATTATTAAGTTTAAGTGTTTTTTTCCCTTTTAAATAAACCAATAAGGCATCTTCCTCTAAGTTGTTTTTTACGTATCTGGCCTGGATACTAAAATAATCCTGACCATGCTGTATGTTTTGATGGTCAATGGTGTTAAAAAAACTTTTAGTAAAAGAAAGATAATACAGTGCATCAAGCACATTGGTTTTACCTGCTCCGTTTTTTCCAACAAAACAGTTTACCTGCGCACAAGGGTTAATTTGGGCCGACTGATAGTTTTTAAATTGCTGAAAACCTATGTTTTTAATGTGCAGCATGGCCTGCAAATATAGAATTGAGGCAGGATTTAAGGTAAAATAAAATAACTGCCTGAGCACCAGCTTAAATTTTAGGGCTTTGCACAATGCATAAATTTATTAGTTTTGCACTTCTTCCAAAAAATATGGCAAAGACTAAATTTACCAAAGACATATACGAGAAGTGGTATGAGCAAATGTTGCTGATGCGCAGATTTGAAGAAAAGTCAGCACAGCTTTATGGCCAACAAAAGATTAAAGGCTTTTGTCACTTATACATTGGTCAGGAGGCCGTTGTGGCCGGAACCATCAGCGCTACACGCAGTGATGACAGACACATTACCGCGTATCGTGACCATGCCCATGCTATTGCATTAGGCATACCTTCACGTGAGGTAATGGCTGAATTATACGGCAAAGTAACAGGATGCAGCAAAGGAAAAGGTGGCAGTATGCACATGTTTAGCAAAGAACATAATTTCTTTGGTGGGCATGGTATAGTAGGAGGCCAAATTCCTTTAGGCGCAGGCATTGCTCTTGCTGACCAATACAGGGGTGGTGACCAAGTAACCATTTGCAGTTTTGGGGATGGTGCAGCCCGTCAGGGAGCTTTACACGAAACCTTTAATATGGCCATGCTGTGGAAGCTGCCTGTGATTTTTATTGTAGAAAACAACGGCTATGCCATGGGAACTTCGGTTGAACGCACGGCCAACATAACAGACATGTCTGTAATTGGTGCTGGTTACGCTATGCCAAGTTTTGTGGTTGATGGCATGCGCCCAGAAGCAGTGCATGAAGCAGTGGCCACGGCAGCAGAGCGCGCAAGAAAAGGAGAAGGACCTACCTATTTAGAAATCCGTACTTACCGCTACAGAGGCCATAGTATGAGCGACCCCGCAAAATACCGTACCAAAGAAGAGGTGGAAGAATACAAAAAGAAAGATCCGCTTGAAGTGGTTAAAGAAACCATGTTAGCTGGGAAAATGGCCAAAGAAACTTGGTTTGAAGAAATTGAACTAAAAATAGAAGGCATTGTAAATGAAGCCGTTGAGTTTGCGGAGAATTCTCCTTATCCATTGCCTGAGGCACTTTGGGAAGATGTTTATACCCAAGTAGATTACCCTTTTATCAGAGAATAATTTTTAAGACTTAATAATTGATATGACAGACAAGAATAATAATTTAGATTTAGACGCAGCATTGGCCACAACAACCCATAAGGTTGAAGATTTTTATACCAGAAACAAAAAAAATATTAACATGGCAATCGTTGCCATTGTTGTTTTAGTAGGCGGTTATTTTGGGGTAAAAAAGTATTATCTTGAACCCAGGGAGCAAGAAGCTCAGGTAGAAATCTTCAAGGCCCAACGTGCTTTTGAGGTGGATTCTTTTGCGTTAGCGTTAAAAGGCAATGCCAAGTTTAAAGGCTTTAATGATATTGCAGATGAGTACAGTGGAACAGCAGCGGGTAATCTAGCCCATTATTATGCAGGAATATGCTTGTTACGAACAGGAGATTTTGCAGGAGCCATTAACATGCTGGAAAGTTTTAGCTCGGATAATGCATTGGTAGGTCCTTTAGCAGCAGGTTTATTGGGTGATGCCTACGTAGAATCGGGAGACATAGAGAAAGGGGCTAAACAGTATTTAAAAGCAGCTCGTATGAATAAAAATAAAGCAACCTCACCTGTTTTTTACAAAAAAGCTGGCATTGCGTTTGAAGAGTTAAAAAAATACGATGAAGCGGTGGAAGCATATACCACCATCAAAACGGATTATGCAGATGCTCAGGAAGGCAGCGATATTGAAAAGTATATTGCCAGAGCAACTACACTGAAAGAAGGTAAATAACTAGGTATTGCTATAATCAAGTAAAAGTCGAAATTCGTTTCGACTTTTACTGTTTATAAACATGCGTTCAAATATGAAGAGGTACTTTGTAGTCATAGTTTTGTGGACTGGTTTGGGCTGTAATTCAGGCCAATTAGAAAAAGAAATTAAGGGCAAAGAGGATGTCGCAATTATTTTACCAGATACCACCAAAATTCCCAATGATGAATTTGGTCAGGCTGTAGCTTACGGCAGAAACTTAATGTTAAATACGGCCTATTATATTGGGCCTGATGGCATAAATGGGCAATACTTGGGCAATAAAATGAATTGCACCAATTGCCATCAGCATGCAGGCACTAAGCCATTCTCATTTAACCTCATGCAAAGCCATGAGCGTTATCCCCAATATAGGGCTAGGGAAAATACCGTTATCACCTTGGCTCAACGGGTAAACAATTGTGTAGAAAGGCCGCATAATGGCAAACCATTGCCGCTTGAAAGCAAAGAAATGATAGCCATCCTTGCATACTTAAAATGGATCAACAGTTTTGTCGTAAAAAAAGATACCGTTGTTGGTGCAAAAAATCTATCCGTTCAATTTCCTTCAATTGCCGCAAGCTCAGAAAGAGGTGCTCAACTTTATACAACCCATTGTCAAAGATGCCATGGCGCAGATGGAGAGGGTATCTATACGGCAGATTCTTCAGGTTATACTTATCCTCCTCTTTGGGGCAAGTGGGCTTATCAACCGGGCTCAAGCATGCACCGCGTAATTATGCAGGCCAAGTGGTTAAAAGCAAATATGCCAAATGATTTGGCAACTTGGCAAAAGCCCATTTTAACAGATGCCGAAGCACTTGATATTGCTGCATTTGTAAACAATGATGACATACATTTTAGAAACCAGCCTAAAACATTTGATTATGCAAACCCTAAAACCAAGGCCATTGATTATGGTAAGGGGCCTTACGCAGATACTTTCTCAGAGGCACAGCATAAGTATGGACCTTATCAACCCATTATTGATTTTTGGCAAAACAAAGGGCTAAAACCAAATTACTAGCGAGCCTTATCAAAATACCATTATTATAAACCATAAACACCCATTTTAAACTACATTTGCAAACATGTCAACACAACATAAAAATTTATCAACTACCAGCTTACAAGCCGATAAGGCGTTTAAAAAATACAGCATAGGTATTGTTGTAGCCGAATGGAATACAGAGGTTACAACCGCATTGTTAACTGGTGCCATTGAGTACCTGCAATCCATGGGGGTAAAGGACAAAAATATAATTGTTCATCATGTACCTGGAAGTTTTGAATTGCCCCTAGGAGCACAGTTTTTGGCGGCACAAAAAAGCATTGATGCTGTAATCACATTAGGTTGTGTTGTTCAAGGCGAAACACGTCACTTTGATTTTATTTGCAATGCTTGTGCACAAGGTGTTATGGATGTAGGGTTGGCATTTAACATTCCGGTTGTGTTTGGCGTATTAACCACCAATAATCAGGAACAAGCGCTGGAAAGGGCAGGGGGAAAACATGGCAATAAAGGAGTAGAAGCTGCTGAAACAGCATTAAAAATGCTGACATTAAAGGCCAAGTTGTTTTAACAAAAATTGCCATATTTAACCATTCGTAAATCATTATAACGGCTTTAAAACCATTTAATCCAATAGAAAACTCTAGTAGTCAGGCATTAAACTGTTTTTTCATTTAGGTTGTAAAAGTATCCTTAAGCCCTTATATTTGCCCGCTTAGCAAGTTTTTAGATAACCAAAGCATTATTTTAATATATACAACAAAGAAAGATGAAAAGTAAAGGCGCAATTAAGCTATTCGCTATCGCACTAACTGTAGTATGTGTATTCCAGCTATCATTTACCTGGTTTACTTACCGTGCGGAACAAGAGGCAAAAGAGTTTGCTGGTGGCGATGTTTTAAAAGAAAGAGCATATTTAGACAGCATTGCTCGTGAACCATTGGTAAATCTTGGTTTTAAAAAATTCACTTACCTGGAATGTAAAGAGCGTGAATTAAACCTTGGCCTTGACTTACAAGGAGGGATGAACGTTACACTAGAAGTTTCTCTAGGTGATTTAATTCAATCGTTGTCATCAAACAACAAAGACAAGGCGTTTCTCGATGCGATTGCATTAACCAATGAAAAAGTAAAAACAAGCCAAAAGGATTATGTTACTTTATTTGGTGAAAGCTACGCTGAGATTGCTCCTGAAGGTAAATTGGCAGCAATATTTGCCAATCAAACCAATAAAGACCGTGTTAAACCCACTTCTGATAACCAAGAAGTGATTAAATACATTCGTGAAGAATCAAACCAAGCCATTGATCGTTCTTTCCAAATCCTTCGTGCCCGTATTGATAAGTTTGGGGTAACACAACCAAACATCCAAAAGTTAGAGGGCAGTGGAAGAATTTTGGTGGAGTTGCCAGGGGTTGATAATCCGGTAAGGGTTAGAAAATTATTGCAGGGTACTGCAAAGCTGGAGTTTTATGAAACATTTACTACGCAAGAGTCTTTTAAATATTTATCAGACATCAATACTGCCATTGCAAAGCTAAATGCTGCCAATAAAACAACTGGCGATACAGATAGCAATGTTGTTGATACAGCAGCTAAAAGCAGCGCACTTGCTGGTATAGCTGGTTCAGGAACTAAAAAAGATACCAGCGCAACCGCGGCAAAAGATTCAACGCAAAAAAAGATAGAAGACTTTACCAAAGAGAACCCATTATTTGCGGTGTTACGTCCTAATGCGGATGAAAAAGGCATGTTGGCTGAAAAAGGATCAATTTGCGGAATGTCTGCCATTAGGGATACCACCAAAGTAAATGCGTTGTTAAGTCGCGCAGAAACAATGGGTATTTTGCCAAGCAACATTAAATTTTTATGGGAGAGCAAACCTGTAGGTGATAATAACGATGTGGTGATGTTACACGCTATTAAAACAAGCATGAATGGTGGCTCACAGCTCGAAGGCGATAAAGTAATTGATGCAAGAAGGGATGTTGGACAAAGTGGTGAAATAGAAGTGAGCATGACCATGAATGGACAAGGCGCTCAAATCTGGAAAAATATGACTAAGGCAAACGTTGGCCGTTCAATTGCTATTGTATTAGATGACCTAGTTTACTCTTCTCCAAATGTTCAGAATGAAATTCCAAACGGTCGCTCTTCTATTAGCGGTAACTTTACCAGCGAAGAAGCAGGCGATTTGGCCAATATTTTAAAGGCAGGTAAGTTACCAGCCCCAACCCGAATAGTTGAAGAAGCTGTTGTTGGACCAACATTGGGTGCTGAAAGTATTAGCCAAGGTTTATTAAGCATGGTGGTAGCCACTATTGTGATCCTTATTTTTATGGTGGTGTATTACAACAACAGTGGTTACATTGCCGATGTTGCCGTATTACTAAACGTATTCTTTATCATGGGTGTGCTGGCATCATTAGGTGCTGCTTTAACCTTACCAGGTATTGCAGGTATCGTGTTAACCATCGGTATGGCAGTTGATGCCAACGTGTTGATTAACGAGCGTATCAAGGAAGAAATATTACACAATGCCCGTAGCTTAAAAAATGCAGTAGCTGATGGATATGCGCACGCATCATCATCAATTATTGACTCTAACTTAACTACCCTATTGGCAGGTGCGGTATTGTACAAGTTCGGAACTGGACCTGTACAAGGCTTTGCCATCACCCTAATCATTGGTATTTTATCATCAATGTTTACAGCGGTATTGTTATCGCGTGTAATTACAGAGTGGCAATTGGGTAAAGGCAATATTGTAAAATACTCAACAACGCTTACTGAAAAATTATTCCGCAACATTAACTTTGATTGGGTAGGTAAACGTTTCCGCTTTTACATGTTCTCTGGCGTGTTGATTTTAGCAGGATTGGTTTCTATTTTTACCAAAGGATTTACATGGGGCGTTGATTTTAAAGGTGGTTGGACTTATGTGGTTGAGTTTGATAAAACGGTTTCACAAAATGACATTCGCGAGAAGTTAGCAACACCATTTGGCTCGGCACCAGAAGTAAAATCGTATGGTAGTGATAGAAAATATAAAATTACCACCACTTACCTGATTAATGAAACTGCAGAGAATACAAGTGAGCTTGTTGAAGCTAAATTAAATGAAGGACTTGCCACTTTAGGCGCTAAAGGGCAGGTTTTAAGTTCTGCTAAGGTGGGTCCAACCATTGCAAACGACATTAAAGTGGCTTCATTCTGGGCTGCAATTATTGCCATGCTAGGTATTGGGCTGTACATCTTAATTCGTTTCCGTAAATGGCAATACGCATTAGGTGCAATTATTGCGTTAACGCATGACGTGTTAATGATGTTAGGTTTCTACTCTATTTTTGATGGTATTTTACCATTTGCAATGGAAGTTGACCAAACATTTATCGCAGCAGTATTAACCATTATTGGTTTCTCTATTAACGATACCGTGGTGGTGTTTGACCGTATCCGCGAGTACCTAGGAGAAAATAAAGCCGAAACCAACAAAGGAATGGTTATTAACAATGCGTTGAACAATACCTTAAACAGAACCATCATCACCTCGTTAACCGTATTTATGGTGGCGTTGGTGTTGTTTGTATTTGGCGGGGAGGTTATTAAAGGGTTTACCTTTGCCTTGTTGGTGGGTATTGTTTTTGGTACTTACTCTTCAATTGGTATTGCTACCCCGATCGTAATTGATTTCGATAAAAAGAACAAAACAGCTTAATAGAGATGTATAAACAAAAAGCAGGCCCTCAAGGCCTGCTTTTTTTATGCCCGTTACTTTTTGCACTCAATCCTGTACACAAACCTATACAATAACCCATTTCTCTGAATAACTCAATAAAGATAACCCCCTGTAAAGTGCCAACTTTGCCCAAGATTAATTTGGTGTATTATGAGAAATATTATCCTTACCTCACTGGTTTTATTGGCACTTGGTTTCAGCAAATTGGCATTTGGCCAATTGGAACCTAAATCTGTAATTGATGAGCCCAAGACGTTTAAAGAAAAATCGTATAATTTTTTCCTGTCTAAAAGAATGAAAAAATCCCTGAACCAACGGGATTCATTAAATGACTTAACGGTGGCTTTTAATAAAGACACCACACAAAGAGGGAAGGACTACCGTTACTTAGATTCATTGTACCAATCACTAACGGGCAAATACAACGATTGTACGGAAAGAAACAATGATTTAAAAAGCCAGTATGCTGAGCTAAATGCCAAATACAATGAACTCGCCAAAAAAAGCTTGAGTGATGCTGAACGATTTAACAGTGCGCTTAAAATTAAAGCGGAAGAGTTAGAAGCCCGTGAGAAAAGGTTGGCAGAATTGCAGGGCATTATCAACAAACAAGATTCGTTATTAAACGCATTAAATGAAACCGTTAAAAGAGCCTTGCTGGCTTTTAAATCGGATGAAATTAGTGTAGAAATGAAAAATGGCAAGGTGTATGTATCATTAAGTGATAAATTGCTATTTAAATCGGGCAGTGCAGCCATAGAAGAAAAGGGACTTGACGCCATCAGAACCTTGGCCGATGTATTAAATAAAAACCCAGATATCGATGTGTTGATTGAAGGCCACACCGATAATATTCCAATTAAAACGGCCAAATACGAAGACAACTGGGCTTTAAGTGCAGATAGGGCTTTAAGTATTGTACGTTTATTGAGTAATGAACATCATGTAAATCCCAAACGGTTGGAAGCCGCAGGCCGCGCAGAATTTTATCCCAAAGCCACTAACGAAACGGTTGAAGGCCGCGCCAAAAATCGTAGAACAGAAATCATCCTTTCGCCCAAATTGGATGAATTGTATAAGCTGATAGAAAAGAACAGAAGGTAATAACATCGTTAAATAAACCAACAAATAAGGCTGCCCTAAAGGCAGCCTTATTTGTGAGGCTAGGTATCCTTTTCATGCATATTCATCATTTAAACCTTGTTGGTATGCTGTTTATGTTCTTGGGCATCTGGGCTACCAATACTCAGAAGAATCCTTATCAACAGTTGTTTGCAACGGCTATTTTTCTGTTATTTATTGGTAAAGCTAGGTTAGATACCTACAGGTGAGTTAGTGGCTTTACCAACATCAAATCAAACAACTTTTACCCAAAATTATGTAATAACATCATGCCTGTAATAAGCTTTTTTGCTAAGTTAAATGAGCAAATTAAAAAAGGCACTTAAACTTTCGCTTATCGCTGTTATTATTTTGGTGGTAGTGGTTATTGCATTTGTTTCCCCCCTTACTAAATACCTTATTGAAAAGTTTGATAAAAAGTACACAGGACGAGAGATTAAAATGGATTGGGTTTATGTAAACCCATTTACAGGCTACCTGCATTTTAGTGGATTAAAGATTTACGAGTTTGAAAGCGATACTATTTTCTTTTCAACGGATGGTTTAAGTGTAAATGTTGCATTGAGTAAACTGTTCTCAAGAACCTATGAAATAGAAGAACTCACTTTGAATAATCCTTGGGGATTGGTCTTACAAAACAGAAAGCAATTTAATTTTAGTGATTTGATTACGCAGTTTTCATCAAAGGAAAGTGTTCCAAAAAAAAGGGAACCACTACACCTGAACATTTTTAATATAAAAATAAACAATGGCGAATTCCATTACCATGAAACTGTAACGCCAATTAATTATTTCATAAAAAATGTAAACATCGAAAGTGATGGTTTTAGTTGGGATGTAGATACCATAGCGATTAAATTTTCATTTTTATCAGGCATTGGAAAAGGCGATGTTAAAGGTGACTTTACAGTAAATTCAAAAAATAAAGATTATAGATTAGGAATACTTGTTCATAAATTCGATTTGAATATTGTTGGCCAATACATCAAAGATTTATCAAATTATGGAAGTTTTAAAGCGATTTTAGATGCAGACTTTAAATCAAAAGGAAATTTAGTTGAGAGGGATAACGTAACCAATTCAGGGCTCATTTCGGTGAGTGATTTTCACTTTGGTAAGGATAGTACTGAAGATTTTGCTGCCTTCGAAAACGTAACCATTTCTATTGTACAGATGAGTCCTAAGAAATTCAAATATATTTATGATTCGATATATATTAAACATCCGTATTTTAAATACGAAAAGTACGATTACTTAGATAATGTACAAACCATGTTTGGTAAAAAAGGAGCCAATGTTAAAGCAGCTACCGCAGATGGAGCTAAGTTTAATTTGGTAATTGAAATAGCCAGGTACATAAAGAAGATGTCGAAAAACCTATTAAAAAGCAATTACAAAATTGGCAGTTTGGGAATATATCACGGAGAAATAAGATATAACGACTACTCATTAGGTGAAGAATTTTCAATAGCACTCAATCCATTTACTTTTACTGCGGACTCCATTGACAAAACAGACAAACGAGTTAATTTCAAATTGGTATCCGGCATAAAACCCTATGGTAATGTTGCTTTAGGAATAAGCATAAACCCAAGAGACAGTTCAGACTTTGAGTTAAAGTATGAGTTTCAAAAAATACCAGGCTCAATATTTAATCCGTATCTTATTAAATACACATCCTTCCCATTGGATAGGGGAACCATTGAAGTGAAAGGCTTGTGGAATGTGCGAAACGGACAGATAACAAGTAATAATCATTTGGTGGTAATTGACCCAAGAATTGGCAAAAGATTAAAGAATAAAAATGCAAGTTGGTTGCCACTTCGTTTGGCCATGTTTTTTGTAAGAGAGCGAGGCAATGTAATAGATTATGAAGTGCCAATACAAGGTAATTTAAATGACCCAACATTCAAATTACAAGATGTGTTATTTGATGCCCTTACAAATTTATTTGTTAAACCTGTTACAACACCTTACAGGATTAAGATAAAAAATGTTGAGATGGAAATAGAGAAATCGCTCTCCTTAAAATGGGAAATGAGAAATAGCCAACTATCTTTTAAACAAGAAAATTTCCTCAAACGGATGGCCGATTTTCTTGCTGAAAATCCTGAAGCCTCAATAACTATTGATCCGCAGCAATATGAACTAAAAGAAAAAGAATACATCTTATTTTATGAAGCCAAGAAAAGATATGTGCTGGCACGTAACGGAAAAAATACCCATTCTTTTAATGAAAAGGATTCCATACAAGCAGAAAAAATGTCTATCAAAGATTCCCTTTTTATAAATTATCTGAATAAAAAAGTGCATGACTCAATGCTATTCACCATTCAGGATAAATGCTTAAAATGGATAGGTGCCGTAGTTATTGACGTTAAATTTAAAAAGTTAAATAAAGAAAGATTGAAGGTTTTTTTAAATTATTTTAAAGAACATGGTAATCCGAAACACCTGCAAATAATGGTTAGTAAAAACGTGGTTCCTTACAATGGCTTTTCATTTTATAAAATAACGTATAATGGTAATTTCCCAGAGTACCTGTTAACAGCTTACAGGAAAATGAATGAATTAAACAATGAAGCTCCGAGAAAAAAGTTTAAAAAAGAACGCAAAAAGATAGGAGTATTTGGTAAAATAAGATAGTCCTAAATGGGTTGGTTATTTGGTATGAATGCTACATCTTAAATAAATTCCACAGAAGCTGCAGAATGGCACAGTAACCCTAAGATTATTGCAGGTCTCTATCTTCTGTTAACTCAATGCATCAATTACTGGTGCATCAATTTCTTCATACGGTGTGAAAATTGCAACCAATTTTGAGGTGTTAGAAATAACCATATATTTGTTGTACCATAATCCAATGAAAAAATATATACCACTAAGCTTCCTGCTATTGGCCGTTGCAATGACTACTTTGGCCGGCAACATCAATAAGCCCATTTCTGCGCAATACGGTTTTATTGAAAACAAGGGTCAAGTCATTGACCAAAACAATAAACCAAACCCACAGGTATTGTATTTGTACAATGGAAATGGACTGCATGTTCAATTGCGAAAAGATGGTTTTAGTTATGAAGTAATGAATATGGTGAAAACACCAAAAGCCGTTATAGATATTGCCCCAACAAGCAAGTTTGCTTCACAAGCTGATTCATTTGACATCACCTACCAAATACATCGGGTTGACATTAACTTTAAAAATGGGAATAAAAATGCAATACTAAAACCTTTTGATGCGGCCAGTGATTATATCAACTATTATACCACTGCAACCCCAGAAGAAGGCATTACCAATGTACAACATTTCCAAAGGGTAGTTTATGAAAACGTGTATCCCAATATTGATGTTGAATTTGTATTAAATGACGCCACCAACAAAGGGAAATTCAAGTACAATTTTATTGTAAAGCCCCATGCAAACTTAGCTGACATTCAATTGGAGTTTGTTGGAGCAAACCGCACCAGTTTAACAAAAGAAGGTAATATTTTAATAGAAACAACCTATGGCAACTTAGAAGAAAACATTCCGTTGAGTTATGTGATTAATGATAACAATGCTCAAACTCCAATTCATGCAAATTTTAAAGCACTAGCCAGCAATATTTTTGGTATAAATGCCGAAAACTATAACCATAACCAAACCTTAGTCATAGACCCTGTTAACTGGGCTACTTATTATGGTGGCAGTAATTATGATTATGGAAATGGGATAACAATAGATACAAGTGGTAATGTGCTGGCAACAGGATTTACTTCTTCAAGCAGTGCCATAGCAACTGTTGGAGCGCACCAAGCAATATTTGGTGGCAATTATGATGTTTATATAGTGAAATTTAATAGTAATGGTATAAAACAATGGGCCACTTATTATGGAGGGAGTGATCAAGATTATGGAAAAGGAATAGCAAGAGATACAAGTGGGAACATATTAATAACAGGATATACTGCTTCAAGTACTGCTATAGCCACTATTGGCGGATACCAAATAACAATTGGTGGTAGCTGGGATGCCTTTATAGCGAAGTTCAGTGCCAATGGTATAAGGCAATGGGCCACCTACTTTGGAGGCGGTGGAGGGGACCAAGGAATGTATATAACTACAGGTTCCAGCGGGAGTATTTTTGTAACAGGATATACTGGTTCAACAGCTGCTATAGCTACATCAGGAGCACATCAAACTATACACGGTGGGGGTAGTTATGATGCCTTTATAACTAAGTTTGATGGTAATGGAGTAAAACAATGGGCCACTTATTATGGGGGGAGTAATCATGATTATGGACAAGGAATAGCTACAGATGCTAGCGGGAATATTATAATATCAGGACAAACGTATTCAACAACTGCTATAGCCACATCAGGTGCGTACCAAACTATTCACGGTGGAGGTAAAGATGCTTTTATAGCCAAGTTTAATACCAATGGTGTTAGACTTTGGGCCTCATATTATGGAGGTAGTGGTGATGATGAGGGAGGTGCAATAGCAACGGATGCAGTTGGCAATGTTAGCATAACAGGATTTACTCTATCTATTAACGCCATAGCAACTATTGGAGCGCACCAAACAACGGTAGACGCTGGTGGCTTATATGATGCTTTTATAGCCAAGTTTAATAGCAATGGAGCAATACAATGGGCTACTTATTACGGTGGTGGAGGTAATGATTATGGACAAGGAATAGCTACAGATGCTAGCGGGAATATTGTAGTAACAGGAGAAACTAATTCAAGTAATGCAATAGCTACTGTTGGCGCGCATAGTCCAGTTAAGGCTGTCGGTACGGATGCTTTTGTAGCTAAGTTTAATACCAATGGTCTTAGGTTATGGGCCACTTATTATGGAGGCGGGGCTTCTGATGGTGGACTAGTGATAGCTACAGATGCCAATGGAAATATAATTATAACAGGCGAAACTAGATCAAGCAATGCCATAGCAACTGCTGGTGCACATCAAACAATTTTTGGTGGTAATTCTGATGTTTTTATCGCTAAGTTTACTCCAAGTGGTATGTTACCAGTAAAACTAATTGCCTTTAATGCGGTACTAGAAAATAATAGAGTAAATTGTACTTGGGAAACTGCCTCAGAAGTAAATAATGATTATTTTACCATTGAAAGAAGTGTTAACGGAGATGATTTTGAAGACGTAGGAACAATAAAAGGAAGGGGCAATTCAAGTACCAACTCACGCTATCATTTTACAGATAATAATCCTTTTGAGGGCATCAGTTACTACCGTTTAAAACAAACTGACTTTGATGGAAAATATTCTTATAGCTCTATCCAAACAGTAGGCACAACAGAACAATTGAGTGAAAAAATAGCTTTACATTATGTAAATGGTAGTCCAATCATTAACATTCATGCAGCGGCTGAAAGTATTGCTACCTTTGAATTAATAGGCCTGAATGGTATTACCTTATTCACCCAAAAACAACCCGTTCAATCGGGTGAAAATTCGTTTGCGATCAATGGTGAATTTAATACAGGATTGTATGTATTAAAAGTTCAACTGGAAGATAAAGTGGCTGTCTTTAAGGTTTGGATGAAGTAAGGGATTGAGCAACTATTTAGCCATACTCACTTTATTGGCGTAACTTAAATATCATTCTTTAGCGTACGTATTTTTTCCAACTCATGCAGGTCAATCATATCTTTAGGCCGATTTAATGTTCTCTTTTCAGCAATGAGGTGATTAATATGAAGCACCTTCACTGAAATCCCTAAAATATCCATGGTTTCGGCCATATCATAACAAGCGTCAAAGTCTTCACGTTTAAAGTTTGCCATGTAGCTCATCAAATCCAACTCCATGCCATTATTGAGCAAAAGTGTTGTCCAACCAGGTATAAAATCCATGGTTTCAAACTCAGAAAAATCACCATAGCCAGCTTTTGCAATGGCCGTTCTTAAACTTATTTTGTTAGCGGGTGTATCCTTTATCCAAATGTCTAAATCGGCCGTAAAACGACTAAAACCATGGAGGTTTGTCGCCAATCCACCAACCATTATATATTGCATGGATGCTTCATTAAAAGCACTAAACAAACCAACCAATTCTTCTTCAAATAAGTCCAATGTAAAAAACTATTTAGGTGGGTTAGCCTTTTTTAATTTTTGTTGAAGTTTAAACAAATTAATCATTAACCTGAAACGCGCTGTTGGCGTTTTGGCTAAACGCAGTTTTATGCGCTCTGCATCATGTTGCAATAGATTTTTATGGTGTAGCTCCACAAACACAAAGTTACTAGAAAACTTGATAAAGAAACAAGTTATACCATTATTTACAAGAGTACCTAAATGTGGGTTAACTTTCTAAAAGCAGACGCTCATATCAAACAGCAAGCCAACCTTAATCCCTTGAAAGGCAAGTGTTGCCAAACAGCTTTTAAATACGCCTTATTTGCCTTACTTTTGCCGCATGAATTCAGCTATGCAAAACAATAAAACCCAATACTTTATTCAGCTAGAAGACCAATTCGGTGCACACAACTACCATCCGCTACCCGTGGTTATTGAAAAGGCAGAGGGTATTTACATGACTGATGTGGATGGCAAACAATACCTCGATTTTTTGTCGGCTTACAGTGCCGTTAACCAAGGACACTGCCACCCCCGTATCATTAATACATTAACTGATCAGGCACAAAAACTAACGTTAACCAGCCGTGCTTTTCACAACAATTTGCTGGGTGAATACGAAAAATACATCACCACTTACTTTGGTTACGATAAAGTACTACCCATGAATACGGGCGTTGAGGGTGGTGAAACGGCCATTAAACTGGCCAGAAGATGGGGCTATACCGTAAAAGGCATTCCTGAAAATCAAGCCACAGTAATATTTGTGGAAGGAAATTTTTGGGGCCGCACCATGGCTGCCATTTCATCTAGCAACGACCCTAGCAGTTATGCCAACTTTGGGCCTTATATGCCAGGTTTTAAGCTGATTCCTTACAACGATTTAACGGCTTTAGAAAATACCTTTAAGGCTGACCCCAATATTGCTGCATTTATGTTTGAACCGATACAAGGTGAAGCAGGTGTGGTGGTGCCTGATGAAGGCTACTTGAAAGGGGTGCGTGAACTTTGTACCAAATACAACGTACTGATGATAGCCGATGAAGTGCAAACGGGATTGTGCAGAACAGGTAAAATGTTGGCTTGCGACCATGAAGAGGTAAAGCCAGACATCGTGGTGTTGGGTAAAGCGCTTTCAGGAGGGGTATTGCCTGTTTCGGCAGTATTGGCCAATAATGAGGTGATGCTTACCATAAAACCAGGAGAACATGGCAGTACTTACGGAGGCAATCCATTGGCCTGCGCAGTGGCTATGGAAGCCTTACAAATTTTAGTAGATGAGCACTTGGCTGAAAATGCCGAAAAAATGGGGGTAATTTTCCGCAACCGTATGGTGGCTTTACAACAAAAAACACCACTAATAACCGCAGTAAGGGGCAAAGGCTTGTTAAATGCCATTGTGATTAAACCTTTTGGTGATGGCAAAACCGCTTACGATGTTTGCCTGGCCATGAAAGAAAAAGGCTTGCTTGCCAAACAAACCCATGGAGACATTATTCGTTTTGCACCACCTTTGGTAATTAACGAAGCGCAGATTACACAGGCCTGCAACATCATTGAAGAAACACTTTTGGAGTTGGTGTAATTCCACCCAATCAACCGTACCGTTTTAATAAAAAACATGCATCATTACCAAATTACCCAGCAGCTTTCATTAAGCGAAGTTCAATCCATTTTATCCGAAAACAAAAAACTAGTACTTTCAGCAGAGGCCAAGCAACGCATCCAAAAATGCCGTGTGTACTTGGATGAAAAAATGAGCAAGCAAGATGCTGTTTTTTATGGCATCAATACGGGTTTTGGCTCCTTGTGCAATACCCAAATATCGTTTGATGAATTAACCCAACTGCAAGAAAATCTCTTGCTTTCGCATGCTTGTGGCACGGGTGATTATGTTCCCCGTGAGGTGGTAAAACTGATGCTGTTGTTAAAAATACAATCACTAAGTTATGGCAATAGTGGTGTACAACTAGCAACTGTTGAGCGTTTGGTGGAGTTTTTTAATGGAGATATTTTACCCGTGGTGTATGAGCAAGGTTCTTTAGGTGCCAGTGGCGACTTGGCTCCTTTGGCGCATTTAAGTTTGCCCTTATTAGGACTAGGGCAGGTGTGGCAAAAAAAAGGTGAACACTGGGAAGCAGTTCCAAGTTTAACCGTTCTTCAAGAGCTTGGAATCAAGCCGATACAATTGCAATCAAAAGAAGGATTGGCATTAATTAACGGCACACAATTTATGTTGGCTTATGGGGTATGGAATGTGCTTAAAGCACAACAACTTTACCTACAAGCCAATGCCATTGCAGCGACTGCTATTGATGCATTTGATGCCCGACTTGAACCCTTTTCACCTCAACTGCACGAAATTCGACCACACAAAGGGCAAATAGAAACAGCCAAACAAATCAGGGCTTTACTAAAAGGCAGTGAAATAGCCAAACAACCTAAAATACAGGTGCAAGACCCCTATGCCTTTAGGTGCATTCCGCAAGTGCATGGAGCCAGTTTTGATACCATCCAATATGTGGCTTCAGTAATTGAAACAGAAATGAATTCCGTTACGGATAACCCCAATATTTTTGTAACCGATGATTTGATTCTTTCAGGGGGCAATTTCCACGGACAACCCCTGGCTCTGGTGCTTGATTTTTTAGCCATCGCACTGGCTGAATTGGGCAGCATTAGCGAGAGAAGAACCTTTCAACTCATTTCTGGTCAGCGTGGTTTGCCCGCTTTTTTAACGCCCAATCCGGGCTTAAACTCAGGGATGATGATTCCACAATACACAGCAGCAAGCATTGTAAGCCAAAACAAACAACTGTGCACACCTGCAAGTGTAGATAGCATTGTAAGCAGCAATGGGCAGGAAGACCATGTGAGCATGGGTGCAAATGCCGCTACAAAATGTTACAAAGTCATCAACAATGTTGAACGCATTTTAGCCATTGAATTGTTAAATGCAACCCAAGCATTGGAATTTCGTGCACCATTAAAATCGTCAGTGCGCGTGGAACAGTTGGTAATAGCCTACCGAAAAACCGTAAGTTTTAATGAAGCCGATAGGGCTTTATATGTTGATATTGAAAATTCTATTCAGTTTTTGCGTAGCCATATCCTTGTTTAATCCACTATTATAAGCCAGTTTGGCCAAAGTTGAGATAGCTATACACTGTGATTAAATGTGTTGAAAGGGTAAAGATGCAATAGTTGATATTTGTATGCGTTATTATAAATACATTTCGGTCATGCGGTTAATTACCCATACACGAATACAAATAAGAAACTATGAATACCACACCAACTGAATTAAATTTATTAGAACTGTTATGGAAAGGCGGCATTGTAATTATACCCATCATCATCCTTTCCATCGTAAGCGTGTACTTAATTATTGAACGTTGGCAGAGCATCCGCAAAAAAGGTAATCCTTCCAAAGTGCTTATCCCGCAATTAAACGACCAGCTTCAAAGTGGCAATATCAAAGCCGCAGTCATGTTATGCGAACGCGATCAATCAGCGTCCGCGCAAGTGTTGCTTTGTGGCTTAAAAACCTTAGGAAAACCAATTGGCGAAATTGAAAGCATGATGGAAACGGCTGCCCAGATAGAAATAGCAGAGATGGAGCGCAAAATGAATTACCTGGGCTTAATCGCTGGTATAGCTCCCATGCTGGGTTTTATCGGTACCATTTCAGGGGTAATTAAAATTTTCTACAGCATTTCGTTATCTGATAATATCAGCATTGGTATTATAGCAGGCGGTTTATACGAAAAAATGGTATCCAGCGGCACAGGCTTGGTTGTGGGTGTAATTGCTTACAGCGGTTACCACTTATTAACCATGCTTATTGATAAAAATGTACTGCAAATACAAAAACAATCGTTTGAGTTTTTGAAAATTATTCAACAACCATCTTATGAAAATCAGAAGAAGTAAACGTTTTCATGCAGAGGTTTCCACACACTCGCTAAACGACATCATGTTTTTTCTGTTGTTGTTTTTCTTGATTGTGTCAACAGTAGCAAACCCAAACGTAATTAAGATTTTACTACCCAAATCAGCAGCCAATCAGCAAATTGATAAGCAGCCTGTAAGTGTTACAGTTACAGAAGATAAACGGTATTATATTGACCAAAATGAAGTACCCTTTGCTTCATTAGAGGCCGAGTTGCAAAAAAAGGCATTGAGTTTAACAGAACTTACCGTAGTGCTGCGTTTACCTTACAATTTACAAGTGCAGGATTTGGTTGATGTAATGCAGATTGGTGCCAGAAACAAGTTTAAAATGGTACTCGCCACCGATAAGAAGTAAAATTGATTTAAAAATAAAAGAGTGAAAATCTGGTTTCTTGGTAAAGAGCCAGATTTTTTGTTTATTGAGTATTCGTTTTAACAACAATGAAGGCCCAAATTAGAAACATACTTTATGGCTTAAGTTTAACTCCTGCCATGTTGGTGGTTTATGGCAACTTAACTGGAGGGCTGGCAGCTTGGTACAATGCGGTGTATATCCTGTTTGTATTGGGTGCATTGGAGTGGGTAATGCCTTTGCTTAAAAGCAACCAACATGCCGCCAAAGAAGCCATATTGCCTCAGGTTATTTTATACTTACATGTGTTGGCGCAGTTGTTATGCATCACCAGCTTTTTTTATGGCATACACCACCAATTGCTTACGGGAGCCAGTTTGTTAGGCGCATCAATCAGCATGGGCATTCATTCCGGAGCCTCAGCCATTGTGGTATCTCATGAGTTTATTCACCGCAAGGCTCAATTCCAGCAATGGTTAGGTCGGTTGTTGCTGTTTACAACAGGCAATTTTTATTTTTTTGTTGAACATTTAAGAATACACCACAAATGGGTGGGAACAGATAAGGATACCGCCACTGCAAAAAGAGGCCAAAGTGTATATGCTTTTTCCTTAAGCAGTAGCATGGGCCAGTTTAAAGGCGCTTTTAAGTTAGAAAACCAACGCATGAAACAGGAAAACAGAAGCCGTTTTTCATTGCACCATTATGTAATCAGGCAATTGTTTTTACACGCTTGTTTTGATACCCTGATTGTATTTACATTAGGTTGGGCAGCACTCGGCTGGTTTGTGTTGCATTGTGTAGTGGCTAATTTTTTACTGGAATACGTAAACTATATTGAACATTATGGCTTGGAACGCAATGAAAAACAACGGGTAACAGAAATACACAGTTGGCAGAGCGACCAGCCCATAAGCCGCTTTTTTCTAATTGACCTGAGCCGACATGCCGACCACCATTATTATGCTTCAAAGCCTTACCATGCCTTGGTTAGTTACGAAAGAAGCCCAGAATTACCCAGTGGATATGCGGGCATGTTTTTTATAGCAGCAATTCCGCCTCTTTGGTTCTCCATCATGGACAAACGCATTCCTTAACGGATTAATGATTGGCTTTTGAGCGGTTTAGCTTACTTTTGCCCAAAGTTAACAACTATGCTAAGATCAATGACCGGTTATGGTCAGGCTGAAATTGATACCGAAAGGTTCACCATTAAAGCCGAATACAAATCGCTAAACAACAAGTTTTTGGAGTTGAATTTGCGCATGCCCAAGGTGTGGCAAAGTAAAGACCATGAAGTGCGCAAAGAACTTACGCGACTGATTGAGCGAGGCAGTTGCCAGGTAAACATCAATGTACACTTTAAACGTGCAGAAGATAAAGTAATGCCCGTGAATAAAGATGTGGCTGCCTATTACTTAAAAGAATTAAAGGATGTATGCGAAGAGTCTGGTGTTAGCCACCAGATGTTGGCCGCCAATATGCTGCAATTGCCCAATTTGTTTCAACCCGTTGAAGAGGAAAACAAAGAAGAGGACTTGAAATTATTGATGGAGGTAGTCAATAAAGGATTTACGGAATTTGAAAAATTCAGGATAAAAGAAGGGGAAATGTTGGCTGGCGAATTAACCCGAATGACAGAGGCTATTTTGCATTTAATTACAGAAATTGAAGCCATTGAACCAGAACGTATACAAACCATAAGGGGCAGGATTGATCAAGAGATAAGCCAACTAAAAGAAGATAACCTGGATAAAAACCGCTTTGAACAAGAGCTGGTTTATTACATAGAAAAGCTCGACATCAGCGAAGAAAAAACAAGGTTGGTACAACACTGCAAATATTTTAAAGAAACCCTCCAAGTAAAATCAGCGGGAAAAAAACTGGGCTTCATTGCGCAGGAAATGGGCAGAGAAATCAACACCATAGGAAGCAAAGCCAACCACTTTAAAATCCAACAACGTGTGGTGGAAATGAAGGACGAACTGGAGAAGATTAAAGAACAAATCAACAACATCATTTAACCCCTATTGCACTGAAACAGGATGAATAAAGTGGTTATTTTTTGTGCACCTTCTGGTAGTGGTAAAACCACCATTGTAAAACACCTTTTATCTATTGACAGCAGGATTGCCTTCTCTGTAAGTGCCTGCACCCGCGCTAAAAGAGCCAATGAAGAGCATGGCAGGGACTATTATTTTATTTCTCAGGAAGAATTTAAACAACGCATTCAGCAAGGCGAATTTTTGGAGTATGAAGAAGTGTACGGTGGCAATTTTTATGGCACGTTAAAATCGGAAATACAACGCATTTGGGCCATGGACAAAGCCGTGATTTTTGATGTAGATGTGGAAGGCGGATTAAATATTAAAAATTACTTTGGCGATAAAGCACTGGCAGTTTTTGTAAAACCACCAAGTGTAGCCATTTTGGAAGAGCGTTTAAGATTTCGCTCTACTGAAACGGAAGAAACCTTACAGATACGGTTAAAAAAGGCCTTGCATGAACTCTCTTACGAAAACAAATTTGAACAAGTGCTGTTAAATAAAGATTTGGAAGACACACTCCATCAAGCGGAAAATTTAATTACCGCATTTTTAAATCAATAATGCATGAAAATCGGACTGTTTTTTGGTTCATTTAACCCCGTTCATACTGGGCATTTACTCATTGCCAACTACTTTGTTCAATTCACCACATTAGATAAAATCTGGTTCATCATTTCTCCACAAAATCCATTTAAAGCCAATGATGAGTTGTTGGATGAAAATACCCGATTGCATTTAATGCAACTGGCTATTAATGGCGATGAACGATTTACCGCAAGCGATTTTGAGTTTAAACTCTCACGCCCTTCATACACCGTAAATACCTTGGAGGAGTTGGGTAAGGCGTACCCCGAATACACTTTTGTGCCTATTATTGGTGGAGACAACCTGCAATCATTCCATTTATGGAAACAATATGAAACTATCCTTAAAAACCACGAAGTGTATGTGTACCGAAGAGCTGGCTTTCATGAAAATCCCTTGTTGGCCAATCACCCAAAAATAAAAATATTTGAAGTGCCACTCTTGAATATCTCATCCACCTACATCCGCGAAATGTTACAGGCCGGAAAATCCATCAAATACTTGGTGCCTCAAACTGTAGAAGAATTTATTGCCATGAAAGGCTTGTACAAATAGGTTAGTTATAAACCAACGTATCATTCACCACACTGTTTTTAAATGAACTATTTAGCAGTTTATCCTTTGGCAAATCAACATAATAAGGCTTGTTGCTTACGGCCAGTTGTTTGCTTCTAAGCCATGGATTCAGCAGTTTCAACGTTTTGTAATTGCAATTTAACTCCAGGCTAAACTTTACCAAATCAGGCACGTTAGCATTTATTTTTACCACAACAGTACTTGGTAGTTTGTATTGGTGCTGCTCAGCAATGTTAAAACCAAATGCTTTGGGGCGGGAAGCAATTTCTTTAATGGACAGTATCCTAAACACATACCTTGCCGTTTCCGTATTCAACCACAAATCATAATAGCTGTTTACCCCTTGTTGTTGCAACTGTTTACGCACCCCATCAATGCCCATGTTATAGGAAGCCGCTACCAGTGCCCAACTGTTAAAAATGCCATACGCCTCTTTAAAATAACGGCATGCAGCTTCTGTTGATTTAATCAGGTGGTAACGCTCATCCACATCAGCATTAATCTCTAAACCATAAATTTTTGCCGTGGCCTCTAGCATTTGCCAGTACCCTGAGGCCCCAGCCGGAGATACCACATTTTGCAAACCGCTTTCTGCCAAAGCAAGGTATTTCAAATCTTCAGGGATACCGTTTTGTGCCAATATTTTTTCTATTAAAGGAAAAAACTTGTGTCCCCTTTTTAACATCAATACCGTTTGCGATTGCCAATACACATTGGTTAATAATTCTCGGTCATAACGTTCCTGAATGTCGGCATCATCTAAAGGAACAGGCTCACCTGCAAACGCAAGTTGATTGGGCGAAGCAAGGGAATAGATTTTGTAATAAGTCTCAAATTCCTTTTGCTGCTTATCATCATCCGTTAAAGTGGCGTAAACAAATAACCCAGAACAGGTTAACCCAACAATAATAAGAGCAATAAATTTTATAGGGAATTTCAACATGTGGCAAATATAAAAATCTCTAAACAAATACTTTAGTAGCATTTTTAACGAAAAAAATGTTGCTTTGTTATCACAATTCTATCAGCACTATGAAAATACTCAAAACAATAGGCCTTGGCCTTTTAGCGTTTATTGCACTTCTTGTTATTGTTTCCTTTTTTCTACCTAGCAAAAGCCATGTTGAGCGCAGCATTGTCATTGAATCAAATGCAGAAATGGCCTTTGATTTAATCAACGACCTGCACCAATGGAAAGCATGGAGTCCATGGCATGCATTAGATACCAATGCCCAGTGGACGTTTAGTGAAGTAGCCGTAGGCAAAGATGCTTGGTACACTTGGAAAAGTGAAAACCCCAATGTAGGTAACGGTAAGCTCACCATTACAGAAAGTAAACCTGGAGAACTGATTATGACGAGTTTGGAGTTTGAAGGCATGAGTCCTTCGCAAGCGGCTTATTATTTTACCAAAGTTGATGGAGGCACTAAAATAACCTGGACACTGGATAGCGATATGGGCATGAACCCCATGGGCAAATACTTTGGATTGTTCATGGACAAAATGATTGGCCCCGATTACGAAAAAGGATTAGCCGCCATCAAGAAAATTTGCGAAAGCACCCCAAAGAAAGAAATGGTATTGGGTTTTGAAGTAGAGAAAAGAACCATACCCACCCAAAAGTTTGTTTTTATCAGCAACAAAAATGTAAAACGCGAAGCCATTGGCACCGCTATTGGCGAGAGCTTTTTAAAGTTAGATACTTACGTAAAAAAGAGCAACAACAAGGTAGTGGGTTACCCATTTACCACTTGGTACAACATCAGCATGTTTAATGCTGCATTGCCCGTAGAGCAAGATACAAAGGGCGAGGGCGATATTAAATTTAATGTGCAGGAAGCCTTTGACGCCATGGTGGTAAAATATTATGGTGCTTATGATAAAAACGAAGCCGTTTATCAGGCCATGGATGCTTACATGAAAGAAAAAGGATTAACCCCGGGTGGCCCGCCAACAGAAGTGTATGTAACCGACCCCATGGTGGAAAAAGACACCACCAAATGGTTAACCGAAATGGTGTTTCCGGTTAAAAACTAAAAAACAGGAATGGTAAAGGAGGTTCTGCAAAGAGCCTCCTTTATAGGTATTAGAAACGTACCTTATCTCAAACTGAAATTTGTACACCCATGTAAATTAGCTATCTTAGTAGAAAACAAAATCCTACTATGTATAAATCAATAATGCTATTTCTACTTGACGTGTTATTGATACAAGGTGTTTCTGCCTCCTCTATTCAACTGGTAGGCTATATCAATCCCTTTAACTGCTCATCAAGCAATGCCGCAGCAAGCACCCTGTCAAAGTTTCCTGATTTAACAAAGGCCATCACCTTTGTTTATTCCACCAAAACGGCTACCTATAACCAGGCTCTAAATTACACGCAACAAATCATCGGGCAACCGGTAAGCATTGAAATGAATAATAAGGTGCATGCCGTATTGAATAAAAAATTTGGTACAAGTAAAGTTCCGGTGATATGTTTATACGATACATTGATGAATCAAATTGTTTACTCGTCAAGTATTGACAGCTTGTTTTATCACGAGGATGTGTTTAGGCAGGTATTAAAATTATCAAAACCTCTTGTTGTAACCAAACACCAAAGTAAACCCATAGCTAAATTAATGGGTTGGAAAAGTTTTAGTAAAGTGGGTGATAACCTTGTTGTTCATTCTTTTAAAGAGGCAGGTAAGCTGTATGTTTATAACCTACAAACTCACCTCACCGACTCTATCATAATAGACTCTGGAACGATGGAGTTGATTTATGCCCAATTGAAACTTCCGGCAACCTATGCAGCCGTAAACAAGTACCGACAACGTTTTGATGGCCCTAGTGAATTGCTGTATAAGTTCTCCACCGAACCTTCTGTAAACGGTGATGAGCTGATGACTGAATTAGATGTTTTTTATTACAACCCGCTTGATACAGGATATATTATTAAACAAGAGTGGTTTCCTTTTGTATTTTGTTATAATTTTAAAACCAAAACCTACAAGTTATTTCATGTAAATACGTGGAACAGTTACCCCGAAAATGGTGAGTTGCGGCCTTCCTACATACAAGACCTTTGTATCATAGAGTATGTAAATGACACCCTCTTGTTATTGGGTTGTGATAAAACTGTAAAAGATGAGATGGAATTGGCCAAAACCAAGTTGGTATTGCAATATGTAAAACCCCAAGCAACCACCACCTTTGAGTACAAAGGTGTAGTTGCAGATTCTCTAACCATACAATCCTATTCCTTTTCAGGAAAGAGCTTAAATATGCGGGCTGGCTATTATGGCTACAGGTATAATAAAGAATGGCTGTTTTATGAAGCAGCTCCGGTTTTTCTAGACCGCAAGTACCAAATGCAAAGGGATGTGCGCGATTACCAAAAGGACATCACTTGGATAGTTGATATGCGTTTTACCAACAACACCATTACCTTACTTTGCAAAACAGATTCTGTAGCATTGTTGCAGATTGTGGTGGACAGAAAAACCAATCAGGTACTGGGCAAACAAGAGTTGGTAAAAAAGGATGGCGATGAAAGTGATGAACCGGGAGATCCGTTTATCGAGTTTTTTTCTTCTAAAAACAATTACCTGTTAACTGATAAAGGCATTTATATCTTAAACTGGCAAGGCGAAATTATTGAAATTACCCAGTAGTGTTGTCCAACAAACGCGGCAACTTTTTTGTTCGCATTGCTTTTCAAATTCTAACTTTGAACGGCTGCATACCCCCATCAATGAAAATAAAAGATTGAGAATAATTTAAGGTATGTCTTTTGAGAAAGAAGATTTAATTGTACATTAGCGTAATATTACTTCTTATATGGACATAAAATTTTACCTTAACATTCCCTCAAGGCTTTTGTTCGTGTTTTTATTGCTTGTCGGACTTAGACAGGCTGGTGTTGCCCAAACATACTGCCTGCCTACTTTCACCAATGGTTGTGGAACCGACCAAATAGGTTCGTTTTTTACAACAGGAGGGGATCAGAACATTTCAAACATAAACTCTGGATGCGGGAGTGTTTTGCCCAATAACTATACAGACTTCCCCAACCAGAAATTATTGGTTAGGCAAGGAAGCTCAATAACGGTAAATGTACAAAGTGGTCCATTTACTTGGGAGCAAGGCTTTAGGGTATGGTGTGATTGGAACAGAGATGGGGTATTTCAAAGTACAGAATCAGTGTATTCTTCTCCCAATGCTGCCACCTCCTTGTTTACAGGCTCTTTTGTAGTACCTTCAAATGCCCTTCCTGGTATTACAAGACTTAGGGTAGTTTGTATGTATTTTGGTGTTCCGCTTGAAACGGATGCTTGTGGTGCGATTGGCACTTTTGGTGAAGCAGAGGATTATAGAGTAGAAGTGATTGACCCGGTTGTAATTAGCTTTCCTAGTATACCCGTAGCCAACTTCGCTTACGATGCAGGCATAGATACCGTTTGGGTAAACAGCCCACATACTTTTGTAAACACCTCCAGCATGGATAGCTTGCGTTACTGGAACATTAAACAAGTAAACGAACCTCGCAATTGCGTATCAGATATCGGTTGCTTCATCAGCTCATCTGTATTTCCAGCAAATAAAAACTTCCGCTACACCTTTACCCAAACAGGTAATTACGATGTAACCTTGGTGGTGCGCAACCCCAGAGGAACAGACTCCGTAACCAAACGCATTTATGTGGGTGTACCCACCCGCAAACCCGTGGCTGATTT
>CALRXU020000006.1:0-223221 GCA_943372215.1 Chitinophaga pinensis | reverse complement strand
TGCGTAGCTTACGATAATATGAGGCAATTTTTTCCTGAACGCAAACTGGTTAAAACCGGCAATCCTATCAGGCAGGATTTAATGGCCGTTAACGAATTAAGGCAACAAGGGTTTGACCATTTTAAACTTGACCCAACAAAAAAAACAGTATTGGTAGTTGGAGGCAGCTTAGGGGCAAGAACCATCAACCAATGCATTGAGGCTGCACTTCCTCTTTTTGAAGAAGCGGGAATACAACTATTGTGGCAAACTGGCAAAAACTTTACACCAGCACCCCATGGCAAGCATGTGGTTTCTTTGCCTTTTATTTATGAAATGAATTTGGCTTATGCCATTGCTGATATGGTTGTTTCTAGGGCAGGGGCTTTAACTATTGCTGAATTGGCCACGGTGCAAAAACCTGTTATTCTGGTGCCTTCCCCGCATGTTGCGGAAGATCATCAAACAAAAAATGCGTTGGCCTTGGTTGAAAGGGAAGCCGCCATTTTGGTAAAGGATGCAGATGCCAAAGAGAACCTAGCAAATGAATGCCTAAAGTTACTGGCACATGAAGCCAGACAGGCGCAACTTAAAAACAATATTGCCTCTTTTGCTATTCCTGATGCAGCTGATCGAATTGTAACAGAAGTATTGAGGCTAATAGAAGAACATGAATAAACTCGGGCAAAAAGAAAACCCGTTTTAATGTAGACTTATGGACTTTAACAAGATTAAACAAGTATATTTTTTAGGTATTGGTGGTATTGGTATGAGTGCCATTGCACGCTACTTTCACACCCTAAATATCCCTGTTTCAGGTTATGACAAAACAGAAACAGAACTTACCAAAGCTCTTGTAAAAGAAGGGATACCCATCCATTATCACGATATGGGTAGTGAGCTGGCCAATATGGGATTTAATAAAGAACACCTCCTTGTGGTAATTACTCCTGCTGTACCTAAAAACATGGAAGAGCTAACCTGGTTTCAGCAAAACGAATTTACCTTACTAAAACGATCGCAAGTGTTGGGTATTATTACCGATGCTTATAAAACCGTTGGCGTAGCAGGTACCCATGGCAAAACCACCACATCAACATTATTGGCCCATATTTTTAAACAAAGCGCTCAGGATTGCGCAGCCTTTTTGGGTGGAATATCAACCAACTACAACACTAACCTGTTATTGCACAAGCAAACATCAGCTAAAACGCAGGAACAGCTTATGGTGGTTGAAGCTGACGAGTTTGATCGTTCCTTCTTAACCTTGCATCCTAAAATTGGCATCATTACTTCTACAGATGCCGACCACTTGGATATTTATGGTGAACATGAGGCCCTTAAAAAATCGTTTGCTGATTATGGCGCGCAAGTACAAGAACACTTGTTTATTAAAAAAGAACTTGAACTTTATGAGGAGATGTTTGCACATCATGGCAAAGCAAGGGTAAAGTCGTACAGCATACTTGAACCAGCTGATGTTTACGCAGACCATATTCAGATTGAAGGAGACAAGTATTATTTTGATTTGCATACGGAAAACTTGGTATTAACTGGACTACATCTTGGCATACCAGGTTTACATAATGTAGAAAATGCTGTGGCTGCCAGTGCTGCGGCTCTTGTAGCAGGTGTTACACCAGAAGAATTAAGGCTGGCATTGGCCTCATTTAATGGCGTAAAACGCAGGTTCGAATATCAAATTAAAACGCCTCATTTGATTTATATAGATGATTACGCACATCACCCAACAGAGCTTTCTGCCACCATTGGTTCAGTTAAAAAAATGTATCCCAACAAAAAAGTAACCGTTATTTTCCAACCCCATTTGTTTACACGAACCAGGGATTTTGTAGATGGTTTTGCAGAAAGCCTTTCATTGGCGGATGATGTGTTGTTGTTGGATATTTACCCCGCAAGAGAATTGCCTATTGAAGGCGTTACCGCTGATATTGTTTTGAACAAAATGACGTTAAGTAATAAACGTATTTGTAAAAAAGAGGACGTATTGGAGTTGCTTCAACAAAAACAAATTGAGGTATTGCTTACACTGGGAGCCGGAGATATTGACACCCTAGTTGAGCCCATTAAACAACAGCTTTTAAACCGACTATAACACAACCAATGGCTTTTGATAAACAACTTTTTTTAAGGCGGCTGAAAAAAATCGGATTAATCACCTTGTGGACTTCATTGGTGGTTGGCTTATTGGCCAGTCTTGCATTTATCAATAAGCAAGAACAACAAACCGTTTGTACCGCCATTCAGGTGCATATTGAACCCGATAACGAGACCGCAAATTTTGTAGACAGGGAAATGGTATTGAAACAAATTAGGAAAGATGGCAATGAAAAAAAGATATTGGGGTTGAACCTGAAT
The DNA here is from genome assembly GCA_943372215.1 of Chitinophaga pinensis. Taxonomy (GTDB): domain Bacteria; phylum Bacteroidota; class Bacteroidia; order UKL13-3; family UKL13-3; genus UBA6183. The sequence goes on along the minus strand of CALRXU020000006.1, from coordinate 220,863 downwards.
AGCATTAACATTCCCTGGCTGGAAAAAAAACTTCGTAACAATTCCATGATAAAAACAGCCGAAGTGTATACAGATATGAACGGTAGCCTTAATATCCACATCACCCAACGCAGGCCTATTTTACGCGTGATGAACGCCTTTAACGAGAGTTATTACCTAGATGAAGATGGCTTAAAAATGCCGCTATCCCCTGATTATACAGCGCATGTACCGGTAGCAACAGGGTATATTTTTGAACACGGAGCAGGGAGAGACAGCGCGCAAAGCAGCACTGGCAAAGACTTATTTAAGATAGCAACATATGTTGATAAAGATACTTTTTGGAACGCGCAGATAGAACAGATATTTGTTACAGCCGAAGGAGAGTTGGAATTGATTCCCACCATTGGGAGTCAAACCATATTTTTTGGTGACGCAAATGACGTAGAAGATAAATTTAAACGCTTGTTGCTGTTTTACAAAGAAGCGATGAACCGAGTGGGATGGGAAACTTACAGCAACATCAACGTGAAATATAAGAATCAAATAGTTTGTAAAAAAAATAATAACCAATAGTTGCAATGGAGCAAACAAAAAAAGTTATTGTAGGGTTAGATATTGGGACCACAAAAGTGTGTGCCATTGTTGGCACTAAAAACGAGTTTGGCAAAGTAGAAATACTGGGCATGGGTAAGGCCGATTCACTGGGTGTAATACGTGGTGAGGTACGCAATATTGATAAAACAGTAAAAGCCATCCGCGAAGCCATTGATAAAGCAAAGGCATCTATGCAGGGTGGAAACATCCGCATTGAAATCAACTCAGTGCATGTTGGCATTGCAGGCCAACACATCAAAAGTAAACAGCACCGCAATAGTGTAAGCAGAAATAATCCAGAAGATGAGATTGTGCTGGAAGAAGTGATTTCATTCATTAAAGAAACTGAAAAATTGGCCTTGCCTCCTGGTGATAAAATTATTCACGTATTGCCACAGGAGTACCAGGTTGATGATTTTGCTGATGTGGCTGACCCAGTAGGTATTGCAGGTGTTCGCCTTTCAGCAAACTTTCATATCATTACTGGCCACGTTGAAGCCATTAAAAACATCAACAAAAGCGTGCACCGTGCGGGTTTAGATGTGGCTGATTTGATTCTTGAGCCACTTTCTTCTGCTGAAGCAGTATTGACTCCTGAAGAAATGGAAGCAGGTGTTTGTTTGGTAGATATTGGAGGCGGTACTACTGATGTGGCTATTTTTAGAAACGGTATTATCCGCCATACGGCAGTGATTCCTTTTGGTGGCAATATTATTACAGATGATGTGGTAGAAGGCTGCCAAGTATTGCGCAATCAAGCGGAATTGTTAAAAGTAAAATTTGGATCGGCAGTTGCCGAAGAAAATAAAGAAAATGAGATTGTATGCATCCCTGGTTTTCATGGCCGCCCTCCAAAAGAGGTTTCGGTAAAAAACCTTGCCATGGTTATCCAGGCTCGTGTAGAAGAAATTTTCGAATCAGTACTTTACCAAATAAAAAGTTCAGGACTTGAGCGCAAACTAAATGCAGGTATTGTAATTACCGGTGGTGGCTCGCAACTAAAAGACTTAAGCAAACTGGTGGAATATGTTACGGGCATGGATACCCGTATTGGTTATCCCAACGAGCACATCTCTAAATCAATTGTGGATGAAATTAAAAGTCCCATGTATGCAACTGGTGTAGGGTTGGTTATTAAAGGCTTAAACGAAACCAGCGACATTGTGATTGACGAGACTCAAGAACAACAAGAAACAGACATTAAATCAACCAAAAAAACAGGCGGTTTTTTAGGCTCATGGCTAGAAAAGGGAATGGCTTGGTTGAATGATGATGATATGAAAGATTTTTAATTAAAAAGAAAGGAATAATTATGAATGGTTTAAAATTTGATTTGCCTAAAGATAAATCGAGCATCATCAAAGTATTGGGTGTTGGCGGTGGAGGCGGTAATGCCGTTAACCACATGTTTAACCAAGGCATTAAAGGTGTTGACTTTGTGATTTGCAATACTGATTTGCAGGCTTTAGAAGCAAGCCCCATTCCCAATAAAATCCAACTAGGCGTTGGCTTAACAGCTGGTTTAGGTGCTGGTGCTGACCCCGAAAAAGGCCATAACAGCGCCATGGAAGCTATTGAAGACATTATTGAAGTGTTGGGTGTAAACACCAAAATGTTGTTTGTTACAGCAGGCATGGGTGGTGGCACAGGAACTGGTGCAGCACCAGTAATTGCCAAAGCAGCACGCGAACTTGATATTTTAACCGTTGGTATTGTTACCACCCCTTTTAGTTTTGAAGGTAAAAAACGTAAAGGACATGCCGAAGAAGGCATTGAGCAGTTAAAACGCAGTGTAGATTGTTTGCTTGTTATTAATAACGACAAAATCAAAGAAATGTATGGCAACCTCCCTATACGTACTGCTTTTAGCCACGCCAACGATATTTTAACCATTGCCGCAAAAGGTATTGCTGAAATTATCACTTACCCAGGCTATATTAACGTGGATTTTGAGGACGTAAAAACAGTAATGCGCAATAGTGGCGTGGCCTTAATGGGTAGTGCAAGTGCAGAAGGTGAAAACCGTGCCATGGATGCCGTTAAAGCAGCCTTGGCTTCTCCGCTGTTAAATGACAACCAAATTAAGGGAGCGAAAAACATTTTGTTGAATATTTCATTTGGCGCAAACGAAGTGCTGATGGATGAGATTGACATGATCTCTAATTATATTCAAGAAGAAGCTGGCCAAACTGCTGATGTGATTTTTGGAACTTCTATTGATGAAACCTTAGGAGATAAACTTTCTGTAACCATTATTTGTACTGGTTTTGAAAGCAGGGAGAATAAAATTATTTACACCCAAAACAATAGCAGCGAGCAAAAAACCAAGCACGTATTGTATGAGCCGCCTGCTAAACCACAAATGGTTATTGGTAACCCACTTGCCGATGCCGTTAAACAAAGCATACAACCTATTGAAGAAGCTAAACCCGTTGAAGCTATAGCTGTAAAGCCGGTTGAGGATGAACCAAAAGAAATCAGGTTTGAGCTTATTATGGATGAGCCTGTAGCTGAAGTTAAACAAGAAATTGTTACACTTGAACCAGACGATGTAATTGAAAAAGAAATCATTGTAGAACCATTTATTAAGCCGATGGACCCTATAAAAGAGGAGATAGAAGAACCTTTTGCCATAGAAGAACCAGAAGCACCGATAACAGAGGTTGAACAACCCATGATGAAAGTGGAGGAAACAGTTGAACAAAGCCTTGAAGAAGAGTTTGAGTTTGAACTGGAAGACACCACCACCAACTCTGAACAAGAAGAGCGGATTAAACAAAGCATTGCCAGGCTAAAAAAAATAAAAGAGCTCAATTTGCAAATCAACACCCCAATAGGGTTGCGTGATTTAGAAAAAGAACCAGCTTACCTGCGCAGGCAAAAAAAATTAAATGAGGTTCCGCACTCTTCTGAAAATGCGGTATCAAGACTAAGTTTGTTTGACGATGGTACAAACAATGGTATACGAACCAACAACAGTTTTTTACATGATAATGTAGACTAAATTTAAAAAAGCCTCGCCCAACAGTGAGGCTTTTTTTTGAATAAGATTTATTCCAATATTGCGTTATTCATATTCAACCATTTCAGATTTAATTCAACCATGCGCTACTCCAAATCATACGATAAAGATATTTTTTGTTTAGAAGGAGATTGGAGCAAAGATTTAAAACAACAAACCAGTGTGCAGGCTGTGCTGATGTTTCTAAAACAAAACCGCGATATCAATTATATTCACCGCCATTGTGGTACTAGGGAGAACCTGGAATATTACCTGCAACAGGTTCGGTTGCGCAAATACAAAAACTTTAGCATTATTTATATTGCTTTTCATGGCAAACCCAACGAAATACTTATTGGCAAAGAGCGGATTACATTGGATGAACTTGCCGATATGTTAGGCCCTAACTGCCATGATAAGATTATTCACTTTGGTACTTGCCATACCTTAAATACTGATTTGCGTAATATCAAACGTTTTTTGCGTAAAACCAATGCCCTGTGTGTATGTGGGTTTGGCAAAGAAATTAAGTTTGTTGAGGGCAGTGTGTTTGATATTTTGTTAATAGATATGTTGCAGGAGTTTAGAAATATTGAAACCGTGCTGCAACGCATCAAACTTTACTATAGCTCGTTGGCTAAAAAGTTAGAATTCAAGCTTATTTACCTGCAATAAAAATCGGCCAAATTGCTGTTTATACAAAATAACCTGCCCTTATTGCGGTAAGAAGCAACTTGCTATTATAGTAATTGCATAAACCGTTGTCTTGTTTCTTATAAACGCAGCTTATCTTATTAACAACACCGTTCAAAAGTTTAACATTCAATTTCCTTTAAAGTTAACGCTTTTAGCTAGTTTTGTTGGTACTTTAAATAAAAAAGATATGCTTAACGTTACCCGAATATTTAAACACTTCAGTAAGCTTATTTGCCTTTTGTTGATTCTTGCAAATGGCATGGCTTACAGTCAACAAGTCATTGGTTCCTTTCCGAACACTGAAGGAGGATTTGATGGCACTACTGCTGGATCATTAGGCACCACGTTATCGTCTTCCGCTTGGACAAGGCAAAACACGGCCAATACCACGGGAACAATTACCGCAACTGGTGGGCGCTCATCAAGTCCTTTTGCAACGGTATCGTCCAACTCAGCTACAGCCACAAGGGTTTTACAATCACCTCAGCAATTAGCTACTGCGGCAAGCACCGCTTATCGCATTCAATTTTACTATAAGAGTTCATCCAATGCTACCTTATTTCAAAGTGGCGTATCATTTAATGGAACAAGTAGCCCTACCTATACAACCACTGCTACATTAAACTCAACCTCTGGGGTATGGACTAAATATGAAAGCACAGTAACACTTGGTGGTGGTACTGTAACCAGTAATGGAATTGCTATTGTTCGTTTTTCTGGCAATGGGGGTAATGTAAGTGTTGATATTGATGACTTGGTTGTTTACGCTGGTGCAGTTGACAACACCGCCCCAAACTCCCCTGGCACCGTTACGGTGAGTAATCCAACAGCAACCACATTGGATGTAAGTTGGGGAGCTGCATCAGGAGGCGTTGATGGAGGAGGTTATGTGGTGGTGCGTTATGCTGTAAACCCAAATGCCGATAATGACCCAAATGCCAATGGTATTTATTCCGTAGGCAATACACATACCAATGGAACAGGTTCTTTAACAGGGACAATCAGATACATTGGCACAGGAACAAGTTTTACTGATAATGTGGGACTCTCAACCGGAGTAACTTATTATTACAAGGTTTATAGCGTAGATAAAGCGTTCAACTACTCTGCTGAAAGTTCTGGCAACGGAACAACCGTTGGCACTCCAACCATCACACCAAGCCTTGCATCGCTTAATTTGGGAAATACCGAGGCAGGTAGTTCTTCAGGAGATTACACGTATACCGTTACTGGCTCAAACCTCACCAATAACCTAGTGATTACAGCACCAACCAATTACGAATTGTCTCTAAATCCAGGAGGACCTTACTCATCATCATTAAACCTTACTCCTGCCGCTGCAGGTGTAGGACCCATTATTTATGCGCAATTTAGTCCAGCAACAGCAGTTGGTACATCATCTGGTAATATCACCCATGTTAGTACAGGAGCTACTTCACAAAATGTGGCAGTAACTGCTAATGGCTTATCAACTGAGCCGTCTGCACAAGCTACTTTCAGCAATATTAGCAGCATCACTTCAAACAGCTTCACCATTAATTTTGCTGCTGGAACAGGCGGTAATAACCGCTTGGTAGTGGTTAGGCCAACATCAGCCGTTAACTTCACCCCTGTTGATGCCACCTCGTATACTGCCAATTCTGATTTTTCAGCAGGCACAGCTGTAGGCCCTAATAGCGATTGTAAAATTGTATTTGCAGGAAACGGCACCTCGGTAGCTGTTACTGGTTTAAGTGCTAGTGTTACTTACCATGTCGCTATTTTTGAATACAATAGCACCATTGCCAGCAATACCAATTATAGAACAACTTCGCCCGCTACTGGGAATGCAACCACGGCAGGAGGAACACCAACCGTTACCACACCTGTGGCGTCTAACATTACCCATAACAGTGCAACTTTAGGTGCAACAGTAACTGCTGATGGTGGAGCAAGTTTATCGGCCCGTGGAACTGTTTACAAAACATCATCCCCAGTAATTGCTACGGATAATGCATTGGCAGAAGGCGGAACAGCAGTAAGTGCTTTTACTCATAGCCGCACTTCTCTAACCCCACAAACCTTGTATTTTTTTAGTGGATATGCTACCAATACCGGAGGAACAACATTAAGTAGTGAAGGAAGTTTCCGCACACTTTCAAGCCCGCCAACGGTGCAAGCAAGTAGCTTAAGTACTTCAAACCTTACCACATCAAGCATTGATTTAAGCATTAACACTCCCGCAACATTTCCAGGAAGTGATGCTACGCAAGCAGGATACGTAGTTATTTATTCAACAGGAACACCAACCTTAAGCGCAACAAACGGACAAGCACCCGCTGCGGGAGTTGGTACTATATTTAGTACAAGTGCCACTACTTTGCCTGGCACACCAAGCACATCAATTTCTATTACAGGATTAAATGCAAACACCACTTACAATATTTTAGTAGTTCCTTACACTTGGGATGGCACAAATGCTGCTACGTACAATTATTTAACTGCCAGCGCACCAACTACAACTGCTGCAACTACATTGCCAACCTATACATGGGCTGGTGCAAACAATGCAAGTTGGGCAACAGCAAGCAATTGGACTCCTACCAGAACCACACCAGCAAGTACTGATATTATCGTATTTAATTCTAACAGCACGTTAACAGTAACTGCTGTACCTACTGAAACCATAGGTAGGTTACAGGTTTCTGGTAGCAGCACAAAAATTACCCTGCAAGCAGCAAGTACCGGAAGGGTATTAACGATTGGCAATACTACTGGTACTGACTTTACCGTTGCTTCTGGCTGTGAGCTTAATATAAGCGGAACCAATACCTTGTCACTGGTAACTGCTTCTGGGGCTACTGGCTCAGTAAGTGGCTCAATGAAGTTTACACAAGCTGCACACACCCTTATTCCAACAGATGCTTCTTCGGTAACTTTTAATAACGGTGCCGCTTTTACTTCAGGTGATTTAACCACCACAGGATTTTCAGGGAATGTTTTTGGCCCAAATAGTGGAACCGTATACAATGGAGTTGTTTTTGCTAGTGGCGCAACTTTTACCCAAATTGAAGGCAGTAATCCATTTGCAATCACCCAACCAAACTCAAGGGTACAATTCCAAAGCGGTAGTAATTTTATATTTGGTGCATCAACTGGATCCCCAAGTTTAAGTGGTCGTACTTATGGCAATTTGGAGTTTAACTGCACTGCAAACGCGTTAACTACATTAACAGGCGCTAGTGCATTAACCATCAATGGTAATTTAACGGTTACAGCTGCTGGTTCGGCAGTAAACTTAAACCTAACAGGCGGTATCACCATTACTGGAAACATCTCAGTAGGGGCATCTCAAACATTAGGGTTTTCTCCTGCAAGCGCCAATAACCTAAACTTGAATGGTACTTCACAAAACATCAGCGGCACAGGAACATTAACTTTTGGTTCAAATACCACTATAGTAATTGGAAGTGCAACCACCATAAACTTATTGCGCACCTTAAATCCAGGTATCAATATATCAGTGCCAAGCGGTGCAACCTTTAATGTTTCAGCAAGTGGTAATTTAACATTAACAACTACCACCATAAACGGGGCAGGTGCATTTACACTTTCATCAGGTGGCACATTAACTACCAATAATGCTTCAGGTGTGAGTGGCGTAATTACGGTTAGCGGAACAAAAACATTTAACAATGCTGCCAACTACGTATTTACAGGAGCAACAACCACTGCATTTGGTGCTAATTTTGCTAGTGTTACGGCAAACAATATCACAGCAAGCGCAAACATAACTTTTGATAAAGCCGTTACATTAAATGGTACACTTACATTAAGCTCAGGTACTGTTGATGCAAACAATAACTTAACCATTGGCAGTACAGGCTCTCTGGTACACGCAGGGGGCAGCATTATCAATTATGGTTTACCAGCTGTAATGAATAACTTTACTCCTCCAAGTGGAACAACTTCCTTATCATCAAACCTAGAACTAACAGGAGTTCTTGATTTGGGGGCAAATACGCTGGATATTGGGAATAACAATTTAGTTATTGCAGGTGATGTAAGCCGCACAACTGGTGTCATCCGCTCTAATGGAGGTAGCATCACCGTTAATGGAGCAGCTCAGGATGAAACGCTATTCTTAGACCAAACTACACCTGGTACCACTAACAGATTGGCTAGTTTTACCTTAAACAGATCAGGCTCTAACATTACATTGGGCAATGAGCTAAGGTTGAGCGGCTCATTAACACCTACCGCTGGCACATTAATTTCTAATGGCAATCTTACACTGGTATCAACAATTAGTGGCACTGGACGTATAGGTGAAATTATTACAGGCTCTGACGTTACTGGAAATGTAAACATACAACGTTTTGTTGTGGGTGGGGCTGGCAACAGAGGATGGCGAACCATGAGTAGCCCAGTAAGTGGATTTGATTATAGCCAATTGGCTGATGATATTTTTATAACTGGACCTGGTGGGGCTACAAATGGTTTTGATGCATCGGGAAGCAGTGCGTCTATTTTAACCTATGAAGAAAATCCCAGTAATGGAAGAGGATGGAAAAGTATTGCTGGTACAAGCAGTACCTTAGATGCTGGATTAGGGATGTTGGTATTTTATCGTGGTGATCGCTCACAAACCACCTCAATAACAGACAATAGTGTAGCTCCCAATTCATCAGCCGTTGATTTCTTAGGAAGCATTAACAAAGGGACTTTACCTCCTACTAATTTATCATACAACACCACGGGTATCGTAGCAGATGACGGATGGAATTACCTTGGTAATCCTTACCCAAGCGAAATTGATTATTCGATGCTTGATAAAACGGCCAATGTAAGTACTACTTATTATGTGTTTAACCCAACTACCGGAAATTATGTAAACAGAGACCCCAATGCAAATGAGCATATAGCCATCGGTCAAGGCTTTTTTGTACAGGTTGATAACACCGGGCAAAGCGTAACTTTTGAAGAAGATGATAAGGTTACAAGCAACCCAACCGCATACTTTAAAACACAACTCGCCCCGTTTACTGTTAAAATGTTTCAAGACTCAACTCGCTTTGATGTGGCCTGGTTAAAATTTGATGCCAGCGCGTCTAAACAATATGTATTTAATCAGGATGCGATTAAGTTTATGAACACCAGAATTAACGTAGGCTTTGTTACACCTGATACCAAACTCACCCAACGCAACGTGGTGCCTAATCTGGTGTTTAACGCTACAGATACTTTTACTCTTAGAACAACATCTACTGCAAACGGCAATTACTGGTTAAGTTTTGAAGAACTTGGAACCGTAAATCCATTAAAAAATATCTTCTTAATAGATTTATATAACAACAATTGGATTAATGTAAGAAATACCCCCACTTACGCCTTTAGCATTAACAATAGTATTCCGGCTACTTCTGGCAATCGTTTCCAAGTTGTATTTACTGATTTATTAAGTGCATTGCCTGTACAGTTGCTATCTTTTACTGCACAAGGAAAAGCTGGAATCAATACACTTACATGGGAAGTTGCCGCAGAAAAAAACATCCAGTATTATGAAATACAACGTGCTGATGATGGCAAAAACTTTACTAGTATTGATTTGGTTAAGGCTAAAAATACTGGTGAAAAAACAACATACACCTATATTGACAAACAAGCAAAAGGAACGGTTTATTACAGGCTTCATATTGTTGAATTAAATCAGCAAGACAACAAATACTCTTCAGTAGTAGTGGTAAATGAAAAAACCAATCAGAAAAACAACCTCACCTTTTACCCGAATCCAGCAATAGATGAAATAACCTTGCAAAACCAACACAACGAAGCCATTGGCAAAGTGTCATTATATGATGTAGCAGGAAAGCTTGTTTATGAAAAGCAATTCAACGACACTCAGGTTCGTATTCCTTTAACAGGATTTGAAAAAGGCATTTACTTTTTACAAGATGCAACTGGTTTAGTAACAAAACTGGTGATTCAATAACATATAGCAATACCCTTGTTAAAATAAGGTTAACCAATTGTTTGGTTAACCTTATTTTTTTGCCCCATTTTAACCTTCGTCCTGAATAACGGCTGTTTGTATTACAATAATCCACTCCTGTACCAAACAATATTAGCTTGACATTGCCTTAACGTGCGCCAAAAAAAGCCCTACTACTTTTGAGGGCTTTTAAATATAGCCATTTTGTTTATGGTAAACTTGATTATAAATAAATCATATACTTTCTACAACCACCAAAAGAAACAAACGACTTGGAGAGGACTACTTAATGTGCTTCTGTTACTAGGATTTTCCTTGCATATTCAGGCACAAACAACCAATTTTTTTGGTACTAGCGGTACAATCAGTGGTAGTGTTTGGAATACAAGTTCTGGAGGCCCATTTACCAATGCTCTGGTAACAACAGGAGGTACTATTATGACCTTTAATTCGTCAGGAAGTGCAACTGGTGCTACTGTTGCATCTATAGTAGGCATGAATTTTAATGCTGCCATAACCTGGAGTGCTGGCGGAACAATAGGTGCTGCAAGTACCACAATAAATATCAATGTTGCTTCAGGTATTCTACAAGATTTTGGTGGCAGCCAATCATTTTCTACATCCTCAACTGCTGCATTTATAAAAAGTGGGAACGGTGCATTGGGATTGACTGGTGGCACATTTGGTGGAGGTTTAACATTAAGTGCGGGAGCTTTAGTTTTAAGAGGTGTACAAGCGTTAGGTTCAGGCCCAGTTAACCTGAATGGAGGAACACTTTGTGCCAATGCAACCCGTTCTATTTCAAACCCAACCAGTATTACCGTTGGTGGGAATGTTCAATTTGGAGAAATTCCAGCCAATGTTTCGCTTGCCTCTAACACCGCAAACATAACACTTGCGGATGATATTGCTTTAGGTAGCACCAACCGCACTTTTACTTTAGGTAATGCGGCTACACATACTTTTAGTGGGGCAATTTCAGGTACTGCTGGTTTAACGCTTGCCGCCAATTCTAATGGAGCATCAGGAACTTTTGCTTTAACCACTGGAAATACTTATACTGGGAAAACCGTTTTAAGTGGCGGCATTGTTTCAGGTAGTGGGGAGAGCATATTTGGTGGTAACCCTGCTTCATTTACTGCTGATCAGATTACATTTAATGGAGGTACTTTTTCAGCCTCGGGCAACGTTAATTTTAGCAGCAACCGGGGCATTACGTTTACAGGTACTTCCTCTACTATTAATACCAATGCCAATACAGTTACCTTAACCAATTTGTGCGCAGGTACTGGCGGATACACCAAAACAGGGTCAGGAACTTTAATTTTAAACGGCATACATACCTATACGGGAGCTACCACAATAAGCACTGGTACTTTGCAAATTGCAGCGGCCAACCATTACCCAAGCAGCAGTGCACTTAGTTTGGCTGCCAGTACTATTTTTGACATGAATGGTTTTAGTCCAACTATTGGCTCATTGGCAGGATCAGGCGGTACGGTTACGTCAACTGTAACCGGTACACTCACATTAACCGCAGGTGGTGATAATACTTCAACCACCTATGCAGGTATCATCCAGAATGGAACAGCTACTTCAGTAGCCTTAACAAAAAATGGCTCAGGCACGTTAACGTTAACTGGGCAAAGCACCAACACAGGCAATACTACTGTAAATGGTGGTACACTTCGCTTAAATAGAAGTGGCGGAACTACCATACCCGCCACTCAAAGCGTAAATGTAAATAACACGGCAACATTACAAGTAAGTAGCAATCAAAGTTTAGTTAACGTTGTATTGGCATCAGGCACTACACTTACTGTGGATGCCAGCACCACACTTACTATTACAGGAACGCTTACCGTTAATACGGGTGCCACCATAAGCGGAAGTGGTAGCATTGCTTATTCAGGCGGTGCTATTATTTACAATGGCTCAGGCAATTTAACTGCTGGAGCAGAATGGCCTACCAGTTCTGTACCTGGCTCAGTTACCATTAACTCTGGAGCTACCGTAACCCTTGGTGCTACCCGAACCACTACAACAACTCTTACGGTTGACGGCACGTTAAATGCTTCTACGTTTTCCATTACCGGAACGGGAACTGTAAATATTAATGGTACATTTATTACCAGCAACTTAAATGGATTAACTGGAACTGGCGCTTCGTTTACGGGAGCAACCCCAACTTTAGGGTCATCTTCTGTTATTGAATATGCTGCTACAAGTGGTACACAAGTCATCACCACCAGTCCCTCTTATGTAAACCTTACCTTATCGGGAGGTGGAACTAAAACAGCTGCAAGTTCCCTATCCATTTCTGGAACTTTAACCATTTCGGGGACAACAATTTTTGATGCGGGAAACAGTGCCATAGGAGGAACAGGAACCAATTTAACCATGACGGGTACCAGCACATTTAAGCTAGCAGGAACTGGAACCAGACCAAGCATGACTGGTACATACACCCTTGCCAATACCTCAACTGTTGAATTTTCTAACACGGCAGGCACTCAACAAGACATTCGTTTATCACCCTCTTATGGCAACGTAACCATATCTGGCAGCAATGTAGGGTTAGCAAGTGCTTCCAGTGTGCTGACACTACAATCGGGTGCTACGTTTACGGTTAAAAACGGGGGTACATTTAATATTTTAAACACCAATGGTTTTAGCGGAGCAAGCAATACGGCCATTAACAATAGCAATAGCCCAACCATTACATTAGAAACCAATTCCACCTTAAATTATAATGGGAGTTCGTCTCAAACCATTAGCACTAGAAGTGATTATAAAAAATTAATCTTTAGTGGTGACAATACCAAAACACTTACCTCATCTATTACTGTTGCAGAAAACATTAACTTAAGTACAGCAAGTGATATTCTTGCTATTGGCAACACCACCTTAACCTTAAATGGAACCATTTCAGGATTAGGTTTTTTAAGAGGTTCATCTGCTTCTAATCTTACCATTGGCGGTTCAAGCTCAAACACACTTAACTTAGACCAAAGTACCTTAGGCTCCAGTAACTTACTGAATAACCTTACCTTATCAGGTAGTGGAACAACCACACTGGGAAGTGCTTTAAATATAAACGGAGGCGCTACTCCAGGCACGGTTAGCGTAAACGGAACAGCAACATTGGCTTCAGCAGGTTTCTTGACGCTTAAATCTGATGCCAATGGCACTGCACGTATTGGTGAGATCACAGGAACAACCGTTAGTGGTAACGTAAATATTGAGCGCTTTATGCAGGGTGGCTCCGGAAGGCGCGGCTGGCGCACCATGAGCAGCCCTGTAAGCGGATTTACCTTTAGTGATGTAATTGATGATATTTTAGTAACAGGCCCAGGAGGTACAAGCAATGGCTTTGATGGGGCAGGCACAAGTACTTCTATTTTAACCTACCAAGAAAGCACTTCTGGCACGAGGGGATGGAAAGACATTAGCAGCATTTCATCAGGAACAAATCCAGGGATAGGAATGCTCACCTTTTTTAGGGGAGACAGAAGTCAAACAACAGCAATAACCAATACGGGTGTTGTGCCCAATAATGTAACAGCAGATTTCACTGGCCCTATTAATCAGGGTTCGTTATTAGCCATTGGTTTGTCTTATACCAACACAGGAGTGGCTGCTGATGATGGATGGAACTTATTAGGGAATCCGTACCCCTGCGAAATTAATTACAATGCAGTAAATAAAACAGGCAGTGTAAGTACTACCTACTGGGTGTGGGATGCTGGAACTGGGAATTATGTAAACAGGTTAGCTACTGAACATATTGCCATAGGGCAAGGCTTTTTTGTGCAAACTGCTGCCGCTGCTCAAACCATCACTTTTGAAGAAAATGATAAGATTACATCTAATCCAACGGCTTACTTCAAAACGCAGGTTACTCCGCTAACGGTTAAAATGTATCAAGACAGTACCAAATACGATATTGCCTGGTTAAGTTTTGATGCTTTGAGCAGCCCCAACTTTGTATTTAATGAGGATGCCCGAAAATTAAAAAACACCCGCATTAATATGGGTTTTGTTACACCTGACGGGCAATTGGTTCAACGTAATATAGTTCCAGTATTAAGCACACAGAGTTCTGATACTTTTACCATCTCTGTACAGTCAACAGCAACGGGAAACTACAACATTAGTTTTGAAACGTTAAATGCGATACCACCTACCAAAAACATTTTTTTACTTGATCTATTGAACAGCAATTGGATTAATGTAAGAACAAACCCAATATACAGTTATGCGATAAACACATCTAATGTAAACACATCTGGCAATCGCTTTAAACTAATTATTACCGATTTGCAGCATGCCCTGCCTGTTGATTTATTAAGTTTTAATGGCAAACGAGTAGAGAATACAAACCAACTTGTTTGGGAAGTATCGGCTAAAAAAAACATGATTGGGTATGAAATTCAACATTCCATTGATGGAGAAAACTTTACTTCTATTGGAATGGTTCAGGCAAAAAACACCCCTAACCGTCAGGTATATCAATATAGGGATACCCGTGCTGAATCATTAAGTTATTATCGCCTCAAATTGCTTGATTATGGCAGCGCTGCCGTTAAATACACCAATGTAGTGGCAATAGTTGATGGCATAAAACAACCTCAAGTGCAGGTTTACCCTAACCCGACTAGCGACAAACTGCATGTTTGTTTTCCTGACAATACTTTAATGAAGAAAATACAGATTTACGACAATATTGGCCAAACTGTTGTTGATACCTACACAAATGAAGCATTCACCATCATTGATTTAACTGGAATGCACCACGGTATTTATTTTTTGGTTTGTGAGGATGGTTTACCCATAAAATTCATTGTTAAATAATCATTAACAACTGATTTACACGTAAATCTATACTATAAAACAAGTGCTTTTCAATATGATAATACAAATAAATATTAACACTCAATGTTTAAAAGATAAGAACGAATTGCGAACGGAAATACCTAGTTTTGGCTCGTTAATTGATAATAAAATCAAGATTTACTCTAACTCATTGATTTATTAATGTTAAAATTAAATTAAAACGCGCGAGTAAATCTATCTTTGTGAAAACTATTAAAACTAAAATGAAGTCTTTAGCCATCCTTATTCGCACATTGTGTCTAGCAATGTTGGGGCTATTGCTATATACTGATAAGTCTACTGCCCAATCTTCTTCCAATGGGTATAACAAGGAAGATTACGATGGTGAGTATGATTATGACGACAACGATGGTTACCATAGTTTCGAAAGTGAATTCCAACGCTCAAAAAACCGTTACACAAAAGATATTGCACGAGAAGAAGAATTGTACAACGGTGGATATAAAAGCCGTAACTCCCAAAATGATGGTGCAAGTTATTCTGTGTTTGGAATGAGCAGTAGTCCGATTTCCAGCAGAAGAAATGGGAATCAGCCGAATGACAACAGTAACAGCCAGCCTCTGTCCCCAACTAAAGATTGGAGAAGTATTGACAATCCATCAGGTGCAAATACAGATAACAATCCGCAAGTATTTAATGCAGATGGCTCAGTAAGTGGTGGCGGTAAAGAAACTGATCCTGGGGAAAAAGATCCTGAAACCCCTCCTCCACCTCCGGATGAACCTGATGTTCCCGTAGATACTGCAATCCCTTTTTTGCTAATAGGAGGCGTATTACTGGTTTACTTTAAATTAAGACCCCTAACCTTAGCCAGCTAATTCAATCCCATTTCTTTTATTACGTTTCCCAAATTGGGATTTGGTATCCCACACGTCTTATCCTTGCATAAATAAAACACCAGCGTTGGTGCAACATGCTTATCAACCAACAACGGAATGTTGCTGTTGTTTTGTTGCATGGCCACTATCAATTTATTGGGCATACGTATTTTATTCATGTCAACCAATTGCTCACGGGCCTCATTGCCACAGCAAACCAACTGGTAAACGCCATGCTGCTTCATTAACATCACCTGCATCCAATTGCTATAACCTGTTGGAAATTTCTCTACCTTATGTTGTATCCGCAATATCATGTTATCAGCCATTTGGTGATAGGAGTTTTCATCAAATAAATAACCGAGCAACAATAAGCACTTCGCAAAGGTGCTATTGGCTGCAGGAATCACATCATCATTCAGGTCTATTTTTTTTGCTACCAAAGGTGCATCCGTTTTTGATTTAAAATAAAACAGCCCGTTCTCTTCATCATAAAATAATTGTATAGCAACATCCATTACCTTTTTGGCAAACAACAAGTACTTTTCTTCACTTGAAGCCTCAAACAACCGAATTAAGGCTTCAATGGTAAGTGCGTAATCTTCTGCAAAGCCGGCAATGGTAACTTTTCCATTTTTATAAATGCGCATCAACTGGTTGTTTTGCCACATGGTATCCATTAAAAAATCAGCTGCACGTTTGGCTGATTGCAAATAGGCATCATTGCCAAAAGTTAGCGTTGCATCAGCATAGGCTTTTATCATCATGGCATTCCATGATGTAATAATTTTATCATCAAGCCCAGGCCTGATTCTGTTTGCCCTGGCTTGTAGCAGTTTTTCATTGCAACGTGCCACCACTTCCGTAATTTCTTCAATAGATTTCCCTGTGAGTTTCATCAACTCCTCATCTTGCCGGGTTTTGTATAAAATACTGCTTCCATGCTCCCAATTTCCATAAGCATCAACGCTATAATATAAGCTGTACAATGGCTCATCATCTTGTAGTAGTTGTTGCAACTCCTTTTGTGTCCAGATGTAAAATTTACCTTCCACCTTTTCGCTATCGGCATCCAAGGCACTAAAAAAAGCCCCCTCAGCAGACGTAAGCTCTCGTTGAACAAATGCCAAAGTTTGATGCACTGTTTTGGCATACAAGGCATTGTTTGTTTGCAAAAAAGCCTCACAATACAACGAAACCAATTGTGCATTGTCATACAACATTTTTTCAAAATGAGGCACTTTCCAAAACACATCTGTGCTGTAACGGGCAAAACCTCCACCCACCTGGTCGTAAATTCCTCCCTCAGCCATTTTGGTTAAAGTGGTATTTACTGCGTCTAATAATGTTTGGTCGTTGGTATATTGGTACTGCTGTAAAAACAAGGCCCAATTGTTTGGCATCGGAAATTTTGGCGCCCAAGTGTATCCACCAAATTCTGTATCAAATTGCTCCTTCCATTTTTGAATAATGGCGGTGATGTTTTCAACAGAAAGCAATTGCTCTCCTGCCTCTTTAGGAAGCACATCTAATTTGCGGATGCCGTTGGTTAAATCTGTGGCGTGTGCTAACGCTTCTTCCTTTCTATTTTTATAAAAATCAGCCAACGACTTAAGTACCCGCTCCCACTCCTGTTTGGGGAAATAGGTGCCCCCATGTATTGGGCGGCCATCAGGCAAGGTAAAACAATTTAAGGGCCATCCTCCCCTGCCTGTAAGCAATTGAACCGCATCCATGTATACTTGGTCAACATCCGTGCGTTCTTCCCTATCCACTTTAATACATACAAAATGTTCGTTCATAATGGCTGCGGTGTCTTCTTTTTCAAAAGCTTCATGCTCCATTACATGGCACCAGTGGCAGGCTGAGTATCCAATGCTTACCAGCACCAGTTTGTCTTCACGTTTGGCCTTTTCAAAAGCTTCCTCGCCCCACTCATACCAATCAACTGGGTTGTGGGCATGTTGCAACAAATAAGGACTTGATGCATGGATGAGGCGGTTGGTGTGTGTAGGAGTATTCATATAACAACAACAAAGCTAAGTATTGAGTTATAAATATTATTTTATATTTGATAAAATTATTTAACCGATAACCAAGGCCCATGCTTGTAAAAACATTTGGTAGTGCGGTATATGGAGTAAACGCAGTAACCATCACCATTGAAGTAAATGTATCTGATAAAGGAGTAGGATATAGTTTAGTAGGATTGCCTGATAATGCCGTAAAAGAAGGGCATCAGCGCATTGAAACAGCCGTAAAAAACATCGGGCTTAAAATGCCCCGCTTGCGGGTGGTTATTAATATGGCCCCTGCTGATATTAGGAAGGAAGGCTCCTCTTACGACTTACCCATTGCGCTGGGATATTTAGCTGGTTCAGGCCAAATGCAAGCTGATTTATTGGCCAAATACATTATTATGGGTGAGCTTGCTTTGGATGGCACACTTAAGCCCATTAAAGGGGCTTTGCCTATTGCCATACAAGCCCGCAAAGAAGGTTTTGAAGGCTTTATCCTGCCCATAGAAAATGCCCGCGAAGCAGCCATTGTAAATAACTTAAAAGTGCTTGGTGCAAATAACCTGAAAGAGGTGATTGATTTCATAAATGGTGAGGGAACCATTGCGCAATTTGAAATTGACACCCGCGCTGAATTTGAAAATAATTTAAACAAAAGCGACCATGACTTTGCAGATGTGCGCGGACAAGAAAACATTAAACGTGCCTTAGAAATTGCAGCAGCAGGCGGACACAATGTAATTTTAATTGGCCCGCCCGGTGCAGGAAAAACCATGCTGGCCAAACGCCTGCCGGGCATTTTACCTCCGCTTAATTTGCATGAGGCGTTGGAAACAACCAAAATACATTCCGTTGCAGGGCGTTTAAATAAGGAAACCTCTTTATTGTACCAGCGGCCTTTCCGCAGCCCACACCATACCATTAGTGATATTGCTTTGGTGGGTGGTGGCAACAATCCCCAACCGGGTGAAATTAGTTTGGCACATAATGGAGTATTGTTTTTAGATGAATTGCCAGAGTTTAAACGCACGGTGTTGGAAGTGATGCGCCAGCCTTTAGAAGAAAGAAAAATTACCATTTCAAGGGCCAAGTTTTCCATTGAATACCCTTCTAGCTTTATGCTGGTTGCCTCTATGAACCCATGCCCATGTGGTTACTTTAACCACCCCGAAAAAGAATGCGTGTGTGCACCCGGCATGGTGCAACGCTACTTGAGTAAAGTGTCAGGACCTTTGCTTGACCGCATCGATATACATATTGAAGTAACGCCTGTGGATTTTGACCAGTTGGCTGATACCCGCAAGGCAGAAAAAAGCGAAGAGATACGAGAACGGGTAATTAAAGCAAGGGTTATACAAACCCAACGTTTTGCGGATAAGGAAGGGGTGCATAGCAATGCCATGATGAGCAGCACCACCGTTAGGGAAGTTTGCCAGATTAACCCCGCAGGACAAGCGTTATTAAAAACCGCCATGAACCGCCTGCAGTTATCAGCCCGTGCTTACGACCGCATTTTAAAAGTGGCCCGCACCATTGCCGATTTGGATGGCAGTGATGAAGTGAAAATTGAACATCTGGCAGAAGCCATTCAATACCGCAGCTTAGACAGGGAAAGTTGGGGCGGGTAGCGAACTTGGTAGTGCATCCTTTACTAAATTTGCCTTTACTAAACCTTATTTCCTAAACATCATAACTTTAATTTACTGCATCGCTTCAATTTAATTATATTTGTTCATACAGCTGTATACCCTATTAAAATATATGAAACACCTTTTACTTCTGCAGTTACTGATACTGGGAATATTTGCACGTGCTCAAAACCCACTTATTACCCAAATTACCCCTAATGTTGGGCAAGTAGATACCATCTGCCAAATTACCGGAAACAACTTTAGTTCAGTTCCTTCGCTTAATGTTGTATATTTTGGAACAACAAGAGCTGTTGTGCTCACAGCACAAACCAATCAGCTTACTGTTAAGGTACCAACGGGCTGGGGTAAGGTTGCTGTTGCCGTTTTTGTAAACGGTCTAAAAACCATTTCAACAATAAATTTCAGGTATGTCTACAAAACACCTATTACGCTAAACAATACCACGTTTACTTCTTCATCAACATCTCATACTTATGTTGAAACAAATGAAGCCATTAATCCAACTTATCGGTATGATTTTAACAACGATGGAATGTTAGATAATCTTGTATTAAATACAAGCCCTTATTTGAACGAGAAAGCCCCTATTACTATTGATTTTAAACAAAATTGGCCTGCTAACTCAAATGCATCTGTTTACCGTGAATCTTATAAAAATTATGTATTGCAAGATTCAAAAGAAGCACTTAACTTATCTAAACCCTATTTTGAGGATGTAAATGGTGACGGTTTGCTAGACATTCTTCTTGTGACTAGCACTCTTGATTTCAACCAACGTTCTTTACAGGTTTATGTCAACAAATGTACGCCTCAAACATTTTCGTTTGAAATCAGCTCATTTCCAATAAACTTATCGCCTGACAAATTTATATTTACCGATGTTGATGGCGATGGCAGGACGGATTTGCTTACCAATGAAGACCCAGTAATTGTTTACAAAAACACCTCTACACAGTATTCTGTTAAATTTGAGTATTTACAAACATTAACGATTGGCACCTATGCTAAATTACTCGCTCATGATAACTTTAGCAATAACAGCAAACCAGCATTTATTACCACCAACTCGAACACAGGCAACATTAATATACTTACCTATAATATTGTTAATAATAGGATTATTTTAAATCCGCCCACAACTATCCTTTCTGTTTCTACACAAATAGAGCCGCTGGTTGTTGTGGATGATTTGGATGGGGATTTAAAAAACGACTTGGTTACGCTGAGTTACCCTAAAAAAATACACATCACCAGAAGTACTTCAACATCTAATTTAAGTTTTGCAGCTCCTTACCTTATTAATGTAACAGCTACCAATGTAAATAGACCTTCAGTTTTGCTAAATACTAAAGATATTAACGGAGACGGTTTACCAGAAATTATTTATCAATATGATAACCTGACTTTAACAGATGTTTATACCAATAGTGCAATGGCAGGCCGCATTGATTCTAGTAGTTTTCAAAAAAGTATCAGTATTGCACATCCTAAACCTATTGTTTTTGAAGACATCAATCAAGATGGTATTGCAGATGTTTATCTTGACGTTACCTTTAATAACCTCTATTCGTCTTTTTCTTCATTACCAGCTTATTTAACAGCGGCACACATTGATGTTTTTAAACCTTCTACAAATAGTTTTTTAGCAGGTAGACGTGTACGGTTATATGGCAAAAGAGCTAATTTTAGTGTTACTCCAGCACTAACCTATACTGCAATGTTATCAGATGAATTTGGGAATTTTAACAACGGCACAGTGATTGGTTCATCCACTGACACCGCTTTATTATTTAGTATTGATGTTACTATCCCATTTGTTTTTAATCTTTCTTCCTCCTACAAAATACGAATCTCATCCAATCATCCATCCAATGTAGCTTCTGGACTTATTGAAAATTTGTACATTGCAAATTCAGTTCCTGTTATTACGGGAGTATCAACGGGTATATCTGGCTTTGCAGCAAAAAGCACAGTTACTTTCAGTGGGAATAACCTTACTCCTTATAATAACACACTTTACATTGGAGCTAAAAAAGCGAAAATCATAAAAACAGATCATGGCACATTGGAGGCATATATTCCGGAAGGATCTTCCAATGATAAAATTTCATTCCATACCATGGGATCTGGTATGTATTTAAAAACTAGGTTTAATTATCTATACCCAGGTACCAAGAAAATAGACTCTACATCATTTTCGCCAATTGATTCAGCCATTAGATTGGGCACTAATGGATTTTTAGATGATATCCGCTTTTGGGATTACAATAATGATGGTAGATGTGATATTCTTACTTCCTTTTATGGAAACTATGTTATTGTAAATAAAAATCTTAAAGGAAGTTTATTAAGCAATGGCTTTACAACCGAGGTGGTTAATTACAATGCTACCAACCAACCGGCAGAAGTTGCAGACCTTGATGGGAAAGGCACTAAAGAGATTATTACGATTAACAACAATAAACTCCTCATTAATAACTTTACTTACCCTCTTGGTAATGGAGCATTAGGTATTGCAACAGAAGATATGGATGGAGATGGTGTTATTGACATCATTACTTTAAATAGCAGCGGCAATACTTTCTCTGTGTTTAAAAACCAATCTATCATTGATTTGGATTCCTTTATTTTACAACCAAAACAAGATTTTAATGCAGGTACTATTTCCAGTTCTAGCAAGCTTTTGTTAGCAGACATTGATCAAGATGGAAAAACAGATATTATTATTTCTAACCCTGGTACTTCAGCTCTTTTATTAATTAAAAATATCTCATCAAATGGAATAATTGCTTTTGCTTCTCCTCTTATCATTAACACAGCCACAGGTTCTAAAAACCCCGTACTTACAGATTTGAACAGGGATGGCAAAATGGATATTGTAATTGCAGATCAACTTAACGTTGGCTCTATCTCCATTTATCTAAACAATGCCACTGCGGGGGTATTCAGCACCTCTACTTTTTTACCAAGAATTCGTTTTACCTCAGGATACAAACCTTCATTTATTGCTATTGCAGATGCAGATGGAGATGGCAATGAGGACATTGTTACTACTTTTCCCAGTGGAGTTAACTCTAAAATTCAATTCTTTAAGAATAATTTTTCCACGGGAATTTTTGATTCTTCATCTTTATCCTTAGTAACAATGGCTGTTAAAAGGCCCTATTCCAAAATTTATTTTGCGGATATGAATGACGATGGGAAGTTAGATATGCTGTTAGTTAATCAAAATGAACCGTTTATTGACATACTGATTAATAGATTGCCCTCTTTTGAAATTGTTTCGAATGTGAGTCATTTAAACAGTGGTGATACCTTGCGTATCGTATTTAATTCTGGGTTTGTATTTGCCTCTGGAAATGTTGTATCTGCTTATTTATCGGATAGCACAGGTTCTTTTAACAGCAGCACATTTCTTGGCTCCAAAAGCACCACCAATACCACAGATACCTTGCTGGTTAATATTCCCAACTTTACTTATGGCAAAAGTTTTCGCTTAAGACTAAGCGCTACTTTCCCAAATCAACTATCAAGTGAGTATGGTAATATTGAAATTACTAAGTTACCGTTATTGTATGCGGTGTCATCTTTAACAGGAAGAGTTGGAGATCAAATTGAACTTATTGGGGATGACTTAGATAAAATTAACCAAGTTACTTTTGGGACAGTTGATGCTAAGGTAATCTCAAAAACCAACAACCAACTGCTGGTGCAGGTGCCTTATGGGGCTAATTTTGCACCCATTCAACTTCATAATGGCAAGTCTAAAATTGTTACCAATAGGGCCTTTAACACCAAATATGTAGGTGATACAGGGCAAGGTCCTTTTAGGGCAAATTCTTTTATTGAAAAAAATATCGGCATGATTGGCGAAGATCAGGGAAACTCAATAGCCATAATTGATATAGACCGAGATGGAGACCAGGATATTGCACAACAGCAGTACTATGATAAAATTTATATCTTAAAAAACAACAGCGATCAAGCGGCTACAAGATTTGAGCGGCTATTTCCTTTACCGGGCTATTATTCTTATGCAACCAATATTACAACATCGGACTTAGACAATGATGGATACTCAGATTTGGTTGTTGGCTCAAGAGATTCCATTTGCTTTATTAAAAACACCAGCTCTAACGGAATTATCGGTTTTGACAACCCTGTTAAGATTCCTTCGCCTTTTCAAATGACTCAAATTCGCATAGCCGATATGAATAATGATCAGAAGCCTGACCTAATTGTTACCTCAATTAATCCTTCTCAAATTATTGTATTTCTTAACGTTTCTTCTGGCAATGGTATTGATAGTACTTCTTTTAGTTTTATTCCAAGAATCCCACTTACCTCTGCGGTTTCAAAAATTGGCGTAAAGGATATGAATAATGATGGCTTTAATGACATTGTTTTTACAACAGGTAGCAATGCTGTTAATTGTTTGCTTAGCAATGGATTTAAAAGTAACCTTGCATTTAGTTTAACAGTAATCCCCACCACATCCAATAGCCATGCATTAACCCTTGACGATATAAACATGGATGGTAAGATGGATATTTTGGTAGGGAAAGTAAATAAAGAAATTACCATATTCAAAAGCAAGTATAACGGAGGTGCATTTGATAGTGCTTCTTTTGATACAATTAACCTTAGCGTTCCAGATCCTGTTAACCAATTTATTTGGGTAAGCGAAATACGCTCTGCCGACCTTGATTTCGATGGCAAGAACGATATTGTTATACTTACATCCGGAGGTACAGATGGATCCTTGATAAAAGATCACCGCGAAATGTATGTTTACAAAAACAGGCAGGAAGGAACTGTTTTTAATGCCTCTTCATTTGCGGCAGCATCAGACCAAATCTACATGAATAATAATGACGATAACTCTATGCTGGAAATAGCGGATGTAAATCTCGATCAGCGGCCCGATGTGCTTTATGCAGACGCTACCAATGGCATAACGTTAAGAGAAAATACTATTCCTGTCCTATCTAAGTTGGTATTGAAATCAGCCCCTGGATATGCCTGCAGAGGTAAGAGCATTTATGTAAGTTATACAGCGGCCAATAATATTTTTAAAAATGGAAATGTATTTAAGATTGAACTTTCTGACTCTAGCGGCAATTTTTCTCAAACCAACCTTGTTATTGGTACAAAAGCACAAACAGTTTCAGATAGTGTTCTTGTAAACATTCCTCCAAATCTTGCTGATGGCAAATACAAGATAAGGCTGGTTTCGACAAATCCTTTCCTGTTAGGCGATACATTGCTTTATCTTGACCTGCGGTATTGCCCTGAGAATATTTCTTTTTATCCCGAAAAAGGCGAACCAAACTCTTTGGTTACCATTACAGGAACAGACCTCAATCCGAATGTGGAAGGAAATAGTGTTTACATTGGCTTGGCCAAGGCACAGGTGATATCAGCCAGTAAATCAGAAATTAAAATTAAAGTACCAGCCAATGTTTCATACGATAACCTTAGCTTGTCTTGCAATAATCTAAGTTTTAAAACCAAGCGTTTTTTTACTCCTACTTTCCGTTCTTCTGCCGTTCTTGACTCCACTTGTATTTCTGCAACTCCGAAAAAGCTAGGAAGTTCATCCACCTTTGGAAGCAATACAAAGCTTGCGGATATTGATGGAGACGGAATAAAAGAGTTATTAAGCCAATCGGGAGGGGCTTTTAAATATTACTACAACCCATTTATTGATTCGTTTAGCATTTATCAGACATATCCTAAGACCTACTTAACAGGGAATATTCTTGATTTAAATGGAGATGGATTGCTAGACATGGCTTATGCAAGGGCAAATCCTGTTAATACCTTTTATCTTGACTACGCTTTTACCAATAACCAAAGTGGCTATTTTAACACCCCATTTATTGGCTACACCAATTACCACCCCATCTCCAACTCTACTGTTCCAAACCTTTCTTCTTGTGCCGGAGACCTCAACAGGGATGGTATTGCAGAGATTGTGGCCCACCAATCAAACGGACCAAATTTGGTTATCTTCAAAAAAAATACCGCTGCTGATTACTTATACTCCAAGTCAACTACAATTAATTCGCCTTCGTTTGTTCCAATCTATGTTACCATGGTTGATATTGATGGTGATACCATTCCCGATTTGGTTACTGAAAAAAATGTATTCAAAAACACTGCACCGAAAGGAGCTTCAACTATC
This sequence comes from Chitinophaga pinensis, assembly GCA_943372215.1. Classification (GTDB taxonomy): domain Bacteria; phylum Bacteroidota; class Bacteroidia; order UKL13-3; family UKL13-3; genus UBA6183. Next base: position 195,048 of record CALRXU020000006.1, on the reverse strand, counting down.
CTTCCATTTTTAAATTCAATCTATAATTTTCCTGTTTCAATTTACACTTCTCCAAGTGTGCAAAATGCAGACTTAAACGATGACGGGAAAGCCGACCTTATCTATTCAGAAGCATCTACCAATGCGGTTAGAATATTGCAAAACACAAGTGTACCTGGAAATATTTCGTTTATCCAGTTGGCGGATATTAATCGATCTGGCATTGTAGCTTTAAAAATAGCCGATTATAACGGAGATGGGAAACCCGACCTCGTTATGGCAAATAGCACTTCGATTTTTATTTACAAAAACACTTCTTCAGTTAATCAGGTTTCATTTCAATCCTCTCCAGTTAGGGTAGACTTAACTGGACAGCTTACCAGTGCTAAACTGCTTGATGTGTTTGATGCTGATTTCGATAAAAAGCCAGACTTGATTGTAAGAATAGACACTACCATTTATTTACTCAAAAATACAACTCCAACATTTATCGCAGATTTTGACAATACAAATTATTGCCAAGGCGATTCTATTGACATCCGTTTAACGATTTCAAATAAAACATTTCAAATCGGTAATCAATTCAATATCCAACTTTCAGATTCCTTGGGGGTATTCTCTTTGCCACAACCCATTGGGAGTTTAACTGCCACATACACCAATACCATCAAAGGCAAGTTACCCCCATCATTGCCACCGGGAAAGGGATACAAAGTGAGGGTTATTTCTACAAATCCTGTTGATACCAGTTTTACTCCATTAGACAATATGGTAGTTTATCCAGAATTGTCTATGCCTATTATAAGTAGCAATAATGCCAAGATGGCTTTTTGCTTAAATGATAGTTTAACCTTGCAAATATCTGCTCCCAACCCAACGTTAACTTATCAATGGAAGATGAATGACTCGCTTATAAAAGATGCAACAAAGACAAATCTTGTTGTGAAAGCTGGTGGGCAATACGCCCTGGTTGCTTCAAGCAAAGGATGTAGTGTAACTTCGCGTGATACCAATATTAAGGTACACCCACTTCCAACAATGGCCTTAAAGGCATCTCGTTCACCTTATTTATGCCCAGGAGACAGTATAATATTATCGCTAGATAGCAGCAAGAACATTCAATACAAATGGCACTTAAACAATCTGCCCCTTCCCTTTGACACACTTTTTAATAAGGTAATAAAAGCTACAGGCTTCTACTCCGTTTTGGTAACCGATAGCAATTTATGTACAGCAATGACACCTTCTTATGCTATTGTTCAGGTAAATAAACCCAATCCAAGTATTTCGGTATTGAATGGCACAAAAATTTGTGCAGGAGATAGTTCGATACTCATTGGAAATTTAGGGCAAAAACTTTCTTACCAATGGACATTTGACGGTTTGAATTTAAGTAATGACACACTCAACAAGCTTATTGTAAAAACAAGTGGAAGATACTCCTTAAAACAAACCGATTCAAACAACTGCTACAATACCTCTGCTGATGTTGACATTATAGTAAACGCTCTTCCATCTGCTACATTAACAATATCCAAAAATACCGCTTGCGCAGGCGACAGTGTTTTATTAAATGCCAATAAGGGCATAAAATACATCTACACATGGAAGCACAACAATGTTTTATTGATAAAAGATTCCCTATTTGATAAATGGATTTTAACAACCGGAAGATATAGTGTAACAATTACCGACAGTAATTTATGCAGCAGCAAATCAAACGACACGCTGATTACATTTTTAGCAAAACCAGCAGCTCAAATAACAGCAACTAAGCCAACAGCGTTTTGTGAAGGAGATAGCACTGTCCTTATTGCTCCAATAGGGCCAAAACTAATCTACCAGTGGAGATTTAATGGAACCCCATTGCCTAATGATAGCCTGAATAAACTAAGCGTAAAAACTGGTGGAAGTATATCACTGCTTGTTGTTGATTCCAACCGTTGCTCTAATCTTTCAGGTAATGTTGTGGTAAATGTGTTTAACCTGCCTGCTACTCCGATTATCAGCCGAAACGGGAATCAACTTGTTTCATCTGCTGCAATCAGAAACCAATGGTACTTTAACGGACAATTATTACAAGGTGATACCAACAACACTTACCTTCCTCAACTCAATGGTAACTATCAGGTAATTGCAAGTAACCAAAACCAATGTTTCTCTGACTCTTCAGTTGCATACCTTTGGACCAATAGCAGTGTAACCAATATCATAAATTTGTCTCAAGCATTAACCATTTATCCCAATCCAACTTTAGGTAAATTCACCATTCATTATAAAGCAAATCAAAAACACCCGATGTTAATGATTTACAACAGTTCCGGAAATCAAATTGAACATATAACTTATTCTCAAGCGCCTTATTATGAAATTGATTTAACCGACCAACCTGCTGGAGTTTATATATTAAAGGTGGTTGACGGACAGCGGATAGAATTTAAAAAGATCATTAAAATTCAATAACTAAAACCTCTGTCAACATTGGTATTTGGGGAAATTGCGAAGAAGTAAAAATTGAGCATCTGGCAGAAGCCATACCGTACCGCAGCTTAGACAGAGAAAGTTGGGGCGGGTGAGGGAAATAGCTCTTCTAATACTATAATTATAACGGCCAAAGCCCGCAGATAAATCTGCGGGCTTTGGCCGTTGAGTAGAGGCTTGTTTCTTAATTTTTAATTAGGCTTTTTGTATCAATGGTTTTACCATCAACAACCAAGGTGTATTTATACAACCCATTGGTTAAATCATTGGCATATACATTTAGTGTTCCTTTGCCTTTTTCTTTAATATCAACCACTTTAATGATGTTGCCATCAACCGAGGTAAATAAAATTTGTGCTTTGCTAAACTCGCCAGGAATTTGGTAAGTAATCACGGTGCTTTCAGCAAATGGGTTAGGCACATTTTGGTTTAACACCACCGCATTTTTATCGGTTAGCTCCACTTTTTGGGTTGTTCCTTCTTGTGTTACTTTACCAGTTTGGCTTAATAACACCATCACTTCATTTAGTTGTTGTTGAAGTTTATCAATGGTTTGTTTTTGTGCTTCTATCATTTGTTGTTGCTCTTGCATGCCTTTTACCAATGGCACTACAAATTGGCCGTAAGCTAAGCTGTAATTATCGCTGGCACTTTCTGGTTTATGTACCCCATTAAAATTGTATCCTGCATCCATGGCCGCTTTTTCTACTTCTTGCGCAATAAAACCACTTTGGCGAATTACTGTACCTGGGCCAAAATCTTTATCTAAATGCGCGTTGCGTATGCTATCAGGCATATCCTGTGTAATAAACTCCTGAAACTTTTTGCACTCAAAATTATAAACCACCGGACGTAATTTATTGATGAAGGCCAACCCTTTTACATCTTCTTCTTTTACATCTGTTTTAAACCTTCCATCAGAAATGGTATAAGCAACAGGACCTTCTACTACGGTAACAGCCGCATCACCCAACCTAATTTTATTGCTGGCATTTACCACCGCTCCGCAACCAATAGCAGTAGCATTGGTCAGATTATTGGCAGCAACGTCTGCTCCGTTACCTAAGGCTGAATTGCAATTACCTGTAACATTATTGAACAAGGCACTAGTACCACAAGCGGCATTGAGCTGCCCTGTAGTATTACTTCTGAGTGAAAGGGTTCCCATTCCTGCATTATGTTGGCCTGTGGTATTGTATGCCAAAGCGCCATAACCGATGGCTGCATTATAATACCCCGTTGTATTTGAAAACATTGTCCATAATCCAATTGCAGTATTGTCATTTCCGGAAGTATTACTTAACAAGGCCCACTCGCCCACTGCCGTATTTTCATATCCACTGGTATTGGCCGTTAAAGCCATATGCCCAACAGCTGTATTTCTCCAACCAATGGTGTTGGCGTACAAGCTTAGGTTACCCAAAGCAGTATTTTCAGTTCCTGTGGTGTTAGAATACATGGATTGATTGCCAAAAGCAGTGAGACCAGACCCAACATTGTTGGTATACAATGCCTGATAACCACCAGCCGTGTTGCTTGAACCAGTTGTATTTGAAAACATGGCATACGCTCCAAAGCCAGAGTTGTTATTGGCATTGTTGGCATTAAATAATGAATATGCGCCAAGGGTAGCGTTGTTTGACCCCGTCTTATTGCCATACAATGCATTAGAGCCAAAGCCAGAGTTATAGTTTCCCTGTTGATTTCCCCATAATGAGTTAAATCCAAAAGCGGCATTGTCATTTGAATTGTTGTTAAACAAGGATTGCCAACCAAATGCACAACTGTTTGCACCACCTATAGGAATGGCATCAATATCAGCAGATGAATTTTGTGCTAGAACTCCCAAACCAGATAGAAGGGATAAACTTGTTACTGCGAAAATTTTACGCAGCTTTTTTGTGTTAGAATTTTTCATGATGTTTAGTTGTTTAATTAAAAAATAGTTTAGTTAGTTCTTAAGAACTGAATTGGGCATTCACCTAAACTTACAGCAATTTGAACAACGGACTTGTCAATAGAAAAATACTGCTTATACAGGCTTACACACAATATGCTTATTGATCAGTTAAGCACACCCAAATGTAAAAAGCTATTTTGTAATTAACACATAGGGAAATACCCTTTTTTTCGCAAATAAATACCCTTTTTTTAAAGGGTAAACCCACCACATTAATAGGGCATTAATACTAGATTAAAAGGGAGAAACTCACCAAGCTATTTAGGGTAAATACTCTTTTATGTTTTTATTTTTACAGGAATGTATTTTAATAAAACCCGTGCTTACGCGGGCCTATTAAACCAAATCAGCCATTTAAGTTGAAGAAGGAAATCACCTTTTATGCATTGCCCAAATGCTGCTGAACATAAAATACAATCTCCGTTACTATGTTAACAGCACGCATCCCTAGCCATAGCCGATTTGGATGGCAGTGATGAGGTAAAAATTGAATATCTGGCAGAAGCCATGCAATACCGCAGCTTGAATAGGGAAAGTTGGGGCGGGTAACTGGCGAAGGCTTAAAAATCATTAACATCAAGTCAACGAAACTCACCCGATTCATTAGGTTCGTTTAAGAAGTTGTTGTTGACCTACGCTCTGCAACCTAGATAAAATCTTTAGAAATAGTTATGGATTGTACCTTTGGCAAATGTATAATAAGACTTGTCATGCTTGCGGTATGCGCGTGAACTGGGTTTGTTTTTTGTGTTAGTGGTTCACCCTTAATCTTCTTTTTTAAACACTTTAACATAAGAGGATCCGTCACTAAAGGTTTGTGTAATTTTTAATTTATCTCCATCCTCTTCAAAACTAATTCTCTCGTCATATTCCGAATCTCGCCAACGTCCATCTATGTTAGCCCAGACAATTTTATTATCATCAATTCGAATTTTGTATTCGAACTGTTTTGAGTCTGACTTCCTAACATAAGAAACAAAATACAATCCATTTTCTTTTTGTACTTTAATTTTCTTTGAAGGTTGTCCCATGATTGAAGACATGGTAAATCTTGCCACATCCTTTTCTGTAAAATTTGTTAAATATATTCTTTGAGGTATCTCAGCTTGGTCTAAAATTTCATTTTGGTCAGTTGTCACTTTTTCAGCAGTTGGAGTATTGGTGCAATTTGTCAATGAAGCAATAATAATCGCCAGTAAAATTGTTTGAATGATGTTCATTTTTCAAAAGATATTAAGTTATTCTGTTGTTGCTAAAGTGTTACTTTTAGCTAGTCAATAATATTCTGCAGGCAAGAGTGGTTGGGCTTATGAAGGACACTTTCTTACAGCAATGAACCTGACATGAAGTTTTATTTAAACACTGAATTCACATTTTTACCAAACGCTTGTTAGTGGTTTGGCTTTCAATCTTAATCTTAGTCAAGCTTACCAATTTTGGCTAATTATTTCAATTACATTTCCTTCAAAGTCAACACGTGCAGAAACTGTATTTTTAACTTTACCGCCAAATGCGTTCTTTCCCCTAAACTCTGTAATTACAAAGATTGAATTGCCGTCATCTCTAAATCTTGTTTCTATGTGTTCATAACTGTCGGGATCATTCATACTTCTCTTTATAATACTTGTTAGTCCAAGATGTGAGCCGTCCCAAGAGCTAAATTGTTTTTCAACTTTTTCTTTTCTATTTTTCTTTTCGCTAACAAGTCTTTCAACCTCTCTTTTTATGTTGTCTAAACTGTCTTGTTGTGCTTTAACAAAGTTAATGCTATCCTTAACGTGTTGCGGTAATCTTTCAAATGCTTCTTGTTCTTGTTTATTGGTTTCATTTTCCTTGTCAACTTGATTGTTAGCGATAAATATCACACCAATGAAAATTGTCCCGATAACTGTGAAATACTTAACGGGTCTTGTTAAAGGTTTTCCAATTTCCTCTTCAATCATTTTTAATGTCGGTGGAAGTAAAACAAATCCACCAATAATAAGGAGTAGTCCACCGATAAAGGAAGTCGAGAACATTAACACAAGTCCAGAAACGGCAAAGCTGATTCCGTAAAGCCATTTTAAGAGAAGTTTGATTGTTGTCATACGTTTTGTTTTTTATTGTTGTTTAAGTGTTACTTGTTTGTCTACGGTTTTTTTAAGCTGACCGCTAACTAGCAAATTGAAGAATAACACCTGCGCCAATCCCCTTCCTATTGACCCGATAAGCGAAGTTTTGCTATATGAGTATAAACGGGTCTGATTAGGCTAAATGGGCACACACGGCTAAACTTTGGCATGGTTAAATTTCCTTTACTCAAACCTATTCCAAACCATTCTTTTAAACAATAGGGGAAACCCACTTTTTTCTAAAAGGGGGTATTTACTTTCTAAAACACCCTTTTTAGGGGCATGAAACGAGATAATGGGCTTCGGGCATCTGGCAGAAGCCATACAGTACCGCAGCTTGAATAGGGAAAGTTGGGGTGGGAGCGAACTTGATAATACGTCCCTGACTAAATTTGACTTTACTAAACCTATTTCCTGAACATTATAACGCTAATTTACTGTATCTCATTAATCTAACCAATTTAATTATATATGTTCATACATCTGTATACTTCATTAAGACATATGAAACATCTTAATACTTAACATTAATTAGCAGTTTTTCTCAGAAATGATGGGGAATTTTATGTACCATAATGCTTTCTATATACCCTTGGATTAACTGCGATTGGAATGTACAAACCATCTTCCCAAACGTATCCCTCGGGATTCTGAAAATAATTGGTATCACCATAATCTTGATCGAGGATAGTTATTGAATAATCAAATGCATCTGATGCCGTCAGAATCATACCTTGCCCACTTTCATACCAGTTCATTAATGCCTTTAATAACGAAAGAGAATAATGTCCTCCAATATTGGGGGTGCTATATGAATACTCATCTTCTGCACAAGCAGTGATTAATATTTTTCCAAATTTTGAGTTTTCAATATAATGATTGTACAGATCACGCGCAGTCTGAATATCTGTATAATCAAGCCCGAAATTTCGTGTAAAAAAATCTCCATACCCAAGCCCCTCTAAAGGGTTATATTTACGAAATTTCCTACAAGAGTCTAATATTACTATCTGACGATTACACCTAATACTAAGGAGGCTATTTATATGCAAAAACTCATGATTGTTAATTTGGATATATTCAGCATCACCATGACCTGAAAAGACAATTTGAACCAAGTCTTTACCGATACATCTATTCAACCAAAACTTCAATGTGCGTGAACTTGGATTAGGTAACCATGCAATTTCTTCCCTCTTCCAACCACCACCAGCGGAAGACATCAAATAATCCATATATCTTTTTATATCAATTGATACTTCTGGAATATATCGTTTATGATCTTGAGTTAAAGGACTCCCTATTAATAGTGCAAACTTTTTCATCTTAAAAAAATATTACACAAAAATATATTCAATTTTTCATAAATACCAAATTGGTTTTATCTATTAACAAAAAGTTAGTAAGAATTCAACGAGCAGGTTTAAAGTCCTACCTCACTCTATGATTTAAGAAATCACCTTGGAAAATTAACCTAATTCCATTACCCACACTATCATCATTGATAAGGCTATAATTAGAATAGTAAAGATTAGAAATCGGTAATCTAAGTAATAGGGTTTATTTTTTTCTTTGCCATATAAATATAGTTACAAAATAATAATTACACTACAATATATAGTTAATTCAAATAGTTATAAGTTACGTTTAACAAACCTCTAAAATCAAATATTTAAAAATCATAAAGCATATCCATATCTAAATAAAAAATAGTAACCAGAAGCAATGAGCTTTTAAAGGTAAAATCAATGAATTTAATTCAAAGATGCTAATTTATGCATTGATGAAATCATTTAAATAAGTATATTTTTATGACCTATCATATTTATCCATTAGCTCAAAGAATTTTTTCTCGCTCAATCCAATCCTTGTAAGCATCCGAGTCAAAGCATTCCTTCGCGCGAATGATTCTGCTTTGATTGACTCTAGCGTCTTCGAGACTTGAGAATAATGCAATAGCTTCATGAACTTTTTTGAGCTTTCTGGAAAATTCATCTTTTCCAATGCTTCCTTCATTAGCTCTCCCAGTAATTTCTCTTCGTATTTCAGCATATCGGGCTTCAAGTTCTCTTCTATCTCTCTCAAGTTGTTCTGGTATTCCACTTTTTTCTTTTCCAATGCTGTCAATTTCTGATTTTTCAGATTCCTCCATATTTTTAGCCCATTCTCTAACTCTTCCTTCAGATTTTCTAAGATCTTCTGGTTGTGCAACGATTTGCTTTCTAACTCTTCCAATAGCGGAGTCTGCTGAGATAATTTCTCTTTCAATTTTTTCTGTTTGTTCTTCAATTGTGACTCGCTTTGAGATAATGACGTTTCTTCTATTGTTAATTGATTCAAGGCTTGCTCCTCGTCCTGACTTAAAGAGTCTTTCTTCCTTTGTAAGCTCTGCTGCCTTGTTAATATATCTTCTTTCCAGATTGGAGTATTGTTCGTCAATTTTTTCTTGCTCTCTTCTAAGCTCTTCTCTGCGATTTCCAGTTCTTCCTTCACACGCTGCTCTATAGCTGTCTTCAAATTCGAGTAATCGTTCTTGCTCTCGTTTTGTATTTTCCGTAACTCTGAGTATTTCTGATCTAATTGCCGATTCAGTTTCTCTATATGGTTTTGATTCCAGACATCGTTCAATTGAGCGTATAAGGTTCTTAACTTGAGACGATCTGCATGCGAAAGATTCTTGAAAAAGCTCTGTTGGGATTTCATCAGTAAATGATATTCCCTCTGAATCTGTGTCGGAAGTTGGTATGTATTCTGCATTTTCTTGAAAATTATTATAGACCCATGTGGTTCTATCGGTTATTGAAAAAGTTCTTTCTATTTCTTGTGGTGAATCTTTTGGAATAGTAATTTGAACGGTGTCTATTCCTAAACGCTTAATTCTTAAGAATTTTTCAGTATTAATCTTATGTGTGGCAACTATTTCTATTAGAAGGATAGGTTGGTTTTGTAAATCAAAAAATGTTACGTCTGGTTTAATTAGTAAAAACTTGCCTAATAAATCAGGATTTCTACCCCATTTTACAATTCCATTTTCATCCTCATAAAAAGACAGTTCATTCCTAACTTTATAAGCCTGAATGGTTTCTGACTTCTTAATAAGGATTGCTTTACCTGAAACTCCTTTCGGTGGATATTTATAGACTGCTGAAACTCTTATTTGTTTTGTTATCTGAAGAATGTCCTTTGCCAATTTATGGCGATAAGTTTCATCGGAATAGGTGCATTTCTGCCCATTCTTGACTGCTTTTGGATCATGTCGAAAATAAGAAGCCCGATTTGCTATTTGAGATAGGACAGCTTGCATTTCTCTTTTACATCCCATACAATAATAACCCTTACGTCCACTTCGAGCTTTAGAAATGTGGATCGGATGGTCATCAATTGTAAGAGCATATACGTTATTTATTTCGGCAGAATGTTCCATACGTCAATCTTTCAAAGTACTGCAATTAACATTTTGATTGCTCTTTAAGGTCTATGATGGTATTACAAACCTTACATTACTTTTATACCAAGAGATAATATGGTTCAAAATTTTGCCTTTATCTAGGCTTAACCCTTCTTTGCCATTGGCTTGAGTATATTTAGCAATTCCAGTTTTATACTCCAAATATTCACCAATCAGCAATTGAATAATAAATTCGGAAAAAATATTAAACTGATAGTTGCCATCTTTTGATGAGCAAAATAAATCGTGAAAATTATAATGGTAATATTTCATATAGGAATGATTTCAATACAATATAGGTAAAAACCAGTTAACAATTTAAACGAAAATAAAAATCCCCACCCTTGCCGATTTGGATGGAAGTGACGAGGTAAAAAATGAACATCTTGCAGAAGCCATACAATACCGCAGTTTAAATAGGGAAAGCAGAGGTGGCTAGAAGTACTTTTAACCACCTCTGCTATTTTGATTTTCACAAAACACACACTATCTCAACATCATCATTTTATGAGATACAACTAAACCATCCACCACTAACGCATAATAGTAAACACCACTGTTTATATTGTCCATGGAGATAACAACCGTACCCTGTATGCTAGGAAGCATAATATCCTGAATAGTTTGACCAAGAATATTGGTAACAACTAACCTTGCTGAGGTATGATTTTGCACAAGTTCATAATCTATCTCAGTAGTTTTATCAAATGGATTAGGCCGATTATTACCTAACATATTTTTATTACTCAACTTTACAGGAGTTTCGTTAGGGCGGGTATCATCTAACCATGTAGGGTTGCCTGTATCATTGCCACGTTTACCAAAAGAATACAAACTTAAACTGTTGCTATCAACCCAAACGGTATCGCAGGATTGCCTCATACCGCAAGCATTGGTAGCTTGTAAGCATACCACGTAGCTGGTATCAAATGCAGGGAAGGTGTGTATGGGGTTGATAGCAGTGCTGCTGTCTCCATCTCCAAATATCCACAAGTAAGTTGCTCCGTTAATGGCTTGGGTATAGTTGCTAAAATACACGGTGGAATCTGCTTGGTAATTGATACCATAAAAAGTCCCTGGCAAGGTATCTACATATACAGTAATTTGGTCAAACTCCACAGTGTCATATATTGGTGTAGGTGGTGGTTCATCTCCTCCGTTAAATTGTTCCATCAGGGCATAAATAGTATAGGTAGTGGTAACAGACGGCCAAACACTAGTACCTAATGCATTTACGTTTGCCAACGTGCTATCCTCTTTCCATAACATCTGAGGCATACAGTAGTACACTGAATTGTAACAGGTTGAATTCGGCTCACATCCCATCGGTACATAACCAATAAAAGTAGTATCTCCTTTACAAATGGTTTTGTCGTAGCCAGCAATAGCGCAATCTATTACCTTTACCACTACGGAATCTTTTACCGTGCAACTTCCGTTTACAGCTGTAAGGGTATATTTGGTGGTAACCGTTGGGCTGGCCGTTGGGTTTAGGGTATTGCTGTTGGTTAACCCTGTTGTAGGACTCCAGCTAAAGCTGCTATATCCATTTCCTTTGGTTTTAATTTGTATACTGGCATAACTTGGTACGTTTGGATATATTTTTAAACTGTCGCGTAAAATATCTACACCAAGAGGTATATGCACGGTATCCATTACGGTACTATCTGAGCAAACTCCATATACCGTTAATCCTACCAAATAACGGTAACCACCTTTCCAATAAAATCCAGGGAAGGTAAAATTACTATCCACCTCTGTTAGGGTATCTCTAGCCCATTCTTGGGTGTAATCATCGGGCAAAATACCACCAAGCGTATCTTGATACACACTATCTAAACGCTGCACAAACCATAGGTGTTTTACAAGAGTAGTTGGTGCACCTGAGACTGACCCGTTGGCTGTAATAGTACCCATGCCCTCACAACCTGTTGCACTAGCTGTAAATGCTGCCACTGGTTTAGGGGCAATGCTGATGGTTTTGCTTAAGTTATCCGTTTCCGCACAATCATTACTCACGTCAAAATTAATACTATAACTACCTGCCTCTCTTAATGACGGCAACATTAGGGTGTTAAATCTTGGCGAATCGGTAGTGGATTGTCTGGTATAAAACAATCCCTGACTATTGTAAATATCCAGTTTGTAGTAAGTTTCGTTTAGTACGGTGTATTCTTTTAACAAAATGGGCACATTGGCACACGTAAGCGTTGGAAATACTAATCGAGCAACAGGTGTACTAAAGTTACACCAACCAAAATCCCTATTATTAACACCATGTAATGGGCGGTAGGTTTTTAAATCACAAAAAGGAATACAATTGCTGTTGGCATAAATGCCCGTTACTTTGGTAACAGGGTTGTAGGTAAATTTGCCCATGCCCGCATCAGGGTTGGTTCCGGCAACTGTAGGTAAGCTACCTGTTAAGCGCACAAAAAACACATTGTTATCTGTGGTATCAACGGTTGGGGTATCCGCAAAAACGTAGATGTCACTGCTATCTTCAATACACACATATGCCCCCTCTTCGGCAATAATTTCACCGAAAGCTTTGGGGCTTTTCACTTCATTACCGCCAATTTCTACAATTGCCCCTTTACGTATTAATAATGTGCCTCCTTTTAATACCAATATGGTGCTGTTATCACCCACATGGGTAAAACTACCACTATCCAATACCAATGCGGCTTTGTTGTTTACAATAATCATGCTTCGTTTGGTGGCTATTCTATCACGCACAGGGGTGCTTATGGTGCCTATGCCATCCATCGGATTTTCGTAGATGGTTGAATTCTCCGCATCTAAGGCAAACAGTTTTAAGATATCTTTATTGGTGAATACAAAATCGGAACAAATGCTCATTTTGCTGCCGTTGGTAATCTGCAATTCTCCGCTTGGTTGTATAATGTCTAAATCATGGCCCAATGTTTCTTTACTTCCTGTGTCAAAAACATACAAGGTATCAATAGGCTCGTTGGTGGGTGGGAAAAAGCAATCAGCTTGGCAAGGATCAGCCAACTCTAACGTAAAATCAATGCCACCTGAAGGGAAATTAATAATAATCAATTGCACACTATCATTGCCTGAAACATATGCATGTGTAGAAGGAATTTCAGTTTCTCCTTGCATGCACTTCATTAAATATCCATCTTGCAAATCTGGCATGCGTAAGGTTACCGTTGCACCCGACTCTGATTGAATACTTCCTGAATATTTGAATTTTCCAGTATAGGCATACTTGATACTCACAAGCTGATTCGATTTAATAAAAATACTATCGTCATAACTCAGAAAAGAACCATTTATTAATTCTGCTTGCTGAAAGGCAATATACGATGGTGCGCATGCACCCAAACGATGCATGACAAAATCAGATCGAGACATAAAAACCCGTTCTGAAAATGATTTTAGCATTTTAGTATTGCCTGAAATGTTAAACGGATTGGTAATTTCAGTTGAATCCAATTCATAACGAGACAGGTGAAAATCACGCACGGAATCTAACACAGTAGCTGATGGCCTTTTCGCCCTTCCAAAATACTGAATAACAGTATCATTTGGAGAAAGAAATCCTATGGTGGTAGAAACATAATCAAGGTCTTCTACTCGTGTAATATTCGGATAATTAGGAAATGAACACTTATAGGGTAATATTAATGTTTGAAGTACTGTTTTTTCTGTTGCTTGCGTTACTTGCATCCTGCAATGCGTTCCAAGTGGTTCAGATTTGTTTTCTTCACCAAAAATCGGTAACAAATCAATTTCTTCCACCTCAAATGCCTGGTCATCTCTTTTATTAGTTATAATATCATTTCCACTACCATGAAAAGTTAAGTCTTGGAAACCAACATTGGCATCACGATCTCCAAATACTGATGATACCCCTAAAGAACCACCACGAGCCATGCCCGCTGCTTGTGCCATAACCCCCCATGTATTTCTGCTGGAAGAGCATGGATGATACCATTTGAATATTCTTCCCGTTGCACTTGGGATGGTGCTATTGGGGGCATCTGTTTGTATAAAACTAGTTTCTCCTGCTTGATTACTCCCATTGCCATTAACAAACATTTTTATCCCTTCAAATAAATCCAGCTCGTTATCCGTAAATAAGCCACTAGAATTGTCTAAATTTAATTTATCATAAACCATGTAATACACCCTGCCTTTGGTGTTAAACAAATCAATACTTCTTTCAATTTTACTGTCGGAGCGTTGTGTTTCACCTGAAAGTACTTTACCTTTTTCCAACGTCATTTCTAAGGTCATTCCGTTTTTTCTAGTACTCCGCAATGCGCCAGTTTTAGCAATACCTATTGCTACTCCCGTATTAGCCTTGGCCATGGCAATATTGTGGTAACCAGCCATACCGATAAACTTGGTGTGGTATGTACCAATAAATGCAGGGTCAATAATAAGCCATTCGTCATCCGCAGCTACCATAAACGAGCCATAATCATCATGTTCATGATATATTTGTTCATTAATATCTCCCCGGTAATCATAGGCTTGTTTGGGTTCAAATAAAAATTGGCAATAATGCTTACTTCCGTCTCCATCCGTGCTTCTGAAAGTTGCATTTCCAGAACCTGCCAATACGCTTAACTCGTCAGGTTTTATTATTTCTCTAGTGTTTGATAGCAGGGCAACAAAATCCACCTCCAAGCCATCACCTTTATAGTATTTCTTAAAAACAATATCAAATTTGCCATACAAACCTCCTACAGAACCATCATTTACATCGGTATCATCATACGTTGGCATAGAACCATTACTCAGACTTATATTTTCTTGCCATTTTTGCATGTTATAAATAATGTTGTTTTGGTCATTATTATGACCAAGCCAATTTTCATACGTTCTGGCGTATGGCAACATCGCCCCCATGGCATAATTAAAAAAGCCTGGCCCTTCTGCGTATCCTGCTGTCCCATCACCATTGGTTTGTGGCACATCTTTCCAAGGCCACACGTGTTTGCCTTCTAACAAATTTTCCCAACATTTTTCTCCTAACTTATGCCAATTATTGGGGCTATAATTAGGAGCCGGTCGCACCCAACTAAATAATGCCTTAACAACATTTGCTTCTACTCCTGCATCATTTAACACTATTGCGGCTGTGCCAATAGCAGAAGCCGCAATAATACCCCTGCTTTTTTTCCATGATCTTGGGCTTTCAATAGTGCCAAACCATCCATCTGCTGCAATAAAAAAATTACGGGCAAACAAACGCAGGTTATCCCTTGGCAGACACTTGCTGCCATTTCTATCCCAATCATAGGGTGGTAATGCGGCTACATTAGCCGCTGCCAAACTATCTTCTTGGGCGGCTGCTTTTAACCAATCGTATGCCTCACAATACATAATTAATTCCAAGGCCCTGCCTTGTAGCCTTTCATTTACATCCAACCAATCGTGTAAAAAGGCAGTGGGCATTACCAAATACTGCAACACGGGACTCTTCGTGAGGATGCTTTTTAAATCCTTGCCATATACGCGGCAATTCATGTTTCTAAAAGCTTCTAAGGCATTGGTTTGGTATTGCAAACGTTTGGCACTGGTTGCAGCCAACTCATTAAAATTGCTATCCAACCCAATTACAAACACAAATGCATTGTATTTGGCCCAAATGGCCAAGGGACTCGGCTTTATGCTTTTGGCATGTTTAAAATCTCCACTTTCGGCCGCTGCCAATACGCTGGATAAGGATTTGCTGGCCTCGGCCAATATGGATTTATAAACATCTTGTAATTTACGATTGTCTACATTCTTAAGATTATTTCTTATTGCCCTAAATCCATCATTTGGATTGGGATACTTTTTTCTATCCATTAAGGTGTAAGGGTTACCATACAAGGCCCCTTCCCGCTTAAGCCTACCCCGATTCAATTCTTTGGGTATGCCTGCATTTGGTTTTTCGTGCCCATCACACAAGTTTTGTGCATGAATTGTTGGTATTGATAAGGCTACAATCAATACATAAATAGAAAATTGCTTCATAGATTATTGCTTAAGGTTTTTTAATGATTGAAAACGACATGTTGTCTTTTACACTGGATAAGTGCAATACGCCATGACTTTGGTTGATGTATGATTTATAGGTTGAGTCTTTAAGAGTAACATTAAATTGAATAACAATAGCTTGATACACCCTACCGTACTTTTGGTTATTAATCACCATGGTATCAGTGTAATATTGTCCTGTTGAACTTATTTGTCCAAGAAGATAAAAAGCAACTTCAAAGTACGGTTCATTAGCGCGTGTATTGAATTTATGAATAACCTTAACACTCCCAGTCTGTTTACTCATAATAAAATCAAAGGCCAGATTGCCTTTAATGGGAACAAATTCAATTTTATAAGCATTTGATTTGGTGATGCTAGATGGCGGGCAACCTGGCATGTTTAATGATTCTCGTTGTTCCACAAAATATTTCTTCCCCGTTCCTTTTGTAATGCAGGTATCACCCTCTTTGTTTAAAAAATATAAGGTATCAAATCCTGTATAGGGAGCTTTGTTTAATTCAAAATCACTTAGT
This sequence comes from Chitinophaga pinensis, assembly GCA_943372215.1. Classification (GTDB taxonomy): domain Bacteria; phylum Bacteroidota; class Bacteroidia; order UKL13-3; family UKL13-3; genus UBA6183. The sequence goes on along the minus strand of CALRXU020000006.1, from coordinate 178,530 downwards.
GTTTCATAGTAATATAACGTTTCTGCATCCTTACCACAGGGGTCGTCATTGCCGCAATTTGTTAAGGTGAAGGCGGCTAAACCTATGGCCATTACAAGTTTACACCTACGTAAAATTATTTTTACTGTGCCTAATATGGGGTTGATAAATGCTTTCATAGATTATTGCTTAAGGTTTTTTAATGATTGAAAACGACATGTTGTCTTTTACACTGGATAGGTGCAACACACCGTGGCTTTGGTTGATGTATGATTTATAGGAAGTATCACCAAGATACACATCTGATTGATTAACATTTGCCAGATATACCCGACCATACTTTTGGCTATTAATCACCATGGTATCTGTGTAAATTTCCTTTGTTGTGCTTTGTTGCCCAAGTAGATAGAGTTGGCGCTCAAAGTAAGGTTCATTAGCCCGTGTATTGAATTTGTGAATAACCTTAACGCTACTGCTCTTTTTACTCATTATAAAATCAAAGGCCAGATTGCCTTTAATGGGAACAAATTCAATTTTATAAGCATTGGATTTGGTGATGCTAGATGGCGGGCAACCTGGCATGTTTAATGATTCTCGTTGTTCCACAAAATATTTCTTCCCCGTTCCTTTTGTAATGCAAGTATCACCCTCTTTGTTTAAAAAAAACAAGGTATCAAATCCTGTATATGGCACTTTATCTAGTTCAAACTGACTTAACGTTTCCGTATAAATGCGAGTGGTAACCCCTTCACAGGGATCGTCATTGCCACAATTTATTAAGGTGAAGGCGGCTAAACCTATGGCCATTATAAGTTTACACCTGCGTAAAATTATTTTTACTGTGCCTAATATGGAGTGAGTAAATGTTTTCACAAATGTTATTTAAGGTTTTTTAATGATTGAAAACGACATATTGTCTTTTACACTGGATAGGTGCAATACGCCATGGCTTTGGTTAATGTATGATTTATAGGTTGAGTCTTTAAGAGTAACATTAAATTGAATAACAATAGCTTGATACACCCTACCATACTTTTGTTTATTAATCACCATGGTATCTGTGTAATATTGTCCTGTTGAACTTATTTGCCCAAGTTGGTTAAGTTCTACTTCAAAATAAGGTTCATTAGCCCGTGTATTTAATTTATGAATGACTTTCACACACCTAGTCTGTTTACTCATAATAAAATCAAAGGCCAGGTTGCCTTTAATGGGAACAAATTCAATTTTATAAGCATTGGATTTGGTGATGCTAGATGGCGGGCAACCCGGCATATTTAATGACTCCCGTTGTTCTACAAAAAACTGCTTACCAGTTCCTTTTGTAATGCAGGTATCACCCTCCTTGTTTAAGAAATACAAGGTATCAAATCCTGTATAAGGCACTTTATCTAGTTCAAACTGACTTAACGTTTCATAATAATAGAGAGTTTCTGCATCCTTACCACAGGGGTCGTCATTGCCGCAATTTATTAAGGTGAAGGCGGCTAAACCTATGGCCATTATAAGTTTACACCTGCGTGAAATTATTTTTACTGTGCCTAATATGGGGTTAATAAATGCTTTCATCGATTATTGCTTAAGGTTTTTTAATGATTGAAAACGACATGTTGTCTTTTACACTGGATAAGTGCAACACACCGTGGCTTTGATTTGCATATGCCTTATAGCTGGAGTCTTCAAGATTAGCATTGAATTGTTTAACGGACATCTTATATACTCGACCATATTTTTGATTATTAATCATCATTGTATCAGTATAGTTTTGCTCTGTAGTACTCACCTGTCCAATAAGGTAGAGAGCAAGCTTAAAATAAGGCTCATTAGATCTGGTGTTGAATTTATGAATTACAGAAATACAGCTTTCTTTTTTACTCATAATAAAATCAAAAGCCAGATTGCCTTTAATGGGAACAAATTCAATTTTATAGGCGTTAGATTTGGTGATGCTAGATGGCGGGCAACCCGGCATGTTTAATGATTCTCGTTGTTCCACAAAATATTTCTTCCCCGTTCCTTTTGTAATGCAGGTATCACCCTCCTTGTTTAAGAAATACAGGGTATCAAATCCTGTATATGGCACTTTATCTAGTTCAAACTGACTTAACGTTTCCGTATAAATGCGAGTGGTAACCCCTTCACAGGGGTCGTCATTGCCGCAATTAGATAGAAACAGTGATGCGAAACCGATGACAAAAAAAAGTTTAATGTTATCTACTTTCATTTAAAATTTGTTTAAAGGTATATACTCTCAGCAATCATACTTAGGCAAAAAATTGACTCCCTAATATATGCTTGATAAGGCGGTTACATCTTTCTTTTACAAAAATACAACCGCATTTATATTACTTGGTTTAGTAGAAATACCCTTTTTTTATAGGGAAAATACTCTTTTTTACAACAAACTGGTTTAAAACTCCTGTATTTACCCATTTAATTATTCAAATATAAAAAATACAGGAACAAGATACCATTTTTTTAACTTATTTGTATAAATAGTGTAAACAGTATTGATAACAGTTAAAGTTTGGCATAACTACTCCCCAAACATCACCTCATTTAATATCCTTGAAACCTCCTCTGCCTTGTTCATCACCATTAAATGGCCGCCCTGTTTCACTAGGTAATCGGGAGTAAAATTGGTTATTGGCAAAACATAATCGTTTGTGCCATGCAAGCGAATGACTTCTTTATCTAAAGTGGTTTTCTTCCATTTTACAATGGCATCAATGGCCCAATGGGAAAACACTGGGTCGGTATTGGCCAGCGCATCGCTTAATAAGGCTTTGTCTGTTTTGTTATCAATACCAAACAACCAACTGATTAAAAAATTGGCCCGATTGCCTGGCTTAGCTGGCAGCAAATGATGCAAACCCAATTTACCCGGCCAGCGGTAATAAAAAGACAATTCGTTATACCTGTTAATGCTGCTTAACAAAATGGTTTTAGTAGGATTTAAAAACGTGTTCATTTCACTGGCCAACATGCCACCAAATGATAATCCCACCAACGCATAAGGTGCTGAGTCAGTATCTATGGTTAAGGCCAGCCGCCTTGCATAAGAGTTTAATGTTTCGTTTTTTATGGGTTTAATCCACGGCACAAATATTACTTCGGCCTGCTTGTGCCACGTTAATTTTTTAAATGCCCGTTGGTCGGCACCTAACCCACTAATTAAATAAATACGCATAAGGTTATAGGGTTAGTTCTATCATGGGGTCCCAAAATATTTTTCTAAAATCAACCACTTGGTCGTCCACTACTTTTACCCCTTCTGCTTCAAGCAACTCTTGCATTTGTGTGGGCGTAGCAAAGTGATGTTTTCCGGTTAACAACCCATTTCTATTCACTACCCGTTGTGCGGGTATATCGGGCAAAGTATGCGCGGCATTCATGGCATAACCTACGGTGCGGCTGCTTCTGGCTGCTCCCAAATAACGGGCTATGGCCCCATAACTGGTTACACGGCCCTTGGGTATAAGCTTTACCACTTCAAACACATCATTAAAAAAAGTGGACTGCGGACTGGTTGATGTTGCCATGTTTAATACGATTGATACTGCGGTAAATATAACGTACACTGGCACAATTTACCAGCACAAACCAACAACATATCTGTTAAACCAATTATCTTCGCGGCATGTCGTTTTTAACTAAAGTAAAGTTAGGCCAAGTAAGCAACCTTAGCGATGCCCGCTATGCCGCTGCAGTTGGCATTGATTACATTGGGTTTTGTTTTGACCCCACCAACGAAAATTATATTGCCCCTATTAAGGCTAAGGAAATGATGGACTGGATTACAGGCAGCAATATTGTGGCAGAATTTGGCGCACAATCATTTGAAGAAATTAAAGACATTAGCGAGTTGTTGCAAGTAGATGCGATTGAGTTGAACAACCAGTTATTGCCAGATGAACTGCCCGCTTTAGGCAAAGCCATTATTAAAAAAATAGATGTGAATCAGTTTACACCTGAAACATTGGCCATTGAAATAAAAGCATACGCCAACAACTGCGATGCCTTTCACCTTTATGCATCTGCTTTGCCTGAAAAGTATGATTGCATTGAAATGGCGAAACTTTGCGAAACTTATCAAATTATCTGGGGACTGGAACTTTCAACCGATACCGTTATCAATACCTTAAACTCTTTTAAACCCTTTGCCATTAACCTTACCGGAGGAGATGAAGAACAAGTTGGGGTAAAAGATTTTGACCAACTGAATGAGTTGCTAGAACGCATTACTGTGGATGAATAACAAACTTAAAATTGCTTAGTTAGGATGATTAATCAACTTTTAAGTACCCTTGTTAACTTGATGTATAGAACCAAACAGGTTCGACAACAATTTGAGAATAGCAACCCCAGCGAACGGGTATGGTGTGCTGATGCAAGTAAGGGTATAATTACGCGTGGAGACCAAAATATAAAAAGAGGAGCTAACTGGATCACTTCACAAAGAGCAGTAGTTATGCTAACTGACAAACAAATCATTTGTGGCACATGGGTTATCCCGCTTGATTCCATTTCCAAAGCTCAATTAATTAAAATAAATTCATGGTTGGGGAGCGGGCAAGTTTTAAAAATTGAAACATTTGATGATAAGCATTATCAATTTGGCATGCAATTAAATCCTACATGGACAACCCAACAAATTCTACCATTAACCTTAGAAAAAGGACAACTCGAATATTCTGTTTTTAGTCTCGCAATTAGGATTTCTTTAATTGGCTACATCATCTATTCTCTTTATGAGCATTTTATTGCCAACTAAATAAGTGGAATTAAATCTATCAAGATTACATCCCTTTTACCAACTCTACAAAACGGTTTATTTCAGTGGTGTTGTTGTAAATATGGGTTGATAAACGTAGGCTGTTTAACCCATTCTCATGCACTTGCCTAATGCGGATTTTTTCCTTTAACGCCTTTTGGTAAACATCCATGCCTTCTATTCCTTTTACCCTAAAACCGATAACCGCTCCCCTGCTTTGCGGCTCAGTTGGTGTTAGCATTTCTATTTTATCGCCCAAACCAATAAGCCGTTGTTGTGCATAAGCACCCAATGCCAAAATCCGATCGGTGATGTGTTGTTGTCCAATATCTTGAATAAAATCAATACTGGCATTTACCCCACGGTACAAGCCCCCATTAAAAGTACCCGCATAATACCGATGCGCATCAGCGGCAAAATCGCCCATTTGTGGTGGCTCAGCAGCCATAGTCCATTTGGCATTATCACTACCTGCGCCCACAAACACAGGTTGCACCAAATCAAACGCACTTTTGTTGATGTATAAAAAACCCGTTCCCTTAGGACCCAGCATCCACTTGTGGCAACAACTTGCATAAGCGTCACAGCCTATTTCCTTTAAATTAATAGGCAACATACCCGGACCGTGCGCCCCATCTAAAAACACAAATAGCCCCTTTTCTTTACCCAGCTTGCTAATTTCTTTGGCGGGTAAAATTTGTCCTTGTGTACACAAAATATGAGGCACACCAATAACACGTGTTTTTTTATTGATAAGCGCATTAATTTGATTCAGCACCTCGGCAGCCGTTGCGGCTGGTTTAAACGTGCGCAGCACCACCCCTTTTTGTTTGGCCAAGTTTAACCAAGGAAAAGCATTGCCTGCATGTTCATGGGTGGTTAAAATCACCTCGTCTCCTTTATTCAACTTTAAACCACTGCTTATGATATTAATGCCCTCTGTTACATTTCTGGTTAAAGCAATTTCACTTCCATCAACACCCACAAATGCACCCAGTTTTTTGCAAGTGGCTTCCCAACCGCCATAATCCGCCTCTTCATCGGCCAACAGCATACCCTTATTGGTGGCACTAATTACAGGGTATGGCGATGGTCCCATGGTGCCATTGTTTAAATACGTCAATTCCTTATTTAAGGGAAACTGCTTCCTAATCATTTGCCAGTAAGTTTCATCAATATCATGGGTAGGTTTTAAGGAGACATGTAATTGCTCTGCAAATACATCCAACGGATTTGCTCCCGCAACCAGCAAGGATGAGCCTGCCAGACGCAAAAAATTTCTACGGTTTGGTTTCATAGTGGTATGTTAACTATAATTAACAATGGGAAGATAATTTGTTCAAAGGTTAATTACCAGCCCAAACAAAACATTTTAAATTTGAAGAATGGACAAAACATATCGGGTTATCGGCATCATGTCAGGCACATCAATGGATGGAGTTGATTTGGCTTACTGTCATTTCACATTGCAACAAGGCCATTGGAGCTACCAGATTGTTGCGGCAGAAACCATCCCTTTTAACCAAACCTGGATTACCCGTTTAACCGAATTACCCCATCAACCCGCTTTAGCTTATGCAAAAACGGATGTGTTTTTGGGGAAATACCTTGGCCAATTGGCACAAGCTTTTATTGCCAAAAACAAGTTGCAGGTTGATTTAATTGCCAGCCATGGTCACACCATTTTCCATCAACCACAACAAGGATTTACTGCTCAAATTGGAAGCGGAGCAGCCATACACGCTGAAACAAATCTTCCCGTGGTGTGCGATTTCAGGAGTGTAGATGTGATGTTGGGTGGACAAGGAGCGCCACTTGTTCCCATTGGTGATGCCTTGTTATTTCAAGCATTTGATGCCTGCCTGAATCTGGGTGGATTTAGCAACATCAGTTTTAACCACGAGCAACAACGTTTGGCCTTTGATATTAGCCCATGCAATATTGTAATGAATCCGATGGCGCAACAATTGGGTTTACCCTTTGATGATGGTGGAAAATTAGCGGCATCGGGTGAAGTGCATCAACAATTGTTGCACGCCTTAAACCAACTGGATTATTACCAAAGTACACAAGCCAAATCATTGGGATTGGAATGGGTGCAGCAACAGTTTTGGCCTATTGTTGGCAACCATCAATTGCCAGTGGAAGATTTGCTGGCCACATTCAATAAACATATTGCAGGGCAAATTGCACACATCATTAACCAACATCAATTCTCATCCGTGCTGGTTACAGGCGGAGGCACTTACAACCACCACTTGATAAAAAGCATTGAACAACTCACCCAAACACCCTTACAAATTCCCAGTAAACTTGTTATTGATTTTAAAGAAGCCCTCATCTTCGCATTTCTAGGGGTGTTAAAAATCAGGAATGAATACAATTGTCTGCGCTCAGTAACCGGGGCATTAAAAGATCATGTAGGAGGATGTTTGTATGGAACCGTTATTGTTTAGGTGCAAGAACACCCCCCCTTTTGTCAATTCTCCATTAATTTAACATTAATGTTGTTGCTAAAAATATACCTGACTTTAAACAGCTAACTGTTTGTCGACCAGCAATAATGCAGGCTTAGGGCCATTTCCTAAAAAATTTCTAACAAAGTGTACATTGTACAAAAACTATTGATAACCCCTGCTGTATATATTATCAAATATGAAACTTATCCGTTTATTTTGCCGTATATTTAGCTTTAACCAAAAATGAGGACCTTATCTGTTTGTTTATACATCATCCTGTTTTTAAACACGGTTTCTTATGCCCAAAAAACATTTACTCCAACCTCAGGTGCATGGAACACTCTCGGGAACTGGAGCCCGTCAGATGAACTTGGCTCGGCCGATGATGTGCTCATCAATTCGGGAAGTACCTTAACCGTTGATGTTGATGCAAGATGTGCCTTTATCACAGGGACTTTTACACCCTCAATAGGTAGCTTTGAATACAATAGCGGTTCAGCTCAAAATGTGCATGGAGCAACCTTAGATAGTAGCACCGATGTAAACTTTTTTTTTAATAAAATCTAACCGTTCAACAAATGAGACTATTTTCAAAATCCACCATTCTTCTAGCCATCGTTTTGTTGCATACTTGCTTACTCTTTGGAGCTACCATTACCAGTACCACCACGGGTGGCGACTGGAGTTTAGGGAGTACTTGGGTAGGTGGTGTTGCTCCAATTTCTACTGATGATGTGGTGATTGCTACAACAGGGGGAAATGTTGTTACTTTAAGCACAGGTGTGTCTTGTGTTTCACTTACCATTAATACTGGGGCAGTATTAACTCCTGGAGCCAATCTTCTAACCATATCAGGCGACTTTGTGAATTTAGGAACATTAACCAGTGGTTCAGGAGGAATGACCTTAAGCGGCACGGCAAATCAAAATATTGCAGGTTTTACTACAACTGGAACGGTATCCATGATTAAAACGGGAGGTACCGCTACTTTTACGGGTAATGTTAATGGGGCAGGCTTAACGATAAATGGAATAGGCGGCACATTAAGTTTAGGAGCTGGCAGAACACATACTTTTACAGGAACATGGACACGTACCAATGGAACATTAGACGGGGCGTCAAGTACAATTAACTTTAGTAATGCCACAGTTGCATCCGGAACAGGGGGGACTTTTACTGCCAGCACCGGAACGGTAAATTTTTCGGGAACCACTCAAACCTGCCCTCCACTTACCTATAACAACCTTACTGTTTCAAATTCGGGAGTTAAAACTTTTGCCACCACCCCCGCTGTAAATGGCATACTATCTATGGAAGGTACGGCCACTATAACGGTTACTACTGGAGTAGTTACTTATGGGGCGAATGCCACCCTGCAATACAACACATCCACTTCTCGCACAACCAGTGATGAAGAATGGGTGAGTCCGTTTACCGGAACAGGGGGCGTAATTATAGCCAATATTGGGGTGATTATCATGAATGCCGCTAAGGTATTAAATACTGATGTTCCGTTAACCATAAATTCAGGCGCAAGTTTAACGGCCAATACCCTATTGCTTACTTTAGGAGGAAATTTCACCAGAAATGGTACGTTTACCAGTACAACGGGTGGCGTAACTTTGGCAGGAACAGGCACCCAAAGCATTAGTGGGTTTACCACAACAGGTACGGTTACCATGACTAAAACAGCAGGAGTAGCCACATTATCTGGCAATTTATCTTGTGCAGACATCACTTTAAATGGAGTTGGCGGTACACTCAGTTTTGGGTCTGCAAATATACACACCATCAGCGGAAATCTTACCATTACTAATGGAACCCTGGATGCCAATTCTTCTAATGTAACCCTAACAGGAACAACTACGCAATCTATAGCAGGTTTTACTACTACTGGAACATTTACTTCAAGCAAAGGCAATAACAGTACAGCTACCTTAACCGGAAACCTAAATGCAGCAGCACTTACTATAAGTAATGGTGCAACTAACTCAATACTTAGTCTTGGCACAGGATTAACCCATACCATTACCGGAACTTTAACCCGCACTTCAGGTACTTTACAAGGGGGTTCTAGTACCCTCAATATAGGTGGTGATGTATCAGGCACTGGAGGAGCATTTACTGCTGGAACGGGTACGGTAAATTATAACGGCACGGCTCAAACTTGTGCGGTTGTAACTTACAATAATTTAACACTTGCAAACTCCGGAGTAAAAACATTTGTCACCACCCCAACCGTTAATGGCATACTTACATTAGAAGGAGATGCTACCATAACAGTTACCACAGGAGTAGTTACTTATGGAGCTAATGCCACTTTAAGATATAACACATCAATAGCAAGAAATGCAAGCGCAGAAGAGTGGATTACTCCTTTTGCTGCCACAGGAGGAGTTATCATTTCCAATACAGGAGCTATTAGTCTTACAGCAGCAAGAACTTTTAACGCCAATATTCCCCTTACCATAAACTCTGGAGCAACATTAACTCCCGGAGCAAATTTACTCACCTTTGGTGGAGATTTTATTAACTCAGGAACATTAACAAGTGGCTCAGGAGGTGTTACCATATCTGGAACTGCAACCACACAAAATATTGGCACATTTACAACCACAGGAACAGTTACACTTACCAAAACTGCCGGAACGGCTACTTTTACCGGAAACGTAAATGGTGGTGCATTCACCTTAAATGGTTCAGGAGGAACACTAAACCTTGGTACTGGTTTGAACCATACCTTTACCGGAACATGGACACGTACAAACGGAACACTTAACGGAGGGTCAAGCACCATTAGCTTCTCTGTTGGTGGTACAGTTATCAGCGGAGCAGGTGGTACTTTTACCCCTAATGCGGGTACAGTGAACTACTCTGGAACAGCACAAACCATTGGCTCATTCACTTATAATAACCTTACTTTAAGTGGAAGCGGTACTAAAACCACCACAGGAGTAACCGTGAACGGAGTGCTTTCTTTAGAAGGAACGGCCACTGTTTCTGCTGCAATAACTTATGGGTCTGATGCTACTTTGCAATACAATAAGCCCGCATCTTTTACCTCTACCAATAACGAGTTCCCCGCCACATTTTCGGGTACCGGTGGTGTTATTATCACCAACACAGGAACCATTACTTTTAACGCCCAAAAAATAATCATCTACACCTTAAACATACAAACCGGAGCAACCGTTAATTTTAATGGAGTTACCACCCATACTGCAAACGGATTAATGTTAGGAGGAGTTTCCCAGTCTGTAGGAAGTTATGGCGGAACAGGCTCTGGAGCAACCAACATCAATGCCACTTTTTTTGGAGCGTTTTCAGGATTCATCACCATATCAAGCTCGGCAACCTTGTGGACGGCAGGTGCCCTAACAACAGACTGGTCAACGGCAGGCAACTGGTCAAATGGTGTACCAACATCAAGCTTGGATGCTACTATTCCTAACATTGCATTGCAACCAACTTTAACTGCTGATGCCGTTTGTAGAAACCTCACCATTAATTCAGGTGCAACACTCACCTCTGCAAGCTTTCAACTAACCATACATGGTAGTTTTGTGCAAAATGGCACTGCTACGTTTGGTAGTTCGCCAATTGTAATAGCAGGGATTATTAACCAAAGTATAGCAGGATTAACCACTACTGGAAATATCACCATGACCAAAACGGCTGCCACTGCAACCTTTACTGGCAATATTTCGGCAGCTAGCATCATATTAAATGGATCAGGTGGTACGTTAAATTTTGGCGCATCATTCTCTCACTCTATATCGGGTAATTTAACAATTACGGCCGGAACTTTAAACGCCAATTCATCTCAACTTAATTTAACTGGAACGGCTACACAAAGTATTGCCGGGTTTACCACAACTGGAAACTTGGTGATGAACAAAACAGGTGGTGTGGCCACATTAACAGGTAATGTAAATGGGGCAAACTTAACCATAGATGGTGTGGGTGGAACATTAAACCTCGGAACAGGACTTTCCCATGTTTTTACCGGAACATGGAATAGTAATAATGGAACACTGGAAGGAGGCTCAAGCACTATCAGCTTCTCCAATGCTACCGTATTTTCTGGTTCTGGAGGAACATTCACTTCAAACACAGGAACAGTGAATTTCTCAGGTACTGCGCAAACCTGCCCCGTATTAACTTTTAATAACCTCACTTTATCCAACTCTGGTGTTAAAACGTTTGCAACAGCACCAACCGTTAACGGTATCCTCAGCTTACAAGGTACAGCTACTGTTGTGGTTACAACTGGAGTTGTAACATATGGCTCTGGTGCATCACTGCAATATAATACCACAACTGCAAGAACAGTTACAGATGAAGAATGGGTATCACCATTTACGGCATCAGGTGGAGTAACCATTGCAAGTACAGGTGCTATTAGTTTAAACGGTGCTAAAATATTTAATGCTGCTGTACCACTTACTATTAACTCAGGAGCCACACTAACACCTGGTGCAAACCTCATCACTACATCAGGTAACTTTTCAAATTCAGGTACACTAACCAGTGGCGCAGGAGGAATGACTATTACAGGAACAGAGGCAACTCAAAGCATTTCCGGGTTTACCACTACTGGCAACATAAACATGACCAAAACGGCTGGAACCGCAACCTTTACAGGCAATATCAGTGCGGCCAGTTTAATCCTAAATGGATTAGGAGGTACACTTAATTTGGGTGCGGCAAGAACGCATACTTTTACCGGAAACATTACCGTAACAAATGGAACTTTAGTGGGTAATACCTCTAACGTTACGATAACAGGTACAGCAACACAAAGCATTGATGGGTTCACTACCACAGGAAATATTTCAATGACAAAAACAGGCGGTGTGGCTACTCTTAACGGAAACATTAACGCCAATGGCTTAACAATTAACGGAACTGGAGGTACACTAAATGCTGGCACTGGTTTAACCCATGTGTTCACTGGAACCTGGACCCGCACAAACGGTACTTTAAATGGAGGCTCAAGCACGATTTCCTTTTCTTTAAATGGCACGGTAATCAGTGGCTCAGGTGGCACATTTACTCCAGGCACAGGCACGATTAACTATAGTGGAGCAGCACAAACTGTTGGGGCATTAACCTATAATAACCTCACGTTAAGTGGCAGCGGTGTAAAAACTACAACTGGCGTTACCGTAAATGGAATCCTCTCTTTGGAAGGAACGGCATCTGTATCTGCAGTGATCACTTATGGAGGAGACGCCACTTTGCGTTATAACACAGGAAATGCCGTAACCACCACCAATAATGAATTTCCTGCTTCTTTTGTGTCGAGTGGTGGGGTAATTGTAAATGGATCAGGTACGGTGGTAACTTTTAACGGAGCAAAAGATATTAGCGAGAACTTAACCATCAACACCGGAGCGCAGATTAACTTGAGCACCTTCAGTAGTATATCAAGAGGTTTGGTTCTTGGCGGTGTTACGCAACTTATCGGATTTTACGGAGGTACGGCATCGGGAGCTGCAAATATTGACGATGTATTTTTTGAGTCTACATCAACAGGCACTTTGCAAAATCGTAATAAGTTGACCACCTGGTCTGGTGGATCATCAACAGATTGGTCGGACCCACTAAACTGGAACAATGGTGTACCCACTTCAACTTTAGATGTACTTATCCCAAATGTGGCAACACAACCTACATTAACAGTTGCTTCAGAGAGTGGTGATTTAACCATTAACAGTGGGGCCACTTTAACATCTGCCGGTTTTCAACTCTCCATTCATGGAAACTTTACCAATAATGGCACAGCCAACTTAAGCAGTTCACCTATTGTGATAACAGGTATTTTCGCCCAAACCATTGGAGGGTTTACCACTACAGGAAACGTAAGTATGACCAAAACCGGAGGTACAGCTACTCTCTCAGGTAATTTGAGTTGCAATAGTTTAATACTAAATGGAACAGGCGGAACCCTTAATTTAGGCCCTGCTTTAACCCATACTTTTACTGGCGACATTACCATTACTGCCGGCACATTGGTGGCAAGTTCATCTAACATTGTGGTAACAGGAACCGGAACACAAAGTATAGCAACATTAAATACCACAGGTAATTTCTCCATGACTAAAACTGGTGGTACGGCTACCTTAAGCGGCAATCTAAATGTAAATACCATTACCGTAAATGGATCAGGCGGTACATTAAATTTAGGTGCAGGAACAACGCATACCATTACAGGTGATATTACTTTAACTGCAGGAACATTAACAGGTAATTCAGCGAACATTATACTCAGCGGAACCAGCACCCAAAGTATTGCCGGATTTACAACTACAGGTAATTTAACTACAACCAAAACCGGAGGTACTGCAACGTTAACTGGAGCATTAAGTGTAAATACACTAACCATTAATGGAACGGGAGGAACACTAAATTTGGGTACTTCGTTAAGTCATGTTATTACTGGTAATATTACGGTTACTGTTGGTACCTTAAATGGAGGCTCATCCACCGTTGAACTATCTGGTAATTTAACAGGAACTTTCACAGCTGGCGCAGCTAATGTTACCTTGGCAGGAACTGGAACCCAAAGCATAGCCGGATTTACTACTACCGGAAATGTGCTTATGACCAAAACCGGAGGCACAGCTACGTTCACTGGAAATATCAGTGTGGCAAGCTTAACCTTAAATGGAAGTGGAGGAACACTCAATCTTGGTTTAGCAAGAACCCACACTTTTACAGGGGACATTGTGGTTACTGCTGGTACATTAACAGGAAGCACATCTAATGTAACCATCTCAGGAACGGCTACGCAAAGTATTGCCGGATTTACCATTACCGGAACGTTAAGCATGACCAAAACTGGAGGTACGGCTACTTTAACAGGAAACATGAATGCCGGAGCACTCACCATTAATGGTTCTGGTGGAACACTCCATTTAGGTACAGGACTTGTGCACACCTTTACCGGAACTTGGACTCGAACAAGTGGAACATTAAATGGAGGGACCAGCACGCTTACTCTTTCTGGAAGCGGGGCTGTTGTTTCAGGATCAGGAGGAACCTTTACTCCTAGCACCGGAACGGTAAATTACTCTGGAGCAGCACAAACGGTTGGTCAACTCACCTATAATAACTTAACCTTAAGTGGAAGTGGGGTAAAAACAACTACATCGGTAACTGTTAACGGTATCCTCTCGTTAGAAGGAACAGCAACCGTATCAACCGCTCCTACTTATGGTTCGGCAGCCACACTTTCTTACAACAAACCTTCTGCGTTTACAACTACCAATAATGAGTTTCCAGCCAGTTTTACCAGTTCTGGCGGAGTAGTTATTGCTGGTGCTGGAACCATTACCTTTAATGCTTCAAAAAGTATTTCGTTTTCGTTAATTATTAATAGTGGAAGTACTGTTGACTTAAATGGCATCACCACACACACTTGTACTGGAATAACATTGAATGGGGTGCCACAAGTAGATTTAGGAACTTGGGGTGGAACAGGTTCAGGAGCAAGCAATATTAACGCTACTTTTTTTGGTACATTTGCAGGAAGAATTACGCTTAACAACCCATCTACCGTATGGACAGCCGGAGCTTCAACCACAGATTGGTTTACTGCTGGAAACTGGTCAAACGGAGTACCAACAGCGTTGCTCGATGTTGAAATTCCTAACATTGCTACTCAACCCATTTTAACAAATGACGCGGTATGCAGAGCCTTGACTGTTAACCTCGGAGCCACACTAACCTCTGCTAATTTTCAACTGACTATTCATGGTAGCTTTACAAGAAATGGAACGGTTGTTTTAGGAAGTTCCCCAATTGTTATTACAGGAACATTAAGTCAAAATATTAGTGGGTTTACAACAACCGGAACGGTATCGTTAACTAAAACTGGTGGAACGGCCACACTAACCAGTGATTTAAGTGCTGGTGGAATAGTGGTTAATGGCTCAGGTGGAACATTAAATTTAGGAACAGCACTTACACATACCATCTCAGGAGATATCACAGTTACTGCTGGTACATTAACGGGCAGTTCAGCTAATATTACATTAAGCGGTACAAGCAATCAAAATATAGACGGTTTCACCACAACCGGAAATGTTAGCATGACTAAAACAGGAGGAACAGCAACTTTAACCGGAAACTTAAGTGTAAATACAATCACTGTAAATGGTACTGGAGGCACCTTAAACCTGGGTGCAGGCAGAACGCATACCATTACTGGTGACATTGTGTTAACCGCAGGAACATTAACAGGAAACAGCGCTAATATTATACTTACCGGAACAGGTACCCAAAATATTGCTGGGCTTACTACTACTGGATCGTTATCTGTTACCAAAACAGGCGGCACAGCTACCTTTACAGGCAACTTTAGTGGGGCTGCGCTAACCATGAATGGGGTTGGTGGCACACTCAATTTAGGTACATCTAGGACACATACATTTAGCGGAACAGTAACTCGAACAAATGGCACATTAGATTGTAGTTCCAGCATACTTAACTTGTCAGCTGCAACACCCATTACCGGAACGGGTGGCACTTTTACTATTGGAACGAGTACGATCAACTTTTCTGGTGCTGCACAAACATGCCCCGTATTCACCTTTAACAACTTAACATTGTCAGGTTCAGGAGTAAAAACATTTGCAACTACGCCAACAGTTAATGGTACACTATCCATGCAAGGAACAGCAACCGTTACTGTAACAACAGGTGTAGTTACTTATGGTGCATCCGCCTCATTGCAATATAGCACCACAACATCTCGCACGGTAAGTGACGAAGAGTGGATTACTCCTTTTACTGCAACTGGTGGTGTAACTATTGCCAGCACTGGTGCAATTAGCCTAAATGCTGCAAAAACATTTAATGCAGGTGCTACCTTAACTATTAATTCAGGTGCTACCTTAACTCCCGGTAGTAATTTGATTACTTTAAATGGAGATTTAGTAAATAGCGGAACTGTAACCAGTGGTTCAGGAGGGCTAACCATTGAAGGAACAGCCACACAAAATATTGGTGCTTTTACTACAACCGGAACTGTTTCTATGACTAAAACATCTGGTACGGCCACCTTTACAGGAAACATCAATGGCGGAGCATTAACCATTAATGGAAGTGGTGGTACATTAAACTTAGGAACCGGACGCACGCATACTTTTACTGGCATTGTTTCATTAACAAGTGGAACACTTAATGGAGGCTCCAGCATCATCAACGTGAACGCTACATCTGTAAGTGCATGGAATGGCACGGGCAGTAATTTTGTTGCAAGTACGGGAACGGTTAGATTTGGTGGAGCTGCACAAACAATTGCAACCTCTACAACCTTTAATAACTTATCAATTACTGCAGTTGGCGCAAAAACAATAAGTGCCAATATTACCGTTTCAGGGGCGTTGAGTTTTACAGCAGGCACTTTAGCAATCGGTTCTAATACGCTTATATTAAATGGTTCTGTTAGTGGAATGAGTGGAACAAATTGTTTCACAGCTAATGGTTCATCAAACATCACCATTGGAGGTACTGGAAGTATGGGAGGAAGTTTGTTTTTTGATCAAACCACCCCCGGCACAACCAACCGCTTAAGCAATTTTACTTACAACAGGGCTTCGCAAACCATTACTTTAGGTAATGCCGTGCAAGTAACCACTACTGTAACCCCAACGGCTGGTACATTAGCCACCGGTGGATTTCTTACTTTAATTTCTGATGCAACAGCAACAGCATGCATCACTGCCGGAACGGGTTCTTATATCTCGGGTAATGTTACCGTGCAACGTTTTATTCCAAGTGTTGCCCGCAGGTTTAGGTTTATGAGTAGCCCTTCATCTAGCAGCACCATTGATGATTGGAGGGGTGAGTTTTTTGTTACCGGAACAGGCGGAGCCAGCAATGGTTTTGATGCCACAACATCTAACCCTTCAACTGTATTTTCTTACAATGAAGCCACCAGCGGAAGCAGTAGCTTGGGATGGACAGGAGCTACAAATGTTACCAACACATTAGATGTGGGAAGAGGTTACCGTGTATTTATACGTGGTGATAGAAGCAATACCAACCGTTTAAACGATACTGAACCTACACAGAATGCAGTTACAGCGAATGTAGTTGGTGCAGTGAACCGTGGCGACATTGTAATGCCTATTACATTTACCAACACCGGAAGCGGTGGAAACGATGGTTGGAATTTGCTTGGAAATCCATACCCGTGCCATTACAACTGGAATACCTTTTTTGATGATGGCACCAACTTAACCAATGTTGATCCCACCATTTTTATTTACGACCCAAATACCAACAACTACAAATCGTTTAATGCCAGTAGCAATGTGGGCGATATTTCAGGTGGCATTATTCCATCAGGTTCTGCTTTTTTTGTGCACGCCAATGCGGCTTCACCTGCCATTACTTTTAGAGAAAGCTTTAAATCAACTACTGCCCCTACTGCCTTATTTAAAACAAGCGATTTTGGTGGATTACGCCTTGAACTATTCAGGGACTCTATTAATAGTGATGCTGCTTTTGTGAAATACATAGATAACGCTACGGAAGAGTTTGACTTGTATGATATTGAAAAATTAGGTGGCTCAGTAAACATATCAACCCTAACTGATGCGGGTGTTTCGCTAACGGCAAATTGCAAACCGTTTAATGGCATTGGTGATACCATTGCATTAAATGTGGCAACCACTGCCAATGGTGCTTATGTATTTAAGTTTAGCGGGGCCGACCAATTGGTTGTTGATAAATCGGTGTTGTTGTTTGATAAGTTTACCAATGTGTATGTTAATCTTAAAAACACCAGTGAATATTTATTTACAGTTGATGTAAACAACAAAGCCACCTTAGGAAGCGGCAGGTTTGAGCTATTAATCGGAACAGACATTATTGCTACCGGATTGACTGAAGCTTCGGCATTATCTTCTGTGCGCATTTACCCTACCTTGGTTGAAAACACCTTGCATGTTCAGCAAAAGGCTGGTGCTGATTTTTCTTTAATTGAAGTGTTTGACATCAGCGGAAGAACAGTGTTTACCCAAAGCAACCTCAACTGGAACAACGGGGAGCTTGAATTGCCTTTATCCGTTTTGCAATCTGGCCAATATTTCCTGCAACTCTCTAACCCACAAAATGGTAACCGCGAAGTGGTGCGTTTTATGAAACAATGATGTAAATCATTTTGATAAAGTAGAATAGTAGTAAATTGCGCCCGTCCAAAAAACGGGCGCAATTTATTTAGCAGCATATGTCAACACAAGTTCAAAAACTAATTAAACGATACGAAGAAAAACAACCCGAAATTGTTTTCGAATGGAAAGATAGTGAAACTGAAGCGGAAGGCTGGGTGGTGATTAACTCATTACGTGGAGGAAGTGCCGGAGGTGGAACACGCATGCGCAAAGGGTTAAACAAAGATGAGGTAACCTCATTAGCCAAAACCATGGAGATTAAATTTACCGTTTCGGGCCCACCCATTGGTGGGGCAAAATCAGGTATTAATTTTGACCCTGCTGACCCACGCAAAAAGGGTGTATTGGAACGTTGGTACAAAGCTGTGATGCCTTTGCTTAAAACGTATTATGGCACAGGTGGCGATTTGAATGTGGATGAAATACACGAGGTGATTCCGATTACGGAACAATATGGATTGTTGCACCCGCAGGAAGGGACTGCGGTTGGGCATTTTAAACCAACAGCCGAAGGCAAGGCAAGGATGATTAAAAACTTGCGTGAAGGGGTTTCTAAACGCTTGGATGATGCCCGCTTTTCGCCTGATGTAAACAAACATTATGTGGTGGCTGATATGATTACGGGTTGGGGCGTTGCAGAAGCGGTGCGCCATTTCTATGATTTTTGGGGACCTAACTTTGCCTACAAACGTGCCATTATACAAGGCTGGGGAAATGTGGCCGCTGCGGCTGCCTATTACCTCTCGCAAATGGATGTGATGATTGTGGGGATTATTGACCGTGAAGGTGGCTTGTTAAACAACCAAGGGTTTTCTAAAGAACAAATCAAGCAATTGTTTATTGAACGTGATGGCAACAAACTCTCGCAAGATACCTGCAAAAAAATGGGGCTGGAATTTATTCCTTACGATACCTTGAATCAACAAATTTGGGGCATAGGGGCCGATATTTTTGTGCCTGCGGCTGCATCGCGCATGCTTACCCAGGAGCAATTGGATACCATGGTGGCCAATGATTTGGACGTGATTTCGTGTGGGGCCAACGTGCCTTTTGCTGATAAGGAAATTTTCTTAGGCCCTATTAGCAACCATGCTGATGACCAAGTAGCGGTTATCCCAGATTTTATTGCCAATTGCGGCATGGCCCGCACTTTTGCCTATTGCATGAGTGAGGAATTTGAGTTAACAGACGAAGCCATTTTTAAAGATTCGTCCATCATTATTCGCTCTGCATTAATGCGCTTAAACCAGTTTAACCCTAAACGCACCGGGTTACTTAAAAAAGGCTTGGAAATGAGTTTGGTGAATTTGGTGAAGTAACGTTTGTTTGCATCTGTTAAGCCTTGAGTTGCGGTTAATAAACGCAACTCAAGGCTTTTTTTATGGTTTGGGCTGAAAGCCTAAGTGTTTGCCCCTATTGTATGAGTTTGAGGTTGATTACTATTATCTCCTTCTATCAAAAGCTAACCCGCTTTTAAAAGGCTTTTCATCTTTTTCCGGTTTCATACCCCCAAAAAGGGTGTTTTGGAAAGTAAATACCCCATTTTAGAAAAAAGAGTGTTTTCCCTATGAAAAAAAGGGGTTTTTACTCTTGATTTGAATGAGGGGTTTGGGTTATGTTTGATGCGAGGAATACATCAAGCAACTTTAACCCAAAAACCATTAAACAAATTAAAATTAAATGAATAAAACGAAACATATTTACAATTGAGATTTATCAAATAAATAAGGTATGCGTCATGCATGTGGACAGTGTTAACTAAGAACTGAGCGTAAGAAACAACAGACAAAGCTAAAACAATTAGAAGGACAAATCATGACAATGCTTTACATAATCGGTGGACTAATCACAACGGGACTTTTAATAAAGTTCTTTCAGACTAAGAAAGAGAATAACTCACCATATCTCCAGATCAAAAAGAAACTTGAAGACGATTTAATGCAAGCAACTCTTTCAAGCGACTGGAAAAAGAAACAAGAAGTAAACCTTCAACTACTTTGGTTAAAAACTATAAAAGAAGTTGAAAGCCTAGACATATTTGGCAAGAAGAAAAAAACTGAAGAAAATTCCTTACTCTCGACACTAACAGAGAATGAAATTAAATTTCCACCAAAATGGCAACTTGATGACTTTTACTACTATCCATTCAGTCAGGAAATAATTGCAGGATATGGAAAAATATTAGTAGAGAATGATTATAAGGTTTACAAACCTGAAAGCATCCTTCCATATCCCAAAGACATAATTAAAAAAGCAATCCTTTTCACTTTTGACTATCTCAATTACAACAAAGCTTTGTATGAAGTTCCTGACAAGAAAAAGGTAGCGGATAATTTGAATGCGGTAAGGTTTATTTTGCTTGAAAATTTTGTTGATGCTTCCAAAAAACCTTTACCAAAGGATTCAATTGAAAACTATCGTATAGGAAAGCAATTGAGAGACGAACAACCATTTAAAGAGGAAGAAGACTTACACCTCATCGATTGGCGAAGCTACAGTGCTTGGATGGCTATAGGAGCTCAATATGCTGATGCTGAAAAATTTGAACTTGCTCTCATTTGTTATGACAAATCAAAGCAACTCAACCCAGACAATAGGATTTTGAGAACAATCATTGGGATAACGTATTTGACAATGGGAGAACGACACTTTGATAAAGGTGAAAAAACTCTTGCATTTGATTACATCAGAAAATCTGCTGAACTTCAAAATAAAGATGCATTAAAGTGGCTAAATGAACACAAATAACACTAACAATGAAAATTGCCAGACGATTCGACCAATTAAGAGAAATCGTTCTGACGTCAAATTGTTTTCAGTTAAAACATAATACCAAGAATACTAATCCCTTTGCACTAACTTTATATCATATATCTTTGGAGAAGATAAAACAATAAATCCTTCACCTAAATTAAGCCGAAAACCATGTTAGTAGTAACCACAGAAAGAAGAGAAGATCATTATTTTGATATATATATTAATGGTAAATTCTTTCAGAGTATCAAAAGTTTCTTTCCTGGGCATATATTTTACATTAATAACTATGAAGATTTTGTCTATTTAATAAACTACTCTTTCTCGGAACTAGCTAATAACAGCATAGAACAAATTATATTCAATGATATTGATGATGCAATAAGTACAAATTATTATTTCAGCTATGAGGTACAAACAACTTATAATCTTGAAGATGATTTAAAAGATGATTCAATTGGATTTAATATTGAAGAGGTAAATCTAGGTATCAAAGCAAACAATGTATCCCTAATATTAAACTTTAGATATAATGATTGGAAGAAATTATATAGCATCAAAGAATTTCAATCATTCTTGAATCAAAAAATCACTACCTCCAATTTCTTAGGCGAGAAGGCTCAGGTTAAATTGATAAATTCAGACCCATTTGATAATATGGAATTACTAACAATAGAATTTACAGATATTGATGATTCTGAATCTCCTTTCTCATATATAGAGAAGTTTATGCCACTAATAAATAACTTAATAAATGAAGTAATCGCTGAAATGGATAACCAATACTCATTGGATGTTTACTCCACCTATTTTAATTTTCCACCTGCCTACAAAACATCTTGCAAACAATACTTGATGTACTTCGCTCAATTTTTATTAGACTTAGGAATATCTGTAAATACAGAAGTAAAAGACACTCCAGAAGGAACTTTTTTTTCAGTGATACCACAAGATAAGAATGAAGCTATTGAAAATATCAAAGAACTGCTTGCTATTTACATGGATGCACCAAATAGTTTAAAAGATAATGACTTAGCTATACATCAATCTGATATAGCCATAACTCAATTTCATGCGAACATTCTTCATTTAAGGTCTCAACTTGCTTTTGCAAACACGCTCATTGAAATGAAACAAGCTACTATTCAGCTTAAGGATGCCACTATTCAATCCTTGAATCTAACCAACTATCAGCTATCAGAAGAAATTAAACATCAAGCCACAAAAGATGAGGAAAGCATTATCTCAGGGGTTGTTTCAGTAAAAAAAGTTGAAACATATGGTTTCAATATAAATCTTCCAGAAATACTCAGACGGCTTAAAAGAAAACTATAATAACATTGTAGTATAAAAAATAAATTAGCATATGCCGAAAAAATTCCAGAAAACAACACCACACTTTACCCTTTCTGCATTTCTTGCAAAAGCCTATAAAGTAAGTAGATTCAATAGCTCCACTGGTAGAGAATACAAAGTAACAAGGATAGAAAATGATATTATGTTTTTTCTCCGATTAAACGCCCAGTTAACTAAAGAGTGGAATATGGATTTAAAAAAGATTTACGAAGCCTATGAACAACTTGAACATTTTGAAACAGTAAATTTCAAACCTTTTGTACCGATAACACATTCACCCGCTAGAGGCTTATTGCTTCATTTGGGAATGTTGGCTTAAATAGAAAATGGTTTAATACCCATTCCCATCAAGCATCTTGTTAGTGAGAACAAGGAAAATCCTTGTTCTTCACTTGTTTCTTTATGATAAGCTCATAGAAATACGATAGGTATTGAATAATAACAAAAGTTACCTACCAAACCTTGTTGTTTCTGAAACACCAAAAAAGTTGCGATTATTAAGTCTCTCAGAAATATAAACAGGTGGAGCTTATTTCCTAGTGATGTCATCACTATACTTTGAACTGGCTTTTCTATGCCATTAATGTGTAAGCTGAAAAACAAATTCTTCTATTTCTTTCTCACGGGCATTAGCAAACCCAATTTCTGTTCTGACTCTTTGAAAGCCACATTTTTCAAGCACCTTTTGTGAGCCATAATTATCAAACGCTACTCTCCCAAATAAAGGCCGAGTGTTTTCCATTTTTAAAAAGTCATTCAACGCTTGGGTTGCGATACCTTTTCCCCAGTGTTGTCGGTCAATCCAATAAGAAATTTCAGCATCACCCTCCATTGCAAATTTTATTATGCTTCCTACAACTTTGTGGTCAATCCATATTGTTTGCATATTTATATCTAATCGTTCAACAATTCTTGTCCATTTTTCAAGATAAGCTTGTTTGTCCTTGGGGTCTTTGGGCGTAAAAGCAGCCAAATAATTCGCCTTTTCATCCGTTTGAAAAACGAACAAATGTTCTAAGTCACTTAGTTTTGTTTTTTGTAGTTGAATTTCCATTTGCGATTTTTTATGATGTTGATGTTAAATACGGTTGACACTAACAGCATCCTGTCAAATAATAATATCCTCATTTTACTCGGATGCAAGCACGAATGAAGTTCATTTAAAAACCCTCTGTGGGCTCACTTTAGCCTCTTTAAAACTTAGCTACTTTTATCAGGCTATTAAATACCAAAAATCAAGTTCTACGGTGGTCAAATCTGCTAAATTCAGCAGTGATTGTCCATACTGATTTTCATAATAGCCATAACATTCTTGTTTTGTTTTTGCATAGGTTTTACCAATCGCAATTTCTGAAACTTTTTTATCTTTTACCCTTCCAACACAATGCTCCAAGTTATTATCAAATGCGCTCAAGTAGTGTTTTTCTAAGTCGTCAGACACCTTTATTAATGAGTCAATTGTTGACTCCTCTTTTAGTGTAAAAGTACCATGCTCAATGCAAGAAAACCCCTCGGGAATTTTAAAATTATTCTTAAGGATTTCATGGAAATTCATTTTCACAGTGTCCATTTCTAGCAATGCAAAAAAGTCTTTGGCTTCTGGAAACGAAGCAATTTCTTTACTTAACAAATGCAGGTGCTCCATATTTTCTACAAAGAGAACATTGGCATATTCATTATTAAAGTTTCGAACTAAACAGTGAAAAATAACACCACTTTGTTTAGCTACTACCGTTTCAAACTTTAAAACGGCACTTGTTAATTCATCATCTGTTACAGCTTCTTTCTTCTTGAAACTTGTAAATTCCATTGCTTTTGCAAAATTGTTGTTTACCCTTATCATTTTTTTGTCTTAAATTAATAATGCAAAAGTAAAATGGGGCAGTGACAGCCTTATGTCAAGGGTAAAAATTACATTTTACACATTTCAAAATATTCTTGAAGTGTAATCTGATGCGGTTCAAACCGCCTATTGAGTATTGTTAAACGTTGAATTCTATCTAATCTAAAAGCCCGAAAATCATTTCTTAATAAGCAAAAAGCTACAAGCACCCAATTTTCGTGTGTGTTGTACAATGCGAAAGGTTCAATAATTCTTTTGGTAATTTCGTTTTTTTCGTTTGAAAGATATTCAATTTCAGAACAAGTGAAACTTGTCAAAGCTAACTGCAACGCTGCTAAAAAGTTGCTGGTTTGATTATTGTCCTTATTGTATCTGAATACTACCCTATTTGAAAGCAAGTTGACTTTCTCCTTAGTATTGTATCGTAAAACAGCTTTTATTTTATTGATTGCTTCTGTATATTCTTTTATCAAAGAAGTGTCTCTATTTTTTAATATGAACTGTTCTGCCGTAATTAATGCGTTGGCTTCACTTTCAGTGAACATAACAGGTGGAATTCTATAACCTTCCATTAAATAGTAGCCTTTTCCCTCTTCTGTTAAAATTGGCACCCCCGCTTCTTCTAATGCTCTTATATCCCTATAAATTGTCCGGTTACTTACTGAGAATTTATTGGCCAGTTCAGAAGCTGTCAAAAGTCGTTTTGTTTGCAATAGTGTTAAAATTGTTGTTAGTCGTGAGAGTCTTTTTGTATTGTCGTTCATTTCTGTTTCTCTTAAATGATTGATTGATGCGGTCGTTTACATTTGCAATTAACGATTTTCTATTTGGTAAATGCCAGATTTCCCCGTTCTCGCTAATATCTTGGCAGCGACAACAAAGATTAAGCGACTAACTCCTAGTAGCCTCCACTTCTTTATAAAATCTTTATGCCTTAAAACCTATTTTTGTGCCATAAACAAGCTAATCACTTTGAACTTGTTCAATACACGAAAATATAGCCCACTAAACCAATACATTATTGGTATTGCCTTGGTGCTGCTTACCGCGGTTACTTGCTATTTCAGTTCACCTATTATTGGTTATAAAACAGTGGCCTTGCTCCTGCTGCTAACTGTTTCAATTGTAGCCATGCTGTTTGATATTTGGCCCGTTTTGTGCGCAGCCGTTTTAAGTGCATTAATCTGGAATTTCTTTTTTATTCCGCCTATCCTTACTTTTCACATAGACAACACAGAGGATTGGCTCATGTTTATGCTCTACTTTTTTATTGCATTGGTAAATGCGGTATTAACATTTAACATTAGAAAAGAAGAAACAAAAGCAAGGGACAAAGAAGAAAAAGAAAACACCATAAAATTGTACAACACCTTGTTAAATTCGCTTTCACACGAATTGCGCACACCCATTTCAACCATTATCGGAGCAATTGATACCTTAAAGGAAAACAAAGACAAAATTTCAGTAAGCAACCAACACGAGTTGTTTAGCCAAATTGATATTGCCAGCGTGCGTTTAAACAGGCAGGTAGAAAATTTGCTGAACATGAGCAGGCTTGAAACAGGGATGCTTAAACCCAACTACGACTGGTGCGACACCAATGAATTGATTCATGATGTAATCCAAAAGATTTCTATTCCCTACAAACAACACCTTGTTTTTGAGCCTGATGAAAACTTACCTCTATTCAAATTTGACAGGGGCTTGATGGAACAAGTGCTGCAAAATTTATTGCACAACGCCCTGCTTTATACCCCGGAAAACGCACACATTACAATTGTTGCCGCGCAACAATCAGGCAATTGTGTAATTAGTGTGGCTGACAATGGCAACGGAATACCCGAAACCGAACTGCCCTTTTTATTTGATAAATTTTATAGGTTGCCCCAATCTAAAACAGGTGGAAGCGGACTTGGCCTATCTATTGTAAAAGGATTTATAGAGGCCCACAACGGAACGGTACAAGTAACAAACAACCCCAATGGAGGAGCAACCTTTATGGTGCAGTTTCCTGCTGAAGCTTCGTACTTAAATGACTTAAAACATGAGTAAGGCTGAAATTTTAATTATTGATGATGAACTGTCCATTAGAAAGCTGCTTGAAATAACCTTAGAAAGCAACGACTATAAAGTATGGCAGGCCGAAACCGGGAAAGCGGGTATTGTTTTAGCAGCGAATCACCCACCAGAATTGATTTTATTGGATATAGGTTTACCCGATAAAAGCGGACACGAAGTATTAAAAGAACTGAGGGTGTGGTATAATAAAGCCATTATTATCCTTTCAGTACAAAACAACGAGGCAGATATTGTTTCCGCTTTAGACAATGGAGCAACAGACTATTTAACCAAGCCATTTAGAAGTGCTGAACTACTGGCCCGTATTCGTTCTGCCATTCGCAGAAACCAATCCGTTATTGGTGACCCTAAATTGGTTTTTGATGATATTGAAATAGATGCAGCCGCAAGGATAGTCAATAAAAATAATGTGGCCTTAAAGCTTACTGCAACCGAGTTTAACCTGTTGGTGTTACTTGCCAAAAACGAAGGAAGGGTTTTAACACACCAATACATTTTAAAAGAAATTTGGGGCGTTGGTGCACAAACTGAAACCCAATACTTACGTGTTTTTATTGGAACACTGCGCAAAAAAATAGAGACCAATCCAAATAAACCACAACATATTTTTACGGAAAGTGGCATTGGCTACCGCTTTGTTTAACAACCCTCTTTATGTTTTCTTGATATTTTCCGATTGGGTTTTAACAATTACTTGATGCCCCAATAACGACCTTTGTGCCATCATTTATCGTATGCACATCAGGGCTTTTGTGTCACTTTTTACGGTGCTTTTAGTTGGCTTGCGGCTACATGCTTCAGCTCAACAAACAGGCGTTTATTTAACCGCTGCCGATTTCGACAACCACATCCTTTCATTTACCAAAGAAGCAGACAAAAAATACAAATTTAAGATACATGAAGTATTCCATACACAAACCATCACCATTGTTAAAAGCGATACGGTAATCACCCTGCTTAAAGACTCTATTTTTGGTTACCGTGATGAGGACAATATTCCATATCGCTTCTACAATAAAAAAACTTACCAAATCATTAACCCAACTGAAAAGATATTATTGTACTGTTTAACAACCCCGATTGCTCTTAAAGGAAGTGAACCCATTATCCGTTATTTTTTCAGCACCAACAGCGCTTCAGCCATTTACGCACTTACCAAACTAAACCTTAAAAAAGCATTTCCACTGGACACTAATTTTCATGAGTTGATTGATATGTATTTTAACAATGATACAGACCTATTGGCTTATGATCAGTTTTATCATGTTTATAAAATCAACCGCATTTATCAATTAAAAAAATGAAAAACATCCTATTATTCGCTGGCATCTTTATTTGTTTCCATTCCATAGCACAAACACTTCGTCAGCAGGAGAAACAGGCTATTGTTGCCCAGTTAAAAAAAGAACTGCTGGATAGTTTGACCCAAACTGCCACCACAGCAATGAACCATTTAACCGTTGATTCCCCAAATATAAATAGCCAGAAAGGTGAACCATTTGAAGGCATTGACATGAGCTGGCAGAATGGAAGCGACAGAAGAACCCACAACATTTGGAAAGACCTGAAATATTTTACACCAAGTATTTTTGTTGATGTTAACTACACCTATTCCTTCAATGACCCAAACGACAATACAGTAGTGGGTTCTACCACCTTAGCCAGAAATAATGAGGTGCAGCTTTCTGCCTTGCATGTTGGTGGCGACTTTTATTACCAAGGAGCTAGGGCAAGAGTAATAACACAATTTGGCACACGCTCGCAAGTGGTTCCACGCAATGATTTTAGCCCTTACAGAGGGCAATACCAGTTGGCCAATGTATACCGCTATTTAAGTGAAGCTTATGCTGGGTATCACCTTAGCAAATGGCATGGCATCAACATCGATGCCGGACTCTTTATGTCTTATATTGGTTTAAACTCCTTTTATCAAGCCGAAAACTGGGAATACCAAGCATCCTTTACCTCTGACAACACCCCTTGGTTTTTTAATGGTGTTCGCATTCAAATTCACCCAACACGCCACCTAAAAATTGAGCCATGGATTATCAATGGTTGGCAGAGCTACGGAAAATTTAACCGCATGCCGGGCGTTGGAGGAAACATCACATGGATGCCCAACAGCCAGGTAAAATTATTAACCAATAACTATTATGGAACAGATGCAGCAGGGATTTCAAGCAGAAAAAGATTTCACTCAGACAACAGCCTTTTGGTGAGGTACTACAACAACCTCACCTCAAAAGGTATTACCAAAATGGCTTTTTCATTAACTGGTGATTTGGGTTTTGAAAAAGGTGGTGGCGTGAATGGATTTAAAAACGGAGACAGTATGCAAGGGCCGGCACAATATTTTGCCAGTGCCATGTTTTACAACAGAATTTGGTTTGCCAAAAACAAATGTGCTTGGACGGTTGGGGGTGGCCTCATGACCAACCCCGGACGTTATCTGGTGTTGTACCCAACAGGACAAGCCAGTCCGTTGCCCAATCCCAACAACCCCACACAAACAGAAGGCGCATTTCCTTTTAGTGCAAACCCTGGCGACAAATTTTCTGGTTGGGACTGCTCCACCAACTTCGACTATATGCCCAACCAAAGTATTACTTTTAGGCTTGAGTTTGTGTACAGAAATGCAAACGTTCCCTACTTTGCTGGAAAAGGAGGCGTAACTTCACAAACAGGTTATGCAACAACTGCATTGGACCCAAACTGGCAGCCAGACTTGGTAAAATCTGAAAGCAGGCTCATTGTAGCGATGTTGTTTAGGATGTAAAGTTGGCATCCCACTATCATTAGTTAATGGGAACGGAGCAAATGTTGGTGCTAACCGAATGCCCTTTTTAAACTATTACATAAACGGTTTCAACTAAGTTGTAAATTTGAGTTTTAACTATTTACTTTACAGCATATCAGTTCAACAATAAACAATAATCCATTCATTGGTAATCATTATGGGCAAAAAAATCAATCACGTAATCTTCCCTATGGGAATTTTTACTAGCATAATCATCGTATGGTTTTTATCAGGAAAAATTATTGATATTCCTCATGGAACACATGAGGGAGGAATAATAAGCGCTGTTGGCGTTTTTTCCATATTGGTACTTTCTTTAGCCTTGAGTTACCCCTTTGCTAGACTCAGCAAATCAAAGAAAAAAAATATTGCATAAAGGTAAGGGCATTATGCCTTACCTCCTGATAATATGCTATAAAACTCCACAATTTCCGCTAACAGCTTGTTAGTGAAAACAAGGTCAAATAAAAGTTATAACTTGCTGTGATAACTCGTTAACTCCAATAAGGCAAAAGTGATTTGAAGAATGTCCAACAGAAAAAACATCATCATACTTTTACTCTTGCTAAGTGCTTGCAAATTAACCAACCAAAACAAGCATACCACCCCAAACATAATTGGTCAGTGGTATGCTGACAGTTGCAACATTCAGTTTATACATGGTGTTATACATGTACCTTTAAAAGACAATTTTAATGGGATTGAATCAAGAATTGAAATGCCCTTTTATGTTGACTTTAACCAACATGGTTTGTTTACATTTAACAGCGAACATATGCCAACAAAAACGGGACAATATATTATAACCGATACATCCTTAATCCTTACATTAGAAAATGATTCAACCAGTTGGTTAAGTTTTAAATTAGATAGCGTTGTCGAAAACACACTATACTTAGCCAAGAAATCTCAACATTTTTTCTCTGCTTCTAAAAACACTATTGAGTTATTAACTGGTGAAGGAATCACATTAAAATTAATACGTAAAAAAGCAAAATCCATGTGATAAACACCCCGTTTTAAATTTATACAATTAGCTGTATTATTGACAGTACATTTAAATACATCACGCATGAAAAAACTACTAACCCTCCTTGTACTAAGTTGCCTTATTTTCTCTTGTTCAACAAGTAAAAAAGCAACAAACCAAGCGCAAACAGAAAGTACATCTATTGCTGCGGGGCAGGATGGATCATCTTACGAAAAAGCCATTGTAATCAACAAGAAAAAAAGCGGAGAAGGTATTAAAGCAGAATATGATTGGCTAAAGAATAACTACCCCGGTTACAAATTAAAATCACAATCACTTCAAACTCAAGGTAAGAAAATATATGATGTATTAACAATTATTACAGCAAATGGTAAGAAGAAAGAAGTTTATTTTGACATTACAAACTTCTTTGGTAAATATTGATGATTGCAATAGGAAGTTTACATAAGCTAAATCGAAAGATAAACATGAAAACCCCTGTACTGGCTTTATGGATTATTACCACCATAAGCTGCAACTCGCAACAACAAACCACATTCATTCCTAAAGAAGTTTATAAATCCAATAACTTGGTGATAACCCAAATTACCGAAAACACCTTTAAACATACTTCTTTTAAACAAACCACCGATTTTGGAAATGTTCCCTGTAATGGCCTCATTGTGCGAGACAATAATGAAGTGATTATATTCGATACTCCTACCAACGATAGCAGCTCAGTAGAATTAATCACGTGGATAACGCAAACGCTGCATGGCAAAATAAATGCCATCATCCCCACCCATTTTCATGATGATTGTTTGGGTGGACTACATGCATTTCATCAAAATAATATCCCTTCTTTTGCTTATTTCAGCAGCATCACCCTTGCCAGAGAAAATGGGTTAACTGTTCCGCAACATGGCTTCACCGATTCGCTGGTTTTAGCAGTTGGACATGAAAAAATAGTTGCAATATTTTTGGGAGAAGGGCATACCAAAGACAACATCGTAGGTTATTTTCCCAGCGAAAATGTGTTGTTTGGCGGATGTTTAATTAAAGAACTGGATGCCAACAAAGGTTATTTGGGCGATGCCAACATTGCGGCTTGGTCAGGCACGGTGGAAAAAGTAAAAAAGAAATACCCCAATGTAAAAGTTGTTGTACCCGGACATGGCGCACACGGAAACCAACGACTGCTTGACTACACCATTCAGTTGTTTAAAGACACCTTAAGTAACAAACAAAAACAAAACACCTCTTTACGCAAATGAACACCCAATCTATTCTTCAACATGTTGGCCAACATATTCAATTGACTAAAACTGAAGAAGATTTTTTTGTATCCCTGCTTCAAAGTAAAAAGCTAAAACGCAAAACATTTTTGCTGCAACAAGGCGACATTTGCAAAACCGAAAATTTTATTGTGAAAGGTTGCCTGCGCACCTACACCATTGACGAAAATGGGGCAGTGCATATTGTACTATTTGGGATTGAAGGATGGTGGGTAGGCGACCTGTACAGTTTTTTAACAGCAACACCAGCTAACTTTTATATTGATGCATTAGAAGACACTGAATTGTTGCAGATTTCTAAACCTAACCTGGATTTACTTTACCAAAACGTTCCAAAATTTGAACGCTTTTTTCGGCTGATTATTCAAAACGCATTCATTGCCCAACAAAGCCGCATTAACCAAAACCTTTCCTTTACCGCAGAACAACGCTACCTAGATTTTATACAAAAGTATCCGCTTTTTGAACAACGGATTCCACAAAAACAAGTGGCCGCTTACTTGGGCATTACACCTGTATTTCTGAGCATGCTTCGCAGAAAATTATCCCAACAGTAATTTATTAAACTACTTTAATTTTTATCAATTCCGTTATCCGTTGCTTTGTACCATCAATTAACAAAGCAGCAAAATGAACATTGTAATTATTTATCACAGCGGATATGGGCATACCAAAATAGTTGCTGAACATATCCAAAAAGGTGCGTTAACCATTTTACCCGATGTTAAATTGCTATCCACCAAAGAGGCCCTAAACGATTTTGATTTGCTACACAAGGCAGACACACTGGTGTTTGGTAGCCCAACTTACATGGGAACTGTTTCAGCAGAGTTTAAACTATTTATGGAAGCCACTGGAAAATTTTGGTATGCCCAAAAATGGAAAAATAAACTTGCCGCAGGCTTTACCAACTCATCAACCTTAAACGGGGATAAACTCAATACCCTTCAGCAACTTTCACTTTTTGCTTGCCAGCACAGCATGCTGTGGATTTCAACTGGCATCCTGCCAAAGTTTGAAGATGACAAACAACTGGAAGAACCAAATGGATTGGCAAGCTATTTAGGCTTAATGACACTTTCAGATAACTCCACAAAAAGTACAAACTCACCCAAAGGTCTAGAAACTGCCGAATTGTTCGGACAACGAATAGCTGAAATAACAAAACAATTTAAACAACCCAACTAACAACAACATGAAAAACTACTTATTTAACACAAACAACGACTGGACAGGTTTAATAACACGGCTTACACTTGGACTAATCCTATTTCCCCACGGAGCACAAAAAATGCTTGGAATGTTTGGCGGCTATGGATTTAGCGGAACGATGGGTTTCTTCACAGGAACTTTACACTTACCTTGGATTATCGGTTTTTTGGTAATTATTATTGAATTTGTAGGCGCGTTATCTTTAATGGTAGGTTTTGCAAGCAGAATTTGGAGCGCATTGACAATAGTTTTGTTTATTGGAATCATCTTCACCTCGCACATTGACAATGGCTTTTTTATGAATTGGTTTGGCAATCAAAAAGGCGAAGGTTATGAATACCATTTACTTTTTATTGGCCTTGCTTTGGCTACACTCATTAATGGAAGCGGGCGATATTCCATAGACCAGAAACTATACCAGCCGCAGCAACAAGCCTAAATAGTAAGCTTCTTGTATTGATGAATTAAACCACTTTGCGCCAATTGCAATGGTTAATGAGGTCATACGCATTTCATCAACATATTATACTCACCACTAGTAGTAGCTGTTTTAGTTCAACACAATTGGATTAAAACAGCTATTAAACACAATATAGGCAAGTATAGTAGCCCAAAAATAAAAATGGCGCAAATGAAACCAATCGAAAAACAAATCACTAGATTTGACACCGCAAAATCACGCATTTATTTTCATGTAATTGATTTGCCATGCATTCATGGCCAATTACCAATACCAATCATAGAAAAAATAGAGTAGATGATTAAATCCTTGTTTTCCTTTTTGGGGTTGTTTCTTTTCACCACATATGCTTTTCCACAACAAAATTTTTTTAATGTACCCAGTTCCGACATTACCCAAAAACACCACCTATTTGCGCAACAGCAACTGAACGTATACAACCCGTCTATTGTAAGCAATTCAACCGTTTGTTACGGGCTAGGCAACAAATCAGAAATTGGGTTAAACATAGTTGGTGTTACCTACGATAAAAAGCAAGAAAACTTTATCTCCAACTCCGCAAATGAACAGCCGGTTTTTCCATCCCTAGGTTTTAATGCACAAAAAGAAATTGTAGAATTAAACAGCTACCATTTGGCATTAGGTGGTCAACTCCTTTTTC
Source organism: Chitinophaga pinensis (assembly GCA_943372215.1). Taxonomy (GTDB): domain Bacteria; phylum Bacteroidota; class Bacteroidia; order UKL13-3; family UKL13-3; genus UBA6183. The sequence continues at coordinate 144,705 of CALRXU020000006.1, read as the reverse complement.
CTAAACCCCTGCGCGACTTGGAATGGTATTTTTATGTGAACAATAAATTTGAATTTAAACACATCAAACTCATAGCGGGCCTCTTTACCGGAAACAACAACTATTTTAGCCCAGAAACAAAACTTAGCCCTAATTTTAAACTTATTGGCTTACAATTTGGCATTGAATACGAAATCATTGCAGACAAACTATACCTCCAATCTGATTTTATCACCGGAAGAACCGAACTGAGTAACCTAATTGTAGGCTGTGCTTATAAACTGACTAAGAAACTCATTATTTCATCTGGCTACCAAATACCCAACAATAACAATACATCCTTAAATGGATTGATTGTTGAACTCACCTACATCCAATAAACCAGTTAACACAACCCGCAAGCCATTACACAAAAGTGTAAACGGTTAAATTCCACCATACAATACCTGTCATTATCCCTTTTATTCTTTGCAATAATATCTTTTAGCCTACCTTATCCTGATAAACAACAACATTGCTATTAATGAGCCACAACAATTCTTTGCACAGCCGTCTCGCCATCAGCCATTAAACGCACCAGATAATTACCCGCTGGCAAATTTTCTGTATTAATTTGTTGGCGCACCAAACCACTTTGTTGCGTTACAATAACATGCGCATATTGTTTGCCCTGCATATCAACTACATCAACCAACGCATTACCTGAAAAATTTGCATGAAAAATAACCGTAGTAAAAGCTTGTGCAGGATTTGGAAACACACTAAAACCCGTTCTTTGGCCAAATGTTTTACCTAAACCCGTTTTCCATTTTTCCCTCACCGTTAGGGTTGATAGCGTAGTTTGATCCCCATCTTTATGCCCCTCATGGTTTGAGTTAAACGCCCCATAAAAGGTAACATTACCAGTGCCTTCAGCCGGAGCAATCCAATCAAACCACCACCTCAAGGAGTCTTTTCCTTCAACACCAGCCTCACGGTAAGTGGCGTACTTGTTGTTTCCAACCAATTTTGTCCTAAGCGTGTCTGTAATAACCATAGTACCCAACAAATCCCCAGCTATATTCTGTGGTGAAATAGAAAACCCAAAACGGGTTGCGCCCATCTCTACATTGGTTGCCTGAATCGTGTACCTTGCTCCGGGAGTATACCCTTCGGCAGATATTGTTGAGGTAATCCATCCATCCACCGTTACCGCCCTGCCTCCATGGCATGCCGTGCAATTTTTTAAACTATCACCAGGCGAACCCGTGTAACCAGGTTCTGTGCCGTCTTTTTTACCATGTCTTAAACTTTCAAAAGAAGCCAGCACCATTAGGCCCAAAGCAGACACCACACCAATAAGTATTATTTTCCTCATAATATATTATTAAACCTTTCAATATTAAGCAATTCCAAACAAACACCATGAACCCCAAAATGGAAAACAATAAAAATGACATCTTCTGGGGCATTAATAACCAATTCAAAAACTTACTGCCCTTATTTTCAATTAATTATAGGAAAACACTTTAGAAAGCAAGTTTATTTATACCTTTTTTCACCCTTTTATTTTGAAATAAAGCCATTTGTTTTATATTTGCCCCACTTATTACCGTATAAAGCAGTTTATACTTAATTTAAGAAACACACTTTAAAACCTAACATACAATGAAAACACTTGCAATGATGTTCGTAGCAGCTGGCATGGTAGCCTTAACCAGTTGCAGCAAACAACCCAAAGCTTGCTTTAAAGTAGAAGTACAAGACAAAGAAGGCAAATGGGTAAAAAGCTCCACAGGAATGGTGGGCGAAATGTTCTATTTTAGTTCAATTTGCAGCGAAAACGCCCATGCAGCAGGCACCACTTTTGATTACGGTGATGGCACAACAGGCACTGAAGAAAGCCATGAGTACAAAAAGCCAGGTAACTACACCGTTAAATGCACGGTTTATGCCCCTGTAAAAGGCGAAAAAGGCGACATTTCTGACATGACCACCCAAGCGGTGGTGGTGAAAGATTTGCAAGCTGAGGCCAGATAATATTACATCATTATTGAAAATCCCTGTTCCAGCCAGAACGGGGATTTTTTTATGCAGGTAACTGAATATTATTTTACCTTTACCTCATGCAATTGAATCGAATCATATGGTGCCTGTTTGTTGGGATGATACTACTCTCATGCAACGCCACCCGTTTGGTAAAACCCTTGCCAAAGGATGAACTGCAAGTTGGAGCAGGGTTTGGAGGAGCACTTATTCAACTGGGAAGTGCCACCATTCCCATTCCACTTACCAATGTTTATGCGGCTTATGGGGTAAAAGAAAACACTTCTGCATTTGCATCCATACACACCACTGCCTTACTATTTGGTGTTTTTCAAACCGATTTGGGCTTTACCCAACAACTGCTTAAACAAAAAGGATATTTACCAGCCTTGAGCGTAAGCCCTATTGCTAATTTAATGCTGGATAAATGGGAAGGCCAATTTAGCCTGTACCCACAATTGGATATAAATGCCTATTGGAACTATGGCAAAAAAAAGCACCTCGTTTACACCTCCCTAAACAATTGGTTTGAGTTAAGAAACCAGCGCGCCCATGGCGAAAGCCAGCAAACCCGTTGGCTGCCAAGTATTGGCTTGGGCCATCAATGGAGCGGCAAAAAATACAACCTGCAACTGGAAACCAAATATTTGGCCCCCAACCAAAGTAACCAAAACCTGGTGGTTGATTATGTAAGCTTTGGTAATAAAGGGGCTATTGGTGTTTATATTGGCTTAACCCGTAAATTTTAACGCCATGAAAAAACACTGGTTACTTTTTTTCCTCTGCCCTTTCCTCCTTGCTGCATGCTTAAGGTTGGATGACCAATTATTTAATAATGTAAAATTAACGGAATACAAATTTGATAACTTTACCGGAGAGCGCGAATTGATGGACCTGCCTGCGCAATATGCCGTAGCTGATAGCCTGAGAACACTTGTTAGTTTTACCTCGTACAGCAGCGAAGGTGCTGCCAAAATTTATGCCGTGTACATTGGCAATTTGCAAACCATCAACACGGATACGGTTATTTTATACTGCCATGGCAACTCCAAACACATGGACAATTATTGGAACAGGGCAAAACTGCTTTCACACATTGGAGGCGCACAACGTTATAGTGTATTGATGTTTGACTACAGGGGCTATGGCATGAGCGAAGGAAAATCAAGCGAAAAAAACCTGTATGCTGATACCGATGCTGCACTTAAATGGCTACAAAGCCAAGGCGTTCAATCAACCCGATTGATTGTTTATGGATACAGCTTGGGAAGTGCTCCAGCCTGCGAAATCAGTTTAAACAACTACACGCTGCAACCTTCCAAGCTAATTTTAGAAGCCCCATTTGCATCTTCAGCAGTGATGGTAAATGATGGAAGCGCGCTGGCCTTGCCTAGCAGCTATTTCACCAATGCCAAAATTAATAATGTCGATAAAATAAAAACCGTGAAACAGCCCTTTTTGTGGATGCATGGCATCAATGATGACTTTTTAAGCATAAAAACCCATGGTGAAGTGGTATACAAAAACTATGGTGGCAACCAACAACAAGCGCACAGAATTCCCAATGCAGTGCACAACAATGTGCCAGCAGTTTGGGGCTACACCAATTATCTAAACGCTTTGTCTAACTTTGTACAGCAGTAATGGATCCTAAAATACGCCTCACCCTACAACAAATAAAGGTACAAACCGCTCAACTAATTAACGATAAGCAGTTGTTAATAAACAAATTAGCTGCTATACAGGAGGCAAATCAAGCATTGCAGTTAAACCTTGCACAACAAAAAAATACCATTGAAACGCTGCAAACACAAAATAAAATCGCTAAACTTGCTGAGATACTCCCGCAAGATGATGAATATAAGCAAGCGTTAAAACAACAACTCCATGCTTATATTAAACATATTGATGAGTGTATTAGGTTATTAAGCGAATAATAGGCTTAATGTTAAACGAACTATCCATAAAAGTGAATATAGCCAACCGCTATTACCCGCTCAAAGTAAACACCACTGAGCAGGAAGAATTGGTGCGGCAGGCAGCTAAACTGATTAACGATAAACTAAAAGCCTATGGCGAACAGTTTAATGTTAAAGACCAGCAGGATATGCTAAGCATGACTGTGTTAGAAATAACTACACAGTTGATGACTTTGCAAAAACAACAAGCTGAGGAGCAGCAACACCTTGCAGCCGAATTGCAAGAGGTGCAGGCACTTTTAAAATAGATACCCGTTTAAACAGGCGCTGGCTTATTAACCATTAGTTTTTTTATTTTATTACATTTTAAACATTAGTTAAACGAATGGTAAGTATTGCAATGGTAATTGTTGTGGCCATGGTTGCGTTAGGAGCAGGGGCAGGAGCCATGTTTCTGGTTAACCAAAAGTCGCTCGCCAAAAAAGCAGCAGATATGCTGAAAGAAGCCGAAAACAAAGGAGAATTGTTACTGAAAAACCGCCAACTGGAGGCCAAAGAAAAGTTTCTCCAATTAAAAGCAGAACATGAGAAAGAAGTTTCTCAACGCAACCAACAAGTGGTGCAGGCCGAAAACAAAATCAAACAAAAAGAACAATCACTTAATCAAAAACTGGAACAAACCCAGCGTAAAGATGCTGAACTTGACCAATTGAAACAAACCCTTGAGCGCCAACAAAGCGTAATGTCGCAAAAAAAGGAAGAGTTGGAAAAACAAATTGGCAGCCAAGTGAAACAGTTGGAGAAAATTGCCGGATTAACCGCGCAAGAAGCTAAAAGCCAGTTGGTTGAAACCCTAACCAAAGAAGCCCGCACAGAGGCTATGACCCTGATTAAAGACATTGTAGATGAGGCCAAACTTACCGCAGGGCGAGAGGCCAAAAAAGTAATTCTAAACAGCATACAACGCACCGCTGCTGAACATGCTATTGAAAATGCCGTTTCTGTATTTAACATTGACAGTGACGAGATGAAAGGGCGTATTATCGGGCGTGAAGGAAGAAATATCCGCGCATTGGAAAGTGCCACTGGTGTTGAAATTATTGTAGATGATACCCCTGAAGCCATTATCTTATCTTGCTTTGACCCGATTAGACGTGAAATAGCCCGCTTGAGTTTACACCGTTTGGTGCAAGATGGCCGCATACACCCTGCCCGTATTGAAGAGATTGTGGCCAAAACCCGCAAACAACTGGAGGAAGAGATTGTAGAAATTGGAGAACGCACCTGTATTGATTTGGGCATACATGGGTTACACCCTGAGTTGATTCGTATGGTTGGACGTATGCGTTATCGCAGCAGTTATGGCCAAAACTTATTGCAACATAGCCGTGAAGTGGCCAACTTATGCGCCACCATGGCTGCCGAGTTGGGCTTAAACGTGAAACTGGCTAAACGTGCCGGATTATTGCATGATATTGGCAAAGTGCCAGATGATGATGCTGAAACACCACACGCATTGTTGGGGATGAAACTGGCTGAAAAATACAAAGAACACCCAGAGGTGGTAAATGCCATTGGCGCCCATCATGATGAAATAGAAATGACCTCTATCTTATCGCCTATTATACAAGCCTGTGATGCCATTTCTGGATCACGCCCAGGTGCAAGAAGAGAAGACAGTGAAAACTACATGAAACGTTTGCGCAATTTAGAAACCATTGCCCTTTCGTATAACGGTGTAGAAAAAGCATATGCCATCCAAGCCGGAAGAGAACTTCGTGTAATGGTTGAATCAGAAAAAGTAAGCGACCAACAAGCGGATATCATTTCCTTGGAAATGAGCCAACAAATACAAAAAGAAATGACCTACCCAGGTCAGATAAAAATTACCGTAATCCGAGAAAAACGTGCGATTAATTTTGCCAAATAAGCACAATTCATCACTCATTTATATCTACAAAAAAACAGCCGTTGCTAAGCAATGGCTGTTTTTGTTTGTTAGCGAAGATCATTTTAGTGCCTAGCAAAATGGGAAAATAAAATTACTCTTCAATTAATTCCAGCTTCGCCTCAAACTCCGTGTAGGTTTGCAATTGGGTATCAAAATGATAAGCCTTATTTATATACTGTTTCTGCAATTTTTTGTTAGCCATTTAATACTTTTACTTGTTTCTCATAAAAAAATGACACAACTAATTGCGGTTTAACTGTTTAAATATCTAATTTGGCACTATTAAAAATGGATTGAAACCACTACTCACCATATTATTTATTTGCATCAACTCCCTGCTTTACGCCACGCATATTGTGGGCGGAGGCTTTGATTTGCAATACCTGGGCGGGGATAATTATAGGCTTACCTTTACCATGTTGCGTGATTGTGAAAATGGTCAAGCACCCTTTAACCGAAAAGTTTCCGTTGGTATTTTTGATAAAGAAACCAACCAGATTATTGATAAATTTGAGTTGTTTAATCCTATTGCATCTACCATCAACCCTACCAAACCAGAATGTGTGCAAACGGTTCCGGGTTGCACAGAAAGAGCCATATACACCGACATAATTTCATTGCCTTTAAGTGTTTACAATAACATGGATGGCTACTACTTAAGCTGGGAAAGGTGTTGCAGAAACCATATTATCAAAAACATTCAACAACCAGAAGATGCAGGTATCACTTATTACCTGGAAATACCTTCACCTGCGCGTTATCGCAATTCATCTCCCAAACCTACATTTAATCCGTTTACGGTGTTGTGCCAATTTAACTTTTATCGCCTAAATATGGCTTTTACAGATACAGATGGCGATTCGTTAAGTTATGAAGTGGTAACTCCTATTAATGGCACCTTAACAAAGGATAATCCAAATAGTGATGATGATAATCAAGTAAATAATCCTGGACCTTACAGCAAAATAACCTGGATGCAAGGATACTCAGCACAAGCACCTATTACCGGAAGTCCTGCACTGGGCATTGATGCCCAATCAGGGGAGCTTACGGCTTACCCCAATGAAGAGGGTGTTTTTGTTTTTGCCATGCGCATTAATGAGTACAGAAATGGAAAGCTTATTGGTACCACTTATTGGGAACTGCAATACACCGTTATTAAATGCATTGGAAACGACCCTCCTAAGATTGAGTTGTTTCAAGAGAATATTAAAATGACAGGAGGTAATATTTATGTGCGTGTGCCAGATAAAGTTACCTTTAGCATAAGGGTTAAAGATGAAGAAAAACTAGATACCATTGAACTATATAGCGGATTTTCTAATGACAGCACCAGCCCATTTTATTTGCAGCCCAATTACCAAAAAGATAGCACCTCTGCTATTTACTCTTGGACTTGGCAAACCAATTGCAACCACAATTATGCTACTAAACGACAAATAAAGGTAATAGCCCGGGATAATGGCTGCCCCATTCCAAAATCGTCTCAATTTATATTTAATGTAAATGTGTTAAACATGCCTGTTTACCCAAGTGGCGATGTGTTATGCTTGGAGCTTAAAGAGAATAAAGCCACTACCATTTATTTTGGTGATTCATCCAGAAGCCCCATTAATTTTAACACATTTGTTTTGTTTAGGAGTATCAATAACCAGCCCTTTGTAGCCATTGATAGTACAGATAATTATAAGGCCAAAAGTTTTAACGACAACAACACCCCTAACTATGCAACAACCAATTATCGTTATTTTTTAAGAACCAAAAACAATTGCGGAGAGCTGGGACCGAGTTCGGATACATTGGGCACATTTGATCAACTCAAGGCCATTCCAGATAAACAATACATTTTTAAAGCAACAGTAAATGATGCCGATGAAGTGGAAATTACCTGGAACAAAACACCAGAAAAAGATTTTGCCCGCTACTTTTTGCACAAAGGGTCACGTTCAACAAAAGATAGTGCCTTTGTTACCGAACTGGATTTTAAAAATGAACAGGATACTTTTTACATTGACAAAAAAGTAGATGTAAATAAACAATCGTATTGCTATTATGTGGTGATGTTGGATACCTGCGGCAATTACGGCCCATTTGGTGAACGATTTTGCACCATTCACTTAAAGGGCAAAACCCAACCTTTTGAGAATTATTTAACCTGGGAAAACTTGTTGTACAATGACGACAATACTCCTAAGTACCAGCTTGTAAGAAAGGACGATGATATACCTGAGTTTAGGGAAACGGGGTTATACAATTATAATATGTTGAATGCTGGCGATGTGAAGTTAAACCCTGATTTTGGCTTATACACTTACAGGGCCAATGCCATTTACCGTCCTTACAAACACCCTGGAATAATTGAAGTGAGCCGTTCCAATAAGGTTGAACTAATACAAGACCCCATTATTTATGTACCCAATGCATTTACCCCTAATGATGACAACTTAAATGACTCTTGGTTGGTGGCTGATGTATTTGTAAAAAACTTTCATGCCCGCGTTTACAATGCTTGGGGCCAATTGGTGTTTGAAACCACTGATAAAAATAACAAGTGGAACGCCCTTGACTTTTCAGGAAACCCTGTTCCATTAGGCGTTTACGTTTACCATATCACTTATGACGGCTGGGATACAGCCTCAAAAACCAGCATTGGTAACGTTACCATTCTTAAATAACTTCTACCCATAGCTTTAACCATTTAGCCAAAACATCCAACGCATTTGTGCATAAACCCGTGCTTATCCACAAAACATAAACAATTTTAATCTTAATGTGCATAAGCCTGATTTGGCATTTGTATTTTGTTTGTATCTCCCGGATTGAAAGTTGGGTTAAACCCTATCATTGCTGTAATTTTACCTCGTTAAGCTGTTAAACAAAATCACACTCATTATCAACACAGTAAATATTAAATTATGGAAGAAAAAGTAACCGTATTGGTGAAAAGAAAAACAACCACCGCGTTGTTTGATTATTGCATGGATCAAAAAATTGTATTTAACGTAACGCCACGCCCGATGATTGCTGATGAATTTGAAGTAGACATCGAGGTGAATAACATTAAGCAAGCCATTGCATTGGGCATGTTTTTAAAAGAGAATAAGTATGATGTGTTTGGTTTAGGTGAATTTACCAAAGCTAAAACCAATACCCCAGCGAATACAACAGGTAAAAAAGCAGAGAAAGAAGATGTTGCTGCAACTAAACCTGCTGATGAGTCAACAACTTCGTTGTTGAATTTTTAACGGAAACCCGGCAACCCCAAGTTGCCATGTTTTATAGGTTTCATTTTTTTGATTACACAAAAAGGCTCCGCAAGGAGCTTTTTTGTTTTACGACCTGCCTCTTACAGCAATTCTATTTTTTCAATACAATGCACCGGAATCATAACACCGCCTTTTAAAGTAACCACGTCATCACTTGCTGCCCATACGGTTGTTTCTACTTCTAGCAGTCCTTCTTCCGCCATAAAAAATATTTTACTTTTGCCTTTGCTGCTGTTGCCAAGCAACATGGCATTTTCAACCAACTCCCTCCTCTTTTCTTTGTCTTCCTTGCTATTCAACACTTCATAACTCACAAACTTCACATTTGGGATGTCTTCTTTTTCAATCATTTTAACAGCACTCATACTCATCTGACTTTTTTAATTAATTTATAAAAATAACATTTGAATTGGTAAATTACGAATTATTATTTGTTAATTAATCGCATTGAACAACCACTCGCTTTTACTAGGTATATTAACTGACCAGCAACAAACGCACAAGCTAAATTTAATGGGAGCATTAAAAAAGTATGTTCCTGAAAAAGCGCTTGAATTGTGCTGTGAATTGGTGATGTATTACAAACTAAACCTGCACATTGAAGTAGAACGAAAAGGGCGGTATGGAGACTACCATCCAACCATGGGAAAGGGTAACCGAATTACCGTTAACCATAACCTGAATTTGTATGAGTTCTTAATTACATTTATTCATGAGTTGGCGCATCACACCACTTATTTAAAATATGGCAATGCGGTTGATGGACATGGCAAAGAATGGAAGGAAGAGTTTAGAAAAAACTTATTGCCATTTATGCAAGCGGAAGATATTTTTCCAAACGACATTAAGTTTGCATTGATTGGACACATGCGGAACCCCAAATACTCCCACAGTGCCGATGTGAAATTGTTAAAGGTATTGATGCGTTATGACAAGGACAAAGACTACACCACATTGGATGAGTTAAAAGAAGGGGACTTGTTTAAAATGCAGGGTAAATCCAAAATCATCTTAAAAAAACTCGACACCTTACGTACTTATACCAATTGCATAGCCGTTAGTACAGGCAGGCTTTACCAAGTGCATACCCTAGCTAAAATTATTCCCATTAACAAGGAAACACATTTGCCTTTTTAGAATGTGATATCCAGTGTCTTTTCTTCCCCGTTTCGCAAGATTAAAATGGTAGTGGTATCTCCTTTTTTAAAGGTTTTTAAACACTTCATGTAGGATTGCATGTCTGTTGTATTGGTATCACCTAATTTTAAAATAATATCGCCTCGCATAAGATTTGCTTTAGCAGCGGGCTTGCCGGGAGTAGTACCATCAATTCTTACCCCTTTGCCATCAAACAAATAATCCGGCATAATGCCTAAGGTTACTTTAAAGCTTATCTTCTCTATAGTGTCTTGCGCGGTTGGTGTAAAAGGCAATTTATTTTCTCCATCCAGTAATCCCACCAATGCATAAATATAAGTAATTACCTGAGTCATTCCCTTATAGTTAATTTTCTCTTCATCATCACTTGGCTTGTGATAATCATAATGTGTGCCTGTAAAAAAATGCAAGGCCGGAATGTTGATGTAATAGAATGAGGTATGGTCACTGGCTCCTGTACCACCTTGATCGTATTTTACTTTTAATGGCGTATTCACCTTGTTTAAGGTGTTTTCCCATTTGGGTGAGGTTCCGGTTCCGCTAATGGCAAATGATTGCTTAATGCTATCCAAACGTCCAACCATATCCATGTTAATCATGTATGCCATGGCTGCTGTATCAATGGTTGGGTGTTTGGCAAAATAATTACTGCCTAATAACCCTTCCTCCTCACCACTAAATGCAATAAATAAATAATTATGCTGCTTGTATGTTGATTGCGATAACAAACCAGATAATTCAATCAAAGCTGCCGTGCCGCTGGCATTGTCATCTGCTCCGTTGTGTATCATGGCTTTTTCGGTGCTGTCAGTTGGCCGATATGTGCTGCTTCCATATTCATTGTAACCAAGATGGTCGTAATGCGCTCCTATCACAACGGTATATTTTGCATGGTTATCAATGTAACCCACCACATTATTTCCGGTAATGGTAGTTGCTTGTGAACCCTCGTCACTGCCATGTGGGTTCTTGATATTTTTTTTAACAGAGAATGGTTGCAGGTAGCCAACAGTGCCTTTGGGTAACAGGCCATTTTTTTTGAACCAGGCAGCAATATAACGGGCAGCCTTTTTTTCGCCTTTGCTGCCAACCAAACGCCCTTTTAATTGGTCTGATGCTAAAAATTGTACTTGTTTGCGCAAACGCAACTCCATTGCTGTTTCATCAATGCTAGCCTGTGCAAAACCCAACAACGGGTTGGCGCATAACAACCCGAACAACATGAGTTTAGGTAAGAAATTAATTAAATAATATTGCATAAAGTGTTTTAATAAATACCATGCTTACAAACGTAGCAAAAATAGCACGTACCAGTTGTTGAGGTGCTGACTGCGATGCACGCACGCCCAAAGGGGCAAATACAAATGTGGCCGCTATCATAGGCAATACTACCGGAAAAACAATATACCCCAATTGCCATGTACTTACCTGTTGATGAAAGGAGCTGCTTAAATTTAATACCCCAACAGCTATGGCAAAAATAGGAATAACCCCGTTTGAAATAGAGCTTGCTTTTTTAATGTCTTGTTTCATTACGTCTGTAAATATGGGCGTCATCACCACCCCGCCTCCAAGGCCGCTCATAGCAGTAACTATACCTGCAAAAAAACCAGTCACGTTATAGCCTATTGCTTTTACAGGTGTTGTTTCAATTGTTGTTTGAGGTTTTGCCAGCAACATTCTTAACGCAACCACCAACAGCATGCAGGCAAAAACCACGTTAAAGGTTTCTTTATTATACCATGTACCCGCCTTAATCAACATGGTCATAACTAAAGCCGTTACTACACCGGGGATAGCGGTAAGCAAAATTTCTTTGGGATAAAAATTCCCTACTTTGTATTGTTTATAGCTACTTACAGAACCCGAAAAAATAATGGTGAACAGAGAGTTGGCCAGGATGGCTTTTACCAAATCATCATTTTGCAAGCCCATTTTGCTGAGGTAATAATCTAATATGGGAATGTAAACAATACCTCCACCGACACCTAAAAAACCAGACAAGAAACCACCCACTGAACCTAGGAGAAAAATAATAACATAATCAAGCGTATCTAACACAGTAGTTTGGTGGCGAAATTGTTCACACAAATCTAATGGCTTATGTTAAATAAAAAAGCCCCTTGCGGGGCTTTATTTATTTTTTACCTAATAGACTTTTATACCTTTCTTGGTTCGCAAACAGTTTCAGTGCTTCTTGCACATCATCATCATGTTTAAAGGCCATTTCGTATTGTGCCTTTTGGAAGTAATATCTTTTAGCAATTTCCGCTTCCAACAACTCTATGATTTCAGCTTTGTTCTTTTCTAAATCAGCTTGTTTATCGTGACTTAAATTTTGTTTCAACTGCTCATATTGACCTTTTAATGCTTCATAATATTTTTCATCTTCTGCCTTTTTCTTAAACTCTTCCAATGCTTTTTCTGTAGCGGTTTGGTAATCGTATTTTTTACCTGAAATATAATTTTTAAAATCAGCAAAATCTTGCTCTGTTAACTTAAACTCTTTAGGCGATGCAATGCTGGCATGCTTGCTGCGGTATAATGTGGCGTAATCAAATATTAAGTAATTACTTACCAGGCTCTCTGCTATTTTGCTGTAGGTGTTTTGTTTGGTTGCAATATCAGGATCTACGCCTCCACCATCAAAAACCTTACGGCCACCCTTTGTTTTAAATACTTTTTTCAAGCTATCCGGAACATTTCCTACGCTACCATCAGCATTCCTATGCGAATAATCTAACGCTTGAATGCAACGACCACTTGGGGTGTAATATTTTGCGGTGGTTACTTTTAACTGAGAGTTGTAGGTTAACGGACGTGTACTTTGCACCAATCCCTTACCAAACGTTTTTTGTCCTATAACTACAGCCCTATCCAAATCTTGTAAACTGCCACTTACAATTTCGCTTGCACTGGCACTTCCCCTATTGGTTAATACCACCAATGGAATTTCCACATCAACTGGTTGGTTCAAACTTTTATAGCTTTTATCCCACTCTTGTACTTTACCCTTGGTGCTTACCACTTCTTGCCCTGTTGGAATAAACACATTTACAATATTGATGGACTCGTGCAACAGCCCACCCGGGTTGCCACGTACATCCAGAATAACCTGTTTTAAGGCAGGATTTTTTTTCAGTTCTACCATGGCATCGTGTACTTCCTTGCCTGCATTTTGTGTAAAAGAGGCCAACCTGATATATCCCGTATTTTCACTTACCATACCTGAATAAGGAACATTTTTTAGTTGAATTTCTTCACGGGTAACCGTTTTCATGATTTCTCCTTCGCCCTCCCGCTTCACCAGTATTTTCACCTGTGTGCCTGGTTGTCCCTTTAATAACTTACTGATATCACTGGTGCTTTTTCCTTTGGTACTTTTCCCCTCAATTTCCAGTAAAATATCTCCTGCTCTTAAATCAGATTTTTGTGCCGGATAACCCTCATATGGATCAGTAATCACAATATACTCGCCTTTGGTTCCAACCATACTTCCAATACCACCGTACTGGCCCGTCATTTGAAAACGAAAATCTTCTGCCTCAGCTTCTGAAATGTAATTGGTATAAGGGTCTAAAGACTCTAGCATTTCGTCAATAGCCTTTTTCATCAACTTACCTGCATCCACATCATCTACATAGTAAGTGTTCACTTCTCTAAAAAGGGTAGCAAAAATATCCAAGTTCTTACTAATCTCGAAGTAATTGGTGCTTGCGTTATTAAAAGAGAACAAGCCCAGTATACCTAATGCAAGAATTAAATAATACCACCTGAATTTATACATGAAGTTTTTCATAATTGCTTTTTTAATGTATCGAATATAGGAATTAGAAATATAGCATTAAAGCTATTTTTATAAACGGCAAAATTAACTGGTTAGTATAATTTATCGTGGTTAAGGTACTGGGTTATGGCCATGCCCACCCCATGGATGGCAACTTGCAACCCGCTTAAGGGTTAACCACCCTCCTTTAATAATGCCATACTTTTGCAATGCTTCAATACCATATTGAGAGCAGGTTGGCGTATAACGGCACGCATTGGGCAGTAATGGTGAAATTACCCACTGGTATACTTTAATAAGCAACACAAATGGAAAAGAAAGTATTCCCTTAATGCTTATCTTGTTCATAAGCTTGGGTTTGTAGTTGCTGAATCCATTTCTGAAGCAGTTTTTCAAATGCAGGTTTCATTTCCGCATGCTTAAGTTTGCTTTTGCCCAAATAATTAATAGAAATGATAATTTGCAGGCCTTTATTATGCAAGGTGGCATACAATTGGTGTTTATCCAAACGGTACAATTCCCTGATTTGCCTTTTGATGTGATTGCGGTCAACCCCGCTTTTAAAACTCCGTTTAGAAACTGTAATGAGTACTTGTGCCGGATACTTCCATTCAGGCTCGTTTACTTGTTGCCATAAAACACGAAAAGGAAACTGTGTAATTACACGGCTTCCTTTACTAAATAAGTTATTAATATAAGTTTTGCTGCAAAGCCTTTCCGTTTTTTTAAAGGTGTATGTAGTCATACTCAATTAAATAAAAGGCCACGCACATGCTAAGCATGCCTAGCGCATTCCTTATTTTTTATGGCGTTTCTCGCTCGATACAGTCAATTTCTTACGACCATGCGCTCTACGGGCGTTAATCACCTTACGACCAGCCGCAGTAGACATTCTTTCTCTAAAGCCGTGTTTGTTTCTTCTTTTGCGTACCGATGGTTGATATGTTCTTTTAGTTGACATCGTTTTAATTATTTAAGGAGTGCAAAAGTATGATGTTTTACACAAAATAAAAATCTTTTTGTTCTTTTTTTAAGACGTTCAGTCTAAACGTACTCTAACTTACGTGCTTACCTGACTGGAAGGCACAAAAAAGGAGGTTGCTCAATGAACAACCTCCAATGTTTTTTAGTGCAAACTAAAAATTAGTGAGCAGCAGGAGCTTCAGTAGCAGCGGCTGTAGTGTCAGCAGTAGCTGTAGTGTCAGCAGCAGCATTTTCCATTTCCATCATTGCAGCGTTAGCTGAATCAACTTGTGCAATTGAATCTTGTAATGCTTTTTCAGCAGCTTTAGCTTTTTCTTCAGCTGAAGGACCGCAAGCTACGATAGCGAACATAGCTGTTGCAGCTAAGATTGATAATACTTTTTTCATTGTGTTTATTTTTTTTGTTGTTAAAAATCGGTGCAAATATACGATTAGTTTTGACACTTGCAATTTTTTTTATTTCTTTCTCATGTAAATTACCAACGGAACACCATGGAAATCAAAATTTTCACGGATCTTATTCTCGAGGTAGCGTTTATAGCTTTCCGTTACATATTGTGGCAGGTTGCAGAAAAAAGCAAATTTGGGATTACGGCCTGGTAGCTGCATTACAAATTTGATTTTCACAAACTTCCCTTTGATAGAAGGCGGTGGATAATGTTCAATCACCTCCAACATCACCTCATTGAGCTTATGTGTTTTAATCCTGCGCTTGCGGTTTTGGCATATGGTCATCGCAATATCCACCATCTTATGGATACGTTGTTTTTCAATAGCAGATGTAAACAATACAGGAACATCATTAAATGGCCTGAGTTTCTCCAGTATCACGGCTTCAAATTCTTTTGCTGTTTTGTGGTCCTTTTCAATCAAATCCCATTTATTTACCACAATCATTAAGCCCTTGCCATTGGTAATGGCCAAGTGTACCAAGTTCATGTCCTGAGCATCCAGGCCAATCGTGGCATCAATAACCAATACAGCCACATCACAATTTTCTAGGGCGTTAATTGAACGCATTACAGAGTAAAACTCAATATCTTCCCTAACCTTTGCTTTTTTTCGAATACCGGCAGTATCTACCAAATAAAATTTATGTCCATAAGCATTGTAAAGGGTGTTAATGGTATCCCTAGTTGTTCCTGCAATATCCGTTACAATGTTTCTGTCTTCACCCAGCAATGCGTTTACCAGCGATGATTTGCCCACATTTGGCCTCCCTACAATAGCCACTTTTGGCAATACCTCTTCGGTTTCTTCTTTCTCAATCAAGTCCCCGTTTTCATCGTACTCGGCCGTTCTTTCATCTTCATCCATTTCTTCATCTCCATTCTCGATGGTGCTACCCACCTCCAATTGAAGATTATTGATGATATCATCAAGCAGTTCTCCGGTTCCACTACCACTAATTGATGATAAGGTATAAAAGTGTTCAAATCCTAATTTATAGAATTCGCTGGCTTCGTACATGCGGTTGGTATTATCTACCTTATTTACCACCAAATACACCAGCTTTTTTGTTCTGCGCAATAGCTTGGCAAATTCGCTATCTAAATCAGTAATACCGGTGCTTACATCAACCATAAACAATAAAATATCGGCTTCTTTAATGGCAATGTTTACCTGGTCTCTGATGGCTGTTTCAAACACATCATCACTGTTGGGTACAAATCCTCCAGTATCCACAATATTAAATTTTCTGCCGCACCATTCTACTTCGCCATAATGCCTATCACGGGTTACCCCACTTGAATCATCAACAATAGCCTTACGATGCCCAACCAAACGGTTAAACAACGTTGATTTACCCACATTGGGCCTGCCTACAACAGCAACCATATTTCCCATAATTTTCCTCCTTTTATTTTATTGCTCTGTATACCCGAACTGTTTTAATAATTTATCGTTGTCGCGCCAATTTTCTTTCACCTTTACAAAGGTTTGCAAAAACACTTGTTTATCGAAAAAACGTTCCAGGTCTCTGCGTGCTGCAATGCCCACATTTTTTAGTGCTAGGCCGCCTTTGCCAATTAAAATAATCTTTTGCGAATCGCGCATCACATAAATCTCTGCACTTATTCTGATAATTTTTTCTTCTTCTTTAAACTCAACCACATCAACCTGCACACTGTAAGGAATCTCTTCTTTGTAGCGCATCATGATTTTCTCCCGAATAATTTCCGAAGCAACAAACCTTTCACTTTTATCTGTTAACTGGTCATCAGGATAAAAAGAGGGGCCTTCAGGGATAAACTGCATCAAGGTATTCATGGCTCCATCCAGTCCAAATTTATTTAAGGCTGAAACAGGAATCACATACTTGGCATGAGGCACCTTGGCTTTAACTTCGGCAATTTTTTGTTCAACACGTTGGTTATCACCTATTAAATCAATTTTATTCACCAACACAATTAGCGGGTGTTGAACCAATTTAAGGCGTTCAAAAATAGCCTCATCCTCTGGTTTGTCGCTGCTTTCGTCAGTAATAAAGAGTACCACGTCCGCATCTTGCAAACTTTGGTTCACAAATTCCATCATGCTGCCATGCAGTTTGTACTTAGGTTCTATAATCCCAGGGGTATCGCTAAACACCAACTGGAAGTCAGGTTTGCTTAAAATACCCATAATTCTATGGCGCGTAGTTTGTACTTTAGGAGAAATAATGGAAATTTTTTCGCCTACTAACGCGTTCATTAACGTTGACTTACCTACATTTGGCTTGCCAATGATGCTTACAAAACCTGCTTTATGATTCATAAAAATTTGGTTTGCAAAGAAACAGTATTATATTTGCACTCCCAAATAGGTAGCAATGTTTAGTTGCATTATTTGATTGACAAGCCACAAATCTTAGCAATAAGAAGTAAAGATACATCGCGGAGTGGAGCAGTGGTAGCTCGTTGGGCTCATAACCCAAAGGTCGTAGGTTCGAGTCCTGCCTCCGCAACCAAGTAAGAAGCCAAACCTAGTGTTTGGCTTTTTTGTGCGTATTAAGGTCGTAGGTGCCCCCGAGTAATCGGGGTGCCTCCGCAACCAAGTAAGAAGCCAAACCCAGTGTTTGGCTTTTTTTGTGCGTTTTAAGGTCGTAGGTTCCCTCAAACAACAAAACCACCACTTTTACTTTGGGGGTTTTACCCTCCCTTTTGTCATTTTTTAAGCCAATACGGCTAATTTTATAAAAAAAACACCCCCAAACATAAATGTGTAAACCTTTTTATGCCAACATTGCGTTGTATCATAAATGGAATTATATTTGAATGTAGCAACAACATTTAAAATAAAGTTGGAGCAATAATTATATGGAAGCTAAATTTTCACCACGTGTAAAAGATGTAATCTCCTACAGCCGCGAAGAAGCCATTCGTTTAGGCCACGATTACATTGGCACAGAACACCTGCTGTTGGGTTTAGTTCGCGAAGGTGATGGAAAAGCCATTCGCACACTAAAAGCCCTTGATGTAGATGTAATCAGGCTAAAGAAAACTATTGAGGACGCTATCAGGGGAACGGCAAATAACAATGTTAACCTGGTAAATATCCCATTAACCAAACAAGCGGAAAAGGTATTGAAGATTACGTATCTTGAAGCAAAAATATTTAAAACCGATATTATTGGAACGGAACACCTATTGCTATCTGTATTGCGGGATGAGGACAACCTGGCCTCGCAAATACTGGCACAGTATGGTATCAGTTACGATATTTTTAAATCGGCAGTTGAAAACAATATTTCAGATGTTAAAAACGAGATGAGTGCAGACACGCCTGATGATGATTTTTACCGCGAAGAGCCCCGCAAACCCGCAGAGCCTGTTCGCAAAGGAGACAGCAAATCTAAAACACCTGTATTGGATAATTTCGGAAGGGATTTAACCAAAAGTGCGGAAGATGGAAAACTGGATCCTATTGTTGGACGTGAGAAGGAAATTGAGCGTGTTTCGCAGATTTTAAGCCGCAGAAAGAAAAACAATCCGGTATTGATTGGAGAACCGGGTGTTGGTAAAACTGCTATTGCAGAAGGCCTTGCGCTAAGAATTGTGCAACGCAAAGTATCGCGTGTGTTATTTAACAAACGGGTAATTATGCTTGATTTGGCCAGCCTTGTGGCAGGTACCAAATACCGCGGACAGTTTGAAGAGCGCATGAAAGCGGTAATGAATGAGTTGGAAAAATCGCCTGATGTGATTTTGTTTATTGACGAAATTCACACCATTGTTGGTGCTGGTGGTGCAAGCGGCAGTTTAGATGCCAGCAATATGTTTAAACCTGCTTTGGCTCGCGGTGAAATCCAATGCATTGGTGCTACTACTTTGGACGAATACCGCCAATATATTGAAAAGGATGGCGCGTTAGAAAGGCGTTTTCAGTCGGTACTGGTAAACCCAACCTCGCCCGAAGAAACTGTTCAGATTTTAATGAACATTAAAAACAAGTACGAAGATCACCACAATGTGATTTATGACGATGCAGCCATAGAGGCTTGTGTGAAGTTAAGCAACCGCTACATCAACGACCGCCACTTGCCAGATAAAGCCATTGACGTACTTGATGAAGCTGGGGCCCGTGTGCACATCAGCAACATTCATGTTCCACCAAATATTCTTGAGCTTGAAAAGGCCATTGAAGAAATTAAAGTGGAAAAAAACAGGGTGGTAAAAAGCCAGAAGTATGAAGAGGCTGCGAAGTTGCGCGATAAAGAAAAACACTTGTTGGAACAGTTGGAAACCGAAAAAGTAAAGTGGGAAGATGAGACGAAACAACAACGCTACAAGGTAACCGAAAATGACATTGCAGAAGTAATCGCCATGATGACGGGAGTTCCTGTAAAACGTATTGGACAAAGCGAGGGCATTAAATTGTTAACCATGCCTGAGGATTTGCAAGGCAAGGTAATTGGCCAAGAAAATGCCATTGCCAAATTAGCCAAAGCCATACAGCGCACACGTGCCGGTTTAAAAAACCCGAACAAGCCTATTGGTTCATTTGTATTTTTAGGCCCTACTGGTGTGGGCAAAACAGAAATGGCCAAAGTGCTGGCGCGTTACTTGTTTGATACGGATGATGCCATGATTCGTATTGACATGAGTGAATACATGGAGAAATTTGCCGTTAGCCGCTTGGTTGGAGCCCCTCCGGGATACATTGGTTATGAAGAAGGCGGACAGCTTACCGAAAAAGTACGCAGAAAACCTTATGCGGTATTGTTGCTTGACGAAATAGAAAAAGCGCACCCAGATGTGTTTAATATTTTGTTACAGGTATTGGATGAAGGATTTATTACGGATAGTTTAGGTCGTAAAATTGACTTCAGGAATACCATTATTATCATGACTTCAAATATTGGTAGCCGCCAATTGAAAGAGTTTGGTGCTGGTGTTGGTTTTAGCACGCCAACCAAACAAGCGCAAGCTGATACCAATAATAAGATTGTGATTGAAAATGCTTTAAAACGCTTTTTCTCTCCTGAGTTTTTAAACCGCATTGATGATGTGATTGTGTTTAATCAATTGGACCAAGCGTCTATCCATAAAATATTGGATTTGAATTTGAGCAAATTGGTAAGTCGCATAGAAGAGTTAGGGTTCACATTTAAAATTACAGACGCTGCCAAAACCTTCCTAAGCGAAAAGGGCTTTGATCCAGATATGGGAGCCAGGCCATTGGCCAGAACCATTCAACGTTTTGTGGAAGACCCTGTGGCAGAAGAACTGTTAAAAGGGGAATCGGCTGAGGGAGCATCTATTGAAATTGACTATGACAAAGAAGCCAATGCTGAAGAGCTTAAGATTGCCATGGTAAAAAAGAAGGAGCCTAAAAAGAAAAAGGACTTGCCTCCTGTTAATCCAAGCGAAAACTAATTGATTACCTTAAAACAGCCCGCATCAATGATGCGGGCTGTTTTATTTACTTTTGTTTTATGAAAGTTACTTTGCTTCAATTGGGCAAAACACATTTTAAATTTGTTGAGCAAGGGTTTGATGAGTTTACCAAACGGCTTAAACATTATTGCAAATTTGAACACCACCTGTTTGAATTGCCCACCAAGCTAAAAACATCAGCCATACCACAAATTAAAAAAAATGAAGGGGAACTTATTTTAAAAAAACTAGCTCCTACCGATTTTGTGATTTTATTGGATGAAAATGGAAAAGAGATGGACTCCGTTGGTTTTGCTGACTACTTAAACAAGCTGCAACTGCACCATGCGCATGTGGTATTTGTTATTGGCGGTGCTTATGGTTTTAGTGAAGAAGTATATGCGCGTGCACAAGCACAATTGTCCTTGTCAAAAATGACCTTCTCTCACCAGTTAATCCGGCTTATTTTTATTGAGCAATTGTATCGAGCATTTACCATTATTAAAGGTGAACCTTACCACCATGAATAAGCTGCGCTAAACCATTTTGCTGCGTTTAATCAAAAATGGCAGTAACACCTGGTTAAAATCGTTGCCCACATTGGCTTCTATATAATCAATTTTATACTGTGCGCATTTAATTTTCACTTCCTGTTTATAGGCCTCTAACCCTTTTAGAAACTGTTCTTTAACCTGCGCTGGAAATAATTTTACCCGCTCCCCTGTTTCACTGTCAATAAACAAATACGGACGATTGGTAAAATCAAATTGGTGTTCGGTTTTATCATCATGCACATTAAACAGAATCACTTCATGCTTATTGTATCTTAAATGTTGCAAGGCTGAAAACAATTCTTCATTTTGTTCTCCACTGCCAAACATATCGCTGAAAATAATTACCAAACTTCGCCTGTGCAACCGATCGGCTAACTCATGTAAACTTGCCGCAATATTTGATGATTTGGCTACCGCAGGTACCTGAAGTAACTGTTCAAGCCTGCTAAATAGCAACCTTAAATGCGTTAATGAAACTTTACACTCACTGTGGAAATGGATGTCGTTATCAAACAAGGTTAATCCGTTTGCATCACGCTGTTTTCTGAGCAAATGCATCAGTGCAGCAGCGGCATATACACTGAATTTTATTTTATTTAACCCTTCACCTGGATAAAACATGCTGCCTGAGGTATCTATTACTACCTGACAGCGCAGATTGGTTTCTTCCTCGTATCTTTTAACAAATAATTTATCGGTGCGGGCAAATAATTTCCAGTCAATATGACGGGTACTTTCCCCTGTATTGTAAATTCGGTGCTCAGCAAACTCTACTGAAAACCCGTGAAATGGGCTTTTATGTAGCCCGGTAATAAAGCCTTCAACCACCTGAGAGGCCAGTAATTCAAGGTTATTTGATTGTGATAGGCTGTCTAATGATAGGTTTTGCTGCATGGATTCAAAAATACAAGATGTAAAATAGAAATAAAGCATTAATTTTATGCTAAATTAACACCTACTTAACACGATAATAATGTTGCATTAACACTTTCGTAGGAGTAATTTTACGCCATATGACTAAAGATAAATTGATTTCCAATGATGCAATTATAAAAGGGCTAAAGCTTCAAAAGCTTAAACTTTCAGCGCTTGCACCATTTATATTAAAGGCTTTAAAACTAGAAAAAGTGAATACGCTGTATGCAAATCACCAGGAAGATACTGGTGCCGTATTTGCAGACGAAATTTTAAAAGAGCTTAAAGTTGATTATGAATACAATTCGGAGGAGTTAAATAATATCCCCAAAAGCGAGCCTTTTATTTTGATTGCCAACCACCCTTATGGTGGTATTGATGGCATGATGTTGCTAAAAATGATTACGCAAGTTCGGCCTGATTTTAAAATTATGGCCAACTTTTTATTGCAGCAAATTCCTGCACTTAAGGACAATTTTGTATCCGTTAATCCATTTGAAAATGTAAACAAGAGTGGGTTAAACATTGCCGGAATTAAACGTTGTTTAACCTTGCTGCAAGAAGGGCATCCTATTGGAATTTTCCCTGCGGGAGAAGTCTCTTCTTTAAAGTTGACCAACCTGAAGGTAAGCGATAAAATGTGGAGCCCAGTTGTTGGAAAAATGATTATGAAGGCTCAGGTTCGGGTTGTTCCGGTTTATTTTAGCGGACAAAATAGCTTGGCTTTTAATCTGCTTGGCCTTGTGCATCCAGCGCTGCGAACAGCCAAATTACCTTCGGAGTTGTTTAACAAAAGTGATGATAAAATTAACATCAGAATTGGTAAACCGGTAAGTGTAAAAACACTGAATGAGTTTAAAGACCCTAATGAGCTGCTGCGTTTTTTAAGGGCAAAAACGTATGCTTTGGAATCATCGCTTGAGGTGGAGAGTAAACCGTTTTTAAAACTTCACCTACAAAAACCGGCCGAACCGGAACCTATTATTGAGCCCACTGATTTGGACTTAATTTTACAAGACATTAAACGAGCTGAAGCCAAAGACTTGTTGTTTACCCACGACACTTGGAAAGTGTTTATTAGCCCTGCCAAGTTTATTCCAAATGTGCTTAGGGAAATTTCGCGGTTGAGGGAAATTACATTTAGGGAAGTAGGCGAAGGTACCAACCGCAGTTGCGATACTGATGAGTATGATTTGCATTACCGCCACCTGTTTATTTGGGACGATGAAAACAAAAAAATTGTTGGCGCTTACCGCATAGGGTTGGGTGATGTTTTATACCGCAAGTACAAAAAACAAGGATTCTATTTGAATGAACTTTTTAAAATAAAAAAGGAATTCAGCCCAATACTAAAACAAAGCCTTGAACTCGGCAGGTCATTTGTGGCCAAGGATTACCAACGCAAGCCCTACAGTTTAATGTTGTTGTGGAAGGGAGTGAATGAGTTTTTGAAAAAAGAAAATTACCGCTACAAATACCTGATTGGCCCAGTGAGCATCAGCAATAGTTTCTCTGCCTTATCTAAAGATTTGTTGGTTGACTTTATCACCAAACACCATTTTGATAATGAGTTGGCAAAGTATGTGAAACCACGCAATAAATATGAATACCAGTATAAGGGAGAAGGCTCGGCATTGCGGCACTTGGCCAACGATGATATTAAAGTATTGGACAGCATGATTTCAGAAATTGAAACTTCTCAAAATAAAATTCCAGTATTGCTTAAAAAGTACCTAAAACAAAACGCCAAAATTATTTCATTCAATATTGACCCTAAATTTAACAATGCCTTAGATGGCTTTTTGGTAATGAATATTGAAGAAGTGCCAGAAGACACCTTTGAAATGGTGATGCGTTAAAACCATTTGGTTAATGCATCACCTTAAACGTCATGGAAAACATTAGGCAATGTTTCTTTTAAAACGGAGGCGGGATATGTTCATCATCATCCACACTCATATCATTTAATTTGCTGCTGCGGGTAATGGTTCCCATGTTACCAAATCCATTGTCGTCATTGGTAAAAGATTGTGCATCCATGCCAAAATCATGTTCTTCCAAATCCTTAAACTTGGTAATTTCGTGTACAAAACGCAACCTCACCTGATCCAATGAACCATTCCTGTGCTTGGCAATATGCAGTTCTGCAATGCCATGTGTGCTACTGCCATCTTCAAACTCGGTGATGCCATAATATTCAGGGCGGTAAATAAACATAACCATATCAGCATCCTGCTCAATAGAGCCTGATTCACGTAAATCAGATAACATTGGAATGGCGGTTGCGCCACGTTTTTCAGAAGCACGGCTTAACTGAGCAAGTGCAATAACAGGCACTTCTAATTCTTTTGCCAATGCTTTTAAAGAGCGCGAAATATAACTTACCTCTTGCTCACGATTTCCATTTTTATTATTGGCATCATCACCTCTCATCAACTGCAAGTAGTCAATAATAATCATTTCAATATTGTTCTGTTCTTTAAGTCTGCGGCATTTGCTGCGCAGCTCAAACACACTTAAAGCAGGTGTATCGTCAATAAATATTGGAGCTTCGCTTAAGCGGGCAACTTTGGTATTGAGTTGCTCCCATTCATGTGGTGCAAGTGTACCTTTTTTAAGTTTCTCGCCTGTTATTTCCGATTCGCCACTAATCATCCTAGTTACCAATTGTTTGTTGCTCATCTCTAAGGAGAATATGGCAATGGCTTTAGGTTTTTCAGACAGCAATGAAGCATTACGCGCAACGGAAAGTACCATAGCCGTTTTACCCATACCTGGCCTTGCAGCTAAAATCACCAAATCAGATTTCTGGAAACCAGAGGTGATGCGGTCTAATTTAGTAAATCCTGAAGGAATGCCAGTCAATCCACCTTCTTTGTCTTTTAAGGCTTCAATATCCCGGATGGCATCACGCACAATTTGGTTCATTTGTTTGTAATCGCGTTTAATGTTTCCTTGCGATACCTCAAACAATTTGCGCTCGGCACTGTCTAACAATTCAAACGCATCTGCGCTATCCTCAAACGATTCTTTTTGTATTTCAGAAGAAATTCGAATTAATTCTCTTTGAATAAATTTCTGGGCAATAACGCGCGAGTGGTACTCGATATTGGCAGCAGACGCCACCCTATTGGTTAAGGAAGTAATATAATACGCTCCTCCTACAATCTCCAATTGCCCTTGCTTGCGTAATTCTGCCGTAACCGTTAAAATATCAATGGGTTGAGCATTGCTAAACAAGGTTTTTATGGCCGTAAAAATAATCTGATGCGCATCTTTATAAAAACTCTCGGGTTTAAGCACATCTGAAACTATGGTGATGGCATTCTTTTCTAACATCAATGCGCCCAACACCGCCTCTTCAAAATCAACCGCCTGAGGTTGTAGTTTTCCCGTTTCTATAATTTGATTAATCTCAGCCTGTTTTAATGTATTTCGTTTCCTTGTTTCTGCCATTGCTTTGCTCACTTAACGTTGCTTGTAGCTACCAAAGATAGCGGAGCATTCGGTTATTTCGTTTCTACCCCTGCTGTAAAAGCAGTTGTACACGTAATATAAAAATGATGTGTACTACTTGTTGGTAACCTAAACAAAGTTAGCACAACAACCTGATAGTAAATAACGTCTTATGCACATTCTACCATTTATTGGCAAATTAGGTTTACCTAAACGGCTCATACCCTGCTGCCCGTTTTATGGCAACTAATAATTTCTTAACAAAAGAATTTTAACAACCACATTTGACAGCATCTTGCTGTGGAACATCTGTAAATACAGGTGCTTCACATTTTGTTAACCTTTCAATTATCAAGCAATTAACATTTCATTCATACCGAATACTGGGTAAATACTTCACCTCAATATGAAATTTAAGTAATTAAATCCATTTTAACCCTTGGCATGATTATTTTATGCATATTTGCACGTTGTATTCTATATAGTACATGCGTTTAACATTATTAGTTTTTCTAGTTGGATTTTGTCCTGTGCTTCATGCACAGGTATCTTTTAGTCAAAAAACCACCAATGTGGGCAGGTTGCAGCTTACTGTAAGTAATGCAGGTACGGTTGGTCGCCCACAGGTTCGCAGCAACACACAAGGCCCTTCGTCCATGTCGTTTCCTCAAAAAGGGAATGAGCATTTGTTTGAAGCCGGAATTTGGATTGGAGCTGTAGTAGATGGCCAACCTTTGGTTTCAACCAGCGCGGTGGATGCCGCAAGTGGATACAGCACTGGAGGCAGTGGGTTTGAATTTACCCCTTTTGCTTCTATTACCGAAAGGTCTTCTTTAACGGCCAGTCCGGTGTTTTCATCATCGGCCGTTTCACACCAGGATTTTATCTTACAGTTTGGCGACTCAGCAACGATAGTGCCAGGAACATCTACCCCAATTTCTGGCCATACTCAACCTTTAAAAGCCAAGGTACGTTTGGAAACCTACGCTTGGAATTTTTCTTTTGCCGATTTTTTTGTGATTTGCAATTACCAGATTACCAATACCAGTAACAAACGCTGGGATAGTGTTTGGGTAGGGCAATGGAGTGATTTGGTGGTAAGAAACGTAAATGTTACTAGGCAAACAGGAACGGCCTTTTTTAATAAAGGACGCAATGGGGTTGACGACAAATACAAATCCATCTATGCTTATTTAAGTGATTTAACCGCTGATGACCTTGATTACATTAGCTCTTATGGTGCAGTTCAGTTTTTAGGCATTGATTACCGCGGTTTATTTTTTAACCCAAACAAGCCTGATACTTTTATAAAAAGGGGCTGGCCTGCTCCAAAAGTAAATTACAACTTCTGGAACTTCAATTCGGTTTCTGCACCGTGGATAGCCCCTGCAAACGAGCAAGACCGTTATAACCGCATGAAGGTAACGGTAGATTCAACACAATTAAGCGAGCCAACTCTTGGTCCGGTTAGGGGGCAGCCCAACAACTGGATTCAATTGTTAACCGCTGGCCCCATGGTGAGCATTGAACCAGGTGAAACCTTCACTTTTGCCATTGCTTATGTGTGTGCCAATAAAATTGATGACGGTTCACCAGCCGTTAATAACGGGATTGTATCTACCCCAGCCAGCCGTGTGCAACTTACCTCAAACCTGGCTCGTGCTAAAGCCACTTATCTGGGAGAAGATGTGAATGAAAATGGCGTTTTAGATGATGGTGAAGATGCTGACGGGAATGGTACTTTAGACCGTTACGTGCTGCCAGAACCACCTAAAACACCCAATACCAAAATCATTTCAAGCGACTCCAAAGTTACCATTTATTGGGACGATGCTGCCAGAAACTCAGTTGACCCCATTACCCGTAAAAAAGACTTTGAAGGTTACCGTTTATACCGCACCAATCCAGGCGATGATTTGGCGGGCAACCTGATTGAGCAAAAAAATATGATTGCCCAATGGGATTCAGCAGGTAACAATATTGGTTACAACAATGGATTTGATGCCATTACTTTGGCTACACCTATGCAGTTTGAGGGCGATACCACCAAATACACGCATAAATATGAACTGAACAACCTGCAAAATGGTTGGCAGTACTTGTTTATTCTCACAGCTTTTGATGAAGGAGATGAAGTACTAAAACTAGACCCGCTCGAATCTTCATTTACAGAAAATGCATTTAGTGTGTATAGTGGAACTCTGGCACAGGCCATCACTTCAAATAGTGAAAACAAGGTAGGTGTTTACCCAAATCCTTATCAAACCACAGCCGCTTGGGATGGCAACAGTTCAAGGAGCAAAAAAATTTATTTTACCAATTTGCCTGCCAAATGCACCATTAGCATTTACTCCAGCAGTGGCGATTTGGTAAGCAACTTCAGGCATGATGCCAGCACTTACCAAGGTGAAGATGCCCAATGGTTTGACCGCTTTGGGCAAACTGGGAAAAAAGTATTCAGTGGCGGTGAGCATGCTTGGGATATCCTTTCAACGAGCAAAGGCACCATAACCACTGGTGTATATTTATTTACCGTAAAAGACGAAGCTACTGGAAAAATTGATATTGGTAAATTTGCCATTATTAAATAAAACTGCATAAAACTAAACAACAACACATATGAAAAAACAACTACTATTATTATGGGCAGTACTGGCCATTGTTGCCGCAAAAGCCCAAAACCCGTATCCTATTGTACCTATTGATAGCATCCAGTTTGTAAACTTGAACAAACTCACTGCAACACCGGTAAATGACTCTACTGATTACACTACACCTACTTTTAAAAATACACAGTACAGGGACACTGTGCGTTTTGATGGTATAGTGGTGTTTAATCCTGCTTCTTATGGTTTATCGGCCAACCGAAAAGCCGCTCATATTCAACGTAAAGGCGGTGGACCTTGGAGTGGAATTCAGGTGATGTGCGAGCCTTCAGGGTCTGGATTAACCCTTGCTCAATTAAGAACTGAATCTCAATTCTACCAAAATTTCATCCCTGGGTTTCCTGTGCGCGTAACAGGAGTAATTCGCTCATTTCAAAATGAAAGTCAAGTTAATCTAATTCGTAACAATGCCAGTTGGACAAATAGCGTAGAACAACTATCACTTACACAAGACACCTTGGTGTATTCTACCATCACGGTTGACTCATTAATGACAGGTAATCCTACATCAGGCCAAGTTCAACAAAAGGTTACTGGCGAAAAGTGGGAAGGCGTATTGGTTGAGTTAAAAGATGTAACTGTATTTAGCAGATCGGCATCAGGAACTAGATGGAATTGGTCGGTAGCAGATGATAAAGGGAATGTGATTGATATTCGTGACTTTTCGGGTTATTATAGAAATGATGACCTTGAAGACACCATAAGTTCAGCAGGCCCTCCTGTGGTAAAGATTCCCAACAATTATGCACCACCTTTAATTGGTACTAAGTTAGCCTACATCCGCGGTGTTGTGGCAGAATTGCAAGTTACCGGAGTAAACAGGTATATGATAGCACCACTATACCCAAGTGATATTGGCCCCTCTACTTATTCGTTACCAAATGTGGCTTCTGTTTCCCGCACACCGACTATTGCTACAACCAACGACAGTGTATTTATTTCGGCTAAAATGTTAAAAGGGAGTGCTACAATTACTGGAGCAAAATTATTTTACACTGTAGGTTACAGCAGCACCACTTTCGACTCATTAAACATGATTAAAAATGTATTGCCAAACGATACAACTGTGTGGTTTGCTAAATTACCTACTTTTGCTGGTGGTTCAGTAGTGAAATACTGGATTAAAGTAACTGATCAAAATAACTTTACCAAAGACTATCCAGATAATTTTGGTACCAACTCTGCCTTCTGGGTAACCAGCAATCCAACCATTACTTCTATTCCTGAATTGCAATTTAGTGTTGCCTCAAATGGTTCAACCATTTGGAATGGAGACTCATTAACCAATATTTTAGTACCAGCCATTGTAACCGGAACTAATTTTGTTGCTGGTGCGCAAAACTTAATTACCCTTCAAAAAGGTACAGGTGCCAACTCAGCCATTTTTGTGCAACGTTCAACTGGAGATGGAACAGATACTTGGGCTGTTGGTGATTCAGTGGTAATTACCCGTGCAACAGTTAGGGAAACATTTAATATAACTACCTTAAACAACATAGCGGCCACCAAATTGGGCACCAGTGTTGTTCCTGCTTTTGAAACAACATTATCTATCGATTCATTCTCTTTAAATAATGTAAACCACTCTCGTAAATGGGAAGGTGTGTTGATGCGTTTTAATGATGTACAAGTATTCAACCCGAACCCAGATGCGCCAAGCAATTTTAATGAATTTTCATTTGCTAAAGACACTTTGTCGCCAAGAGGTTTACGTGTAGATGATATGAGCATCTTAATCAGACCAGCAGTAAGCAAATTGAAAAAAGGCATGCCGATGAGTTTTATCCAAGGACCAATGTTCTTTAGCTTTGGTAACTTTAAATTAATTCCACGTAACTTGGCTGATATTGATTTAAGTGCTATTGATACCTTGGCTCCGGTAATTACTTTATTAGGTAACAATCCTGATACCGTTGAGGTAGGATCAGGTGCTTACACTGATGCTGGTGCAACAGCCAGTGATAACAAAGATGGCAACATCTCTTCTAAAATTGTGGTAACTGGCACCGTAACAACTACCGCAGTAGGAAGTTATACATTGTCTTATAATGTAAGAGATTTGGCTGGCAACGATGCGATTGAAGTAACCCGCACGGTAGTAGTAAAAGATACCTTAAGCAGTGGTTTAAACCAAAACGAATTGTTGTTTGCTGATGTAAAGATGTTCCCTAATCCAGCCAATGAGGTAATTACCATTTCAGCCAAAGGATTCCAAAGTTTA
This sequence comes from Chitinophaga pinensis, assembly GCA_943372215.1. Classification (GTDB taxonomy): domain Bacteria; phylum Bacteroidota; class Bacteroidia; order UKL13-3; family UKL13-3; genus UBA6183. Next base: position 113,966 of record CALRXU020000006.1, on the reverse strand, counting down.
CCTTTGCAAGTGGCTATTTATGATGTAATGGGACGTGAATTAATGAAGCGCACTTACCATACTAAACAAGTAAATGATGCAATTAACATTGCCGATTTAAACAGCGGTGTTTACTTCTGCAACATGCAAACTCCACAAGGCAACCGTACCATGCGGTTTGTGGTAAAAGGAAAATAATTTATAAAAATAAATATTCAAACGGCCCGCACTGCTTTACAGTGCGGGCCGTTTGTCATTATAAATACTTAGTTTTGCCCCACCAATATTACTCTAGCTTATTTCTTATGGGAAACAATATTAAAGTGTTATTCATCGTATCGGCTTTATTCCTATCAGCCTGCGCTTCATATGTACCTGACCGTGTTATATCGAATTTTACGTATTGTTATGATTCAACAATTAACTATAGTAACAGCAAAATTAAGTTCAACGGGTATTATCTGACTAAGAAACCTACCATGAGTAAGGTTTATAACCATAACAACACTAAAGTCGTTGGAACAATTCAAGATACTGCATATCAAAACATCATGTTTTTTAAAGATGGGATATGTATTCGTGAATTTATGGGATTTAATAATCGCCACTGCTATGGTGATAGCTGCAATAGCATATTTCAAGGTGTAGTTAACAAACAAGTACGTGAAACTAGTATTTTTTATAGTGGTTCAATGTGTGGTCTGTATAAGATTCAAGGTGATACTATAAAAGTACTAACCGTTAATCGTGCAAGCCCAAATGCATATTGGCTTTTAGCGGAGACTTGGTATAAGATGATTGATGAAAACACAATTATTGCATTCTATGGCAAGAATGTAATAGAAAATAAAGCAACTTTTTTTAACATGGATAGCGCATCTGTATATAAGTTCATTGAAACAAACATCGAATTACCTTCTTCTATCTGGTTAAAAAGCTATGATTGGTTTTGGTGCGATAAAAAATACCATGGAAAATAAAACGCAATGACATATAAAATTCAACTCAAAAACCACTATAAGTCATTACGATTTCTTATTTATGGCAGCCTAATGTTTGGCTTTACAATTTATGTTATTAACCAGAATGGAACATATAGTGCGCAGGTTGGGCGATTTTTAACTATTTACTACTTAGCGTTAACTTTACCAACGCTATTTTTGCATATTGAGTATTATCTTAGGAACAGAAATGATGTTTTCACTCTTGACGTATTAAACAAAACGATTTGCTTGAATAACCAAGACCCAATTCGTTTTGATGAAATAGAAAAGATAACATATGTTATGCCCCCTGTTTGGCATAGAAAAGGATTCGTCAGGTTTTTACCATTTGAAGATTATCATTATGCAAGAATTGTTATGAAGAATGGCACATCATTTATCTTTACTTGTTTATTGAGTCATGATGTGGAAGATGCTCTAAAAGATATAAGTGGTGTAACTTTAGAAAAAAAACAGGTTCTAGTTGCATCAATGTTTTTTAGAGATGAATAAACCATGTATTTTAATATACCTACAATATCGCTCTCGATTGACAAATAAAACTTAACAACCTACGCTGCAAAGTATCTTGGGGCCATTAGTTTATTCAAGACCGCTTCTTTATTTTTGCTGATATCATCATGTTAAACCCGTTTAAACAAATTATTGCTTTTCATGTCTACTATTATGTGCTTGTAATAATAACCATAACAAGCGTATTACTTCCTTAATGTATAAAGAGTTCGGATATTCTATTCATAATCTCAAAATAATTAAGGCAGATAAATCTACATTTTCAATTGATTCTTATTATCTAGTTGACTTTACTGTAGATTCAATAGAGTTTAATACCCTTCTAAGTATATTGACCAAACAAAATACGTTAAAACATCTCAATGATTCAGTATGGTATTATGAAAATACGATAGGTGAAACCACTAATATCTATATTACTTTCTATAAAAATAATTATTTAATTAGTTACAATAAAATTGATGAGTGAAGCAACCTTAGCAATGATCCATCTTCTTAAAAAATATACATTTTTTATTTTCATACTTATTTCAACAATCACACTTGATATAATTGGATGGTATGTTACAGCGAAGACATTTATCCCAAGTAAAGACCCAGGAGATGCAGTCAATCTTTTGGATATATATAGGACGTTTTTTAGTTCTTGGAAAATTCTTATGGGATTTATCAACCTATCATTTTTAGCAGTATTAGTTACACTTCTTATCTTTATCAATAAGATTGAACCGACATTCAGACAAAATACTTATTTCTTATTGATTTACTTAATTATGGCATTAATATTTATAATGGTGGTATTTCCTTAGATAAAAGCAATAAACTACCTGGTGTAGTGGGGGCTTAAGCCATTTAAACGATAATTTATCACGGAATTTGCTAAACAATTTCCAAGGCAAACTATTTTTAAACGAATAAAAGTCCTTCGTTCCATATTTAGTAGTAAATAGTAAATCAAAACACATGAAAAAAATTACTTATGCAATAATCATAACAGTTCTATATTTAACAATTCAGAAAATCGTATTTGACTTGTTATATAAATCTGATGTGATATCTGGAGCTTTAAGAGGACCGGGTATAGGTTTTTGTATTATGAAAGTATATACATCCATTTTGCTATTATTTTCTATTTACAAAGTAATCCTGCACAGAAAAGAAAAAAATGTTATGCAAGAATGGATACCATTGCTGATTTTTTCACTTTTCTTGTTTATGATAAGCATACTATTTTTGTGGCTATAACATTGTGCGGCTATGTCCAATAAATACTATAGAGACATGCCAGTAAAAACACGAACAATTGGCTAAGAGAAATGCGTATTAAAGGTGCCATAGAATTGGGAGAGATCCTAAAAAAAGAACTTGGTGAAGATATTGAATTGATTGAAAAGAAACGATTAAAAGCGATTGATAAAATTCTTAAAAGAGGAAAGATTATGAATCTGGATGAATATAAATTGCTGCATACTCACGTGGAAGAAATTTATGATAAGCCTGACAAAACAAACGAACTTAAGCTAATGAATGGTTTACTCTCAACTTATGAGAAACAACCATAACGCAATAAACTATCAGATATCTAAGTCACTATTTTTACTTTTTAAAATTCTTATCACTTATCCCCTCCTACTCCAAAAAATTGCTTGTGTCCAGCGTTTTTCAGTGGTGTAAAATTGGTGCAGTTGTTTTTGGTAATGGGCAAAGGCTTCTTCCATAATGTAATGGTAGGCTGGTAGGGCCTCCTTTTTGCCTTGCAGGGTATCAGCCAGGGCGTGTGCGCCATAATACCCACTTGCCAATGCGGAGGTAATTCCAAAAGAGGAAACAGGATCGAAGGAATAAGCGGCATCACCAATGGCTACCCAATTGCTGCCATAGGGTTTGTGCATGTGTGTGCTGTTGGCTGCACGGGTGGTCAATCGTTTTATCTTGCGCTCATCAAAAGGTTCGCCTATCAATTGGCTAATTAACGTGGAATGGTTAATCACTTCTTTGATGTGTCGGGGTTGTTGATTTTTAGCTGGTAACAAATCCAAATCGCTAAACAGTAGAATGGACAACTCCCCTGTTGATGCTGGGGCGGCATACAGCCAACCTTGGCTAAAACTTTCCGTGTTTACAAAAGTGTGAATAGGCTTGTTGATGGGGTAATAAAAATCAAGGGCGGCCAATTGGTCTAAAGTATCTTTTTTTGCTTTAAACTTTTTACTGATGGTGGCTTTTCTTCCTGTGGCATCTATCACATAATCACAGGTGAGGGTGATGTTTTTGTTTTTTGATTGTGCGCTGATGATTGTTGCACCTTCTTGTGTAAACACCTTTTTAATGGCGTAACCGAACAGCACCTGTTCTTCTTGTTTAAGCAAGAGCTCGCGCAATTGTTGCTCAAATACGGTGCGGTTTAACAGTAAACCTTTGCTGTATTTATTAAACAAAAATAATTTTTCTGATACTTCATTTGTTCCCCAACAGGATTTGTTTCCCCAATAAAAAGTATGGGCCTGATGATCCAATAAGGTCATCAAGCCCAGTTGTGTAAATAAGGGGAATGCATTGGGTGGAATGCAGTCCCCTGGTTTATGGGTGCCTGTTGGTTGGGCATCAACCACTACAAAAGTAATGTTGCGCGCCTGCAAGGTAAGTGCGGCAGCTATGCCAGCCGGACCTGCTCCTGCAATAACAACTTGCACTTTTTTGTTATCTCTCATCACGACCAAAGAACGGTCTTTTCTTGGCTTTTTCTGCTGTGCCACCACCAAGTAATGTTCTGCGTTTTTTCTCTGCCACATTTTCTGCATACAGCACTTGCTCCATGGTTGGGTCAATGCCAGCGTATTTCATCTTGGTTTCTTTCCAAACCCTATCTGGCAGGTACTCGCTTTTTTCTTTACGTGGTTCTGTTTCTGCAATAATGCCCAAATCGTGCCACTCATGCACCATGTGGTTAATTTTACTCAGGTATTGTGTACCAAATTCCCTGAGCCAATCTTGTCGGTAATCAAAGTGTTTTAAGCGTTGCCCAATGTTTAAATTGGTATCGTTCATGCGTTCAAAACTATCTTCGCTCAACACCTGATTGGGAACACGTGCAGCCCAAAAAGAAGGCAATGGCAAATAGGTGGTGGTATCGTAACCTGATAAGCAACTGGCTTCATCCGTTTGCCATGGTACACCTAACCAACGGGTAAGCGAACCTGGGCCACTTGCTGAAAGCGGGCCATCTGGCGACAAGGCAATAGCGGGGCTTAACAATGGGCCGTAATCCAATTGTGGCAATTTGCCTTCAGGTAACACGTTTAAACGGAATGGTTTTGCCCACATGATTTTATTGCGCAAAGGCCAAGTGAGTTCAATACCTGGATGGAAAGGACCACCCAAACATTCTTCAAAAGGCGCAATGTTTAGGGCTTCAATTTGTTCTGCCGGGGTTAACTTTTCAAAGGGTGCAGCAGGCTTCGCTTTTTTGGCTACGAAGTCGCCTTTGGCCCAACGCTCAAACCACTTGTAAAGGGTATTGGTTAATGGCAAATCATCTAAGGCAATGTTGTTGTAATCACCAAAGCCGTCTCCATAAAATGGCGGTACTTTTGCGGGTTGGTCAACTGGTGTTGCAGGATTGCGCAACCAATTAAACACCCTCATCCTTGCCGCTTTGGCTTCATCACCAGGATTAGACAATTGTGCCAACAACTCAGGCTGTGTAAAATCAGATGGGGAGTTTTTGCCAAATAACATAAAAAATCCTTCGTTTACCCATTGGGTGTTGGTCATGCGTTCCAGCACGGGATAAATATGCTCCCAAAAATTCAACTCTTTAGCCGTTGGGTCAGGGTAGTTAAATTGTTCAATAAACAAATTCAATACCACATCGTACATGGTAATTACACCAAAAAGTCCAGGGCCAAAATTAGGCGGTGTAACAGCTACCATTGCTGGCTCTGCTTCCAATGCTTTGGTTTGGGTAAATAATTTTACGGATGCACGCACTATGCCATCGCTGGTATCATCGTGCCAGTTTACGTTATTGGCAAAAGTGGTTGGTGGTTGGTTATCAGATGAGGCGGAATGTCCATCGCCACCAAAAAATAATAACCTACCTGCTGCATCTGTTTCTAGTTTTCCTAAAGGCACAGGCTTGCCATAAAATGAACCTCCAGTTAGGGTATAGGCCGGCTTATTTTTCTGGTTGGTTCCCGCAATCTTTTTCACTCCTGGGTCAATCACCAACACTTTACGTGCATCTCCTTTAACTTGTGCATTGCGGTAAGTTGCAGGTATGGCATACCCTTCTAAATCCAAGGCATTGTTAAATTCGTACCAAGCTGATTTCACATTGGCCACATGCACACGCCATTCGATATTGGCTTCTTTGGCGGTGATTTCACGCACCACTTCTCCAGCTTCGTTAAATCCGTAAATGCGGAAACGGGCCACTTGTTTCTTCACTTTGCCTCCTCCGTCTTTGTATCCTCCCGCGGGTTTTTCAATTACCCCAGGTGTATCAGAGGCAAAATAGTATTCTTCTGAATTTCCAATGCGTGCAATACCAACAGGTGGGTAAATTGCAACGCTGTGTATGGTTTGACTTCTTTTCATTTTTTAATATTGTTTACGGTTGTTTACTATTTTTGGTTAGGTGCTAAAGGCAATAAATCGCTAAACACATGGCTCAAAGTATCCGGATTTAATGAAGGCACTTTGTAATTGCTATGGCAGCCAAAGCATGAGCCATAAGAAGTATAAGTAGTGCCAAATTGGAAATAGGTTTCCATGGTGCTATTGGCCAATTGACTGGTACCAATGGCAACACCAGCCACGGTATCTGTTGGGTAAATGTAAGCTGACGAGTTAGGTGCTGCACCACCAAAGGTCCATGTTGCACCTATTAAGAAATAATTTTTACGGATATCCTTACCAGGCAGCATGTTGTAAATGGCGTTGTTAATGGAAATAATTTGGCTGTTTGATGCTGCTGCACTTGGGTTCTCTTGGTTAGGAATGGTACCTTCTGTAACGCCCCAAGGTTTGGTTCTAAGGGTATTGCTTGGACTAATGGTAAAATTGTTTTTACCTGCTAAGGTGTCTCCTAATTCCTTTGTTCCAGCCGCAATGTGTGAAGTATCATAAGGGCCATTGGCAGCATTGTTGCACAATAACCAACCTGAGCCTGTATCAGCAGGTTGTACCTGCACATTACCTGAAGAATCTAGGTAACTGTAAGAAGCATTGGGTGTATTGTTGCGGTGTTCAAACGTGGCCCAAACCATTTCAGGGTGTCCGGCAACACTGCCTACAATGTGCATCCCAATTAACGCAAGCTGTGCCTTACGTTCACCTTTGGGTATCCATTTGTAAGGGTTAGTGGTATCGTAAACCGGGATTATGGCATCCATGGTAATGTAGCTTCCTAAATTTGATAATCCTTTGGTTTCAACCCATGAGGTTTTTAATTCAATGGCCAAAGCATTTGGGTCTGGAGGTGTTGGCCAACCCATTTTTTTAGCATAGGCCAAAATGCTGTCTCTTTGAATGGAATCTGTCGGGAACTGAGCACCGTTTAGGGCATTGTTGTAAACCCCTGAACGGAAGTAGGCATACACATCATTTGCCATACTGATGTAATAAACCAATGAGCCATTTTGGGCCATCAATCCATCTTGTGTGGCTTGTGCGCTTTCTGTATCAACAGTATTGCCATTGGCATCTAAAAACAACGATTTTGCTCCTACTTTAAATTCTTTAACCACTTGCGCGGTGCTTAATGTACTTTTTAGCACAGGTTTAGCTTGGGTAATTGCTTTACCTGCGGCATCTTTAAAAACAGGTTTTCCCATCGCATCCATTTCAATTTGGTGCAATTGCACCAGTTTTCCTGCTCCATTTTTTAGCATTACTTTTTCACCTGGCGTTGCCTGTTCTACTTCAAACCTTTTGCCTCTTCTATCAATAATTATGGGTAGTTTATTTGGCCCAGTTTGGTTGATGTGGCTCATGACACGAATGGGTGTACCAGGCTGGTGTGGGATAAACTTTCTTTTTCCGTCCTCAGCCGGAGAAACGGTGTAGAAAACCGAAGATTCCATAACCGTGTTTCCGTTGGTGTATTTGCCTGATGTGGTTGGTGAGGTTATCCATAAAAACATTTGTTGCGACCATTTGTAAAAATCACAATTGTCGTTGCTGGGGAACGTAACACTATTGGCAGGTGATACCAATCCATTTTCGCTGGCGGTACCGCTGGCAAACCAAGAGTTAAATTCAGTTGAAGAAACCGTGCAGGATTGCAACACATTTTGAGGTAAATTGCTTTTTTCTACCTCGGGTGTTACCGGGCCGCAATTGCTCAGTAACGATAAACTCGCAACCGAAGCAATAAGTACGGTACTGATGATTACTTTTTTCATAGTTTTTGGATTAGGGAATTTTTGTGTTATTAATTATGGCTTTTAAGTTTATTAAAGTGCTGAAGTAAAATTATTGTTTCAAACCTACACGATAGGTTGCAAAACAACATGATGGGAAAACCCCCTTTTTTCATGGGGTAAATACTCTTTTTTTGCATTTTTTCCATTTATTCCGTTCGTAAGTTAGGGTTATCCGTTACAGTTTTTAAGAATTAAGGAATACACAAAACCAAACAGGCGTAGCTTTTGGCTGCGCCTGTTGAATTAAAGTTTAAGCGGGGAAGCTTAAAAAAAATAGCGTACTGTTTCCGACTTTCTAGTGTTTAAATCCGTTTGTTAAATAATCAAAGAAAAATCTCGATTTTTTCTACACTAAACCCAATATCTGATATTTTGTAGGCCCATATCCAATGCCAACAGTACCCAACAAGGTTTGTACCCCCGTTTGCGCTTCTTTTATAATAACTTCCTGGCCTTTTACAAAATTGGGTTGCCCTATTGGAGCATCATGTAATGTAATTATAACATCGCCATTTAATTGATTATCGGGAGGATTGGTTATGAGCGTTCGGTATTTGTCTTCCTTGTAATCAGCACCAGTTATTGTTGCCATAATAATTAAATTTTAATCCTACTTATAAGGTTTTTCGGATTACACCTCACATTATTTTTTGAATGCGAACAATTCGTCTTTTTAAGTGAGTTCTGCTCCACTTTTTTATAACGCTTTATGGGTACAAATAATCAACTGTTGAATCATTTATTTTTATCTAGTATATAGGTGAATGATATATACCTTATATGGCTCTTGGACAGACAATTCTGTAAGGTTGATATACTCAAAAACCAAGGATGCGAAAATTGGGGTCTGCTCTTAAGGACATTTATATTTAAGCATAAATGTTTAGAGGGCAAGAACTAAAATTCAATGTTTCAGCATTTACTTGGTTAATTAATTATACTTAAAACCATTAATTGAACTATCAAAAATTACTGTTTGCGTTTCTTTCAAATCAATTTCTAAATAATAGCCTGTTGTAATTGTTCTATCAATAAAATTTTGATTATCAGAACTATTTACATTAATTGGCTTAAGCATTTTTGTTGAGATAATCATACTTCCCTCAATTCCTGAAGCTATAAAAATCCAAACTTTTGTAGTAGGTTTAAAATAGGTAGTTTGATTATAAGGTATTGATATCACATTCAGTGGACAGATATCTTCATTGTTATTTACAACGATTAATTGCCCCAATCCACAAGTTAAGCTAGAATTACTGGTTCCTTGATTTGATAGTCCATATACCTCTTTTGAATATGCAGTACCTCCATTAACTATACCAACACCATTAAATGTATAAACATTACCTTGATAAACTCTTTGCTTTATTCCCATTTCAATAACCTTATTGAACTGAATACTTTGTGATGAAGCATATTCATTCCAAACTTCTTTAAATTCTATGGAATTATTATCTCCAAATGGAGAAAAAGAAATACAAGCTAAAGAATAATCGTAACCCTCATCTGGAGGAAAAACAAGTACAATAGTTTCATTATTGTCAATCAGAAATTGCCTACCTTGTGAATCAATCTGAATATTCAATGTCATACTCATTTAATTTAATAAAACCCTCTTGACGTAAAGTAATATCAAGAGGGTTTATGGTTGTATCTAAGAATTTAGCAACTGTATTAATGAAGCTCCAGAAGATATTTCCGTAACTGCTAGCCCACCAGGAGCATTAGTAATTCCAAAAGTTCCAGCAATCATTTCCAAATTATATTCAATGCTTGAAGCATTAAATTCAAAAGTACAGCCCGGTGCTGTTGCATTACCAGTAACCGAACCTGACACCATATTGCTTTGTGCTGCAAACAAGCAAACTTTTTCATTAGGTGCCATACTTACTGACCCCTGAGGAGTGCATGTAAAAGCACAGAATGGTGCATAGTTGCCATTTACCATTGCAGCAAGACCAATAGTTACATTTGATGTATTAGCTTGACGATTATTAAATACAGTTATTGTTCCTGCAGGTGCATCTCCTTGAACTGAAAAAGAGCCATCAGCGTTAAATATAACAGCTTTACCTAATGGTAATTCAACTGACAAACACTGCATGCTAATGGTTGTATTAGTGCCAATATTTGCTTGGTTGTACACATAAACTTTGTAAAGTGGTTCGTAATCAATTTCAACGATTCCAAACATTTCTACATATGGTACTTTAAACCAAGTTGGTAATCCTGCAGAGACTTGGTTGGGCCCAGAAGCTCCCTTATAACCAAATAAACTGTAATTGTTTGCTTGTAAATAATTAAGAATTGCTTTTTGGCTGGCATCATTAAAATCAAAATCAATTTTGTAAACTGTACCATCTGCGCTAAATAAAGATGTTTTCCTAGGTGCTTTATTTTTTGTCATAATCATAAAATTTTAAATTCCTACTCATAAGGCTTTTCAGCTCCTCCCTGTTTTTACTGTTACAGCCAGTTCGTTTTTTAATCCTTCGACATGCTCAGGACGAGAGTGGGTTCTGCTCCACTGAAATGTTTGCATGGGGTGAATTGCTTTTATTGCAACCAATAGGCTATGCTACATTTCATTTTTTTGCTTTGTATTCTTTTTAACTATTGCTTCGTTAAATCAAGGTGTATTTGGGGTATTCAATTGGAAATTCATTTTCCATGCACCTGTTTAAGGAAATTATACTTTTAAAGAACCGCTGCTTTCCTACTCATAAGGCTTTTCAGATACCGCCCTGTTTTTAAACTGTTGCGGCCAGTTCGTTTATTAGAGTGGGTTCTGCTCCACTGCATTAGCTAATGTGCAATACAAAGATGAGGTGAAACAAGCCCCCGCCCTATACAGGGAAACGGGTATATTTAGCGATAAAACCAGCTAGATAAGAAGTTGTCGGACATTTATGCCCACTTGCTTATTTTACAGCTGTACTTAAATGAGAACCGCTTGATAAATGCGAAATAAAAAAACACCAACTATCATCAACATCCTTGTTGATGAAAAGCAATGTAATACATTTTACACTTATGTAAACATGTGTACAAACAACCTGATAGATAAAAGAAGGGGATGCCGTTAGATTTCAGATTTTCGAATTAATCCAATAAACCCAGGTGAGCTGCATATTTTACCAACTCTGCGGTGTTGTGCAGGTTAAATTTATTGAGCAGGTTTTTACGGTGGGTTTCTATGGTGTAGTAACTCAGGAAGAGTTTATCAGCCACTTCTTGGGTGGAGAGGCCATCGCCCAATAGCCGCACAATATCCGTTTCACGTTTGGAGAAGGTTACATTGGCCTCGTCAAAATGATCGGGGCGGTTGTATTGTTTTTCGCTAAATATGGTATTGTTTATTTCATCACTAAAACTAGTCCCGCCATTGTAAACTGTTCGGATGGCTTCTATCAACTCATCACGGCCAGTATTCTTCAGCAAATACCCATCTACCCCCAGTTTGTATAAATTTAAAATAAACTCTTTGGTGCGGTACATGGTAATGATGAGTATTTTTATATTGGGGTGTTTTTTTCTAATTTGGCTGGTGGCCGTAATGCCATTCATACTTGGCATGTTAATATCGAGCAACACTACATCTGGTTGATGTTTTTTTAGCAATGCCATGAGCTCATCCCCGTTTATGGCGGCACCCATCAAACAAATACCTTTATCAGGTGTGAAAAAATCAGCCAATGCATCGGTAAACATGCGATGGTCGTCTGCAATAATTACGTTAATCATGTGAGTTGAATGGTAAATATAAAGGTGCTTCCATTTCCTTTGCCGCTGTCAATATGCAGGCTGCCGTTTAGCTTCTCTACTCGGGAATACATATTCTTAAGGCCAATGCCTGCTTGCTGCAATGTAGTGGTATCAAATCCTCTGCCATTGTCACTATACATGAGGGTGAGTTGGTTACCAAAACGTGATAGGTCAATGTTTACTTCTGTGGCCTGTGCATGACGGATGGTGTTGTTGAATAGTTCCTGCAACATGCGGTAGATATGTATTTCGGTATCGGTTTCCATGCGAGTATCTATGCCGTGGCTTTGTATATTTATTTGTAACTGACTGCTGTCGCGCAAGGCCTGGGCAAGGTCGTTCAAAGCGGGCAATAACCCAAAGGTGGAGAGCACCCCTGAAACCAAGTTATGCGATACCTGGCGTATCTCCTCTAATGTATCATCAAGCAAGTGGGCCACTTTTTCAAACTGTCCGGATTGTTGTGGGGCAGCAGTAGGGCTAAATTTACTGAATTGCAACCGCACGGTAGAAAGCATGCTACCTACCCTATCGTGTAAATCTTCGGCAATGCGCTTGCGTTCTTTTTCTTGGGTTTCCAGCATGGTGTGTATGGATTGCAACTCGCTTTTACGCATCACTTCATCCATTTGCTGTTGGTGTATTTGTATATTCTTTTCGTTCACCTGACGAGCATTGCGCACCCGTTGACGCAACAAGAAAAATACCAATAGCGCAACACAAAGTAAACCCGCTGCCAAACCAATAAACACATTACGTTGTCTGGTGCGTGCTATGTTCTTTAACTCTTTTACATCATTTTCCTGCTTCAGGTTGGTGATTTCTAACTGCCGTTTTTCAGTTTCAAACTCTTCTTGCAAACGTTCGGTATGTTTGAGCATCTCGATACTCCGAAGACTGTCATTAAGTAGCCGTTGCTCTTCTTTATAAAAGAACGCTTCTTCAAAATTGCCTGCAATGGCATAAGCTGAAGCAAGGTTGTGGTAAATTTCAGGCAACTGGGTGCGCTTTTGTAATTTTTCACATAGTTCTTTCGCTTTAAGCAAAAGAGGTATCGCTTTGTCTCCTTGGTTCTGCGTCATATATATCGAGGCTATATTACAATATTGAATGGCTTGTTCATGCAGGTTACCAATCCTCACCTGCAATTGAAGTGATTCTTCATAATAATGAATAGCCATTTTATAGCTTCCCAACTGTTGATAAAACCATCCCAGGTTATTACAGGCAATGGCCTGCTGCCTGATAAGCCCTTTGGTTTTGCATAGCAACAAGGCCCGCTGCAATAAAAAAGATGCTTCTTTGATATAATTCCTATCCCCCAGATTACGCGCTAATGCCAAATCAGTTCGAATCATGAATTCATCATCTCCAGATGTTTGGGCTAAAAGATTACTGATTCGATAGTATTTATCTGCTTGCTCAAACTTACCCAAATCGGAGTGTATATGCCCCAAGTAAAAATAGCTTCGAATAAGGCCAAATGTATCCTGCAACCGAAATGCCATACGCTCTGCTTGGAAATAGTACGTTAATGCGCTATCAGTTTTTTTGTAGCACCGGTGGGCTTCACCCATTGCTAAGCAAGCCCGCACTTTACCTACCGAATCGTTACTACTCGCAAGTGCTAACAAGGCAAAATAAGAAGCACTGTCACAGTCTTTCTTCAACTCATACCAGTGGCAGTGTGCGGCCAAAATATTCACCCGTTGCAAATCCGTTAAGTTCGTCAGTGCCAGAAATCCATGCAGCTTAATTAGCTGGGGCGCAACTTGGTCAGGATTGTATAAAAATAAGGAATCATAGACACGTTGATGCCGATTTACTTCCTGGGTGACACCATTCTTGCCTTGTACACCTGATAACGCTAAAAAAAGCAAAAGTCCAGAAAACAATACTTTGCCCCATAGTTTTTGGTATTGAAGCTTTTGAACATCTATGTATTGCAACCAAATATGCACGCTTTTTATGATACCCTCAAGAATACCAAGCACTACGAAAATAGAAAAGGTAATTGAGGGTTTCATGGGGTTTTACAAACTGGTCGAGTCAAAGCTATAAAATGAAAAAGGCAAAACCAAATACAATTTGTTACAAAAAGTGGTATTCTACCCCATTTGTTAAATATATTAAGAACCTGTTCTACCGTTAATCGTAACTTCTTTATCATGCTTAGTGGATTCGAAATGTTTCTAGCATTTATTAGCTATACTTGATGTAATTATCTCGTGTTGCTTTTTAACTATACACCAAGTTAGGCTGCGAGCCCTACACCTTTTGCCAATGAACTGAACTGCTCCCTTTTCTATCTTGTTTGTATTTTTTTTACACTTCCTGCGTTTACAAAACTCCCAACATTTCGTTTTTTTTCGACAATCGGAACTGTCAACTCTTATTGATGGCGCAATAAGGGTATGATGAGGATCATCGTAGCTCTTTATTGCAATAGCACTTGGTATCTTTTTTCTCGTGGTATCTGTAGATACATAATTCAACACTGTTTGCGTTATTAATTGATAATGAGACTTGCCCGGATGAAGCCGCATTTGAGTAGAAATGCCCACAAACATCTTTTCAGGTTGACCCACGTGTTCTGGAGTAGTTGTTACATACACCATAAACGAATCTGGTTTCAAACCTGTACTGTCTCTTACAAAAGTTATGCTATCAAGGTTGTCTGACTCATAGGCTTTAAAATTCACAACGCAGTAAGCCTGAAGTACACTAGGGGTGGTATCAGCTGGTGCTACTACGTAAAATATTTTATAGATTGAGTCAACTTCTCTGCTCTTTTTGCCAAGGTAATAGGATAGCATAGCCGAGGTATCTTGATGATTCCCTACTGAATCTATAAATCTAACGTGTCCCATGTATCTTCTGGAATAATGGCCGTATTTATTTTTACCAGTAGAAAATCTTGCTACACTAAGGGTATCAATACAGTTATACAGATGCCATAATGTTGTATCAGATTGTTTAGTCTTTTGAATAATAGTTATGTGTAACTTGTCAATCCCATCATCTCTTTTCGTGAAGTAATGACCGTTCAATTTTTGTTTCTTAAGAACAGGAGCCCAAAAAGCAACCTCCGAACTATCTCGTGTAATATAAAAACCATAATGGCTTGATAAACCTGGAATTTGGGCATAGGAGCATACCTGAGAGATAAGAAAGAGAAACAATAAGGTTGTTTTCAAATAAACTGGCACTAAAGTTTGGGACAATTTTGAGTGTAATAGTTTCATCATGATTGTAAATTAAAGTTTGAAGCAAAACTATATTCGTACACAAAACACCTTCATACCTGCTTTCGGGTATTTTTAACCAACGCTTGTTAGCCAACATCCCAAAACAAAAGCCTAAACAAATGTAAGGTACATCTTTTAATACTTCATGATGGGAAAACCCCCTTTTTGCATGGGGTAAATACTCTTTTTTTACCTTCTTTCACTTTATTGAGTTTATAAATTCTGGTTTTCTACTGTTATTAAGAACTGAGCAAGAAGTAAATCAAAAACAGGCGCAGGTGAAATCACCTGCGCCTGTTTAAACGAATTTTATTTAGTGAGATCTAAAAAGTAGCCACTTTCTAGGCAATAATTTTCCATAAAAAATTATCAGTTGTAGGGGTGTTACCCTGGCATGCGAGTGCTCCGTTCTCTTTGCTGGCATTAAGGATATTCAGGTATTGTCCGCTGCTTTTTACCTGCAATTTAAAGTAAGCCCCATCTGCAGGTATTACTTGCCATAAAAAATTATCGGTTGTTGGGGTATTGCCTTGACAAGCAATTGCCCCATTTTCTTTGCTGGCATTAAGTATATTTAAGTACTGTCCGCTACTTTTTACACGAATTAAAAAATATCCTCCAGCTGTTGAGGATGGAATTAACTCCCATATGAAATTATCCGTTGTAGGAGAATTACCTTGACATGCAGAAGCTCCATTATCTTTACTTGCATTTAAGATATTTAAATATTGTCCACTGCTTTTTACTTGAATTTTGATCATGATTTTGTTTTCCTACTCGTAAGGCTTTTCGGATTGCGCCCCCGAAAGAAATGCCTGTTCGGGGCAGGCTCTGTTTTTAAACTGTTACAGCCAGTTCGTTTTTTTAAGTGGGTTCTGCTCCACTTTTTATAAAGCTTTATGAGTACAAATTTGCAACAAGAAAAAAAAAGGAATAAGATTAGAAATGCCCAATTTATAAAACAGGTATTTATACCTATTTTATGTTTTTACACGCTGATAAATACCTGTTTTTAATGCTTAATAAGACAATATGGAATTGGCATGCACCAAATTTCATTAATGTTGCATCGTTACAATACCTCATTTAACTTTAAAATCTAATGAAAACACCTCTTACTTCTTTATTCAATTTAAGAAAAATGCTTAAGCTAAATCTATTGATACTGACAAGCGTATCACTTATTATTTGTAGTTGTAAAGACACAAAAAAGGAACAATCAACTTACAAATTACCTGACGAATTACCAGCAAATGCGGTAACTTTAGATTCTGCCACAACAGCTATAAGCAGGTATGCAGATTACTTGATTAAAAAATTTCATTTGAACAACGATAGCCTTAAAAGTGTTTTTCTTTCCTCTGCGCCCCGGGCATTTTTAATACGTAAAAGCGATTTGATGGGTGTCATAGGCGGCTGCAAACCTGATGGATCAATTTCCTTTCCAGCGGCAAGGGCTTACCTTGGTATGGATGCTTCCATGAATATACACCTTTACATGACCCCAACTATTTCAACCACAGAAGCTCAGAATGTTTTTAATGATACTTTGTTAGCTACGGCAAGGGGTGTTCAATATGTATATGATTTAATTTTACCTTGCCCTAATACTTGTGATCAGAATGGAAGTGCCCTTGACAAAGCATTTACGACACCTTTTCAATAATCAGCAGAACACTCTATTCTTCGTTGATGAGGTCATCTGCTCATCAATGAAGAATAACGGTAGCAAAAATTACTTATCATTAAGCTGATTACCTTTGAATACTTTTTCCTTGTTAACTTTATACCCAATTAAATGAACTGGATTAGTGTTGTATTGAACTGTGCAAACATCCCTGTACTAATAGCGGCAGGCTACGCTGCTATTCAATATAAGGTTTTGCCCAAAGAGTTACAACTGTTTTGTTGGTTCATCTTCTTCTCTACTGCCATTCAATTCGTTTCCTTTCTTTTGTGGCTCAACTCACTCAATAATTTATTCCTTTCTCACATTTATGTGGCAGTTGGATTTCTATTGTTATGTTGGTTTTACGAGCATTTGTTACAAACTTGGATTAACCGCAAAATCATTCGCTGGATTGCTTTGGCGTTTTTTGTTTTTTGCATCGTTACTTCCTGGTTTGTTCAAACAATTTACACCTTTAACTCTTATGCACTATCGGTTGAAAGTATACTTGTTATTATTTTATCGCTTACCTCATCTATTATTTTATTAAACGATAGCGTAAAAACATCACGTAAGCACTTGGTTAAAAGCTTAAACTGGATTAACTCTGGGTTATTTATTTACTATGCTTCCAGCCTATTGCTCTTTTACTATGGCAAATTTATCATGCATTATTTGCCTATTATCATCAGCAAATACATTTGGGTACTCCACGCTTTTTTCTCTTCAGTCATGTACCTTTGTTTTTTTATTGGATTATGGAAACGTCCGCGGAACTAAATTTTTTGTCGGCTTTGCTACCCTTTGCTGGCATTGTGTTTATTATTGCCGTGGGGGTGGTTTTGTTAAACCAGCAGTTCCAGAAAACCATATACCGCCAACAATTGGCTCAGGAAGAACTCAAAAACCAACACCAATTGGAGTTGCTGCGCTCCAGCATACAAGTACAGGAAGATGAGCGCAAACGCATTGCTCAAGATTTGCATGATGAATTAGGCGCCATACTGGCCATTTCACGCATGCACCTGGTGCAATTGGAGCAACACCCTGATATGGCAAGTATGCAACAACACTTGCCAGCTTTACAACAAATTAGGGGACTAACCGAAAATGCCTTGGCTTCCATGCGCAGAATCAGCCATGAATTGATGCCGCCTCAATTGCAAACTTTTGGATTGATTAAAACACTGGAATCTGTTGCCAATCGGTTTAATGAAACACCGTCTTTAAATGTTACCATCCTATCTGATACTACGCTCCCAGCATTAAGTTGGCCTGTTCAATTGGGTTTGTACCGCATTAGTATGGAGTTTATGAACAATACCATTAAATATGCCAAAGCCACAAAAATTACCATTTATGTTGAAATGGAAATGCAAACTTTGGTTTACAGGTATCACGACAATGGCATTGGCTTACCAGAGCAACCAAACCAAGAGGGGTTAGGACATAAAAGTATCCAAGGGCGGGTGAATGCGTTGGGGGGTACACTTGAAATGGGCAATCAGGAGGAGAGCGGTTTTTTTGCCACCATTAAAATGTTGGTTTGATGACTAAATTTAACTTAAGTTTATGCCAGCATTAGCCAGGTATTTATGACACGAACAATTGTGATTTACATGACACCCCTGAACAATATTTACTGATTTTATTTCAATTAAACCGAAACATCTATAACTATTATGGAAACAAAAATATTGGTAGGATTGGTTGAAGACCAATTCCTTTTTCGTGAAGGCATGAAAGCCATTTTAAACAACTGGCCCGACATCACCGTAGCCTTTGAAGCTGCCGAAGGATATACCGTGATGGATAAACTACAAGAAACAAAACCTGTTCCTGATGTGATGTTGGTTGACCTATCGTTACCACCAAATGGACCAAAAGAATTTAGTGGACTGATGGTTACAGATATGTTGTTAAAGAATTATCCTGATATGAAAGTGCTTATTTTATCGGTGCATGAAGATGAAAATTTTATGGTGCAATTGATTGAACATGGTGCACATGGTTATTTGGTTAAGGACAGCGACCCTCAAGAGGTGCATGATGCCATTTTAGCGGTTCATCACAAAGGTTCATACATTAATGAACGAACACTTCGAGCTATACAAAGCAATTTGGGTAAAAAGAAAAAACCAAACCACACATTGGATATGCAAATTACCAAACGGGAAGAAGAAGTATTGCAATTGGTTTGCCAGCAACTCACCGCTGAAGAAATTGCAGAGAAATTATTTATTAGCGTTAAAACCGTTAATGGACATCGCAACAATTTACTACAAAAAACAGGCTCACGTAATGTAACCGGATTGGTTATTTATGCCATTAAAAACCAGATTGTGCATTTTTTATAATTCATGCTGTTTATTACAAAGGCGGTTGCCCGATAAGTGCAACCGCCTTTGATTACTTTCATACAGCTACCACAAAGGCTGCGTAGCCTCAAACACATGGCTTACTGCCACCTCATTTGTTCCATGACAACTAAAACAATTGGTGCCGTTGGTTCGGCTATTGCTGGTGCCTTGTTGGAAGGTTTCCATGGTGCTATTTGCCAATTTGTTTGTCCCCACTTGGTTACTCGAGTTCGGTGCGGCACCTCCAATGGTCCAAGTGGTTCCTGTTTGGATATAATTTTTGCGTACATCACCATCAATCAACTGTCCTCTAACGCTATTATTGATGGAAATAATTTCAGTATTTGATGAGGCATTTGGCTCTCCTTTGCCCCAGGCTTTCCAGCGAATGATGTTGCTCGGACTAACGGTAAATCCTGAGAGTGCTGTAATTCCAGTGGCTGAAGTTGCCATGTGCGCCTCATTAAAAGGGCCTGTTGCACCATTGGCACAAAATACCCAGTTTCCAACTGTATTTTGAGGAACAGTAACAGTTCCCGTGCTATTATTATAAGTGAATGCTGCATTGGGAGCATTGCTCACATGCTCAAAAGTACCCCATAACATTTCAGGGTGTCCTTTGGTGCTGCCTACCACATGCATACCAACCATGGCCAGCTCAACTGTTTTTTGCCCATTAATAACCCAATTACCGGGGTCAGTGGTATCATAAGTAGGAACGGTGGCTTTCATTTTAATAAAACGCTCAGTTTGAGGCAAACCAGCCGCTTCAACCCACGATGATTTAATTTCAATGGCCAGAGCCTCTGGGTCAGTAATGGTTCTACCATTGACCGTGGCAAAATTGATGATGTTATCCAATTCAGCTTGGGTGGTTGGGAATCGGGTTCCTGCTGGTATAGCTCCTGTGCCCAAACTGGTGCGGTAATACGCAAATACTTCATTTACTATGGTGGCGTAATAAACCAAAGAGCGGTTTTGTGCCATGAGTACCTCACCCCCTCCGGCCTGGCCTTGTTCAACATTAACAACACGCCCAGCAGCATCTAGAAAAAATACCTCTTTTGCAATGGTAAATTTTTGTACCGTTGTTTTTAAATTGATGTTTTTATCAAAAATGGGGCGAGCATTCAGGATAGGAACATTTTTGCTATCTAAAAACAGCAAACCATTTTTCTGTGCTCTTTGTATGCTTTCTATTTCCACAATTTTTCCTTCTGCATCTTGCACCAATTGTTTGCCTTTGTCTGACAATGGCGTTTTAGCAATCTCCAACATTCTGCCTGTTTCTTTCTCAAAAATAACAGGTAACCGTTGTGGGCCTTTTTGCGCAGCACGCATGTTAAAAAAGCGGAAAGCGCCTGATCGGTGTGGCAAAAAAGTACGTTCCCCTGTAGAAGGATCTGGTGGAGAAACATCAAAAAACTTGTCGGAGTCAAAAATGCGTCCGCCCCCTCCATACCTTGCTGGAGCAGGAGAAGTGAGCCAAAGAAACATTTGTTCCGACCACTTGTAAAAATCACAGTTGGGAACATCAGAAAAAGTAACACTGTTGGCTGGCTTTACCACACCATCAAGTGAAACTGCACCGCTTTCAAACCAGCCATTAAAATCGGCTGATGAAACAGTACAGGTAGGATTAGCATCGCTGGGAGGGCTTATTGAACTAAAACAATTGGCCAACACCACTGCCGAAATAATGGCAACAACGATAACGAGCGTTTTTGAATGATTAATTTTGAGTAACATAATTTGTTTAATATAGGTCTAGAATAACCGCGGCTAACGGCTCCGTTTTTTAAGGTTGGGGTATCTGGTCTCCCCACCCAAATGGGGTGATTTAATGGTTATACTGCTGCCTTAGACTTTACAGAAAAGGTGGTTCACGCGAATGCGTTAAAGGAGTAGAGGTGCAATTGTTCATAGTTGATGGATGATTGGCAGCTACAGAAAGATTGGGCTAAAACCCTTCTATATTTATTTCATAGGCATGGAGTTATAGCAAATACACCTTAGGCGATAATGCAAGCTGCTGAGTAGTAAAACAGACAAACATCAAAAACTGACAGCGTTTTTGCTAAATCAAAGATATAAGCAAAAAAATGGAAAAAACAGGTGTAGAAATACCCTTTTTTCATGGGGTAAATACTCTTTTTTAGCACTTTTGATGGTTTTATTGTTGTTTAAGGCAATCGTAAAGCCTTTTTTTGATGTGTTGCTTTTTCACCAAACAGGTGCGATGATGAAATTAAGGGAAGAATTTTCAATCTTCAAAAACAACATAGCATGGCTTTTATATCTTCGACTAGAAGCGCTCAAGAATTTTAACCCATAAAAACTGAACAGAGAAAAAATCTACGCTCTAATCGAATGTATAATGTGTTTATTTTTTTAAAGAGTTGTGCAACAGCTACGTGTGTTATGCGTAGTATTTTTACCTGTAGACAGTGAAGGTTTTCCAATAGTCTATTGTATCTAGTTTGTTGGTATATGTTGACCTTATTTTTATTTTGTACCGGAACTTAATTTCTTTTGGTAGGTCCGATTCTCTTAGCAATTGTTTTGTTGGAATAGTATAAGTAATTGTGTTGTACTTAAGTTGGGCTATGTCTTTGTGGTCAAAGTCAACTATTTCATAGGAGTTTCCCATCAAGTGTTGATTCAAATGAAAAACAAATGTAACGGTGTCTCCATAATGGTATTGGTCGCTATGGTAAAGGAATTCATTAGTAATCATTGTTATTTCTCCGTCTCTGCATATTGGATAACTACCAAAGTACTTTTGAAAGGAGTCATTTAATAGGATTTTATGTCTAACTAAATTAATGATTTCACCTGAATCAATGTCTGGATTGAATCTATATAGTTTGTATAATGAGTCAACATACTCTGACCTTCTTTTCAGGTCAGGATTTTCCTTTTCAAAGTCTAGTCTCCTTATGCCATCAAAGTCTCCGTGCATTTCCCAATTTGCTAGATCAATTGGTGTAATTGTCTTGATAAGTAGATTTTGCAGGCTAATGTTCTCTTGTTTTAGTTCATAAGTCTTGAACACGAGAATACATACTAAAACAATTAGCAATGTTAAAAAGATATTTAAGATTTTTTGTCGTGTCATAATATTACGCCTAACGTCAGTCTGTCTAAAAACCACGTTTTGTAGCTCAAAAATAGGGTGTTTTTAGGCTATATAGCGAAGGGCGAAAAAGGAGTTAGATAATTGTTCAAGAAAATCAGGGTACTTAATCGGTGCTAAACCAAACATACATGTTTCACGCTTCCATTAGTCAACATAAGTTTCTTTTATTACAGCTTTTATTTTCGAAACTTCCTTTTCTGTTAAGCTGTCATAAGTTTTTACAATTCTTGTCCTGTCAACACTTCTAATTTGGTCTAATACTACCCAACCTTTTGTCTTATTATGTTTTACTTCTACTCGAGTTGGGTATGCTCGTGAACTAGTTGTCATTGGCGCCACAACAATTGTCTGCAAATACTTATTCATTTCATTAGGCGAAATAATCACACATGGTCGTGTTTTTTTTATTTCACTCCCTTGTGTCGGGTCTAAATTGACCAAAACTATTTGATACTGCTTTAATTCCATTCTTCAAGATTTTCGTCATCAAAAATGTCGGTTATCAAAAGTTTGTCGTCTCCATTTTCATGCATTTTTTTGAAGGCTTTTTCCCATCCCTTTCTCGGTGTACTTGTTGGTTTTAAAATAATATATCCTTTCTCCAGAACTAGTTCAACAGTGTCCTTGATATTATATTTTTCAAGTATTGCTTTTCCGAGTCTTATTCCTTTAGAGTTGCCAATCGGTATAACTGCTATATTCATTGTCGTTTTTTTTGTAATTACAAAGTAACTACAATAATTTATATTTTACAAATGTATTTTATAGAAACGCCATTGTCTACTTTTGATATGTACTAAAATGGGGATGACTTCACAACCCATGTTGTGCGTTCGTGCATTTAAATAGTTTCTTTAATTAATTTATTCAAGGTTAATATTTCATCACACTCTTCATTGTCAAAGAATAAAACACAAGCTTTGTTATCTTTGTTTTTTGAAGAGAAATATATGAATCCATTTATATCAGTATTGTTTTGTTCATTAAATTGAAATCTAAAATATTCTGTAACAATTTGGGTAGGAATATACTCAATATGCTCCTGACCATTTCTAGAAATGTCACTTGTTAAATCTCTTAAAAAATTACGTAAAAATACTCTAGCATAATAATCTTTAAGGTTTGTTACTCCAAAAATACTTGTGATTTTTGGTAGTCTTGAAAAATCAACTATTTGTATGTCTTTTGTTGTCTGAAATTCTGCAATTGTAACTTGATTGTTTTTCTTATTACTTAAATCAATTGTTTCTTTTTTTGCTGTATCAATGTCAAATGAACCATAAAACATTGGTATTCCTGCTGGACTAAATCTATTTGAATAAAAGGCTTTGTCCTCTGGTGGAGAAGTCATTTGATTTGCACTATTAATTATTTCACTTATGTTATGTTGTCTACATCTGTGAATTATGGTTCCTTTGGGAATTTTTTTTATTAATTTAAAATCTTTAATTTTTTTACCAACTTCGTCTAGTATGTCATAAGCATTTTGGTTGTAATCATTTGTTTTGAACTTATTTGTTTTAGTGAATAAGTATCTTGATTTGTGTTTTACAACTGTTTTAAAATAGTCCCAATGGTAAACCAAAATATCACTTTCACTATCGTAATACATATTAGGTTCACTCCAAGCAATTTCTTCAATACTATCTACAATATCTTCATTTAGTTGGTAATCATCAATTTCTAAACCTACATAATCATTTATTAATTCTGAAGCTGAAAATGTTTCGCCTAAATAACCTCCTTCACTTGAATCATAACTCATAAAGTTTGCTGCATCTTCGTAAAATTTATTTACTCCATCCATTATAAACTCCATAAGCAATTCCAATGAAACTACTTTCTTGTTTTTATTACAATAGTGGCAAAATCCTTTCTCTGAATTTGCATTAATGTATGATTTAATACTTGCATCATCAATGTGAACTGAACAAAGATTTTTTTCAATTACTCTGCTTATATTTCTATTATCCAATTCAAGATAATGTTGTTTAACACCTCCCATTTATTTATTTTCAATTTTTATTGAGTTCTGTCTTGGCATGACGCACAACGTTCCCACGCTTGGCGCAGTGGGGGATTATGGAAAACTAAATTGTCTGCCAGCACGAATTTACAATAGAAACACAAACTTTCAATTAACGGAGTTAGCCCCCATTGCGCCAAACATGTGTTACCTGCTGCCCTTCTGTTGGTCATGGTTTTTGGGTTGCTACTTTAAATATTGTTACCATTTTTATTAGTTGTCCAATTTTCAAAACCGAATTGAAACTGTCTAGAGAAAGATTGAGAAAGTCAATGTATGTAATTTGATATTCTTCATCTGGTCTTTTAGTCACGGGGTAATAACTAATAATTTGAGTTTTGTTATCAAGTTTCGCCTTAAAGTGATTGATACCATTGCGTAATTTGCTATCAAAGGAGAAGGAATAAATCAACTTTGGTTCAGGTTCGCTTGATAAATTTAAAACATCAAGTTTTTGCCCGTGGTCTAATGCAGCAAATGTTGCGGCAGTAGTTACATTTCTTGGCGAACTAGAAGGAACTGTATTTTGATTTCCTCGTTCATAGAAATTTTGAAGTCGGAAAATTAAATGACTTGTCCTTCCAATGAACTCAAAGCAGTCGGTGTAAAAATTCTTTAACTGTGTAAAATCTTGAACTGCCGCATAACTATCTGCTCCACTTTGGTCATTGTTTGCATAAAAGAAATTTCCTCTCAAGTCAACAAAGCGAATGGTAAGTTCACTAACATCTTTACGAATTTTGTCACAAACATCATCAGTTGTAATATTTTGAACATAGTCCAAAAGGTCAGCGTTTGCAGTGTTTGATTGATTGAAAATATTTTTACTAAGCCATGTAATGAAATCAGAATGATTGTCAAAGTCAATCCAAGGAAAAACTAAATAGTTTAAAGTAAGAAAATAGTTACGGTGATAGTCCAAATCGATTTTGTAAACAAAGAGTTTGTCAGGATAAATGTCTCCGATAATTTTATTAACTAATTTTTCTATAACTGGTTTGTCAAACCTAATGTAAGCCCGTGCTAAATCTTTGAAATCTTCCCACTCTTCATTTGAATGACGCTTTCTTTTATCCTTCGTGTCTTTGAGTTTTTCTAATTTACTCGTAGGCATTCTCAAAGTCGGCATCATAATGTCATGTGGCTTGTCAGATGGTTTACTTGTCGCAAGGGTATCGCTGAATTCGTGGAAAAAGTTTCCACTATGAAAATCTCCTTCGATTAAAGTTCCTCGCTCAACTTTAAAATCCCAAGTCGGTTTCTCAAGATTGACAAAAAGAGTAGCTCTTAATTCGGAAGCACAGCCCAAGCAATTAAAAGACACAGGTAAAGTTTCCCTTTCAGGGATTTGAATTCGGAGATTTGTCACCTTGTCACAACTACTACATTTAATATGAAATCGTGTCCACATAGTTTCTGTCTATTATTATTTAGCTGTTCGTTTTTGGTTGAGCACGGTCGTCATAGGGTTGCAGGTAACTTATTTATATGGATGCATTTTGCCTCCATGTACATCTAAAAACAGGGTATATGGATGCATTTTTATACATTTTTGTTTTAATAATAGTGAAGCCTCTTACTATAAATTTCACTTTTATCAAACATAAACCAAACCCCGTATTCAAAACAAGAGTAGAAATACCCTTTTTTCATGGGGTAAATACTCTTTTTTAGCACAAAAAGCCGCTTTAAAAAAATTTAAAGCGGCTTTCAAGTTGTTCTTGGATTTAAAATGTTTGAGTGTAAAAAACTGTTTATTAACCATTTTGTAGGATGTAACCCGTAAGTGGCATGTCTATTCAATTGCAAGAAAGTGGAAATCGCTTTTAAATTAATTAATTAACTTTTAGTTAGTGGTTTATAGGTAATTCTACAATCTAATAAGATCAAATTTCTTTGCTCCTTATCTTACTCACCAAGCAGAACTTTATCCCTATCAATTAAACCGATTACTTTAAACACAATACCATAAGGATTAACATTTCCAATCGCAAATTCTTGATCAGTAATCTTACTGCTATCCTCAATATTATAGTTTGTGATAGCAAATTGGAGTTTATTTTCTGCTCTTATACATCGTTCTAAAATATCAATTTCTATCAAATCATCAAAACCAGCTGAACGTTCTTTTCCCTGCCTATTTTTCACGGTCTGCCCGTTGACCTTCAATTCAAGATAATTGTCAACTAAACAGTATAACGTAATTGATTTAAAGTAGCCAAGTGGCTCAGAAATTTTAAATGTTTTTTCTAAAGTATATGCCCCACCTTCAATTGCCTCCTGCTTTGGTAATGGATATTCTCCAGAAATCCAATACGCTCCTTCTAAATGATAATTGTACTTCAATAAATTCCCATTCCAGTTATCAATCGGACCGTTTGTTATAACCTTTGCAGGCCGTGTTTCAGATTTAGAAATCACAAAGTAGCTATTTATATCACTCTTACATAGCGTAATTTCTGTAAGCATATAATCACCCATTCGTGAAACAATTACCTTATCTTTCTTTGCAATTTCTTCAAGTTGACCCTTATCGAATTTTAGCGTATTTATCTCTGAATCAAGTTGATTAATCTTAATACTACTCTCATTTTCTTTCTCCTTCAAAGCAAGAAATTCTTCCCAGTTTGGTGGATGTCTTTTATGAATGAGTTGCAATACATAGTTTTCTTTTCGTTTCTTAATATACCTTTTAACAAAGTCAACTAATGCGTTTAATAATGGTAACAATAAACTCATAATAAATGCAAGTATAAAAGGATACCAAAACATCCTACTTGGTGATGTTGAGTTGGTTTCAATGAAATAAATAAGCCCATCTTTTAAAGAATCGTTCCCAATAAATAAAATAGCAACCGCTATTTTCCAATTAAAGATTATCCAAGCAAATAGAAAATTAAAGAACAATGCCGAGGATAACCGATCCTTTGTTGCATTTATCATTGATGTTAATAGGTCTTTCATTTTATACAAATTACGTAAAATTTAATATACCATTAATTAATACTAAAAACTCGTTAGACATAATATCATACTCCTAATAAACACTCTTTCTCTAAAATCAAAAAGCCGCTTTAAAAAAATTTAAAGCGGCTTTTTACAAATTGGTTTATAAAAAATTGGAGTTACTTCTTGCTATAATTCGGGGCTTCTTTGGTAATCATAATATCATGGGCATGGCTTTCTTTAGCACCAGCACCTGTAATTTTTATGAATTTTGCCTTTTGTAAATCTACCATGTTTTTTGCGCCAACATAGCCCATACCTGCTCTTAAGCCACCAATAAACTGGTAAATGACATCTTTTAAACTGCCTTTAAATGCCACCATACCCACAATGCCTTCTGGCACCAACTTGGCAATTTCTTCTTCCGCATCTTGGAAATAACGGTCTTTGCTGCCTTCTTTCATGGCTTCTATACTCCCCATACCACGGTACGACTTAAATTTACGTCCCTCGTAAATAATGGTTTCTCCAGGAGATTCTTCCGTACCTGCAAAAATACCGCCACTCATTACCGTGCTGGCTCCTGCGGCCAATGCCTTTACAATATCACCACTGTAACGTATTCCACCATCAGCAATTACAGGAACACCGCTGCCTTTAATGGCCTTGGCGGCATCATAAATAGCTGTAAGTTGTGGAACGCCTATACCTGCAATAATACGTGTGGTACAAATAGAACCAGGGCCAACACCCACCTTAACGCCATCTACACCAGCTTTCACCAATGCTTTTGCGCCTTCGCCAGTGGCCACATTGCCTGCAATAATATCCAATGATGTGAATTTTTTGCGCAACCGTTTAATCTCATTCAACACAAATGCACTGTGTCCATGGGCAGTGTCAATGGTAATCACATCCACTCCTGCTTTAACCAAAGCCGCAATGCGGTCTTCGGTTTCAGGGGTTACACCTACCGCTGCACCAACCAATAAACGGCCATGCTTATCCTTACACGCATTTGGATTGTCTTTTATTTTTAAAATATCACGGTAAGTAATTAACCCAATAAGCTTGCCTTTTTTGTCAACAACGGGGAGCTTTTCAATTTTGTAATTTTGTAAAATAGATTCTGCTTTTTTCAAGTCAGTGCCTTGTGGTGCAGTAATCAAGTTTTCTTTGGTCATGACTTCACTTACCTTTTTGCTCATTTGTTTTTCAAACCGCAAATCACGGTTGGTAAGTATGCCCATCAATTTAAACTCATCATCCACAATAGGAATACCGCCTATTTTGTTTTCGCTCATCATGGCAAAGGCTTCCTTTAGCGTAGCATTGAGTGGCAAGGTAACCGGGTCAAGTATCATTCCGCTCTCGCTGCGTTTTACCCTGCGTACCTCTTCGGCTTGGCGCTCAATACTCATGTTTTTATGCAACATGCCCATACCGCCTTGTTGTGCCATAGCAATAGCCATACGATATTCAGTAACCGTATCCATAGCGGCTGAAATCATGGGTACATTAATGCGTATGTTTCTGGAAAGTTGGGTTGAAGTGTTTACCTCACGTGGGAGTACTTCTGAAAAGGCGGGAAGCAATAAAACATCATCAAACGTTAATCCTTCTCCGTAAAATTTGGTTTTGTCGTTAATCATAGCAAACAATACTATCTATTATTTGCCGTGCAAAAATAGGATAATATATGGTATTACCGCAAAAAATAATTGTTAACCTATTCTGTGGCGTATTTTGTGATGGCATTTTTCAACGTGGCCACATGCTCTTGTTTCAAATCCTCAGGTGCATCAATCTTTACCTTATCGCCATAACTTAAAATTTGTGCCTTTAATTCATAAGATGGGATGACATCCAATGTAATTTTAAACACCTCTTCATTATCAACCAATACTTGCTGGGTTTGGTGTAAAGGCTGGCTTTTAATATAAGGGGCTTCCGAGGGACTAAAACTTAAGGTAACCAATTGGGGTTCGTAATCATGCACCGAAATGCCAAAAGAATGTTTAAAATAATCGGCTGGTTTAAATGAAGCGTCCCGTTTAAACTGCTTTTTTGTTGGGATAAGCTCTTTAATTCGTTCCAATGCAAAAGTTTGTATCCTATCTTTTTCTGCTAATTTCCCAGTAACATACCAGCGGTTGCGGTATTCTTTTAACACATAAGGGTGCAACTCGTACGTTTTAACATCAACATGTCCAAACCCCTTGTAATGCATCATCACAGCTTGTTGCTCTTTAATACTTAATAACAACGGGTGTAAATATTCATTGCCTTTTTGGCTAAGTCCTTTTTCCGTTTCTATAATTTGCAAAAAATCATCATTGCCATACACGTTGCGCAGGTTTACATACTCTTCAATTTTTTCAACGGACTGCATAAATTGCTGTATTGGCCCAATGCCATCAAACTGTTTGAGCAATGAGCAGGCAAACTCCAATGCGTAAAGGTCTTCTTGTTTTAATGGCAAGTTGCTAATGCTATAATTGGGGTCAGCATAATAATAACCCCTTAGCTTTCTATCGTATTCAATGGGCGCAGCATACCCCAATTCTTCATCAAACTTCATGTCGTAAATATCCCCATCAATGGTGCGGGCACTCACACTCCCAAGCCCACTGCAAGCCTCAATCAGCTCCTGTTTGGTTGGATAACGTTTGTGCTTATTGCGCAATGCACCATCAATAATGCGGTAACGGATAAAGGCGTTTTTGTTTTTGGGCATGCCGCAAAGTAATGCAACCCATAGAATTAATAAAACAACAAACCACACAAAACCCTTCATTTTATGGCCTTATGAAATGGCTACGTTGGCTATTTTACCATTTAATGACTTGAAAATGAGGGATTGGAACGAAGTTTGGACACTTCGCAGATAGGTTGCGTAGCGGCAAACAAACTTTGTACCCATAAAATAATAACAACCGACAACATGAAAACACCAGAGCAAATGGTTTACACTGTAAAACCAACCCAAATTTTAGACAATGCCCTGCTTACTTTACACCGTGGCGATTTTGCTGAAGCCTTGCACCTGTTTAATATGGTGCTGTTGCTTGACCCTGAAAACAAATTGGCGCAGGTTAAACGAGCGTTGTGTTACATGTACATGGGCAAATTAAAAACAGCCAAAAACATGTTGGCAGCTATTTTAGAACAGGGTGAAGATGATGCTGAGGCTTTTTTCCACTTAGCTGAATTGTATAAAATTAACATGAGTTATGATGTGGCCTTAACTTTTGTGGTTAAGGCCCTTGAAATAGAAAACGACAACAGCACTTACTTGCACATGGCAGCAGAATTATGCTACCTGCAAAAAGATTATGAAGAGGCATATCACTTTATTAATAAAGCCATTATTCAAAGTCCTTTTCGCAAAGAGCTTTACTATTGGAGGGCGTTAACCTTGGTAAAATTTAACAAACCAGCAATTGCCATTGGCGATTTAAACAAAGCCCTTAGCCTTGATGAGCATGATGCAGATGTGTACCGTCTAAGGGCGCATTGCAAAATGCTGATGGGCGATATTGATAACTACTTGAATGACTTGCGCCTTGCCCAAAACGTTGACCACTTTAAACACAACCAACGTTTGGCGGCCTAACCCATTCCCTGTTTATTTTTTTTTGATTACACCAGAAAGGCTCCAATAGGAGCTTTTTTGGTTAGGAAGCCGTTAGCTTCATGGTAAGCGCGATGCGTTTTCTTACCATATCAACCTCCACCACTTTAACGGTAACGTGTTGTTGCAATTTTACCACTTGGTTAGGGTCGCTCACAAACTTGTCTGCCAATTGCGAAATGTGCACCAATCCATCTTGTTTTACGCCAATATCAACAAAACAACCAAAGTTGGTGATGTTGGTTACAATCCCAGGCAGAATCATACCAATGGTTAAATCTTCGGGCTTTTTCACATCTGCAAACTCAAAAGGCTTTAACATTTCCCTGGGGTCTCTGCCAGGTTTTGCCAATTCCTTTAAAATATCTGTTATGGTTGGTAAACCTGCTTTATCGGTAACATATTGCTGTGGGCTTATTTTTTTGCGCAACGTTTCATCCTTAATCAAATCATCCACCTTACAACCCAAATCTTTGGCCATGGCTTCTACTATGCCATAACTTTCCGGGTGAACCGCGCTGTTATCCAACACATTTTTAGCACTGGGAATGCGTAAAAATCCCGCACATTGCTCAAAAGCCTTATCGCCTAAACGTGGCACTTTTTTCAACTCTTTACGCGATGAAAATGCACCATGCTCATTCCTGTATTGAATAATATTTTGCGCCAACTGAGGACCCAAGCCTGATACATAAGTCAATAAACTTTTGCTGGCGGTATTCAAATTTACACCCACCACATTCACACAACTTTCTACCACAGCATCCAGGCTTTTCTTCAACTTGTTTTGATCCACATCATGCTGGTATTGCCCCACACCAATTGATTTTGCATCAATCTTCACCAACTCAGCCAACGGATCGCTTAAGCGCCTGCCAATTGATACTGCACCGCGTACAGTAACATCCTTATCCGGAAATTCTTCACGAGCAATTTCAGATGCTGAATACACAGATGCACCGCTTTCACTCACCACATAAATTTCAACAGGATGCGCAAAGTTGATGCTGCGAACCAGTTCCTCTGTTTCCCTGCCCGCTGTTCCGTTACCAATAGATATGGCTTCTACTTTAAATTTATCAGCCAATGAAGTAATGATGCGAACAGCACCACTTCTATCTAATTGGGGTTGATGCGGATACACCACATCATCTGCAAGTAACTTCCCTTCTTCGTTTAAACACACCACCTTACACCCACTGCGAAAGCCTGGGTCAATGCCCATGATGCGTTTGCTGCCCAAAGGAGCAGAAAGCAATAACTGGCGCAGGTTTTCCGTAAACACGCGAATAGCCTCTTCGTCTGCTTTTTGTTTGGCCAAGTGCCTAAACTCATTTTCCATAGAAGGTGCAAGCAATCGTTCGTAACAATCTTCAATGGCTTCTGCAATATGTCCACTGGCCTGGTTGTTTCGTTTAATAAAAAGTTTATCCAACTTTTCCAATGCAAGGTCTATTTCAGGTTCAATTTTCACCTTTAAAAAGCCTTCATCTTCGCCCCTAAAAACAGCCAATAAACGATGCGATGGGCATTTTTTTAATGACTCTGCAAAATCGAAATAATCACTGTATTTAATGGCCTCCTCTTTTCTGCTTTTATATACCGTTGAAATCACAAACGCATTTTTCTCGTACTCTGTTCTGATGACCGCCCTCGCCAACTCATGCTCATTGATTATTTCTGCAATAATATCCCTTGCCCCTTCCAAAGCAATATCCTCATCCTTCACTTCATCCGTTAAAAACTTGGCTGCTTCATCAAACACATTGCCGTTGGGTTCATTCATTAACCACAAAGCCAATGGCTCTAATCCGCGTTCCCTAGCTATAGTTGCCCTTGTTTTGCGTTTTGGCTTGTATGGCAAATAAATATCTTCCAATACATTGGCATCCCAACAAGCTATAATTCGCTGTTTAAGCTCTTCGGTTAATTTGCCTTGTTCTTCTATGGTGTGTAAAATAGATGCCTTGCGTGTTTCTATATTACGCAACTTCTCAATGCCATTTTTAATCCGTTCAATATCAACCTCGTCTAAGTTCCCTGTGGCTTCTTTGCGGTAACGGGAAATAAAAGGAATAGTGCCTCCTTCATCCAATAAGTTAATCGTAGCTTTTACCTGGTTATACCCTAAATTTAGTTCTGCTGACAGAATAGGTATTGTAATTGTTAAATCGTGCATAGCCTACAAGTATAAACGGCCCAACTGAAGCGTTATACACCACATGTTCACAACCCTGCTATCTACCTTGGAATGAATAAGTACTTTTATGCCATTGACTTGACTTTAAAAAAATGTTTTTTTTATTTCGCTCCACTTTATTCATTTATCATTATGGGAAAAGGAGACATCAGATCTAAAAAAGGAAAGCAGGCAAACGGTTCTTATGGCCGCTCACGCAACCGCAAGGTTTTAAAAGCAAAAAGCCGAAAAAGGGCCATGGCTGCTAACAGAAGTGTAGAATAACAATTCCACTTCTTTGTAAAGGCTGCTTTTAAAAAGCAGCCTTGTTTTTGTATGATACCTTAATTTTTGCCCATAAACCTCTACAGCCCAGTTAATTTTGCTTATTGCATGGAAGTTAAGCGCACAAACACTATTTTTAACCAGATTTCAGCACCACACATGTCAACCAATTACAACGAGATATACCAACAAGCATTTGCTAAACTAAACCCTGAACAACAACAGGCTGTTACCACCACAGAAGGGCCAGTATTGGTAATTGCCGGACCTGGCACCGGAAAAACACAAATACTTGCTGCACGCATTGCCAATATTATTGCTCAAAATGACAACAAGGCCGAGGATGTATTGTGCTTGACTTACACTGATGCGGGAGCCATTGCCATGCGCAAGCGGTTGTTACAATTTATTGGACCAGATGCTTATAAGGTAGAGGTGCAAACTTTCCATGCATTCTGTAATATGGTTATTCAGGAAAACCTTGACCATTTTGGCTTGCGAGGGTTGGATGCGGTAAGCGAATTGGAACAAATTGCTTTTGTACACCGCATTATTGATGGTTTTTCTAAGAATCATCCCCTAAAAAGGTACACTGGGGATGTGTATTATGAAACCAAAAAGCTGCTGAGTTTATATGAGCAAATGAAGCGGGAAAACTGGACGGCAGACTACCTGAAAAAGCAAGTGGATATTTATCTAGAAGATATTAAAACCCGTGATGAGTACATTTATAAAAAAACAACCAAGTATGGCAAAGCAGGAGAATTAAAACAAAAAATATACGATGCGGAGGTAAACCGTATGGTACAATTGAAAGCGGCTGCCGATACGTTTGACACCTACCACAATTTGATGCAACAACACAACCGGTATGATTTTGCAGACATGATTTTATGGGTAATTGATGCCTTTAAACAAAAGCCTGATATGTTGAGTCAATACCAAGAAAAATACCAGTATTTTTTGGTTGACGAGTTTCAAGATACCAGCGGAGCGCAAAATCAGGTGCTGCAATTGCTTATTCAATATTGGGATAGCCCGAATATATTTTGTGTGGGTGATGATGACCAATCCATTTACCGTTTTCAAGGTGCTAATGTGGAAAATATCCAACACTTTAAAAACCTATATCAGCAACAAGGATTAACCGAAATAGCACTGATTGAAAACTACAGAAGCACGCAATACATTTTAGATGCTGCACGTGCATTAATTGGCAACAATAAAATCAGGTTAAATCCTGATAAAAAATTACTGGCTAAAAACGCACACCCTAATTGGTTACCAGTTAAACCAGTACTTACTGAATACTACAATAGCGCACACGAAGCGGTAGCTATTACCAAACAAATTGAAACATTACAACAGCAAGGCGTTGCTTTAAGTGAAATAGCAGTAATCTACCGTAAACATGCCCAAGCAGAAGACA
The DNA here is from genome assembly GCA_943372215.1 of Chitinophaga pinensis. GTDB lineage: Bacteria > Bacteroidota > Bacteroidia > UKL13-3 > UKL13-3 > UBA6183. The sequence continues at coordinate 79,362 of CALRXU020000006.1, read as the reverse complement.
TGATTACCTACTTACAGGCTCGGAATATTGGGGTAAATGCTAAGAAAAAAGTGGACATTTTGCACGAGCCATTGATCAAAAAAATTGTTCACATCATGCGCTACCTTGCTGCTGAAACGCATAAAGCAAACACAGGGGAAGCCTATATTTATGAACTGTTGCATTACGATTTTTTTCGTATTCCACCAATTGAAATTGCCCGTATCTCAGTAGAAGTTTCCAGCAAAAATTTTAGTGAACGCAAAACAACCTGGCGCGATGAAATTAAAAATGCCATTCGCAAAAAACCTAGCAACTTGTTTACGCAGGAATTGCAACAAGGCAAAGAATTGGCCTATGCGTCAAAAGTGATTGAGCAATGGATAAAAGATGCCGTTAACCTTACCACACAACAATTGATTGAACGGGTAATTAATGAAAGCGGCCTGTTGGCGCAATCCTTAACTGGCGTATCAAAAAGGTGGAATATGCAATTGCTCCATACCTTTTTTGATTTTGTAAAAAGTGAATGTAGTCGTAAGCCAAGAACCACCCTTAAAGTGTTGCTAGAAACTATAGACCTGATGATGGATCAGCAGGTAGCACTTCCCGCCCAACTCATTGCATTTGCAGAAGATGGGGTCCATTTTTTAACAGCCCATGCGTCAAAAGGTTTAGAGTTTGAGCACGTATTTATGATGGGATGCACCACCAGAGCCTGGGAAAAATCAGCGAATAATTTTGATTTCAAACTTCCGGATAATGTGTTTACCCAAGATAAAATAAACATGGGGGAAGATGAAGACGCAGAAAGCCGCAGGCTATTTTATGTAGGAATGACCCGCGCTAAACATGCCTTGTACATCAGTTACCCCAAGCTGGATAATAATGGAAAAGATTTAGAAAAAAGCCGTTTTGTAGCCGAGCTTGAAACACATGCAGAACTCGGTACACAAACCGTTACATTGCCCGATGATGATTTGATTGCTTTTACCATGCAAGTACTGCAACAAGTAAAAGCTACTCCACCTGCTAGCTTATTTGACAATGAATTTGTAGATGAATTGTTGCAAAAATATTCCTTAAGTGTAACCCATTTAAATAATTATCTAAAGTGTCCAACGGCTTTTTATTTTAATAACCTCATTCGTGTACCAGCCCCACTTAGCGCAGCCATGACATTTGGTAGTGCCGTACATTATGCCTTAGAAATGTTATTCAGAAACATGAATGCCCATGCGGATAAAAAGTTTGAAACGGCTGATGAATTTGTAAAAGACTTTAAATGGTACATGCGTAGGTTTGAAGACAGTTTCACACCCAATGAATACAAACGTAGAATTGAATATGGCGAGGAAATACTTCCTCCGTTTTACCATAAATACATAGGCCAATGGAACAAAATTACCAGCATTGAACGCAGTTACCGCAATGTGGTAATGGAGGGTGTGCCTTTAAATGGCAAGCTTGATAAAATAGAATTTGATGGCACTAACGTAAATGTAGTTGATTACAAAACTGGGCAATTTGAACGGGCAAAGAATAAATTCGGGCCACCAGACGAAGTAAAGAAAAATAAAGCCATTGAGGAAGGAAAAGAAACCAAATTTGAAGATGAATTTGGCGGTGACTATTGGAGACAAGCGGTATTTTACAAAATTTTAATTGACCACGATAAAAACACGCTTTGGCAAATGCTAAGTGCGGAGTTTGATTTTGTGGAGCCAGACAAGGCAACGGGTGAATACATCAAGCAACGGGTGTCCATTACAACAGAAGATATCAACGTGGTGAAAAAGCAAATCACTTCCACCTACGCCAATATTAAAGCGAAGGCCTTTAGTAAGGGTTGCGAAAAAGAGGAATGCAATTGGTGCGATTTTGTAAAGACATATTACCATACACCAAATGGTCAACTTGCAATTTCATTATCCGCAGAAGAAGAAAGTGTTTAAGCCAAAAAATCGTTAAAGTCTTGCTCCAATTCAACGAACAAATCAATAAACGTAACCACGTCACTCCTTAAACGTGTGTGCGTGCGTTCAACGCGGTCGCGCAAATCTGGTGAAGGTAAAATGCGCAACGCTTCAATGTTGTTTTCATGGGCTTTTACATCATGGCGCAAAATATCAATCACCTCGCGCTGCCTGATAAACCGATTTTGAAACTGCTCAACACGGGCAGCAAAATCTTTAGAATAAAATGTAGGAATAAATGCTTCAAGCTCACCCTGCATTTTTTTTAGCTCGGCTTTGTAGAAATCTATCTCTTTAAGCCAATGTACATACTCAACATCGTGAGTAGCTTTTGCCATAACAGATACCATAATGAAATTGGTTTTATTGGGTAAATGAAGGTAAAACCATAAATCCTTATAACCAAGCAGTATATGTTAAATTCAATAAATGTGGAAAAAGTTAAGCTTTTGACGAAGAGGAAATTGACAAATATCCTAGAAACAAGGAGCTATTTCTGCTATTTTCGCGCCACTTAAAAAAATCACACATGGAATATAGAATTGAACACGACACCATGGGCGAGGTAAAAGTACCTGCCGACAAATACTGGGGTGCACAAACAGAACGCTCTCGTAATAATTTTAAAATAGGGCCTGAAGCCAGTATGCCCAAAGAAATCATTTACGCATTTGCCTACCTTAAAAAGGCTGCTGCCCATGCCAATTGTGATTTGGGAGTGCTGAGTGCTGAAAAACGTGATTTAATCAGCAAGGTTTGTGATGAAATTTTAACTGGTGCTTTAGATGGCGAATTTCCGCTGGTAATTTGGCAAACAGGCAGTGGCACGCAAAGCAATATGAACGCCAATGAAGTGATTGCATACCGCGCACACGTATTAAGTGGAGGAAAATTAACGGATGAGCAAAAAGTACTTCACCCCAATGATGATGTAAACAAATCGCAATCAAGTAACGATACCTACCCAACTGCCATGCATATTGCTGCTTACAAAATGGTAGTAGAAACAACCATTCCGGGTATCTTAAAACTGCGCAATACCCTTGCTAAAAAAACGGAAAACTTTAAAAATATTGTTAAAACTGGACGTACCCATTTTATGGATGCTACCCCATTAACCTTAGGACAAGAATTTGGTGGTTATACCCAACAATTGGACAATGGCATACGTGCATTAAACAATGCCCTTGAAATGGTAAAAGAGCTTGCACTTGGTGGAACTGCCGTAGGCACTGGCTTAAATGCCCCAAAAGGATATGACGTGTTGGTGGCTAAAAAAATTGCCGACTTCACTGGATTACCTTTTGTAACTGCACCAAATAAATTTGAAGCCTTGGCTGCACATGATGCCATGGTGGAGTTGAGTGGTGCATTAAAACGTGTGGCGGTAAGTGCCATGAAAATTGCCAACGACATTCGCATGTTATCATCAGGCCCGCGCAGTGGTATTGGCGAGATTGTGATTCCTGACAATGAACCAGGTTCATCTATTATGCCAGGAAAAGTGAACCCAACCCAGCCAGAAGCCCTAACCATGGTAGCTGCTCAGGTTATTGGCAATGATGTTGCTGTAAGCATTGGTGGCAGCAACGGCCATTTTGAGTTAAACGTGTTTAAACCACTTATTGCCGCTAACGTATTGCAAAGTGCCCGTTTAATTGGTGATGCTTGTGTAAGCTTTAATGATAAATGTGCCGAAGGCATTGAGCCAAACCACGAAGTGATTAAACGCCATTTGGAAAATAGCCTGATGCTGGTAACGGCTTTAAACCCACATATTGGGTATGAAAATGCTGCAAAAATTGCCAAAACAGCACACAAAGAAAATAAAACCTTGCGTGAAGCAGCCATTGGTTTAGGCTTATTAACCAATGAGCAATTTGATGCTTGGGTAAAACCTGAAAACATGGTTGGCAATCTTTAAACACTGATAATCAAATTTTTAAACTCTTTAAAACAGGCCGCCCATGGGCGGCCTGTTTTATTTTCAACCCTTTCATTTATAGTTGGTAAACCCTATTTTTGCAATCCTTAAAAATTAGCCAACTGTTTCATTAAAAAACAATTGGCTGCTTACATTAAAATCATGGCAACGTATAAAGAATATAAAAAACTGGATTTTCCTGCATTTGAAGAGGAAATATTAAAGTACTGGACAACAAACCAAATCTTTGAAAAAAGCGTGAGCAATCGCGAGGGAGCAAAGTCTTTTGTTTTTTACGAAGGTCCGCCAAGTGCCAATGGCATGCCTGGTATTCACCACGTAATGAGCCGTACCGTGAAAGATATTTTTTGCCGATACAATACCTTAAAAGGTTTTCAGGTGAAGCGCAAAGCCGGTTGGGATACCCATGGTTTACCTGTTGAACTACAGGTGGAAAAAACATTGGGCATTACCAAGGAAGATATTGGCAAAAAGATTTCTGTTGCAGAGTACAATGATGCCTGCAAAAAAGATGTGATGAAATTTACCGATGTGTGGAACAACCTCACAGAGCGCATGGGCTATTGGGTGAATCTGAACGACCCTTACATTACCTACGAAAACAAATACATTGAAAGCTTATGGTGGGTATTAAAGCAACTTTACGATAAAGGACTTTTATACAAGGGCTACACAATTCAACCTTACTCCCCTGCTGCCGGAACAGGATTGAGCTCGCACGAGTTAAACCAACCAGGTACTTACAAAGATGTAAAAGACATGACTGCCGTAGCCATGTTTAAAGCCATTGATGCGCCTTTTGAAGGAGATGTTTATTTCCTAGCTTGGACAACCACTCCATGGACACTTCCTTCTAATACGGCCCTGGCCGTTGGTGCTAAAATTGATTATGTAATAGTTAAAACATTCAACCCGCATACCCACCAAATTTGCGCGGTAATTTTAGCCAAAGAGTTATTAGGTAAACATTTTAAACCAGAACAGGCAGAAGCGAAGCTTAGCGACTACCAAACTGGTGATAAAATCATTCCTTATGAAATTGTAAAAGAAATAAAAGGTACAGATTTAGCCGGAATACGTTACGAGCAATTATTGCCTTTTGCCAAAGTAGAAAATGGCGATGCCTTTAAAGTCATTACAGGTGATTTTGTGACCACCGAAGATGGCACAGGCATTGTACACATTGCACCTAGCTTTGGTGCGGATGACTTTAGGGTTGCGAAACAAAATGGCATTGGCAGTTTAACACTGGTTGATAAACGTGGTAAGTTTTTACCTGAAGTGCAGGATGGTCAATTTTTGTATGGCGAAGAATTTGTGAAAGAAGCTTACTTAACGGATGCACAAAAAGCAGCAGAATTAGAAATACAAAAAGTAAAGCTAAGTGGCATTATTAAAGACACTTCTAAATTAAACTACCTAAGTGTTGACGAACGTATTATTTTAAAATTACAAACAGAGGGCAAACTGTTTAAAAAAGAAAAATACGACCATACTTATCCGCATTGCTGGCGAACCGACAAGCCAATATTGTACTATCCACTTGAAAGCTGGTTTATTAAAACCACTGCTTACAAAGACAAACTGGTTGAAGCCAATAAATTAATCAACTGGAAACCGGAACACACGGGAACAGGCCGTTTTGGAAACTGGCTGGAGAACTTAGTTGATTGGAATTTATCGCGCTCACGTTATTGGGGAACACCATTACCTATTTGGAAAACAGAAGATGGCACAGAAGAACTTTGCATTGGCAGTAAAGAAGAGTTGGAAATAGAAATAGGCAAAGCCATCCTTGTCGGTTTCATGGACAAATCTTATGATGTGAAAGATTTGCATAAACCTTATGTTGATGAAGTAGTGTTGGCTTCACCCAGCGGTAAAAAAATGTTCCGCGAGCCAGACTTAATTGATGTTTGGTTTGATAGCGGGGCCATGCCTTATGCACAATGGCATTTCCCGTTTGAACAAGAAGATATTTTTGAAAACAATTACCCCGCAGATTTTATTGCTGAGGGTGTTGACCAAACCCGCGGTTGGTTCTTTACCTTGCATGCATTGGCTGTTTTACTAAACGAAAGCAGCGAAGAAATTCGTGAAGTAAACAAGAAAAACGGCAACCCCGGCATTGCATTTAAAAATGTAATTGCCAATGGATTAGTGCTGGATAAAAACGGCAACAAAATGAGCAAACGTTTAGGTAACGTAGTTGACCCTTTTGAAACCATTGCCCAATATGGTGCCGATGCCACACGCTGGTATATGTTAAGCAACAGCGATCCTTGGGATAACCTTAAATTTGATTTAGAAGGTGTAGCCGAAAGTCAACGCAAATTTTTTGGCACGCTATACAATACGTATTCCTTTTTTGCCATCTATGCCAACATTGATGGATTTGAGTTTGATGAAAACAACGTAACCCCTGTTGCTGAAAGAACAGAGTTAGACCGTTGGATTATGAGCAAACTCAACAGCCTGATTAAAACGGTGCGCGAAAAAATGGATGATTACGATGCCACACCAGCAGTGCGTGCCATTGAAGAGTTTACCAGCGATCACTTCAGCAACTGGTTTATCCGTTTAAGCAGAAGACGTTTCTGGAAAGGCGAAATGAATGATGATAAAAAAGCAGCCTACGAAACCCTTTACCAATGTTTAAACACCATCGCTCAGCTTAGCAGCGCATTTGCACCGTTTTTTAGCGATTGGGTTTACCAAAACTTAAATGGTAAAGCCGCTTCCGTGCATTTAACTGATTTGGTTGATGCGGATGAAAGCGTAATTGACAACATCCTGGAAGAACAAATGGAATATGCCCAAAAAATTTCTTCTTTGGTGTTATCCATCCGTAAAAAGGAAAATATCAAAGTTCGTCAGCCGCTTCAAAAAATATTAATCCCAATGGTTGACCCGCGCATTAAAGATGAAATTAAACATGTGCAGGATTTAATTCTTTCAGAAGTAAATGTGAAAGAATTGGAGTTTATTGCCGAGATAGAAAAATCGCTTAAACCCAATTTTAGAACCTTAGGCAAAAAGGTTGGACCTAAAATGAAAGCGGTTGGAGATTACATCTTGGGCATGACTACCGAAGAAGTCGCAACCCTAGAAGCAACAGGAAAATTCCTGATTACTATTGATAATGAAGAAATTACGCTAACTTTAGAAGATGTGGAAATACTCTCAAAAGAGATAAAAGGCTATAAAGTGGCCAATGAAGGCAAAGTTACCGTAGCCCTTGATATTGAAATAAGTCCAGAACTTAAACTAGAAGGTATTGCCCGTGAGATAGTTAGCAAGCTTCAGACCTTAAGAAAGGAGCGTAATTTTGAGGTAATGGATAAAATAAATGTCGCAGTTGAACCCCATCCTTATATTAATGATGCGATAAATGCTTATAAAACATATATTTGCACCGAAATTTTGGCGAATCAAATTGAAACTTCAACATTATCAGGCGATTCAACAGAAGTTCAGGTTGATGAACACCTTATAAAAGTTCAGATAAACAAAGCTAATTAAATAGTTATGGCTAAGAAACCGATAAAAAAAGCGACCAAACCTGCTCCTAAAAAAGCGGTAAAACCTGCAGCTAAAAAAGTAACCAAACCTGCTCCTAAAAAAGCAGTGAAACCTGCTGTAAAAAAAGTAACCAAACCTGTTGCCAAAAAAGCAGCTAAGCCAGTTGCTAAAAAGGTAGCCAAACCTGCTCCTAAAAAAGCAGTGAAAGCGGTAGCTAAAAAGGTAGCCAAACCTGCTCCTAAAAAAGTAGTAAAGCCAGTAGCTAAAAAAGCTGCTAAACCTGCTCCTAAAAAGGTAGTGAAGCCAGTAGCTAAAAAAGCTGCTAAGCCAGCTCCTAAGAAAGTGGTGAAGCCCGCAGCTAAAAAAGCAACCAAACCTGCTCCTAAAGTAGCAAAGCCAGTGGCTAAAAAAGCAACCAAACCTGCTCCTAAAGCGGTAAAGCCGGTTGCTAAAGCCCCAGCTAAACCAGCTCCTAAAAAGGTGGTGAAGCCAGTAGTGGTTGCAAAACCAGTTAAAGCACAACCTAAACCTGCTCCTAAAGTGGAGAAAACCAAACCTGCAGCTAAACCTGCTGGTAAAAAAATTCAGGTACCATTGGCCAATCCAATTCAAAAAATATTGGAGAAAAAAGAAGCCGTAGAAAGAGCAGTTGCCGCAAAACCAGTTCATTTTGCTGAGAAAAAAGATGCCCTTGAAAAAGCAACAGAGGCTAAACGTTACAGTGATGCCGACTTAATAGAATTTAAAGAAATCATCAATAACAAGTTGGTTTTAGCCCGTAAAGAGCTTATTGACTTGGTTGAGCAAATGCAAAACCCAAGCATGAATGCGGGTGATGATACTGATAGCTCATACAAAACCTTGGAAGACGGATCATCAAGCCAAGAGAAAGAATACATTGCTCAGTTGGCTGCACGTCAGAAAAAATTTATTGAAAACCTGGAAAACGCCTTGGTGCGTGTAGAAAATAAAACCTATGGTATCTGTAAAGTTACTGGCAAACTTATTCCTAAAGAACGCTTGCGTGCAGTGCCACACACCACGTTAAGCATGGAAGCCAAATTGCAACAATACAAATAGGCTTTACTTAAACTATTAAAAAATCCCGCACTGTTTGGCAGTGCGGGATTTTTTTTACCCTCAAATATTACCTTTTATCTAAAAATAAGCATCATTCAGCTAATTTTAGTAATTTACATGCAAATAGCTGCTTAATATTACATCAATATTTACCCCTATGATACTTAAGAAAACCCTCCTTGTAGCATTATTTAGTTTATACTTGATGGAATTAGCTGCACAGCAAATTCCTTATCCTAAAGCAGAACAAATACCGCATAACACCATCGTAAATAATGATACCTTATTGGACAATTACTTTTGGATGCGTGATAAATACAGCGCAGAGGTGGTGAATTATTTATTTGCCAACAATGCCTACTCAGATGCCATTATGAAACCCAGTGCCATTTTACAAAAAGTAATTTATGATGAAATGCGTGGACGTATTGTTGAAACCCGCGATACCCGTCCTCAAAAAAACAAGAACTACTATTACTACAGCCGAAATGTTAAAGACAAAGAGTACCCTGCCATTTATCGCAAAAAAGACTCACTAACTGCTGCTGAACAATTGGTGCTGGACATGAACAAACTTGCTGAACAGTATATGTATTTCTCATTATCTGCTTCCAGCATAAGTCCCGACCAACGTTTGTATGCTTATGCTATTGATGCCAAAGGTAACAATGTGGGTAAACTCTTTATTAAAGACATTGACAATGACTCCATATTTTATACCGATACCATCCCTATGATACTTGATTTTGTTTGGGCTGAAAACAACAAAACTTTCTATTACACCATTCCCGAAGATAAAACCAAACGCGCCTATCGGGTTTATAGGCATAAATTAGGTACAGCATATACACAAGACGAATTACTCATGGAAGAATTAGACCCAACTTACCAAATAGGGTTAGGCAAAACTTCTTCCAAACAATACATTACCTTTAATATTAGTAAAACCAAAAGCAATGAAATATGGTATATTGATGCAATGGCTACCCAAGGTAAGCCTACGTTATACTTAAAGCGTAAGGCAGATATGCTCTACGGTTTAGCACATTATGAAGGCAATGAATTTTACATTACCACCAACTTACAAGCCATCAACTATAAACTTGTAAAAAGCAGCATTCAAAACAACGACCCCTCTAAATGGGAAACCGTAATCCCGCACCGGAAAAATGTGCTGCTTGAGCAAAGTGTACTGTTAAAAGATTTTTTAATTTATGAAGAAAAAGAAAATGCCCAGTCGAGGGTATTGGTTAAAAACAGGCTCACACAAAACATAGACACCATCAACCCAAAACTAAGCATATATAGCATTGGCTATAGTTTTGAAGAGTATGATTATGCACAAACCAATCAACTATTATTTACCGTAACCAATGATATTGAACCATCAGCTACCTATCGTTATCACCTTACGGAGAAAACCATTCAATTGGTTGAAAAAGATAGCCTGAACCAGCCCTACAACAGTGCATTGTATGAAACAAGCCGCATCTACGCCACCTCACATGATGGGGTTAAAGTGCCCATTACATTAGCTTACAAAAAAGGCATGGTGCTTAATGGCAATAACCCTGTTTTACTAACTGGATATGGCAGTTATGGTGCTCCCGGTGAACCTGATTTTTCCAGCAATGAAATCAGTTTTTTAGACCGTGGATTTATATTGGCTGAAGCGCACATCAGAGGTGGAAACGACCTAGGTAATCAATGGTATGAAGATGGGAAAATGCTGAGTAAAAAGAACACGTTTTATGATTTTATTGCCTGTGCTGAACACCTCATTAACCAAAAATACACCAACCCCAAAAAACTAGCCATACAAGGAGGCTCGGCAGGGGGCTTGTTAATGGGTGCTGTGGTAAACATGAGGCCCGATTTATTTAAGTGTGTGGTGGCCAATGTACCCTTTGTTGATGTGATGAATACCATGCTGGATGAAAGCATTCCTCTGACCACTTTTGAGTTTGAAGAATGGGGAAACCCCAAACAGAAAAAGTATTATGACTACATGAAATCCTATTCGCCTTATGACAATGTAGAACGCAAAAACTACCCCAACATGCTGGTTACCGCAGGTTACAATGATGCACAAGTGGGTTATTGGGAACCTGCAAAATGGGTGGCCAAATTGCGCGAACTAAAAACGGATACCAACCAAATTTTATTTAAAACCACCATGGAAGGCGGGCATGGCGGAGCATCAGGTAGGTATGGTGCGTTAAAAGAAAGGGCATTTATGCTGGCTTATATCATGCATCATTTGGGCATTAAAGAAAATTACATTGTGTTAAAAGGAAAAGTAATTGATGCCAACAATGCACCCGTTGAATATGCAAATATTTATTTGGAAGGAAGCGGAGTTGGCACAAACAGCAACAGCGAAGGCGAATTTACTTTACAACTAAAAAGTACAGATAACGTAACCCTGGTAATACAAAGCATTGGGTTTGATAAACAGCGCATAAAAATAGACATGAATACCAGAACCAAAGATTTATTGGTAAAAATGCGCAGCGATAATGTGCTGTTAAAAACAGCCTTAGTAACCGCCAATGGCAAAGACCCAGCCATAGGCATTATGAAAAAAGCCATCCAAATGCGCAAACAAAATTTTGATAAGGTGCAAAGTTTCTCCGCAGATGTGTACATGAAAAGCAATGTACGCCTCAATGAAGTGCCTAAAAAAATGCCGGCCTTACTAAAACTTGCAGCAAATGGCGAACAAATTGATTCCAATGATTTGGGATTAGTTTACCTATCTGAATCTGTGGCCAAATACAATTTTGAAAAACCTGATAAAGTTAAAGAAACCATGATTGCTTCTAGGATTGCTGGACAAAAACAAGGCTTTAGCTTTAATCGGGTGGAAGATGTGTTTATTAATTTTTATGAACCTACCGTAAAAATCAGTTATTACAGCGAGCGTCCTTTTGTATCGCCAGTTGCACCTTTAGCTATGCTCAGCTACCGATACAAATACTTAGGCACACTCACAGTTGATGGCAAAGATGTGTACAAAATTGAAGTAACCCCACAACGCAAAGGCGACCCACTTTTTAGGGGAGTGATTTACATCAGCAGTGCCGACCACCAAATTTATGGCGTTGATATGTTTATTACCAAAGATGCACAAATTGAGTTTGTTGACACGCTGTTTCTGCAACAAGAAACCGTAAACGCCAACAACATTTACATGCCCTTACAACTTAAGCTATACAGCCACATTAAAGTATTTGGTTTTAAAGCCACCGACTTAAGCGTTGCCACCATGAGCAACTACAATGTAAACAAAGAGTTTGGCAAAAACTACTTTAACTATGAGGTTTTTAACATTGAAAAAGGAGCAAACAAAAAAGATACCCAATATTGGAATACCACCCGAACCATTGTGCTTACCGAAGAAGAAGACAGCCACTACAAAAAATCAGACAGCATTTACCAGGCACATAACACCCCGCATTATTTGGATAGCATGGACCGTATCCGCAATAAATTCAAACTTCGGAAACTGTTCATTGGCGGCTATTCTTACTCTAAAGTAACCGATAGCACTTCACGCTACTTTAACCTAAGCTCCATTCCATTTACATTTGGTTTCAATACCGTAGAAGGAGTGGTAATGAACTACCGGCTGAGTTGGTACAAATATGACCGCATCAGCCGCCACTTTTTAAGTGTTGCTCCACTCATCCGTTACGGCTTTTCCAACAACAACCTAGCCCCTTCTATTTTCATCGGCAAATCTCTTCAACCCAAAACCAGTTCAAACATCCAAATTCAAGCGGGCCGATTGATTGAGCAATACAATGCCAATGAACCCATTCCCAACTTAATCAATACTGCCTACTCACTTATTGACAGACTCAACTACATGAAACTATTGCAAAAAGATGTATTTTCTGTAACCGCAAGAAGAGAACTGCTAAACGGGGTGTACAGTTCAGTAAATGTGCAGTGGTTTAACCGAGAAGCCATGGTAAACAACAACAACTACGCATTTATTAACGAAGAAAAACGAAAATACACTTCCAACAATCCCACCAACCCTCAAAATGATAACGCTGCTTTTAGAACACACCAGGCTATAGAATACAAAATCAATGTCCGTTATGTACCTAAACAACGCTTTGAGAGTTATCCCGAATACAAACGGATATTGGGCAGCAAATATCCTGATATTTATGCAAGCTTTAAACATGGCATTGGCTTAGACAATGCGCTGTTTAACTACCAATTGTTAGAGTTAGGCACTGGAAAAGATATTGACTTAAAACTACTGGGTACATTTAGTTTTGATGTAACAGGGGGCGTATTTTTTAACACCCGCAACATGGTTTTTGCCGATTACAAACACTTTAATGGCAACCAAACCTTGTTTTTAGTAAACCCAAGCAACACTAACGCCATTGGCAACAGCAGTTCACGCGAGAGGCTAACAGCTTTCCATGCGCTCAATTACTACGCACTAAGCAACAATAAGCAGTTTATTGAATGCCATGCCATGCACAATTTCCAGAGCTTCTTTATTGGCAAAATACCCTTATTACGCAAAACAAGGGCACATGAAATTGCAGGAATAAACTACCTGCAAACCAACAAAGTGACTTATACCGAAGGTTATATTGGGTTGAAAAACATCTTTAGCATCCTTCGTGTTGATGCTGGACGGGTACTCTCTAATACCAGCAACAACAACTGGTTCTACCGCATTGGGCTTGATGTGATGTTTTAAGCAATGGTTAACGCCTAAACAGTCGTCTTTCAAAAGGTTAATTTTCATTTTGGAGCAAACTAAAAGTTTAGTTCTTCATGTTTACAGCAGCACCAACATTTTTTGTTCCAAAAGCATCCTTTTTCTCTAAAAAATAATAGTGAAAGTAGTTGCGAATTTATTTTACAAAGTGAGAATAGTTAAGGCTATTATACATTGATATTTTCACCCAAATATAATTCCTTCATAGGATTTAGCATTTTTCACTTTGTCTACCCATTCAACCTTATTCTGGTCATCATCTAACTTGTTTATTTGATTAAGAATATGTTGTCGCACTTGTTCTACTGCCATTTTATCACCTGTAGGTTTAAACATAAGTTCTACTTTACAGTAATTTGGAATGAAGCCTAAAATCTGTCGAAATAAGTTTGGCAATTTTCTGTCAATAAGTTTATAAATATCACCATTTGAGTCCACAAACAGGTTGTCCAAAAAATATTCTTGGTACAGTTTATTGCTGGTTGTGTAGATGAATTCATCTTCAAGAATATAAATTAAGTAGTCTTCATCCTTGTTCCAATTCTTTATGGAAACATTCGCGGCTGGAAATTTCATATTTTTATTTTGTCAACTGGTTTAAACTCGGCTTGGTTTGTCTTACACTTGCGCTTAACATGTTACTAGTTTAAGAGGTTAGCGACTTCAGGGCGATTCACTGATTGCCTGCGTTGCACTTGATACGAAAAATTCATTTTCATTTAACTACTGAACCGTCAATTGCTGCCAGGTGCTATTATACCCAGTGCTTTCTTGTTGTCTACCCGAATAGTGTCGGTTGGTCAACTTGATTAGCTTTTAAAATATACTGATTTGTTCTGCCCTTTTTTAAAGTTTGAATTTCCTGCATTTTATGTAATAGAGTTGTTAGTTTTTTTATTGTCCAATCTAGTCCCGCCTTGTCAAGTATTTCTTTTGCTGAAAGCGGTCTTCCATTAAAAACTTTTAATATTCTATCATTTATGTTGTCAAGAGAAATCGTTGCTTCTTGAACTAAAAATATTGAAGTTGATTGTTCAGCATAAACCGTTTTAGAGGTTTCAATTCCATTATAGTCAACAGCAATAGCTCCCTTTTGAATTAAAAAATTATTTGCGTTTTCTTCATTTGTCTCTGGCTCCCTTACATAAATTTTCCTCCCTTTTCTAAGACCATCAATTACCCCAGACCATGTTCCACCTTTATCGCTCGATTCGGCAACGAAAATTTCGTCTGCAAGCCCGTAAATGATTGGATTACGAGCCATTGCTAAACCAGCCGACCAAACAGCTTTTGGATGGAATGTGCTTAAAACTAAAACGTCACCATCTACAATTTGCTTGTAGTAAGTTTTGAAACCCGAATTGAATGTTGTGATTCCTTGCGGAAGAACTATTATACTCTGACCTTTATATTTTATTGCGGAATCTAATGCTTGTTTATCTACACCTTTTGCAAATCCGCTGACAACTACTTTGAAATCTTTACTTGCAAGTTTCGCAATATTATCTGTGAACTCCAAAGACTTTCCTTCTGCTGTTCTTGAACCTACAATTGCAATTGATTTTTCATGAAGTATTTGTTTGTTGCCTTTTACATACAATAGTGCTGGTGAATGTGCCGCTTTAAGATTTTGTTTTAATGTCTTAGAATATTCGGGAGAAATTATTGGTACAAGATCATAACCTTGGCTAAACAAGTTCTCGGCAAAAAAAGCATTATTAGGAAGTTCTGATTTTGCTTTTTGTAAATCTGAAATTTCCTTTGAATCAAGTTGGTACTTGCTACTCCAAACTGATTCAGGCAAGTTAAAAAAATCTTCAATTGTTATCTTTTCATCATGAAAGAATTTTACAATGAGACTATTTATCTTTCCGTAACCCCACTTTGGCAAATGGGCTAATGCTATCCAATATGTTGCTTCGTTTTTCATTTTATACTAAGTCTCCTCCAACAGTTCTTGCAATAACAATTGGAGCAATTTTTATAGCTCCAAAGGTAGTAAATAATTTCCCCAATTCTTTGATTGTAGCTCCGCTATCAAATATGTCATCAACTAGTAGAATGCTCTTTCCAGCTAAAATACTGGGATTGTTAAATGAAAATGCTCCGCTAACATTATCAGATTTTAAATACCCATTTTCAAATACTTTTTGCTCCTTTGTCTGCCTTGTTTTTGCAAGGTCATGCGTTATTGGAAACTTTAAAACTTGCGAAAGTTTTGTTGCAAAGTTTTTTACAAGGTCACCTGATGAGGTTGGCGGGACGTAAGCGATAAAGTCAAATTTTTCTTGACCAAACTTTTTACGATAAGCCTTCAAACATAATTTAAGCAAAAAGTCTGGAAAATCTTCTTTTGTTTCGTATTTACTTCGATGCAATGCAGCACCAACATTTGAAACTCCATAGTAGCTTGCTGCTACTCCATTCACAATATTTGAACCTCTTGCTTCAACTTCAAGGTTAGGGAAATAATCTTCTCTGAAATCTTGAAGTTTCTGCATCCACTCGTCATTTGGTTTTATAGTAATTTTATTTAAACCAGTATTGTCGCAATTTGTAAAATTATGAGTTGTTGAATCTCCAAGGAAATCGCATAAAAATTTCATTCTTGATTGAGGAGTCTCTACATATTGAATCATTTGCTCTAAATCAGCTTTTTTTGTGTTTCGTAATTCCTCAAATACTTTAGTGTTTAATGTTGGTGCATTTGTTATATATTCAAATTTTTTACTTTTCTCAAATGTTACTTCTCTAATAATTCCTTGTTCAATTAAGTCAGATTTGATTACCCTTAGTTGCGTCTGTTTCAGATTAGTTTTTCTCATTAATTCTCGTTCACCCAATAGTTCATTTTTTGTTGCATTTATAACCTTTTCATATTTTGAAATTGAGGGTCTTCCTCCTTCAATAAAAGCTTCAGGCAGTTTTTTGTCCTGAGGATTATAAAATAGAATAATGTTGGAAGGTTTTCCATCTCTGCCTGCTCTACCGATTTCTTGGTAATAATGAATTGGACTTTGCGGAATTTGAGTATGAATGATGAATCGTATATCAGGTTTGTCAATTCCCATACCTAAAGCATTCGTTGATACTACACATTTCCATTTGTTGCTCATTAGTCCCTTTTCAATTGCAATTCTGGAGTCGGTATCTAGTCCTGCATGATAACCTATTGTAGAAAGTTTAAGATGTTCGAACCATTTCGAATAAATTTCAGTATCTACTCTTGTTCCAGTATATAATACTCCAGTACCTTCTAATTTTGCTAAATTCTGTCCAAGCCAAATTAGCTTTTCATCTTCTGATGTTACCTTAACAACATATAATTTAAAATTTTTCCGAAGTAAATTACCTCTTAAAACTGAAATATTCCCACCAATTTGAGAGGCAACATCAGTTTCCACTTTTTTGGTTGCCGTTGCAGTTGTTGCTAAAACAGGAAGTCCAGTAGGAAGTAATTTAACAAGATTAATTATTCTTCTAAATGTCGGCCTAAAGTCATGCCCCCAAACAGAAATACAATGAGCTTCGTCAATAACTACCATTGATAAATTCATCTGTCGTGTTGCCTCTATCCATTCACTGTTTTCCTGTCTTTCAGGGGCTATATATAAAATCTTGACCTTGCCATTTTTTGCATCTGCAATAATTTGAGTATTTTCTTCTGGCGTCTGTTCACTATTGATACATTTTGCTGAAATCCCTAAACTGTTCAATTTTTTTACTTGGTCTCTCATTAATGCAATGAGAGGCGAAAAAACTACTGTTGTACCCTTAAACACTGTTGCAGGATATTGGAAACATAATGATTTCCCAAAACCAGTTTTCTCAATTAAAAGAACTCTTTCACCTTTTAAAATTCGGTCAATAGTTTCCCATTGGTCATCATAGAACCTGTCAAAACCAAATGTCTGTTTTAGCTTATTTTCTTGTTCGTATCGTGTTGTCATTGCATTGCTGGTTACATGCACATACCCACTACCTTTATTCGCCAATCTTTCCATGTGGGGTAAACAGGTGAAGATTTACTAGCCCTGTATAAATGGGTAATATGCATATATACGCTTAGGTTTGGTTACTTTCCCTTTTTCAAACCTACCCCAAACCTTGCTGTTTAGCAATAGGGAAAACACCCTTTTTTTAAAGGAAAACACCCTTTTTGCTAAAAGGGGGTATTTTGTTGCTAAAATGGCCTTGGGGGGGGCTGTGAAACAGTAAATTGGAATAATTTAATAGACCAAATCCTGTAATAGGCTTTGTTTATTGCCTCAGCTCCCCTATTGGCCTATTTTTGAGCCATATGGGCATTAATTGTTTGCACCTCATTACTTATCGCCTAGTTTTTATACTTTTGCAACACGATAAAAAAACATGACTAAAAAGCTCATTAATCCATTACTGGTTATTTTTTCCTTACTAACCATTGACCAACTGGTTAAACTATACATTAAAACACATTTCTACCTTGGAGAAGAAGTGAATGTATTTGGAGATTGGTTCAGGATACATTTTACAGAAAATTACGGAATGGCTTTTGGGCTAGAATTTGGCGGCAAGACGGGTAAAGTATTTTTAACCCTGTTTAGGATCATTGCCGTTGGGTTTATGGGTTGGTATATTTTAGACCTCACCCAAAAAAATGCCCATAAACTCTACATCATTTCGTGGGCGCTCATTTTAGCCGGTGCCCTTGGCAACATTCTCGACAGTGTTTTTTATGGCGTGGCCTTTGGTTATGATGCCTGGTTCCATGGCCGTGTGGTTGATATGTTTTATTTCCCCATCATCCAAACCACCATCCCAGAAAGTTGGCCCTTTTGGGCTGGCGAAGACTTTGAGTTTTTCCGCCCCGTATTTAATGTTGCGGATGCCGCCATCAGTATTGGCTTTGTAATTATACTCATTGGGCAAAAAGTGTTTTTTAAAGAAGAAGAAAAACCGGAGCCAGAAACACCTGCCAGTGAAGAACCCACCGCTGAGGTTTAGCCCTCTTTTCCGTTGGTGTAAAATAACCTATTAATTTTACTTAAAAATATTAACCTTGTAAGGTATTTCATCCCTTATTATTTACAAACATGAAACGCTACCAACTTATTGATGCTGCACTTTTTGTTGACAACAGAAAACGTTTTACAGCACAACTTAAACCAAAATCGTTGGCCATTATCAACAGCAACGAAATATTTCCGCGCAATGGCGATGCCAACTTTGAATTTAAACAAAACAGCGACATGTTTTGGCTTACCGGAATAGACCAAGAAGAATGTGCCGTGGTGTTATTCCCCGATTGCCCGGTTGAAGCCTACCGCGAAGCCCTGTTTGTAAAAAGAACCAATGAACACATTGCCGTATGGGACGGACACAAATATACCAAAGAGGAAGCCACTGCGGCATCAGGCATTAAAAATGTGTTTTGGATGGATGAATTTGATGGACTGATGCGGGCCGTAATTAACATGGCACAACAGGTTTACCTCAATACCAACGAGAATGACCGCGTAAGCAATACTGCCCCTTACAAGGACCTGATGTTTGCACACCAAATGCGGGAGCGTTTTCCATTGCATGAATTTGAAAGAGCCGCACCCATTTTACAGCGTTTGCGCTCCGTAAAACATCCGCTGGAAGTGGCCTATATGAAACACGCCATTGAAATCTCCAACAGCATGTTTCACCGGGTGTTAAAATTTGTTAAACCAGGCGTTAAAGAATACGAAATAGAAGCAGAAGTTATCCATGAGTTTGTGCGCAACGGAGCCGAAGGCCACTCCTTCACCCCCATTGTAGCCAGCGGTAAAAATGCCTGCACCCTGCATTATATTGACAATGCAGATACCTGCAAAGATGGCGATTTATTGTTATTAGACTCAGGAACCGCTTATGGAAACTACATCAGCGACATGACCCGTGTAATGCCCGTAAATGGCCGTTTTACACCAAGGCAAAAAGAAGTATACAATGCCGTTTTACGCGTAATGCGTGCTGCCACAGCCATGCTAAAACCTGGCATCCTGCTTATGGAATACCACACAGAAGTGTGCAAAGTAATGGAAAAAGAATTGGTTGACTTAAAACTCATTACCTTGGATGAGATTAAAAACCAAAACCCAGCCATGCCTGCCTTTAAAAAATACTTTATGCATGGCACCTCGCACTTTTTAGGGCTTGATGTGCATGATGTAGGCATGAGGTATGAACCCATGCAAGCAGGCATGATGTTTAGCTGCGAACCCGGTATTTACATTCCCCAAGAAGGCATTGGCATCCGTTTAGAAGACGAAATACTCATTACCGAAAACGGAAGCTTAGACCTGATGCAACACATCCCAATTGAAGCTGAACAGATTGAAGAGTTGATGAATACAAAATAACAAAGACCAACGGGGAATTAACGGAGTTCTTTTGTTTATTGATCTATGGCTGGCAAAATCAAATTACTCAAATCTACCCTTCAAAAATTTGACGGAAACTTGTGGTATTATTACGTAGAAATACCCAAGATACTAGCGGCACCCTTTATACTTGGCAACGACAGGCGTGTGGTATGCACGCTTAACCAAACCATTTCTTTTCAGGCTGCATTAATGCCACTTGGCAATGGCCATTTTTTTATTAATGTAAACCAAGCCACCAGAAAAAAACTGAAACTAAATGAATTTGATGAAGTACTGGTTACTTTAGAAAAAGACAACAGTGAATATGGCCTACCCATGCCAGAAGAATTTAAAGAGTTGCTTTCGCAAGACCTCGCAGGTAATGAGGTGTTCCATCAGCTTACGCCAGGCAAACAACGCACCTTACTCTACATCATTGGCAAACCCAAATCAGCCGACTTGCGCATACGCAATGGCATTGCCGTGCTTGAACACCTCAAACAAAATAATGGCAACATCATTTACAAACAGTTAAATGAAGCACTTAAAAACCGTTTATAAAATCAGTTGTCGTAAAATAACACAAACCATAACTTGCTAAAATTATTAGCAAAATATTGAATCTACATCCCCTACTTTTGTTTACTTATGTTTGCCATCGTTGATATTGAAACCACAGGAGGACATGCCGACAAAAACGGTATTACTGAAATTGCCATATTTATACATGATGGGACAAAAATAACCGATAAGTATGTTACCCTCATTAATCCAGAAATGGCCATTCCGCCATTTTTAGAAAGTTACACAGGCATTACCAACCAAATGGTGGCCAATGCTCCTGAGTTTAGTCAGGTGAGTGAAAAAATTTACCGCCTCTTACAACCACACATTTTTGTAGCACACAACGTAAACTTTGATTACTCTTTTGTTAAACACCACCTGCAACAATCAGGTTACGATTTGCAAACCAAAAAACTCTGCACCGTAAGGCTAAGCCGGAAGGTGTTTCCTGGTTTTCGATCTTACAGCTTGGGCAACTTATGCGCATCATTAGGCATAGGCTTACAAAACAGACACAGGGCTTTTGGAGATGCGGAAGCCACGGTAAAAGTATTGGAACGTATATTAAAGCAAGATCCCGATCAAGAAATCATCAATGGCTTTTTAAAGAAGGGATCAAAGGAAGCCACCTTGCCGCCCAACCTACCCCGTAGCGAGTTTGATGCCCTTCCCGCAAAATCTGGGGTGTATTATTTTCATGATGAACACGGCAAAATATTATATGTAGGCAAAGCGGTGAACCTTAAAAAAAGAGTGCTCTCTCATTTTAGCAGCAACAGCACCTCAGCCAAACGTCAGGATTTTATGCGAGAAATATTTCATGTAAGTTTTACCTTAACCGCAACTGAACTTCATGCATTGGTGCTCGAATCCATTGAGATAAAAAAACACTGGCCCAAACACAATAAATCTCTTAAAAGCTTAGAATTTAGTTATGGCATTTATGATTATGAAGACCAAAATGGCTACCTACGTTTAGCCATTGACCGTGTTAGAAAAAGCATTAAACCGTTAAATACTTACCGCAAACTTGCTGATGCATTCAACCATTTGCAGCAATTGGTGTTGGAGTTTAACCTCTGTCCCAAACTGTGTATGATTAACTCACACAAAGAACCCTGCGCTGCTTTAAAAGCAGGTTGTTGCAGCGGTGCTTGCGAACTAACCGAAGAAGCAGAACAATACAACACAAGGGTATATAGTGCCATAACAGAACTGGGTAAAAAAGAAAGTTTCGCAGTTGTTGACAGGGGGTTAAATGAAGGTGAAATCAGTTGTATGTTGGTAGTAGAAGGGCGCTTTTATGGCATTGCCCATCTACCAAACAACACCCAAGTTGAAAACATGGAATTGCTGAAAGAGCTTATTACCCCACAAAAAGAAAACTTCTATATCCGAGAATTAATTAACAACCACAAAATGAAGGGCCAAACGATTCATTTTGGTTAAACACAAAATACCCATTAACCATGAATGGCATTCATAGCAATGTAGCTTAAAAACTCCTCACGGGTTTTCATATCTAAAAATTTGCCACTATACTCACTGGTTATCGTGTTGCTAGAAGCATCTTGCACACCCCTTGAAGCCACACACAAATGATCTGCTTCTATCAATACCGCAACATCATTAACGCCCAAGGTTTCCTTTAACATATTTGCAATTTGAATCGTCATTCGCTCCTGAACCTGAGGCCTGCGAGCAAAATACCTTACAATTCTGTTTAATTTACTCAATCCTACCACCTTCCCATTAGGAATGTAAGCCACATGAGCCTTACCTATAATAGGCACAAAATGATGCTCACAGGTACTATGAAAACTGATTGATTTTTCTACCAACATGTTTTTATATTGGTATTTATTCTCAAACAATTTCACATCTGGTGCATTGGCTGGATTAAGCCCGGAAAATATTTCCTTCACATACATTTTTGCAACACGATGTGGCGTACCTTTAAGGCTATCATCTGTTAAATCAAGCCCCATAATTTGCATAATCTCTTTAAAGTGCTTAGCAATAAGCTCAATCTTTAATTCATCATCCAACTCAAAAGCATCCTCGCGTAATGGTGTTTCCAAAGAGTACTCGCCATGATTATCGCCAGCCTCTTCATGCAATTTATTCGTTTCCTGTGTATTCAACGTAGTTTCTTTCTGTTTCATAAAGTGTTATTTTTAGCCTTAACTGTCTGTCAATGCGTTTTCTTAACAGTTGCCAAATTACAATGGCAATGTTTTCGGCCGTTGGATTTAACGCTGCAAATTCCTCTGTATCTAAATTCAGGTTCTTATGATCAAACCTGTCCTCAACTTCCTCCCGTATAGCATCTTTCAATACTTTCATGTCTACCAAGTAGCCTGATTCAGTATTTAACATACCGGTAACTGTTACAACCACTTCATAATTGTGACCATGGTAATTGGGATTGTTACACAGTCCAAAGTAGGCTTTATTTTGTTCATCACTCCAATGCGCCACATGTAAACGGTGGGCTGCATTAAAATGGGCTTTTCTTGATACCGAAATTTCCATGGATAAGTATTCTATATGCAAATGTAAATCTTAACCTGCAAAGGTTAACTCATTACTTTAAGCTAACTATATATTGTTTAACCACAATTCAGCACTTTTGTTTTATCAAATAACAAAATAGTTAAACAAGATATTGTGCAATTTTTCCGTAAAAAATGGCTGCCATAAGGCTTAGTTATATTTAAAATTCGATAAATTATGAACATATATAGCTGATAATTAGATATTTAATTTTGTTTATCTTTTTGTCATTTTTCTTTAACAAACAAGTTGCTTGTGGTTCAAAAGCTTTTGCTACATTTGTTGAACAAAATCAAACAAAAATTAAACAGTATGACAGCAATCGAATTCAAAAAAACTGTTCAGCATGAAACCCAATCACTAAGGTATTATGCTTACCAACTTACGCGCAATACTGAAGATACCAATGATTTGGTACAAGACACCATGTTAAAAGCCCTAACTTATCAGGACAAATTTACAGATGGCACCAACTTAAAAGGCTGGTTGTATACCATCATGAAAAATACATTCATCAATAACTACCGCAGAATGATTAAAAGGAATACATTTATCGACCAAACCGATAATGACTTCTATTTAGATTCTGTTTCACACGCAGTAAAAAATGATGCGGATAAGAAGTTTATGTTAAACGATATTGAGTCGGCAATTGTGGCTTTACCCAAAAACCTTCGCAAACCATTTACCATGAATACCAAAGGATTCAAATACCATGAAATTGCAGAAATTTTGCAAATCCCAATTGGAACTGTAAAAACCAGAATTTTTGTTGCCAAAAGACAATTAAGGGAACAACTTTCAGGGTATGGCGCAATGTATGGTCTTGAAAACCTGAATTAAATTGAGTAAAAATACATTAAATTATAAAGCAGTTCTCATTTGAGCTGCTTTTTTTGTTTATTTGAGTTTACGATTTAACCTAAATACTGGTATGAAAAAATTATTGTTTGTGTTGTCAAGTGTATTAATCACCGCTGTTTCATTTGCCCAAATGGGATTTAAAAAGCAAAAAGAAGATATTGAAAAATTTAAAGACTCCCGCTTAGTTGTAGTTTTAATGGCTGACAGTGCTTACAATGCTTCTATAATAGAAGCTGTAGAAAAGTACTGGACTTTTAATGCGGGATTTTTGTTTGTACAAGACACGGCAATAAAACCTTACAATAAACCAGAATACAGTTATTTGCACTTTAGCAAAGGAAAAGGTGCTAAAATTAAGGCAAAACTTGGCAGTTGTGAGTCTGACATTAATGCCC
Source organism: Chitinophaga pinensis (assembly GCA_943372215.1). Classification (GTDB taxonomy): domain Bacteria; phylum Bacteroidota; class Bacteroidia; order UKL13-3; family UKL13-3; genus UBA6183. The sequence continues at coordinate 55,354 of CALRXU020000006.1, read as the reverse complement.
TGATTGTTACAGGCGGTGGAAAGTTTAAAAAAAAGGCCTTGGTTGATGATTTAATTGCAGCAGCCTTTTGTTCAAGCGCTATTGACACCTCTGATTGGAGACCAGAACTAACCAGAGCTGTTCAAATACTAAACCATTATTTTACCACTGCTATTGAATCAGAAGGAGATAAAGGGATAAGTAATAACAGTATTATTGCCCAAGCCCCTTTAGATGCGAGTTTATTAGACTTGCCACTTTTTGTTCCCCTTCGCAGCATGGATTTAAAAGGAAAAGAAGATGCCGCGACACTCTGGGGCGGAGAAGTAGAAGAAATGGATATTGATGACATTTACAAAGCCATTATGCAACAACAAAGTGCACTTGTATTCTACTATAGCAAAGATGAAAAAGGATGTACAAAAGTGGTAACTTCTACCACAGGGCAATTGGTTTATTTGGCAGAAACTACTATTGATAAATGTGCTTTAAATGCCAAAGACCTAAAAGCCCTTAAGGCAAAAAGAGATAATGCGAATAAGTAATTAATCGTGTTGGATAATTAACCGATGGGCAGATTGCCACTCCTTGGTAGTAAAGTGTACAATATATAAACCATTGGTAATTCCTTCAAGAGAAATAGCAGGTATGGTAGCTTGCTGGTTAAAACTTCCAGAAGCCACAACTCTACCCAACAAATCAACAACCTCGTAATTTAAAGGAGATAATAACGCCCTGTTTATTGTTAAACGCACTTCTTGTTGAGCAGGGTTAGGATATAGTGATAAAGCATAAGGATCACTATATACGTTATTTAACCCAACCTTAATTGATGACTGGCTTCCTAAAAAGATGAGCCCGCCAGCAATATTTCCTATCATTAAATCAGCCAATGTATCTCCATCCAAATAGGCAGAACCAATAGCAGTTCTACTTCCAAATCTTTTGTTGTAAGCCGCATTATCATCAGTTCCATAATCAACAAATGGAGCATCAATTAAGCGGTAAGTGGCACTAGCATTTGCGGTTACATCTGTATATACATATACCCTTCCTGTATTTGAACCAACAACCATCTCATAAACTCCGTCACCATTAACATCCACTACATGCGGGGTTGCATACCCATTTATCTCGGTTTGAGGCTGTCTTCCAATTGCAGTAAACACTTCCCTCGAATCTACCTTACCCAAACTATCAATTGTTGGCGTACTTGAAAACTGAGGAACAGTTTTACTTCCTATATTTTTATAGAACTGCACAAATCCATCCCGCTTTCCACAAACAATATCTAACAGTCCATCTTTATCCAAATCCACCAATTGTGGTGTAGCATATGTTCCAGCTAAAAGACCAAATGAGTTTCTATTTACCAAATTAAAACTAAAACTGTTACCTGCTGATGTATTTTCAAAATAAGCAATATTACCATTCCCTTCCCCTATCATTAAATCCACTTTGCCATCCCCGTTTAAATCACCAAAAGTAGGATGAGACCCAAAATATCCTGTAGAAGCCCCCAATAAATTAGCCAAATTACTGTCAGCAAACTGATAAACAGGCTTGCTGTTATTGGTGATGTTTTTATACAAACAAAGCCTATCCTTATTGTTTCCAGATTGTTCCAAATTACCACTTGTGGCTATCACCAAGTCCTGATCTCCATCTTTATCAATATCTACAAAAGCAGGCACAGAGCGTAACCCCACATCTATCATATCAGCATATAAAAAATCAGTCCCTGATTGTTCGTTAAATTGCAAATTTCCGTTTACACGGGTTGCATCATAAACCCAAATGTTGTTCACTGACTTGGTGGCTGAAAGTTTAGCTGTAGAAATCAACAACTCGCTTTTATTATCGCCATTCACATCGACATAATAGGCAGCAGGATATTCTATAAAGTTACGCCTGTTAATGCCATCTTTGCTCAAAAATAAAGTATCCTGTGCTACCATAGAATCAGCCTGATGTGTGTTTTGTAACCTGCCATTGGTAGCTGTTATTAAGCTCCTGAATTCAGAATCTCCAAAAATTAAATCCCCTATGCCATCCCCATTCAAATCAATCAAACACATGCTTTGATCCACATGCTTCCTTTTGCCCCACATATGGGCACTACACTCAGAAAACTCACTTCTGGCTGTGGCCAGGTTAAAAGAGTGATTCCGAAAATCATAATCAAAATAACCCCAACAGCCATCTCTATAAACAAATACTGAACTATCCTTAGCTATTGGAATATTTTGTTTGTTTTTCTTAAAATTTTCGTAGTATAAAAATGTGGTATATAACCCACCATTAGAAACAAAATCATCATCACCATCTCCGTCAACATCAGCAAGTCCTGGTAAAGCACCTTTTACGGATCCAATTGCACTGGGAGGAAAATACTGATTAAATGGAGCACCATAATAAAATCCAGTATCAAACAACATATTGCTGTATTGGGTAAAAGTAGTTTTCCCTTTTGCTGTAAGTCCGTTCTTAAACAATTGCACAGCTGGCCCCTGCACCATTGGTGTTGCAGTAGCCTGATTGTGTGAGAAAGCGGAAGTGTACAAATCGGGACGTCCATCTTCGTTGTAATCGCTTAGCCTAGCCCAACCATCTATGTACATTTTAAATGCCGCCTCATATGCTGGCGCATGCACCATCTTGCCCTTATCAAACAAATAAGCAACAACACGGTGCGACTCTTTATCAAAAACGAAGAGATCCTTTTTACCGTCAGTATTCCAATCAATATTGCTAAAAATAGGCGTGTTTAGCCCACCTGCAAATGGGTTGAGCAAGGTATCATTTGTTGTGTTGGTTTTAATGAACTTTGGGCTGTTGGTTTGGTAAAACTTAAACTCTTGTGCATTAATAAAGTTGCACAGTAAACATCCTATTAATATTGTTGTAGTATATTTATTCATGGTATTTACATTTACTCGTAAATTTAAGGTTTATATTTATTAAAAAAAACTTAATGATAACAATTCACAATCTATACCAACACTTTCAAAAGCATCCTGTTGTATGCACTGACACCCGAAAAATCGAAGTTGGGTGCTTGTTTTTTGCATTAAAGGGTCCAACATTTAATGGCAATAACTTTGCAATGGAAGCTTTAAAGGCTGGTGCGGCTTATTGCATTATAGATGAACCACCTGCGGAACCGGATGAAAGATTGATTCAAGTGGTTGATGTGTTACAAACCCTCCAACAGTTAGCAAATTACCACCGTAAACAATTAAACATTCCGGTAATTGCTATTGTGGGTAGCAATGGAAAAACCACCACCAAAGAATTGCTTTATGCTGTACTAAGTACTACCCGCCATGTATTAGCTACTCCAGGTAATTTTAACAACCATATTGGTTTGCCCTTAACGTTATTGCAGCTCAACAAAACACATGAAATTGCCATTATTGAAATGGGGGCCAACCATATTGGGGAGAACGCGTTGTTATGTGATATCGCTGAGCCAACGCATGGGTTGGTTACCAACAATGGCATGGACCATTTAGAAGGATTTGGTGATATTGAAGGTGTAGCCAAAAGCAACAGTGAGCTTTATTATTACTTGTTAAAAAACAATGGCGTTGCCTTTGTAAATGCCCATGATGAATGGTTAATGAGAATGGCTTCACGTTTAACCCAGAAAATAACTTACGCAGGTAATACAGCTACTCGAAAAACACAAGCTGATGTGTTAGGATTGGCTACTCAAATTCAACCGGAGCTATTAATGGAGTTAGATGGAAAAGTGGTTCAATCCGTTTTAACGGGAGATTACAATTTTGATAATATTATGGCGGCTGTGGCCATCGGCAAATACTTCAAATTATCTATTGATGATATTGCGAAAGGCATTTCCAATTATATACCCAGCAATAACCGATCTCAATGGATAAAAAAGGAGCAGAATATTATTTTTATGGATGCCTATAATGCCAACCCAAGTAGCATGGAAGCTTCCCTAAGAAGTTTTGCGCAATTTAATCATGCCAACAAACTTATTGTGCTAGGCGATATGTTTGAGATGGGTGCATTTGCACCTCAAGAACACCAACGTATGGTATCTATTTGCGAGGAATTGGGATATCGTTCAGTTTGGTTGGTTGGTGAAGAGTTTAACAAAACCCAAACGAATACTTTTAAAAAGTTTACCTCCACCAGTGAGGTTATTGCGCATTTAAAACAACAGCCACCAAGTGAACAAGCCATCTTTTTAAAAGGATCCAGAGGAATGAAACTGGAAACGTTAACACCTTTTATTCCTTAAAAAAAATTGGTTTATTTCTTTAACAGTAAAGCAACAGCGTAAGCTGTCAAGCCTTCCTCACGCCCAATAAAACCCATTTTTTCGTTGGTAGTGGCTTTGATTGAGACATCGTCAATATCAATGTTACAAATACCTGCTATGCACTCCCGCATTTGGTGCGCATATGGCATTACCTTGGGTTTCTCTATACATAAACTGCTATCAATATTTCCTACCCTGTATCCTTTACTATCAACTAAAGACACAACTTTGGTTAATAAAATTTTACTGTCAATCCCTTTAAAAGACTGGTCCGTATCAGGAAAGTGTTTTCCAATATCACCCAGCGCCAAAGCACCCAATAGGGCATCACAAATGGCATGCAACAGCACATCTGCATCACTATGACCTAAAGCTCCTTTTTCAGCAGGTATTTTAATTCCTCCCAGCCAAAGTTCCCGCTCTGCTGAAAGTTGATGCACATCAAAACCAAAACCAATTCGCATGCTAACTACTAATTATCCTTTGGAGCTTCAAATACCCCTGTTGGTTGTTCTTTCTCATTACTTCCACTTTTCAATGCATCAAAATCAAGTCCTAAAGTAAATCGGATGGTATTGTCCAATGGATTGCGTTGTCCAAATGAAACTAAGTAAGCGGCATCAATTGTAAACACATTATACCGCAGACCTATACCAAAAGTTGCGTACTTTCGGTTTCCTTTGGTTCTATGCTCATTGAAATAACCAGCCCTTATGGCAAATTGTTTGTCATACCAATATTCAAGGCCGGCAGAAATATTAATTTCATGCAATTCTTCTTTTAAACCACCTGGGGCATCTCCAAATGATTGGGCCATTCCTTGTAACAAAGGAACATTACTCTTCGACCCTGCTAAAATGATTCCCTCTCCGGTATTTCTATCGTAAACTATATTGCCTGATGAATCGGTTTGATAAACGGGAGGCGTTGGGACCAATAACTTATTAAAATCTAACGCCAGAGCCAAGGTGTTGTACTTATCAATTTCAACCTCTCCATAACCACCTAGTCTAAGGTTAATTGGGATAAAATTACGGTTTACATCAGTGGTGTAAGTAATTTTTGACCCAATATTGGTTATGGCACCACCAATTCCGTAATTCACTTTATAAGTCTCAATTTTAGTTTTGTTTTTATAATATGCGGTAATATCTCCTGCGTAGGCCGTACCCGCTTTAATATTGCTTTGGGTAAACTGGGCGCCACCAGCCAAATTTGAATAAATAAACCTAAATGCTACGCCTAAACTAAAGTTATCAGATAACTTTTGCGAGTAGGCTAAATCAGCTGCCCACTCACTTGGAGTTGCCTTGCCATTAGATGCACCAAACTGATCTGTAAATTGAATTTCACCCAATGAAAAATACCGAAGAGATCCACCAAATGAAGCTCTATCATTTACCTTTCCCATGATGGACAAATAAGATAAAGATACATCAGGTACTAAACTCCTTAACCACGGATTGTAGGATAATGAAACCGTTCCTTGTTTCTCATTAAAAACCATTTTTGCGGCATTCCAGTGAATGGCATTGGGGTCATTAGGCACTGCAACACCTGCATCACCCATAGACCCGGCTCGTGCATTAGGCGTAATCATGAGAAAAGGTACCGCTGTGGTAATGGTATTTTGCCTGCCATCCAACTCGCTTGTACTAACTTGACCAATGGCTATTTGGCTGCTTAATGCTGCTAAACACATTAAACCCCTGCTTATTATCTTATTATTCATTTGTTTTTAAAACTCCCCAAAAATAATGCTTTCTGTCAATTCCCCCTATTAATTTAAAATAACTAACTTTTGCAAGGCCTCGGACTGTTTCCCATCCTCACTTTTTACCTTTACTTTGTATACATATACCCCTTTGGCGAGTTTATCACCAAAATCGTCTAGGCCATCCCACTTTAACTCAGCAAAATGAGACGTAGCGGCAGTAACCTCTGTACTTAATGTTTTGGCTAGTTTACCGCTCAAAGTGTAAATTTGAACCATCACACTTAAGCGCGCCCCTGCTTTGTTGTGATCAAAATGAAAAACGGTATTGGTAGTAAACGGATTTGGATAGTTTAACACATGCTCTAAGGCTACTTTTTCATTGTTTGCCACCACAAACTCAGTTGTTGCCTCGCTTGAGTTGTTATACGTATCCCAACCGCGCAATGTAGCAGTGTGTTTTCCAGATTCAATCTGGCCTAATTGATAAACAATTTCCCCGTCTTGATAACTGTCCTTTTTCCCTTTGTAATAATCATTTACCGGAATGGCTTTTGCATTGTTATTATCAATGGTAAGCATTAATTCTCTTCCTATGCCTCGTCCAATGGTATTGATGCCATTTTCGTCAAATAACTTTGCAATAAACAATGGATATTCATCGGTAAGTCCGCCAAATACAAACTTCTCGTCTTCCATAAACAGCCTAATTTCAGGCCCTTTCTTATCATCTATGGCGGAATCAGCAGTACTACCTACTACAAAATTTTCATTAAAACCATTGGCATCATTGACTAAATTATTGGCGTAATACGATATTTTTCCGAGCCCTACCTGGTAAGAAATGTCTTTTGGCACAATAAAACTAAAAGAAAACAAGCCATTTGTTACTGAAGCTTGTCCATTGTAAATGATGTTGTTTTGCATGGAAAAATCCATGATTTTACTATTGTTGTTACCAAGTGTACTATATGCAGATGGTTTATCATAAACTGTTGGAAACACACTGCCATTAAAACTACTTATTACCTGATTATTCAAGTCGGTTACAGCCCCTGTGATGGTTACTTTTGAAAGGGCTTTAAGTGTATCTGTTACATTGGAGATCGCTTTTCCATTGATGCTGGTGGTAGCAACATTGTATTGCGGATAGGCCAATATTAAAACTGCATCTCCCAAAAGGGTGAAATTTCTTTCATTTTTATCGCTATTTGCGCTTAGGTAATCATTTTTGGTTAACCTAATCACTTCACCTAATGGAATTGGTTTAACCTTAGACTCATTGCCCAATCCAACTCTTCTGTAAAATGCGGTATTTAATTGGGTATTAGAATACGCACTTACCAACCTTGTTGTGGTAAGTAATGCTATTGACCCGCCTTGGGCATTTAAAAAAGTTAGTTCACCAGCTGAAATCCTTGCAGGATCATCAAAACGACTAAATTCGCAAGTAGCCGTAACAAACAATGGCAGACGGTTTGCATTGTTCCAACCATTAATGTCCTCAATAGTTAAAATTCTTTCTGCAGCCCAACCCAATTCTCCCCCATGTCCGGTATAATTTATAATAAAACAGCCTTTCTGTACAGCATCGCTAATGGCCTTTTGTGCAGCAGGATAACGCTGTCCACCAGACACAACCTCTTCCCTGTAAGCATCTATCCAAATCTTCTTTACATTGTAACTTTTGAAGTTTTTTAAGATGTTATCCGCCATGAAATTGGCATCATTTTGATGAATATTGCCGTCTTCATCATCGGCCACAAAAGTAATTTTGTTGCGCCAATCGGCCATTTTATCGGCCTGCTTGTAGCCAATAATTTTATTTATAGCAATAGAAGCCTCACTTACATTTGAAATTGGTAAGCGCCCTATCCCTACATCCAATAACTCTTTCACTTCGTTTCCACTTTCCCAAGTACCTTCATTATCATCTAAAAATCCATAATAGTCATCGCTGCAATAGGAGTTTAAAGGAGACTCGGACATTGGGCTTTGAAAGGTGGGTACAAAATTGCTATTAGATGGCATCCTGTATTTGTAATCATAAGACGCTCGTCCGAAAAAAGTAACATACTTGATGCTATCAGCTCCTAAAGAACTTCTTAAATAAAACATTCGAATAAAATCCCGAATTGCAGTGATGTCCTGCGCACCACTGGAAAACTCATTGTAAATATCATGAAGATTAACCACATGTATACTTATACCGTTTTGCTTATGGAAATTTGCCAGCCTTACTGCCTCGTCATAAAAAATACCTGGGGTAATAAAAATTGCCTTTGCCGGTAATAACCCATGCAAGTTTTGGTTGGATAATTTACCTACCATTGCAGGCACCCAATAAGATGAATTATTGCTAATGCCGGCCAATTCCGTAAATTGAGCAGTATTGTTAACGCATCTCGCGATACCAGCACCATCAACATTCACTATCAACTCCTCTATGTCCGTAGTTTTGCTCACATTAAAAATGCGTGAACTAGCCAAGGCATTACTAATTTTATACTCAACAGGGCCACTAACAGTGCCTGGCAAAACCCGATACAATACCTGTGATCCATACCAAGTTAAACTAGTCTTAGTGTTTAATTCGAAAAAATCGAGCCAGCCAACCGCACCTCCTGGAGGAAGATTGTACTTGTAGACTATGTTAACCTGAGGTGCAGATACCTGAAAATTGGCGGTTATTGGCCCACTGGTTGAATAGTAAGGATCTTCATAGCCTGTGCCTACCGTACCAAGCACATGCTGCATAACACTATTCCCGTTTACTGATACATCAAAAGTGGCTGCACTAATGTTTGTTTTAGCAGCGGTTACAGACCTTAACCGAATGGGCTCTCCTTGTATCAACCCTTCAATAAACACATTAAAACTTTGTTGCGGAATTCTTTCAAACGACTCCCCCACAAACTGACGTCCGGTTTTTCCAACATTTACCAAATCCGCTTCATGGTAAGCACAAAACATATGCGATGTTTCCACGCTATTTGCAGAAGGCATCGTTGCTTGTTTGGGTACCCGTTTACCAGGCCCTTGACTAAAGGTTAGGAAATAATAGGTGGTATCAGCATATATATTTTTTTGTCGTTCCAAATTACCCCCTTTTTGCTCCCAAACATCAAACTGGGATTTTCCATACATCAACACATAATCGCCATTGTTAAATACCCCATCGGCCTCTCCTTCAACCAATATGGCATTTTCCCTAAGATCATCAATACGGGGAACTGCATTTTGTTGAGGCAATAAACCTGGGCCATGCCCATATATTTTAATGGTGCGGGGATCAATTAAAGCTGTATTGATTCCATTAAACTCGAAGAAATTCCTATCCAGCTTATGAAATCCAGTTCGTGTTACGGCCAACTTATACCAGTTGCCCTGACTAAGCACCGAAGTGGTGGCAAACGTTTTCTTGGCCAATTGGCTTGATACACTAAAATCCGGCAAATAATCAATGACCAAGTCGAATGATACAATAGGTAAACCGTTATTTTCGTTATTAAAAAACTGAAGTGGAATAAAGTTGAACAAAACGGCTGTATTGCCTTGTTCTTTGGCTGTAAAAACTTGTTGGTTAAAATCTTTTTGCCCCCTTAATAAATTAAGGTTTTGAATGGGTTGATTGTTTTCCCACTTGCCAAATTCAATATTTTGAATGGTTACTTTAACCTCTTTGGCTGGGATATTTAACCTAAAAGTTTCATTCCAAACTGGAAGCCAATTGGTTTTTTGATTTTGTTCGGCAGACAAAAAATTGACAAAATGGGGGAAATTTACACCATTTCTTACTATGTTTGCTTGTTCTTGCCATGAGATTGTTCGCTTAAAAGTTACCGAAGCAGCATTTGAAAAACAAGGTACAAGTGCTGTAACTAAAAGGATTGTAAAAAAAATTCTTTTTGAAAGCAATAAAAATTGCATAAAAGTTAACAAATTATTTATACTTGAAAATTCCAATAACACGGAATCATAACGATAACAAAAGAAATTAATTATATGTTCATATCAAAAAATTAAATATGTGCATTTTGTAAAATTAAAGTGATTGAAGCAATAAAATAAGGCAATTGGATGCAGTAAGTTAATCAAAAGTTAAACAAAATAATGAAATTTACACTTTCGGTAACAAGAAGGTTATTATATATCGTATTAATGTTGGTTGTGAAAAGCGACTTGCTTGCGCAAGACCCGCATTTTTCGCAATTTTTCGCTAATCCAATTTATACTAACCCTGCCTTTGCCGGAAGCAGCAATCATGGAAGGGCGGTTGTTAATGCCAGAAACCAATGGAGCAGTATTTCAGGCACGTTTACCACATTAAGTGCAGCGTATGATGAAAACTATGACGCGATAAACGGTGGATTAGGTTTTATTTTAAGCCGAGACGAAGCGGGTGTTGGTTTATTGACAACCAATACTTTAGCAGCTGCATACTCTTACATTATTCCAGTTAATAAATACCTTACTTTTAGGGCAGCTATTCAAGCTTCGTTAGTCCAAAAATCATTGGACTTCAGCAACTTCACCTGGGGCGATCAAATCCTTAAAGCCCAAGGGATTATTAAGCCAATTACAAGCCAACCCGTGCCTACAGAATCAATAACATTCAGCAATTTTGCAGCTGGTTTTATTGGATATACCAAATACATTTACGGAGGGGCTGCCATCCATAATTTAACTGAACCCAACCAATCTTTTTCCGGAGGTGCTGCGCCAATAAGCAGACGAATAACTGCGCACGCGGGGGCTCAAATACCACTTATTGCAGAGCAACGCCTTAAGAAAAACAATGTAAGTATTTCGCCAAATATTTTGTTTATGCAACAGCAAATACCAGGTGGTAATTTTAGTGAACTTAACCTGGGAATGTATTACAATAAAGGGGCTTACGTATTGGGAACCTTTTTTAGACAAACAAGCGTGAATCAGGATGCCATTATTTTCTTAATTGGTTTAAAAAGAGAAAAATTACGGATTGGTTATTCGTATGATGCCACTATTTCCAAGGCTCAAAAAGGCGCGCCTAACTCGCATGAAGTATCCATTGCATTTGAATTAAGAAAGAAAAAACCGAAAAAACCAATCCGAGCAATTCGTTGCCCAGAATTTTAATTCAAACATTTATTTCTATATTTGTGCTGAAAATATTATCAAATTGGCTAGGCACATCCTCATATATTTACTCCTTGCAACTGTAACTTTTGTGAAAAGTTACGCGCAAGATGCGCAGTTTAGCCAGTTCTATGGAGTTCCTTTGTATACAAATCCAGCATTTGCAGGAGCAAGCGGAAACATCAGAACCAATCTTGCGTATCGTGACCAATACATTGGAATTGATAACAACTTTAGAACGGCTTATGCAAGTATTGACGCCCCAGCTGCAAAACTAGGTGGAGGTTTAGGCCTAACTTTTCTAAATGATGTGGCTGGTGATGGCAGACTAACAACAAACCAAATCAGTGGGGTTTATGCTTTTCAAACTGCCATAAACCGTAAGATACGAATGAGTCTTGCAATACAAGCAGGTGTTGTTCAAAAATCATATGACTGGAGTAAATTTAAGTTTGGAGATCAAATTGATGACCGCTTTGGTTTTGTTAACCCCACTAGAGAACCCCTCCCTTCTGAACAACGCTTTTTCCCAAATTTTGGAACTGGGTTTCTTATTTATTCAGATCGCTTTTTTGGCGGGGCAGCAGCACATAACATCATCGAGCCAAATCAATCATTCTATTTTGAAAACAGCCCTCAGGAACAGTTTAAGTTACCCAGAAGATACACTGCTCATGCAGGGATGAACATTTACTTAACCAATCAGCGTAATGAGCAAGAAAGAGTGGTGTTGTCTCCAAATATTTTGTTTATGAACCAGCGCAATTACAACCAGCTTAATTTGGGTTTGTACATTAAAAAACAGGCGCTCACCACAGGTTTATGGTTTAGGCAAACCAGCAAAAACACGGATGCTGCCATTGTGTTGATTGGATTGAAATTTCCAAAATTCAGAATCGGATACAGTTATGATATTACTGTGTCTGGGGCAAGAACAGCTACTCAGGGCTCTCAGGAAGTGTCTGTTTCCTTTGAAATTAAGCCCCCAAAACGACCAAAACCAAGAAACAAAGCGTTAATTTGTCCTGCTTTTTAATAAAACTTGCTACTTTTTAACATATTTTCCATAATTTGTCGTTATATTTGAAAAATTTAATATTCAAAACTTAAAACATTCATATGAAGCAAGCCACAAAAGTTTTTCTTTTAGCTGCACTGGCACATAGCTTATTAATTGGTGTTGGTTGTAAAAAACCTAAGTCGGAAACTACCGGCTGGCAATACAATAATGAGAAATGGGGAGGCTTTGAAAAACCAAAGTTTCAGGAACAGGAAACCGGTCCAGGATTAGTATTTGTAGAGGGAGGTACGGTAACCTTAGGCAACTTTGAAAATGACGTTATATTTGAACGTAATGCCTTAAAGCGCAGGGTTTCTATTCCTAGTTTTTACATGGATGAAACTGAGGTTACCAACTTACATTACTTGGAGTATTTGTATTGGTTAAGCCGTGTTTTTATCGATAATCCTTTGGTTTATAAAGGTGCTTTGCCTGACACTTTGGTATGGCGAAATAAATTATCGTACAATGAGCCTTATGTTTTGTATTACCTACGTCATCCTGCTTACAGGGAATATCCTGTGGTTGGTGTAAACTGGCTGCAAGCAAAGGCATACACAGATTGGCGTACAGATCGAGTAAATGAAATGATTTTGGCCCGAGAAGGTTTTATTGACCTTGACGTTCAAAAAACAACTGGTGATAATAACTTTAATACTGAGGCTTATTTACTTGGACTTTACACACCAACTGTAAAAAAGGAATTAAAAGATTATGCACCAGGTGGAAAAACCAGGTCTGTAAGGATGGAAGATGGTATTTTGTTGCCTGACTACCGTTTACCAACAGAAGCTGAATGGGAATATGCTGCTTATGGCTACATGTCACCAGAATACAATGAGAACATTGATGTAAAGCGCATTTATCCTTGGGATGGTTTAACCATGAGAAGAAGCGATAACGAAGCTAACAGAGGAACAATGTATGCTAATTACATGCGTGGCAGAGGCGATGCAGCAGGTGTTGCAGGCAGATTAAATGATGCTGGTTTTTATACTGTTCCGGTTAAAAATGAAGATTACCTTCCGAATGATTTTGGTTTATACCACATGGCTGGCAATGTGAGTGAATGGACAATGGATGTATATCGTCCGTTAAGTTGGGAAGATGGACAAGAAATTGCTCCATTCAGAGGCAACGTTTACAAAACAAAGTCTACAGATGCTGATGGTATAGTTGCTGAAAAAGATAGCTTAGGTCGTATTCCATATAGGGATGTTACTGAAGCAGAAAATGCCAAGCGCAGAAACTACCGTAAATCAAATAATATCGGCTTTAGGGATGAAATGACTTATGAGGGTGATAATAACGACCAAAAGTATGATTATGGCGTAACCAGTTTGATTCAAAACACTGCTCGTGTTTACAAAGGTGGCTCTTGGCAAGACAGGGCTTATTGGATGACACCGGGCTCTCGGAGATTCCTAGATGAAGATTTATCAACTGCTACTATTGGATTCCGTTGTGTAATGGACCGAGTAGGAGATCCAAGAAAGAAATAAACAGCAATTCTATACAACAAAAAAGCCGACAAATGTCGGCTTTTTTGTTGTTACGCTGTTCTATTTTAAACTGCCCGCATACTTAAATCCATAGATTTTACGCTATGTGTCAATGCACCGGATGAGATAAAGTCAACACCTGTTTCTGCATAGCTGCGTAAAGTTTCCAGTGTAATTCCTCCACTTGCCTCCGTCTCCACTCTGCCATTTATCAAGGCAACGGCCTCTCTTAACAAATCTGGCTTAAAATTATCTAACATAATCCTGTCAATTCCTCCAATGGATAATGCTTGATTAACTTCCTTTATCGAACGTGTTTCTATTTCTATTTTAAGATTTAAGTTGTTTCTACTTAAATAATCCTTGGTTCGTAAAATGGCTTGTTCAATACCACCTGCAAAATCAACATGGTTATCTTTTATCAGAATCATGTCGTATAAACCTATGCGGTGGTTTGCCCCCCCTCCTATTTTTACGGCCCACTTTTCAAGCAATCGCATGCCAGGTGTAGTTTTTCTGGTATCCAATATTTGTGTGTGCAATCCTTGCAGGCAAGCTACATATTTTGCCGTTTGTGTTGCAACTCCGCTTAATCGTTGTATGAAATTTAACACTGTTCTTTCAGCTGTGAGCATACTTCTGGAGCTTCCACTTATTTCTATGGCAATATCACCATAAGCAACTCTATCCCCTTCCTGTTTCAATAATGTAACTTGCAGGTTGGGATCAACTTTCTTAAAAATAAACTCCACCAGACCTAAGCCAGCTATAATTCCTTCGTCTTTTACAACAATAATAGACTTCCCCTGTTCTTTCTCATTGATAGTGGCTAACGAGGTGTAATCACCCGGACCTATATCTTCTTGAAAAGCAATGTCTATAAGCTGAGTTACCAGCGGATTCGTAAGTAGTTTTTTCATAAATCAACTTTACTCCTTTTCAATTCTCATTTCATGAACAAGCATCTGTTCACCAGCCATTTTCATGAAAATATACACCCTGAACTTTCCTTGTTCGGTTTCATAGTTAGCAATGGCATATTTAGCGCCTTGTGCAGAGGAACCTCTATGTTGCACCACAATGTTTTTAGGCGGATGTTGCGCTAGAAAATTCTTAATCATCATCTCGGCTTGCTGTTTGCTATACACACCTTCTTGGTTGTTGATGGTAAGGTCAACATTTGCATTAAAGTATTTTGAAACCTCTTTTGCATTCAAATTTCTTAATGCATTTACCACATCATCAAACACATCTGCCTGAACCAGCAGTGCATTACTCAATAAGAAGAGTAACATAACCACCTGTTTTAACCTTAACCTTTTCATGCCTTAAATATTTAATGTAGGATACAATGCCAAAAGTATGCCACATTGCAAATTAGTGAAATTGTGTAATCAATTATAGTAAATAAAAAAGATTTATTGCGTTAATATTGTATAATGAGCAAAAAAGTAGCCTTGATTATTCTTGACGGCTGGGGAATTGGCAAACCATATGATGGGAATGCTATTAATCAAGCCCTTACACCAAACTTTGACAACCTTGCAAAAAAGCACCCTGGAACAAGTATACGAACCAGTGGTTTAGATGTTGGTTTACCGGATGGGCAAATGGGGAACAGCGAAGTGGGACATATGAATTTAGGAGCCGGCAGGGTAGTTTATCAGCAGTTGGTGCTTATTAACGAATCCTTTTCCAAAGGCACTGTTTTCAAAAATCAAGTGCTTTTAGATGCTGTTGAATATGCCAAAAAACAAGGCAAAAAAATCCATTTTATTGGTTTGGTGAGTGATGGCGGGGTACACTCAAGTTTATTGCATTTGTTGGGATTGTGCAAGATGATAGAGCAACAACATTTTACTAATTTTTTTGTGCATGCTTTTACTGACGGAAGAGATACTGACCCCAAAAATGGTATCCACTACCTGAATCAACTTTCAAATGTGCTGAACGAAACGGGCGGAAAACTTGCTTCAATTACTGGGCGTTATTATGCTATGGACCGTGATAAAAGATGGGAGCGGGTGAAGTTGGCATATGATGCTATGGTAAACGGATTGGGTGAGTTGACTGATGCACCTTTAGAAATATTGCAAAACCGCTATAAGAATGGGGAAACTGATGAATTTATAACACCAATTATTGCTACTGACAAAAATAATCAACCTATAGCAACCGTTGAACAGGGTGATGTGGTGATTTGTTTTAATTTTAGAACAGATCGGGGAAGGGAAATAACGGATGTACTTACCCAGCGTGACTTCCCAGAGCTAGGTATGCAAAAACTGGATTTAAACTACATTACACTTACAGAGTATGATAAAACCTTTAAAGGGGTAAACGTTGTTTTTCCAGATATTGATTTGAGGATGACTTTAGGTGAGGTATTGGAGTTGAACAATAAAACACAAGCAAGAATTGCAGAAACAGAAAAGTATCCACACGTAACCTTCTTTTTTAGCGGTGGCCGTGAGACGCCCTTTACAGGAGAAAATCGTTTTATGGCCCCAAGCCCCAAGGTAGCCACATACGATTTAATGCCAGAAATGAGTGCTGATGAAGTTTGTAATTTTGCCCTTGAGGCAATGCAACAACACACTGACTTTTTATGTGTTAACTTTGCGAATGCCGATATGGTAGGACATACTGGGATAGTGAGTGCTGAAATCACTGCCGTTGAAAAGGTAGATACTTGTTTAGGTCAGATTGCGTCTGTGGCTTTTGAGCATGGTTACACCCTATTGGTTACTGCTGACCATGGCAATGGGGAATACATGGTTAATGAGGAAGATGGTTCACCTAATACAGCACATACCACTAATGAAGTACCCTTTATATTGGTGAATGGGGGCAATTATAGAGTTAAACCGGGAAAACTTTCTGACGTAGCTCCAACTATACTTGAGTTGATGGGTATAGACCAACCTAACGAAATGACAGGGAAAAGTCTTTTATGTAAGCAATAGTGAATCCTGAGAGGGAATTTGAAGTAAAATCGTTCCGTTATCTCAAATCTATTACTTCACACTTAGGGTACTTTTTAACATCAAACACGAAAAATTTATCCTCTAACTTTACATTGGGGTATTGGTTTGTAACTTGGTAGGTGTGAATGGTTCCTGTTTTTTCAAACACCTGCGACTTTACAATAGTTTGGTTTGTTTTATCAATAGTTAGTTTGATTTTAAAAAAACTCTTTTTCTTGTCTTTTGGTGTGAGTTCAACAACAACTATTTCACTTTTCCCCTCTTTTTTGGTCTCCAACGTTTTCGATAAAAAACCCTTGTCATACATGGTGAATAAATCATCCAATTTAACGGGAGCTTTTTTAGCATCGTAGTTATTTACTTGCACCTCATTTACTTCTTTGCTGTAAGTCCAGATGGTTTTATTATCGCATAATATAATTTGGTCTGATATGTCAAGTCTAAATTTATTCCCTTTTACATAAATACTTCCCTTTTGTTTTTCATTAATATTTTCAGCTTTACTTTCTATGCTGTAAATAAAATCTGCCTTAATCGTTTTAAAATTTTTATACCTGGCACTTATTGTGTTTAACAGTTTGTCAAGAGATTTATCAGAATTTTTGGCGGGTGTTTGGGCATAAGAGAATGAACTTATCAAAGCAATTATCGCTAGCAATTTCTTCATGTATTTATCAGTATTATGGATGCAAATTTAATTTTAATTCTTGAAAGAAGGTACAACTGCAATGATTATGCCACGATTAATCATCCGTTTCAGCCCTCTCAAGCAAGCTTGGAGGGAGGCTTTTGGTTGCTTTAGCCCCCAGTTTTTTCAAATCCTCTACACGCTTAATTAAGTTACCAGGACCTGTGTGCAATTTCTTCATGGCTTCATCGTAAGACCCTTTTGAGTCGTTCATTTTTTTACCCACTTCAACCAAGTCTTTCATTAGCCCATCAAATTTATCATATAACTTACCAGCCTGATCAGCAATCTCTATGGCATTTTTATTTTGATATTCTTGTCTCCAGATATTGGCCACTGTGCGCAAGGTGGCCAATAAAGTTGTTGGACTAACAATAACAATATTTCGCTCAAAAGCTTCATTAAACAGCTGATTGTCATGCTGAACTGCTAGTCCAAAAGCTGGCTCTATGGGCATAAACAGCAACACAAAATCCAAACTTTTTACCCCGTATAAATTCTGATAACTCTTTTCTCCTAAGTTTTTTAAATGATTTCTGATGGACAAAATGTGCTCTTTAATAGCCAATGCTTTGGCCACTTCATCTTCGGCTGAAACAAATTTTTCATATCCAACCAAACTCACTTTAGAGTCAATCACCAAACATTTTCCATCAGGCAAATTAATTAACACATCCGGCTGAAAACGCTTTCCATCCTCGGTGGTAATACTTGATTGGGTTTTGTATTCTCTATCTTTGGTTAGTCCAGATTTTTCTAAAATATTTTCCAATATAAACTCCCCCCAATTACCTTGTGTTTTACTATCGCCCTTTAATGCCCTAGTAAGGTTTTGCGTTTCCTGGTGCATTTGCTGATTTAATCCCATAAGCTGCTTAATTTCGCCTTTAAGCATGTTTCTTTCGGCAGCTTCCGTATCATATACTTTTTGCACCTTATCTTCAAAATCTTTTATTCTGTCCTTTAATGGAGTGAGTATTACATCCAAAGAAAGGCGATTCTGGTCGGTAAACTTCTGTGTTTTTTCTTCTAAGATTTTATTGGCTACAATCTCAAAATCTTTAGTAAATTTTTGCTGCAAATCATTCAGTAGCACTTTCTGCTCAGCAAATCGTTCTTCAAGACCCTTATTTTCCGTTTGTGCGGCACTTAGCAGATTGCTCAACTCAAGTACTTTGTTTTGTTGCACATTCAATTGTTCTGTTAAGTGCTTTTTATCTTGTTCAATCATTTGAAAGGAAGAAGTTAACGCACTGCGTTCGTTACCGAGCGATTGCACCTGATTTCTCAACACTTGCAAATCTTCGATACTTGTTTCTCCTGATTGTTTTGCTTTTTTTATTAGCCAGGCAGAACCAAAACCAATAACAAGACCAATGATTAAATACAGCAACTCCATGTTTAAATATTTCATGCAAAGCTAAAACGTATTGCGTTAACCTGCTAATTATTTTATAGCCTGCTAATGTGCGTTTTATAGCGATATTTATACTTTGGTTAAACCATGAACCCATAATTTTATCTTACCTTGTGATTGATAGCATGAAACAGGTTCAGGAAATAGATGATAATGACATTCTGCATGCCTTTGGTAATGCTAAAACCAAAAGCAAGGCTTTTGAGTGGCTATTAGACAAGTATCACCAAAGAACCTATTGGCATATTAGGCGAATGGTGATTGACCATGATGATGCGGATGATGTATGTCAAAACACCATGATAAAAATATGGGAACACTTAGGTTCATTTAAAGCTGAATCAAAACTATACACCTGGATTTTTAGGATAGCGAGCAATGAAGCCCTTGCCTTTTTAAATAAAAAGAAAAACAATTTAAGCCTAGAAGACACTTCGCCTGCTTTGTTGGAGCATTTAACTACTGGAAGTTATTTTAATGGCAATGCGGCTGAGCTAAAGTTGCAACAAGCCATTTTACAACTACCCGATAAACAACGTTTGGTATTTAACATGAAGTATTTTGATAGCATGAAATATGAGGAGATGAGTGAAATATTGGAAACGTCAACAGGAGCGTTAAAGGCTTCGTACCATCATGCCGTAAAAAAGATAGAAGAATTTTTGATGCACTCTTAAACCTTTTAAACTATTGTAAATCATACCTATTATGAATGAACAAGAAAAATATATCAAAACATTTGAAGAACAATGTGAAGGCGGGTTTGATGTGCCAGATAATTTTTTTGAAAAGAGTAAACAACAAATATTGTTTAAGACCAATAAAGGGGGCTTTAGCATACCCGATCAGTACTTTGAAGTGTCTAAAATAAACTTATTGAATCAGGTAAATAAACCTCAACGCAAAATAGCCTTAACATACTGGAAATTTGCGGCTGCTGCGGTACTGATGTTAAGCTTAAGCTTGTATTGGTATTTACCCATGGCCGTGTCTCCTCAATCAGCTGATTTGAATGAAGATGAAATTATTAACTATTTGGTTAGCACTGGAGTTGAAGATTATACCATCGCATTGATTCAACCAAATGAACCAGTAGCAAAAAATGACCATGAAGAGGAACTGATTTATCAAATAGAAGAAGACTTGATTATAAATGAACTTTAAATGAACTTATGATGAAACGATTATTTTTAATACTAGCCTGCGCATTATACCTACCGCTATTTGCACAACAGGATGATGCTGAAGACATTCGCAACGAGCGCATAGAGTCATTAAAAATTGGCTTTATTACGGAAAAGCTGGCCTTGACAACTAAAGAGGCTGAGGTTTTTTGGCCAGTATTTAATACATATGAAGCCGAAGTACGCGCTGTTCGTAAAAAACAGCGTGCATTAACCAAGTCTTTTCAACAAAAGACCAATGCCAATGAGCAAGAATCAGATCAATATTTAACGGAACAACTCTTACTCAAGCAACAGGAAATAGACGTGTTAAAAAAGTATATCCCACTGTTTAAAAAAGTAATTCCCACCGCTAAAGTGGCAAAATTATTGGGCTTGGAGCAGGAGTTTAAACTCAAATTGCTGCAACAACTTAAAGAACGTAAGAAATGATTACTCGTACTTTTATGGGCTTGGTGAAATAACCTCTTTAGAAGCAGCTACATTTCTTTATATTTGCGCAAATTTTAAAAAAATGACAAAAGGACCTATTTCTCAATTTATTGAAACTCATTATAAGCACTTTAATGCAGCAGCATTGGTTGATGCCGCAAAAGGTTACGAAACCCATTTAACAGAAGGTGGTAAAATGATGGTTACTTTAGCTGGTGCAATGAGCACCGCTGAGTTGGGGAAATCTTTCGCTGAAATGATTCGTCAGGGCAAGGTTGATATTATTAGTTGCACTGGAGCAAACTTGGAAGAAGACATCATGAACCTTGTGGCACATAGCCATTATAAGCGCGTACCTAATTACAGGGATTTATCACCGCAGGATGAATGGGATTTGTTGGAAAATCACTACAACAGGGTAACTGACACTTGTATTCCAGAGGAAGAGGCATTCCGCAGGTTACAAAAACATATTCATAAGATTTGGAAGGATGCCGACACAGCCGGTGAGCGTTACTTTCCACATGAATATATGTATAAAATCCTGTTGAGTGGTGAGTTAGAACAATACTACGAAATTGACCCAAAAAACTCTTGGATGCTGGCTGCTGCGCAACAAAATATTCCTATTGTAGTGCCGGGATGGGAAGACTCAACCATGGGTAATATTTTTGCTTCTTATGTTATTAAGAATGAAATCAAGGCAAGCACCATGAAGAGTGGGATTGAATATATGGCTTGGTTGGCTGATTGGTACGTAAAAAACAGTGCTGGTAAAGGTGTAGGTTTTTTTCAAATTGGTGGTGGCATTGCAGGTGATTTCCCGATTTGCGTTGTGCCAATGCTTTATCAGGATATGGAAATGGAAAATATCCCTTTCTGGAGTTACTTCTGCCAAATTAGTGATTCCACCACTTCTTACGGTTCATATTCTGGAGCGGTTCCCAATGAAAAAATTACTTGGGGCAAACTTGATATTAATACCCCAAAATTTATTGTTGAAAGTGACGCAACCATTGTTGCGCCCTTAATTTTTGCATGGATTTTAGGCTGGTAAAAAGAATTGTATTTTATTCAAGAGCCGCTCAAAAGAGTGGCTCTTTTGTTGTTAGCCAATTGCAGACAAACAAAGTTGAATAAAAATAAGATTTATGCAGATATTTGAGCCATGCACATCAGCAACCGAGAATTGTTTTTGCAACACCAGGCCCAAACTACTAGATTTCCCTTGTTGCTTGAATTTGAGCGGGCCGAAGGAATCTACTTAATAGACAAATCGGGAAACCGGTTTATGGATTTGATAGCAGGGATTGGGGTAAGCAGTTTAGGGCATGGCAATGAACGTGTTAAAGATGCCATTAAAAAGCAAGTTGATTTGTATATGCACTTAATGGTTTATGGTGAATATGTAATGGCTCCTCAGGTAAAATTAGCCCAACAACTCACCTCTTTACTCCCTCCCAGCTTAGATTGTGTTTACTTTGTTAACTCAGGTGCAGAAGCCACCGATGGGGCTTTAAAATTGGCCAAAAGGGTAACCGGTCGAAGTGAGATCATTGCCTTTAAGCACGCCTATCATGGCAGCACGCATGCCGCTTTAAGCTTAAACAGTGATGAAACTTATAAAACCGCTTTTAGGCCATTGTTGCCTGATGTTACTTTCTTAACAAACGGGAATTTTGACGATCTGGCCCTAATCACACACAAAACTGCTTGTGTAATTATTGAAGTGGTAAGAGGAGAAGCTGGCTACTTGCCAACGGATGAAAACTTCTTAGCTGCTCTTCGGGAACATTGCTCCAAACATTGTGCGTTGCTTATTTTTGATGAAATACAAAGTGGCATGGGTCGAACCGGGAAAATGTTTGCCTTTGAACATAGCGGAATAGTGCCGGATATTTTATTGTTAGGCAAGGCACTTGGCGCTGGTATGCCAATTGGCGCATTTGTATCTTCAAAAAATATGATGCTGACCTTGGCCGAAAACCCACTATTGGGACATATTACTACTTTTGGCGGGCATCCCGTTTCTTGCGCAGCAGCACTAGCCGGCATTAATGAACTGCAAGATAACAACTGGATACAAGAAGTAGCTGAAAAGGAAATGCTATTTAGGTCGTTATTGGTTCACCCTTTGATTAAAAGCATAACCGGTAAAGGGTTGATGCTGGCACTTGAATTTGATACGTTTGAACAAAACAAGCAACTTATTGACGCTTGCATTGCTGATGGATTGATAACTGACTGGTTTTTATTTGCCTCAAATAAGTTGAGAATAGCCCCACCCTTAACGATTACTCATGAAGAGATCAGAACAGCTTGTGCCATCATTTTAAAAAATTTATTCTCAGCGATTAAACCTTAAGTCAATAATTGTATCATAGCTAAAACAACTAATAATAATACTATGAAAGCGCTAAAAATCTCAACACTAATTACTTTATTCATCTTTGGTGTAGCTTTTCAATCATGCAAGCGGGACAGAGACGAGGATTTGGACATTGAAACTCAGACAAGCAATGATAATTACCAAGTTGAAGGAAATGTAAACGATGTACTCAAAGAAGTTGATGCTGCAGCGGTAAGTGCTAACTTAGGCAAAACAGGCCCAACTATAACTATTGATAGCAGCTCATCTCCAAGAAAGATGACCATTAATTACGGCACGAGTACATTGTGCGCGGATGGTAAAATACGTTCTGGTAAGTTAATTGTTACCTGGACAGGACGTTACCGTGAAATGGGTACAATTATTACTATTACCACCGATTCGTTCTATCAAAACGGCAACAAACTTGAGGGTACTAAAACAGTGAAAAATGAAGGGCGAAACGGTGCCGGTAATTTGTACTATACAGTTACGGTTGCTAATGCCAAACTAACTACAGTAGCTGGAAATGTAAGTACTTGGAACGCGACCCGCAATAGAGAATGGATTTCGGGAGAAAACACTCCTGCATGGAATGATGATGTTTATTTGATTACTGGGTCTGCCAGTGGAATTGCATCAAATCAAGTAAGCTACACCGCTACGATAAAAACAGCACTTAAAGTTGATTTGGGCTGCCAATATCGTTTAACGGCTGGTGAACTTGAAATTAAGCCATCTGGCAAAGTAACCAGGACCGTTAATTATGGAAATGGGGCTTGTGATAATACCATTACTGTTCAAATTGGTAATCGTACATTCACCATAAACTAATTATTAACTACATAGGCACTAAAAAGGGAGTGAGCAGATGTTGACTTCCTTTTTAGTTCCAGCTAATATCCTCAGGAGAGTTGGCCATATAGGCAAAATCTTCGCCTAATAGTTTTACTGCATTTGCCCACATGTTCTCCATATCATCATCAAAAACAATTTTCTCGTTTCCTGGGAGCAACCACCATGTTTTTTCTTCTATTTCAGCAAATAATTGGTTAGGCTCCCAACCACTATAACCCAGAAAAAACCTGAAGTCGGCAACGTTTGCTAGCTTATGTTCAAGCAATTCGTTCACTTGGTTAATGTCTCCACCCCAATAAACACCGTCTAAAATCTGGAAACTTCCAGGTATTTTATCCCCGTGAGTATGAATAAAATGCAGTGAATTCGGTTCCATTGGTCCCCCATAAAAAACAGGAAATTCATGATTTAAAAGCTCTGGAACAACCTCCCCTGTTAACATATCAATGGGGCGATTTAAAATAAAACCCACAGATCCCATATCAGAGTACTCCGTTAAAAGCACTACAGAACGCCTGAAATTGATATCCTCCAAAAAAGGCTCACTCATTAATAAACTCCCTTTTTGTGGGGTATTGAAGTTTTTTTTAATCTGTTTAATTCTCAAAGCCATTTAACATTTAGTAATATAACGAAATTTATTAGCAAAGGGTTGGTTGTTTTGTAATTTTGTGATGTAATAATGACAAATTATCGCGTGAATTTTTGTTTTTCTTTTTAACATTTAATAAACTTTTAAACAAATGACTTCTTTGAATAATGAACAGCTTGCTGCACTGCGGGTTGATTACAGCTTAAAAACATTTGATGAAACTGTGGTTTTAAATGACCCACTTCAGCAGTTTGCCATTTGGTTTGAGGAGGCATTGAGCGCGGGCATTGCAGAACCAAATGCCATGACCTTGGCCACTATAAAGCATGATTTGACCCCTAGTGCCCGAATTGTATTATTAAAAGGGGTTACTAACAATGGGTTCTCCTTTTTTACGAATTACGAAAGTGAGAAAGGGTTGCACCTGGCCCGTCATCCTCATGCAGCATTGGTATTCAATTGGCTTGAATTACAGCGGCAGATACGCGTTGAGGGCACCGTTGAGAAACTTAGTGAAGAAGAAAATGATGCTTATTTTTATTCTAGGCCATTGGGCAGTCAAATTGGAGCTGCTGCTTCTCCACAAAGCAGGGTCATTGAAAACAGGACTGTGCTCGAGGACGCTTATTTAACCCTGCAGCATCAAGGTAAAGTTAACAGGCCTTTAAATTGGGGCGGATATTTGATAAAGCCTACATTAATTGAGTTTTGGCAAGGCCGAAACAATCGTTTACATGATAGATTTGTGTTTATAAAGGATAAAAATAGCTGGCAAAGAAATAGACTAGCTCCTTAAGGTTACAAGTACCTAACCCTGTCGCATGATGAAGGTCATATTCTCTTTAAACCCTTGCTATTACGCATTAATTAACATAACTTGCAACAAATTATAATAACGCTTTCTTAATGGCGTTAGCATTGTATGCAAAATATTATACTAGCCTTTTTAACCTCTTTATTGGTTGTTATTTTTGGGATTCCTTCCATTATAACTGTTGCTAAATTAAAAGGCCTTTATGATAAACCTGATTTCAGAAAAATACATACGCATAAAATACCTCGTCTTGGCGGTCTTGCCATTATTGCAGGATTTTCTATTGCTGTAAGTTTATGGGGAATTTCAACTGGGATGGATTCAAGGTTACAATATCTGCAAACGGCTATTATTATTTTATTCTTTTCTGGATTAAAAGATGATATTGTGGTGCTTTCGCCAATGAAAAAGCTTGCTGCCCAAATTTTAGTAACAATAATAACTGTTGCTGGTGAAGGCATATTAATTAATAATTTTTATGGTCTTTTTGGCATTGACACCATTCCACTTTGGATAAGTTATATACTTACTATTTTTACCATTATTGTTATTACCAATGCATTTAACCTAATAGATGGTGTTGATGGCCTTGCAGGAGGTATTGGCTTTATTACTTCGGTAACTTTTGGCCTTTGGTTTAATTTTATAGATCAAACAGGGTGGAGCATTTTATCGTTTGCACTTGCTGGAGCTTTGTTAGGCTTTTTGGTGTTTAATTTTAATCCAGCTAAAATTTTTATGGGTGATGCTGGTTCTTTATGCACGGGGTTTTTACTGTCTATATTTGCTATTAAGTTTATTCAGTTTAATGCTCCTGAAGCTACAAATGTTTACAAAATAACATCAGCCCCCGGTATTGCGGTAGCTATTCTCATTATTCCACTGTTTGACACGGCAAGGGTATTTATTTTGCGTGTATTAAAAAAGAAATCTCCATTTGCTGCGGATAAAAACCACATTCACCATTCTTTAATGAAAATAGGTTTGGGACATAAAGAGGTTTCTATGGTGATGTATATGGCTAATGTGGTGTTTGTACTTATTGCTTTTTTAATAAAAGATAGCAGCACCACAGTTATTTTACTAATAGTTGGCGTTTTGGCGCTGGCATTGGCACAAATACCTGTTTATATTTTCAGCCATAAATTACAGGATTTAGAAGCGGAACACGGTAATTTAATTCCAGAAGAGTTTGGCATTGCGACTGACCCTGTATTAAAACAAGAGAAAAAATAGTTTTTCAGAGTCTGTTTTCAATCAGAAAATCAGCCATTTTACGCATCGCTTTTCCTCTGTGGCTTATCATATTTTTGGTCATCACATCCATTTGTGCTAAGGTTATATCGTAACCATCTGGCATAAATATCGGGTCATAACCAAAGCCATTGTTACCCATTTTTTCATTTGTAATTGTTCCTCGCAACTCACCTTCAAAAACAAACATTTCGTCAAGCCAAAATAAGCAGATGGATGTTACAAATCTAGCCCTTCGATTCGATTTAGTGCTTAGATTCTGTAACAACTTATCCATGTTGGCCTGATCACTTTTGGCTAACCCTGCATAACGTGCACTGTACACCCCAGGTTCTCCATTTAATGCTTCTACTTCCAACCCTGTATCATCTGCAAAACAGTTATATCCTAATTTTTGGTGAATGAATCGGGCTTTGATTAAGGCATTTGCCTGAAGCGTTTCTCCCGTTTCTGGAATCTCTTCCAGAATATTCAAATCTGTTAATGTAATCACTTCGAATGCATCAGGAACTATTTTCTGCACCTCAGTTGCTTTGTGTTTGTTATGTGTGGCAAAAACAAGTCTCATTATTTAAATATTTTTTGTGATGCTTCCCACAGTGCTAATTTAAGTGATTGGTTGTTGTGGTATTTCTGAGCTTCCTCAGCATTTACTATTGTGGTTTGACCTATTGTTTCAATTTGGTGTGCACTTAAAAGAATGTTTTCTGCCCTTAGCAAGTCTGAGCAGCCCCATAAAACTGCCTTTTTTGCACCCAATTGCACTAATATTTGGGTTATTTGATGGTGATTATTTTTACTAAGCCTCAAAATGGCAATATCATCTAAGCTGAATTTGAGGGCTTTAGTAATAAAATTGATAATCATCTCTACGTTATCCTTGCTATCATGAATTTTATCGTTGTAAATAAAGGCAATATGCTGTTTGTTTGCACCCGTAAAATTTAATGGAGGTAATTGTGGTTGGTTAATAAGTACAGCATTACTGGTTACTACTTCTGCTGATATAGGAGCTTGGTTTGTGATTGGTTCTGCTTCGACTTCTTTTTCAACCTCAGTTTTATTTTTTGAGGAAGCGTGTTTATCTGAATTGGTTTGTGGTAAAATATCTTTAGTGTCAGACGCTAAAATATAGAACTCGTCAAATAACTCTGTTAAGTACTCTTCAGCTTTGTTCATCATTATTAATTAAAACAATGGCAATTTCAATAAAAATAACCAAAACAACACAAAGCAGGATTCAATTGTATGATTTTGAGGAGGTGCAATTTGGCAATGTGTTTAGTGATCATATGTTTGTTGCTGATTACATTGATGGTGAATGGACCAATTTAGAGGTGTTACCATTTGGAAACCTTGAGCTTTCCCCTTCTACTTTTGCTTTGCATTACGGACAAGCTGTTTTTGAAGGCATGAAAGCTTTTAAAGATAAGGATGGAAATGCACAACTATTCAGGCCGTTTGAAAACCATAAGCGGCTTAATATTAGTGCAAAGAGGATGGGGATGATTGATGTTCCTGAGGATATTTTTATTGATGGATTAAAGGCTTTAATTAACGTTGACCGTAACTGGATTCCAACTAAATCGGGTAGTGCCTTATACATTAGGCCTTTTATGTTTGCAACTGATAATTTTGTGGGAGTTAGGCCTGCCAAAAATTTCAAATTTATTATTTTTACCTGCCCTGTTAACGCTTATTACCCAAAGCCTATTAAGGTATTGGTTGAGCAACATTATGTGCGGGCGTTTGATGGAGGTGTTGGTTTTGCTAAAGCTGCCGGAAATTATGGGATAAGCATGTTGCCTACTTTGGAGGCAAATAAGAAAGGCTTCGACCAGATTATTTGGACGGATGGACGCGAACATAAATATATTGAAGAAAGCGGCACCATGAATGTTTTTTTTGTAATTGGTAATACTGTAGTTACTCCAAATTTGGATGGAACCATTTTGGCAGGGATAACCCGCGATAGTTGTATTGCCTTGTTAAAGCAAAAAGGCTACCAGGTTGAAGAAAGAAAAATAAGCGTTGATGAAGTTATTGAAGCTCACGTAAACAATGAACTTCATGATGCATTTGGTGCAGGAACGGCCGCCATTATAGCCAAGATTGCTTCATTTAACCATAAAGGGGTAGACTACGCCTTACCTCCTGCTGAAAAAAGAGAGGTAAGCAACTGGCTCTATCAAACACTTTACGGCATACAAACCAGTGCTGTACAAGACGATTTTGGATGGATTGAAAGGGTTTAACCATCCTTTGAATGAGCTAATGCCCAGATTTTATTTCTTATCCGCATTACTTTTCAATTCATATACGTAACACGGACACTGCACTTTTGTGATTAGGTGGTGTTGTTTAGCTTTTACATCTTGCAGGCATAAATTTATTCTTATGTCAGTTTTTGACTCCATTGGATTTAAAAAAGACTTTCAATTTGAATTGGAAGTATGACTAACTAGTGGTTATTCCGCTTGACTCAGATAAAAAACCGAAAAGTAGCTGGGATGGTGATGATAAAAAAGAAAGTGGTTGATATAATTAGGTATTGCCTAAACATTAAATCTAAAATGCATCACGTCTCCATCTGCTACGGTGTATTCTTTTCCCTCAACCCTCATTTTACCTGCCTCTTTTACTGCGGCTTCTGTTTTATAAGTGATGTAGTCAGCATAAGCAATTACTTCCGCCCTAATAAATCCTTTTTCAAAATCAGTGTGAATAACACCTGCTGCTTGGGGAGCTTTAAAGCCATTGGTGATGGTCCAGGCCCGCACTTCTTGCACACCAGCTGTAAAGTAGGTAATCAGGTTTAATAACTTGTAGGCTTCTTTAATCAGTTTTGCAACACCCGATTCAGCTAGTCCCAAATCATCCAAAAATGCTTTACGGTCGTCATAACTTTCCAACCCAGCAATATCTGCTTCTATGGCGGCACTAATCATGATAATTCCTGCACCTTCTTTTGCTGCGGCTTCCTTTACTTTTTCTACATAGGTGTTGCCATTTACTACAGAGGCTTCATCTACATTACACACATACAAAACGGGTTTGCTTGTTAGCAGATAGATGTCTTCTACATATTTTCCCTCATCTTCACCAATCACACAATTACGCGCAGATTGGCCCGATTCCAGGTGAGTTTTATACTTTAATAACGTAGCTTCAGCTTTAGCCGCCTCTTTATCGCCTGTTTTTGCTGCACGGCTAATGCGTTGCAGTTTCTTTTCTATGCTTTCTAAGTCTTTTAACTGGAGTTCGGTGTCAATAATTTCTTTGTCGCGGATTGGGTTAACACTTCCGTCTACGTGAATGATATTGTCATCATCAAAACAACGTAACACATGTAAAATCGCATCTGTTTCTCTGATATTGGCTAGGAACATGTTGCCCAGCCCCTCGCCTTTACTTGCGCCTTTCACCAACCCAGCAATATCAACTATTTCAATGGTTGTTGGCACCAATCTTTGCGGGTTTACCAATTTGGCGAGCTCATTCATTCGCTCATCAGGTACTGTGATGGTTCCTACATTTGGTTCAATGGTACAAAATGGGAAATTAGCGGCCTGCGCTTTTGCATTGCTTAAGCAATTAAATAAAGTTGATTTTCCAACATTGGGTAATCCCACAATTCCGCACTTCAATGCCATTTTGTTATTCTTTTAAATTTGTTTAGTAATAAAGATATTCGATTAATGGAGTTATTTGATAAACTGCTTCATGTCCATAATTAACTTCTCCGCCAAATGATTGGCCGTTGCCTCGCTTTGGCTTTCTGCATAAATGCGTATGATTGGTTCGGTATTGGACCTGCGCAAGTGCACCCATTCGTTATCGAATTCAATTTTAACCCCATCAATGGTATTAATTGGTTGCTTGCTATATTTATCTTGCACCTTATGCATCAAAGCATCCAGATTAATATCTGGTGTTAGCTCTATTTTCTTTTTTGCAATAAAATAGTCAGGGTATCCATTGCGTAAAATACTGCACAACTTTTTAGATTTTGCCAAATGGGTTAAAAACAATGCTATTCCAATTAAGGCATCTCTACCGTAGTGGCTTTCGGGATAAATAATTCCTCCGTTTCCTTCTCCACCAATAACTGCATTGGTTTCTTTCATTTTTGCAACCACATTTACCTCTCCCACTGCGCTCGCGCTATAACTGCCTTTGTGCTTTTCAGTAATATCCCTCAATGCCCTTGTTGATGACAGGTTAGAAACTGTATTCCGCTTTTGCCCCAGACGTTCTAAGGTTTCATCACTTACATTTTTTAGCACATAATCTGCAACCGCAACCAAGGTGTATTCTTCACCAAACATGCTTCCATCTTCATTTACTAGAGCTAGTCTGTCTACATCCGGATCTACCACAATACCCAAATCTGCCTTGTTTCTTTTTACTTGGTTTGATATTTCATGCAGATTTTCAGGCAAGGGTTCTGGGTTATGTGGGAATTTGCCATCAGGTGTGCAGTAGATTTCAATCACATCATCCACTCCTAACGCTTTTAGCAGCATGGGTACAGCAATACCTCCGGTAGAGTTTACGGCATCAACCACAATTTTAAACTTACGGGCCTTTATTGCTTCTATATCCACCAACTCTAAAGCCAAAATCTTATCAATATGCTTTTTAATGGCGTTACGTCTTTCTGTTACGGTGCCTATTTTATCCACTAAAGCAAAATCTATATCCCCGCTATCGCCAAGGGCAAGCACTTGTTTGCCTACTTCATCATTAATAAACTCACCCTCTGCATTGAGTAGTTTAAGGGCGTTCCACTGTTTTGGGTTATGGCTTGCGGTGAGTATTATTCCTCCATCCGCATTCTCTTCTGTTACCATCAATTCTACTGTTGGGGTAGTGCTTAAACCCAAATCAACCACATCAATGCCTAGGCTAATCAGTGTTCCAGTTACTAGGCGGTTTACCATATCACCACTGATTCGGGCATCTCTTCCTACTACAACTTTCGCTTTTTCTTTATTTTGTTTGATGATGGTACCAAATGCTGCCGTATATTTTACAATATCCATGGGTGTTAACGCATCTCCTGATTTCCCCCCAATGGTACCTCTAATACCAGAAATAGATTTAATTAAAGTCACTTTTTTCGTTTTTAAGAACTGCAAAAGTATCAATTGGCTGTAAGCTAACCAAGATAGTTTTATAACGTGTTGATAACGTTTACTCTTATTGTTATGTATTGGTTGTTATAATTAAAATAAGCTAAACTTGTAGCTTTATGGGTATTAAGAAGGAATGGTTCAGCGAGTGGTTTGACTCGCCATATTATCACATCCTCTACAAAAGTAGGGATGCCCGTGAAGCGGAGTACTTTTTACGGAACTTGGTAAGAAGACTTCAATTTAATGCAAATCAGCAACTTATTGATTTGGCATGTGGTAAAGGAAGGCACAGTATTTTTTTAAATAAGTTGGGATTTGATGTAACTGGTGTTGATTTAGCCGAACATAGCATTTCATCTGCCAAAGATTTTGAAAATGAGCGGCTTCACTTTGAGGTACAAGATTTAAGAAACCTACCTTATCATGAAAAATTTGACATTGGGTTAAACCTTTTTACCAGTTTTGGATATTTTGATTGTGATGAAACCAATCAATTGGTAATGCGGCAAATCTATCAGATTCTTAAGTCTAATGGGCTGGTGGTGATTGATTTCATGAATGTGAATAAGGTTTTATCCAGTCTTAAACTGGAAGAACAGAAAGAGGTTGAAGGGATTGTATTTAACATTACCAAAGAGGTTAAAAATGGTTTGATTATTAAAAGAATTGATTTTACCGATGCGGGCAAATCTTATCGTTTTCATGAGGAAGTTCAGATATTGGAGTTGAAAGATTTTGAGCGATTATTTGCGCTTAGCGGCTTTAGTATTGAGCATGTTTATGGCACTTATAAACTGGAGCCTTTTGATGCGGTTTTAAGTGATAGACTAATTGTTGTTGGGAAAAAGCATGTTTAGCCTTATTAACGATTTTGATACCTCCTTATTTCTGGCCATTAACAATGGCTGGCAAAACCCCTTTTTGGATGCGGTATGCCCATGGCTTCGCGAAGCTAAGCACTGGATTCCTTTTTATTTATTGCTGCTGTATTTATCATGGAAACATTATGGCAGACAAACCTTATGGGTTATTTTAGGTGTTGGCATTTTAGTATTGATTAGTGACCAGTTTAGTGCAAACCTTGTGAAGAATACATTTGAGCGTTTGAGGCCCTGCAATGACCCCATATTAAAAACTAAGGTACACTTGCTGGTTCATTGTGGCCAGGGCTACAGCTTTATGAGTGCGCATGCTACCAACCATTTTGCCATAGCGGCTTATTTTATGGTTTTGTTTAAGGATTGGATTCCTAAGTTTTGGATAGTGGCTTTAGTTTGGGCATCTGCCATATCTCTTTCTCAGGTTTACGTTGGGGTTCATTATCCGTTAGACATCATTGCGGGTGCAATATGTGGAAGTTTGTTTGGTTATTTTGCAGCCAAGCTGGTATTGCGTAAAACAGAAAAAATTTAAATGGCTTGGTGGTATTACATATTGCTTATTGCTTTTCCGCTAGCGGGTGGTATTGTTGGCTATTATGCCAATTTAGGGAAAAAGCTCAACATTAAACTGGTATTGGCTTTTGCTGGTGCTTATTTATTATCGGTGGTGCTGTTTCACCTTATTCCACATATTTATGCTGAGGCCAATGTAATAACTGGAGCATTGTTATTGGCGGGATTCTTTTTTCAGATTTTTTTAGAGAAGTATTCCCGAGGAATTGAGCATGGCCACTTGCACATTCATCAGCATAAGGCAGGTAAGTTTATTCCTTATGAAATTTTATTGAGTTTAAGCTTGCATAGTTTTATTGAGGGCATGCCACTTGGAAGCGGTCTTCTTGCAGCAGACAAAAGTGAAGTTTCCTTTTTATTTGGGATAGTTAGCCATGAAATGCCAGCAGCATTTGCTATGGTTAGTTTGCTAAAGGCTAGCCACGTAAAGGCACATTTGTTGAGGTGGTTTATTGCTATTTATGCTTGTATGAGTGCGATGGGTGCTGGTTTAAGCTCCCTTATTAAATACCGTGTAAGTGAAGATGTGTTTGAATATTTAATGGCCTTTGTAGTGGGGACTTTTCTGCATATTGCTACCACTATATTGTTTGAAAACAGTGAAGAGCACAAGTTTAGTACCACGAAAGTACTTGCCATTATTGGGGGTGTTGCATTAGCAGCTTTAGTAAGCATGTAATAAAAAAACAGCCCTGTTGCCAAGGCTGTTTAATTAAATTATTTGTATGTATTTTTTACTTTTTGGGGGCTAATGTGGCATTAACGGTTACATTAATTTCCTCTGCTATTTTAGCCAAAACAAGTTTAGGAATTTCAATTTTATGGTCTGCTACTTTTACCTTAAAATCACTAATGAGTTGTATAGTGCCATTTGCAATAATTACTTTTCCAGTTATGGTTCTTGCTTGTTCAACCCCGTGAATGTTTAAAGTACCTGTAACGGTTACATTATGCGTTCCATCTTTGGTGTAATCAATGGTTTCATTGATTTTTCCTTTAAAAGAGCTTTTAGGAAATTTTTCACTTTCCATATATTTCTCATTAAAGTGTTCCTCCATTAATTTATTGGGGAAATGAAATGAGGTATTGATTACCTGAAAAGCAAGCTCCCCTGTTTTTGTGTTTAGGATAGCTACGCCATTGTCGCTGTGTGCTTCAATATCTTCTACCGGAGTTTTACTAAAAAAATCAATTTTTGCTGCAGGTGTAACAAACAATTGGGCATGTGCATTCCATATAAGAAATGCCATAGCAATAAGGACTAAAGTGTATTTTTTCATTGTGTTTTTATTTGATTGTGGTGGTGTACTTATTTGTAATCATAAACCTTGCCAAATATTGATTTTACTTTTCTAGTGTAAATGTACGAGACAGGTTAAAGCCAAATCTCAATGAGGTAAAATCAAGTTTGGTGGTATTTTGTGCGATAAATTGTTGCTCTATCAATCCTCCTGCATTGGTAAAATGAAGTTGGAATACGTGCCCTCCGGTTTCTATATCAAATCCAATAGCAAAAGAATCATAGTACAATGCTTTGTTGGAGCCTTGAGCCTTGGGCTCTTCTCTGTTGTTTAAACGCGGGATGTACTCAATATTGAAACGTACACTCTTGTTTATTTTAAACGACCCGCCAATTCCAATGGCATAAATGTCATTTGATTGGGCTTTGGTTTGCACCAAGTTGTGGTGAACAAATGTTGGTGCCAGCATCAATGAAACTTTATCATTAAACTTACGTGCAATAATTAATTGGTGCACAAAACTTAGCCGAGACGAGAAAAAATTGTTTCTGGTTTTATCTGTCCATTCCAGTGTGTTAATGGCCATGTTGCCAAAATAGTCAACACTAAGTGGCATGCCATTTTTCCCATTGGTTTGTTTTAACAACTTGTACTTTGCCAGAAAATCATAGGTTTTTCCAACATTACTTCTGCCTGCACCAAGCATTAATTGGTTATTTACTCCGTACTCAAAACCCAAACGCATTACTGCCCCATCAAGACCAAACAAATTGTACAGCCCATACACATTGTCTTTGTTGATATCCATTGGTTGAAACCTGTGTTGAATGCGAAAATCCAGGTGTTTTGCTTTCATGGTTTCGTTGGTATGCAAATTCACCAAACGGGTTGATTTGAATGTAGCAAAAACAGGCGTTGGTTTATCTGATGATTCAGCATCAAGCAAGTTGAGCAAATCATCTTGTGCAAAAACTGAAAGTGATAGTGCTAGCACAGAACAAGTGAGTAAAATCTTTTTCATACTTTTTATTGTGGTGTGCCCGCATTAATCCAGGCAGTTAGTTTATTAATTTCACAAGCAGGAAGCGGTGCGGCAGCAGGCATAGTCTTTTCATCAATAGCCCTTACCTTAATTCTACCAATTTGGCTAACAACACTTTGATACGTGTTTAGGTTAACGTTTGATGCGCCTGCAGCATGGCATCCAGGGGTGGCGCAACGTGTATCAATGATTGACTTAATACTCTTGGTGTAGGTTTGGCCGACTGTATCACAGTTTGAACTGCCCACTGAATTTGGATACAACTCCTCTTCATTATCGTAATAACATGCGCTTAAACAAGCTACTGCTGCTATTAATGTGATGGATAATATTCTCTTCATATATTTTAAAATTCTATTTTATCTTCTGTAACACCATGGCAACTGCTACAAGCACCTGTTGATGTTTTATTGTTCATTTCCTTTTTTACATTGCCATCTTTATCTAACAAAACAGGATAAAAACCGCCTTTAAAATCTACCACCTTAGCGGTATAAAAATTACCCTTTGCGTCAATAGGAAGTTTGTACACAAATGTGCCTGTCCTGCCAGGACCGGTCCATAACTCTATTGTACCCTCACTTGCTGTTGCTCCACCTGATTTGTAAACAGTACCAGCAATGTTCCACCAACCGCCACCCAATACGGCTTCATCAAACTCCCCTTTGTTATGGCAGGTCATGCAATTTTTACCTGCGTTATGGCTTTCGGAACTGTTTGCTTTGCTTTCTTTTCCATTTTTCTGCAAATCATCATAATGGCTACAGGCCGAAAATATGGCAACCAAAACGATTATTGAATATCTTTTAATTCTCATTGTTATTTATACAATTACAATTTAGTTCAAGTTCTGCAAATATATTAAGTTGTTAACCCGCCATCTAGTACTTATGCTATTAATTATGGCATATATCAATTAAATACATTTAAAAATTTCCTAGTTTTAATACCTTTATATGGCATATAGGTAGGACCAACTTTTTAACGAATATAATACAGTTGGCTTTAATGTTGTGTTAAAACTCTGATGCCTTCATAAACTCAAGTAGTTTTTCGCTATCCGCGGTTCTAATTTGAGACTTTTCTCCTTCCCATGCTTTTTTACCTTTATAGATATAAATGATATTATCTCCCATTACAAAAAGGCTTTTCATGTCATGGGTATTGATAATGGTGGTAATATCATACTCAACAGTAATTTCTTTAATTAAATCATCTATTAACCTTGACGTGAGCGGATCAAGGCCAGAATTAGGTTCATCACAAAAAAGATATTTTGGGTTTAGGGCAATAGCTCTTGCTATGCCCACCCTTTTTTTCATTCCCCCGCTAATATTTGACGGGAACAATTTGTTTACATTCTCGAGATTTACTCTTTTTAGACAAAAATTCACCCGCTCTCTCACTTCTTCCGGACTCATAGTGGTAAACATCTTTAATGGAAACGCAATATTATCTTCCACATTAAGTGAATCGAACAAGGCTGTTCCCTGAAACAACATGCCTATTTCTTTGCGTATCGTTTTTTTCTCATTGTAATCTAGTTTAACAAAGTCAGTTCCTCCATAAAGTATTTGGCCTTCATCTGCATTAATTAAGCCTACCATGCATTTCATCATTACACTTTTTCCGCTTCCACTTGCGCCAATCACAAAGTTGGTTTTGCCTTTATAGAACTTCGCTGATATATTATCAAGCACCGTTCTGCCTTCAAAACTCTTTTTAATATTTACTAATTCTATCATACGCTCAATAAAATTTCAGATAAGATGTAATCAAAAATAATTACCCCGACTGCGCTATATACAACTGCTTTGGTACTGCTTTGTCCAACTTCTAATGCCCCACCTTCTGTGCGGTAACCATGATAAGCAGAAATGCTGGTTATTAAAAACGCAAATGTAGTGGCCTTGATTAATGCAAATGTTACAGAGAATGGCAAAAAATCAGTTCGCAACCCCTTGATGTAGTTATCTACGCTAATTAAATCGCTTGCTACTCCTGATAAAGAGCCGCCAAAAATGGAGAGTGCCATAGAATAAATCACCAACATAGGAATGGTGAAAAGACCCGCTATAATTTTAGGAAGCACCAGGTAATTAGCTGAATTAACGCCCATAATTTCCAACGCATCAACTTGTTCAGTCACTTTCATGGTGCCAATTTCTGAGGCAATATTGCTACCTACTTTACCAGCTAGCACCAAACAGGTTATAGTTGGTGAAAACTCTAGGATATTGCTATCGCGCACAATACGACCCAAAATGTACTCTGGAACCAAGCTGGCTATCAATTGTACCCCAATTTGTATGGTGGAGACGGCTCCGGTGAATACGGAGATAAGGGAAACAATGCCAAACGAACCCACTCCAATGGAGCTCATTTCGTGAATGGTTTGTTTGAAAAATACTTTTTGTCTTTCAGGTCTTCTAAAAAGACTGATCAGAAATAAGGTATATCTGCCAAAGTGCTCAAAAAAAGTCATAGCGTTTTATTCCAGTAAACGGCTGTAAATATATGCATACTTAACCCTATTTTTGCATTTTATAGATAGGTAAATAAAAAGTATGCAACCAACGATTGTAGTAACTGGATGTACAAAAGGCATTGGTAAAGCCATTGTATTGGCTTTTGCAAAGAAAGGATTTAACATTGCCGGATGTGCCAGAAATAAAGGTGAACTAAGCCAATTATTAGGTAACATACAACTTATTAACCCAACAGGAACTCATGTTTTAGCTGTTTGTGATGTAAGCAAGCCTGAAGAGATAACTGGGTTTGCAAAAAAGCTAACAGATACATACGGTTTTGTGGACATATTGGTAAATAATGCAGGTGTTTTTTTACCAGGCCAACTTATTGATGAGGATTCGGCACAACTGCCACTTTTATTACAAACCAATGTGGTAAGTGCCTATTTAATAACTAAACAACTGCTTCCTCCTATGCGTAAGCGGAAGCGTGGACATATTTTTAATATTTGCTCCATTGCCAGTTTACAAGCATATCCGCATGGCGGAAGTTATACCATTAGTAAATTTGCTTTATTGGGTTTTAGTAAACAATTAAGACAAGAGTTAAAAAATGATTTGATTCGGGTTACAGCCGTGATGCCTGGTGCTACATTAACCAATTCTTGGGCAGGCACTGATTTGCCTGATGAGCGTTTTATCCAAGCTAATGATGTGGCTAAAACAATTCTAAGCATTTATGAGTTAAGTGATTCAACTGATGTTGAAGAAATTATTATTAGACCTCAATTAGGAGATATTTAGAACATATGCAACATTTATTAGCTGATCATAACTATTGTGGTAGTTTAACCAGTTACCAAAGAAGAGAAACGGTAACTGTAAAAATTGGCGATCTTTATCTGGGCAGTGAATACCCCATTCGTGTACAAAGCATGACCACGACTGATACCATGGATACAGTGGGTTCAGTGGAACAGATTATACGCATGGTAAATGCAGGTTGTGAATTGGTTAGACTAACTGCTCCCAGCATTAATGAAGCCAAAAACCTTGAGCAAATCAAAACCTTGCTAAAGGCTAAAGGTGTGCATGTTCCTTTGGTTGCCGATATCCATTTTACCCCTAATGCAGCTGAAGTTGCGGCAAGGATTGTAGAGAAAGTACGTGTTAACCCTGGGAATTATGCGGACAAGAAAAAGTTTGACATCATTGAATATACAGACGCTGCTTATGCCGCTGAATTAGAAAGAATTAGAGAGAAATTTACACCTTTGGTGCGCATTTGTAAGGAATATGGAACAGCTATGCGTATTGGAACGAACCACGGTAGTTTAAGTGACCGTATAATGAGCCGTTATGGGGACTCTCCATTGGGTATGGTTGAAAGCGCCATGGAATTCTTGCGTATTTGCGAAGATGAGGGTTTTTATAATATTGTGTTGAGCATGAAAAGCAGCAACACCCAGGTAATGGTTGAAGCATACCGTTTGTTGGTAAAAACCATGAATGGCTTTGGGATGAAATACCCTTTGCATCTTGGTGTAACTGAAGCTGGTGATGGTGATGATGGACGTATTAAGAGTGCGTTGGGCATTGGTAGTTTATTGGAAGATGGTATTGGTGATACCATTCGTGTTTCTTTAACAGAAGATCCTGAATTTGAGGTTCCTGTTGCGCAAAAGATTGTGAAGCGTTATGAAAAAAGGCCCCCATCAACAGGTATTGAACCTGTTGCCAAAATTCCAGCATATTGGAGTCCCTATCAATATACCAAAAGGCAAACGGCTGAAATCATGAATATAGGTGGAAGTCAAGTTCCAAGAGTTATCGCTGATTTTAGTAATTTAGACAACATATTACCCGAACACTTAGCACCAGTTGGCCATACTTATGATGCCAAATTGGACAAATGGCATATGGGTGATATGGGTTGTGATTACCTATACTTGGGGAATAAGCATGTAGATTTTATGTTGCCCAATGGCTTAAAAGGCATATACGAAGCTCAACATTGGAATTCCCTATTGGATAAAACAAATAACTATCCGTTGTACAGTGGATCTGGATTTTTGGATAGCCAGGTATTTAGCAACTCGATTAACTTTGTTTCGCTGAATACCAATGAATTAAACACAAAAATACTACAGAAACTGGCATCCCAAAAACGTGTAGTGCTTATTCTAAATACCAATTTGGTTCAAGCTGCAGCTGACTTAAGAAATGCAGTGTTTATACTGGAAGAGGCCCAATTAAACACTCCCGTAATTTTACAGTACCAGTATGATTTACCTGATGAAGAGGCATTTATGTTGAAAGCGAGTACTGATGCTGGCAGCCTATTGATTGATGGATTGGGGGACGGTGTTATGCTATCTAACCCATTGATTAAACCACTGCGCATTAATGAAATTGCATTTGGCATATTGCAAGCGGCACGAGCCAGAATCAGTAAAACAGAATATATTAGTTGCCCGAGTTGTGGACGCACCTTATTTGATTTACAGGAAACTACAGCATTAATACGTAAACAAACGGATCATTTAAAGGGGGTGAAAATTGCGATTATGGGGTGCATTGTAAATGGACCCGGAGAAATGGCAGATGCTGATTATGGGTATGTTGGAAGTGGTGTTGGGAAAATAACCTTGTACAGAGGTAAAGAGATTGTAAAAAAAGGAATAGAGAAAGAAACCGCTGTAGCTGAGCTTATTGAGCTTATTGCGCAAGATGGCCGATGGATAAAAAAAGACTAATGATATTATTTCAGCGATGAACTTAATGGGCATCACGCAACTATTTTTAATTTAGTGGTGTCTCTACTTTGATAAACGGCAAAAAACATTAGTTTTGCTACAAAATTTTAACCTAAACATAACACAACACAATAAATGAAAAAGTTAATTTACACTTCAATTGCCTTGTTATTAGCCGGGTCAGCCTCTATGGCTCAAGGTTTGGTGCAAGGACGCCCAGGTCACAAAGTTGACCACACTTCAATTCCTCAAAGTCCAGTTAAGAATAGTACGCTTGGTAAAGCTGACATTCAGGAGTGGTATTCACCTATGGATTGGTTAAATGCCTTTACTGGTGGAGGTTCTACTCTTAGTACTTTTGTTGATTTTTTAATGCCTGATTCTCAAGCAGTTTACATCAACTCTGGAGATACTGCTGTAAGATTTTACAGCATTGCTGTTGGTCAGGTAATTGACCCTACTGACAAAGTAATTGATAACAGCGATAATCCTGGTATTAAAATGAGTAAATTCTCTTCATACAGATTAGACTCATTTGATTTGCAATATATCTATATCAGAAACGTAGATTCTATTGTTAACCCAATTACTACCAATAAAGAAAAAGTTGTTGATACGTTAATCGTTTCTTATTTGGTTAATGGTAATGGTCTGACTAAAAGTGCTTCTCCTATCGGCACTGCTCCAAATCAGTTTAACTACACCCTTCCTTCATGGAATATAAACACCCTTAAATTAAACACCTTGGTGGGCCAAGAGAAATTTTTATTAACCAGTGATGATAGTACTGTGGTGTTAAACAACAATGGTTTTGAAAACTCTTGGAGATTAAAAAACATGTCTAAAAAAGTTGGTGTTAACGTACAAGTACCTGCAGGTTTAAACTTAATGATGGGTATTGTTTTCCAATTTAAGCCTGGCATGCCTTATAACGATAGCTCAATTATTATTTACCAACGTGATCCTGCTACCTTCCCTGTTAACAGACAACGCGTGAATTATTTTGGTTACCGTTTTGCACAAAACACTGCATCTATCAATAACCAATGGAGATCATTAGATTACTACAATCACGCATTATACAGCGATAAAGAAAATGCTTATTATGCTTCTAGCAGCACCATTAATAATGGCTGGACTGGATTTATACCGGGTAATGCTTACTTTGAAGGAAGAACTAACTTTATGTCAGTTAATTTAGATGCTAAAAAAGTAGGTGGTAAAGAAAGTGAATTGGTATCTATCACCAATCTATTTCCTAACCCTGCTACTGACGAAACCAATGTAAATATTGATCTTAAAAAATCAGGTAATGTTACTGTTAGCATTGTTAACCTAATTGGACAAGAAGTAAATGCAGTAAACGCTGGTACTTTAAACGCTGGTAACAATAATATTAAATTAAATTTAGGCAGCTTAAAAGCTGGCATCTATTTTATTAACGTAGGTGTTGACGGAAGTACAACTACTAAAAAACTAACTGTTACAAGATAATCTCTTGTTAACAACCCATAAAAAAAGCAGCCAGTTGGCTGCTTTTTTTATGCATTTTGTTTTGGATAAAATACTTAATGGTCTGCTGTTTTGCTTTTGCTAAATTTACTTTTAAGCTTTACGGCAGGCACCCAAATTTTAGATAGCAGGTACTTTATCGGATTGCTTTTCTCCACATGCCACACCGTAGTTCTGGCATCTTCCAGTGGTTTTTCCTGTAATGTGTAGGCATACGCAGCTATACTGGTTCTATACTTTCCCTCTGGAAATCTTATGGTATCGTAGCCATGTAAGGTGTATCCCCTGCATAACATAATGGCCATTCGGTTAAATTTTACATCAACCTCTGTTTTAACTCCAGTATCTGCATGTTCAAGCTTTAACTCTCCCCCATGCTCCTTTTTCCAGTCCTTATTAATGTATAACAGG
The DNA here is from genome assembly GCA_943372215.1 of Chitinophaga pinensis. Lineage (GTDB taxonomy): Bacteria > Bacteroidota > Bacteroidia > UKL13-3 > UKL13-3 > UBA6183. The sequence continues at coordinate 13,065 of CALRXU020000006.1, read as the reverse complement.
ATGTTTAGATTTCTAAACCAAGTTTCATGCAACGGATGGTAATTAAAATCAGCATGCATGTCTAAAAAACTACCCGTTTTACCTTGATGGATTCCACCGCCATAAAAAGTTTCATCAATAAAAATGTTTTCATTGCTGATATACTTCAACCAGTTGGTAAACCTTTCGGAAATCAGGTCTTGATAAAGTTCTTCAAATAATCCCCCCAATTCCCTAAACCTTGACTTTTCAAACTTATTTTTCCCAAATACATAATCAGCACTTGGTGTTTCAATATCAGGTATTTGGTTATACAACTGTTCAAGCTTTTCAGCATCACATATATCATCAATACCGATTACTGGGAACGGTTTTGCATTTAAAAACTCATTTCTGAATTTTTCTTTATTGGCCTCTATATAATCAAATCTAATCATACGCTTGTTTTGTTATGTATAACAAAGATGAACAATAGTAGTGATACTTTGGATGATATATGTCAAATTTGGCACGATATTGATTACATATCGCTATTACAAGCCGCTTTATTTAGATTTGCCAAGCATTTCTAGCAGATTGGTCTGAAACTTAAATAAACTATACTGATTTAATTTTATAAACGTTAAGCTAATTTAGTACAAATACTGTCTAACCCAATATGGTGAAATTTTTATATGCCTCTTTTCTATTTTCTATTGCTTTTTTATTCACAACAAATATTGAAGCGCAAACCATAAGTGGTTATATCAAAGATTCAGTATCAGGGGAAGTGCTTATAGGAGCGCTCATTAAGGTTGATCAATCAGGAACTGCAACAGATAAAAATGGTTATTACTCTTTAAACATCCCCCCTAGAACGAAATCAATTACCGTTACCTATGTTGGCTATCGCACCAAAGTCATTCCTATTGACATTCAAAACAACACCACGTTGAACATCGTACTTACCCAAACAGGTATAGAAGCCAAAGAGGCTTTGGTAACTGGGGAACGTAACAGTAAAAATGTAACCAGCACAGAAATGAGCCGCGTTGAACTTACGGGAGAGCAAGTAAAAATGCTTCCTGTAATTTTTGGCGAGCCTGATGTGCTTAAGGCAATAACCTTGTTACCTGGTATTAAAAGCGGTGGCGAAGGAGGAACGGGCTTCTATGTGCGCGGTGGCGGACCCGACCAAAATTTGGTACTTATGGATGATGCTGTAATCTACAACCCTTCACACTTATTGGGTTTTTTGTCAGTTTTTAATACGGATGCCGTAAGGAATGTTGAGGTGATAAAAGGAGGAATGCCTGCAAATTATGGTGGTCGTTTATCTTCTATACTAAATGTAAACCTGAAAGAGGGTAATGATAAAGATTATGTGGTAAGCGGTGGTGTAGGGTTGATTTCTTCGAGATTGATGGTGGAAGGCCCAATTAAAAAAGGCAAGAGTGGCTTTATGGTTGCTGGCAGAAGAACTTACATAGATGCCTTGGTAAAGCCTTTTTTAACAACTGAACAAAAAGCCAATGGTTATTACTTTTATGATTTTAACGCCAAGGCGCATTTTGTTATTAATGATAAGAACAAACTGATTTTTTCAGGATATTTTGGGCGTGATATTTTTACTTTTAAAAGCCCTGTTAATAAATTGGTTAAATTTCAAGTGGGTTGGGGAAATGCTGCAGCCAGTTTAAGGTGGTATCACAGCTATAACAAAAGACTTTATAGCAATACTGTGGCCATATACAATCGATATGACTTAAACAATAAATTTGAGTTTGGTGACAATGGTTTTCAACTATCGTCAGGCTTACGAGACTGGAACCTAAAGCACGATTTTTACTACACCCCAAATGCCAGGCATCAAATTAAAACAGGTTTTCAGTACATCTACCACACTTTTACTCCAGGTATTGCAACGGGGCAAATTGGAACAATAAGTATTGATGAGAAAGTAAACAAACAGTATGCCCATGAATCGGCTATTTACGCAATGGACGAATTTAGGGTTGGCAAACGTTTTACCATTAATGCGGGTTTACGTGCTGTATTGTTTACACAAGTTGGCCCTTTTACTGAAAAGATATTTGATGATCAAGATGTGGAAATTGGAACTGGCAAAAGTTATTCGGGAGGAGAACCCATTAAAACTTATGTTGGGCTTGAGCCGAGATTTGCGGCCACTTGCCTGCTCAATTCAAATACTTCAGTAAAGGCTTCGTTTACCCGTACTTATCAATTCCTGCATTTGGCAACCACTAGCGGTGCGCAATTCCCCGCAGATTTATGGGTGCCTTCATCCAGATTGGTTAAACCACAAATAGCTTACCAATATGCCATTGGGTTGTTTAAGAATTTTAATGAAAATGCTTATGAAACTTCTATTGAAGCTTACTACAAACCGATGTACAACCAAATTGAGTTTAAGCCAGGTGCGGAACTTTTTTTTAATCAAAATCTGGAAAATGAAATGATATTTGGTAAAGGGTTATCGTATGGGGTTGAAGTATTTGGAAAGAAAAAGTTTGGTAAATTAACGGGATGGATTGGTTATACCTGGAGTCGCACAACTCGACAATTTGATGAACTGAATCAGGGGGAGGCCTTCTTCTTTAGGTATGACAGAACCCATGACATTAGCTTAGTGGGTACTTACCAGTTTAATAAAAAATGGAGCGGAACCCTGGTGTTTGTATATGGAACAGGTAACGCAGCAACCTTGCCAACTTCACGGTATGCTTACCGTGCAGGATATGATCTTGAAAAAAACGAACCCAAATTTACTTTTATCGATTTGTATGACAAAGTGAACGATTTCCGTTTACCTGCTTACCATCGGTTAGACATCTCATTTACCTATATTAAAAAGAAAACTGAGCGCTACGAATCGTCATGGAACTTTAGCATTTATAATTTATACAACAGGGCAAACCCTTATTTTATTTATTTTGTTCCTGATTTGGAAGCACTTAAGGTGCGGGCCTACATGGTTTACTTGTTTCCTATTTTACCATCTGTGGCATGGAATTTTAAGTTTTAACAAATGATGATACTAAAAAAAATACTACCCTCTTTTACCTTTATGCTGCTGATATTGTTGGGGGCTTGCGAGAAAGAGATCACCGTGAACTTGCCACCCGGCAAACAAAGCTTGGTTGTTGAAGCAAGCATCAATCAACAGTTTCCTAACCTTAATTATGTATACATTAGCAGAACAGTTGATTATTTTAATCCCGACCTTTCTTTAAATGGAGTACGCAACGCATTGGTGTACATTACTCCAGGGAGTATTTCAGGCGCAGATACCATTTGGGATACCAATGCACGCCTTCAAATGGTTGACATCAATACCATTCCTGGTGTTGATAGTTTACTACAGGGCTTTACCGGTATCTATTTTAATCCATTGTTATTTCCGCAAGTTGGCATTCCTTATCGGTTGGATATAGAGGCCGAAGGCGAAAAAATTACGGGGGTTACCACCATCCCCAAAGTGGTGAATATTGATACCATATTTTGGAGACAGGAACTATCGAATGATAAGGCTGATACAAACATGTTTGTAACTTTTGAATTTAATGATGGGCCTGAACAAAACAATTACAGATTGGCAATTTACACCGGCCGAAATCCATTATTGATTGGATGGGGTGCTGCGGAGGGTTTTAGAACCTTTGATGATGCGTTTATCAATAATGGGAAGCGCCCCTACAGCTTTTTTAGTCCTTTTAAGTATGGTGATACCTTAAATTTATACTTATCATCTATTGGTAGAAAAGAATACCTGTTTTGGGATTCATTTGTTGAGGCTGCTAATAACGGAGGGCCTTTTGCAACACCGATTTCGGTTAAATCAAATATTAAAGGTGCCATTGGTTCTTTTACGGGATATGGCGTCAGTTTTAGGAGTGTAATTTTGCAATAGATTCAAACCTTAAACAGGCTTGTTTAAGGTTTGAGTGTTGTGAATTGCATGAAGTTAATAAAGCCGTACCTATTTGGGTAGGTATTTATCTTCAATTACTGACATGTGATGAAGCTCATGCCCGATAATGGCGTAAGCTAAGGCGGCTGGGGTAACTTGGTATCCATTTGCAAAACCAATTTTTTGCAAGTCTTCCTCGTTAAAACTTTTAAACAGCTCAATGGTACTTGCCCGTAGCAAACTAAACTCCCTTACCATATCCATCATATTTCGGTTACTTGCATGGCTATTGGCTGCATATACATTTTCGTCATATCCCGGATTTTCGCTTTTATCGCCACGGGCTATGCGCAAAGCGCGATAGGAGAATACTCTTTCGCTATCCATGAGGTGTTGTACAATTTCAGGGATATTCCATTTGCCTTCGGCATACCTAAAAGCTAAGGTTTCTCCATCTAGTGATGTTACCACGTCAATGGTATCAAAGTTACTTTGGGTAAACAAATCAAAAGCGTCTTTATCTGCCGGGATATTGCTTAAGTATTTTTCAAAATAAGAAGGGTATTCTCCTTGCTTGGGTCTATTTATTTTTTTCATTTTATTTTAATTAGAAACTTCTACTTACACCTACTATCCATCTAAAACGCAGGTATTCCCCGTCAACAAAAGGGGTTGTGTTCAATACCCAAGGCACATCAAAACGCAAGGTAAGTGGTTTTGGCTCATCAAGCCTGCCCCATTTTTTTATCGTTAACGCGCAGCCTGTTCCAGCACTGATTAGTAAATCACTGTTTATGGTATTTTGCTCAGTTAACCCAAATTCACCTGCTTTAAAGGTGTTCTGGATGATTCCTGCATCGCCAAACAAATACGCATCTATATGGAAATAATTTTTTAGCTTTTGCGGTGCCCATTTCACTAACCTATCAAAGTCAAGTTCTGCATTAAAGGCTGCACCACTCATACCAGCGTATAATTGCACCTGCGTATTTTTAACTGATGCCGGCAACGCATATCCTGCGTATCCTCTTACGTTTAGTCCACCACCATACTGAAAATGATTCACATTATCGCCATAACCTAACCATGCGGTTGGCACAAAGGCTTGTGAACGCACATACTTATTGTCCATTATTTGTTCGGAGTTTGCACCCGCAACGTTTAAACGACTTTCTGGAGCTATATCAGTTCCAGTCATGTATTGTGCAAATAACCTGGTGCGAAAATCCAGTTTTCCCAACCTGTTATCATTAACTGCGGTAATAAATGCAGAAGCGTAATTGTAATCACTAGCCAATGCGGTATTCCTTAAGCCAACTGTAATTTGACCATTACCCCTTTTGTAATTGTAATTCCTAGTGTATTCGATATTTAACGTATTGTTATACTTACCTGTTTGCCAACTTGAAGGATATAATAAATAATCTAAGTTATTGGTTGAATTTCTGTATAAACTTTTGGCATAAATGGTATAGGTATTTTTACCCGATACTTTACTCACTCCAATCCGGTGCATCCAAAGCCCATCCAGAAAGCGGGATTGAATGGTGTAACTCAAATTGGTGGCGATATTATTGGTATAATTAAAAGTATAATTAACAAGCTGGTTATTGCTATATTTATCATCTCGCGCTACTCGGGTGTTGTACCAAACTGTAGCCCTAAACTGATGCTTAAAATTCATGTAATTGCCATTCATATGCAATCCAGCTTTTATACCATCTATACTGTTGTACCAAACATCAGGCCGCCATTTTAAAATATAATGTCTTCTATCTAATGGGTTTTTAATTTGGTGATCAAACGAAAACTTTATTGGGCAGTGGGTGCTATTGTCTAATTGATAAACATCGGCCAAGCGGTAAGTGGTGTCAATACTTACCTTTTTAAGCCCGCCTGGACAGTATACCAACGCATCAAATGTTGGATTGAGTAAACCCCATCCGCGCCAAGTCTGATATAGGGATGTTTTATTATTGAACTGCGGCCTTTTAAAATAATAAGTGTTACTTATTAAGGTGGTATAAATATTGCCATCCTTGCTATAGGCCATTAAATCTATTGGCATTTGCATTTGTCCTTTTCTTTTTATTTTAACGAGATAAGTATCACTAGGAGTTCCATCCGCTTTTGTAACATTTACGGGTTTACCCTTTATGGCATAATCAATGGTTTTGGTTGTTTCCATCCATTGGTCAAAAAACCAGTTCAGGTCAATATGTGTAAAGTGAATGATGCTGTTTCTAAAATCTTCAAAGTAAGGGTGGCACATTTTCCATTGGTTAAAATAATGTTGCATGGCAGCCAAAAACAAACTGTCGCCAAGCACATATTGCAAGTTGTACAACATGGTTGCTGTTTTGTAATACACATGTCCGTAACCGCCACCATGGTTTAGTGCTCCCCCAAAATCATCGCTGTGGGTATTTAGTGGAGCGTCTGTTTTGTTAATGGCATCCCTAATGTATCCGAGGTATACGGTTTGATCCATTTGTGGAAGAGGTGAGTAATGTTTGGCAACATAACTTTTACCTCTTGATTGAGATTGCTCACCAAACAAACGAGACATGCTCCAATGGGTTAAAAACTGGGTAAAGCCCTCGTCTAAACTAGCCCTGTAGGTTTCATTATTACCTACCATTCCAAAAAACCAGTTGTGCCCAATTTCGTGCGCAAACAATCCATAATATCCTGGCGAAAGTCCTCCATCCAAGGTAAGCATGGGATATTCCATGCCATCTTGTGCATCGGCCACAATCATTTTTGGGTAAGCATACAACCCAAAATCTTTTGAATAGAGTGCAATAATTTTGCTGGCAAAAGCCGAAGCATCCTGCCATCTTGATGCATGAGGTTCTTGGGCCAATGCAATGCATTGTACCTTACTTCCATCAGAGAGGGTAATGTTTGTTTCACCAATGCGGTAAGTGGGATCAGCGGTCCAGGCAAAATCATGCACATTAATGGCCCTGAACTTCCAAACTTTATATGCCCCATCATGCGGAATGGGTGTTGATGGGGCTTCATTTAGTGGCTTGTTTTTAAAATTTACAATATCCAGTTTAGCACGTAAATCCGCAGGTAGCACTTCTTCTTTGTTTAATAATAAACCAGTGGCATCCAATACATAGTATGCAGGGAAATTTAAGTTCACTTCGTAGGTTCCAAAATCACCATAAAACTCTTTTCCCAAATGTTGCTCAGTTTCCCAGCCAAATTTGCGATCATACACACAAATACGGGGGTACCAATGAACACCATCATAATGTTTATTTCCAAACGCATCAAACAGTTTCATTCTTCTGCGTTGGTCTCCCCCATTATCAAAATAGGTTTTAAACTTGATGTTAAACGTGATGGAAGCTCCAGGAAGTAGTGGTTCTGACAACTGCACTTCCATAATACTAAAGTCAATGCGGTGTTGGAGCTCCACCTGATTGATAATAGGATCTATCGAAGCCCTATTCCCTTGCTCATCTACAAATGGTTTGGGATTTACAACATTACTTACGCCTATTGCTACTATTTCAGTCCCTTTACCATCATGCTCATACTTACCAAACTGCTGGTAAAATTTATTTGCACGGTTTAATTGTTGTAAATATCCTCCTTTTAAAAAGGCATTTTGGTACAAATGGAAATAAACCACACGCAATGTATCAGGCGAGTTATTGTCATAGGTAAGCGTTTCTGTTGCCTCAATTACATCAATACTATCCAATAGTGTAGCATCAATGCGGTAATGCACATCTTGTTGCCAATAGCCCTCATACGGCTTTCGGTTTTTCCAATAATGTGGGTTTGATGTGCTTTTATATAAACCTTGTTGGGCTATGGCGCTAATACCTACACTCAACAAAAAACATAAAATCAAGTAATTTTTATTCATTGGGGCAATTTAAAAGGATTAACCCAACATACAAAACCACTTACAGGTTTAGCACAATATGAACCATTGAAAACAGGCTGTTTAATTGGCTGTTTCCACATTAGCTGATGTTGCGTAGCGGCTTACAAAAACAGTTACCATCAGCTTTATAACCAAGGAATTGGGTAATTACAATAAATAAAACTATTTTAGTGCGATTTTATTAACCGAATGAAACATTATATACAAAGTTCACTCTTATTTATGGCTATCTGTGCCATTGGATTTTTTGCCATATCTTACATTGGTTCTTCTGAGCGGCTTGAAGAGCAATATGAAGAAGAAGATGAAGGTAAATTTTCAAAGAGAGATCGAATAGATTTGGCTTGGAAACAAGAGTTGGAAATGACGCTAGACCCTGAGTTAGGTTATGTTCCTCGGGAAAGATTACTCAAAGCTTTTGAGTACAAACAACAACTACTTAGCCGCACTTTAGGTAAGGCAGCTATAACAGGAGTTAACTGGGTTGAAAGGGGGCCAAAAAATTGTGGAGGCAGAACCAGAAGTATTTTGATAGACCTAAATGATCCAAGCAGGAAAACAGTTTGGGCTGGAAGTGTTTCTGGTGGATTATGGAAAACTACAGACATTACTTTAGCAAGCCCCAATTGGACCAATCAAAATGATTTTTTTGATAACATGGCAATTACAGGAATTGCTCAGGCTACAGGCAATACACAGGTAATGTATTTTTGCACTGGAGAAGGAAATGGGAATATTGATGCAGTAAGAGGGCTTGGCGTTTGGAAAAGTATAAATGGGGGTTCAACTTGGAGTCAGTTAAGTTCCACAAACAACAGCAATTTTTATTATTGCCAAAAAGTATTTCCTATTGGTAACGGTGATACTGTTTTGGTTGCATCTCAAACAGGGCTTTACCAATCTGTTAATGGTGGAACATCGTTTACCAAAGTATTGGGCACAAGCATTTCTGGTGCATTAGGTAATGAAGCAGAGGATATTGAACAAGCTGCCAATGGAACACTGTATGCTTCAATGGCTGGTTCTGCGGCTACCTCAGGTACTATTCATAAATCTTTTAACAATGGCACCACATGGACCACTGCACGCACCATTAATGGAGGTATTAATAAACGAGAAATAGAGTTGGCACTTAGTAATAATGATACCAATACTATTTGGGGGTTGGTAGAAGCCAATTCAACCATACGTGCCATTATTAGAAGTACCAATGCAGGCTTAAGTTTTGATACGGTAGCTGCTTATCCTAATGATGCAGACCCTGGTATTCCCGACAGAGATTTCTCAAGAACTCAGGCTTGGTATGATTTGTCTATTGCTGTTGACCCTAATAATTCCAATGTTTGTTTCGTTGGCGGTATTGATTTGTTTAAGACAACCAACGGAGGGGCTTCATGGCAACAAGTGTCTCATTGGTATGGCGGTTTTAGTTTTCAAGAGGTACATGCCGACCAGCATACTGCTATATTTGAGCCAGGCAACTCCAATGTAATTTATTTTGGAAACGATGGAGGAATTTACCGAAGTACCAACGCCACAACTTCAATCCCAACCATTACACCAAAAGAAGTTAACTACAACACCACTCAATTTTATGCTGCTGATATTCATCCAACATCAGGCAGTAACCATTTCTTAGCAGGAGCTCAGGATAATGGCTCACACAGGTTCAGTGCTGCCGGCATCAACTCTACTACCGAAGTAACTGGTGGAGACGGAGCATTTTGTCATATTGACCAAAACCAGCCAACATTCCAGTTTACCTCTTATGTTTACAACAATTACTACCGAAGCACCAATACTGGATCAAGTTTTAGCAGTACGGGGCTTTCTTTTGGTGATTTTGGTCGCTTTATTAATCCAAGTGATTATGATGACACTTTAAATATCATGTATGCTGCTCATAATAGCGGTACCTTTTTTAAATGGAGTAACCCACAAAGTGGTACTACCAATTCGACCGTAACCGTTACTGCATTTAATAGTTCACAAGTAAGCGCAGTTAAAACGTCACCCAATATTGTAGGTAGGGTTTACTTTGGCACAGGTGGCGGACGATTGGTGCGTGTTGATAATGCACATACCGCAAGCGGTACAGTTGCCGGAACACACATTAATGCAGGTGTTGCAGGCATGCCAACCAGTTATTTAAGCAATATTGAAATTGAAGATGGCAATGATGATCATATCGTAATTACTTATAGTAACTTTGGTGTTGCCAGCATTTGGGAAACCCGCAATGGTGGTATTAACTGGAGCAATGTGGAAGGCAATTTACCTGATATGCCAATTCGTTGGGCGCTGATGAATCCAAGAAGACCGCATCAGATATTACTGGCCACCGAACTTGGCGTATGGAGTACTGATAGTTTAAATGGGGCAGCTACCAATTGGCAGCCTTCAAATTCTGGGTTGAGCAATACCAGAGTTGATATGCTTAAATTACGCAAATCCGACTTTATGGTTATTGCTGCTACCCATGGACGGGGTGTTTTTTCAAGTAATGTATTTACAAGCAGTAACCCAAGTTTTAACGTAGGTTTTACTGCTGATAAAACGGTAACCTATCCAAATACGGCTATTCAATTTACGTCTACTTCAGTAGGTGCAACAAGTTATTTATGGAATTTCGGAGACGGCACAACCAGCACTTTAGCAAATCCATCAAAAACATACAGTACCAACGGTTATTATGCCGTTACCTTAACCATTAATGGTGGAGCAAATACGTTAACCATTAATAATTATATAAAAATATTACCTTATAGAGGGGTTCCTTACACCGCATCTAATGGGGGAAACTTTGATGTAAATGTACAGGATTTTGCAGCATCGAATGTAGGCGGCACTCCATTTGAACTTGGGGCCTCAGCTATTTCTGGGAAAAGTGGTACTTTCTCTGGTAGCAACGCCTGGGTTACTTCCATTAGTAGCAACTATGTAGATTTCAGTGAGGCCTACTTGCTTTCGCCTAATTTTAACTGTACCGCTCCAGGCAATTACACCATTACTTTTTATAGCAAATACAAAGTTGAGAATACGTGGGACGGCTTTAGGATAGAATACAGCACTAACAATGGTAACTCTTGGCTACCTCTTGGCACAACAACAGCAACCAATTGGTATAACTATGCAAATCCAAACGCTGACAGGCCATTCCCTCAAAATCAAGCTTTTTTTAGTAGCAATACAGTAATGGCAAGTTTTGTGCAAAGCTCATTCACTACCAATGCTTTTGCCGGACAATCCAGTGTATGTTTTCGTTTTGCCTTTAAAAGTGATAATACACAAGTGGATGCGGGTATTGCGATTGATAACTTTGAACTACTTGGACCTCCCAATGGTGCATTACCTGTTACAATGGGATTATTTAAGGCATCTCGTTTGGATGCTAAACAAGCTAAGGTAATTTGGAGTACCATTCAGGAAAAAAACAACAAAGGGTTTGAAGTTTACAGAAAGCTACCACAAGACAACACCTTTGCTGTTATTGGCTTTGTGCAAGGAAAAGGTAATAGTAGTATCAATATTGATTATGAGTTTATAGATGCAGAAGTAGGAGAAACTGAAGCAATCTATCAACTTAAGCAAATTGATTTTGACGGCAAAACATCATGGAGCAATCAGGTGTTTATCCCTCCCTATATAAATAAAGTAGATGGACAGAAGCTGGTTATAGTTGCCCCAAGTGGCAACAAAATATTTAACCTAACAACCACCGATGGTGTTTTATCTGGTGCATGGATTTATGATTCAGGAGGGCGGTTAATTCAAAAATTGCCACTGGAATCAAGTCAGCAACAGGTTGATCTAAATCATTTGCCTGACGGTATCTATTTCTTACATGTTACACAAGCAGGTAAACAACAAGTGGTTAAAGTTCCCGTATTTTAATATTGATATACGCTTTGCTTTAACCTGTTTCATGTAAATTCGGGTAAAGCATTGTATATTTGCACCCTAAATTTTATTGTTTAACCCATCTTACATATGGAAAACAACACATCTAATTACTTGGTAATTGCTTATTACCATTATACTTTTATTGCTGATGCTGAACAAATGGTTGCCGAACATTTGGATTATTGTAAAAGCATTGGTATCAGAGGCCGGATTTACATTGCACATGAAGGTATTAATGGCACCATTAGTGGGCCTGCATCAGTTTGTATTACTTACATGAACCATCTAAAAGCCAATCCTTTGTTTAAGGGTATTGAGTTTAAAATTGATGAGCATTGTGAGCATGCGTTTAATCGTTTACACGTGCGATACAAAACCGAAATTGTACATTCAGGGTTAAGGGATCCTAAAGAAATTGACCCTACTAAAGAAACGGGAAAACATTTACGAGGAGAAGAGTTCGCCCGATTAAAGGAAGAAGACGATGTGGTGATTATTGACGTGAGAAGCAATTATGAAACGAGACTTGGTCGCTTTAAAAATTCCGTAACATTAGATATTGAAAACTTTAGAGAATTTCCCAATAAGGTACCTGAGCTTGAACGTTATAAAGACAAAAAAGTAGTAACTGTTTGCACTGGTGGTATTAAATGTGAAAAGGCTTCTGCCTACCTGATTAAACAAGGTTTTAAAGATGTTTACCAATTGCATAATGGGATTATAGGTTATGCCAAAGAAACCGGGGGGAAAGACTTTGATGGCTCTTTGTACGTATTTGATGGACGTGTAAGTGTACCTATTAATCAGGTTAACCCTATGGCCATTGCCCAATGCAGCAAATGTGGTACATCTACTTTTAGAAATCTAAATTGTGCAAATGTGGAGTGCAATGAGCAGTTTAACATGTGTGAAAAGTGTGGCGAAGAAATGGAAGGTGCTTGCAGCGAGGCCTGTAAAACACATCCACGAAAAAGGCCTTACAATGGAACTGGCTATTATACCAGACCCTCCTTGGAAGAATTACAATCCATATAAAATAAAAAAACGCTGATTTGTTATCAGCGTTTTTTATCCTATTTATACTATTTTCCTACCACACTGTAACCTTCACAAACGCTTGTTGGTTGTTGTGGTTTACCTGTACTAGGTATAATCCAGGGTTAAGGGTTGTTTTGATATTAAAGCTATTGCCATTGGGGTTGGTAATGTCTTGCGTAAGTACCTTTTTACCTGCCGCATCAAACACCACCACATTCAAATTGCTGTTAAATGGTTGATTGGCTGTTATGGTAAAGTTGCCATTGCTGGGATTAGGAAACACGCCCAATGCATGGCCATTGTGTTGCTCCAATAAGCCCGTGTT